>CAWFWH010000012.1:0-169235 GCA_963819405.1 uncultured Acidobacteriaceae bacterium | reverse complement strand
GGTGACCGAGGGCGACGCTGGCGCGAAGCATAGTGCGCCAGGTGCCGACGCCGCCGGGCGGCCGGGGGGCAGCCCGGCGCCTGCGCCCGAGAGGCCAAGCCAGGTACGGCCCAGGCAGCCCGGCGGCGCGCCCGGACAGCCAAGCCGGGTACGGCCGCGTCACAGGCGACGAGGGACGGCGCCGCGACGCAGGCCGCCGCACCAGGCTGGGCTGAGCGGGCGGGGAGTCTCCTGGCGCGCCACTGGCTGTTCGCAGCCGTGCTGGCGGCGGCGGCGGCGCTGCGGGTAGTGGTCATGCTCGGCTATCCGCCGGTGATGTGGTTCAACGACTCCTACCGGTATGTCAGCGACGCGATCCACCTGGCGACCAACCCGTCCCGGCCATCCGGTTACCCCTTCTTCCTGCGGCTGCTCCTGCCCTTCCACAGTTTCACCCTGGTGGCAGCGTTGCAGCATCTGATGGGCCTGGCGATAGGAACGGGGATCTACGTGCTGCTGCGCCGACGCTGGCTGCCGGCCTGGGGGGCGACGCTGGCGGCGGTGCCGGTGCTGTTTGACGCCTATCAGATGCAGATTGAGCAGCAGGTGATGTCGGATGCCCTGTTCATGCTGCTGGTGACCGGGGCAGTGGTGCTGCTGTGCTGGGACGACCGGGTCAGCGTGCCGGTGGCGGTGATCGCAGGGGCTGGCGATCGGCTATGCGACGGTGGTGCGGTCGGTGGGATTGCCGCTCCTGGTGGTGGTGGCCGTCTGCCTGCTGGCCCGGCGGGTGGGCTGGCGCCCGCTGGCCGCCCTGGTCGTGGCGGGCGCGATTCCCATCGCGGGCTACATGTTCGTCTACTATCTGCAGCACGGACGGGTCGCGACCGCCGACTCGGCCGGGACGTACTTGTACGGCCGCGTGCAGAGCTTCGCCAACTGCGCCGTCATGAAGCCGCCTGCGTCGCTGGCCCCGCTGTGCGATCCTCGGCCGCCCGCCCGGCGGCCAATCGCGGTGGAATACATCTGGAGCCCATCCGACCCGCTGTTGCAGTTCCACAAGGGACTGTTCGCCCCCAGGTCAACGCGCTGGCGCAGCGGTTCGCGGTCCGGGCCATCGAGGATCAGCCCCTGTCCTACCTGCGGGTGGTGGCAGCCGACACATGGCGCGCGTTCGGCTGGAACCACGACGTGAACTATGATCGCCAAACCAACGTCCTGTACCTCTTCAGCGACCCGCCGCCGCAGATCCCGTCGTGGGCAGACTGGAAGGCGCTACGGACGTTCCAGCCGGGACTCGGCCAGACCCGTGCCGTGCAGCCGTTCGCCGGGTTCCTCGGGGCCTACCAGCGGCAGGTGTACCTGCACGGGACCCTGCTCGGGCTGATGCTGCTGGCCGGGCTCGGCGGCCTGGCCGCACGGTGGCGGCGCTGGGGCGGCCTGGTACTGCTGCCCTGGGCTGTCGCCGTGGTGCTGCTGGTCCTGCCGATGGCCACCTCGGGATTCAGCTATCGGTACACGCTGGCCGTCATCCCGCTGGCCAGCATCGCCGCCGGGCTCGCGTTCGCGCGGAGAGACGGCTCCCGGGAGCAGGACCGCCGGGGACGCCGCCGGGGAGACGGGGCAGCGGGAGGCAGCCGGGCCGACCCGGAAGGCAGCGATCGCGGCGAGAGGGCAGCGAGTCCAATCACGCGAACGGGGGATGTCCGATACGGTGGGTCCGCCGGAGGCGGAGCAAACACATAATCTTGGGACAGAACGACTCCGGGCGTGGCCCTGGCCAGCAAGGAGACGAGGTGGAACTCACCGTACTCATGCCCTGTCTCAACGAGGCAGAGACCGTCGCGACCTGCGTCCGGAAGGCAGCCGGCTTCCTTGCCGAGCACGGCATCGACGGGGAAGTCCTGGTCGCCGACAACGGCAGCACCGACGGCAGCCAGCGGCTGGCCCGGGAGGCCGGTGCCCGGGTGATCACGGTGGCCGACCCCGGCTACGGCAACGCCCTGCTGGGCGGCATCATGGCGGCCGACGGCGAGTACGTGATCATGGGCGACGCCGACGACAGCTACGACTTCACGGCGCTCATGCCGTTCGTCGAGCAACTGCGGGCGGGCGCAGACCTGGTGATGGGCAACCGGTTCAAAGGCGGCATCGCGCCGGGAGCCATGCCGCCGCTGCACCGTTACCTGGGCAACCCGGTCCTGAGCTTCATCGGCCGGCTGCTCTTCCGCAGCCGGATCGGCGACTTCCACTGCGGCCTGCGCGGGTTTCGCCGCAGCCGGATGCTGGCGCTCGGGCTGCAGGCGTCGGGCATGGAGTTCGCCAGCGAGATGGTGGTCAAGGCCACCCTGGCCGGCCAGCGGATCACCGAGGTGCCGACCACGCTGTCGCCGGACGGCCGGAGCCGGCCGCCGCACCTGCGCAGCTGGCGGGACGGCTGGCGGCACTTGCGGTTCCTGCTGCTGTTCAGCCCGCGCTGGCTGTTCCTGTTCCCCGGGCTGGCCCTGATCGGGCTGGGCCTGGCCATCGGCCTCGCGGTCGCCCCGGCGCCGCTGCGGATCGGCGGGGTCACATTTGACGTGGATACCCTCGACGTGGGCGCCGCCATGATCGTGATCGGCTTCCAGTCCGTGCTCTTCTCCGTGTTCAGCCAGGTCTACGCGAGCGCCGAAGGCTTCCTGCCGATGACTGCCCGGGTGCGGCGGCTGCTGGGCGCCTGGAGCCTGGAGCGGGGCCTGCTGGCCGGGTTCCTGCTCATGCTGGCCGGCGTGGCCGGGCTGATCCTTTCCTTCGCCGAATGGCACGGTGCCCACTTCGGCACCCTCAACTACCGGACCGCGCTACGGGTGGTGGTGCCCTCGGTGACGGCACTGATCCTGAGCTGCCAGATGATCCTGGGCACTTTCTTCCTGAGCATCCTGGGCATTCGCCGGGCACATCACCCGGCCACGTCCGCGCCGGAGGAGAGCGCCGCGGCCGGGGCGGATGGCGCCGGGGCGCGCCGCGGCGGAACCGGCGACCGGGGCGATAGCGGCGACCAGTGCGGCCAAGAAGGCAGCCACCACGCCGGACTAGCTGGAGGGCGACCTCCGCTGGCCGCCCACGAGGCGGCCGCCGGTCACGATCTGGCCAGCCTGGCGCGCTCTGCGGTGGCCAAGCCGAGGAGTTCCTCGGCGTGCGCCTGGCCCAGCTCCGAGTCCTCCAGCCCGGCCAGCATCCGGGACAGCTCGCGCACCCGGCTCCCCCGGTCGAGGTGGATGACGCCGCTGCTGGTGACCGAGCCGTCGTCGGCCTTCTCCACCACCAGGTGCGTGTCGGCGAAGGCCGCGACCTGCGGCAGGTGGGTGACCACGATCACCTGGGCCAGGCGGGCCAGGCGGGCCAGGCGCCGCCCCACCTCCACCGCCGCCCGGCCGCCCACGCCGGCGTTCGACCTCGTCGAACACGAACGTCGGCACCGGGTCGGCCCCCGCGAACACCACCTCGATGGCCAGCATCACCCGGGACAGCTCGCCGCCGGAGGCGCCCTTGTGCAGCGGCAGCTCCGGTGCGCCCGGATGCGCGGCGAGCCGGATCTCCACCTCATCCCGCCCGTACGGCCCGGGCTCGCTGGCCGGCGTGATCGCCACGGTCAGCCTCGCGTGCGGCATGGCCAGCGCGGTGAGCTCGGCGGTCACGGCGGCGGCGAACCGGTCCGCGGCCTGGCCGCGCAGCTCGGTCAGCCGCGCGGCCAGATCGTCGGCCTGGGCCGCGAGCTCGGCCTCCTCGGCAGCCAGCGCGGACACCAGGTCGTCGGCGCCGTCCAGCTCGGCCAGCCGGCCCGAGGCCTCCCGCGCCCAGGCCAGCACCGCGGCGAGGTCGGCGGTGCCGTCGCCGCGGCCGCCGAACATCCGGATCAGCCGGCCCAGCTCGGCGCGCCGCTCCTGCACGACCGCGAGCCTGGCCGGGTCGGCCTCCACGGACTGGGCGTAGGAGGCCAGCTCGACCGCCACGTCGGCGACGACGTACTGCACCTCGGCCAGGCGGGCGGCCAGGCCGGCCAGGGCCGTGTCGTGTTCCGAGACGCCGTCGAGCGCCTGCCTGGCCCCGGTCAGCAGCGCCGCGGCGTCCGCGCCCTCGTACCCGCCGGCCGAAGGGTCACCGACCAGCGCCTGGTGCGCGGCGGTCGCGGCCGCGTGCAAGGCGTCTGCGTGCGCCAGCCGCTCCTCCTCGGCCAGCAGGTCCGCGTCCTCGCCCTCGGCCGGCTCCAGCCGGGCGATCTCGTCGAGGCCGGCGCGCAGCTCGGCCGCCTCCTGATCCCGCTCGCGGGCGCGCGCGGTCAGCTCGGTGAGCCGGTCGCTCACCTCGCGGTGCCGGTGGAAGGCCCGCTGGTACTCGGCCAGCACGGCGGCCAGCTTGTCGCCCGCGTACCTGTCCAGCGCGGCGCGCTGCCGGGCCGGCTTGAGCAGCTGCTGCTGGTCGGCCTGGCCGTGCACGGCCACCAGCTCGTCAGCCAGGTAGGTGAGCAGCGACACCGGCACCGCGCGGCCGCCGGCGTACGCGCGCGACCGTCCCTCGGCCGATACCGAACGGCTGACGACCAGGGACTGGCCGCCATCGTCGAGCTCGCCGCCTGCCTCGCCTACCTGCTCGGCGACGTGGCCGCCGGGGTCGATGCGCAGCCGGCCCTCCACCGTGGCCCGGTCCGCGCCCGGCCGGACCCGCGCCGGGTCGCCGCGGCCGCCGAACAGCAGGCCAAGCCCGGTCACCACCATGGTCTTGCCGGCCCCGGTCTCCCCGGTGACCACGGTGAGCCCGGGTGCCGGCTCGAGGACCACGTCATCGATCACCCCGAGCCCGGTGATCCGGACTTCCTCAAGCATCGGCTCTCGACGCCTCCTCTTCACCGGAACCGGCCCCGCGCCAGCCGCCTGGCCCGACGCCACAGTTCCGTCTTCATCGGAACCGGCCCCGCGGCCAGCCGCCTGGCCTGACGCCACAGTTCCGCCCTCGCCTGGTGCGGCCCGGCCGCCGCCGCCGGGCCAGGCGCCCGGCCGCTTGCCTGCCGCGCCATCCGGTGACCGGCAGCCCGAACTTCGCGACCAGGCGGTCGGTGAACGGCGCCCCGGCTCCGGCGCCGGCCTCGGTCTCGTTGCGGTTCAGCCTGGCCAGCAGGACAGGACGCGCTCCCCGCCGTACCTCGACCCTCGAGCCCGGCGGCAGTTCGACCCTACGGCGACCATCGCACCACAGCACGGCCCCTGTCACCTCGCCACGCCCGTGGCCGGTATCGACCCCCTGGCCGGGCAGGGCCGCGGGCGTGCGCGCGGAACCGCCGATCACCTCGATCGCGACGGTCGAGGCCGGCGCGATCACCATCGGCCCGGCGAACAGCGCGTGCGCGCATATCGGCACCAGGAGCAGCGCCTCCACCTCCGGCCACACGACCGGGCCCCCGGCGGAGAACGCGTAGGCGGTCGACCCGGTGGGAGTGGCGCAGATCACGCCGTCGCAGTCCAGCCGGGACAGCGGCCGCCCGTCCACCTCGGTGACGACCTCGAGCATGCCCACCCGGGGGGTCTTCTCCACCGTGGCCTCGTTGAGCGCCCAGGTGGCGGCCAGCATGGTCCCGTTGTGCCGCAGGGTCACGTCGATCGTCATCCGGCGCTCGACGTGGTAGCGGCGGGCCACCACGCGGTCCACCGTCCAGGCCAGGTCGTCGGGCTCGGCTTCGGCCAGGAAGCCGACATGGCCCAGGTTCACCCCGAGCAACGGCACTCCCGCCGGGCGGGCCACCTCGGCCGCGCGCAGCAGCGTCCCGTCGCCGCCGACCACGATCACGATCTCCGTCCCGGCGGCCGCCTCCGGGCCGGGCGGGACCTCGACGGCGGGGCAGCGGAGCTCGGCCGCCTCCGGGCTCAGCATCCGCACCGTCAGGCCCGCCGCGATCAGCCGGTCGGCGACGAACCGCGCGCTGCTCAGCGCCTGCGGCTTCCCGGCGTGCGTGACGAGCAGCACGGCCCGCTCGCCGTCCGTCATGCCCACCGGGCTGTGCTCCTCACGGCTAGCAAACTACTGCGGGCCGGCGGTGATCGCCTGCTCGAGCTCGGCGCGGTCGAGCGGCGGCGCACCGCGGCGCAGCCAGAGGAAATATTCCACGTTGCCGGCCGGGCCGGGCAGCGGGCTGGCCGTGACCCCCGCGACGCCGAGCCCGCGGCTGCGGGCGGCCGCCGCGACCGCGGACACCGCTTCGGCCCGCAGGCCGGGGTCCCTGACCACGCCCCCCCGGCCGACCCGGCCCCGGCCCACCTCGAACTGCGGCTTGACCAGCAGCACGAAATCCGCATCCGGCTCGGCGCAGTTCACCAGCGCGGGCAGCGCGGTGGCCAGGGAAATGAACGACAGGTCGGCCACCACCAGGCCGGGTGGCGGGGCTACCTGCTCGGGCCGCAGCTCGCGGACGTTGACTCTTTCCAGCACGGTGACCCGGGGATCGCCGCGCAGGACCCAGGCGAGCTGGCCGTAGCCCACGTCCACCGCGACGACGTGCCCGGCGCCGGCCCGCAGCAGCGCGTCGGTGAATCCCCCGGTGGAAGCGCCCGCGTCCAGGCAGCGGCGCCCGGCGACGGTCAGGCCGCCGAACGCGGCCAGCGCCCCGGCCAGCTTGTGGCCGCCGCGGGACACGTACCCGGGCCCGGCGTCCCCGGTCACGGTGATGGCGGCATCCCGGCTGACCTGCGTGGCCGCCTTGCCGGCGGTGAGCCCGGCCACGGCGACCCGGCCGCCGCTGATCAGCTCGGCCGCCTGTTCCCGTGACCGGGCCAGGCCGCGCCTGACGAGCTCGGCATCAAGCCGGATCCGGCTGGGCATGGCGGTGGGCATCCGGGTCAGCGGCCGCCGGTGTCGCCCGGCCCGGAATCGAGCTCGCTGAGCACCTGCCGCAGCGTGGCGTGGGTCCGCTCGAACACCGGCACGTGTTCATCGGGCGGCAGGTCCGCCAGCCGGTCCAGGCCGGCCACCGCCTGATCCACCCGCGGCTCGCCGGTCTCCTCGTGGTCGTGCTTGTCGTGCTCCATCTGCCTCCACGCTCCTCGCGCGCGTGCGTTCCCTTCGGAACCTACCGTCCAGAACCGACAGGCCGGCGCATCGGCACCCGCCGGGCCGTGTCCCGCGTCATGACCCGCTCCGGGCTGGCAGGATGGGCTCAGCCCAGAGAGCGAGGTTGAGGCCGTGGCTGATAGATGTTCACCGGCGCGGATCGGCGCCTAGATGGCGACCGCGGACGAGTGCCGCAAGGCGCTGGAGACGCTGCTGGGCCGCATCGCCGAGATGGACCCGGCCGACCGGGCCGCCAATTTTCCCGAGCGCACGATGAGCTGCCGGGTGCCCGACCTGGGCCTGCTATTCGTGACCCGGATCGGGCCGGATGGCGCGGATCCGGTCGAGGAGGCCGCACCGGGCAGCCCCCCGGCCCAGGTCAGGTTCACCGCGAACAGCGACGACCTGGTCTCGATCGCGGGCGACCCGGCGTCCTTCGCCCGGGCCTGGCTGACCGGCAGGCTGAAGGTCGAGGCGAGCGTCTTCGACCTGCTCAGGCTCAGGAAATTCCTCTGACCCGGGTCGTGTCCTGGCCGGCCCCGCCCGCCCACCAGATCGTCACGACGTCGCGTCCCGACGATCCGAGATCGACCGGGTGCCCGGGGTCGGCACCCGCCTCGACGAGCGCGTCGGCCACCTGGCCGGCCCGCTCGGGCGGCAGGCACAGCCGCCGCCTGGTGACCTCGGTGAGCTCGTCGAAGCTCGCGTAGTCCGCCCCGCCGGGGCGGCGCCATCGCCGGTAGCCCGGCCGCAAGCCCATCGCGGCCAGGATGCGCAGCACGTCGGCCGCGGTGGGACCGTCCGGGCGCCGCAGGCCGTGGAACTTCAGCCACAGCTCGTTGAGCGTGACCAGCGGGTGCGTGGCGGTTATCTCGGTGACCACCAGCCGCCGGGCGTGCGCGGTGAGCGCCGTCACGAAGGGCGCCAGGCCGGGCACGTTAAAGAGCACGTGATGGCAGGTCACGACGTCGGCCGCCGGGACCTGCGGGAGCGGCTTCCGGCCAGCTGCCGTGCACGCACCGGGCGCTGACGCCCTGGGCAGCGGCCCGCTCGGCGAGCAGGGCGAGCATCGCGGCGTCGCTGTCCACCGCGGTCAGGGCGGTGGCCCGGGCCAGCAGCGGAAGGCTGGCGGCTCCGGCCCCCGCACCGACGTCCAGGATGCTGCCCGGCGGGTCGAGCGCCGCCCAGGCCACCTCGTAGGAGGGGCCCGACGGCGTGCCGGCCAGCCGGTCGGCGCGCCGCGCGAACACCTGCCGCGGGAGCACCCACGGGGATTCGGTGACCGCCGCGCTGATGTGCCCGGGGATCGCCCACGCGGCCAGATCGCCGCGCCACGCGCCCAGCAGGCCGGCCAGCTCGGCCACGTCAGCAGCCCCGGTTCGTCACTACCATCAATGACACTGTGGCAGCCCGGGCGCCGGGACGTCACCCCATCTTCGTGGCAAGTGGCGCCGGGCCGGGACCGGGTGCCAGTAGGTTTCGTGACGAGGCAGATCGTGAAACAGGAGGGTGAGGTGACCGGCGCAATCGCTTCGCTGAACGACTTTAGCGCGTGGGCGCGGGGCAACCTCTTGGAGATCGTGCTGCTGGTGCTGGGGGCGATCCTGCTCACCCGGCTGGCGGAATGGCTGCGCGACCGGGTCACCGCGCACATCGACGCTCACGCGAGCGAATCCGATGAGCTGGTGCGCTCCGAGACCGCCAAGCACCGCCATGTCGTCGCGCAGGTCGTGACCTGGACGGTGCTGGCCCTCATCTACGTGGTCATGGCGGTACTGGTCGTGCAGCGGCTGGGCGTGCCCCTCGCCGGCCTGGTGGCGCCCGCCGCCCTGCTCAGCGCGGCGCTGGGGTTCGGCCTGCAGCGATTCGTGCAGGACATCGCCGCGGGGTTCTTCATCACGAGCGAACGGCAGTACGGTTTCGGCGACGTGATCCGCATCTCGGCCCCCAGCGTGCCGGAGGTCACCGGCACGGTCGAGGATGTCACGCTCCGGGTCACCCGGCTGCGCTCGGTCAGCGGCGAGGTCATCACGACCCCGAACGGCCAGATCATCCAGGTCACCAACCTGTCCCGGGACTGGGCGCGGGCCGTCATCGACGTGCCGGTCCCCGCCACCATCGAGGTCAGCCATGTCACCGACGTGCTGCGGCGGGTCGGGGAGGCCGCCTACGCCGATGACGATCTGCGCAGGATGCTGCTCGACCCGCCGAGCGTGATGGGCGTGGAGAAGATCGAGGTCGACACGTTCTCGGTGCGCATGGTGGCCCGGACCCTGCCGGGCAAGCAGTTCGAGGTGGGACGCGAGCTGCGGGCCCGGGTGGCGTCGGCCTTCCGGTCCGAAGGCATCCTCGTCGCCGCCGAGCTCGACACCGGCCGCTCGACCGGAGGCGCCTCGTGATCGGGCGCGTGCGCACCTCGACCGTCGTGCTGATCGTGCTGTTCCTGGCCGTGCTGGCCCTCTAGCTGCTGGTACGCCCGGTCCCCGACGACCGGGTCGACCTCGTCGGACAGCACATCGGTCTCGTCGCCGACCCCGACCCCGACCCCGACCCCGACGCCCACGCCGTCCCGGACGACACGGCGCGCGAGCCCTTCGCCCACGCCGACCAGCCCGTCGCCGACCCGTCCAACCGCCTCGCCGACGTCACCCAGCCCGGTACCGACAGCGCATTCGCCCACGACAAGCCGCCTCGCCTCGCCTGGCCCCACCAGCAACACGCAGCCGGCCAGCAGCCCCAGCCCGACCTCGTCGGGCTGAGGCGAGGGCGGGCACGCCCGGGGCTGCGCCCGCCTCCCCCACTCGCCGCAGGCAGCCCGCGGGCTACTTGGTGAATACGATCTGCACGTACCGGAACGCGACGAACAGGTGCGGGTATCCGTCGCCGGGACCGTTCTGGCTGTCGTCGCCCGCGGCGGCGATCTTGCGCAGCACGTTCATCCCTTTGATCACCACTCCGAACGGCGTGTAGTTCGGCGGGATGAGCGGGGAGTCCTTCCAGCAGAAGAAGAACTGGCTGCCGTTGGTGTCCGGGCCCGCGTTGGCCATGGCCACCGTGCCGGCCGGGTAGGTGGCGCCGGTCAGATTCTCGTCCTTGAACTTGTACCCGGGCGCGCCCGAGCCGGTACCGGTCGGGTCACCGCACTGCAGCACGTAGATGCCCTTGAGGGTGAGCCGGTGGCAATGTGTCCAGGTGAAATAGCCCCGCTGGGCCAGGAACCGGAACGAGTACGTCGTGCACGGCGCGGCCGAGGTCAGCGCCCGCCAGACGATCAGGCCCTGGGTGGTGAACATGCGCACGATGAACGGGTGCGCGGCCCGGGCCGGGGTGTAGTTGGGCAGGCCCTTGAAGTCGTCGGCGGGGATGGCCCGGACGAATCCGCAGCTGTTCGACGCCGCCCGGGCGTGCGCGACCACCCTGGGCACGCCGGTCTCGGGCCGGACGGTGACCTTCGCCGGGCGCGGCCGCGCCGCGCTGGGCTGCTGCGGCGCTGCCTGCGTCACCGTGCTGGCCACGACTCCGGTCAGGCCGAGCACCACGGTGGCGCCGGTGATCGTGAGAATTCTTCGCATGGCGAGCCTCTCTCTCGGGGTCAGGCGGCGCAAGCCTAGATCCGGCCGCCGCACCGGGGAAGAGGGCCACGCCATGTAATCGAAGCGTTTCTCTCCGGATCACCGACCGGGCGTGCAAGCTGACCGCATACCCGCTGCCGGTATTGACCATGTGATGGGGTTCCCGGCTGCCGCGCACCCGGATCCGGCCGGAGAGCAGGGGACGGATCGGCCGCCCCGCGGGCGGGTCGGCCGGCCCGGCCATCGCCCCGGCCACCAGGCACGCCACGTCCCAGCGCCACTGCGGCTGCTGCCTGTCCCCGCGGTGCTGCGGGGGCAGCGCCAGCAGCCACGCCTCGCAGCCCGGCCCGGGCATCGGCAACGGGACGTGCACCGGCTGGAGCGGGTCGAACCGGACCAGGTCCCGCCAGCCTTGCGGATCGGCGACCAGCAGCCGCAGGGAGCGGGCCAGGCAGCCAATGGTCGGCGGCGCGGCCGGGCCGGCGACCGGGCGGGCCAGGCGGGCCGGACGGGCCGGCCGCGCCGCGATCAGCGGCCGCATCCCCGCCCGCGGCGAGCAGGGCGATCTCAGGGGCGACGGAGATGTCGAGCTTCATCGCAGTCCTTCGGATCCGGGACGTTCAGGTCCCGGGACGATGGGTCAGGGTCGGCTGACAGTCGTCAGCGACAGCAACCCGAAGGACAGCAACAGCAGGCGCAGGTCCGGCCGACGCCGCGGGAATCGCGGCGCGGGAGCACTCCGCGCGCTGGCATGCCAGGAAGCACACCGTAACCCCGCCGCATTGTCAAGTCAGGATTGTCAATCAGGCCGCGCCCCGGGTCAGCCGTCATCGAGCCTGCGGACGGCCTGGGCGGCCGCTTCCTCGGTGATCGGGCCGGTCGACCAGGCGGCGGCGGCCAGGGCGCGCAGCCCGTCCAGGCGATCCCCGGCCCCGGCGAGCTCGAGCCGCTGGCCGTCGGCCGCCCGCCGTGCCGTCCAGCCGCGGCAGCCGTACCCGCCGTCGGCCGCGGTCACCTCGGGATGCGGCTCGAGCAGCCCGGTCAGGTCGACCGCCAGGTAGGACGGGCGCTGCCCGGGCGGCGCCAGCAGCAGGTCGGCGGGGCGACTGACCCCGGTCAGCACGAGCAGGCTGTCGGCGCCGACCCGCCGCGCGCCCTCGATGTCGGTGTCGAGCCTGTCGCCGACCACGAGCGGCCGCCGCGCTCGGGTGCGCCGGACGGACTCGGCGTGCAGCGGAGGCTCCGGCTTGCCCGCGACCAGCGGCCGGATCCCGGTCGCGGTGGCGATGACCTGAATCAGCGCCCCGTTGCCGGGCTGGCGGCCCCGGGGGGTGGGCAGCGTGCGGTCCGCGTTGGACGCGACGAACAGTGCGCCGGCCTCGACCGCGAGCGCGCCCTCGGCCAAGTGGGCATAGCTGATGTCGGGCGAGTACCCCTGAACCACGGCGGCCGGCCGGGCCGCCGCCACGGTGACCGGACGCAGGCCCCGTTCCCTGACCGCGGCGCGGAGCCCTGCCCCGCCGATGACTAGCACCGGCGTTCCCGGTGCCAGCCGTTCGGCGAGCAGCCTCGCCGCCGCCTGCGCGGAGGTGACCACGTCTTCCGCGCTCGCAGGCACGCCGAGCCCGGTCAGCTGGGCGGCGATCGCGGCCGGAGTCCGGTAGGCGTTGTTGGTGACGAAGGCCAGCCGCAGGCCGGCCGACACGGCCTTCTTCAGGGCCGCCGCGGCACCCGGAATGGCGGTGCCCCCCAGGTACACCACCCCGTCCAGGTCAAGCAGGGCCACGTCATAGACCGTGCTGAGCGGCTCTGGGCTGCTCAGCAGCCGCGGGCGGCGCGGGCCGCGGTGCTGTCATGCGGCCACGATCGCATGCCGCGGCGGGCCGGGTGGCGAAAACGCGGCCGTCATTCCGTGTCGCCCGCCCCGGCCTGGTCAGGGCCGCCTCGCGCTGCCTGGTCGCGAGCGCGCAGCGTGGCCCTGACCCCTCGCAGCGCGCCCGTATAGTGCGGCAGGTCGGGCCGCATCGCGGCGGCCAGCGCGAGGTACTCGGCGGCTTCGCCCGGCGCGCCGGAACGGGCCAGCGCGAGACCGAGCCCGAAGTGGGCATAGTCGTCCGCGGGGCTGGCTTCGACGATCATCCGGAAGCTGGCCGCGGCCGCGGCGTACCATCCGGCGTCGAACTGGGCTCGTGCCAGGGCCTCGCGCACCATCCGGGATTGCGGCTCGGCCCCGGCGGCGCGCTCGAGCAGCTGGGCGGCCGCGGCCGGGCTCCCGTTTCCCAGCAGGTCCAGGCCTCGCCGGTACCACGTCTGGGCGTCGCCGTCCGGCGCTGGCGAGGCGTTACCCTCCCCGCCGGCCGGCGCGCCGCCGGGCAGGATTTCCTCCGGCCGGGAATCCTGGCCATCGCGCCGTCCTTCTGACATATGTGCACACCCTTCCGCCCGCCCGGCGGGCAGCATCACCGGGATCAGCCGAACTCGTGCTTGCGCCGTTCCGCGGGCTGCGCTATGCCCCGGACCGGGTCAGCGGGCTCGCGGAGGTCACCTCACCACCGTACGACGCCATCGGCCCGGGATCGGTGTCCAGACTGCTCGCCGCGGACCCGCACAACGTGGTCAGGCTCATCCTCCCGCACGCCGATCCCGCGGCCGGCGCGGACGGTTACGCGGCGGCGGCGGGCACGCTGAACAACTGGATCGACCGGGGCGTGCTCGCGGCCGACCCCCGGCCCGCGATCTACGTCTACGAGCAGAGCGCCGCCGCGCCGGGTGATGTCCTGCAGCGCGGTCTCATCGGCGCCATCCGGCTCAGCCCGCCCGGCGCCGGGATCGTGCTGCCGCACGAGGCAGTCATGCCGGGGCCGGTCACGGGCAGGCGCGAGCTGATGGAGGCGACGCAGGCCAACCTGGAGCCGATCTTCCTGCTCTACGACGGCAGCCCGGCCGGGATCCGCGCCGCCGGGCCCGCGGCCGGCGAGCGGCCCGGTGACGCCACGCGCCTGGTGGACGAGATCGCGGCGGCCAGGCAGCCGCTGCTGGCCGCGGTCACCGAAGACGGCATCACGCACCGGCTGTGGGCCATGACCGACCCGGCCGAGCAGGCCGCCGTCGCCGCCGACCTGGCGCCGCGGCAGGCGCTGATCGCCGACGGGCACCACCGGTACGCCGCCTACCTCGAGCTGCAGGCCCGCCGGCGCGCCGCGGGCGACCAGGCCGGACCGTGGGATCACGGGCTGGCGCTGCTGGTTCGAACTCGGCGGCGTACCCGCCGCGGATCGGCGCGATGCACCGGGTCATCCCCGGGCTCTCGCCTGCCGAGGCGGTGGCGCTGGCCAAGGCCGCGTTCACCGTACGGGCCATGCCGGACGACCTGACCGCGGCGCTGCGCGAGCTGGCCGAGGCCGGGCAGGACGGCCCGGCATTCCTCATCGCCGGCGGCGGCGAGCTGCACCTGGCCGACCATCCCGACCCGGTCCAGGCGGCCGCGGCCATGCCCGCGGGCCGCTCGCCCGCCTGGCGGGCCCTGCCCGCGTCGGTGCTGGCCGAACTGCTCATCGGCCGGCTGTGGCGGGTTCCCGGCGGCGAGGACACGGTCCGCGTCGTGCACCAGGACGCGGCCGTCGCGCTGCGGGCCGCGGATGAGGCGGGGGGACGGCGGTGCTCTGCAACCCGGTCTCGGCCGGCGAGGTCCGTGACATTGCCGCCCGCGGCGAGCGGATGCCGCCCAAGTCGACGTCGTTCGGACCCAAGGCGCGCACCGGCCTGCTGATCCGGACGTTCGGTTACGGCTGACCGACGCGCCGGTACAGGTAGCCCACCACCCCGGCGGCGTGGACCCGCCGGAAGTGGCGGGAGAAGTACGTCAGCAACCCAGGCGTCCATGCGATCCGCCTGGCCGCGACGCTGCTCAGGCCGCGAGGACAGCCACACGTACTGCGCGCTGCCCAGCGCTTGGCGCCAGACCGCCCGCACCGCGGGCACCTGGCTCGCGCCGGTCACGCCATTCCTGCCGTCGCTGAGGGCCAGATCGGTGCCGTCGCCGTCGACCACCTGCGAGCAGTGGGGGACGGAGGAGAAGAACCGGTCGGCCGCGATCGTGTAGGACACCTCGTCGGTAAGCACGCACGCGCCAGGCGGGATGATCTGCTGCACCGCGGCGAACTGGTCTAGCGACGGCTCTCGCCCGGCCCTCGTGGTACACCTGGGACACCGCCATCGCCACTATCGCGGCTGCGGCGACTGCGGTGGCCGCCCGCCAGGCCCGGCGGTTCCCGGCGGGCCGCCACCCTCTCCGGTCCAGGCCAGCCACCAGCCTGGCCACCGGCAGCCCTATGCTCAGGGCGAGGAACGGCGCAAAAAAATCCGAGTAGTGATAGTAGAAGTCGGCCGGCCACATGAAGGCCGCCACCACGCCGGCCGCCGTCGCGAGCGCGAACCAGTCAAGCGCAGGCGGCGGCCGGCGCGTGACCACCCAGCCGCCGGCGAAGGCCAGCACCACCAGGGCGGGGATCCCGATCGACGCGATCAGCACCGTCTGGTCGCTGACCGGTGACAGGCTGTTCATCCCGGTCAGCGAGGTGAGGCGGGTCCAGGGCGAGATCCGCAGGTTGTCCACCCTGACGATCTGGGCCACGATCACGCCCCGGTAGAAGAGCCGTGGGCGCGCGACGGCGAACGGCAGCACGGGAATGAGGAATCCGGCCGCGGTCCCGCCCAGGTACACGAGCCGCCCGCCAGGGACGCCGGGCGGCCAGCACCATGATCACCAGCGCCGGGATGACCGCCCACACCTTGATCGCGCCTGCGAAGCCGAACGCCGCCCCGCCCCAGGCGAGCCTCTTCCAGTTGCCAGTCACGCGGTCGCCGTCGAACACGGCGACCGCCCCGGCCAGGCAGCACAGCACCAGCCAGGGTTCCTGCAGCACCGTGACCGATGCCGCGATGGCGTCCGGGTAGACGGCGAGCAGCCCGCAGGTGATCACTACGGCCAGCAGGCCCCGGTGCCGGACGAGCCGGCCTGCCACCGGCACCGCGGCCGCGCCCGCACAGGCGGTGAGGACGCGGCCGACCGCCATCGCCCCCGTCCGTGCCCGTCCACTTGGCCAGCGCCGCCACCGGCGTCATTATCAGGATCAGCCCAGGCGGCTGGACCAGCACGAAGTCGCGGTAAGGCAGCACCCCGTGGACCAGCCGCAGGGCGGCGCCCAGGTAGACCCCATCGTCGTACTCGGTTACCCCGGTCAAGTGCCCGGGGCTGCTCAGCTGCCACATCCGAAGCCCGAGAGCCAGCGCGGTCGTCGCGACGATCACCCAGCTGACCGGGGTCAGCCGCAGCCTGCGCGGCCCGAGGCTCCGGCCCTCGGCGGTCTGCCCCGTCCTGGCGGCAGCCCGCGACATCGGGGCCTGGCTCATGGCCGGCTGCTCCGATAGGGGCTCACTGCCGATTCACTCCCGCAGCTTGGCTAGAACCGACCCCAGGACCCAGTAGGTGCCCGAGAACCGGGCGGGCACATCCGTGCCCTGTCCGCACGCTCCGGCACCCAAGACCGGTCCCGTCGATGCTACCAGTCGACCTGGCTCACGAAAGGCATACAATGCCGCAGTCGCTGGGCCGCCAATTCCTGTCACGTCTGGCGACTGCCTGACTTTACCTGGCCTCGGTCAGGTCATACCTCGCCTCTTACGCCACTCTGATCTCAGGGTCTTTCCTGGAAAGGGGCACGGCTGCCGGACCGGGCAGCTCGGGCCCCGCTCATCGGCTGGAGCTAGATGATCACGGACCGGTTCTCGGCACCTCGTAGTGCCTGGTGACCGACGGGCGGCGCCGTCTGGCTGCCCACCACCGTGGATAAGGCCGCCGGCGAGGCCGACACTGAGGAAATGTGTGCTATCCATAGCGATCAGCGCGTAACATCACTGTGGATCTACACGGGGATCGTCACCTTGCAGCAAGAGCACGGACGCGGCCGCGACCGGCGGACGCGCAGCGGAATTGAGCAGGAGCCCGATCGCAGATGCCGCTTCGAAGGAACACGTCCCGGCGAGACTTATCGCGCCCTGCGGGAGGCGCCAGACACCCCGGCGATTGTGGAGTCTGCCCGCGAGGAGTTCGCCCGCCGCTATCCGGACGTCAAGCTGCAGCGGCTCGTCGTGGTCATCGCGGCCTTCAACGAGGCGCCGAACATCGGCGCGGTACTCGACGAGGTTCCCGCCCAGATCGCCGACGTTCCCGTATCTCGGCTGGTGATCGACGACGGCAGCACCGACGGCACCTCCGAGGCCGCGCGGCGGCACGGCGCCCTGGTGTGCACCTTGCCGGCCAACCGGGGACACGGGGTGGCGCTGCGGCTCGGCTACCGGATCGCCCGCGAGGCCGGCGCCGGGCTGATCGCCACGCTGGACGGCGACGGCCAGTGGGATCCCGCCGACCTGCCGGCCATGGTGCGCATGATCGAGGAGGACCGCGCGGACTTCGTGGTCGGCTCCAGGCAGCTGGGCCAGACCGAGAACACCGACAGTTTCCGCAACGTCGGGGTGCGCTTCTTCGCCTGGCTGGTCAGCCGGCTCACCGGGGCCAGGGTCACCGACACCTCCAGCGGGCTGCGGGTGATGCGCGCCGACATGACCGACGCGGTGCGCCAGACGCAGCCGCAGTACCAGACCTCTGAACTGCTGATCGGCGCGTTGCTCCAGGGCTTCCGGGTCGCCGAGGTGCCCACCACGATGCGGCAGCGGCTGTCGGGCGCGAGCAAGAAGGGCGGAAACGTATTCTACGGACTGCGGTACGCGCGCGTCATCGGGAACACCTGGTGGCGCGAGCGGAATGCCGCCCGCCGAGCGCCAGCCCGCCCGCGAGCGCTAGCCCGCCCGCGATAGTCATCCAGGGTGCGGGGGGTCAGGCCCCTGTGCATCCGCGGCACCACACATAAGCCGCGCCGCCAGCAGCACCATTATTATCTGCCGTCTTTAATGACCGCTCAGCGCACTATTGGCTCGGGCTGCGCCGACTGCGCGCATACAGTACGTCTCCCTTGGCGTTGCTTCGGATCCGGACAAAATGCTGGTCAAAGTAGGCCCGCAGTCCAGGTGTCCACGGAATCCGCCAGGGATTATGCGGCGTCAGCACCGCATACTGGGCATGCACGAACGCGCTGCGGTACACCGCGGCGACGGCGGGCGCCTTGCCCGCGCCGGCGCGAGCCTTGAACCCCCCGGACAGGCCGAGATTGGTCCCGAGGAGATCGACGATCGCCGTACAGCCAGGCACATCGGAGGTAAACCGGCTGGCCATGAGGAGAAGGGACGGCTGATCGCTGACCACACAGGCGCCGGGCGGCACAGGCCGGGTGATGCGCGCGATGGCCGCGGGCCTGATAGCGGGCCCCAGCTTTCCTTCGCTGGCTACCAGCCGCCCGGTGAATCCAACCAGGACGGCCGCGGCGAGGGCCGGGACGGCCCAGCGCAGCCACCGCGTGGAAGGGGCAACCGTCGTGACAGCCTCGGTTACGCGAGCGGCAGGCAGGGCGATGGCCATGGCTAGGAAGGGGGCCAGGAAGGCGCCAAAGTGATAGAAGAATTGGTGCGGCTCCAGGAACAGGGCAACGATCCCGCCGGTACTGGCCAGGACGAAGGTATCCAGGGCCGGAGGCGGGCGACGGGTGAGCACCCACGCCGCGGCGGTCAGGCCCACGATCGCCGCGGCGATCGCCGCGGCAATGAGCACCACCGTGTGGGAGGTCAAGTGGAAGTCGGTGAGCCCCGCCATGTGCTGCAGCCTGGTTACCAGGGGCACCGAAGGCCCCAGCTCGGTGGGGCGAGGGCCAATCTGGGCGACGATCACGCTGCGGTACAAACCACGCGGGGATGCGGCGGCGAACGGCGCCACCGGTACCACAAATCCCGCCGCCACCCCGGCGGCAAACACCCCTGCCCGCCGCAACCGCACCCTGTTCCCGCCGGGGCCCGTGCAGGCGATCACCGTCAGGGCCACCAGCACCGGCACGATCGCCCAGCCCTCCACTGCCCCGGCGAACCCAAACGCCACCCCAGCAAGGCATAGCCGCCGCCAACTACGGGTAACCACGCCACCCGCAAACACCCCCCAGGCACCCAGCAGGCAAAAGAGCGTCAGCCACGGCTCCACCAGCACCGTATGCGCCGCCTCCACCGCATCGGGGTACACCGCCATGACCCCGCAAGTCACCAGCACGGCCAGCACCCCCCGGTGACGCACCACCAGCCCCGCCACCGCCACCGAGGCCACCGACGCCACCGAGGTGGCGATGCGGCCCGCTGCCATGGCCGTAGCCGTCCCCAGCAGCAATACGTCGGGCGCGGCGGCAGAACAGTTACGTATTGCTTCTGGGGCGGTTGCATCTCGTGCGAGCAGTATTTCATGTGGCCGGGCCTGAAAAGCTGCTGCTCTCCCGGCGGCCACTGCAAGACGAAAACGCCAACGCACCAGAACTCAAGCCGCGAATGCAAACAAATTGCCTTTGACCATCAGAAGCCTATCGATCTCCACATCGACCTGGCAGCAATCGCTGTGTTTAAGATAGACTTGCCTATCCGCACGGTCGAGGCGTTGGAACGCTGGCACGGTGTGAATTTGATCGAGCCATCCCCGCCTGATCTGCAAGTCCTTAATTCCACGTTTCTGATCTAGTTCCCCTTTCATCGCCTTCGATGTGTTGAGTCCCGCGTGTCTACACGCGTTGTTCTGCCGCTGCACGGCAGGCGAATGCATGAAAGGAGCACAGAATATGCAGCATTCAGATGCGCTCGTTTGGGTTGTGGCTCTTGCCACAGCGCTCATCCTGGCACCCGTCGGTGACGCCGCGGATCATGGGCCGGTGTTTGGATTGGCGACCCCAACGAACCCGCAGGGCGGGTGGAGTTTCGACCTTGGAGTGAACGGGCGCGGCGGAACAGCCTCGGTGCTTGAAGCCGAGCTAACCTACGGCCTAACTCCAAGATTTGAAACTTGCGGTTTCCGGTCCCGTTGTCTTTCAACCCGATCCATATCCGCGTTCGTCAGTGACAACGAATACGCCGATCAGTGGCGATTTCAGCGGGCTTGCATGGTGGCGATTTCAGCGAAAGGATTTTGCCGGTAAACGCGTCGAGAGCACCGCCGTTGCCGGTGTTCTCGTTCCCGGCCCGCAGCAGGAAACCGGGCTCTATCGGGGCCTGAACAGCGGACCGGGCTACCTCGTCGGCGGGGTTACCGGCGTTGCATCGCGGAGTCAGTACGTCTGGGTCGGCGCCACTTATCAACGCTACGAGGAATCGAAAGGCGACCGCCGCCCTGACCTGCTTTCCTACACCGCCGTTTACGGCTACCGCCCTCTTGCGTGGCGCACCGATTACCCGCGATGGGATTGGCGCATTTTCGGAGAGTTCACCGGCGAGCGAACCGGCACGCTTCAGCGGCAGAACTTTGAAGTGCAGGGCACTCAAGCGAAACAGATGTTTTTCGGTCCCAGCCTGCTCGGGGTGTACCGCGCAATTGGAATCGAAGCCGGAATGCAATTTCCTATCTATCGTGATGCCGGTCCGCTCTACCCGAAGGAACGCTACCGGTTCGCGATTAACTTTGCCTACTTCTTTTAGAACGAAAGGAACATACGATGCGAAAAACAGTTGTCAGTACTGACTTGCGCGCTCATCATGGGAGCCTTGCCGGGCCGCGCGGAGCTGCTGCAAGTTGATCTGTCCATCTTCGGCATGGATTGAATGACCTGCGCCCACGTCGTGGACGTGGCATTGAAGAAAGTGGCCGGTGTGCAATCGGTCGAGGTGAGTTTAAACAAGGGCCTCGCGACCGTGAAACTGAAGCCGGGAAACACCGTTTCGGTCCCGCAGTTGTGGGAACTGATTCACAAGAATGGATACACGCCGAAAGCAACGGTGGTGTCCGTTCGGGGCGATCTGGCGAACGCTAACGGAAGGCTCGAATTAAAGGTTTCGGGGACGAAAGAAACGCTGGCCCTCGCTGGCGATCCGAAGAACCCCGCTGCCTACAGCGAGGCCTCCAGGAAGCTCGGCCAGACCGTCATCATTCAAGGCGTCATGGTGCCAGGAAAAGATCTTAAAGCGCCAGTCCCGCTTCAGGTCGCTCAGTTGAAGTAAATCAGGAGAAGTAAATCAGAAAAGGACATATGCCACCAACGCTCTCCAGTGCGCCGCCGCGAATTCGGAGCGGCGCATTCAGCTATCTATCGCTTTTTACTTCGCTCGGGACGCTGCTGTGCTGCGCGTTGCCATCGCTGCTGGTTCTGTTCGGATTAGGGGCAACGGTTGCCTCGGTCCTAGCGGAAGCCCCGTGGCTGGTCACCATGTCGCATCACAAGCATTGGGTGTTCATCGTGGCGGGCGCATTGATTTGCAGCAATTTCGTCTACGTCTATGCAGTTGCGCCGAGACTTCAAATGAGAAGCGGCGCCTGCGACCCGAACGACCCCGCCGCGTGCCAGACGGCCAGTCGTTTCAGTCGAGTCGTACTTTGGTGCTCGGCAGTGTTGTACATGGTGGGCTGCTTCACCGCGTACATCCTCGGGCCTATCCTCGTTCACTTCGATTCGTAACAGCGGTCGCAAAGGAGCCGTTGTCGATCTTGGCGGCGATCAGGAGCCGACGCAGGACTAGACGAGTTCATTCATCACTCGACGATTAGCGCTTGATCGTTTCGAAACCGACCTCGAGTTCGTGTCGAGCGCATTTTGGCGCAAGAAAAGGCCGCTTAGCTCGCCTTGATACTCCTGCTTGACACGCACAACACCCAAGCCACGCCCGCACGTGCAACCCGCTTGTGAAGTTTATTGGCAAACCTGTCGATAACTACAACTTGGTGGGCTAGTGTTCTCTCGCAAGTACCGGCGGCAATCTCAATTTGGCTGGATTTTAGCCTTCATGGCCTTTTTAGTCTTATGTGTCCTCATCGTTGGCTACTCCTACCCGTCCCATCCATGGGCGGGAAAGACCTATCGGGTGGGTGCCGATTCCGCCCCTCCTTACTACCTCCTGCAGCCGGATGGCTCGGTAGAAGGATTAGCCGTCGATGTGCTGAACGAAGCAGCTCGACGCCGAGGCATCTCGCTGAAGTGGGTTGCCGTCCCGCGAATGCCCCTGGATGACGCAGTAGGCAATGTTGTAGACCTCTGGCCAGCCGTAAGGCGAACGCCCGAGCGCATGTCCCGGTTTCATCTCACTGCGCCGTGGTTGCAGAACAGTTACTGTGTCCTCTCGCAAAAACAGAGCCCCATTGACACAATTTCCGGCTTGAACGGGCGCGTGATTGCTTGTTTCGGCTCGCGTACCACTGCGGAGCTCGTTCATCAGCTCTATCCGGGTGCAAAGCCATCTCCGCAACCAGACCACATCTCTGTGGTGCAGGCAGTCTGCTCCGGTCGCGCCGCCGCAGGCTTTCTCGATTCCCGGATCGTGGATTCTATCGCGCTCGAGCGGCCCACCGGGTGCGAAAAAGTGGCTCTGCGGATCCAGTTTGTCCATGGCATAAAAAACGCTCTGAGCATTATGTCAACTCGCCAGGCAGCTCCCGTAGCGGACGCCCTCCGGAGTGAAATCTCGCGTCTGGCCGCCGATGGCAGCTTTGCGGCAAGTCTGGAGAAATGGTCTCCACTTTCAGCTGGCGAGACAAGCTCGATCCTTGCGTTGAAACAGGCCGAAGAGCACGATCGAGATGCCACTTATGCGTGCATCGTGCTCATAGTCGTAGCGCTGATCCTTGGGTGGCAAATTCAGCGAACAAACAAGGCGAAGCGGTCTACGCGTTTGGCTGAGCGGGAGCTGCAAAACAGGAACGAAGAGCTCGGGAAAGCAAGAGATATTGCGGAATCCGCAAATGTAGCCAAGAGCGAGTTTCTGGCCAACATGAGCCATGAAATCCGCACACCGATGAACGGAATCATCGGGATGACGGCCTTGGTTCTGGATACGCCTTTGACTTTGGATCAGCGGGAGTGCCTCGATACCGTCAGATCTTCCGCCGACGGATTAATGACCGTCATTAACGATGTGCTGGACTTCTCGAAAATTGAGGCAGGCAAACTCACCCTCGACCCCATCGCGTTCAGCCTCGAAGACGCTATGGCGGATGCCGTCAAGGTCTTGTCCGTTCGCGCGTACCAGAAGAAACTCCAGCTTTCGTCGCACCTTCCTTCGAATATCCCGGAATACTTGGTTGGCGACGTTGGACGCCTACGCCAAATCGTGATCAATCTGATTGGCAACGCCATCAAGTTCACCGAAAAAGGAGCGGTTGCCCTGAGCGTCGAAGTGGAGTCGCGCTCCGAAGAAGAACTAACGCTGCACTTCGGCATCTCGGATACAGGAATCGGCATCCCCGCTGAGAAGCAGCGGCGGATCTTCGAGCCATTTACGCAGGCAGACGGCTCCATTAGCCGGCAATACGGTGGCACGGGCCTCGGTCTCACCATCTGCTCGCGGCTGGTGGAGATGATCGGGGGTCGCATCTGGATCGAAAGCGAAGCCGGACGGGGAAGTACGTTCCATTTCACTGCGAAATTTCAAATCGCGCCGGCAATTGAATCCTTACCAGTCCCAAACATTACCGCGCTCCGCAACGTAGCCGTACTGGTGGTCGACGACAACGCGACTGCCAGAAGCATTACCTTCGAAGCGCTTCTTAGCTGGGAAATGGACGCCACGCTGGTGAAAGATGCCGAAGCGGCGCTCGCCGCGTTGGAGCAGGCCATCGCGTCAGGTAAGCCGCACCCGCTGGTCATCCTCGACATGCAGACGTCGTTTATGGATGGATTCGAGTTGGCGGAGCAGATCCGCCGCTATCCCGAGTCAGGCGCAACAAAGGTCATCGTCCTGAGTTCGGCTGGCGAGAGGGGCGATGCTGCGCGGTGCAAAGAGTTAGGCATTGCCGGGTATTTGACTCGGCCTGCTAAGGATTCGGAACTGCTGGCTTGCATTCTGACAATCCTGGCGGCGCCTGCGCCCGATGACAAACCGCCGTTTCTCGTTACACGCCACTCGCTTCGCGAGGCGCCCCGCCGTATTTTGCTGGCGGAGGACAGCATTGTTAATCAGCGTTTAACCGTTCGGCTCCTCGAAAAACAGGGCCATTCTGTCGTGGTCGCGAATAACGGGCGCGAGGCGATCGAGGCAGTGGAGCGCCAGGCTTTCGACGTCGTGCTCATGGACGTGCAAATGCCGGTTATGAACGGCTTCGAGGCCACTTCCGTCATTCGCGCCAAGGAGGAGGCAAACGGTGAACGGGTACGAATCATCGCCATCACCGCCCATGCCCTCAAGGGCGATCGCGAGCGATGTCTCGCGGCTGGCATGGATGGGTACATTTCAAAGCCGATTCAGCCGCATGAGCTGTACCTGGCGGTCTCTTGAGACCTCACTGGGTTGCCCGTGCGGCTGCGTGCCTTTTTTTCGCGATCCCGTTCGCCACAGCCTCCACTTTCTTCGGCGCTGTCGCCGATTCCGTGACCGGCAAACCCATCTCAGGCGCGCTTGTCACGGTGGGCTCCAAGGTCGTGCGAACCGATGCGAACGGTAATTTCCAGATCCAGGGCGAGGGGACAACAATCTTCGCTCGTGCGTACGGCCACACACGCACTCAGGCCGTCGTCGACGCTCATGGCGCGAAGTCTCTGGAGCTCAAGGTGGCTCCCATCACGCCCCATGCACTCTATCTTTCTTTTTGGGGCGTGGGCACTTCGTCTATACGCGAACCGGCCTTACGCCTGGTCGGTAACACTCCGGTTAATGCCGTGGTCATCGATGTGAAAGGCGATCTCGGGTATGTGTGCTATCGAACCGGAGTCGCCCTGGCAGGAGAAATCGGCGCGCAGAAGATCATCACCGTCCCGGATATCCATGCTCTCCTCGATCGTTTGCACAAACAGGGCATCTATACAATTGCGCGCATTGTGACGTTCAAAGATAATATGCTTGGCAAAGCGCGGCCGAAGCTTACTGTTCATCAGAACGGCAACACCTTCAAAGATCGTGAGGGTCTGATCTGGTGCGATCCATTTTCTCCGGACGTTCGCAACTACAATATCGATCTGGCCGTGGATGCCGCAAAAGCCGGCTTTGATGAAATCCAATTCGATTACGTCCGCTTTCCGGATGCGAAAGGCGTAGAGTTCTCCGAGGCCAGCACGGACGAATCACGACCAAAGGCGATTACAGCGTTCTTAACTGAGGCGCGCGATAAACTGGCGCCTTTCAATGTCTTTCTCGCCGCCGATGTATTTGGCTATATTTGCTGGAACAAAGGCGATACAGGAATCGGCCAGGATATTAATGATCTTGGCGCCCCGCTCGATTACATCTCACCGATGCTCTATCCATCGGGCTTCATGTACGGGATTCCAAATTACCGAGACCCGCTTGCTCACCCGTATGAGATAGTGCGGCTTTCGCTCAATCGCGCCAGCGAGCGCACGAAGCTCGATCCCATTCGCTTTCGGCCGTGGCTGCAGGCCTTCGCTGACTATGCCTTCGACAAGCGCCAATTCGGCGAGAAGGAAATTCAGGCACAAATCGATGCCGCCCAGAGCTTCGGTTCCGACGGTTGGATACTGTGGAATCCCCGCAATCTTTATTCTGCTGATGCGATTCGCCCGCCGGCCAATTCTCACGTTCGTTAAAATTGTCCCGTCGGGAGAAGGAATGCCAAAGTCCCACGTTGACTCTGCGGCGCTACTTGCCGCAGCTATAGCTGGTGCACTAGCTCTGATGCTTTTACGGCCATTCGATTGGCTCAGCAGCATCGGAGGTTTGACTTTGCTCCTAATCCTCCTTGCGTATGATCGCGAAGGATATCGCACGGTTTTTCAAAGCCTTGCCTTTTCCGCTGTGTGCGGCTTCTGCCTGATGCTTGCAGCCAGTATTGTGTTTCGATTGCTTACAGGTAGTCCCGAACTTCAGAATGGGCAGGGGCAAGTTTTCGATGAGTGGCTGCCTCTTACCTGGGCGGGCGCGACCCTCATTCTCTGGGTGATCGATCGCGCCAGGATGGGCGGTCGCCAAGAGACCGCGCCTGAACGGGTCGGCCGCCCAGTCCCTGCTCACCGAAGTTTCATCCCCGAGTTCGCGCCCCCGCCACCCGCCTCTCCCTCTGCCCCCGCTCCGGAAACCGCGTTTCCTCAGACCGCCCCTCCTGCGCCCGTGTATCGCGAACCTGCGCCAGCAACCATGCCAGTCTCTCCGGCTGCGCCGAGTCCAACACCCGTTGCTGCCGCGGCTCCGCCCGCGCGCCCAGGAAAAGAGACGATGATCTACGTGACTCTGGTGGGCGAAGGTCTTAACGTGTTGCGATCCGTTAGGGCCGAGCATCTGGGACGCGACTTTTACAGGATCATCGACTCGATGCCCGAAGGAGAGACCTGGGAATATCGATCCGGGCAAGTGGTGCGGTGCAAAAAGAAGAATCTTTCAAGCGGCAAAGCTCTGGTAGCCATCGAAGAAGCGCCCCGAGCGTCCTGAAGCGCACTCTTGCCTAGCAACATTACGCGCGGGCACTGGGACGTTCCTGGTGAAACCCTCACTTCGTCCATACATCTCAATAAGTGAAGGAGCTATAAACTTTATGCGCAAAATAGTCGGAGCGCTGTTGCTTTCCGGAGCGCTGCTCATCACCCCTTTTCGTGCAACTGCGCAAAACAAAAACCATAATGATGCGTTCATCCGTGGAGCTGACGGCGAAGGGCGAATAATGCAGGAAGTTCGCCACCAGTTGGTCATGCTTCCGTACTACACGATTTTTGACGACCTTGCTTACCGCGTGGACGGCAGCACCGTCACGCTGTTGGGTGCCGTCACTAACCCGGTCCTAAAATCGGACGCCGAAAACGTGGTTAAGAAAATAGAAGGCGTAACACAAGTGAATAATCAGATTGAGGTGTTACCTCTTTCGCCAATGGATTGGCAGGTCCGCAGAGCCGAATTTCGAGCCATCTACGGGGACCCGCAGATCGGCGACCGTTACGGGCATCAAGCGCTGCCTGCGATTCACATCATAGTAAAGAACGGTAATGTCATGCTCGAAGGCGTCGTCGCCAGCGAAGGCGATAAGAATCTGATCGGCATTCGCGCGAACTCTGTTCCGAACGTGTTCCACGTGCAAAACAATCTGCAGGTCGCAAGTCACTAAGTCTCAGTACCGAGTTTTCAGCGCCTTCCCTAGCCAAGCGCAGTGGCGTAAGAAAGGCGAATACAATAACTTACAGAAAAATCTTATAAAAAATGTATTGCAATCCTCGGGTAGGCGTGCGAGTATCGATCCAGTGGTCTGAAGTGGTCGGAAGTGGAAGAAAACAGTCAGTCCAGCACGCCGATTGCGGTGGAGGCCCCTCGCGGCACTCTGAGCGGACGTGTCGACGAGAAGGGCCGGCTCAAACTTCCCACGGCGATTGTGCAGTACCTGGAGGCACTCGGAGAACGAAAAGTATTTGTCACGACGTTAAATACCTCCACAGCTATAATTTACCCGATTTCGGTTTGGCGCGAAACAGAAAAGATGCTACAAGCCCCGGGAGAGGACGCCGACCTGAAGGCGGACGTGGCTTTTATCGCCAACCATTATGGCGAGGATGTTGAGATCGACGGGCAGGGACGCGTGCTTATGCCGACTACTTTGCGGCGTGAGCTGGAGCTCGAGAAGGACGATGTTCATTTGCTGTGCTACCGGCAACGGATCGAAGTATTTGGGAGCAAGATGTACGCGGGCAGGTTGGACGCGGCAAAGACCGATCTTTCCGGCAAGCTGAAGGCGCTCGAGAAAAAGGGATTGCGATAGACGCCATGTATGGACGGGCCAGAGGGGGAGGGCCGTTCGCCGCACTATCCAGTGCTGCTGCGGGAGTCGCTCGAGTATCTGGCGATTCGGCCCGACGGCATTTATGTCGATGTTACTGCCGGCCTGGGGTCGCATACGCGAGCCATCGCGGAGCGGCTGGAGAGCGGATTGGTGATTGCGTGCGACCGCGATTCGGAATCGCTGGAACTGGCTCGCGCGAAGGTGAGCGATGTGGCGGACCGAATCCGCTTTTTTCGCGGAACGTTTTCAAAGCTGCCTGAGGCGCTGGAGGAAAGCGGCGTAAGGGCGGTGGACGGTGTGCTGGCGGATCTGGGCGTTAGCCGGTATCAGTTGAGCAGCGGAGAGCGTGGGTTTTCCTTGATGAAAGAGGGACCCCTGGATATGCGCATGGATCGTAGCCAGGGTTTGACTGCTGCGGATCTTGTGAATGAATTGCATGAAAAGGCGCTCGCCGATTTGTTGTACCAGTTCGGCGAAGAAAGGAGGTCGCGAAGAATCTCCAGAGCAATCGTTCGCGCACGGCCCATTCTGACCACGGGGCGCTTAGCGCAGGTCGTCGAAGAGGCCGTGCCGCGAACGGGGAGAATTCATCCGGCAACGCAGACCTTCATGGCTTTGAGGCTGAAGGTGAACGGGGAACTGGAGGAACTCACGGATTTGCTTCGGATTGCACCGGAGCGATTGCGGTCCGGAGGGCGGTTTGTAGTTCTGACTTTCATGTCGATCGAGGATCGCAAGGTGAAGCAAGAGTTTCAGTCGTTGGCTCGCGCAGGGATCGCGAAAATTTTGACGAAGCACGTCGTCAGGCCAACGCGGCAAGAGATTTTAGAGAATGCGCCATCGCGCAGCGCAAAGCTGCGGGCGCTCGAACGGGTTTAGAGGGACCGGTTAATAAGGGGTATAACAAGCAATGGCATCGCTGGCAACGTACGTGAATCGTTTCGTCGGAGTGAGAGAACTGGTGGAAGCACCGCCAGCGGTTTGGACGCGCACAGAATCGCCGCGACTCCGGCCGATCGCGAATGAGGACGTTTATCTGTTCGTCAAGCGCATCGACAACAGCACCGTCGTGCGAGCGGCGAATCCGGTGGCGCGCCGCGCGCGAAGCCGCACAGTCGTCACAGGCTTTATCGCGGCCATGCTGGTGATTGCCGGGCTGGCGCCGGAGGCGTACAACACAATCGCCGGGTTCGCGCTCCAGAGCCTTCATCAGGAGCAGGACAAGCTTAAGCAGCAGCAGGCGATGCTTGATGTCCAAGAGGCTGAGCTTCTGAACCCTGCCCGCCTCGAACAACTCGCGAAGCAGCTCAAAATGGTTGATCCCGTACCTCAGCAGGTGCAATTTCTCGAAGGAAAATCGAAAGCCGAAGCACGGAACAATTTGCCCCTCACCGGTTCGGATGTGATCGCACGCTAAGCGGCGCGCCAGCGGGTTTGCGCCTTCCATCAGATAGCGGGGCAGGCGCAGATGCGTCGGTGAACGGGAATGGAAAAACCTCCGCGCGCACTACTCGACAAATCGACAGAACGGTTGATTCTGATCGGGCTCGTCCTATGTGGATGGGCCCTGCTTGTTTTTCTGCGTCTGCTCGATCTCCAGGTCTTTGCGCACGAGGAGTACGTCAGGCTCGCGGAATCGCAGCAGGACAAAGTCGTCGAGATTGAGGCGCCCCGCGGCTCCATCCTCGATCGCAACGGAAATTATCTCGCCATCAGCTCGGAGTCCCAGTTCGTCGTCGTAAATCCGCACCGTATTCCGAACAAGGAAATCGCCGCTGCGTTGCTCGCGCGCGTTCTCGATCTGGACGCGCGGAAATTGCAGGCTGATCTCGAAGCAGCGTCAGCCTCGAAACGGCATCGCGGATATTTCATCGTTGATCCGCATGTGTCGAACGAGAAAGCGGATGCGCTCCGCGGGTTCAAGCTCGATTGGCTCGAAATTCGCGATGGCAGTCTGCGCAGTTATCCCAACGGCCAACTTGCAGCCCACGTCGTCGGCGAGGTGAACAGCGAAGGCCGAGGCGCCGCGGGTATCGAATTGAAGTTGGATAAGGAACTGGCCGGGACGCCGGGATCCATGCGCGTCAAAGTCGATGTGAAGCAACGGCCCTATGCCTCGGAGATCGAGAAAGCGCCAGCGATCGGAAAGACGCTAGGTCTCACGATCGATTCGCAGATGCAGCATGTTGCCGAAGAAGCGCTTCAAGCGGCAGTCATCGAGAATCATGCCGAGCACGGAAGCTTGGTCGCCATGGACCCCAAAACCGGTGAGGTGCTCGCGCTCGCGAACTATCCTACTTACGATCCAAACGAACGGCTGCACGTTGGAGATAAGCCGCGTGGCCGCGAAGATCTCGCAGTGGTTGCGCCATTCGAGCCGGGATCCGTTTTCAAGGTAATTACTCTATCGGCGGCCCTTGAGACCACGAACCTTCGTCCGCAGTCGATCATCAATTGCGGCAACGGTTCCATCACGATATTCGGACGGGTCGTACACGATCACAAGAACTACCCGGCGCTATCCATGGAGGATGTACTGGCTTACTCGAGCAACATCGGCGCAATTCGTATCGGCATGCAGGTGGGCAACAAAAACCTTTATGAATATATCCGGCGGTTCGGGTTCGGCCGGAGGACGGGAATCGAGCTGCCGGCGGAAGCCCCAGGATTGCTTCGTCCCTTGAAGAGATGGCAGCCGACCTCGATCGGATCGGTGCCCATGGGTCATGAAATCGGCGTCACTTCCGTGCAGCTTGCGCAAGCCGGAAGCGTGATCGCCAATGGCGGATTCCTTGTACATCCGCATCTGGTGGCCTGGAAGCAAGCTCCCGGCGAAGCGAAACAATTCATGAGATATCCCGCCCCGGTTCAAGTATTGCGCCCGCAAACCGTCATGACCATGCGCATGATGATGCGGCGGGTAATTACCGAGCCGCGTGGAACAGGTCACCGGCTGCACGTTGCCGGCTACACGATCGCGGGGAAAACCGGCACGGCGCAGATCTACGATTTCGCGCACCGCATCTACACGCACAAATACAATGCGTCGTTCATGGGTTATGCGCCGATTGAAAATCCCGCCGTCGTTGTGGTTGTGACCATCACGGGAACGACAGGCGAAGCGGGCTATGGCGGTTCAGCCGCCGGTCCGGTATTTGTCAGAGCCATATCGACGGCCCTGAATCGTTTAGGCATCATGCGCGACGTGCCGGAGGAGATCGAGGAATTAGCGGCAAAAAAGAAGAGCGCTTCCAAGGATAAAGTCAACCCGGCGGATGACGTGTCGTTGGCGGAGTTGAGCAACCCGCCTACGGAGGAAGAGATGAGAGCGGCGACGGGCGATCCCGAAGCCGCTGAAGCCTCAGCTCAGATAGACGGCGATAGCGACGCGCCGAAGGTTCCGAATTTCGTTGGAAAGACAGTTAAGGACGTAGTCGAAGAGGCCGCCGGAGATGGTGTCTCGGTGGAAATGTTCGGCGAAGGTTTGGCGCGCGCGCAGAATCCGCCTGCTGGTTCTATCCTGGTTGCCGGCGAACACATCCGCGTGAGGTTTGCGCGTTGAGGCGCTGCGCTAGATGGAACTGAAGCGCGTGCTGGAAGGAGTGCCGCTCATCTCAAAGGTCAAGCCAGGGCTGCTGAGTGCAGATGTGCGGGGGCTCGCCTACGATAGCCGGAAGATGGAAGCCGGATACCTTTTCTTTGCGTTCGCCGGGGCGAAAACCGATGGAGCGCAATTCGCGAATGCCGCAGTTCAAAAAGGCGCCTTGGCGGTGGTGAGCGACCGCCCTAGCTTCGGCGGGTTCGCTGGCGCTTGGTTGCAGGTCGCGAACGGGCGTCAGGCGCTGGCAAGCGCCTCCAGAAATTTCTACGAAAAGCCGGATGAACGAATCGCATTGACCGCGGTAACCGGAACGAATGGCAAAACCACCAGCACCTTGCTGCTCGACTCGATGCTTCGCGCCGCCGGAAAAACAACTGCGCTCATCGGAACCATCGAGTATCACCTGGCTGGACGCGTTCTGCCGGCCGTGAACACGACTCCGGAGTCGCTTGACCTGTTTCGCATGTTTCACGAGCTGGAACAGATGGGTGGAACGCACGCCACGCTTGAAGCGTCATCCCATGCGCTGGATCTCGGGCGGATCTACGCAATGCAATTCCATACCGCGGGATTCACGAACTTTACGCGCGACCATCTGGACTATCACCACACGATGGAAGCGTATTTCGACGCGAAACAGTTGTTGTTCAGGCCGCGGAGCGGTCCTCCCCCCGCTTCGCGATCGTTAATGCAGACGATGATTGGGGACGGCGCCTGGATCTCTCGCCCGAGACAGAAGTGTTCTGGTACAGCATGCACCAGGAGCCACCCAGCCGTACGCCAGGAGCTAAAGCTACGTGGGTCCGCGCCAGCGAAGTCGAATCTTCTTTTGACGGGCTGCGTTTCACGGTTATGGCCGGCGACCGGCGGTTTTCCGTACAATCGTCCCTGGTTGGGCACATCAATGTGTCGAACATCCTGCTTGCGTGCTCGGCCGCGCTGACGTATGACTTGACCGAAGAACAAATTCAGAATGGCTTGAAACAGTTGCGCAGCGTACCGGGGAGATTTGAACGGGTGGAAGAAGGCCAGCCGTTCATGGTCGTGGTCGATTATGCTCACACGGACGATGCTCTGCGCAACGTGATATCGGTCGCGCGTGCTATGAAGCCGAAGCGCGTGATCACGCTGTTTGGATGCGGTGGCGATCGCGACCGTTCAAAGCGGCCCTTAATGGGCATGGCGGCGGCGGAGCTGAGCGATTATGTCGTACTGACCTCCGACAATCCACGTAGCGAGGATCCGCTCGCGATCATGAACGACGCGATGGTCGGCTTGAGACGCTACGACACGCCGAATACCGCCGAGCCAAATCGCGACCGTGCCATTAAGAAAGCCATTGAGACGGCCGGTCCAGGCGATGTCGTGATCCTAGCGGGCAAGGGTCACGAGACGTACCAGGTGTTGAAGGATGGGCCCATACCATTCGACGACCGCGAAGTAGCGCGCCGCGTGTTGCGTTCACTTGGCTATGCCCCGGAGCGGAAGTCGTAAGAGCTACTCATGGAGCTTTCATTGGCGGAGGTCGAGTCAGTGACCGAAGCACAAATCCTTGACTCGGGAGAAAACGCGCGCCGCTCGATTGCACCGAATGCTCGCATCCGCGGATGGAGCATTGATTCGCGCACTGTCGGTGAGGGCGAACTTTTCTTCGCGATCAAGGGCGACCGCTACGATGGCCATGCGTTCGTCGGCCCGGCATTCGAGCGCGGCGCAATCGCAGCCGTGATTAGCGAAATCTTGCCGGCCGCTGCCGGACCGCTATTGAAGGTTTCCGACACGATCGTGGCCTTGCAGCAACTCGCGCAATCGGCGCGCCGGCTGTGGGGACGTCCTGTAGTGGCTATTACCGGGAGTGCAGGAAAGACGAGCACAAAAGATATCATTGCGGATCTGCTGAGCGTCCGGTTTCGCGTCGGGAAGACGGTAGGCAACTTCAATAACCACATCGGGCTGCCGCTCACGTTGCTGCGAATTCCGGATGACGCCGAAGTCGGCGTTGTCGAAATCGGCATGAACCACGCAGGTGAAATTCGGCATTTGTCTGCGATCGCCCAGCCGCAGATTGGAGTCGTAACCAACGTCGGCTACGCGCACATGGAGGCGTTCGCGTCGATTGAAGGTATTGCGGCGGCGAAGCGGGAACTCATCGAATCGCTACCGGTTACAGGTGTAGCCGTGCTGAACGCCGACGATGAGCGGGTGCTTGCATTTCGCGAAGCGCATGCCGGGCCGGCGCTCACTTACGGCTTTTCCGCCAAGGCGGATGTGCGCGCGACAGAACTGGAGATGAACACTGAGGGCGCGGCGTTTACTGTAGGGGGCGTTCCTTTCCGAACGACGTTGATCGGGCGGCACGGCGTTTTAAACATATTGGCGGGACTCGCTGTCGCGCGCCAATTCGGAATTGAATTCTGCGAATTACAGCAAGCTGTCGCGCGGCTCGCGCCGGGTAAGATGCGTGGCGAGCGAAGCCACTGGCGCGGCGTCACGATCTTGAATGATTCTTATAACTCGAATCCTGAAGCGGCGCGCAACATGGTTGACGTGCTTCGGGAAGAACCAGCCGAGCGGCGAATCGCCGTCCTCGGAGAGATGCTCGAGCTTGGCCATTTGACTGAAAAACTGCATCGCGAATTAGGAGCTTATGTCGCGAATGCAGGGGTGGACGTGCTAGTTGGGGTACGCGGCGTGAGCCAGTTCATGGTTGATGAAGCCAGAAAAACCGGCCCTCCTGATCACGCCGCGTTTTTTTTCGAAGACCCCGAGACCGCAGGCGCGTTCTTGCGGGAACTGGTGCGCCCTGGAGACGCCATCCTGTTTAAAGGCTCGCGCGGAACACATGTTGAAAGAGCACTCGCCACAATGGAGGCATAACGATGCTCTATTGGCTGCTGTTTCAAGTCCTCCACAAATACATTCCGGCTTTCCGCGTTTTTGGGTACATCACCACTCGGATTGCTCTCGCTAATCTCACTGCCTTGGCTCTGGCGCTCGCGCTGGGGCCTTGGATGATTCGCAAACTGCGGGAGTTCAGTTTCGGACAGCATATCCGCGAAGATGGACCCCAGACGCATCTGAAGAAGACCGGCACCCCGACGATGGGCGGTCTATTGATTGTCACCTCAATCGTGATTCCAACGCTCTTGTGGGCCGATCTTCGCAACCAATACATTTGGATTGCACTCCTTGGATTGCTGGGGTTCGGCGCCATCGGTTTCATCGACGATTACGCGAAAATTGCGAAGAAAAGAAATTTGGGCCTCACCATAAGGCAGAAGTTTCTGGCGCAAGTCTTGTGTGCGATGTTGATTGGTTTCTTCTTGTTGCTGCTGCACGCAGACCAAAAATATTCGACCGTAATCAACGTTCCATTTTTTAAGCAGTTCAAGCCCGATCTGTTGATCGAATCCTTAACCAAGAGCTATTGGACCTATCCACTCGCATTCGGCGGCTTCTATCTTTTCATCGTCTTCATCATGGTCGGCTCATCGAATTCGGTGAACTTGACGGATGGCCTGGATGGGCTTGCCATCGGGTTGATGGTCATCGCCTCTGGTGGTATGACCGCACTCACTTACGTTTCGAGTCACGGCGTCTTGTCCAAATATCTGGACTTGGCGCACCTGGCGAATTCGCAGGAGCTGACGATTTTCTGCGCCTCCATCGTCGGAGCGAGTCTCGGGTTTTTGTGGTACAACTGCCATCCTGCCGAAGTCTTCATGGGCGATGTGGGATCGCTAGCGCTCGGCGGAGGGCTCGGGATCATCGCCGTGCTCATCAAGCAGGAGATTCTTCTGGCGTTCATCGGTGGCGTGTATGTGATCGAAGCCTTGTCGGTGATCCTGCAGGTCGGCAGTTATAAATTGCGAGGTGGGAAGCGCATTTTTAAGATGGCGCCCATACACCACCACTTTGAGGCGCTCGGATGGCCTGAGTCGAAGGTTATCGTGCGGTTTTGGATTGTGGGCTTAGTCATGGCGCTGTTTGCGCTCACCACGCTGAAGTTGAGGTAGCACGAAAGCAAGTTGAACTTCAGCGGGAAACAGGTTCTGGTGATTGGGACGAAGCGCTCGGGCTTGGCCGCCATCGAGCTTCTGCTCGAACATGGCGCGCACGTTCGGGCGATGGATGCTCAAACATTATCAGCGGAGGAGCAGGCGAAATTCGATTCGATGGGTGTACCGGTGGTGGCCCAGGAAGCCGCGAATATGACTGATCATGGCCGAGATCCGGATATGATCGTGCTCTCGCCGGGAGTTCCTTACGATCTGCCGATGCTCATTTCAGTACGGGAGCGCGGGATCCCGGTAATTGGCGAAGTTGAGCTTGCCTCCTATTTCCTTAAGGGACCGGTGATCGGCGTCACCGGCGCGAACGGCAAGACCACCACGACCGCGCTCACCGGCCACGTGCTGCAAGAGTGTGGGATCCGCTGCCAGGTGGGTGGAAATATCGGGACGGCCGTGACTTCAATGATTGCATCATCCGCTGACGATCAGTGGAACGTGCTCGAATTATCGAGCTTTCAACTGGAATCCATCTCCCGCTTCCGCGCCAAAATAGCGGCCTGCCTTAACGTCACTCCCGATCATCTCGACCGGCACCATACATTTGAGAACTACGCGAGCGCGAAGGCGCGATTGTTTGAGACCCAGCGCGCCGGGGATTTAGCTGTTTTGAATTATGACGATCTCACCTGCAGAAGCTTTGCCGCGCGCACCAAAGCAGATGTGTGGTGGTTCAGCTCCTCTCAAAAAGTGCAAACAGGTGTTTGGCTCCGCGCCGGCGAATTATGTTTCAACGATCGCGCGTTCATGCAGCGATCCCAGATTAAACTGCGCGGCCTGCACAATGTCGAAAACGTCATGGCGGCGGCTCTGATCGCGCATTTAGCTGGTGCGCCGCTCGATCGAATCGGTCATGCAGTCGAATCTTTCCCGGGCGTAGAGCACAGGATCGAATTTGTCCGGAAGCTGAATGGCGTCGAGTATTACAACGATTCCAAAGCGACAAACGTCGACGCGACGCTCAAAGCCATCGACGCATTTCCCAGTGGTTTGTGGATCATTCTCGGCGGTAAGGATAAAGGTAGCGATTACACGCCGCTACGGGAGCCACTGCGGCAGCGCGCCAAGGCCTCGCTATTGATAGGCGCCGAGCCTCCTTATCCTTACGCGGCCGCTCCGCTGATCAAGAAAGCGCTGGAGAGTGTTGTTCCGCTGGTCGATTGCGGCACATTGGAGCGCGCTGTCAAGCATGCGCGCCAGCACGCGGAACCTGGAGATGTCGTCCTGCTTGCTCCGGCGTGCGCCAGTTTCGACCAGTTCCAAAATTATGAAGAGCGTGGGAGAACATTCAAACATTTAGTGACAGAATTGTTCTAAAAACAAATGGCGCAGCGGCTCAAAACAGATTGGATATTGTTCCTCACCGTCCTGACGATGGTCTGCTTCGGCTTGGTGATGGTGTACAGCTCGTCGTCCATGGTGGCGGAGCTGAAATATCACGTTTCGAGCACCTATTTCTTCCTTCGGCAATTGGGCTGGGCCGTCTTTTCCTTCGTTGTGCTCCTGTACTGCATGAAGCGGGATTATCGCCAGTGGAACAATCCGAAAATCGCTTTCGCCAGCCTTGGAGTAATTTTGCTTCTCCTGGTTGCGGTCTACCTGACGGATAGTAGTAGCCATCGTTGGCTGAAGGCAGGCCCGCTTTCATTGCAGCCGTCGGAGCTCGCAAAACCTGTCCTGGCCTTGTTCCTCGCCTTCTTTCTTTGCCGCCGCCTAGGGGCCGTCAATGCGAGACACACGCTTAGGTCCCATCGCCGTTTCCATCTCGGTCATGGCATTGGCGGTTGCCATCGCGGATTTCGGGACCGCCGTCGTATTGGTCACAACCACGCTGGCGGTCATCTTCGTTGCCGGAGTCGACTACCGGTATCTGGTTGTCTGTGGCGTTCTCGGCGTGTTGCTCGGCGCCAGTTTCATTGCAATGAAGCCCTATCGGTTGGCGCGCGCCCTCGATTTCATCGACAAAGATCACCATCTGCTCGCCAAAATCGATCCCAGTGGGCGCATTCTGCAGTACACGAAGAACACAGCTTCCACCAGCGATCCCGGATATCAGCAGCGGCAGGCAAAGATTGCCGTTGGATCGGGAGGTGTTACCGGCCTGGGACTGATGGAGAGCAAGCAGAAGATGCTTTATCTTCCAGAGGCGCACACGGATTTTATTTATGGAGTGGTTGGAGAAGAGACTGGATTTTTTGGCGCCGCACTTTTGTTGATCGGATTCCTGGTTGTGCTGTGGCGCGGCATGCGCACCTATATGCGCGCAGCCGACAATTTTGGCCGATACCTGGCTTTGAGCGTGACGGTTTGCGTAGTGGTCCAGGCGCTCATCAATATGAGCGTCGTACTCGACTTGGTTCCTAATAAAGGCATTCCGTTGCCATTCATTAGCTACGGTGGAAGCTCATTGCTGAGCACATTGTTGTTGATGGGAATGCTGCTGAGCGTGAGCGAGCACGCGGCTTAAGGACAATCGCCGCCTATGCCGTACTCGTTCGTTTTGACCGGCGGCGGCACGGGAGGCCATGTGTTTCCGGCGCTCGCCGTCGCGCGTGTGTTACGCGAGCGTGGACACAGGTTGCTCTTCATCGGCACCAGGGAAGGTATGGAATCGCGGCTCGTGCCTGAAGCAGGTTTTGAAATGGAATTTGTTCGAATCGGAGGTTTCAATCGCGTCGGCTTTCAAAAGCAGCTCCGCACCGCCGTGCAGTTGCCGCTGAGCATTGCGGTGGCATTCCGGCTCCTGAAGCGATTCCGCCCGCGAGCCGTGTTTAGCATGGGCGGATATGTGGCGGTTCCGGTCATGGTAGCGGCCCTTTTCTCTCGGATTCCTTTGATAGTAATGGAGCCGAACGCCATTCCGGGCTTGGCAAACCGCCGTGTGGCGCGTCGTGTGTATCGCGCGTTATTAGCCTTTGACTCGGCGCGAGGATGGTTTCCTGCATCGAGATCCGAAGTAACGGGCTTGCCCGTGCGTCCTGAATTCTTTGCCGTTCAGCCAAAGCGCGGCGGAATTTTCACCGTTCTGATTACCGGCGGCAGTCGCGGAGCACGAACTCTGAACCGGGCCTCGCGTGAAAGCTGGCCGCTCTTCCAAAAGAGTGCGGCGCCGGTCAGGATCATTCATCAAAGCGGTACGGCCGAACACGAAGCTCTCGCCCTCGAATTCGCGAATGCCGGAATCGATGGCCAAGTAGTGCCGTTTGTCCAGAACATGGCGCAAGCTTTTAACGACGCCGATCTGGTCGTAGCGCGCGCGGGAGGCACCCTGAACGAGATCGCCGCTGCGGGCATGCCGTCAATCTTGGTTCCATTTCCTTTCGCTGCCGACGATCATCAGCGCCGCAACGCCGAAGCGTTGGTCGAGGCTGGCGCTGCCCGTATGGTTCTCGATCGGGAGATGAACGGTGAGCGCCTATTCCGCGAAGTGGAATTCCTCCGGCAGAATCCAGCGGATTTGGAGGAGATGCGGAAGCGCGTCCGCCAATTTGCGAAACCGGGCGCAGCCGAGCGCGCCGCTGAGGTACTGGAGGAGGCGGCAACCACCAATCATGGAAAAAATATGCGGGAAAGCGTCAAAGAGTAGGTTTGCGCATTGACACACCAAAGGAAAGCCGAAACAATACGTTTGAGAAATGTTTTTTAAGCCCCAACATGTGCACTTCGTCGGCGTCGGGGGCATTGGAATGAGCGCAATCGCCGAAGTTCTGCTCACTTTGGGATACGAGGTGTCTGGCTCCGATCTGAAACCAGGTCCCATCACCGACCGCCTTTCGAAATTAGGCGCGATTATCTACACCGGGCACAGCCCCGGAAATATAGCAGGAGCGAGAGCCGTGGTGGTCACCTCCGCCCTCGATGCCGCGAATCCCGAGGTTGAAGAAGCGCGCAAGCTCCAGATCCCGATTATTCCCCGCGGCGAGTTGCTTGCAGAGCTGATGCGCTTGAAATTCGGCATAGCCATAGCCGGCAGCCATGGCAAGACCACCACCACTTCTATGATCGCGTCCATCCTGAATGCCGCGAATCTGGATCCAACAGTGGTGGTTGGCGGGCGCGTTGCCGGCCTGCAGGGATCGAATGCGCGTATCGGCAAGAGCGCGCTTCTAGTGGTCGAATCGGACGAAAGCGATGGCTCGTTCCTGAAGCTTGCTCCAATTCTCGCGGTCGTAACCAATATCGATCGTGAGCATCTGGACCATTACGCCTCGCTCGACGACATTCAGACGGCTTTTGCGGAGTTCGTCAACAAGGTGCCGTTCTATGGCGCTGCGGTGTTGTGCATGGAAGACAAAAATATACAGCAGATCTTCCCGTTAATCCGGCGCCGCACCATCACCTACGGGCGGTCCGCGCAAGTGGATCTAGAGATCCAGAATGTCGTCCTTTCGCCTTCCGGCAGCGATTTTTCCGTACGCCATCGCGATAACGATCTGGGCGATTTTCATCTCGAGGTTGCAGGTGTTCACAACGTGCTGAATGCGGCCGCCGCCATCGCAGTCGCCCTCGAACTTGACGTGTCGCTCGCCAACATGCGCCAGGGCCTGTCCTCGTTCAGCGGTGTGGATCGGCGATTTTCCATCAGGGGCGTGGAGCGCGGAATCACGGTGATCGATGACTATGGGCATCATCCCACCGAGATCAAAGCCACGCTCGCAGCGGCCAGACTCTCTCACTACCGCCAGATTCATGTTCTCTTTCAGCCGCATCGGTTCACGCGAACCAAGCACTTGATGGATGAATTTGGAACGGCTTTCCATCAGGCCGACGATTTGTACCTGCTCGACATCTACGCGGCATCAGAGCCGGCGATCGAGGGAATAACCGCGCAGTCTCTGCTGGAAAAGATTCATTCCTATGGACATCGCTCGGCGCACTATGCACCCGGCATGGAGGAAGCTATTGCGGCTATCGCCAGCGAAGCCGAGCCCGGCGACCTGATCCTGACGCTAGGCGCGGGCAACGTCTCCCAGGCGGCGGACAAGATTCTCGAGCAGTTGCGGAGGACGGCTTAATGGCGCGTCAGCAGCAGCCGTTCTTCGAAGGCATTCGATTCGGCCGTTTCATCTTTTGGCTCGTGGCCGGTCTCTTCCTTATGGTGGGCTCGTTGTTCGCCTGGCATCGCACCGAGGAGTTCTTGATCCAGGATGGCCGCTTTCGAATTGTGGAGGCAGAGGAATTTAGAGGCCGCAGCCCGAATCTCATCGTGGAGGGAATACATTATGCGTCGGCTTCCCAGATCCGTCACATTTTCCTGGAAGACTTCGGCCGGAGCCTTTATTTGGTCCCGATCGAAGAGCGCCGCAAACAACTCCTGGAGATCGATTGGGTGGAGAATGCGACGGTATCGAAGATCTGGCCGAACTCGATAAGGGTGCGGATTCACGAACGCACTCCGGTTGCCTTCGTTCATTTGCCCCCTGCCCGCGGGGACGGTATGTCGCAATTCGCTCTGATCGACAAAGACGGTTACATCCTTCGCCCGCGCATTGCGGCGAAATTTACTCTACCGGTTATAACTGGCATTCCAGAGAATGAAACCGTCGAGAATCGACGTGCGCGGGTGCGCCGTGTTCTAGGAATGTTGAATCAAATCGGTCCGCTTGCCGGACAAATTTCCGAGATCGATGTAGCCGATCCGAATGACCTCGTCGTCGCCGAACATGTCGATAACCGCGTCGTGAACTTGATGCTGGGAGACGAGAACTACACGGATCGGTTGCAGAACTTCTTGGCAGGTTTCAACGAAATCGAAGCAAAGCGGCCGGATGCAACAACACTGGATTTGCGTGTTGACGGCGTGATCACTGCGGTGGGAGACGATCGGCATGGCCACTAAGACGAAGTTGGCGGTAGGACTTGATCTGGGGAGCACGAGTACGCGCGTAGTGATCTGCGCGCTCGAGGAAGACACGCTGAGATTTCTCGGGTATGGAGAGGCGCCGGTTCAGGCGTGGAATCGATCGCGGCTCGCGGACCAGGAAGCGCTCGCGCAAAGTATACGGTTCGCGCTGGCCGAGGCCGAAGTGCGGGCGCAGGCAGCACCTGAATCGGCTGTGATCGGGCTAGGCGGGTGCGTCACCGGCGTGAACAGCCGCGGTCTCTATGAATTCGGTAGAAAACGCGATATCGAGCCTGGCGATTTGCGCTATGCCGTGGAGTTGGCGGCGCGCGTTCGTTTAGAAGAAGACCGGCAGGTTTTGCAGATTTGCCCACAGGACTTTACGCTCGACGGACGCGCCGGATACCGCAATCCCAAGGGCATTTTGTGCGCGCGGCTGGAGGCCAATGTGCACGTGGTCACGGCGTCCATACAAGATCACCAGGGCATTATCTCGGCCGTACACCAGGCGCATTTGGCGGTCGATGAATCCATCTTCGAAGGAATCGCCGCCGCCTATGCCGCCGTCTTGCCGGAAGATCGCGCGCGCGGCGTAGCCCTTATCGATGTTGGCGCGCAATCGACCCACTTAGCCGTCTACGACGGGGATGCCCTGCTGCTCGCGACCGCAATCCCGCTGGCTGCGGATCATTTTACCCGCGATGTCGCGTGGCTCTTGAAGGTGAACTACGAAGACGCTGAAAATTTGAAACGCGAATATGGCTGTGCGATTACAGGCGCGGTTTCCGACACCAGCTTGATCGAAATCCCATCGGCTGAAGGCCGCGGTATGCGAGAAGCGCCGCGAAGTCAATTGAATGAAATTCTGGAAGCCCGGGCGGAAGAGATCTTCGAGCGGGTGTATGGCGAGATTCTGCGCGTAGGTATGGAGAAATCGCTGCTCGAGGGCGTCGTCCTCACTGGTGGCGGCGCGCTCCTGCCCGGAATGTGCGACATCGCGGAACGCGTGTTGAATTGCCAGGTGCGAAATGGTCTCGCAACGGGAATTGAAGGTTGGCCTCAGCAGTTAGACAGCCCCATCTGGGCCACGGTGGCGGGGTTAGCCATGTATTCCGGACGCCTGAAGCTGAAGAGCAATTGGAAGCGCGCGTCAGGATTAGTTGGATTGATTTCGAAATAGCGCGAATGCGGAAAGAGGTAAAAACAATGACGGACGATTTGAAATTTCTCATCGAAGATGAACTGCAGCTTGGGACCAAAATCAAAGTGATAGGCGTTGGCGGCGGCGGCTCGAACGCCGTAGCCCGCATGTTGCAAGAAGGCCTGAGTGGGATTGAATTTTATATATTGAACACCGACAAGCAGGCGCTGGCCGCATCGCCCGTGTCTAACAAGCTCGCCATTGGCCGCAAGCTCACCAATGGACTAGGAGCGGGTGCGGATCCATCCGTGGGCCGTCAGGCGGCGCTCGAAGATACCGAGCGCGTTATTGAAATCCTCGAAGGCGCCGATATGGTCTTTGTCACGGCGGGACTCGGAGGCGGCACTGGTACCGGTGCCGCTCCCGTTGTGGCTTCACTAGCCAAGGAATTGGGCGCGCTGACCGTCGCCGTTGTAACCAAGCCTTTCGCCTTTGAAGGACCGCGCCGCATGAGGCAGGCGGAGCGGGGACTGGCCGAGCTCGGGGGCAGTTGCGATACCCTCATCAGCATTCCTAACGAAAAATTACTCGGATTGGCGCCGAAGGGCATGAGCTTTTTCGATTCGTTCCGCCTGGCGGATGACGTCTTGCGCCAGGCTGTGCAGGGCATCGCCGACATCATTACCACGCCGGGCCTCATCAACCGCGATTTCTCGGATATTCGAACCATCATGCTGGGCATGGGCTACGCCATGATGGGAACCGCGGTCGCCTCAGGGGAGAATGCGCCTGTCGCAGCCGCCCAAAAAGCCATCAACAGCCCGCTCATGGAAGAAGGCGGCGTCCTGGGAGCGCGCGGCGTGCTCATCAACATTACTTCCTCCAACCAGCTTGGCATTCACGACGTGAATGAAGCCTGCAACCTGATTCGAGCCGCGACCCAGAACGACGATGTGCAGATTAATTTCGGCGTTGTACTCGACGAGAGGATGGGAGGCGAAGTGAAGATCACGGTCATTGCCACCGGGTTCCAGAGAGACTCGTTGCCGGAGATCGATCGCAGAAATCCGCACTTCCCGTTTACGAAATCGATCATTCCGGAAGTCGTGACTCAACCTGCCATCGAGGCCCAGCCCGAAGAGATGGTCTTTGTACAGAATGGGCGCACAGAGCCTCCGCCCGAAGAGAGGCACCCTATGCCCGATTACGAAATGCCCGCAATTCTGCGAAAGCAAAGACGGAACGTGCAATAAGGGCCGAGATTTGCCTATGCCCGTTTTACTCGCTCAACAGTTGCAGCACCACGCGGCGTTGATGCGGGTCTGAACGGTGCTCGAATACATAAAGACCTTGCCACGTCCCTAGAGCCAAATGTCCGGAGACGACAGGAATCGACACACTCGTTTGCGTTAGCGTCGACCTGATGTGCGACGTCATATCGTCGGGACCTTCCGCAGTGTGCCGGTAGCCTTCACTCTCTTCCGGCACAAGCCGTTCGAAGAAATCACGCAAATCGAGAGTGACATCCGGATCGGCATTCTCCTGGATGACCAGAGAGCAGGAAGTGTGCTGAATGAATACAGTCAACAACCCGTTCGTCACCCTTTGCTTTGCCAGCCATTCCTGTACGGCTTTCGTGAAGGGATACAGTCCTTTGCCGCGCGTCTTGACGGTGAGTGTAGTATCGGAGAACTTCAAATCCGTCTATTCTACGGTGACGCTCTTAGCCAGGTTCCGAGGTTGATCGACGTCGCAGCCCCGGCGTACAGCAATGTGATAGGCAAGCAATTGCAAAGGAATCATCTCGAGCAACGGCAGGAGTAACTCGCGCGTAGCCGGGATGGTGATGAGATAATCCGCCATCTTGGCGACCTCCTCGTCTCCTTCGCAAGCCACCGCGACGACGACGCCACTGCGCGCCCTCACTTCCTGTATGTTCGACAGAGTCTTCTCATAATGCACTTGGCTCTCTTCGGATTCCGGGTCACGCGTCGCCAGCACAACCACTGGAAGATTTTCGTCGATTAAAGCATTCGGCCCATGTTTCATCTCGCCGGCAGGATACCCTTCCGCGTGAATATACGAGATTTCCTTCAGCTTGAGCGCCCCTTCGAGCGCGATCGGGAAGTGAATGCCTCGTCCGAGGTACAGAAAATCTTGAGAGCGAGAAAGATTCCGGACCAGCTCGTCATAAATGGCGGTTTGCGAGAGAACCTGCTCCAGCTTGCCCGGAATCCGAGAAAGTTCCTGAACTAGCGTGGACGAAGCTTGGTGACAAAGTGTGCCCCGCACCCCGCCCAGATACATTCCCAGAATCAGCAGCGCGGTCAATTGCGAGGTGAATGCCTTGGTCGATGCCACGCCGATCTCCGGCCCCGCGTGTGTTAGCAAAGTGCCTGCGGCTTCACGCGTAATCATCGAGCCGACCACGTTGCAGATCGCCAGCGTCTTAGAGCCCTTATGCTTCGCCTCGCGCTGGGCCGCCAGCGTGTCCGCCGTCTCCCCCGATTGCGAGATGACGATAGTGAGGGTGTTCGGTGGAATGATCGGGTCGCGATAACGGAATTCGCTGCCGTAATCCACCTCGACCGGAAGGCGTGCGAGGCGCTCCAGGATAATTTTTCCCGCGAGGCCAGCGTGCCAGCTGGTCCCGCAAGCCACGATCTTCACCTGCTGGAACTCGCGGAATTCGGATTCCGAGATGCCTACCTCATCCAGAAACACGCGCCCGCTTTCCAGTCCCAGGCGTCCGACCATGGTGTCCTTAATGGCTCGCGGCTGCTCAAAAATTTCTTTGAGCATGAAGTGCTTGTATCCGCCCTTCTCCGCCATAATCGGGTCCCACAGAATATGCGATAGCTTGCGGTGTACGGTGCGTCCATCGAAATCGGTCAGGCGAACGCCCTGTGGCGTGAGAATCGCGACATCGCCATCGTCCAGGAAAAACATGTCGCGCGTATGGCTGAGGATCGCCGGAACATCCGAGGCCACAAAGAACTCCTCGTCCCCGATGCCGACCACCACCGGCGGGCCCGAGCGCGCCGCAACGATCTTGTTCGGGTCAGAGCTGGAGATCACGCTGACGGCGAAAACGCCCGAGATCTGCTTCACCGCCAGCCGAACCGCATCTTCCAGATTTCCGTTCAAATATTTCTCGATCAGATGAGCGACCACCTCGGTATCGGTCTCAGTCTTAAACGTGTGTCCTTCGGAGGTAAGCTGCTTGCGAAGCGAGAGGTAATTCTCCACGATGCCGTTATGAACGACGACGATTTCGCCTTTGCAGTCGCGATGGGGGTGCGCGTTCTCTTCCGTCGGACGCCCGTGCGTGGCCCAGCGCGTATGGCCGATTCCATATGAGCCGGACAGTGGCTGAAGCCGAATGACTTCTTCCAGGTTCCGCAGTTTGCCCGGCGCCCGGCGAACCTCCAGGCATTTCTCTTTCGACAACACGGCCACGCCCGCAGAGTCATAGCCGCGATATTCCAGACGGCGCAACCCATCCACGATAAGAGGCACCGCTTCGCGGCCGCCGATGTAACCCACAATTCCACACATAAGAAAAGTAGCGAGACTACCGACTAGTCTAGGATCTCAACCCGGTAGTCTTCGATCACTGGATTTGAAAGAACGTCGCGTGCGATCTCATCGAGAGCGTCAGCGGCCTGTTTGCGGGCGGTCCCGTCCGCGATGACAATCTCAAAGTACTTGCCCTGCCGAACCGACGTAATCTCCTTATGCCCCAAGCCATTCAGCGCCGAGCGGATGGTTTGCCCCTGCGGGTCGAGAACGGTCGGCTTCATCGAAACGTAAACACGCGCTTTCATTGGAACTTCTATTGTAGGGACAGCCGCCCAAAACAATTCTCGAACAAATGTTTGAAAAACTCCTCAATAACCGATAAGATCAGTCGAGGCGGAAAACTCCTATACTCAAAATCTGCATACTCGCGAGTAGCAGCGCCGGGAATTCGGCCTTTATTGCGACTGATCGCACTCGCGTGCTCGTTGACGCCGGTCTGAGCCGCCGCGAGATCACCAAACGGCTTGCCGCGATCGGGGAAGACATCCGCTCTCTGAATGCCATCTTGGTCACGCACGAGCACAGCGACCACACCTGCGGACTGGCGGCAATGGTAAAGGGTTCCGAGCCGGGCATTCCGGTTTATCTCACGCATGGCACCGCGCGCTTTATCGACTGGGGCGAATGTGCTCCTGCGCTGGAAGCCTTCCAGGCAGGCTGCTCATTTTCAATCGGAGACTTCGATATCGCCACCTTCACCATTCCTCACGATGCGGTGGATCCCGTAGGCTACACGCTCTCGACGCAAGGCCTCAAGATCGCCATCGTTACCGATTTAGGCTATGTACCCGATTCGCTCCGCGTGCACCTGCGCGGAACCGACATGCTGGTGCTCGAATCGAATCACGATCTGGAAATGCTGAGAGTCGGACCTTATCCTTGGTCAGTGAAACAGCGGGTCATGAGCCGAAGAGGTCATCTCTCGAACGAAGTGGCGGCGGACTTCATCGAGCGCGATCTGGACACGCGGGTCTCTACTCTGGTCCTGGGGCACATCAGCGAGCATAATAATCATCCGGAGCTGGTGCGTAACATGGGTCTGAAGGCGCTGAACGGCCGAACCCTGTTTACGAAACTGGTCGTCGCCCACCCTGGTATCCAGTCGGAAGTATTCTCCTATTAGACGCCCGTCTTCTGGGCATTCAGTAAATGATCGCGCGATATACACGCCCTGAAATGGGCGCCATTTGGAGTGAGCAGCACAAATATGAGTGCTGGCTCGAAGTGGAGCTTGCCGCGTCCGAAGTTCTAGCCGAGTTGGGTGAGGTGCCTCGAGAGGCCGCGCAGGCGCTGCGGGCCCACGCTGCCTTCCAGTTGCATCGCATTCACGAGATCGAGCGTGAAGTGCGGCACGACGTGATCGCATTTACCACCGCTGTATCCGAAACCATGCAGGCCAACGCTCAAGGCGAAGCTTCGCGCTGGTTGCATTACGGCCTGACATCGAACGATATTGTGGATACCGCCCAAGCCTTGCAGATCAAGGACGCATCGAAACTGATTGCGGGCGCGCTCGAGGGCCTCGCCGCCGCTCTGAAAAGCCGTGCATTCGAGCATAAGCACACGCTTCAAATCGGCCGAACCCACGGCATGCATGCCGAGCCCATCACCTTTGGCCTCAAACTCGCGCTCTGGTGGGATGAGTTGGAACGGCATCGCAAGCGTTTTGCGGCGGCAGCCGAAGAAATCCGCGTAGGTAAGATATCGGGCGCAGTCGGAACCTTCGCCCACATTGGTCCAGAGGCGGAAGAAAAAATCTGTGAACGCCTGGGCCTCAAGGCAGCACCCATCAGCTCTCAAGTCTTATCTCGCGACTTGCACGCGCATTACATTGCCACGCTCGCCGGTATTGCGTCGACACTGGACAAAATCGCCCTCGAAATCCGCCATCTGCAACGCACCGAAATCCGTGAGGTGGAAGAACCGTTTGCCGCAGGGCAGAAAGGTTCCTCCGCCATGCCGCACAAACGCAACCCTGTCACCAGTGAGCAAATTTGTGGTCTGGCGCGCGTGGTCCGCGCAAACGCGCAGGCGGCCTTTGAAAACGTCGCTCTGTGGCACGAGCGCGATATCTCTCACTCTTCGGTTGAGCGCATCATCCTCCCCGACTCGACCATTTTGATCGACTACCTCCTCGCCAAGAGCACCTGGCTTATTTCGGGACTGGTCGTCAACACCGACCGCATGCGGAGCAACCTGGACCGCACCAATGGCCTCATCTTTTCCGGCCAACTGCTCTTGGATCTTGCGGCTGCCGGGATGCTCCGTGAAGACGCTTACCGTTTGGTCCAGGCCCACGCTATGAAAGCCTGGGACACGGATGCCGATTTCCGCGCCAGTGTCGAAGAAGACACGAGAATTCACCGATATTTGGGAAAAGATCAGCTCCAACTGGTGTTTTCCCTTGACCGCCAGTTACGAAATGTCGACGCTATTTTCGCTCGAGTATTTCCTAACTAATAGCAGCAGAAACGTTTACAAATCAACTATGGGGATTTTCCCACTTTTCGTTTACACTAGTGTCGGGCAAAAAACGCCTAAACATGGACGTCAAACGACGAAAGCCGCCCAGCAAGAAATTGGAGCTCGCTCGAGTGCTCCTGGTGGATAACAATGTCACTTCCCGCCTAACCCTTAAAACGGTTCTGGAAGCCGGCGGGTACTTCGTGGATTCAGCAACTTCCGCGGCGGAGGCCGTCGGTAAGCTTGACGAGCGTCAGTACGAGCTGGTGCTGAGCGATTTACAGCTGGAATCGCCGTCCGCTGGGCCTAACGTCCTCGCGCACGCCCGCCTCATGGATTACAAGCCTGCCACCGCGCTGCTAACCACCTATCAAAACACTTTCCCAGACTTAGGACACCCGGTGCTGATCAAACCCGAGGATTTGCCCGAATTATTCGGCAAAGTTGCTGATTTGATTAGCGGACGCGCCGCCCGCATCGTCGAGCGCCAGCTAAAGGAAGCCGAGCTACCGAACTAGAGGCCTACCGCTTGCGCCCAATCCGCTCAATCACCGCTTCAAACTCACCCAAGCTGCCCTTGAAGAAGTGATCCCCGGCCTCCACCCAATCCAGATGTTTCGGCTCCGGTAAGGACTCGAAAAACTCGGCGAATTCGGACCGCGGCCCAAATTCATCGTTAGTGCTTTGCACGAAATATTTCGGAACACGCACTTCGTGGACGTACGCGCGCTCTGCGATTCTGGTTGGGAATCCAACCGCAATCACGCGGCCAATCATCGATTCCTGCCCAGCCAGGCGCAGCGCAATCCGCGATCCGAACGAAAAGCCGCCCATCAACACCGGCAAATCGGGATAGCGGCGATGCAGTTCATCGAGCGCCACCCGCGCATCCTCCGTCTCGCCCGTACCCTCGTCGTATTCGCCCTCGCTCAGATTCACTCCGCGATAGTTGAAGCGAAGCACTGCGCAGCCCGCGTTCCGAAGCCCACGCGCCAGGCGATAGACAACTTTGTTGTGCATCGTGCCGCCGCCCTGCGGATGCGGATGGCAAACCAGCGCCGCCTCCACTGGAGCTTCCTGTTCCGGCTCTTCGAGCAGCGCTTCCAGCCTCCCCGCCGGACCAGCGACGAAAAGGCTCTCAATCCGGCGCGCCATCAGTTCGTGCGGTAATTCGTGAACTGCATGTCGATCCCAAAGTCCTTCCCCCGAAGCAGCGCGATCGCCTGCTGCAGCGTGTCGCGATCCTTTCCGCTGACGCGCACCAAATCGCCTTGAATACTCGCCTGGACTTTGAGCTTGCTGTCCTTGATCAGCTTGATTATGTCTCTTGCCTTCTCGATCGCGATGCCCTGCTGCAGCGTGATCTCCTGCCGCACGCTTCCCTGCGCCGCCGGAGTAATCGGCCCATATTGCAGCCCTTTCAGCGGCACATTCCGCTTCACTAGTTTCTGGCCCAGAATCTCGTTCACGGCCTTCAGCTTGAATTCGTCCGAGCTCGCGAGAAGAATCTTATGGTCCTTTTCGTTGAGCTCTACCGACGACTTGCTGTCTTTCAGATCGTAACGAGTGTGAACCTCTTTAGAAGTCTGCTGGATGGCGTTTGAGACTTCGTTGAGATCTATCTTGGAGACGACATCGAAAGTGTTTTCAGGCATGGCGATTTCTTACCTTCAATAGTAGGACGAGCGGTGCGCAGCCTAATGCGTCTACGCCCGATGCGATAGCGCCAGCAAAACGCGTTCCGTCAGCTCTTCGATCATTGCTGGCATGGCCGTATCCAGGGCTAGCGTAACAGCGGCCCGAATACTGCTTCGGTCGAAAGTCGCCCCAGCCGCCGCCTCGCCGTTCCCGCGCGCCCCAGCGTTTCGCTGCAGCAGCTCTTGAACCGCGCCCAGCAAGGCCGATGCCTCGAATGGTTTGCGCAGAACCACGTCCGCTCCCGCGTTTTTCGCATCCTGCTCGTTGAACTCATCAACTGGCGCTGCCGCGAATATCACCGGGATATCGCGATACTCGGCCTGGGACTTCATAAAACGCGCCAGCTCAAATCCGTTTTTCGTGGGAAGGTAAAGATCCGTGATGAGCAGGTCGGGCTTCACATCTGCCAGCCGCCGCAGCGCGATTGCGCCATCGGTCACGCTGACCACCTCAATGCCTTGGCCGGCCAGAATCTGCTCGGCGAGTCTCAATGCCTGTGGACTGTCGTCAGCCAGCAGGATGCGGCTCATTGCTGGGGAGGCGGCTTGGGGCTCGGCGGTGGTGCAGTTGCCGGATTAGACCCTGAGGAAACCGCGTTGGGCGCGCCAGGCGGTGTCTGTCCTTGCGTCCCTTGACCTTGCGGTTGCTCCGACTGATCGGATGCCGGTTGCTTCTTCTTTTTCTTCTTATCCAGCGCGGCCTGTTTCTTCGCCTGCTTTGCGCGGAGCTGCTTTAGCTCCTTATCGCGGTTCGTAGGTAGAGGCTGATCGCTGACGCTTTGCACCGCACCGCCGCTATTCCTCGCATCGGGATTTTTTTCTAGAGCGCTGTTGTTCCCTACAGTAGTGGCGCTCACGTCCGTCGTCCCGGAACCCCCCGCCGCAGTCGTGCCATCCGTGTTGGCCACCACCGGAACACTGGCGGGAATCGTCGGCTTCGGATCGGTCATGGCCGGATCGCCGGATTTCGCCGCGTGACTCACATCCGGACCACTCTTCAAAAACGAGCTCGAGCGGCTCAAGAGACCCGGACGATGATAATTATCCCGATCGTATTTCTCGCGGTCATAGGCAGCCCGCTCGGCTTGCGGCACCGGCAGTTCCATCTCTTCCAACCGGCGCTTGGCGTCTTCCACGCGGCTGCTCAGCGGGTATTCACGCACAATCCGCGCGAACATCTCCCCCGCCTGCTTCCGGAACCGCGGCCCCATTTTCGAATAGGCTACCCCAGCCTCATAAAGCGCCTCGCCGGCGTTGCTGTAAAGCGGATACTGGTTCACTACCGCGTTCAGCCGGTTGGCTGCCGCCGGATTCATCTCGCGTCTGTAATAAAAATTGCCAACTACGAACTCGTGCTGCGCCAGGCTCTCCTGGATATTCCGCAGGCGCTGCGCGGCTTCTCGGCGCGAACTTGCTGTTCGGGAACTGCACCAGCAACTGCCGGCACTCATCGTCTGCCCGCAGCGTTTGACTCCAGTCCCGGTCGCTCTTGTCCATTTGTTTGTAATGGATCTGGCAAACCCGGTTCTGCGCTTCTGCCGCCTCTTCCATGTTCGGGTAGAAAAGGATGAAATCCTTGTACTCGGCTTCCGCCTGCGCGAGGCCATTGGCCCCTCCCTCTCGATACCAGCTATCGGCGATGGCAAGCTTCGCTTTCGCCATATATTCGCTGGATTCGTAGGTGTTCATCAGGGTCTGCAACGAAATACGTGCCACCTCGTAACGCCCCCGCTCGATATCGTGGACCGCCTGATCAAACAACACTTTGTCCGGCTGCTGCGTGTTCTTCGCGATGGGCGTTTCGTATTTCTTGTGCATGCAAGAAGCAAGAAGCCCCATCGATAGAACCGCTAAGAGCGCTCGTCTCGGCAAGAAATTAGCATAAAGCACATATATGATCTAAACCTTAATTGAAATGGCCTCTTCAGCGATGCGCTGCATCTCGCGGACGGCCGCGGCGGGCTCCGGCGCATGGAAAACCGATGAGCCCGCCACCACCCAATCCACGCCTGCCCTTGCTACATCCCCAATATTCTCTTCCCCAACTCCTCCGTCGATCTCGATGAAAAATTCAGCTTTCGCTCACTGCGGTAGCGGTAAAGTTCCCGCACCTTTTGAAGCGAGCGCGGAATGAATTCCTGCCCGCCGTAGCCCGGATTCACGCTCATCACCAGCACGTAATCCACGATATCCAACACGTTCTCGAGCAGCATCGTCGGTGTCGCCGGATTGATCACCACCCCCGCCTTCGCCCCGTGATCCTGGATCATGTGCAGCGTCCGGTCCAAATTACGGCATACCTCGTAATGCACGCTCACGCAATCCGCCCCGGCCTTGATGAAAACCGGAGCATACGTATCCGGATCCTCGATCATCAGATGGTGATCCAGCTTCAAGCGCGTAAACCGCCGGATCGCTTCCGTAATCGGCGTCCCCATGGTGAAGTTCGGAACGAAATGTCCATCCATAATATCGATGTGGAGCATCTGAACGGCAGCCTGCTCTACCCGTCGAATGTCCTCGCCCAGGCGTACAAAGTCCGCCGCGAAAATGGAAGGAACGATTTGAAGCACTGATCTTGAGACAACTGAAACTGCCGGGCGTCTCCCCAACTGAATGCCTACAGTTCACCCTTTACTTTCCATACCTTGGGAACCCTACGATCGTAACACGTAAGGGGTACGTTCGGAAATATCCTACCCCAATACGGCCCCAAAAAATCCGTCCCCTTCATCCCGCCCCGGCAAACGCCACACCTCGCGTTCGGAATGTAGCCCGGCGTGCCTTTCCATCAACCCGCTAACCACCTGTTCGTTTTCTTCCCGTTCCAGCGAACACGTGGCGTACAGCACCTTGCCACCCGGCGCAAGTAACTGCACGGCCTGCGCCAGGATTTGCGATTGCTTCTCCCCAAATCTCCCAAAATCCTCTGCTTGGACGCGCCACTTGATTTCCGGGTTCCGCGCCAGTGTTCCAGTACCCGAGCACGGCGCATCGATCAAGATCCGGTCGAACGGGCACGAAAACGGAAGCGGACCGGTCGCGTCCAGCACCACGCGCGGGCAGACCGGCGGTACTTCTCGCATTCTCCTCAAGCTGACATCGCCTGCTACAGCGAGCGCCACCGGAACCTCCATGGCTTGCACAGTCTTATTGCCCGGAGCGGCGCACAAGTCCAAATATCGATGCCCCGGCTGCAAGTCCAGCAGCGGCAGCATCGCCTGCGAGCTGATATCGTGCAGCCGCATGCCGCGTGGAACCGGTGACAGGACCCGAAAACATCCCCCCACCTCCGTTCGTTCAAGCCCTACACTTTCAGGCTGCGGAGACCCTGGCGCAACCCGTATGTACTGCTCCGGTTCGTTCAGTGCGGCTTGGGCGATCCTCCGCGCCTGATCGACACCAAAATGGGCGCTCCAGCGCTCCAGTAACCAGGCAGGGCAGGAGAGTTCAGTAGCCAAGTCGGGCCAAATCACGGGCTGCCGGTTTACCTTCCGAAGTACTGCATTGGTCAGCCCGGTGGCTGCCCGTCTATGCCGCTTGACCAGTTCCACCGCATCATCCACGGCCGCGTGTGCCGGAATTCGATCCAGATACCGCAACTGGAAGATTGCCGCACGCAAACAGATCAGTACCGGCGTTTCAAGGTGATCCGCTTTCCGTCCGGAATAGCAAGAAATCAGGTGATCGAGCTGAGCTTGGTACCGCAAACAACCGAAAACAATCTGCCCGGCCAAGCCCGCGTCCCGCGTATCCAAAATACGCGTCCGATCCCGCAATGCATCCGATGCGTACGCTCCCTCCGCGACCGCCGTGAGTACCTCGAAAGCAGCCACTCGGGCAGGCGAAATTTTCTCGATCAAAACTCCAGTCACACGCATCTAAAAATTGTTCTGGCCTTTGTATAGCAACGGATTGGAGCGTGTTTTGGGGTTTACCTCACTGCGCGCCCTGTGTTAGGATGCTAATGGCCTCCAGAAAAAAACACTTTCCTGCGAGGTGGCGCCTCGTACTTCCCCACGGAGCATACAACACTTTCTAATGAACTTTACCGTTTTTCTCGGAAATCTCCCTGTCTGGGTGACCGCAGACGACATCAAGTCGTGGCTTACCTCAGAAAATTTAGTAGCTGACTCAGTCAAAGTCATCCGCAACCCCGAAACTCAGGAGTCGAAGGGCTTCGCCTTCATCGAAGCGCCAAATCAGGAGGAGATGAACGCAATCATCCGCCGGTTTGATCGTGCGCCGCTCGAAGACCGGCTCCTCCGAGCCAATCCTGCGCAACCACCGAAATCAGGTCAACGGCCGGGTAGACCGCCCATGCCGGCCGACCGCAATAAACGTCCCGTTAGCACTCCTGCTGCTGGAACCTCGCAACAACGCAAAGTGGCAGGTTCTCGTCGTACTTCTTCGAACTCATCGGCGAGACATAGTGCTTTTGCCGAAGAGCTGGCCAAGGTCCTCTAGTCTATCCCACCGTGCTATACTTCGCAGCATTGTCTGCGACGTGTTTCTCCTTCGTACCGGTTTCATCGTTCTAATCGCCGCCATCGCTGCCTTCTTTCGGCCGTTCGGTCTCTCGATTTCGATCGCGGCCGCTGCGGGTCTTTGCGTCGCGCTGGTTGTCATCCTTATTGAACAGCGCCTGCGCCGCGCCTCGCTAAACTCGCTGATCGGCGGCTCAATCGGCGCTCTCATCGGTGCAGCGCTCGGTGTCCTCTTCGTATCCCTGATAGGCGGCGCCACCGCCCAATTCTTTCGTGTCGCGATACCGTTAATCGGCGGATATATTGGCCTTCTTGCAGGAATCGCCAAATCGGACCTCCTCAAGCTGGAATCTCTCAACCTCTTCTCCCGCGAGCAAACTGCCTCTTCTCCTCCCAAGCTTCTAGATACCAGCGTTCTCATCGATGGCAGAATTCCTGACGTCGCCGAGTCCGGATTCCTCGATGGAAACCTGGTCATCCCGCAATTTGTCCTTCACGAGTTGCAGCAGGTCGCCGATTCCGCCGATTCCGCCAAGCGCAACCGGGGGCGTCGCGGCCTCGATGTTGTCCAGCGTCTTCAAAAAATCCCGCGCATTCATGTCGAGCTTTCCATGCAGGATTTCCCCGCTATCCGCGAGGTCGATCTTAAGCTCATTGAATTTGCCAAAGTGCACAACGCCAAGATCGTCACTAACGATTTCAATCTGAACAAGCTCGCTCAGGTTCAGGGCGTGGAGGTCCTGAACATCAACGAGCTCGCGAACGCTGTGAAGCCCGTTGTTCTGCCCGGCGAATCGATGCGCGTTTTCATCTTGAAAGAAGGCAAGGAATACAACCAGGGCGTCGCCTATCTGGATGATGGAACGATGGTCGTCGTCGATAACGCCAGACGGCACATATCCAAAACCATCGATATAACCGTCACCAGCGTCCTGCAAACCACGGCAGGCAAGATGATCTTCGGCAAGTTCGACGAGCGTCTGCAAGCCGCCGCCGCGAGCACTGGCGCCTAACGCTAGCGCCTTACCTAAACTCCATCCCCCTCACCACGCCCGCTGTATTTGCGGCCTTGATTTCTGAAGCCGCATACTCCAGCTCCACCGTCCTCGGCGCCTGAGCCCCGCATACGAACTCTGCTGGCGCATTGCGCATCAGCACGTGCATTGGATCCGGAATCGCGAGCAGTAGTGCTCCTGCTGCCGTATCCACGGCAACCCCCGTCGCCTGACCGGCAACGCAATGGATCTCCCGCAGTTTTCCTTCAACCCGCCGTATATGATCTTGCGGTTCGATAAATGGATTGAAATCCTGCGTGCCATGCGGGACGCGCGTAGTAACCATTTGCGTCTGGCCGCTTGCATCGCGCGTGAACCGCACAGCAAGATCGGTTTCCGCCATGTATCGAAGACTCGCCGCGCGTTCGCGATCTGCCGCGGTCTTGGCGTGCTCCATGGCTTTTTGTACCGCCGCTTTCGCTTCATCCCGGTGCCCGAGTTCGGTTTCCGCATTGGCGATTGCGCACCAGTAAGCGTATGCCCGCCCCGCTGCTACGCTACGCATTGCCCGGAACTGTGCTAGAGCCGCCTCATAATGCCCCGCATTGCTTTCGAGCAGGGCCAACTCGTAGCGCGCGTCGTCGAAGCGTGGGTCCAGCGCCAGTGCTCGCTCCAATGCCGGCCGGATCTCACTAGCCGGAAGGCCCGCGTCGGCGGCAAGTTGCGCGTATCGGTAACACAAGCTCGCGTCGTTTATCCCTGCGGCAATCGCGCGCTTCCACTGTTCCCGTGCCGTGTCGCGGTCTCCTTGCCGCAGCGCAATTGCGCCCAGCGCCGCTAACACATTCGCGGACCCCGGCGCCTCTCGCGCAAGATCGCGGTACAGCGCTTCCGCCCGGCTCGTCTCGCCACTTGCAAACAGCAATTCGGCCAATACCAAGCGCGATTCGGACGACGACACTTCGGAAACCTTAGATGCGATGCCAACGGACACGATGCCCGGAAGCGCGATGCCGGTAGCCTTCCGATTAGCCCACGCGTGTGCGTCGCTCGTGATCGCTTCGAGCGGTTTCCCGTAAACCGTCGTCATCGCCTCGGCGCTTGCTGCTCCTGACGTGAGCGCAGCCATCAAATCATGGAATCGCGGGCCGTACTCCGGCGAAAGGACAAGCATTTCCGTCAGTGACCAAGCTTCGGCATAGAACAAATCTTCGTCCGCGCGGCTCGACTGATTTACTGTGTTGTGATTTCCTGTCTCGTCCGGCAGCGCCAATAACTCGGAAAGCGGCATCCACGAGCGGCTCCGCAGCACTTGCGATCGCATCGGCAGGTCGCCGCCCAGGCTGCAGCCGCGCGTGCCGATTCGAACCGTGGAAAATAATTCCGCTAAGCCCTCGCTCAGCCAATGCGGAACCTGTACGCCGCTTGCATGCAAAATGAAATGGGCATATTCATGCGCTGCAATGCCGAAACTCCCCGCATCCAGTGTGGCCATCACGATGTAGTTCCGATTGCCCGTGCCGACATAGTAAGCGTCCGCGGTGGAGCGCAGTCGAAACGGCTGGTATTCCACGGGCGAACGAAATCCAATCACGCGCACCGGCGCATCGCTGTCCACCTTTAATGCGGTCCGCTGTTGAAAAAACGCCCGCAGTTGTTCAAACCACACCAGCGCCGTGCGCGCCCGCGCCTCATCCCCCTGCGAGTAGATTTCGAAGTGCTCGCTCTTCACCAGAGTCCACGCTGGCTCCGGGCGCCCATAAGCGCACGCGCAAAACAGCGCCGTCGCAAGCACCGCACAACTTCGCATCTTTCTCGTTGTATCACTCCCTTAACCGCACCCAGCCCCAAAAAAGAGCAAACTTTCGCCGCCCGATCACGTAATGCTCTGTAACGAGGTGCACTCCTCTCATGAGCAAATACGTTCTTCGACGCTTATTCCGTTCGCCGATGTTCACGGTTGTCACCCTGCTGACCCTGGCCATCGGAATCGGCGCCAACACGGCCATTTTCAGCGTCATTAACGGTATTTTGCTAAAACCGCTTCCGTACGCCGACCCCGATCGGCTGGTGGGCGTCTGGCACACCGCCAAAAAGCTCAAGGTGAAGGAGGTGGAGATTTGTCCGTCCATGTACTTCACTTACCGCGAGCAGGGCCGCACCTTCCAAGACATCGGAGCCTACAGCAGGCGGTTCGGTCAGCGTGACTCAGATCGCCCAGCCTGAACAAGTGCAGAGTCTTTGGGTAACGCAAGGCGTGCTTCCGATACTCGGCGTGCGGCCTACTCTGGGCCGTTTGTTTACGCGCCAGGATGACACCGAGGGCAGCCCGCTCACCGCGATCCTGACTTATGGCTATTGGCAGAGCCGTTTCGGTGGCGCGCCTTCCGTTATCGGCCGGCGGATCACGGTAGATGGAGAGAATCGCGAGATCATAGGCGTGCTCCCCGCCAGCTTCCGGTTCATGAATCCCCAGCCCGGGCTGGTCATGCCTCTGCGATTTAACCGGAGCAAAGTTTTTCTCGGGAACTTCAGCTATCGAGGAATCGCCAGGCTGAAGCCCGGCATAACTCTCGCGCAGGCCAACGCCGATGTCGCGCGCCTGATACCGATCTGGCTGAAGACCTTCCCCCCGCCGCCGGGCTTCAGCGCCAAAATCTTTGAGGATGCTGGAATTGGCCCCAATGTCCGGCCTTTCATGCAGGACGTCGTGGGCGATATCGGCAGCGTGCTTTGGGTCCTCATGGGCACCATTGGCGCCGTACTGCTGATCGCTTGCGCGAACGTGGCGAATCTGCTTCTCGTACGCGCAGAAGCACGCCAGCACGAATTGGCCATTCGCGCCGCTCTCGGAGCGGGCTGGGGACGCATCGCGCGCGAACTATTGTTCGAAAGTACCGTACTCGGACTTGCTGGCGGCGCGCTTGGCCTCGCAGTTGCTTTCGGAGCACTGCGGCTGCTGGTTGCCATCGGTCCCGCGGGTCTCCCACGGCTCGATCAGATCCGCATCGATTCATCGGCGCTGCTGTTCACATTTGCAGTCTCGCTATTGGCCGGCGCGCTATTCGGAATCCTGCCGGTCTTCAAATATGCCGGCGTCCGCCCCGGAACGGGCCTGCGAGAGAGTAACAGAAGCGTCAGCACTGGACGCGAACAGCACCGCGCACGAAGCTTTCTCGTCGTCGTCCAAGTTTCGCTCGCCCTCGTACTGCTGATCGGTTCGGGGTTGATGATTCGGACTTTTCAGGCCTTACGCCGGGTTGAACCCGGATTCACTCGGCCCCAAGAAGTGCTCACGCTGCGCGTGTCCATTCCTGACGCCCAGGTGAAAGAGCCTGAGCGCGCCCTCCATATGGATAACGACATCCTGACGAAAATCGCCACAGTTCCAGGCGTGGAAGCGGCCAGCATGGCGAGCGCGATCACCATGGATGGGCACACCAGCAGCGATCTCCTCTTCGTGCAGGACCATCCTATTGCGGAAGGAAAGATCCCACCCATCCGCCGGTTCAAGTTCATCTCTCCGGGTTTCTTTCACACCGTCGGGCGTCCTTTCATCGCCGGGCGCGATCTGACCTGGACCGATATCTACAACTTCCGGCCGGTGGTCATCGTCTCGGAGAATCTCGCCAGGGAATACTGGCGTGACCCGGCAGCCGCGATCGGTAAGCGTGTTCGTGAAGGCATGAAGGACGATTGGCGGGAAATTATCGGCGTAGTGGGCAATGAATACGACGATGGCGTGCAGGAGAAACCGCCCGCAGTGGTCTACTGGCCGGCCCTGATGAAGAATTTTTGGGGTAATGAGATATTTTCCCAGCGAACGATGGCTTTCGCGATTCGCAGCAAACGCACCGGCTCCATAGCATTTCTTAACGAGCTGCGGCGCGCGATTTGGTCCGTAAGCCCGAACTCGCCGCTAGCGGAAGTCCGAACTCTCGACGAAATTTACAGCAAATCCATGGCCCGCACTTCTTTCACGCTGGTGATGCTCGCGATTGCGGGCGTGATGGCGCTGGTGCTTGGGTTGGTCGGAATTTACGGAGTGATTTCTTATTCGGTGTCGCAGCGCAGACGCGAAATCGGAATTCGCATGGCACTTGGCGCTCGCAACCGGCAGGTGAGCGCGATGTTCGTTCTGCACGGACTCGCGTTGGCCTTGATCGGAGTCCTAATCGGATTGGGAGCAGCCGCCGGGCTGACGCGCCTGATCGCCTCCATGCTTTTCGCCGTCAGCGCGGTCGACCTCTCGACCTATGCCATCGTGTCGGTCGGATTAATTGCCGCGGCAATGCTGGCTAGTTACGTTCCCGCGCGCCGCGCGATTGCCATCGATCCGATCGAGACCTTGCGGTCCGAATGACGCTATTCCTGTCCACCAACTCGGTAAGCTCAGAGAAGAAGAGCACCCCGATCCATGAAACTCCCACCGTTTCTCCTGGACCGCTGGATTGACCAGAAGCATTCCGCAAATCCGCCCATAGAATACGATCTGGCGTCAAGCACCGGTCCGGTCTGGACGCTGCGGGAACTGCTCGCGCTATCCGGCCATCGCGCGTTGGAAGAGCTGCTCGATACACGCGTGTCGTACACCAGCGCTCCGGGCACTCCGGAGTTGCGGGCTGCAATTGCCGCGCTGGAAGGTGTCGATGCGGCGACGTGCAAGTAGTAACCGGGGCCGCCGAGGCGCTCCTTATTCTGTTCTTCCTCGCCGCGAAACCCGGAGCGAATGTGGTGCTTCCCAATCCCGGATTCCCCGCCAATACGGCCCTAGCGGAGTCCCTCGGGATTGCCATCCGCTACTACACTCTCCGTGCCGATAATCGATTCCGCGTGGATCTCGACGAAATTCGCAAACTTGTCGACCCTCACACCGCGTTTCTTTTAGTGAACTCGCCGCACAACCCCACCGGCGCGGTTTTGACCGACGACGAGATCCAAAGCCTGCATGACTTCTGCGTGGAACGCCACATCCAGTTCGTCTCAGATCAGGTCTATCATCCCATCTATCACGGGCCCGAGACGCAGTCGGCGGCGCGGCTTCCCCACGCTACCGTAATCAGCGACTTTTCGAAAGCTCTTTGCTTGAGCGGGTTGCGCGTTGGCTGGATCATCGACCGCGATCCGCGGCGGCGCGAGCACTATCGCAATGCACGCAATTACTTTACGGTCACGAATAGCGTGCTCGGTGAACGCTTGGCTGTGCTAGCTCTCGAGCACAGTGAGAAGATTTACGCCCGCGCCCGCCGTGTGGCCCAAGAGAATCTGGCACTGCTCGATCAGGTCTTTTCGGACCACCATGGACTCTTGAAGTGGGTGAGGCCGCGCGGCGGAATGACTGCGTTTCCATGGCTATCCGCCCGTACTGACACACGCGATTTCTGTCGGAGGCTCGCCAAACGCGGTGTTCTAATGGCGCCCGGTGACTGTTTCGGCCAGCCGTCGCATTTCCGCTTAGGATTTGCAGCGAGTGGTGATCGTTTCCCTGCCGCTATGGCACGCTTCGCCGAGTTCGTTGACGCCGAATCACGTCACCCATCGCTCATGTCCGCCGGCAGTTTGGAGGAGGTACACAAATGAAAGAAGCTATTCGCGAACGCCGCGGGTTTCGCTCGACGGAAGAGCTTCTACAAGACGCAAAATACGCATTGCGGCAACTCCGTAAGGCTCCCGGTTTGACTATTGTTGCCGTCGCAGTTCTTGCACTCGGAGTGGGCGCGAACACGGCAATATTCAGCGTGATCAATGCCGCTTTATTAGCACCCCTCGCTTATCCAGAGGCGAATCGTCTTGTATGGATCGGCGAAACACTCAAAGGAAACTCCACGGATCAAGTTACCCTAACGCCAGACTTTTTGGAGTGGCGAGATCAAAATCGCGTCTTCACCGGAATCGCCGCCTTCAACGTCCTTACGCGAACACTGACCAACCTTGGCGAGCCCTTGCAGCTTCATACCGCGAAAGCTTCCTCAGTCCTTCTGCCGCTGCTGGAGATCTCGCCATTTCTCGGTCGAAACTTTTCTCGGAAGGAAGATCAAAAGGGGAGCGATCAAGTTGCCCTCATCTCCTACGAGCTATGGCAGCAAAGCTTCGGCGGCAAGAAAGACATCCTGAGCCAAGCGCTCACACTCGACGATCGAGCATATACGGTAATCGGAGTGCTGCCGCCGGCCTTCCATTTCCCTTCATCGGTCTCGATTGATGTTGTGACGCCTTTGGGCAAAAACGAAGAAACGGAAATGAAGCGCAGCGACGGAGTCACGATTGTCCACGACGTCATCGCCCGATTGAAGCCTGGCGTGACGCTCAATCAGGCTCGTGCCCAAATCGAAATCATCGAGTCTCATATCGCGCCGCCTTCATTTATGTCTGGCGCTCAGATAACGGTTAAGGTCATCCCTTTGCGGTCACAGTTCGTCGGAAATTTGCGGACATCGCTCATTTCTCTGCTCTGCGCGGTCGGCTTCCTATTGCTGATGGCCTGCGCCAACGTGTCAAACCTGTTATTGAGCAGAGCCGTCGCAAGGCAACAAGAGATGGCCATTCGTTCGGCTCTTGGCGCGTCCCGCAGGCGCTTGATGAAGCAACTCTTCATTGAAAGTGTATTGCTCGCACTCATCGGTTGCGCGGCTGGAGTCATTCTCGCGTCCTCCGTGCGCGGTTTGCTTTTGCGCCTCATCCCGCAAAACATTCCCGGACTCACCCTATCCGCGCTCGACTGGCGAGTCCTCGCGTTTGCTTTGCTGAGTGCATGCCTCAGCGCATTCATCTTCGGACTAGGACCTGCCCTGCTTAGCTCCGCAGCTCCCCTGACTCAGTCTCTTGCATCGGAGGGTCGCTACCTCTTCGCGGGAACCCGCCGGCAATTTTGGTTGAACGCGCTCGCATCAATTCAAATCGCGATCGCCATCGTACTCTTGTCGGGAGGTGGACTCATGTTGCGCAGCTTCTGGAACTTGAGATATCGCGATCTCGGATTCCAGACGGAACACCTCTTAACGGCGCAACTCCATCTCGGCAAATCGAAATATGCCGACCGTGCCGCGCAGATAATCTTTCTTAATAAGCTCTTGGACAATGTCAGTTCCCTGCCTGGCATCGCGGGCGTTGCTATAGGCAATTTGCCTCCGGGTGAAGGCCATGCCACTAACGGTTTTGCTATCGAAGGGCGCGCGCGACAACCACAAGGCCAGCGACCTGTTGCCAGAGGATACGCTATTAGTCCGGCCTACCTCCATGTACTTCAAATTCCGGTTCTGAGGGGGCGGGGCATTTCTGAAACCGATCGGGCAGGGAACCCCCCGGTCGCCCTGGTTAGCGAAACCTTCGCGCGCCGCAATTTCCCCGGTCAAGATCCCCTCGGTAAGAGACTACGCCGCGAAAGAAATGATCCGTGGAGCACGATTGTGGGCATCGTAGCCGATGTCAAGACTGCCGGTCTGGCCACCCCTCCCGAATCAGTCATCTATTTTCCCTATCCACAGGTCGGAGCCATGGATAACGATGTAGGTCTCTTGACCAGCACTAGCTTCAGTCCCGCGTATATGGAATCGGAGCTCCGAAGACGAATCGCGCAGTTGGATTCGCAGCAACCAATCACGAACATGCAAACCATGGATCGCCGCTTAAATGAGTCGGCGGCTAAGCCCCGCCTGGCAACGGTCTTGCTGGGATGTTTCGCTGCGCTCGGCCTCGTCTTAGCAACTGTGGGTCTTTACGGCGTAATGTCACTGCTCGTGCGCGGGAGATTCCGGGAGATCGGCATTCGTCTGGCCATCGGAGCACGGCCTCGCGATGTCTTGCGTATGGTCCTGTCGCAGAGTCTCCAAATCATTCTAATGGGAGTTGCAGGAGGCGTCTGCTGTGCACTCCTCTTGACTCGCTTGATCCAAAGTCTTCTCTATAACGTGTCCGCATCCGATCCCCTCACCTTGGGTGCGGTGATTGCATTTCTCTCCCTGGTCGGAGTAGCCGCTTCCTATCTCCCCGCCCGCCAAGCTTCTCGAATCGACCCCATGACAAGCCTTCGCGTGCAGTGAGTACCCACCTTCCTATTGACACTCTATAAGAGATTTGCCATTCTACTTATAGGCCTTCTATAAGAGTGCTATGGCATCTTCGCGATCGGACCTCCTCCAGGGAACTCTCGATTTATTGATCTTGAAGGCGCTTGCGCTTGACGAGATGCATGGGATGGGAATCTCGCGTCGAATAGGACAGATCACAAATGGAACGTTTGAGGTCAAACCCGGCTCTCTTTTCCCGGCTCTGCACCGTATGGAGCAGGCAGCGTGGCTAGCTTCCTCCTGGGGAGAGTCGGAAACCAATCGACGCGCCAAGTTTTATCGGCTAACCAAGTTGGGCCGGCGCCAACTCGATACAGAGACGGACCAGTGGAAACGCATTTCGCTCGCAATAGCGAGCGCTTTACGAGCAACATAAGGTGCAGTCGTGTTGCATCAACTCCATAACCTCTGGCGAAACATCTTCCACAAGCAAGCGATAGATCAGGACCTCGAACAGGAAGTCCGCAGCTATCTCGACCTGCTGACGGAAGAGAAGATGCGGTCTGGAATGGGTCGCGATGAGGCGCTCCAACGGGCGCGCCGGGAGCTAGGTGGAGTGGAACAGCTCAAGGAAAACGTTCGCGACGTCAGAGTTGGAGTTTCTATGGATAACTTGCTTCAGGATCTTCGCTACGGCCTGCGGGTGCTCAGGAGAAATCCCGGCTTCGCAGCTATCGCTATTCTGACTCTGGCGCTGGGGATCGGCGCAACCACAGCGATCTTTAGCGTAGTAGACGCCATAGTGTTCAAGCCGCTGCCTTTTCCCACCGCCGACCGCTTGGTGCGAATTCAGTCGGTGATTGCCGCCACTGGCCACGGCGATATTGCGTCCTATCCGGATTTCCTTGATTGGCGGGCACGGAATCACGTCTTCGATGGCATCGCTGTTTTCCGAACGAACGACTTTACTCTGATCGGCCCACGTGAGCCACTCCATTTGCAAGGGGCGGTAGTTTCCGCGCAACTGTTCTCTCTGCTCGGCGTAACTCCAGCACTCGGGCGCAGTTTCCTTCCGGAAGAGGACAACCCCGCCGCCGCGAGTGGCGCCGATCCAGTCATCTTGAGCTACGGTTTGTGGCAACGGGAGTTCGGTTCTGACGCGTCGGTGCTGGGCCGGACCATTCGGCTCGGGGACCAACCCTTCACGGTCATTGGGGTCATGCCGCACGCATTCCAGTTCCCCATTCAGGCGGAGCCCGTCGAGCTGTGGACCACCATCGCCGTTGATGCCCGAGGTGGCGCGAACGCGATGACCGCACAAAGAGGTGCGCACTACCTGGACGTTGTTGGCCTACTGAAACGCGGGGTCAAGCTCCAGCAAGCGCAAGCCGAGATGGCTGCGATCGCAAGCGCATTGAATAAGCAATACCCCGAGAATAAGCCGCGCTCGGTGCGGATCGTGCCGGAGATCCAGGGCCTCATCGGCCCTATCCGTACTCCGCTGCTCGTGCTGCTAGGAGCCGTGGGCTGCGTTCTGCTGATCGTGTGTGTCAACGTGGCGAATCTCCTGTTGGCGCGGGCAACCGGGCGTCACAAGGAGATGGCGGTCCGGGCCGCCCTGGGTGCTAGCCGCCGCCGCGCGACTTGCCAGTTACTCACAGAAAGCGTGGCATTGTCGCTGTTGGGTGGTGGCCTCGGTCTCGCGCTGGCGCTTGCGTCGCTCAGGTTACTCGTGCGGCTCATCCCCGCCAACGTTCCACGGGTGAACGCCATTGGCCTCGACGCTCGCCTGCTCAGTTTCGCTTTTCTGATCTCGCTATTGGCGGGAATCTTGTTCGGTCTCGCTCCAGCCCTGCGCGTCTCCAAGATTAGTCTCACCGAATCGCTGAAGGAGATTGGGCGCGGCTTTGGTAGCCAAGGAAAAGAGCGCAGCCGCCTGCGCGACGTTTTGGTTGTCAGTGAGATCGCCTTAGCCATCGTGTTGCTGCTCGGAGCTGGCCTGTTGATTCAGAGTTTTCTGCACCTCACGCGAGTTGATCCGGGATTCGACCCTCATAATGTCCTGACGTTTGAGCTCGATTCGCCCGGCGGAAAGCCGGACTCACAGGTCCCGGCATTCTTTCGACAAGTTGTGGCGCGAATCAACGCTCTCCCGGGCGTCCGCTCCGCCAGTGCGGCTGCGTCGCTGCCTCTCACCGGAGATAACATCAGCTCGAGTATCGAAATCGAGGGGCAGCCCACTCCGGTGGGGTCGCGACCCTCGGCTGATTTCAATGCGGTCGAGCCAAATTACTTTCGCACCGTGGGTATATCACTCGTCGAGGGGCGGGACTTCACCGAACATGATGATTCGAAATCTACCCCCGTTGTAATCGTCAATCGCACGTTGGCGCGGCGCTTTTTTCCGAACCAGGATCCGATTGGGAAGCACGTCCGCCCTGGATCGGTAACGGCTATGGTCCAGGCACGCCGCCGATGCGCGAAATCGTAGGCGTGATAGCGGACGTGAAGCAAAGCGGCCTTGGCGCCGAAGCCGCTCCCGAGGTCGTATGCCCCTTTAGCCCAGAGCCCGTTCCTAACTATGTTTATCGCAGTACGCACTGCAAATGATCCACGAAGCATTATCCAGCCGGTGCGCCGCCAGGTCGCCTCCTTGGATAAGAACGCGCCCATTTACCACGTCGAAACCCTCGACCAATACTTCGCGCAGTCGGTGCTACTGCCGCGTTTGATAACTCTGCTTCTCAGTGGCTTTGCGGGTTTGGCCTTGCTGCTGGCCTGCCTGGGGGTCTACGGTGTGATCTCCTATATCGTCGTTCAACGCAAACACGAGATCGGCATTCGCATGGCGCTGGGAGCACGGAAGAGCGATGTTCTCACGATGATCATTGGGGAAGGGCTCAGGCCCGCTTTGGCTGGCATCGCGATCGGAATTGTCGGCGCGCTTCAGCTAACGCGGCCTTTTGTCGAGTTTGCTCTATGGCGTGAAGCCAGCCGATCCGCTCACATTTGCCGTCGTCTCGCTGATGCTAACCGGCGTGGCGCTGTTGGCATGTTACATCCCCGCCCGCCGGGCTGTGAGCATCGATCCTATGGTCGCCTTGCGATACGAGTAAGTCTTCGGATGCAGTGAGGCATCCCTCATTTACGATAGAAGGCATGCCCGGCGAAATTACCAGTCTGTTGGCGCGCTGGAGCGCCGGTGATCAAGAAGCGCTGCAGGCGCTCATGCCGCTGGTATATCCCCGGCTGCGGGCGATCGCCGGATCGGTTTTTCGCGGCGGCCACGATGGCACAACCATTCAGCCGACGGTCCTGGTACATGAGACTTACCTGCGTTTGTTGAGCCAGAACTCGGTTGATTTGGCGGATCGCGAGCACTTTTATTGTTTTGCGGCGCAATGTATGCGCAGAATTTTGGTGAGTCACGTTCGAGCGCGGGCCGCTCAAAAGCGCGGAGGCGTGACGGCTCACCTGCCTTTGCATGCCGAGGTGCCTTGGATAACAGTGGACAGCAAGCAGATGCTGGAGGTGGACCAAGCGCTGGATAAGCTGCGGGAGATTGACGAGCGCAAGGTGCGGCTGGTTGAGTTGCGGTATTTCCTGGGATGCTCAGCAGACGAGACTGCTGAGCTCTCAGGATTGTCGAAAGCGACGGTGAAGCGGGAGTTGCGGGTGGCTCGGGCTTGGCTGTTTCAGCGGTTACAGGGCGAAGCGGCGCCGGCTCAAGAAGACCGAGTTGAGTAGAAGCGCCTCAGCAGGCCGATAGCTCCCAGCCCCACTCCGAGCAAGGCCAAGGTTGCGGGCTCGGGTACCGTCGGCGGAGGCGGAGGAGGCCCCGTCGGCGAGAGCGGATCCGGAGCAAGTCCAAAGAAACCCCCGGCCGCGCTGCTCGTAACCAGCGTTTCAGCTCCGGTTGAAGTGTTGATCGTCCCAAAAAATCCCGAGCCCGCAATATATCCCCATAGAGTGCCCCCAACAGAGACCATATCGGTAGGGAAACCGTACGCCGCCTGGGACCCGATCAACGTGGCCGCGCCAGTCGACGTGTTTAAGCTGTACAGGGAAGTCCCGCCAGCCACGTTTGAAACTGCCCAATAGAGCGTACTCGAATCGTTCGATGTGGACAAAAAGCCGGTGCCGCCTCCGGAGGTAATGCCCGTCGATCCGATCACTGTCGCGGCGCCGGTTGCCGGATTAACGGAATAGAGGGAGGCAGGGCTTCCTGGCCCGACCAGGAACAGACCAGCGGTCGTTGAGCCGAAGCCATCCGAGTTCTGTCCGAAAGCGGTAGGCGCGTGAGTGACGGCGCCGGTAGATGGATTGAGCTGAAACAGGTTACCAAACTGGGGGTCATCTCCGTATAGGTTCCCGTTGAATGCGGCCAGTTCGTAATCTTGCACGAGCGGCGTTGGCGTTGAAGTTTGTGTATAAACCCCTGTGTTGAGGTCAACCGTCCCGAAAGCCCCGTCTCCGTAGTGAATTCCATACACCAAAGTGTCCGCTGACAGGGTGGCTGGGGCAAGGGTAATGCCTGCTGTCGAAACGAGGCAGGCGAAGAGTGTTGTGCGCAACAGCTTATTAAAGTCCAAGATTTTTCTCCGAAAAAGATTTCAGTGGTTCGAAGGACTCGCCCAGGAGATCCACTACCCTGAACACGCAATTCGTGCTTCGAACGGCTCAGCTGATCATTGGAAATTGGTACTGAGAGTACCGGGCGAAGATTGAGTAGCCTGTTTTGCGGTCTGGTTGCGCTTTTTAAGTAAAGATGGTGTATCACTTAGATGGGCGGAAGGGTGGTTACTTCAGAACGCTGGCGACAGATAGAAGAGATTCTTGTTGCTTCCTGGGAAATTGATCCCGAACTCAGGGATGAATTCCTCAGTGGGCGCTGCGGGAACGATTTGGAGTTGCTGCGGGAATTGCGCGGGCTGGATGCGGCGGATGCCGCGACCGGCCAATGGACCGCACCGCCAAGCGAGACGGCTCCGCCCGCGCAAAAACTGAGCCATTATGAACTGGAACGGCTGATTGGCCGCGGCGGAATGGGCGCTGTCTATCTGGCGCATCGGGCCGACGGGGAATTCGAACAGCAGGTGGCGGTCAAGATCATCGGATTGCCATTCGAGCTGGACGAAATTCGCGAACGCTTCCGGCGTGAACGCCAGATTTTGGCAGGATTGAAGCATCCGAATATTACGCGCCTGCTGGATGGCGGCATTACCGAAGACGGACAGTTGTATCTGGTGATGGAGTATGTGGACGGCGTGCCCATCAACCAGTTTCCGGCGGATCTTGACAAGAAATTCGATTTGTTTTTGAGCGTATGCGGGGCGGTGCAGTATGCGCATCAGAACTTGATCGTGCATCGCGACATCAAGCCTTCGAATATTTTGGTGGATCGCGATGGCACGGCGAAGCTGCTGGATTTCGGAGCGGCTAAGCTGCTGGACGATTCGGAGGCGACCCGAACCGGATTCAGTATGGCCACGGTCGCTTACGCGAGTCCAGAGCAGTTGCGTGGCGAGAAGGCGTCCACGCTGAGCGACGTATTTTCTTTGGGCGCGGTCTTGTATGAGTTGCTGGCCGGCGAGAAAGCTTTTGGCGACGATCTGGTATCGCGGCTGGGGGCCGGTGAAGCCGCTGAAGTGAAACTGCCCAAACCGTTGCCCGGCGATCTGGATATCGTGGTTCGCAAAGCTCTTGCGCTTGCGCCGGCCGAGCGATATCAGTCGGTGGAGCAACTCGCGGAAGATGTGCGCCGCTATCGCACCGGCGAACCGGTGCTGGCGCATGCGCCTTCATTTCGCTATCGAGCGGGTAAGTTCGCCCGCCGCAACAAACTGGCGTTCAGCGCTGGCGTGTTGCTTTTGCTTACCGTGCTCGCGGGAATCGGCGGCGTTCTCTGGCAGTACCGGAACGCGATCACGGAACGCCGAAAGGCCGAGGCGCGCGCCGAAGACTTGCGGAAGCTAAGCGATAGCCTGCTGACGGAAATTGACGACGCCATTCAAAAACTTCCGGGGTCGACACCAGCGCAAAAGCTGCTGGTGTCGACCGTTCTGGAGCATTTGGATAGAACCGTTAAGGATTCCGCTGGAGATCCACAGATGGAAGTTGACGCCGCTAATGCATACATCCGTTTGGGGAATGTGCAAAGTAGTCCTTACCATCAGAACATTGGCGATACGCCGGGAGCATTGGCGAGCCTGGACAAGGCTCTTTCTATTGCAATCGCATTGACCCGGAAACAGCCGGAAAACACGGCGGCGAAGCAGTCGCTCGGTTTGGCCCGTAAGTCCCGTAGCGAGGTTTTATTTGGAATCGCCCGGACGGAGGAGGCAGTGGTTGAAATGCGCTCCGCGATAACAACTTTCGAGGAGTTGGCATCGATGGGCGGCGTGACACGTGATGCAAAAGTGGACGCTCTGTTGAATGCCGCCGGAGCGTACATGCACCTTGGTGACGAATTCGGCATGGTCGGTTGGCCGAGCCTCAGCGATTTCCCATCCGCTCTGGGCGCGTACCGAACAGGCGGGAAGATCTATGAGCGCGCTGCCCAAATTGAACCGGCAAATCCGAGCGTCTTGCGAGGGATTGTCGACATTCACAGAAGGGTGGGAGCGATCCAACTCCACACCGATCCGGCCGGGGCAGTGTCTGAATTACGAAACGCGATTAAAGGAATGGACGCGCTGCACGAACAAGCAAAACAGTCGATGGAATTCAGGCGGCTCGAGGCGGGTGTGCTTGGACCGTATGCGGGGGCATTGACGGAGATTGGCCAATACCGCCAAGCACTGGCTGCCTTGGAACAGGGGCGAGCCATTCAAGAGGCCCTGCTGGCTGCGGACCCCAAAGATCTTCGCTCCATTCAAGACCTGTATGCCGGATTGAGCAGGGAAGCGGAATGCTACCAGGAGCGCGCTGCCGGCATTTTTGCGGAAGAAGGCAGTGACCGGACCGCGGATGCCGCGAACGCTTTGCGGGTCTTGTTGAAAGAACGGTCCCTTCTCGAAGACATTGTCCGGATTGAACCGAATGATTCGGTTTGGCCGGCCAAGCTTGGTTTGGTGCTGATTGACATAGCACGGCAGCAACGCGCGCTGCAGCGGCCGGAGGGTTCGCTGGCGTTGGCGCAAAAAGGACTTTCCATGTTGAAGGATGCGGGGCGGCGGCCCTATACGAAAGCCTTTCAACTTGACGATGTTGCAACCGGCCTCATCACCGTCGAACCCGCCACTCTGCGCGAGCCGGCGTTGGCTGTGAAATATGCTGAGCGCACGGTAGAAATGAGTGGCCATCGCAATGCCGAATTTCTGTTGACGCTGGCCGGCGCTTACCGCGCTGCCGGGCAACCTACAAAAGCTCGAGCGGCTGCTCAGGAGGGCTTGGCGCTTCTTCCACCGGAGACGGAGGCCACCGTTCCATGCCGGGTGCGAAAGCTGCTGCAGGCAGAGATTCGGGGGACACAAGGAAATAACTCACGCCATTCGACCTAGCGCGGTTTCGTGGCCCGAGAGATCCAATCCGACGATTAGTTCGCGGCAATTCGGCGCCCCGGAGAAGCTTCCACCGGCAAAAAGGAAATTTGCCGCCCTGTCGAAATCGCCCCGGCTGGTCCGTCACTGTATTGAGCGAGCACATAAAACGCTCAGAAAACTTGAAAGGATAAAGCCATGAACTACACAATTCTGATCTATGAAACCCCTGCCGATTTTGCGATTCGCACCGACCCCGACCCGAAGAAGCGGGAAGCTTACTGGGCAGCTTGGCCGCCCTATTCCAAAGCGCTCAAAGACGCAGGTGTCTTTGTGAGCGGCGGGGGCCTTCAACCGCCCGAAACTGCAACCACGCTTAAAATTCCAGGACGGCCAGCGCCTCGTTCAGGACGGACCGTTTGCGGATACCAAGGAGCAGCTCGGCGGCTTCTTCACCCTCAGTGTGCCGGATCTCGACACAGCGCTCGATTGGGCGGCTCGCTGCCCGCGCATGCCCGGTAGGGTAATCGAAGTGCGTCCCAATCTGCCGCCAATGGGCTGAACTGGCGTGGCGTTTGGATCGAGCGATGGAAGCGCATCGGACTATCGAACAGGTGGCGCGCGATTCCTACGGCCGGCTGGTCGCGTTTCTCGCTGCACGCTCGCGCGACATGGCGGCCGCGGAAGATGCGCTTTCCGATGCCTTCCAAAGCGCGCTGGAAAACTGGCCGCTCGCAGGCGTGCCGGAGAAACCGGAGGCGTGGTTGCTCGTCGCAGCCCGTCGGCGACTGATTGACAACTCTCGCCACGCCCGCGTCCAAGCCGAGGCAATGCCGGCGCTGCTGGCCGCGGCGGACCAAGCGCAGGAACTGGCGGGTATCGACATGACCTTTCCCGATGAGCGGCTCAAGCTGCTCTTCATCTGCGCTCACCCGGCGATTGACGCGGCGGTGCGAACTCCGCTGATGCTGCAAAGTGTTTTAGGGCTCGATGCTGCGCGCATTGCGTCCGCCTTTCTGGTGCGGCCCTCGACGATGGGTCAACGGCTCAGCCGTGCGAAAACGAAGATCCGCGATGCGGGCATCCGGTTCGAAGTGCCTGATGTGAAGGAACTTCCATCGCGTCTCGATGCTGTGCTCGAAGCCATTCCCGCCGACGCCGTTAAGGGCTATCAACCCTACTGGGCCGTGGCCGCGCATCTGCTCAAACGCCTGCAACGATACAAGGAAGCTGCCACCGCCTATAGCAACGCCATCGGATTATGCGAAGACCCGGCCATGCGCAACTTCCTCGCGCAACAAGCGCCGCGGTACATCCTAGGTCGAGCGATTCGGGCCGCCTCAGTGGGAAATATCCTCAAGTAACTTCCGCTCTACGCTTTAGCGCACTGCTCGCGCGCGCTCCTAATAACGACGAACCATTTGTGCCATTCCGGGAGGCGCACCGTGAAGAATTTCTTTGCCCTGATAGTCATCCTTTTGCCCGCATCAGCATCAGTGCGGGACTCTATTTTGGGCGTTGATATACTTGACACACGCATTCTTAATCGGGCTCTGTCAGGTCGGATTTCCACGGCAGTTCGGCGTAGAAATCGACCTGAACGCAAGGGAATTTTGAAAAAGGACGCCGTGGGGCATCCGGTCGAGTCAGTTTGATCTCGAATGCCGGGGTTAACCGATGTGGGTTCGACTTCTCCGGTTCGGGTCCACGCTCAATGGAACCACAGAAATAATGCCAGCCACCGTATAGATGGAGCCCCGAAGGCATTCGACAGTAATGTGACAATTCAAACGGCTTCTGCCAATCAATGCCGAGTTCGTCAAACAGCGTCACGACCTCCTGCGGATACGCTTGCTCCCGGACCAAAGCGAAGTTTCTACACGGATCGCAGCCGCACCCCTCTGCCGGAACCTCTTCCGTTTGCTCGTAACAGTGCCTCGTCGCCGCCGCATCCGCTTGAATCGTCCACGGCCCGAAGACGACAGTTTTCGTCCGGTCATTCACGGGGCGAATCCTACCACACGCCAGTAATCGGGCCAGACAGCTTCGTCCGTTCTTTTACATCCCAGTCCCGCACCAGAACATCGATTCCGGTAATGTGCTTCGGACCAAGCGACAGAAGGCCGATGTCCGCCATCATGTCGCCCCAGCCCACGTCTAGAACATCGAGCCCAGACAGATCGCCGCAATACTTAGAGGTCTCTTCTGGAATGCGCTCCACACGCGCTCGGATCCACTCCGCCCGATCGGGAATGAAAGACATCGAATTCATGATAGCCAGCAAAAAAGCCGGTGACAGCCTTCCAAAATTCTCCTTTCCCTAATCCTTTAAAGCACTTCGCCTGAATGGCGCCCCGGAAGTTTGACCTCTCGCGGTACGCTGATGTCGAATTCCAGGAGGCACTACCAGTCATGACACCGCGTCAAGCTCGAACCGAGCGTCGCGCCGCTGAGCGCAAAGCAAAGAAACTCGAAATGAAGAGGAACAAAGCCGCCGGTGCCGCTCCCTCCGCCCCCGAATCGCTCTATCCGAGCAGCGACCGTAAGGGAGCCCTCACGAACGGTACGTTCGCTTCGCAAACCCCGGCTCCAGCCGCTCCGCCGCTGCCGACTGGCTTCGTTTCGCAAACGCCATCTACCCGCACCGAAATCAACCGCGCGAACGCGCAACACAGCACCGGTCCCGTCACGATTCAGGGGAAGCTGGCTTCGTCTCGTAATTCTCTAAAGCACGGCCTCGCCTCCGGCCAGCTCATCGTCGCAGGCGAAGATCCAGCCGCGTTCGAATCGCTCCTGGGCGCTCTTCTTGAAGAGCACCAGCCCGCCAGCCCCACCGAAGAGCTCCTCATCCACGAAATGGCCCAATCCTATTGGCTCACCCAGCGTGCCATTCGCCTGCAGAATGAATGCTTTAACGCGGAAGGTGTAGACGAAAAGCGCCTGTCCTTATACATGCGCTATCAGACCACCCATAACCGCGCCTTCCATAAAGCCCTCAGTACGCTCATGAAAATCAAGAAAGAGCACGCCCGTGGGTTCGTTTCGCAGAGCGCCAAGCGTGCCCCAGCAAATCCTGGGTTCGTTCGGCAAAATCGCATCGAGACGCCTTCGACCTCCCAGTTCGTTCGGCAAAATGCCGACCGCGAGGACCAAAACCAGGCGCCGCTTGTCAAAGCGGAGGCTGCATAGTCTCAACAATTACCCTGTGCCCGTCCTCTATCATGTAGGTTTCCGGCTTTTAGGCCCAAGCTCTATTCATGAAAGTCTCGGTCATCATCCCCGCTGCGGGGTTAGGAACGCGCATGGGCCGGAGCGCGCCGGAAAAAGAGGGCATCAGCAGGAAGCAGTTCATGCTGCTGAACGGCTCGCCCATCCTCATCCATACGATACGGAAATTCGTAAGTTCTCCGTCCGTCACCGAGATCGTGGTGCCTTTGCGTGCCGACGATCTCACTTGGGCTGAGGAGCTCTTTCGCAACCAGGGGCTTGCCAAAAACGTGCGCACCGTCGAGGGCGGTGAAAGCCGTCAGCAATCTGTCGAGAACGCACTAGCCACTATCAATGAAGACACCCAGCTTGTTGCCGTTCACGATGCAGTCAGGCCTTTCGTGGAGCGGGAAGTGATAGAAAAGGTCATCCGGGAAGCCGGCGAAACCGGAGCCGCAATCGTCGGCATCGTCCCTGTGGATACTGTGAAGCAAGTGCATCGCAACAAAGTACGGGCAACGTTACCGCGCGAGCGTCTGATCCTGACCCAAACCCCGCAAGTATTCAGGCTCGACCTGCTGCGGCAGGCATTCGCAAAGGCCCGCCAGGATCTGTTCATCGGCACGGATGAATCATCGCTTGTCGAACGCCTCGAGCAGGTGGAAGTTTCCGTCGTGCTTGGCACCGATCGCAACATCAAAATCACCAAGCCAAGCGACATGGACTTAGCCCGGCTCTATCTCACGCTCGAAAGTTCGGCTCTCGAGATCTCTTGAGAATGGCGGAATTCGCTTCGCCTCTGTATCGTATCGGCCAAGGCTGGGACACTCATCGATTGGAACCCGGCCGGCCTTTGATCTTGGGCGGCGTGCGCATTCCATCGGATTTCGGACTGGCTGGCCACTCCGACGCGGACGTTCTATTTCACGCCGTCACCGATGCCCTGTTAGGCGCGCTCGCGTTAGGTGATATTGGAATGCACTTCCCGGATAGTGCTGAAGAATGGAAGGACGCGAATAGCCGGCAGTTCCTCCAACACGCGCTCAGTTTAGTTGCCACTCAAGGGTATGAATTGGCCAATGTGGACTCGACAATCATCCTCGAACGTCCAAAGTTGAAGGATTTTCGTCCGCAGATTCGGGAGAGTCTGGCAGCCGCGATAGGGCTACCCCTTACCTCGGTCAGCGTCAAATTCAAGACCGCCGAAAAGGTTGGTCCTGTGGGCGAGGGCAGATCCTGCGAAGCTCAAGCTGTCGTCTTATTGATGAGCATAATGGGAAGAACCTTCCACTAATCGCCAGGAGGCTTATTGTCAAAATCAGCTTTAATCACGGGCATCACCGGTCAGGATGGCTCCTACCTCAGTGAACTGTTGCTCTCCAAGGGGTACATCGTACATGGGTTACTGCGGAGAAGTTCAAGTTTCAACACTGCGCGTATCAACCACATTTACGAAGATCCCCACGAAGCTGGCCGTCGATTGATTCTTCATTACGGCGATCTTACGGACTCGACCGGTTTGCGTCGCGTGATCGAGGCCGCTCGCCCCGACGAGATCTATAACCTCGGGGCACAGTCGCATGTAAAAGTCTCTTTCGAAAATCCGGAATATACGGCGGACGCCGACGGCATGGGCACTTTGCGACTGCTCGATTGCATCCGCGATCATGTGGAGCACACTGGCCGCCATGTCCGCTTTTATCAGGCGGGTTCGTCCGAAATGTTCGGTGCAGCGAAACCGCCGCAGAGTGAGAGCACGCCCTTTTATCCTCGAAGCCCTTATGCTGTATCAAAGGTAGCCGCGCATTGGTACGCGGTGAATTACAGAGAGGCGTATGGCCTCTTCATCACCAATGGCATTCTGTTCAATCACGAATCTCCGCGTCGCGGCGAAACATTTGTAACCAGGAAAATTACTCGCGCGCTCGGCCGCATAAAGGCCGGTTTGCAAGAAAAGCTTTATCTCGGAAACCTGGACGCTCGTCGCGATTGGGGCTTCGCCGGTGACTATGTGGAAGCCATGTGGATTATGCTGCAGCACTCGGAAGCCAGCGATTTCGTGGTCGCAACGGGCGAGTCTTTCTCGGTCCGCGACTTTGTTCAAGAGGCGTTCTCGCATGCCGGACTCGATTGGGAAAAGTACGTCGCGATCGATCCAGCATATTTTCGACCCACCGAAGTGGATTACTTGCAAGGCGATGCCAGCAAGGCCCGGGAAAGTCTCGGATGGAAACCCAAGACCACTTTCCATCAGCTTGTCCGCATGATGGTCGACGCGGATCTGCGGCTCGCCGAAGAAGAGCGGATGATTCACGACAAGAACTGTGTTACAACGCTCGCGCGGGGATCCTGAGATGGAAAGAACCAGCAGCATTTTCGTAGCCGGTCATCAGGGCCTGGTCGGTTCTGCAATCGTGCGGCGGCTTCGGCAGGACGGATTTACTAACCTGATTCTCCGATCGCGCCAAGAACTCGATCTGACATCGCGAGAAGCCGTCGATTCATTTTTCGCCTCTCTCCGGCCCCAGTATGTCTTCTTGGCTGCCGCCAAGGTCGGAGGCATCTTAGCCAACTCTTCTTACCCCGCCGATTTCATCCGCGACAATCTTTCAATCCAGCTCAATGTAATCGATTGCGCGTGGCGCAGCGGAGTCAAGAAGCTCGAATTTCTCGGCTCGTCCTGCATCTATCCGAAAGCCGCGCCACAGCCCATGAAAGAGGAGTATCTCTTAACAGGTGCGCTCGAGCCCACCAATGAGTGGTATGCGATCGCCAAGATAGCGGGCATAAAGTTGTGCCAGGCATATCGTGCCCAATACGGTTTCAATGCGATCTCCTTGATGCCGACCAATCTGTATGGGCCTGGCGATAACTTCGACTTGCAGAGTTCACACGTTCTTCCCGCATTCATTCGTAAGTTCCACGAGGCTGTTTCGGAAGGGCGTTCCCCAATAGTCATATGGGGCACTGGCCTTCCCCGTCGAGAGTTTCTTCACGTCGACGACATGGCCTCAGCAGCAGTTTTTTTGATGCAGCATTACGACCAGCCTGAAATCATCAATGTTGGAACGGGCCAGGATATCACTATTGCTGAGCTAGCCAAGCTGGTCGCGAGATCCGTTAACTATACGGGCGAATTTATCTTCGATACTTCGAAGCCCGACGGCACTCTCCGTAAGCTTCTGGACGTCAGCCGTTTGCATGCGCTCGGCTGGCATCACGCCATTCCTCTTGAAGACGGGATTCGTTCAACGTACGAATGGTTTTTGCATAACGTCGATACTGCCCGGCTGGTTACAGCGACGTGAGTTCCGTTTTCCTCTTAGCGCTTCGATACGCTTTGGTCGCAGCCGCCGTAGTTGGCGCCTACTATTCGGCTCTGTTTGCAAGAGCGTCTTTTCTGTTTCAGCAGGATACCGCAGCCTCTGTGCCCGCCGCCGTGCATCTGGTCCCTTATAACTCGGCCTATCTAGCCAGACTGGCGCGTTGGCAGCCCGGCGCGCGAATGGTTTTGCTTCATCGCGCGGTCACCGCTAACCCGTTCGATGCCGACTCCTGGATGCAGCTGGGCATGACCGCGGAAATGCAGCAGCACGATGTCGCCTCTGCCGAGCGCTATTTCCTTCAGGCGGCTGCCATCGACCATATGTTCTTGCCGAAATGGACTCTCACAAACTTCTATTTCCGGCAACAACGGGAAGATCCATTCTTCCGCTGGGCTAGAGCAACGTTAGTGATAACGCCCTATCTGCCCGACCCGGTTTTCGAGCAGATGTGGCTGATCAGCCAAGATGCAAGACAAATCGCGGCAGCCATTCCCGACCGCTCGTTCATTCTGCTTTTTTACACTTCCTTCCTCTCCAAAACCAATCGCTACGCAGAGATCGCGCCGATTGTCCAACGCTTGATAACTGCAGCGGGTAACTCCACGCCATCGGGTAATGGCCGCGACGCCATCATCGCGCCTGTCGAGGATCGGCTGCTCGCCGCCGGCTACTTGCATCCTGCGCTTCAAATCTGGACAAGCATGAAGGACGGCGGATGGATCAATCTTCCCATTCCCACAGCCACTCATCCGCTGACCAACGGCGACTTCGCTACTCCTTTTTTCCGGCACGGATTCGACTGGACGCCCGTTGCGCCCACAGCCGTGAGCATCGCTCAATTGGCAGACCAAAAGGAAGTGCGCTTGACGTTCTCAGGCATGGAGCCCGACCACTGCTCGCTGTTGCAACAGTATGTGCCTCTCCAGCCGCATCGCTCTTACCGTTTTGAATGGCAAGCCGAAGCGCAGGGACTTGAAAGCCCCAGTGGTCTCGCTTGGCACTTATATCCTGTTCGACAGGAGCACGGCTCAGAACCACGACCGTTAGGGAGTGGCGATTTACTGTCCTCTCCGCAGGACCTGGGACTTCACTTCCCCGACCGGCGCGGAGCTGTATCGCTTGGTGCTCGAGTATTCACGGCCGTTTGGATCCACGCATGCCAACGGCGCTGTGCGTCTGCGTTCCCTATCGCTTCGCGAGCAGCCATGAAATCGCGTGCTGGTAACGCGGTCCTCAGAACCTTAGCCGTCGTCTTCGGAAACGCGTGGGGACAGTTCCTGCTCGAGCGAAGCGTAGCCGCAGCCCAACGCCTTCAGGGTATCGGCTCAGGCGGCGATGTCCATTCGAGTGGTGAGGCAGCGGTCATTTCGAAATTGAAAGCCGCGAGGCCCGCGGAACGCCCGCTTTGCATCTTCGACGTTGGCGCAAACAAAGGTCAGTTCCTCACGTTCGCGTGCAATGCTTTGGGCAGCCGCGAGTTTCATCTGCACGCTTTTGAGCCCAACGCCTCGGCCTACGCGGAACTTTGCCAAACCGCACTGAATTATCCGCGCGTGGCACTGAATAACTTCGCTCTGGGATCGCACCCAGGAGAGGCGGATTTGTTCTATGATGCTCCTGGATCGGGTCTCGCCTCGCTCAGCAAGAGAAACTTGACCCATTTCGGCGTCGAAATGAGATTATCCGAGAAGGTTCGTATCGAGACGCTGGATGCCTATTGCGCGGATCGGCAGATCGAAAGGATTGACCTACTCAAGATTGACGTGGAGGGCCACGAATTGGACGTTTTGAACGGTGCCCAAGGCATGTTTGGTAATGCCGCCGTCGGCATGGCCACCTTTGAATTCGGAGGCTGCAACATCGATACGCGAACCTTTCTTCGCGACTTTTTCAGCTTCTTTTCCCGCTATAAGATGCGCATAGCCAGGATTACCCCGTCCGGCTATTTCCACGAACTTCGGTCTTACAGAGAAGTTTTCGAGCAATTCCGTACCACAAATTTTGTATGCTATCCCTCCGCTATCATTTCCGAAAGGCGCCTTTAGTTCCGTGCCAGTTTGCCCTATTTGCGGCAGTGTAAACGTCCGGCGCTCTCGCAGGAGTCCAACTCTTGATTTCCTGAAGCGCTGGCGAGGATTCCTGCGTTATCGCTGCCGGGACTGTTTCCGCACCTTTTATCAGCCGCTCTCTGCCGCGGAAAGAATGCCGGAGAAGCGCGCGCCGCGGCGAGAGGCGCCTTTCCAAAGCAAGAATTGGCGCCGCTTTCTTGAGGTGTTCCTGTTCCTCAGCATGCTGATTGTCTTCTACGTCGTGCTGAAGTTCTTCCTCTATCCCCGTTAGTCTTATCTGACCGTCGCGGCCGCGAACTCCTCGTAGGGACCCACGAAGTCCTGGATCGTTCCATTCTCGAAATACCAGATCCGCGTAGCGACTTCGTCCACCAGGTCCTCGTCGTGAGTCGCCAGAATAACCGTGCCCTCGAACTTTTGCAGCGCGATATTCAAAGCATTGATGGATTCCAGATCAAGGTGGTTGGTCGGCTCGTCAAACACCAGGAAGTTTGGCTTTTGCAACATGAGCTTGCAAAACATGAGCCTGGCCGCTTCGCCGCCTGAGAGAGCGTCCGTCGGCTTCAAACCTTCTTCACCACTGAACAACATCTGCCCCAGCAAACCGCGAATTTCTTCTTTCGACGCCTGCGGATCCCAATCGTGCAACCAATCGGCAACCGTTGTCCCATTACGAATGCTGTTGCGATGGTCCTGAGCAAAATATCCCACCTGGACTTCATGTCCCCAGTTCACAGTTCCAGAATCCAAGCCGACATCTGGATCGTCTACACCCGGCGCATTCGCCAAAAGAGCCTTTAGCAGCGTCGTTTTCCCCACTCCGTTCCGGCCCATCAAGGCAACTTTCTCGCCGCGCTGCATTGCGGCCGAGAAGTCTTTGACCACTTCTATGTCGCCGTAACCCTTGCTCACTGCTTTGAACTCAAGCGCATGACGTCCCGAAGACCGCTTCATCTCGAATCGAATGTAGGGCCGCTGGATGTTCGACCGGGCAAGCTCGGTCGTCTGCAAGCGCTCCACTTCCTTCTTGCGGGAAGTCACCTGGCTCGCCCGCGTGCCGGCGGAAAAGCGCGCAATGAATTCGTTCAATTGCGCGATCTTCTTTTCCCGCTGTGCGTTCTCCGATTCGATCCGGGAACGGATCTGCGTTTTTTGCAGGACCATGTCGTCGTACCCGCCCGGATAGGTGATGATCGTTTGATAGTCGATATCGGCGGTGTGGGTCGAAACGCTATTCAGGAAGTGGCGATCGTGCGAGATCACTATCAGCGTGCCATCGTAACGCGTCAGGAAATTCTGCAGCCAGTGAATTGATTCCAGATCAAGAGAGTTCGTCGGCTCATCGAGCAACAGAGCTTGCGGATGTCCAAAGAGCGCCTGCGCTAAAAGCACCCGCACCTTTTGGCCTCCCTGCAGTTCGCCCATCTTGCGATCGTGAATGGTCTCGGGAATATCCAGGCCGTCCAGCAAGACCGCCGCGTCGCTCTCAGCCGAATAACCGTCTTCTTCGGAAACAACACCCTCCAGTTCACCCAGCCGCATGCCGTCTTCGTCGGTCAGATCCGCCTTGGAGTAAAGCGTCTCCCGTTCTTCGAGCGCTCTCCACAGCGGCATGTTGCCCATAATCACTGTTTCGATCGCACGATATTGATCGAATGCAGACTGGTCCTGCCGAAGTATCCCAAGCTTCTTCGGACGCACAACTGTGCCTTTTTGCGGATCGAGCTCGCCCGAGAGCAGCTTCATAAACGTTGATTTGCCGGCCCCGTTCGGCCCCGTCAAACCGTAGCGCCGCGCAGGCAGAAACGCCGTACTCACATCCTCGAACAGGATCTTGCCTCCGTAGCGCATACTCACATTGCTAACTGAAATCATGGGGATAAAACGGGCGGGAAATTCCAGTCTAGCGCACACGCGAACCCCGACCACAAGGGACGGGTCGTGACGAACTTGCGTCAGATGACCGAAAAGATTCGCGTGTTACTTGCCTGTAGCTCTTTTACTCCGCCGCCGCATGAAAGCACCGATCAGAAGAAGACTGCCACCCAACAATCCCATCGACGCGGGTTCGGGTACAGCCGGAGTCGACAGGTGAATGATCATATCGTTGTAATCTAAATCGGCACCCGGGACCACGCCATCTTCGGCTCCGATATAAAAACTCTCAGGGGACTGCTGGAAGATCGCGAAGTGCTGCGTCGCGTCAGCGGGGTTATTTAGAGCATCGTCCATGTAGTAGGAGTACGTATTACCAGTAGTGGGCTGCGTGTTTACCAGGAGAAGGCCATATCCGTCGCCCGCCGGAATCGTCACCGTCACCGTAGTGGGAGCAGGTGAGCCTGCACTGAAAAGGAATGTGTTACCCGAAATCGGCGTTCCGGATGCATTTGTGAGGTAGTAATACAAGCTGTCGAGTCCAGCGGGGCCCTGTTGACTCGTTATTGAAACAAGCAGCGTGCTTGTCCCGCCGCCGACATTCCCAGTGAAGTACATGTTATTCGGCGCAGCTCCAGCATTGGTGTAAGCGGGAAGGGGCCCAACGGGACCTCCAGGCAGCATGCAGTTGCCGCCACCAGCCATGCACCACCCGATGTTGTACTTTGGGCCATCTCCTGACGTGTTATTCCAGTATGGCCCCGTCCCAGGCGAGTCGAGTATGGCGGCGCTCCAGCTTGTCAATGAGCCGCCATTTACTATGTCCGCTTTGGCGGTCCACCCCACTGTTATGGAAAGTGCAAGAACCATTAGCAGTGACTTGCTCGTTCGGAAACGCATTTTAAGTCCTCCGAAGACACAGATCTTCAATTTAGGTTAAACCGGCCTGGAGTAGAAACAATAGGCCGTAAGTACTAAGATGACGCGAAAATGCAGATACATGGCTCAATTACCGAAGTACTAGTACGATGTCTCAGCCTGTCCCCGGGGTAAATCCCAGCGTCCCCGATGCGCATGAGAGCCGAACGTGTCCGCATAGACCCGCGTAAAGATTGCGCCAAAAAAGAAGATCTGCGCCGAATAGTACACCCAAACAACCAGTGCGACCAGCGACCCGGCGGCGCCGTAAGTGGAGCCGACGCCCACAGTGCCCAGGTAGAGGGCGAGCAACGTCTTTCCAATGCTGAATAGGATCGCCGTAGTGACTGCGCCGATTCCCACATCGCGCCACCGGATTCGTACCTCCGGTATGTATTTGAAGATCAGCGCGAAAAGTGCCGCAATCGCAATTAGAGAAACAATGAAGTTGACGACGTCTCCCATAAGCGCCGCATGCAACGGAACAACGCCGGTGAAAAACTTTTCTGCGATGGTGAGACCCGCGCTCAGAATCAAGGAAACGAGAAGCAGGAAGCCAAGCGCCAGGACCATGCCGAAAGACACCAGTCTTTGCCAAATCATGTCCCGCCACATGGAGGATTCCCGCGGCGTTGCGCCCCAGATGGTGTTTAGAGAGTTTCGTAGCTCCATGAATACGCCGGACGCGCCGAACAATAGCGTAACTATCCCGATGCAAGTGGCTAACACGCCGGTGCGGCCACGGCGGGCGTCTCCGATCAACATCCGAACCGTTTCGGCGCCCGAATACCCGGCCAAATCTCGTACTTGCCGCAGTAAGTCCTGCTCCGCCGTCGTTCGATTGAACACGAGACCGCAGATTGCTACGATGAGAATCAGAAGCGGAGCTATCGAGAGCAAGGTGTAGTAAGCCAAAGCCGCTCCTAACCGCGGAGCATTGTAGGCGCTCCATTTGGAAGCTGTAGTTCGCAGCAGGCCAACCAGCGCCTCTTGGGTCATCGCTCCAACCGTCGCATGTATAGATCCCGCCGCTGCATGCGCGGACACAGATGTAACAAGGCGGGTTCTACTCGCGTCCACGAAGTACATTTGACAGGGATTTTCCGCACTATGCGCCACCGAAGATGAAGGATCTGATATTTGATGGCCGTCGCCTTCTATTTCTTATCCTCTCGTTAACAGCTTCTTTGGGTGCAGTGCGTGCCCAGGATTTTACCGGAAAAACGGTTACTGCACTTCAATACAAGCCTGCAACCCAGCCGCTGGATTCGCGCGATCTTCAAACTATGCAGCTTGTCCAGCTAGGCCAACCGCTGGACACTCATCAGGTAGCTGAGACCATCGATCGCCTCTTCGCGAGCGGGATGTACGACGACATCCAGGTTGACGCGGAACCGAGCGCAAACGGGGTCGCCTTAACGTTTATCACGCGGCCAAGAAGGTTCATCGGACACGTGGAAGCGCAAGGCAAAATCAAAGATCCGCCGAGCCGCGCGGTAATCATTAGCGATGCTCAATTACCCCTCGGAGCGCCTTTCGATGAAGACACGCTGGCTACGGGGAAGAAGGCCATCGAACAAGAATTGCGGCAAAACGGACTCTACCAGGCACAAGTCGGCGTAGCAACCATCGAAGATCCCGACACTCACGACATTACTGTCAGGTTTGTTGTGGACGCAGGTAAGCGGGCAAGATTCGAAATGCCCGCGATTACGGGTGACACGAAACTGCCGAACGAAACGATTGTGCGCGCGACGGGCTGGCGGATTCCACTAATTCACAGGTGGCGCCAGGTCACGGACGCCCTGACGGACAGGGGCGTGGAAGGCGTTCAAAAGAAATACGCAAAGATCGATCGTCTGACTGCCTCGGTAAACCTCACCTCCCTTGACTACAATGCCGCTACTGGACGCGCCAAGCCGTCGCTCGCCATTAATGCCGGACCGAAAGTTACGATCAAGGCTTTGGAGGCGAAGGTCTCAAAGGGAAAATTGCGAGAGTATGTGCCGGTTTACCAAGAAGGGTCATTGGATAACGATCTGCTGACAGAAGGCGCGCGTAATCTCCACGATTATTTTCAATCGAGAGGTTATCCCGACGTCGATGTCACTTTCGATCGCAAGGCGCCCGAGAAGGACCAAGAAGTCATCGATTACTACATCACAACAGGCCCTCGGCGCCGGCTGGTCAATATCGACATCCTCGGTAACAACTATTTCGCTCCCGACACGCTTCACGAGCGTATGTTCCTCCGGAAAAATTCTCTGATTCTGAGATATGGGCGCTACAGCGAGAGTTTCCGAACCAAGGATGCGGAAGCGATTGAAAACTTGTATCAGGCCAATGGCTTTCGTGACGTGAAGGTCACCTCTTCCGTCCAGACCAATTACAAAGGAAAACCAAACGATATAGCGGTGGCGTTCCACATTAACGAGGGGACGCAGTGGCGAGTTGCCAAGCTGGATGTCGAAGGCGCCACTCGTCTTGACATTTCTGCTGTCCGGAACCAGTTAGCCTCAGCGGAGGGGCAGCCCTTCGCGGATGTCAACGTCGCATCGGACCGCAACCGGCTGCTCGACTATTACTATTCGAATGGATTTCTGGCGGCTACCTTTACTTTCAGTGTTACACCGGGTCCGGAACCACAAACAGTAAACCTGACGTATAACATCACGGAGGGTCCTCGCGAGTTTGTAAGAAAAGTTATCATTTCAGGCCTATATCGCACGCGCCCTTCCCTGGTGCAGCGAACGATAAACGTTCAGGAAGGCGAGCCAATATCGATGGTCAAGATCAACGATGTAGCTCGCCAACTTACAAATTTGGGCATATTTGCAAATGTCAACACGGCCCTCCAGGACCCCGATGGCACGAACCGCTATAAGTACGTTCTTTACGACTTCGACGAAGCTGCCCGTTACTCTTTCAATGTCGGTCTCGGAATGGAGGTCGGTCAATTTGGAGGCACAACCAACAATTTGCAGCAGGCCGGTGGAGCGAAAGGCGTATCTCCCATCGTTTCATTCGCGGTCAATCGGCTGAATTTTCTTGGTATTGGGCAGACCATATCGCTGCAAGCGCGTTATTCGACTCTCGAGCAGCGGGAATCAGTGAATTACATCATTCCGCGCTTTCTAGGCTCATTGAACCGGACGGCTACATTCTCCATCCTGTATGACACCACGCAGGACGTGCAGACGTTCTCAGCCAGGCGCGAGGAGGCTTCGGTTCAAACATCTCAAAGATTTAATCGCGCATCCACCCTCTTGATGCGGTTCGCCTACCGGCGGGTTAGTACGGCGAACATCAACATTCCTGCATTGCTGATACCTCAGTTCCTACAACCTGTTCGCATCGGCATTTTGTCGGCCAGCTACATCCAAGATCACCGCGATAATCCGGCCGATGCCCATCGGGGTTTCTGGAACACCGTGGATGGCGGGCTGGCGGGAAGCTTTTTCGGATCTCAGCGGAACTTCATGCGAGTGCTCGCGCGGAACGCGACTTACACTTCCATTGGCAGGAACCTCGTCTTTGCGCGACAAACGCAGATTGGCGCCATCATTCCTTTCAATGTAGCGGCGGGTGTAACGAGCTTCGACGCCATTCCATTGCCAGAGCGCTTCTTCGGCGGCGGCGGTGTCTCCATGCGCGGCTTCGGAGATAATCAGGCCGGACCTCGCGACATTGGCACGCCGAACGAACTGCCAGGCCCTGCAACCAATCCCACCGGCTTCCCCATAGGCGGCAACGCTCTTTTCTTCAATACGTTCGAGCTGCGCTTCCCGCTGCTTTATCCGAATCTCAGCGGTGTCGTATTCCACGATATGGGCAACATCTATACAAGCTTCAGCGATATGTCGCTCCGTTATCACCAAAACGGCGATCAGGATTTTAATTACGCTGTTCAGGCTGCTGGCTTCGGAATACGGTATAGAACACCACTCGGGCCTGTGCGTGTGGACTTGGCATATGCGCTGAATCCACCCAGCTACATGGGATTCAACAGGAACGAAACTATACAGCAGCTGTTGACGTGCAGCCCTGCACAGATCGGCGTTACGCCGAATTGCACCAGCACTCCACAGCGCCTAAGCCATTTCCAGTTCTTCTTCTCTATCGGGCAGGCGTTCTAATGCGCTCTCGTGCCATCGCGCTTCTGCTATTTGCGAATTTCGTAGCCGTAGCCGTAGTTATCGATCGGATTGCCATTGTCGTCGGCAACTCGATTATTAAGGACAGCGACATCGATCGCGACCTTCGTGTCACTAGTTTTCTTAACGGCGAGGCCCTCGATCTTAGCTCGGCGTCCCGTAAACAAGCGGCCAACCGTCTGATAGACCAGGTATTCATTCGTCGTGAGATTCACATCGGCGATTATCCCGTCGCAACCCTACAGGACGCGGACAAGCAGCTCGAAAAACTAAAAAGGCAGAAGTTTAATACGGAAGCCGCATTTCAGCAAGCCTTGCGCAGATATGGCCTGACGGAACTCGATTTGCGCACTCAATTTGAATGGCAATTGACAGTGCTCAAGTTCATCGATATCCGCTTCAAGCCAGCGGTGCTTGTGACCGACGATGAAATTGAAAAGTATTACCGCGATCACGCTGCTGCGCTTCGCCGGGCCTATCCTGGCAAGTCCTCGCTCGATGATCTTCGAGAGCAGATTCAAGAAATTCTAAACGGCGAAAAAGTCAATCAACAGTTCTTTGCGTGGTTGGACGAACAGCGAAAAGACGCAAAAATTCAATTTCGTGAGGAGAGCCTCGCATGACCAAACGAAAAAAGAAGATTTTACTTACAGTTGCCGCATCATTAGCCGGCTTGGTGCTGGTGCTCGTCATCGCCTCGATCCTTGTGCTGCGGAGCACCTGGTTCGCGAATTATGTGCGCGAAAAGATTATTGCGACCACCGAAGAATCCACAGGCGGAGTGGTCGAGCTCGGGTCGTTTCAATTCGATTGGACCCACTTGACCGTGCGGATCCGGAATTTTGTGTTACATGGGACTGAACCGCGCGGCGCCGATCCACTGGTTCGCGTTCCGCTGTTGGAGCTGCACCTGAAGCTGCTTGCCGGATTGAAGCAAGTCGTCGATCTTGAGTACCTCGGCATACAACAGCCGCAAGTGAATCTCATCGTTTTCGCCGACGGCACGACGAACGTTCCCCAACCTAAGATCAAGACGCAGCCCAGCGAGAAATCCGGACTTGAAACAGTCGTTAATCTCGCAGTGCATCAATTCCAGATTCAGAATGGCTTGATCGAAATGTCCGAACGAAAGATGGACTTCAGCGCTCGCGGCGAAAACCTTCGCGTGCTCTTAAACTACAATCTCGCTACGCCAAGCTATCAAGGCAATCTGTGGATCGATCCGCTGCTCTTGACTTCCGGCAATAAGCCACCGATTCGGGTTCACGTGAATCTGCCGGTCACTATAGAAAAGGATGCAGTAAAGCTGGCGAACGCAAAACTCACAACGGATCAATCGCAAATCGTCCTGAATGGCTCAATTCAGAACATGAACGCACCGGTTATTTCAGCGCAGCTCCATGCCAACGTGTTTCTGCCGGAGGTCCAGCGCAGTATCGAACTACCGATAGATTCGAATGCGAAGGGCGCGCCGAAGGTGCTCAGTGCGGAATTAGACATGCGTATGGACGAAAAGAATAACACCATCCAGGTTCAAACCGCGCACCTGGGACTGGGGCAAACCACGTTCCAAGCGTCTGGCAATATGGATCAATCCAAGAACGGATCAGTCCAGTTCAACGCAAATCTTGCCTTGGGCGAGCTGAGCCGGCTCATGAACGTTTCTCTCGTTAGAGGCAAATGGTATATTGCAAGCCAATGGCAATGGAAAGCTGGATGCGCAAAATAACTACTCAGTCGACGGTACGCTGAATTCTCACGATCTCTCCATTCGCAGTGGGACCACTCGCGTGTCCAATGTGAGTCTGTACTCGCCTTTCCACGTCGACCCCTATTTGATCAGCCTGGACGGTCTAAAGCTGAATGCGTTTGGCGGCGGACTGGCCGCAAAAATCTTTATCGAAAAGATGCAGCGCGTGAGCGTGGAAGGCAATCTCCGGAACCTCTCGCTTCCAGTACTCGCGCGCGCATTCACGGGAAAAGCTTTTGGGGTATGACGGAACTATCGACGGCTCCATCAAGGCGCAAGGCGACCTGAAGGCCAAGGGCACCACTGGTTTCAGTGCGGCCGCGCGATTAGCTATAGTTCCCGGTCAGCATGGCGTACCGGTCAGCGGTCGTTTGAATGCCGACTATATCGGACGGACCGGCACGGTGAATCTGGCGACGTCGTATTTGGCGTTGCCAAGTTCCCGTATAGACCTTTCCGGTTCGCTGAACCGGCGCATTGACGTGAATTTGACCTCGCGGAATCTAAACGATTTCCTGCCCGCGGCGAATTTCGGATCTGCCAAACCTGAGACTTCGTTACCGATCGCTTTACAAGGCGGCACGGCGACAATTCAAGCGCAGATTACGGGCGACCTCTCCGCGCCTCACATAACCAGTCACATCGCGATGGACAAATTCGCCGTCGAGCAACGCCGATTCGATCGCTTTGCCGCAGACCTGTCGGCGTCCCCATCCGGCGCTGTTGTCCAAAACGGTTTGCTGACGCGCAGCAGCCTTCAGACGACCTTCGACGCTTCCATAGGGCTTCGCAAGTGGAGTCCCGTTTCTAGTTCGCCGCTTACAGCTAATGTTTCGATGCGCAACGGCGATTTGGCCGACCTGGTGAGCCTGGCAGGCGAATCGTCAATTCCAGCGACGGGGAATTTGAGCGCGGACGTGCACATCGACGGCACGTATGGAGACCCGCTTGGGGGCGCTACTTTGCAAGTGTTGAATGGTAGTGCTTATCAGCAGCCGTTTGACCGTCTGTACGCAAACATCAATCTCTCGGATCAGCTCATCACTTTGTCAACTATCGAGCTGGACGCTGCGGGTGGCCGCATCAATGTTAATGGTACTTTCCAGCATCCGCGAGACAGCTTCACCGCTGGCCATGCCCAGTTTCACGTGGCAACTTCGAACGTGCAGCTCGCAAACATAACACCGTTGCGGCGTGAGAATGCGGGCATCGCCGGAGTCGTTCAGTTGATGGCCGATGCAGCAGCCGATGTGCGCCGAGTGAATGCGCAATCGGAAGTGACGGTCTCAAGTATCAGCGCCGACGTGTCCGCGCGCGGCCTCCGCGTCCAAAATCAAGATGCCGGCGACCTCACCGCGACTGCGCGCACCACGAATGGAAACGTGAACTACAACCTGACCTCCAACTTTGCGGGCTCGAATATACGCGTGAACGGCCAAACTGCTCTGGCCAAGGATTATGCGACGACGGCCGATGCTTCGATTCAGAACCTGTCAGTCGAAAAAACTCTCCGAATCACGGGCGAGGGTAATATTCCAGCCCGCGGCAACTTGTCCGCAAATGCTCACGTCGCTGGCACCAGGAAGGCGCCTAACGCGGACCTGACCTTCACGCTGGCCAGAGCAAACGTCTATCAGGAACCCATCAATCGCCTGCACGGCTCGGTGCATTATTCAGACACGCTGGTCGACATCCCTTCTGTCGAGCTAGAGGTACCTGCGGGCAGCGTAAATCTCACCGGTTCTTTCGCGCATCCAGCAAACGATCTCAATGCGGGTTCGTTGAAACTGAAGCTGACCAGCAGCGACATCCAGGTCGCGAAAATCGAGCATGTGCAGCAGCAGAAGCGCGGACTCGCAGGTACGCTGCGGCTGGCCGCGGATCTTTCCGCTAACCTACGCGAGCAGAACGGCAGTCGTACTGTGCTCATCTCAAAGCTCAATGCCGACGCCTCCGCGAATGCTCTGCGGATGAACAGCCGGAACCTTGGCGATGCGAACTTGACTGCACGGACCGCTGGATCAAATCTCAACTTCCGTTTCGATTCGGATATAGCGCAAAGCCAAATTCACGGTTCCGGGCAATCACAGCTTACAGGCGATTATCCAGTCAACGCGAGCCTGACTTTCTCAAATATCAGGTATTCGAACGTCGCTCCGTTTTTCTCCTCCGAGCCCTCCGTCCAACCAAGCTTCGATGCTCTAGTGGAAGGTCAGGCTTCGGTGAATGGCCCGGTATTGAAGACGGACCAGCTCAACGCTAAGGTGCAACTGAATCGGCTGGAACTTCAAACACTTCCGCACGTATCTCCCACCGGAGCGCCTCCCGGAAAAACAGTGCAGTTTCAGAACGATGGCCCCATCATTGTTGCCCTGAACCGCTCGGTTATCCAGGTGCAGCAGCTAAGTATTTCAGGACCGGGCACGAGCATCAAAGCTTCCGGATCAGTCAATCTCAAGAACGCATCCGCTCCTCTCGGTCTCAACCTCAACGCCAATGCGAATCTGGGCGTGCTTCAGGACGTCAATCGCGACTTTTATTCTTCCGGCACTGTTGCGGTAAATGCCACGGTTCACGGCAGCTTCACTGAGCCTCTCGTGAATGGACGAATCGAGCTGAAGAACGCGAACGTGAATTACGTGGATGCGCCGAATGGTCTCTCGAATGGAAACGGCGTCATTCTTCTGAATGGAAGAAACGCGAGTATCCAAAATCTGACCGGGGAAAGCGGTGGTGGAAAGATTGCGGTCACCGGCTTCGTCGGCTTTGGGGCGTCTGCTTTGAATTACAACTTGCGTGTTGCTGCGACGAGTGTTCGCACTCGCTATTCCGGCGCCAGCGTAACTTCGAGCGCGGCTCTGCGGCTGACGGGAAACTCGAATCGTTCATTGCTCGCCGGCAATGTGACCGTCGAGCGCATCGCGTACGGATCTACTGCGGATACCGGAACTCTTCTGTCTACCGCCTCCACACCGCCTTCCGCGCCTTCAGCGCCATCCGGCATCGTTGCCGGTATGCGATTGGATATCCACATACTCACTGATCCTGATCTTCGGGTAGTCACAACTTACGCCAACAGGCTTGCAGTTTTGGGTAATCTGACGGTGCGTGGCACGGCCGCGAATCCAGGAATGGTGGGGCGTGTCACCGTAACCGATGGGCAATTGGTTTTCTTTGGGAATCAATACACGGTCAACACCGGTACCATCAACTTCTACAACCCCAATGCAATCGAACCGGTGTTAAACGTGTCGCTGGAGACTATTGCTCAGAACGTGGATGTAACAATCGGCGTCTCCGGCCCGATGAACGACCTCAAACTGACTTATCGTTCTGATCCCCCTCTTACGTTTCAACAGATCGTCGCCTTGCTCGCCACCAATACGACACCCTCCGATCCAACAATTGCCGCTCATCAACCGGCGCCGCCTCAGCAATCCGTCAGCCAAATGGGTGAATCGGCAGTTCTGGGGCAAGCGGTTGCGAATCCACTTGCCAGCCGCGTGCAGCGAGTCTTCGGTTTGACCCAGTTCAAAATCGACCCGTCTCTCCAGGGAAGTAATGGACAGCCGGGCGCCCGTGTTACCCTACAACAAAAAATTGCGAGTAACATCACCTTCACTTACATCACCGATGTAACTCAGACAAACTCGGAGATCGTACGTGTTGAATGGGCTTTCACGCCGAAGGTATCGGCCGTTGCATTGCGCGATTTCAACGGCAACGTGAGTTTGGAGTTCTACTATAACTTCAAGGTTCGATAACACGATGGTTACGCCCTGCGAATGAATATAGTCTTTTTCGGTCTATCGGTCAGTTCCGCGTGGGGAAACGGCCACGCGACGCTCCTAAGGGGACTCTTTCGGGCGCTTGATGGCCAAGGTCACGAGGTTCACTTCTTCGAGAGAGATACGCCCTACTACGCAGCTCACCGCGACGCTGCATCTCTGCCCTTTGCACATATCCACCTCTATTCCGACTGGATTGAAAATCTGAATCGCGCGAAGCAACAGCTAGCGTGCGCAGATGTAGGTATCGTCACGTCTTACTGCCCTGATGGCGTTGCGGCCTGTGATCTTGTCTTGAACTCGCGGCTCCCGCGCACCGTGTTCTATGACATGGATACCCCTGTTACCTTGAGCCGCTTGGAACGAGGTGAAGCAATCGCATATATTCCGGAAGACGGTTTGGGGTCCTTCGATCTTGTCTTGAGCTATACGGGCGGGCAGGCGCTCGAGCTTCTTCGTGAGAGGCTTTCCGCACGGCGTGTCGCTACATTGTACGGGTGGGTTGATCCTGAGATTTATCATCGGACCGCTATTTCGGATAAGTTTGAGGCCGGCATCTCTTATCTCGGAACGTATTCAGCCGATCGTCAAACTGCGCTGGATGAATTGTTCATTGTTCCGGCTCGCCATTTGGAGAATCGAACCTTCGTTATTGGCGGAGCGATGTATCCTTCGCCGAAAGCGTGGCCTCCGAATATTCGTCACTTCGATCATGTCTCACCGCCGGAACACTGCTTCTTCTATTCGTCGTCGCCCCTAACCCTGAATGTCACGCGCGGTTCAATGGCATCCTTGGGTTACTGCCCGTCTGGGCGGCTGTTTGAGGCTGCGGCTTGCGGCACCGCGGTTCTAAGCGACTGGTGGGTGGGATTGGACACATTCTTTGAGCCGGATGATCAGATTCTAATTGCGACCTCGAGCGCAGAAGCTATATCGGCGATCACGAAAGAGCGTGGTCTACTAATGCAAGTTGGCTCTCGGGCGAAAGAACGCGTTTTGGATTGCCACACTGCCGACATGCGCGCGCGGCGGCTCATTAGTTTGCTCAAGGATCCATGCGATGAACCATGCGGTGAACCGTCGCCAGAGGAGCTTACCCATGTGGGGAATCATTCCAGCAGCGGGCATCGGTAGTCGCATTCAGCCGCTAGCTTTTTCTAAGGAGCTGTTGCCGGTCGGCAGCTACGTGAGCGGCGCAACGGAACGGCCCAGGGCTGTCAGCGAATATCTCATTGAGCGGATGGTGAATGCAGGTGTAGACAAAATTTGTTTTGTGATCTCGCCCGGCAAATCGGACATCATGGATTACTTTGGAGGGCACGTACTCTCCGCAACCGTCTTTTACGCTGTCCAACCTCGTCCTGCTGGATTGTGCGACGCCATTTTCCGCGCCCTTCCCTTGATCTCGCGAGACGAACAGGTCTGTATCGGGCTTCCCGATACGATTTGGTTTCCGGAGACGGCTCTTGCGAACTCTAGCTGATGGAGTCCTTTCGCTGTTGTTGTTCCCTGTTCAGCATCCCGAAAGATTCGATGCTGTTCTTACGAACGAGCGCGCAGAAGTTGTGCAAGTACAGGTGAAAAATCCGGAAGCCTCCACGAACTGGATCTGGGGCGCCGTAAAAATGCCTGGTTCCGTTCTGAATGAACTCCATGCTTTGTGGATTGAGCGTCAGGATGAGTACCTGGGCACTTTGATTAACGAATATCTGGCTCGCGGGGGCCGCGCGTGCGGCTTGAAGATCGGCGAATCGTATGTCGATGTAGGCACTCTGAATGGCTATCGCGAAGCCTTGCGTCTGCTAGACGCAAATTGCGCAGTGGACGGTTTAGAGCGAGCTTCTCCGTAGCATGACGCGATAGAGATCCAGGTAATCCTTCGCCATCCGGCGTGCATCGAAACGAGCGCGCGCTCTGGCGCGGCATGTCTCCGCTGAAATCTCGTGAACGCGCGTCGACGGCGTCCAACATTTCGTCTTCCGAATCAACGATGAATCCTGTTTGCGCGTGCTCGACGACCTCCGGCAGCGCACCTGCGCGGTAAGCCACAACGGGTGTTCCTGAACTGATCGCCTCCATCGCCACAAGTGAGCTTGTCTCGGCGACAAGACTCGGCAGCAACAAGCATCTGGCATCTGCGAGCAGCTCGATCTTTTGTTCGAGACTAACTGCACCGGCATATCGGCGCTGATTGTCGAGTAACGGCTGGACCTCTTCTGAAAAGTATTTCTGATGATCGCGAAAAGGATGAACAGGACCTGCAACCACCATCGGAAGATCGAGACGGTGCGCTATTCGCAAGGCGATATGAACTCCCTTTTCCGGGCATATCCGGCCGATCCATAGGAGGAACTTCCTTGTGCCCTGTGGCGCGCAGTACCGCTCGAGATCGATGCCGTTGAAGATGACCGGCAATCTTCGCCCGGCCGGCGCGGAATCCGCCTGGGCTTGCGAAACGCAATTTAGTTCGATACCGGGTAAATCGAAAACTCTGCTGGGATACCACTGAGCCGGCAGATGAAGCGTAGCGAGTTTCGGCACTTTTGTGTCCGGCAGGTAAGCATGAAAATCCATGCCGTGGAAATGGATCAGGTCAATCGAGTAGCGCCGTAGCGCCTCCTGAATACAATCCAAATGAACGCGGTGCGCGTGTGCGCGGACGTCATCGGTGATCTCGCTGTTGAAGGCGGGTGTTTCGATCAACTCACCGCTAACTTGAGATCCCTGTGCTGCGATGACAATGGAGCGGTGACCAGAGCGTACCAATTCTCGCTCGACGAGAAAGAGGATCTGTTCCGCACCGCCGCCTGAATCGGGCCCAACGGGAAAGAGAGGATAAGCGACGCTCAGAATGTTCACGGGTGTTTCCCGCTAGCACCTCAAGCCAAATTTCAGTGTATCGCTGGTGCGAGCCGCGTTGAAGTCTCCTGAATTATTCCGGTTTTGCCGGATGACCGTCCGCGGTGACCGCAATTTCTCTCTTTCGTCCACCCTTCGAAACTACCGCTTCGTACGAGACGTTACTGCCCCTTGTAACCGATTCGACCGAGAGAATGTCTCCGCCCGAAGCTTGCTTCTTTAGGCCCGTCATGGCGGGCGATGGAACACTTGCGAGCTCAATCTGCTGTTCTACCTCGACTACCGCACCTGACTCATCGAGTAATACATCTCTGTTCTTGCCCGCCACCCGGGTCTCTACCTCATAGCGAGTCTTTCCATTTTCGGTTTCTTTTGAGTAGCCCCTTACCGTCGCGCCCTTGCTCTGCTCGCGCGCGGAGCGTTGCACTGCTTCCGGGAGATCCTTAAACTGAATTTTGATTTCGTTATCGTCGGCGAGAACAATCCCGGCCAAGAGCAAACCACAAGTTAAGAGGCTTCGCGTCATGTGACGATTGTGGCAGCGAAAGCTGAAGTTTCCCTGAAACCTGGCCCGTCTAAGATCGATCTGCTGCGGCGAAAATCAACGAACCTCGTATACCAGTATCGCGGCATTTGTGGCGCCATGTTGTGGAACGGCCACGAAGTAGCGGTTTAAACTCCGATAAATGAGCTCAGCGGAGCCGCGGGGCGATGTAACCTAGCGTTGCTATACTCATCTCGTCGAAGCGCTTTACCTTCGCATATGAAACAGGTCTGTGCCACGTTTCTTTAATTTGCTCGAGGCAGAGGGCCTGCTTCCCGAAGTAGAACGGCTCCTGCGCAATTTAATTCAGTCTAAACAAGAATACGAAAAGAGCGAATCCGGTCTTAACGGAATCGCTCAGCGCATTACCCTTACAGGCGGCATGATTGCGCCCCGTGAGCAGATTCTGCAGCTTCGATCGCGCAAAGACAATTCGGCGCGCGCCCTCAAGTCCGTGGTCGAAAAAATTCAGGAGATCGGTTGCGAATTGAAAGATGTCGAAACCGGATTAATCGATTTTCCAACCCTTTATAAAGGCAAAGAAGTGTATCTGTGTTGGAAGTTGGGCGAGTCGGGCATCAGATTCTGGCACCATATCGAGGATGGATTTCGTGGCCGCCGTGCTATCGACAGCGATTTCTTGGCGAATCATCGCGGTGACGCGTAGGGGATCCGTGCGGTAATACGCAGCGCGAACGAAATTTCTTTGTTCAGTTGTTAAACTAACGCTTCAGATGCTATTGGCCCGTGAATTCATAGGATATCTATCGCGGCAACTCATCGATCGCCTCAGCCCCGCTGCCTTTGAAACGTCTAATCCTAGCGTCGCGGCGGGAATTATCGCCCAAATTATCGAAGAAGACCTTTCTATTGAGGATAGGCTGAACGATGAAGTGCGCGATTTGCTCGATGACTACAGCGACTACATGCGCCGCGAGAACGTCTCGTACCAGGAGATGTTTCGCAAGATCAAGAACCAGTTGCTGGCACAGCGAAAAGTTATTCGGGCTTCGGGTCGCGACACTGGCGACGCGATGAAATTGTCTCGCGACAAAGTGAACGATCTCTCTCACAAAATTGTTAGTGCCCTCCGCAAGTCGCGTGACTTCCGCATTCGCAAAGACTCTAATGAGCTTCGCCTTGCTTTGGTCCGCGAGATCACTGATTTGCTTCAGCTGGAGGACCGAATCGACCGTGCGGCGCGTCAAAAGATCCGTACGCAGAAGCGTGACATCGCAGAGGGCGGCGAGGAATACGATCTACTGCACAAGAAGTATTACGCTGAGGAATTGAAGAAGCTGGGAATCAATCTCAATAGCTGGCTTCCTCAGCGCGGCGGAGATTCGAGATAGCGCAAGGCAGTGGATGCGTTCTTCAAATCGCTGGTATCGTAAACAATAAACTCACCGTTCGCGAATACTGGCTTTATATCCGCCAACTGGTCTCTTCGCTTCAAGACGTAGTAATCGACCGGAAGAGACAACATATCTTGCAGGCGCGGTGGCGAGAAGGAACCCTGCATGGTGTGCTGCCACCGATCCCACCACTCATTAGCCGCCGATTCGAAGAAGTCCACCTCCGTGCCGCTCTGCCAATCCACCCATAGCGCGCGTCGGGACTCGGCGCGAAATATTCCCGGATAGAGCTCACGCCCGGCATCGGGAAAGAGGAACATTGAGCTACCCCAGGTATTTTCTTCAGCCCAATCGGCAACCTCGGCAATGGATGTTGAGTCGATCTTCGGGTAATCTTCAACTCTTCTGACGCGCGGTGTAGCGAACACGCTCACCACAGGTATCAGCAGAACGAGGGGCCTCCACTTCGTCGCGCCAAATTGCCGCAGCAATATCGCGAGCGCAACGGCGAGGAGAATGCAAACTCCTAATCGCGCCAGATCGGCTGATTGCCTGACGCGGAGCAGGTCGAGAACGCGTATATCGATGGGCAACGCAATGACCAACACAAACCACAAACACGCCTCCCAGATCTTCCTAGCGAGTGCTGCCCGCACTCCCGCGATGCTACAAGCTACCGACGCAACGGCCACCGTAAACAATAAGATCCGAGCGGGCTGTATCTGCGGAATCAGTGACCAGCGCAGATGCTCGAGCAAAAGATCGGATATTGGAATGCTCAGAATGCCGCAAACCGGCAGCATGAGGAACAACCAGCGCGTTTGGCGGTTTAAGGCCGGCCATATCCGGACAGTTGCCCATAGCCCGCACACGAAAATTGCCAGATAGTGCCAAATGTATCTTCCGGACCACAGCGAGACCCAGACGTATTTCGTCCGGTACTGCTGAAGATCGGCAAGCCGCGCGGAGATCTTTCCCCAGAATGACTGTGATTCGACCACCCCGGGCTGCAGTTGCGCCAAATTACCGAGCAACAGGACAAAGACGAGAAGAATTGTAAGCGCTGGCCGCAGGAGAGGGCGCAACCGCCGATCAAAAACAAATGCCAATAGAACCGAAACCCAAAATGCCGCCGCGATAGCCGGATGATAGAGTAGCGCGATTCCGCCTGCGAAGCCTGCTAGGAGCGGCCTTTCGCGGGCGAGTAAACCCATCGCCAGCAAGACGAGCCCGAATGCGAATGCGCGTGGCACTGGTTCGCATTCGACCAGCAGAACCGCCGGCCCAAGCAGCGTTGCCCCAAGATTCAACAGTGCTGCAATCAGAAAGGCGAAGGCGTCGTCCAACCCGGTAGCTAAGGCAAGCAGAAACACACCCAGCAATGCGGCGATACGGCACAAGATCTGCTGTAACGTCAGTGCGACCTTGAAATTTAACCCAATGACCTCGTGCAAAAAAAGAGTAACTTCATCGTAAATCGTGTACGTAACATGGGGATGTGTAGCTACTAAGTCGCGCGACAGAAAGCCCGGCGCGTCGAGCCGCTCCAGGACCGGAAGATAAATCTGTGTATCCCCTTGTAAGTAGGTATGTCCAGGGAAAAACTCGAATTCGAGCCAGGTAACCGCAGCGAGGCCTAAACAGAGAAGGAGCGCTCGCCGCATCTACTGGGCCGGAGTCTTCTCCAACTGCTCTTTGGCCCAAACCCGAGTTGGGTCAAGTTCCACTGCGCGCTGCAAGGCCTGCCGTGCTTCCCCGTTGCGATTAGCTTTGCGGAGACTTATGCCCTTCCAGAGATATGCTTCCGCTAAATTAGGATCCAGCGAAATCGCCCTGTCGAAGTCTTTGAGTGCTAAGTCAACGCCCCCGCCCATAGCGGTCGGCAAATAGAAGTTACCTACTCCCCGGCTCACATAGGCCATGGCTAAGTGGCTATCTAACTGGATAGCTTTGTTTATTTCATCGCGTGCGCATTGTCCGTATTTCAAAGCTCCCAAGATAGGATTAGCTGGAATAACCTGACCACAAAGTTCGCCAAGCAATCGATGGTATTCCGCGCGGGACTGATCTTCGGAAACTGCCTTTTTGGCCGAGTCCATTCCGGCTTCCGCCAATGCTTCCGCCTTCTTTTTATCCCGGATCTCCATTGCTACTTCGGCTGCATAAGAATAAGCCAGAGCCAGTCTGTATTGGGCTTCCGCCGATCCGGAGTCACGCTGGGCTGCTTGCTGATACTGCGAAATCATCTGCTCGAGCGCCGCGCCATCCTGGCGGTCTCTTGCACTCACCAAGTCACTCGTCGCGAGGCTTGCCGCTAATCCTAAAGCGGAAAGGCAGAGCCAGATAGCTGCCGCTTGTGTCCGAGTCAATTTTCCATTCCAAGACATGCCTGCCTCTATTGTAGGAATGACGGACGCCTGAACTCAGAGTTTCGAAAGTCTGGGCTCAAGCACCAGGAAATAAACTGCCAATACCACAACTAGCAAGCCGTTGCCGGTCATGATCGCCGGCGCCGATGTCTGCTTGATTAAGAGGCCGCATATTACGCTGCCCAGCGGCATGCCGCCGCGGAAGGCGACGTTGTACACACTCATGACACGCCCGCGCATCGCATCGCTGACGTACAGTTGCACTAACGAGGAATTCAGAGCAAACACGACCATCAACGTCGCACCCGCGCCGAAGACCAGGGCTGTGCTCAGCGCCAGATTTCTGGACAGCCCAAAGGCGGCAATGAAAATTCCTAGAAGCACCATCACCAACAGCGATCGTTTCGCTTGACCCTTATGGCTTTGGCTAGCCGCCACCATAAGAGCTCCTGTGATAGATCCTGCCCCTGACAAACACAAAAAAAGCGTGAACGTGTTCGGACCACCGTGAAAGACGTCGCGCGCCATCACGGGCAGAAACGTAATCAGCGGATACGACAGTAAAGTCGCAAAGAACGCGAGGGCGACAAGACTTTTCATTCCCTCCCGCTTCCCTAAGAAATGGATGCCCTCCCTCATACTTTGGAGGACTGACTCTCCCGTCTTCTCCGGGACAAAATGCGGCCGAATCATCAGTAAGGAAACGATGACAGCCAGGTATGAGATTCCATTCAGAGTGAAACACCACTTCGCGCCAAGCTTGACCAGAGCAATGCCGCCCAATGCCGGGCCGAGCACTCGCGCCAGGTTGAATTGAATCGAGTTCAGCGCGATCGCATTTTGCAGGTCTTCTTTGCGGACCAGCGTTGGGATCAGCGCCGAATACGCCGGTCCTCCGAAAGATTGCGCTAGTCCAACGGTGAACGACAGGCACCAAATATGCCAAACGCGAACAACATTAGTTGCGACTAGTCCGGCTAGCAGAAACGCACAGGCGAGTTGCACAACTTGGGACATCAGCAGCAAGGTCCGGCGGCTTTTGCGGTCGGCGAAAACTCCGCCAAACAGCGAGAACAGGAAAATGGGAATTTGCCCGAAGAAAGCGTCGAGACCCAGATAAACGGACGAGTTCGATAGCTGCAGTACCAACCAACTCTGCGCCAGGATTTGCATCCACGTACCAATGCTCGACGTGCATGCTCCCAGCCACATGAGCCGGAAATCGGGATATTGAAACGCCTTAAAGATCCGCTTCAGCAAGCAATGCTCTTTGTAGCACGCGCGCTTACGCGAGAGGCGCGCAAGGATTACGGTAAAGGCTTGTCTCGCTTGATCAGGTGAATCAAGTTGCCGTCCGGGTCTTTGAAAAACACGAGCCGGTTGCCTTCGTTGTTGTACGGCTCTCCCTCGAAGTTGATTCCTTGCGCCTTCAGTTCTTGGTAAGCGGCATCGAAATCATCCACTGCCATCGCGATGTGCCTCATACCCGGCGCTCGCATACCAGTTTCAACCCGCTCGCCCTCAGCCGGAACGATTTCGATCAATCCGCCATTCTTCGCTTCGATGAAGTAATTGCCTGCGTATTCAAACGTGATCTCAAACTCCAAATGCGAGGTGTACCAATCCGCGAGCCGCTTAGGATTTGGAGACGCGATCGCGAAATGCTCGATACCGGTAAACATAAGTGGCGATTGTAGCAGCCGCAGATCGGCTACGATGAAGCGAAGCCCACAATGCCCAGCGACGACGCACCCATCACGCGAAGAGATCTCGAGGCTTTAAGAGCCGAATTGCGCGAAGAATTCAAAACGCAGCGCGAATACATCGACGAACGCACGCATGATGCCGAAACGCGCCTTCTGCGAGCCTTTGCCGATCACACACTTGGACAACAAGTGCCTTTTCAAAAACTCAGCGCGGACGTTGGCAACATCAACACATCCACCGATCAGCGCCTTACGTTGGTCGAGGACCGTATCACCAAGCTCGAAATGCGATTTATCGAGAAAGGGCTCTGAGCCGTTCTAATAAACCGTGAAGCAAAAAGCTGTGTCGACCCCTTCCGGCGAAAGCGAGTACTCTCCCGGATTCAGCATTTCCGCGGCCTCGATGCGAGACAACCCGGCATCAAGCTTCCGCACCGTGAGATGAAACACTTCCTGTTCATCTTCGTCGCTCTTGTGCTTGCCCAGTATGGCCTCTCTGCGTCCTTCTTTTATTTCGAAACGGTACAGCCCAAGCTGATCCGGGCTGATCTTCTCCGATAAAAATAAAAAGATAGGCTCCGGCAGCGGAGTTCGGGCCGTAGAAGTTGTGCCTGGGACCGATAATACCTGTCCTTCTTTCGATTTTGATTGGCTTGCCTGCTGAACTTCTGTCTCCACCAGCTTGTCGGCTTCTAACAAATACGGCACATCCTTCTTTGCCGGCCTTGGCCCCGAGTATTTATCCTGAGCCCAAGCTCACCGCTGCAACGGAAACTGGTAGAGCGGTCAAAAACTTTCGCCGTGTCATGCCTCTATTCTCAAATCTACATCTATACCGTCGCTTGTGCCTGAAGCCACGCTTCCAACTTCGGATCCAGAAAGTCCTTGATGTGCAAATCCACTCCACGAAACTGAGTCGGCGTCGTCTCCACACCGACAATGCGCATTCGTGCCGCCCGCGCCGCTTCCACTCCCGTCGGCGAATCCTCGAATACAATGCAATTCTCCGGTTTCGCGTGCAATAATTCCGCGGCTTTGAGATAGATATCCGGAAAAGGTTTCGCGCGGCTCACCTGGCTGCCGTTAACTGTCACCTCAAAGAAATGCCGCAAGCCAAACCTGTCGAGCACGAAGTCGATATTCGCGAGCTCCGCGTTCGAACCGATTGCTTTCGGCACGTCTTTGTGCCGCTCCAGAAACTCCGTCAAACCAAGCACCCGATACTCGTTCAGCTCCGCCTTCAACAGCATTTCGCGAAATAGCCGCTCTTTCGAGGCGCCGTGTTGAAACACAACGTCGTCTGCAAGATCGTTTCCGAGCAGTTCGCGCACAAGCTCTGAATTCCGCTTGCCATGCATGCTTTGCTCAATGTATTCGCAGTCGACACCGAGCCCTTTCAGGTACTGCTGCCAAGCGATGACGTGCAACGGCATTGAATGGATCAGAACGCCATCCATATCGAAGATCATCGCAATTTGCCGCTTGGAATCCGCGCTCACGGCGTCGAGAATACCACGCGCCATGCTGCGCCTCATGCGCAAACAATTCGGCGCGCAGAGCCGTCGCGAACGCTATAATCAGGGCACGCGCAACTCGCTCAACGGTAATTATGGGCGAAGGTTTTCCCATCGCACCGCCAATGACAACGAAAGTTAAATCGGCGCGTCGCCGGATATTCCGTGTGGTGCTGGGAGGCCTCCTCGCCGTGACCCTGCTTGGCTCCGTCCTGCCGCTTATAAACGCGGGTAGTTTTAGCGGCCGCATCCAGCAAGCTGTCGAATCTTCGCTCGGCCGCAAAATTGATTTCGCCAAGGTTCACTTCACGCTGCTCTCCGGTCCGGGTTTCTCTCTCGACGATGTCACCATCCATGAAGATCCCCGCTACGGGCTTGAGCCCTTCGCTCACGCCGCCACCTTGCAGGCGCATCTTAGGATCGACAAGCTGCTCCTCGGCCAACTGCGATTTTCCAGCCTGCGCCTGATAGACCCGTCAATGAACCTGGTTAAAACGACCGATGGCGCCTGGAACGTAGTCGAACTCATCGAGCGCCTCAGCGCGCCACGCCGTGCGCCTCTCAACCTGTTCCCGGCCATCGAGGTCTCCGGAGCCCGCATAGATTTCAAATTCGGATCACGGAAAACTACGCTCTATATCGCGAACTCCGATCTCGCCATTTATCCGGAGAGTTCCGGCAAGCTCTACATTCGATTTTCTGGGTCGCCCGCGCGGACGGATCGAGCGGGAAACGGCTTTGGACATCTGCGCGGCACGGCGAATTGGTACATCAGCCCTCCCAATTCGCGCGCCAATCAACTCGAAGCGGACGTCACTCTCGATCCCAGCAATCTAAGCGAGCTTACTACTCTTTTTCAAGGTCATGATGCCGGTGTGCATGGCACCATCAGCTCGCATGCTCGCATCGAGGGACCTGCAACCGCGCTTCGAATCTCAGGTGACCTCCGCCTGGAAAACGTTCATCGATGGGATCTGCTGCCGTCCGCCGGCGAGGAGTGGCGGATAGGCTATCGGGGCAACATCGATCTGTTGGCCCACCGGTTTGATCTGGAGACGATCCCATTGCAGGCCGCCGATTCGACACCGGTGGCGCTGCAGATGCGCGTCACCCAATTCCTTCGCCAGCCGGCATGGTCGATTTTTCTGCGGCTCAATCATGCTCCTGTAAGAGACGTGTTGCCTTTGAGCCGCCGCATGGGACTGATCGTGCCTCAGGGTTTGGCGGTTGACGGCACGCTGGATGGCGTAATCGGCTATTCGAATAGTGCCGGAATGGCGGGCGGCGTCACTATTACGAACGCCGTCGCAACGCTGCCCAATCTTCCCGCTTTGCGCGCCGCAGTCGCCAACCTCAGCATCTCCGCCGATGCGATTCACTTCAGTCCGGCTACCATTCAGACCTCGCTCGGAGGCACACTGCAGGCAGGTGGCGACTACTATTTGTCCTCTCAGCGACTGATCGCCTCACTGAACGCCTACGAATTCCCCATCGGCATGCTCAAGAGCACAGTCGAGCCGTGGTTCGGCGTCCCTCCCGCTCTGGCCATTCTTCAAGACGGAAATATCACTGGCGACCTGGTCTTCTCGAGCGCCGGAACAAAACCTTCCTCATGGTCCGGTCAGTTTCAATTCGCAAACGCAACGTTAAACCCTCCAGGTATTGCCGTTCCACTTACTGAATCCACCGGCCACGTCGTGTTCGATAGTTCCACAGCTCGACCTCAGTCGCTTCTCAGCTAATCTAGGCGAGCGGCTGCTCCACGCCAGCTATCACTACAACGCTCTCGCGAAGCGGCGCGAGCGCATTCACGTCGAGTTACCAGCGGCCGATCTTACCCAGATCGAGGCCGCGCTTGATCCCACGTTGCAGGCCCAAGGTCTCCTGGCGCGCCTTCGTTTCACACGCCGCTCGATCCCTCCTTGGCTCGCCGCCCGCAATCTGGAAGGCGATTTCACAATTGATCGGTTTTCGATCAATCAGATGGATCTAGGCCCGCTTTCTGCGCACTTCATTTGGCAGGGCACAAATGTTCAGTTTGGCTCGCTTCAATTGAACTTACCGGAAGGACTTGTGCGCGCTCGTGGGGCATTGAATCTCATCTCGTACTCGCCGCGTTATCGCTTCACAGCGACAGTCCGCGGTTTCCCATGGCGAGGCGGTTTTCTGAACGCTGAAGGCGAATTTGAAACTTCCGGAACGGGCGCCGATAGCCTGCGCCATCTACACGCGGGGGGAACTTTCTCGGGAGAAGATATCGACCTTTCGCCTGACGATAGCTTCAGCAAAGTATCGGGACTTTTCGACTTCTCCTTTTCCAATGATTGGCCGAACGTTCGTTTTTCGAATATTCAAGCCTCCGATGGAGAGGACGCATGGAACGGCGAAGCAGCCAGCCAGAGCGACGGTAAACTCGTGGTCGATTTGACTCATGAAGGCCAGAAACGTCACCTCGTGAGTACGCTCATTCCCGAATCAGCGTCTGCCCCTCCGGCGCCCACAAGTGGCGCAGTGCCGCGCCTCCGCTAAAATCAAGGTTTAGATGCATGCTCTCGAACCGGCATGTGACATCGCTCACGAGCTGAATCACTTTTTACGCCGCTTACGGCAGTATCAAACGCAAGCCGATTGGCTTGGCGCTCTTCTCGATGGCGCGTCCCGGTTCGCCACCCAGTTTGCAGTACTTGCGCTTAGGGACGGTGTTCTGAGCTTGCTCGGCGAACGTAATCTGAATCTTTCCGAAGATTTTTCATTCAACGCCGCGTCCGCTGGCGCTTTCGCTGCCGCCATCGATTCGAACGATTCAGTCGTCTCTTTGAGAACTCCTCGAGAGGTAACCGAGAATCTCAGCGCACCCGAAGCCGCGCAACGAGCCCACATCATCCCCATTACTAATGGATCTCGCGTTGTGGCGGTGCTTTTTGCGACGAACCAAGGCGGCATCGATGTGAATGCGCTCGAACTGGTCGCTGGGATGTCATCCATTGTTCTTGAACGGCAGGCCAACGCTTCCTTGCACGCGCACATTGCAGCGCCCGCAGCAATGGCCGTTAAAAAAGAGCCTCCTCAAACCGCAGGCTTGCCATTATGGGCCGGCATGAACGAGAATCAACGCGACCTTCATCTTAGAGCGCAGCGTTTCTCGCGAGTGACTGTCGCCGAAATGCAGCTTCATCGCCCGGAGGCTTGCCGCGCTGGTCGCGAACAAAACAACCTTTACGTGTTTCTCAAGAAAGAAATCGATGAAGCTCGTGAGACATATCGCACGCGGTTTATGACTATTCCTTCAATGGTGGATTACCTTCATCTCGAGCTCGTCAGAACCGCTGCGGATGGTGAGGAGCTGAAACTGGGAGCCGATTATCCGGGCCAGTTGGTGTAATCCCGCGCGCAATCGCCGCCTCTTGCCCGTTCGCGCATTCCTCTGGTTTCTCCTTGCGTGTTCCGCGATTACTCTGCTGCCGGCGCCCACACGTAAAGCTGCCAAGAAGAAACAGACCACGCCGGTAATTCAAGCGCCAAAAGTGGTCGGCGCAGCGGGATTAATTGCTGTGGCGCAGCACCAATTGGATCTCGGCAATTTTTCCGCTGCTGCCGTTTACGCGACTTCCGCGTCGAGCAAGGCGCCCATACTTGACGATTACGCTCAATACATTCGCGCACAAGCCGAATACAACTTGAAGAACTACGTTGAAGTTGACGATTCAGCCAAGCATGTCTTCAATCAGGTGCCAGTCTCGCCTTTCATCGGCCCCGCCGCAGCTCTTGCCGTCCGTGCCGGTCTGGACAATGACCGCCCGAAGGACGCTCTCGACCTCGTCAAGAAGTACTTCGATCGTATTCCGCAACCGGAGGCCGACCTGCTTCTCGCCCGGTGCTTTGACGCCACAGGCGATCTGCCGCAAGCGGCCGAATACTATCAGCGGGTCTATTACAACTACCCGACAGCAAAGGAAGCGACAGACGCCGCGAACGCGTTGGTTAGCGTGAAGCAGCGCCTGGGAGACGCCTATCCGCCTCCTATGCCGCCTGCCATGCTTGGCCGCGCGGAAAAGTTATTTGAGGCCAAGAATCCCGCAGGCGCGCGTATCGAGCTTGCAGCCGCTATCCCGCAGCTGGGAGGCGCTGAGCGCGACCTGGCCCGCGTGCGCCTGGGAGAAGCCGATTTTCTCGCCAACAATACTCGAGCCGCGTTTGAATACTTTTCTGCGCTCAAGGTTGACGATCCCGAATCCGACGCCGAGCGTCTCAGCTATCTCATCCGTTGTGCCCGTAAGCTCGACCGGCATGCCGACGTCAAGCCATTCTTGAGCCAGCTCGAGCAGCAGCATCCGGATTCGCTCTGGCGGCTGGACGCTCTCATCTTTGTTGCCGACCAGGCTCGCGTCGATAACGATGCTGAGACTTACTTGCCTCTTTATCGCGCTTGCGCCACGACCTTTCCGAAAGATCCGCGATCGGCATGGTGCCACTGGCGAGTCGCTTTCGAAAGTTATCGCAAAGATGGTGATGATGCTTACGATCTGCTACGCAATCATGTCGAGCAGTATCCCGATTCCCAGGACGTCAACGATGCGCTGTATTTCCTCGGCCGTCTCTCCGAGCGCAAGAATGACGAGCCATCTGCTCGCGCTTGCTACCAGGAGCTCGTCAGTCGTTTCCCCAATACTTACTACGCCATCGTTGCGCGCGAGCGTCTAAAGCAGCCCAGTGTGGAAGCGGCAACGCCCAATCCCGCCATGTTGGAATTTCTGCACTCGGTATCCTGGCCGCCCCGCGAGCAGTTCCCAAGCTTCGTTCCGGGACAAGCGGCTCAGGTGCGTATCAATCGCGCGCAGCTGCTTCAGCTGACCGGGCTCACCGATTTCAGCGAGGACGAGCTGAAATTCGGCGCGCGCAACGATGGCGAGCAGGAAAATGTGTATGCCTACGAACTGGCGAAATCCGCAGCGGCTCGAAACGCGCCCGATCAGGCCATGCGCTATATCAAAACGTATGCTCCGGGTTACCTCTACATGCCGATGGACGAGGCGCCCGTCCCGTTCTGGCACCTCGCGTTCCCGATTCCATATCGCGCGTCCATTGAACAGCACAGCCGCGAGGAGAGTCTCGATCCCTTTCTCGTCGCCGCGCTGATCCGGCAAGAATCGGAGTTCAACGTCAAGATCATCTCGCCTTCCAACGCCTACGGCTTGATGCAGCTATTGCCTTCCACCGGCCGCCAGCTTGCGCGGCATTTTGGAATTCGGCGCCTTAGCAATGCCCAACTCTTTTCTCCCGACCGGAATATACAACTCGGCACTTACTTTTTTCACAATCTCCTGAATTCATACGGAGGCCAGATGGAGCTGGCGCTCGCTTCCTACAACGCCGGCCCGGGTCGCGCGAATCTTTGGCGAACTTGGGGACCGTTCCGCGAACCAGCGGAGTTCATCGAAATGGTTCCGTTCCACGAGACTCGCGGCTACATCCAAATCGTCCTCCGCAATGCGGATGTGTACCGCCGCCTCTACGCCGGAACGGTTCCGGACATACCGGCTTACCGCCCGAAACCAGCTCCGAAAACAAAGCCCCGCAGAAGAACGAAGCGCCACCCCTAACCGGTCAACTCTTCAAGAAAGCGCTCGCTTGTAATGTTCGTGTGTCAATGCATCCAATGCAATGAGTGGTGCTTCACAATCGCTGTAAGCCATTGAATCCCTTGGATCGCAATGCCGGCTTTGGCGCCATGATTGCGGCACGCCCTCATCGTCCGATCACCTTCCCTCTTCCCTCTTGTAGTTCGAATGTGGTATAAAACTCGAACGATCTAAAATCGAGGAGCCGCCAATGCCACCCGGAATCGACAGCCTGAAGCATATTGTTGTGCTCATGATGGAAAACCGTTCTTTCGACCATATGCTCGGCTTCCTGAAAGCAAAAGATCCGAGAATCGACGGTCTCAATGGGAACGAAACGAATCCAGACACGACCGGCGAGCCAGCTCCGGTAAGCTCCTCAGCTGCCTACCAGAGCCAGTTGCAACCGGATCCTGGCCATCACTTCGAAGATGTCAAGCTGCAGATCTACGGTGACCAGCCTGGCGGACCCACCATGAAGGGTTTCGTAAAGGCTTATTACCAGAAACAGCAGGATGTTGCGCACTCACGCGAGATCATGTATTGCTTTTCGCCTGATAAGGTCCCGGTTCTGACCACGCTCGCGCAGAATTTTCTGCTCTTCAATCGCTGGTTCTCGTCTCTCCCCGGGCCCACTATTCCTAACCGCGCTTTCGCCCATTTTGGAACATCGTTCGGCAAGACCGACATGGACCTCTTCTACCTGAACGAGAAGTATTCGACCATCTACCAACGGATGTTGGACAAAGGAAAGCGAGCGAAGATTTATTACTACGACCAGGCGAGCGGCACCATCGGCATGACCTTCATCTTGAAGAATGAGCCTCAGCTATTCGGCACCTTCGCGCAATTCCAGGCAGATTGCGCGTCGGGAAACTTGCCCGAATACAGCTTCATTGAACCGAACTACTCAGATCACGACATCCCCACTGGCCGGGCGCTCGCCTCCGATCAGCATCCCGATCACAACATTGTTTCCGGCGAGCAGTTTATCGCCTCGGTATATATGTCGATCCTCAATAACGAGGACCTCTGGAAAAGCACGCTGTTGCTCATCGTCTACGACGAGCATGGCGGAATATACGACCATGTCGAGCCGCCTGCCTGCACTCCAGATGAGTTCCAGGATCCGACAACCGGTTTTAAGTTCGACCGTCTGGGCATCCGGGTTCCCGCCGTCCTCGTCTCTCCCTGGATCGCAAAGGGCCAGGTCATCAGCGATCGAACTTTCGATCATGCTTCTATTCCCGCCACCGTGACGAAATGTTTCATAGGAGATTACGCAAACCGTTCACCGCGCGAGCTTGCGGCGGACACATTTCTCGACTTCCTGACTCTCGAGCAGCCGCGCCAAGATTACATCGCCTTTCAAACCGGGGCCGGAGTTTTTGGCAGTATGGATCTCCGTGCGCCGCAGCCGGGACACCAGGTAGTACACATCGGCGCCGCTCCGGCGACCGCGGGCGATCCCAGCCGCGGTATTTCTGGATTGCTGTTCGACCAGATCGTGGGTATGCAAAAAGTCGAGCGTACCCTCCCCCCCGACCAGCAGACCCACATCGATGTGGCGAAAATTACGACCGAAGCGCAGGCGAGTGACTATATACAGCAAGTCTTGGGCAAACTACAACCGCTGGCCCGTCCAGCAGGACGATAGAGAAGGGGCTGAACTGTGCAACGCATCTTTTTTCTTCTTTTATTTATTTCGTGCTCGCCTTTGTTCGCGCAGAACCAAGGCTTCCTGGCCAGCGATTTTAGCCGCGAAGGACAGGACTTTCATAACGATTGCTCAAGTTTCAAGTCTCTCTTCTCCTGTGCTCAACTCTTAGTGACCGGAACTCCGCTTCGCATTACGGCCGGAAGCATCGCTCCGGAAAATGGTGTTGCCTTCGGGCCCGCCTTCGTATTCGACAAGGACTTTACCAATTGGCGCATGAACTTCAACGCCGACGCGGTCGTTTCCACGAATGAATCCTGGCGCGGCGGCGTATATGTCAAGCTGGCGAAAACCCCGTCCAAGGCTCCGACACCTGTAATCCTTCAACAGCGTCCCACTCGCCCCATAAAGTCCAGCCCGCCCCCGCCGGCTCCCGAGATCAATTTGTATGTCCAGGCGACCTCGCTAAATCGCATCGACTACTATGGCATCGGGAACTTCACGTCCCGCAAGAATCTCGCGCTCTTCGGAATGCGCGAGGAGATCGTCGGCGCCAACGCCATTCTCCCGTTCGGTAACTCTGGCTTCGCTTTATTCGGCGAACTCAACGGCCGCTTCGTCAATATCCGGGGCGAGAGCAGCTCGGTCGCTCCGTCCATTCTTCAGTTCCATCCGGATCTGAGCTCCGCGCAATTGACTAACCAGCCCGGGTTCTTGCAAGCCGGGGAAGGAATCCGCTTCAGCCGCGACTTCGGATCCCGCTTCGACCTAGACTACTCGGCCGTTCTGCAAGAGTACGTCGCTCCGTCGAACACAACGTATTCTTTCCGGCGAATGAATTTGGATTTCACGCACGTCATCCCGTTCTACAGCCGCACGTCTGCCATCTCCGCCGCCCAAAGTTTCGGACCGGATGGCAGCACATCAGCGCTGAGTAATCGCACATACGTCCGGAATCGCACTGGCAGCATCACCCTCAGTGTGCTTCTCTCGGAGTCGTATCTACCGTCGACCCACGTCGTGCCGTTCTATTTCCAGCCCACGTTGGGCGGCACTGACATCAACGGAGACCAAGCCCTTCCCAGTTACCCTGATTATCGCTTCCGCGCACCTAATTTGCTGGTCTTTCACGGCGGTGTCGAGCACTCTATCTGGGGCCCCATCGGCGTGCAGTTTATGACGGATTTCGGGCGCGTCGCGGTCACTCACGGCGATCTCGGTCTGGATCACTTTCGCCACAGCTATGCAGCCGGCCTGACCATTCGCGCCGGGGATCTTCCAGTCGTATCGCTGCTGTTTGCCTGGGGTGGGAACGAGGGAACACACAACATCGCCTACATCAGCCCCTCATTGCTTGGCGGCACCACCCGGCCCTCGCTATTTTAGGTTGTCAGCAGCGCTTGCCCGCGGCCTTCAGTGGTCGGACTGGAATCGAACCAGCTGTCTGACTTTATTGAATATCTCCCTTCGGCAGAGCGCTCGACAGGAATTCACCGACATCGTGATGCAGCTTGGTATGCGAATCGCTGTCGATATAAAGCATGTGGCCCGCCTGGAAGTACGCCCAGGAGATGCGCTTGTGCATCTCGGGATTCAAGCCCATATGGTCGAACGTGTATTCGACTGCGTAGAAGGGCGGTGCAGGAGCACAGTGAGAGATCAAGTGTTCCCAGCAGGACGTGATAGCGCTTATAAACCGAGGCAGCGAGCTCACCGTGTCCCGGACCCGGCGAGTGGCTCACGCACCCGACGGCGAGAGCTTTTCAGCGCCTGCGCCGTGCCTACTTAGAGAGGGCCGTCAAAGCAGCCATGACTGCGTCGTTGCGGAATCCATGCCCAGCTGCGTTGCGCAAAAAGACGATACCGGTGTGGGAGGGCGGATTGTAATAAGCCCCAGCTACATACCCAGCGACAGACCCGCCGTGTCCCGCCGCTATCACGTCGCCATCGCGATAGAGCATGAAGCCAATGCCGTAACCGAACGACAGCTCGCCATTGGCCGAATAAACGCGGGACCGATTGTCCGCCAAAATAGTTTTCTTGAGGACTGCCTCGGGTCCGTCTCCCATTTCGAAGGATACGAATCGCGCCAAATCGCCGACTGTCGTGAACAAGGCGCCGTTGGGGATCTTGTATCCGCGTCCGGTGCGCAGTTCCGTGGCGGAAGGGTCCGGATCGGCCACGCCGTCGCGAATAATGTACCCCTTGGCCAGACTCTTCATAATTTCGTCGTTCTGCTCGAATGCCGTGTGGGTCATCCCCAGCGGACCGAGGATGTGATGCTCAACATACTCGATGTAAGGCTCATGAGCAGCGCGACCCAATGCCTCCCCGAGAATGCCGTAACCGATGTTCGAGTATGAATAACGCGTCCCCGGCTCGTACGCGTACTTCAGGTGCATCACCGCTGCCAACAACGTCTTATCCCAGTCAGCAACTTGACCTCTTGTATAGGTCTCTACATTGTCGGGCTCGCGGTCGAGACCCGAAGTGTGGGTAGCGAGTTGTAAAAGTGTGACCGGCTCTGCGGTCGTGTAGGGATTGGCGACTTTCTTTATCTCGGGGTAGTACGTCTCGACCGGATCGGAGAAGTGCACTTTCCCCTGATCTACCAACTGGAGCAGCATCACTGCAGTGAATTGTTTCGTGATCGAACCGATGCGATAGGTCGAGTCCTTAGTGGCAGGAACCTTACCCTGAATGTCTGCGAGCCCGTAGCTCTTTGCCCAGATGAGGTCTGGGCCGGAGATTACACCCACCGTGGCACTAGCTAAGTTGTCTTTAGCGTATTCTCCCGCGAAGAGCTCGTCGATTTGTGCGATGGCGCCTTGGAGCTCCTTTGCGGTCTTGATGTGTACTGGGGGCTTGGCAGGTGAGTTCTCGCGTTGGGCGATGAGAGGCGCTGCGATGAAAGCCAGCGCGATTGGCAATGCGCAACTGCGCTGGATGATTCGAGCTAACAGGTGTAATCGCATAAATTTTCAGAACGTCAGCTTTAACGCGAGCTGGCCGACTCTTGGAGGATAGTCGCTGGTGAGAACGCCGAAACTTCCGGAATCGATATTCAATGACGTGCTGGGCGGCGACTGGAAGCTAGGGTGGTTCAGAACATTGAAGAACTCAGCGCGGAACTGAAGCTGAGCGGCCTCTGTGAACTTCAAAGCAAACTTCTTAAACAGGCTCACATCCAATGATGAGAACCCTGGTCCATGGAAGAAGTAATTAGCAAGTGTCCCCGCGCTACCGGGCCCGGGATTCGTGAACGCACCCGCCTCTTGCGGCGTAAGGAACGTCACTTGGTTCCCGCCTTCGTAGACCGTGCCCAAGTTCTTGAAGCTCCCGTTGAAATTCGGATTGCTTGCTACCGTCTGGCTCAAGTCGAAGCGATTAGTAGTGATCAACATCGGCCGCCCTGTGGAAAAGTTGAAAATCCCATTGAGCTGCCACCCGCCGAGCACGCCATCGATCCATGACGAAGTGCTTGAAAGAAAGGTCCTGCCGTGCCCGACTGGCAATTCCCAAATTCCGTTCATCAGAATCACATGCGTTGCGTCATACGGCGACAGGCTTTTGTCTAGATGCGGATTGTTAATGTCGCGATAGTCATTTGTGTAAGTCTGCCCCGGAAGTTGGTCGCTTAGGGCTTTGCTGAACGTGTAGTTCGCCTGGAAATAGAATCCATGTTCGAATCGCCGATTCACGGCCAGCTCCAATCCATCGAAGGTCGAGTGGCTTCGATTCCCTACAACGTATAGGTTCTGCACTTGGGGGTTGTAGCGGAAGAAGGTAGCTGGTAGCTCAGCTGCGGCGACAATGCCGCCGCGCTTTCCCGTCGCTCCCGGGTTTGTGTCGAGATAATCGGCCAGTGCCGCTGCTTGTCCTTGAGCGATGAGATTGTATTGAGAGGCCGGAACCAGCTTGAATAATGTCTGAAGGTTTCCGAGGCTTTGCCCGACGGTTGGATTTCCGTTCTGCGCCAGGTTAGACTGAGCGGTCTCGAATGCATTTAGGAATCCGTTCGTGGTGATGTTGTCCTGATTTAGGTTCAAGCCGCGCCACATCCCGACTGCGTGGTTGCCTACATAAGACACATCTATTTTCCAAACTCGCGCCACTTCACGCTCAATGGTGAAGTTCCAAAGATGAACATAGGGTGTATAGAGGTTCGGGTCGGCGGCGTACGCGCTGCCAGTTCGGATATTGCCAAGGGGGGCAAACAGCGTCGGAGTCGAAATCGGCAGGATGCTGGTGTAGAGGTTGGGATTGGAGAACCGCGTCTGAGGCGTCAAGATAACACTGGTGGTTTGGCCGTAGTTGGTGTTAGAGAAGTCTCCATTGACCATCGCGAATCGGTCGTAGGCGATGCGGTAAGCAGCCCGGATCGCCGTCCTTCCGTCGCCAAATGGATCCCATGCAAGACCCAGTGACGGGCCAAAATTATCTTTTTGGGTATGGAAGACATCGCCGCCGTTATCGGGCGCAAACCCCCATTGGGTGGGTTGCCCCGTGGGTCCTTGAACGCCGAGCGCTCCGGCCACGCCGCCTACGGGGTATACGTAAACACCGTCGGCGAAAGTCACGGGCGGAAGATACTCCCATCGCAACCCCGCGTTCACGCTGAGATTCGGAAGAACCTTCCAGATATCTTGCACAAACGTAGACGACTCAAGCTTGCGCATCGGCTCGTACGTCTGTTGGTATGGAATAAAGCCAGTTTTGTTGTCGAGATAAAAGAACTGCGTAATTGTCCCGATCGTCCCCGTCACGTCATTGGTCAATTGCGCTGCAAACGCCCGGTCCGTGCTACTCAGGCCCGCCAGCGCTGGAATGTTTGCAGGGTTGCTCGCATTCACAGTGCTGAGGACCGGATATTGATCGGTACCGACCGTGCGGTTCATGGATTCCAGCCACAACTCTCCGCCGAAATAGATCGTATGATTGCCTTTTATCCAGGTCATCTCGTCTTGAAAGCCTCTGTTGACTGCTGGGTTGACCTGTGGGGAGCGGATAATGTCCAGATTTCCATTCGTGCCGCCCGTGAGGCTTGATCCGGTTCCTAAACCAACAAATTGGATGTTGCCCGCCGGTGTCTGCTGGCCCGGCCCGAGCACCCCAGGGAAGTTTGCTGTGTTGGTAATGGGTCGCCGCGAGGTGCGATCATTGGCCCCTACGCTTAATTCGTTGGTAATGTGCGGCGTCAAGATGGAGACGAGGCGTAGCGAAAATCCGCGACGCCGCTCCATGAACCCTTCCGGTGAGATTCCGTCTTCTAGTCTTGCTTGCGGTGCACTTTCGTTTCCTTGTGACGCCGAAATCGCCAAATGGTTCTTGTCGTCTATCTCGTGATCGACCTTGAACAAGACTTCGTAGTAGTTGTCCGGATTTGACGAGTTATAGGTATAACCTGCGGTGTTGAGGCCATCGCCGAGGTCGTAATTGTTGGGCTCCGGCATCAGGCTAAGCAATTTTGGAAAGTACATCGTATCCAGGCCTAAACGAGTCGGATCCACGGTGGCAAGATTGATGGTGCCGATCCGGCTGGCCGGCACGGTCGGAACACCCTGGGGGTTAACGATCGATGTAGAGTTCGTTCCGCCAATAAGATATCGGAAGATGCCGGAGCGCAACGTGGGCGTGTAAACAACGCGATTCTCGACCGAGTCCGAGATCTGGCGCTGCCACTCTGCGGTTGCAAAGAAAAAGGTCTTGTTCTTCCTGATAGGGCCGCCCAGGGATCCACCGAATTGATTGCGCTGCAGGACGGGACGCGACAGATCGGCTCGGTTGTTGAAAAAATCGTTGGCGTTGAAATCGGTATTGCGGTTGAACTCGAACAGCGAGCCGTGAAATTGGTTTGTACCAGATTTGATCAACACTTTCACCTGGGCGCCCGAACCTCGGCCTGCGTCCGCCAGATCGGTCGACGTGCTGACCTGATATTCCCCGACCGCTTCCTGTGGCACAGGCGTCGATGGATGGGCTGGCGAATAATCATAGCCCCCGTTGCTCGCGTTGATGCCTTCCACCTTCACTGAACTGGTGTTCGGGTCTAGGCCGTTTACCGCTCCCACTTGTTGCTGGCTGCTGGCTACGCGATCAAGAGGGTTGGTGCCCTGTTCCAGATAGAACAGCATCATTGGATCTCTTCCGTTGAGTGGCAAATCGACTGCCTGCCGGTTCTGTACCACGGCGGAAACAGTTGCCGTAGTTGTATCGACTGTGACCGCATCGGAGGCTACGGTTACGTTTTCGCTGACCTCACCGACAGCGAGTGTCAGGTCCTGTGTCTTGGCGTCTCCAATCTGCAGAAGGATGTCTCGCAATGTAAGTCTCTTGAAACCCTGTTGCGAGATCGAGAGAGTGTAGGTTCCGGGTGGGAGGTTGGCAAAAATGTAACGACCCGACTCATTTGAAACGGCTTCATAAGCTACACCTGTACCGGAATTGGTAACGGTTACCGTCACGCCGGGAATCACACCCTTCGACTGATCCTGTATGATCCCTTCGAGGCGGGCGGATACCGCTTGTCCCGTGAGGTTTGGCACGACCGGCAGACATCCGAAAATCAGGAATAAAATACCGAGAAGCCTACGGATATGCATCGAACATTTACCCCCTGAAGGAGAAACACGTGGGATTGTATTCTCGCGCCGCCGCCATCGTTAGTCAAGCTTTTTTCAAGGCCTGAACACCCATTTACTCGGGGTGTATGCTGGATCAAAAGTTATGACCAGTCGCAATGCTTCGTCATTCTTCGCGAACTCAACTGCAGTCTGCCTGTCCGCTTTTGTTCTCGCTATTGCACCGTTTGCGCCTGCCCAGAAGCTTGTTCCGCCGTCTGATGCAAAGGCCAAGGTGGACGAAGTTTTCAGCCGGCTTAACCGGACCGATACCCCGGGTTGCGCCGTCGCCGCTAGTATCGATGGAATCACCGTCCTCAATGCTGCCTATGGAATGGCTGACCTCGAGCACGGCTTGGCGCTGACGCCGGAAACAATCTTTGAACCTGGTTCCGTGACGAAGCAGTTCACTGCTGCCGCCGTGCTCCTGCTGGCACAACAAGGGAAGTTATCGATCGACGATCCTGTGAGGAAATACATTCCCGAGCTTCCGGATTACGGTACTCCGATCACGATTCGCCACCTGCTCAACCACACCAGCGGGCTGCGCGACTGGGGCAGTGTCGAGGCGATCAGCGGTTGGCCTCGCACCACGCGGGTTTACACTCTCGCTCACGTCCTCGATATCGTCAGTCGTCAACGCGCGCTCAACTATCCGCCGGGTACCGAGTACTCTTACACAAATACCGGCTTCAATCTCGCTGCTATTCTGGTCGGTCGCGTCGCCGGAAAACCGTTCACCGAATTTACGCGTGAAGCGATCTTCACTCCACTCGGTATGACCTCTACACAGTGGCGCGACGATTTCCGGCGCATTGTTCGCAATCGCGCCATCGCATACTCCCAGGACGGCAATAGGATCCTCATGGACATGCCCTTCGAAGACGTGTATGGCAATGCCGGCTTGCTCACGACGGTCGGCGATTTGTTGCGCTGGAATCAGAACTTCACTGATGCGAAGGTTGGCGGGCGCGCGCTCATTCAGGCGCAGCTTCAGCGGGGCCGTCTAACGGACGGTCGCACTATCGCATACGCGGCCGGTCTGATGGTCCTGCATTTCAGGGGACTCCCCGAGATCAGCCACAGTGGCAGCACCGCCGGTTATCAAGCGTGGCTCGGCCGCTATCCGGAGCAGGGTCTCTCGATCGCGCTGCTTTGCAATGTGACATCGTCAAACCCCGCTCAGCTCGGTCACCGGATCGCCGAGATCTTTCTCGGCAGCGTAATTCAGCAGCGACCGGTTGCGCCCGCGCCGCTCGACATTTCCGCGCTGCAAGCCAAGACCGGTCTCTATCGCAGCATCCGCGATCACCAAACCCTTTCGGTTGATCTGAAAGATGGACAGTTGGAGATCGAGGGACGGGGTGTGCTGAAGCCGGTTTCGGCCAATGCGTTCACACTCGGAGCCGACACGACTCGTGCCGAGTTTGATGTCGACTCCTTAGGTAAAGTGCTCCGACTGCGCATAGTGACCGAGCTTGATGAGGGCAATTTCTACGAAAAAGTCGAGCGCGCGAGGCCGTCTCGGGCCGATCTCGAATCCACGACCGGCGAATATACGAGCGATGAGGCGGAAGTGACGCTGAGGGTCGCGCTTGAGGAGGACGGTCTGGTCATTCTTCGCCGGCCTGACACCAAGATTCCGCTTACGCCTACCTATCAGGACGGGTTCAGCTCCTCGCTTGGCAGCGTCCGCTTCATGCGTGATCCAGCGGGTCGTATTATCGAGCTCAGCATTGGGGAGCAGCGCGTCTGGGATATGCGTTTCCGTCGTCTTCGCTAATTGGGAGGCAGGTTCGCTTGCGCTCTCATCGCGATAACTCCTTTACCACCTTCGAATGTAACGACAGTTCCCATTGGCTTAGATAGCTCTGTTACCCGATCGATGATCATCGCAGCAATCTCTGGACTTGCAGGCACCGGACGCCCGCGGCGTGTCCGGCTTTCACGGAAACCGAGGGTGATCGGATCGAGAACTATCCGCTGTAATTCGCGCTTCTCATTGAACACCGCCTCTGCCAACACACTTTGCCAATACTCTTTGTCAGCCGGAAAACCGCGGGTGTCATATGCCGATCGAGCGTCGTAGTAATCAGCCGGGCTGGCGGTCAATGGGAGATTGAACTCGTCATAACTCTCCTGAGGCTCGAACCGGATAGTCTCATTTTGGAAGATAAAGTTGGCCAGACTATAAAAGATCGGCTTCCCTTTGTAAATCTCGATTCCGCGGAGCACGTGTGGTCCGTGGGCCACAAATAAGTCGGCACCGGCATCAATGGATGCGCGAGCGAACGCCACCAAGAACGCAGCGGGTAATTCGCGGTGTTTCGGTACTCCCTCGTGCGCATGAATGGAGACCACCACCCAATCCGCCTGTCGTCGCGCATCGCGAATCTCTGCAGTGATCCCCTTCACGTCCTGCGCATTCGGTTCGGTCATTACGCCTGCCTTGTCACCAGATCGAAAGGTTGCACCAAGAAAACGCAGTTCGCTCGGCGAATTCGGCTGACTCGCTCCTTCGGCGCGTCCGCCGCCCCCAAGGCTGCGGAGCGAGGCTAAGATAGCCGGTTCAACCGTATAAATAGTTTTGAACCGGAGCGGGTTCAGTCCGGGTCGCCCGATCATGTCCGGTCGCTGCTCTCCGGCTGGGCTGAGTATTGAAAATGTCGATGCGCATGCGATAAGCGCCACTCGCCCCTTCTTTGTATCGAGGTATCCCGGCGCCCGAGCCCGCGCCAAATTTTCTCCGGCGCCGGCGTACACAACCCCAGCGTCTCGCATGTGCCGAATATTATTTAGCAGGCCCTCTGTTCCGTAATCAAAACTATGATTATTCGCAATGCCGAACAGACGAAAGCCCGCCCACTTCAGCTCATCTATTACCCAAGAGGGCGATGCCATGTAAGTCCCACCGCTGACCGGAGCACCGGGATACTCAAAGTCGTTGACGAGCGTTTCGAAGTTTGTGAAGGCGGCGTCGGCAGTCCGAATGCGGTCGACCATCTGGAGATATCCAGGTTCGTCGTAGACCGAGATTCGCCGATTGATGATCGAATCGCCGGCCAGAGCGAAACGGAAGTTGCTGTCCGGTGCGGCCGTCTGCGCGGAAAGCGCTGCTGCAACCCCAAAGATCGCCAGCCAAAATCGAGGAAAAAGCTTCGTCATATTTCGCTGGTTCTCGGCAGCCTTTATTGAAGGTCGCCCTTCGGCAGAGCGCTCGACAGGAATTCACCGACATCGTGATGCAGCTTGGTATGCGAATCGCTGTCGATATAAAGCATGTGGCCGGCTTGGAAGTACGCCCAGGAGATGCGCTTGTGCATCTCGGGATTCAGGCCCATATGATCGAACGTGTATTCAACTGCGTAGAAGGGCGTGGCCAAATCGTAGTAGCCCGCCGCCACCAGCACCTTCATATATGGGTTTCTGGTCATCGCATTCTTAAGAAGGTTGGTCGTGTCACCAAATCCGTTCTGAACCCCGTAGTCCCAGGGCTGAATGCCGCCACTCGGGTAGTAATACATGTCGGTTTTGTAATTCAGTTCGGTCCGTATGTAATTAGTGAATGCCGCGGTGAACGGGGGCGTGATTTCAGTGCTCGAAGGATCGAACTCGCTGGTCTCGCCGGTGTTTAGCGATGACGCCCCGGTAAGGCGGCCATCGTAACGGCCGATGGTCTGTTCCCTATCTCGAAGAAGCTGCCGCGCGAAGTGCGACACGTCGAAACGAAGATTGCTTTCCTCGATGTAGTGCGCATCCAGCCCGGTATAGCGCACCAGCTTTTCCACAATCGCCTTCCGCTCGGCTTCAGGCAGTTGATCGCCTTTGTTCAACGCCAGCGAGAACTCGCCTGTCGCGAAATTCTTCACCTCTTGCACAAAGGATTTCAGATCTTTATTCTGCAAGTCAGCCGCTACTTTCTTGTGATACCAGGCATCGGCCGCATAGGTCGGCAGTTCGAGCTCGTAGACCAGATCGTCGCTCCGGCTCCAGATGGTTTCGAGATTGAGCGTCGTGCCGATGAGCACAATTCCATTGAAGGCCAAGCCGCGATCGACAAGATAGCCTGCTAGACCGGCGGCGCGGAACGTGCCGTAACTCTCACCGGCGATGAAGAGCGGCGAAAGTTCGCGGTTATTGCGAGTGACGTACAGCCTCATGAACTCGCCGACCGATTGAATGTCGCCCTGCACGCCGTTCATGCGGCGCGCGACCTCAATCGTCTTAGCCCGGCTATAACCAGTGCCCACCGGGTCGATAAAGACCAAATCGGTCATATCGAGCCAGGTGTCCTGGTTGTCCTTTATTTCATAGGGCGGCGGCGGCATGGCGCCTGTTGGCTTCAGTTTCGGACTGCGCGGGCCCATACCGCCCATATGCACCCACATGGATGCGGACCCGGGGCCCCCGTTGAAGCAGAACGTCAGCGGGCGCCTGGCGCTGTCGCTCACGCCATCGAGCGTGTAGGCCATATAGAAGATGTGTGCCTCGGTTTCCCCCTCCGGATTTTTCAAGGGCATCTGCGCAACCGTTGCCGTGTAGTTGAGAGTCTTGCCACGCACCGTGATGGAGTGGTGCGTCACCACCGGCGTCTCATCCACTTCTCCACCGATGGCCGGTCCCGGACCAGTCAAGCCACCTCGTGCGCCTCGACCGCCAGGCTGCGCAGGCGCCTGTGGCGCAGGAGCCGGCGTTTGCGGTGCAGGTTGCCTGGTTTGGGGTGCGGTTGGCGTGGGCTGCTGGCCCATCATCAGGAGCAGGAGTGGAAAAATAAGCATCTGTCAATGATAAACAATCCCCCGCTGTGCGCGTCAACCAAACGAACCGGCCTTCTTGTATTTCGGCGAACGGTGCCTCAAGCTACTCCAGACGAGCCACAGAAGCGAGAGTGGTCAGATGACCATGTGATTCGCAGTCTGCTCGAGATTGCGGTGCTCGCGAGCCAGGGCAAGCTCAAGATTGCCGTTGAAGAATTCCTGGCCAGCTTACAGGGCAACCCGGTTTTGCGGCTCCTGCCACTAACGTACGATGTCGCTCTGGAAATCGCTTCGCTTGGCAGTCTTCGGGATCCCGCAGATCGCGTGATAGTCGCTACCGCGCGCGTGCATCGCCTTACCCTCGTGACTTCCGACCAACGCATTGTAGAATCTCATCTCGTCCGAGTTGTCGCGTAGCCCTGGACGACGCGCTTCAGGCCTTCAGCTTGCCTTCATGCTTCAGCCGGGCGAGTATATATTCAACTTCTTCCACCGCTGCGCTGGCGACGGGATTTTCCGCGTCAACTTGATCAGCAGGATACGCCATCCCGGTTTCCCTAATACCGGTGCTGTTCCAAATGCGGATGTTTATACCCGCGCTGTCTGCGCTCCCGAATACGTGAATATGTACCGGGTAGGCGCAAGATGGCCAGCGCTGTTGAAGCGTTTCGGCAATCGATTCCGCATCTGCTTCACTTCCGAGATTGAACGCAGTACGGCTCCAGGCTCGTGGGAAACTGCTGTAAGGACCATCCACGTTGTCGAAATAATCAATGCGCCAGTGGGTCCGGGCGCAGTTGAAAATGCACGACCTTGCTCGTGGTCCCTTTGCCACCTTCGATGTGCGCAACCGCTCGCGTGGCGTAGGTCGACCATAGCCCCTTTCCCTTCCAGCCAGTCTTCGCATCATCGATGCGGCCATCCATCCCTTTGGCGAAGAATCCAATGGGATACGGCACGCGGAGAACCACGAACTTCCCATTCACCAGCGCCAGCAGCGCGTCTTCTCCGTTGCCCGTGGCGATCGGCACATTGGCCCCCAATCCGAATGTGTCGAACTGATCTACCCAGTCGTAATAACTAGCTTCGGCGCTGCCGGAATCGGTCACGCCCTTGAGTTGCGGCGCCGGAAAGGGATAAAGAGTCCAGCCTTCCGCGCAGTGCTGCCCTGTAGCTGTAGGCCCGTTCAGCACTTTGCATTTCCGCCGGTCGAAGCTCGCCAAATGTCCGCTCGCGAGCACGGTCCAGACCACGCCATTGCGGTCGACGTCCAGCCCTCGCGGTGAGAATCCTTGAACCGGCGCCTTGGGGTTGTTCCACGGAAGTTCGTAGACTTCTGCCAGAGCTGTTTCAGGCGGATTTGGCCCTGGGTTCAGCCGGACAACCCTCCCAGGGAAACCCAGCACCGAACCCCAGATGGAACCGTCCACCGGGCTCACCGTCACGCCGTAGAAAGATCCCGAGATCCGCTTGTCCTTCGCGGGATCGACGGGTTGGTTCGGCTCTACATATTCGTCCCGTTTTCCGTTCCCATTCGTATCGAGAATCAGTGCGGTCCAGCCCTGCGACTTCTCCTCATCATGAGTTTTCTCAAACATCTTCGTGTTCAGCCACCCGACGACATCGCCACCGCCGCCGCTGCTGGTCCACAGCGTGCGGTTGGCATCCTGCGCGAACTGCAGATGGTGAGTGCTGAAACACGTGTCGATCAGGGTGAAACGCTTCGTCTCGGGATCGTACATCGCGAGTTGCCGGCCACTCCGGTTTACCGGAAACAGCTTGGCCGATGGATGGTTCGAACCGTCCTTACAATAAGCCGGGTTATCGGGAGCGCGGATTGCAGAAGTGAACCACACTCTTCCCTTTTCATCGAACATCGGATTATGCATGTTGGCCTGGCTGTCCCAGATGGCTTCGTCGCCCCAGTATGGCGAGGGCTGCAGCGGCTTGTCTGGCCTAGGAGTATTGGGATCGCGGACCGGCATCTTCAACTGGGTCGCCTCATTGTGTGCCGGATCCAAGACCGGAATGAAATCTGTGCTGAGCTCGGGAGCGCCGTAGAGCGAACCGTTGGCGTTGACCGTCGGATTTCGCTTGTCGGTCGAGATCTCATCATGAAGATACGCCTTGGGTGTTGCCCAGTCCCACTCCGTAACGACGACGTTCCGTTCCACGCCCTGCGGTCGCGGCGGTGCGGGCGGCAATTCGCCGGCGGCAATCCGGCTCGTCCAGTCCGCGAACATCGCGAGCGCCCGCTCTTTTCCGAGCTGGCCAATGCCGCCAACCATATTCCCGCCGGCTTGCCCCGACTGTATTCGCCGCTCCCACGCCTTCACCGGCGAATCGAAATTGCCCAGAGCTTTCGGAATCTCGCGCGTCGCTTTATTTCCGAGTTGATGACACGACCAGCAGCTATCCGTTTTCACGCGCTCGAGCCATTGCGCCTGGCTCTTCATGTTCGGAGAAATGCCATTGCCTTCCGGTCCCGTGCCTGGAAATTCGCTCTTGTCCGGCACGCGGAGCAGGGAATACCAGTAGCTGGCCGGGTAATATTCTGCAGCCGCATGAGGATTCGGCGCTACTGTCGCTGTAAGATTCAGGATCTTGCCCGGCGCAGCCTGAACCTTTGGTGAATCCACCAGCCCGTAGCCGCGCACCCAAACGCTATAGCTCGCCCTTGGCAGATCGGGCACAATATAGCGGCCCCGCTCGTCCGTCACCACGATCTTCGCGAACTTAGTGGGCAAGTCCTTCGTTTCTGCAATCACCCACACACCCGCTTCCGTTCCTTTCACGCTGGTGACCACGCCGCCAATGTCGTCATTGTCGACGTGAACCGTTTCACGGGTGGCTTGTTGCGCGCAGAATGCGACCGCCGCCATGCCCAGTATCCACAGCGCTTTTGTCGTATTCATCTCAGTCCTCCTCTCAGTCTAGGCTTCCTTCACTGAACGAAATTTAACCGCTCAACCGGTCAACTCAATTCAGGTTTACCCGTTTCGGGTAGTGAAGCAACTGGCAAAGACCAGAAGCGAGAAAAGGGGGAGAAATGAAAAGACTAGCACTCACGTCGATGTTCATCGGAGCGTTTGCCCTATCGAGCTTTGCGCAGGTCAATTCGCGCCGCGAGAATCAACAGGACCGAATCGCGCAAGGTGTCGGCTCGGGCCAGCTTACTGCAGGCGAGACCACGAATCTCGAAAACAGGGAACGAGCAATCAATGGAGAAGTTCGTGCCGACCGCAACGCCGATGGCGGCAAATTAACCGCCGCACAGAAGCAACAGATCAATGCTCAGCAAAATGGCGTTAGCAAGCGAATCTCTGCCGATAAGCACAATGGCGCGGTGGACAAGTTCGGCAATAGCGCGGTAGGCCGCCGCCAGGAAAATCAGCAGGACCGCATCGCGCAAGGCGTCAAGTCAGGCAATCTAAATGCCGGCCAGACAGCGCGTCTCGAGAGTCGCGAAGCCGCACTCAATCATGAGGTGAATGCCGATCGCAAGTACGACAACGGCCATCTCACTAACGGCGAGCGCCGGCAGGTCAATCGACAGCAAAATCAGTTGAGCCGCTCCATCCGGCGCGCAAAGCACTAGCTCGAATACAGCACGGCAGCACGGCCCGGAAGCTCGTGACGGAATGTTCCGCGCGATCTTGCCGGGCCTTTACTTTGCCTCGGCCGCTTGCAGCTGGGCCGTGTCCTTGCGAAAGCCTCCCGCTCTGGAAGGTGTTGCTTCTCCGCTCGCTTTGCGTACAGTGATGCTTCCACGATCCGTGACTAGACTTAAGTCCGGTCCGCTTCCTACCGCTCCCTCAAGCCGCGCCCCACGGCCTTCGGCTCGCTCTTTGAGAGCTTCTCCGAATTCGTTATCGATCTCGCCATGATCGGTGCTTGCGGTGAGCGCGAACGAAGCTGTTTGCGGCAGCGCCAACTCAATGTTTCCCGATCTCGTGTGGACTACCATCTTGCCCAGCGGCAATCGTCCCGGTCTCAAATCGATATCGCCCTTGTCGATGGTCAGCTCCAGTCCATTCGTGAACCCGTCCAGAGTTACATCCGTCGAGCGCGTGGTTAATTTCACCGGCCCGACAACGTTTTGCACGGTCAGGCTTCCGCGATCCAGGCGAATTTCTCCGGGCACCTGCTCAACATCGAGCTGGGTGCGCATATTCTCCACGCGAACCGGCTTGCTCACATCTCGCAAGGAAAGCGTCCCGCTGTAATCGCCGTTGATCGTCACTTGACCAGCAATGTTTGTGAGTTCCACGTCGGTGCCGCGTCCGCGCAGGTCTACCGTCCCCTTCACATTCGTACACCGCACCAAGTCACTGCGCCGGGTATCGATGGTCACATTGCCTTCAACATCCTGCAGCCGCATCCCCGCATTCTCGCTACTGAGGTCCACGTTCCCTGCGATAGACGAAACATCGAAATCCCCCACTGCGCCCGTCGCTTCTACAGTTGCCCCTTTCGGCACCGAAATATCCAGGTCTGTCGTCACGGGTGTTCGCGATCCGGCCTTGTCTTGATTGCAACGGATAATCACCGTGCCGCCTTGAACCAAAAGCTCCACTGGCGTTTGGCTGTTTGCGTTGTCCGACTCGCGAGCTTCGAAGGCGCGAATCGTCTTATGGCCCGTCACCGTCACGTCCGATCCATCGGTGCCGACGATCTTCGCGTCGCCCCGAAAGCTTTCAATCACGATATGAGGTGTTTTTCCAACTGTCTTCTGCGAGGTGTTAACCGAATAATCGTGCTCTTCGCCGAAAGCTTGAATGCCGCGCTCGAAACCAGCGCGCCGCCACCAGTTGTCCGACCGCCGCACCTCGTAACTGGAGAGACCTACGATGCAGATCAAGATGACCAGCACCCATGCGCCGCCAGACACTCCGTTTGCAGGAATTGGCGCCCCGCGAGCCGCCCGTATGCCGACTTCGATTAATGCAATGACTCCCCAAATTATCAATAGGTAGGGCCAGTATTCTGCCAACATTTCCCCGATACGAAAATCGGGAGAGACCGCATGAATAAGGAACAAGACACCGATCGCAATCAGGATCAGCGGCCCGGTAACGGATCCTCGGGCTCTCATCGTATTGGTCCCCCTGGCGGTGCCATGGGAGGCTGTTGCACTGCCATTCGCTCGATCAGTTTCAGCAGTCCGATGACGATGATGATCAGCGGCCAAGTCCGCGAAAACGACAGCACGCCCGCCTGGTGGATCGCAAACAGGATGCCGAGCGTGATCAGCAGTATCGGTCCACGAACCGCCTGCGCAAACAAGGCTCGCCTATTGTTCATGGCGCGCCCCCATCGGCTCGCTCGAATTTCTGTTTACGGCCGGTCCCGAATCTTCGGAAGCGGGCGGTATTGCTGCCGGCGGTGTTAAGCGCGCATATAGCATGTACGCTCCGATGACGATCAGGATCACGGGCCAAAAGCGGCCGAACTGCCGAAATTGAATTAGGTGCAGCGAATCCAATAGAAATACGACGCCGATCAAAATCAAAATGATCGGCCCAACCGGAGCCCGCCCCGTATACCTGCTCTGTGATAAAAGGCTCGACCACTCATCGACTCGAGTGCCCGCCTGCCGTTTCTTCGCAGTGTGGTAAGCCTCGAACGGCATGTAGAAGATGAAACCCGACCAGCATCATGATCAGCAAAGGCTGGCCCGAGGTGTTCTCGGCGCCGCTGATCAAACTGATCAGTAATCCAAAGATCGCCGCGTGAACTAAGCCCTTTATGTATTGACCGTTGTAAATTGCTCCCACGCCCGGAATCCATCCGAGAAGAAAAGCCAATCCCGGCGAGGTTTGAACCGGCGCAGCAGCCACGGCGGAAGGCGCTTGGTAATAGGGATTAGCCGCTGCGGGATTCGGATCGGCTGGGTTCGAATAAGCATTCATAGGTATGTGGTCCTGGCAAAAAACGGTTCCTTCATAAGGTCGCTGGCACAAGCTGCAAAGGGGTCTCCCACACGACCGGCAAAAAGCCATCGCGGGTGTGTCTGGATGTAGGTAGCAGTTCATTTTCGTTTGTCCCCTTCAGGCGGCGCTGTTGCACCGCGATTATCTGTTCTGATTTGGCGCTTTAGATGCGCCGCGGTTCTCATCGGCCGGCGGCGCGGCTTCTTGCTGGTTCTCGAATTCCTTCAGCCGCGTCTCTACTTCGTAGACCAATCGGATATTCTCGTAATACTTCACTGCGCGGTCTTTCACGCGAAGAGCCTTATCTTCCACGCCGCCCCAAATTCTCGCCGGATTCAGATCCGCCGCCTGAATGCGTTGCACCTGCGTACCCGTGCAGCGCTCCAGCATCGCAAACGATAAGATCGTCATGGCCATTCCCATCGCCAATCGCGGCTGCAAAATCGGCTGTACCCACTTCGTCGCCAACCTGCTGAAAAGACCCTGCCTCTCGAGCGGTTCCCGCGTTCTTCCAATCGGCGCCTGGTAAGCGATTCGCGTAACCAGCTCGGAGGGCGGCGCCACTTTGTCCACGCGATTCAGAAAGCTCACCGCGCCTGTTACATCGCGCATGAACTCCCCGCACGCCGCGCACTCCGAGGCATGCTGCTCCACCGCCGCTCGCTCGCTATTGGCAAGCGTGCGGTCGAGGTAATCGGCTAAAACAGTTTCGAATTCCGCGCAGTTCATTGCTTCACTCCTACACGGTGACCTTGTTCCGCCTCAAAACACGCGCCAGCTCCGCGCGTCCGCGATTCAATCTCGATTTAACCGTTCCTTCCGGTACATTCAATACGTCCGCTATTTCGCGGTATCCCAGCTCTTCCAGATCTCGTAGTATGACCGCTTCGCGCAATTCCGGCGAGAGTCTTTGCAGCGCAGCCTGCAGCAGTTCCCCTGCTTCTCGTCCAGCCAGCAGTCCATCCGTCCGCGAATGCTGCGCGGTCGTCTCCTCCAGGATCGATAGTTTATCCCCAATCGAATCGGTCACTCGTTCGTGCTTGGTCCGGCGATAATTATCCACCAGCAAGTTCCGCGTCAATCGGCTCAGCCATACAACGAATGAACCCTCGCCCGCACGGAAACTCCCCAGCGTTTTGAAAACCCGCAGGAAAACTTCCTGGGTGAGATCCTGCGCCTCATTCTCCCGGTTTGTAAAGCGATAGCAGATCGAATACACACGCCGGGTATGGGTCTTGACCAGCTCTTCCCAGGCGCCTTGTTCTCCGCTCAGGCAGCGCTCAATCAGACTCGTCTCGGCATCCAACCGGTGTGTTCTCTCCCAGCTGATGGCGCCGCCCCAACTCCAAGCCGCACCCGTCGCTCTTGAGCTTAACGAAATCTTCGAGTTTAGCGAAATCTGTGCAACCGCGGCGGCTGACATCTCTGTTCCTTAAGACTGCCTTTGCAGCCGCTGGCTTGGGGATCGTTCCCAGGGTCTCAGGTCTGCATTAGCTACACCTTCATAAACGATAGATCGAGGCCGGAAGTTCAATCTACGAGACGAACCCGCCCGGCCCATTTTGCCAAACGAACCCTCCGCCGGGCCGCTTGGGGCCATTTTGCCAAACGAACTGGTTCGGCGCGTGGCGGTTTCGTGGCTCATCGCTGTTTTGCGAAACGAACCCAATACGCCGGTCCGAGGATTTTTGCCAAACGAACTGGTCTGGCACAGTTTGACGGCGTTTTGCGAAACGAACCCAACGAGATCTCCTTTGCATGGTCTTTTTGCCAAACGAACTGGCTGGGTGTTTGGACAGATTTTGAAAAAACGAACCCATTTTGTTTGGGATTGAACTCTTTCGTGCCAGCTCTTGGGCTTATGATGGCTTACCGGGAGGTGTTTCAGAGAGCATCTTCGTTGTAAGTTATTGAATTCAAAAAGCGTGACGCCTGCGCGTGGCGAGCATGTGAACGATCTAGATCATTCCTTCTAGTCGTACATAGCTCGCTTCCATTCCACGTTCCATACCGGTCGTAAGCATGGCGTCCCGTGTCTGAGCATCAGGCAACGTCATTCGCATCGTCATCAGCGTGCCTGTACCGTCCGCATCAAATCTCGTTTCAACGTGGTTGTCTGGCGTAGGATCTGGCAGGTGCATCCGCTCAACATGAACGATCCGGTTGTACGGCTCCAATTCGAGATATTCGCCCGTGAGGTAAAATCCACGCCCTTTGCCATCCGTCCACTCGTAACGGATCTTGCCGCCGGGCCTCGCCTCATTGATGCAGACGGGCATGGTCCAGCCTTCAGGACCGAGCAGCCATTTCTGGATAAGTTTCGGATCGGTATGCGCGCGGTACACAGCTTCGGGAGGTGCCGCAAATCGCCTAGTAACAACCACGTGCGTGTCACCCTCAGTCTTCAGCGTCAACTTGCTCATCGTTTTTCTCCTTTTTTAGTCTTCGGTTGTTCCATGCCGGCCAGAACCTCGTCCAGCCGGTCGTAGTTCTTTTCCAGTGCTTTTCGCAACATTGCGAGCCATTGGTCCATGACTTCAATACCGGCCTTTGCGAGGCGACGCGGGCGCCTCGTGCCATCCACGCGACGTGTAACAAGTCCTGCATGTTCGAGTACTTTCAGATGTTGAGAGATCGCTGGTTGCGTCATCTCGAACGGCTCAGCCAGTTCCATCACAGTCGCTTCGCCCTTGGCGAGACGTGCCAGAATTGCGCGACGCGTTGAATCAGCCAAAGCAGAAAAGGCGGCATCGAGATTTAAGTCCGCTGCCATAAGCGCTATCTTATATAAGGTTATGCTTATCGTCAAGGGCAGAAATCGATTTTAAGGCGACGAACAAGTTCGGGTACGCTTGTGAAATGGCGACGCATGGCGATCGGATCACCGCGGGTGATTTATCGATCCGCTATGACGAACAAACCGGTCCAAAACGCCAAGCTTAACGAGATCACGTTCGTTGAGGAAGAACCGGCGACCTCCGTCCCAACCGCCTCGGTCGATCTGAAATCCGCGTTAGAAGCCAGTTGGCAGGAGAGATTGGACCGGCTCGACGCCGTGCTTGAGGCGGAAAGTGGAGAGCGCTCCGCCCTCGAGAGCGCGCAACTCAAAGCCCTCGTGCAGGCGGGGCGAGAACTGGCAGGAAATAGCTCGCTCGAGAAACTCTCTGAGTTGGTTCTCGGTCTTTCACTCGGAGCGGTAAAAGCATCGCGCGGCGTCGTCATGACGCGGGAAGGCAAAGGGGAGTTCAAGAGCCGCGCGATTCGCGGCGAGGGACTCCGGATCAGCACCGCAGTCCGGGATCCCGTGATCAACGAGGGTAAGTCGCTCTTGATCCGCGATGCCCGCCTGGATCAGAACTTCGGCTCCCACGCGAGCATTGTAGCCCAGGAAATCCGCAGTATTCTGGCAGTGCCGCTTCAGACCGATGAACGCGTAATGGGCATGCTCTATCTCGATTCGCCCCACTTCGTTCGCGAATTCACGCCGGAAGACCTGAATCTTGTCACGGTCATGGCAAACATCGCCGCCATTCGCATTGAGCACACTCGGCTGGTTGAGCAAGAGCAAGCGAGAAAACTGATGGCTGCAGAACTGGAGCGCGCAGCTGAAATTCAGCGCAGTCTGTTGCCCGCCGGCGCACCGCAGATCCCGGGCTTCGACATCGCAGGCTATAACGCGCCGTGCCGCACGGTTGGTGGCGACTACTACGATTTTCTTCAGTATCCGGATGGGCGAGTACTGTTATTGATCGGCGATGTCTCCGGCAAAGGCATGGGTGCCGCACTATTGATGTCCAGCTTGCAGGCAAGGGTACAGGTCCTCTTCGAAGATCCGGAGCCGTTCGGCGAACAGGTTCGGAGATTGAATCGCGGCGTCGCCGCGAACTGCCCGGCCAATTGCTTCATAACGCTCTTCGCGGCTCTACTCGATTCAGCGACCGGCGATCTGATCTACTGCAATGCGGGGCACAATGCGCCTTTGCTGCTCCGCCGCAATCAGGAGGTGGAGATGCTTGAGGCTACCGGACTGCCGCTCGGAATCATGCGTGACACCGGCTATGAAGAGAAGAGATGCCGACTGGAACCGGGAGATGTTTTGGTCCTGTTTAGCGATGGTGTCACCGAGGCATGCGCGCCCGATAGCGATCGCGAATTCGGGGAGCGACGATTAATTGCTGCTTTGAAATCGAGAAAGAACCGTTCTGCCGCGGAACTGATTGATGCAGTAAACACAGAGCTACTGTCCTTTACCGGAGGACTACCGGCAGCAGACGACATCACGCTGGTCCTCTGCACGCCGTTGCCAGCGTAGTGCGTGATTGATAGTGGATCTTCTTTAACGGTACTGGCCACGGAAACCGATAGTCGGCGGCACCACACAACTCAGGCGTCCTATGTCGCTCATAGGGATCTGGCCGGAAGTGGGCGTTAGATCGTTTTGCGATTTCGCGAAGTTCCATGGCATCCTAAGGGAATCACTTCTGTATTCAAAGGCTTACGGGCATACCGGGTAGAGGCAACCACATGACATGCCCTTTTTGCGCCCATCGTGAAGATAAAGTAATCGATTCCAGGGAGAGCAAGGAAGGGGATTCGATCCGCCGGCGCCGGCAGTGTCTCGCCTGCGAACGCCGCTTCACGACATATGAGCGTTGCGACGAAGTACCCTACATGGTCATCAAAAAAGACGGGAGACGGGAGAAGTTCGATCGCCAAAAAGTACTGAACGGGCTGCTCAGGGCATGCGAAAAGCGCCCGGTGAGCATGGGGAAGCTGGCTGAACTGGTCGATGAGGTGGAATCGGCCCTGCTGGAGAGCCCCGAGAGAGAGCTGCCCACTACTCTCCTGGGGGAGCTTCTGATGGACCGGCTGCGTTCCCTAGACAAGATCGCTTATGTGCGGTTTGCCTCGGTGTACCGGGACTTTCAGGATCCAGAAGAATTCTTAAGCGAACTGAAAAACGTTATGTTGCATCGCAAAGTCTAACTTGGTGGAGCGTCGGCTAACTTTTGTGTAACCAATCACTTTGCCGAACAATCTTTGTAAATAGGTGTTAACTTCAGCCAGAAAAACGGATATAATAGGTGCGCGCAATACTCACATTATTGGCAACTGCATCCGGCTGCGGTGCGGCTGCGGTGAGAGACTACCCCGTTTTTGAGGCGAGGCTTTATTCCCAATCATTGCCACCCATTAGGTTGGCGAAAGTGTCCCCTTTCCCTGAAGTGCGCAGCATCGGCGGTGCGGGTCGGTCGCTGAGACAGTAGAGGTCGTGTAAGTAGAGGTGATTAGGTAAGGTGGATCAGTTCGAAGATCAATATCTACCCGATGGACATGAGCCGTTAGGGCTCCCGTTCGATGAAGATGCCAACTTTTTCCATCCGGAAGAGGTTCAGGAGGAGGAGTTCCACGGTGTTCCGCAGGTAGAAGAGTCGATTTATACAGACGACCCGGTACGCGTGTATCTGCGCGAGATGGGTTCGGTGCCCCTGCTGACCAGGGAAGGCGAGGTCAGCCTCGCTCGCAAAATGGAACGCGGCAAGCTGCGCATGCAGAAAGCCATTAGCCGCTCTCCGCTCATTCACACCGTGGTTACCGAGTTCGGGGAACTCGTCCGTAGAGGCGATGAGGATGTCGACAGCTACATCGATTTTCCTCCCTCCGAAATCGAAGAGGGCAGCGCCGCCGATCTAAAACGCCGTAACGAGATTGTAGATCTGTTTGTGGCATACCTGGGCGCTTACAAGAAGCTGCAGCAGACGGTCGATAAGCATGCGTCCGTTCCCCCCGGCAATAAGAAGCTGCGCAAGCGCTGGGCCGGCAAGGTAGCGCGTGCCAAAGTCGAGCTTTCCCGCGCGCTCAGGGCCATTCCCTTCAACGTTGCCCGCTGGAAGGAATTCGTTCGCGCGATTGAGAAGACCGCGGACGAGATGTCCATCCTGGACGCCGAAGTTAAAAGGCTTGAAGTGCGCAATTCGGCTTCGGCCCAATTGCGTGTCAAAGAGCTGAAGCGCGATCTCAAGAAAAAAGAGAACGAAGCCGGCGCATCGCTTCCGGACCTGCGGCATAGCATTTCCGTGATCCGGCATGGCGAGATTGAGGCGGAGCGCGCCAAAAAGGATCTTGTTGAGGCCAACCTTCGCTTGGTCGTCTCCGTGGCCAAGAAGTACGTCAATCGTGGTCTGCACCTCCTCGATCTCATCCAGGAAGGCAACATCGGCTTGATGCGCGCCGCCGACAAATTCGAGTATCGGCGCGGCTACAAATTCTCGACTTACGCAACCTGGTGGATTCGTCAAGCCATCACCCGCGCTATCGCCGACCAATCGCGCACCATCCGCATTCCCGTTCACATGAACGAGAGCATGAACAAGTTCCTGCGCGCTACTCGCGAACTGGAAAAGGAACTTGGCCGTGTTCCGACCAACGAAGAAATCAGCCGGCGAATGGATATCCCGGTCGAGAAGGTTCAGAAGCTCAAGACCATCTCGCGCGATCCCGTTTCGCTCGAAACTCCGGTGGGACGCGATGGCGAATCGGCTTTAGGCGATCTGATCGAGGATCGCTGGGTGGGCTCTCCCGTAGACGCAGTGATCGATTCGAACGTTCGCGATGAGACTGCGAACATACTCAAGACGCTCTCGCCGAAGGAAGAGAAAGTGATCCGGCTGCGCTTCGGAATCGGATGTGAGCGCGAACACACACTGGAAGAAATCGGCCAGGAATTCGACGTCACCCGCGAGCGTATCCGGCAGATCGAAGCCAAAGCTCTCAGGCAATTGCGTTCACCCGAGCGCGCCCGCCATTTGCGGGCCCTTCTAGCGGCCCGTTAGTCCGTTTTAGGCACCTAGCAAAAGTCCCTAAGCCTCCGCATAATGGAATTCGTCGGGCGGGTTCTTCCATAATCCGTAAAGCTCGCAAGCGCCGAGCTGCTTGTAAACTCCTCTTAACAAGTAACTTATAAATTCCTAAGAAGTAGTTAATGGTGGCTGCTGAATTGCTCCTTATTAGCGTGAGAATAGCTGTCGGTTCGCGCTGTCAAGCTGAATCGGGCATTCCAGAGTTAATACTTTCTGGGGGGATTTATCGTGTATCAATCAACGCGAAAGCAAATACTGCGACTGTGCTTTGCACTGCTGGGCCTCGCGTGCCTGATCTGTGCGCAAACCGTTACAACTGGTGATATCGCCGGCACGGTGAAAGACGCGTCGGGGGCCATTGTTCCAGCCGCAACGGTGGCCTTGAAGAACATGGCGAATGGAGAGTCTCGTTCGATGACCGCGAATGCGTCAGGCGAATACCGGTTTACGACCCTGCCACCTGGCACTTACCAACTCTCGGCTTCGAGCCCGGGCCTGAAATCGGACGCCACGTCGGTGTCGGTTTCGATTGGGCAAGCAAATACTGTCGATCTTATTCTGAAGCCGCAGAGCTCGACACAGGTCATTGTGGTGACGGAATCCACGCCTTTGGTCCAGAGCGAAAATGCCAACCTGGCCACAACCTACAACAGCCACCAGCTTGAGAATTTACCCGCACCTGGTAATGACATGACGGCGTACGCGTTTACAACTCCTGGTGTGACGGTCAGCACCGGCGGTGGCTATGGCAGCTTTTCCGCTTTTGGCTTGCCCGGTGTTTCCAACCTGTTCACTATTAATGGCAACGACAACATGGATCCGTACCTGAACCTGAATAATTCAGGCGCAAGCAACCTGACCCTGGGATCTAACGAGATTTCGGAGGCGGCAGTGGTAATCAACGGGTACACCGGGCAGTACGGACGCCAAGCCGGCGCTAACGTAAATTACGTCACCAAATCAGGAACTAACGATTTTCACGGAAACGCGGCCTGGTTTTACAACGGTCGTGTTATGAACGCAAACGACTGGTTCAACAACGCGAACTCGACGGCTCGGCCATTTTCGATTTCCAATGAATGGGCGGATTCGATCGGCGGTCCCATCGTTAAGAACAAGCTCTTTTTCTTCATTGACAATGAGGGGCTCCGCTACGTTCTTGCCGGAGGTGGAGGGGCCATATATGTTCCGACCACTGATTTCTCCAATTACGTAATGAGTCATCTGCAGGCGACGAATTCGGCGGCTGTTCCGTTCTATACGACAGCGCTGAAGCTGTACGCAGGGTCCTCCGGCGCTTCCCGGGCTACCGCTTTAACATCCGCGCAAGATCCAACCCTGGGCTGCGGAGATTTTGCGGGTACTGCAGGCTTTGGCACTACGCGCCCGTGCGCCGCAACCTTCCGAAGCACGGTTAACAACCTAAATACCGAATGGTTGATGGCCGCGCGGGCTGATTACAACATCAGTACCAAAGACCGTATCTACTTCCGGTACAACACTGACCATGGAGTCCAAGCGACGGGCACGGACCCCATTAATTCAGCATTTAATGCCAACAGTGTGCAGCCGCAATACGGCGGTCAATTCGGCTATACCCGCGTGATGAGCGCAACTCAGGTAAATCAGTTGCTGCTTTCCGCTTCGTATTACACAGCCATCTTCGGTCCCCCAGATCTGAAAGCGGCCCTAAACACGTTCCCGACTACTTGGGCATTCAATGACGGCGCTCCGTTCACGAATCTGGGCGGTAGCGACAATGTTTATCCGCAGGGCCGCAAGGTAAGACAGTGGCAACTGGTCGACGATTACTCGTGGAGTCTCGGCAACCACACTGTGAAATTCGGCACGAACGTGCGTAAGAACTTTGTCGCCACCTATGCTTACGGGCCCGGCACTAGCGGCTTATTCACCTTCAACTCGATGACTGATTTCGTCAACGGTGCCCTTACGGTACCAGGCGGTTCGACCTACGCGCAGACGTTCACGAGCATTGGCGCTGAGAACTTGACTATGTACAGTGCGGGGTTCTACGGACAGGATGAGTGGAAGGTCCGTCCAAACCTTACTTTGACTCTCGCTTTGCGTTTGGATCGCAACAGCAACATTCGGTGTTCTGTAGGCTGCTTCAACGAATTGGCCAGCCAGCCATTCGGTCAGGTCAATCATTCGGCAACTACGCCTTACAATGCGGTAATTCAAACTGGTCTCAAGGAAGCCTTCCCCAACGTTGAGCCCATCGTCCCTGAGCCACGCATTGGCTTTGCCTGGAACGTGTCGGGATCTACTGTTCTTCGGGGCGGCTTCGGTATGTTCTCTGATCTCTATCAAGGGCTGATTGCCGATCGTTTCGTCACCAATGCCCCCGCGGTGGCAAGTTTCACGGCCACTTCCGGGTTGGTGGCGGTCAACAATCCGAATAGCGCGTTCGCAGCGGTCGCAAACTCCTACAACGCATTCCGGAGCGGTTTCGCCAGCGGCGCGACGTTGGCGCAGTTGCAAGCCTCTGTTCCTTTAGGGTTCAGTGCGCCCAACTTCAACACCGTGAACAACGAGCTTTACAACCCTAAGTACTACGAATGGAATTTCGAACTACAGCATTCCTTCACCAACAAGTACATGCTTTCGGTCAACTACGTTGGAAACCGCGGCTATCAAGAGATTAATCAGTACCTTTTCCCGAACGAATATTCCAAGACAGGATTCCAAGGTCTTCCGACTTCCGCTCCCGACCCGCGCTTTGGCGAAATCCGCGAGTTAGGCAACCAAGGGTATTCGAACTACAACGGAATGGTGAGTTCGTTCCGCTTTAGAATGACCTCCAACTTCACGGGAAATGTTTCGTATACGTGGGGCCACGCGCTTGATACCTGCTCAAATAGTTGTCTGGAGCCGTTCAACTTCCTCACCGCAACCAGCCTTCGTTATCAGATCAGTCCCCTGGGACAAAACGGTCTGAATTACGGCAATGCGGATTACGACGTTCGCCATTCCTTGAATGCCAATTACGTCTACACGCTCCCAACCTCGCACTTCCATAACTGGCTTGCGAAAGAGGTTCTGGGAGGCTGGACGGTGGCGGGCACGTTCTTCTGGAAAAGCGGTTATCCGTTTAGCATCCTCGACAGCGGCGTACGCAGCGGGCAGGTCAGTAATGCGAGCGGCATTGTAACCCAATCCTTCCTCGCCGACTATCTCGGCGGTCCCATTAACACCAGTTGCACCACACCGAATGTGCAATGCTTCTCTCCCTCATCGTTTGCTGCTGCCTCCGCACAGCAAAACTTCGGCAACCTTTCGCGCAACTCATTCCGCGGTCCGGGGTATTTCGACACCGATTTGACCCTGAATAAGAGCTTCGCGATCACTGAGCGTTTCCACCTGCTCATTGGAGCGAACGCATTCAATGTACTGAATCACCCGAACTTCGATCTGCCAGTGAATAACATCGCCGCCGGAAACTTCGGGACTATCCTATCGACCGTTTCGGCTCCGACAAGCGCCTATGGTTCTTTCCAAGGCTCGGCAGTGTCGGGCCGCGTGATCCAGACTCAAGTCAAGCTCACTTTCTAAACTAGGGCTGATCGTTTGACTAAATTAAAGGGAGCCTTCGGGCTCCCTTCTTGTTTTTGTGGATACTGCCACTTGCTAAAATCAAGGTAACCAGCGAATTACATGGTTACCGCGCCCACGCTCGCCGAAGAGATCCTTGATCTTAAAAAACAGCGGCGGGCCATCATCCTGGCTCACCATTACCAGGAACCGGAGATCCAGGAACTCGCCGATTCCGTGGGCGACAGCCTTGAGCTCGCCCGAATTGCCCGCAAGTTCGACGGAGACGTTATCGCCTTCTGCGGCGTTCGCTTCATGGCCGAAACCGCCAAGGTTCTCAACCCTGAGCGCACTGTCGTTGTCCCCGACAAAAATGCGGGCTGCAGCCTGGTCGATAGTTGCCCTGTCGAAGGCGTCCGTGCCTTCCGGAAGCGCAATCCCGGCCACGTAATCGTCAGCTACATCAACACCTCGGTCGAAGTCAAAGCCGAGAGCGATATCCTCTGCACGTCTCGCAATGCCGTAGCAGTCGTGAATTCGATTCCTGCTAATAAGCCCATCCTGTTCCTGCCGGATATCAATCTGGGCAACTACGTCAAGACGCAGACCGGCCGCAAGAACATGCAGATCTGGCAAGGCGCCTGCATCGTGCATGCCACGTTTCCCGCCCGGCGCGTGACCGCCGCTCGCGCGGAGCACCCCGACGCCTTAGTCGCCGCTCATCCGGAATGCCCAGCCGATGTTCTCCGCATGGCCGATTTCATCGGTTCTACATCGGCGATTGTCGACTGGTGTACCACGCAAGCCGCGGATGAATTCATCGTCATGACCGAGAGTGGCGTTCGCTATTCGCTCGAGAAGCTCGCGCCCCACAAGCGCTTTTACTTCGTTGCCAACGAGAACTGCAATTGCAGCGAATGTCCCTACATGAAACTCAACTCGCTCGAGAAACTGCAAGCCTGCCTCGAAAATCTCGAGCCCCGAATCGAGCTGCCGGCCGATATCATTCAACGCGCTCTTCTGCCCCTCGAGCGCATGCTGGCCGTAAAATAGGGTTGAACGCCTTCGCTAAACCATTAACACCTTCGTGAGCCAGCTCGTCCAACTCGCCCCGCCGCCCATCCCTCAGCCGCCCCTGGCAGGCCCGCTGATCGACTCGTTTGGCCGCGTGCATTCCGATTTGCGCATCAGCGTCACTGACCGCTGCAATATTCGATGTTTCTACTGCATGCCCGAGCATGGCGCCGAGTTCTCACCCGTCTCTTCGTTGCTGAGCTTCGGCCAAATCGTTCGATTCGTCTCTACCGCTCTGCCCCTCGGCATTTCGAAAATCCGATTGACCGGCGGCGAGCCACTCCTTCGCCCCAAGCTGCCGGATCTGATCGCCGCGCTTGAGCAACTCGATGGCATCCGGGATTTAGCCCTCACTACGAACGCGGTTCTCCTCGCGGGCGCCGCTCAATCGCTCTACGATGCTGGCCTGCGCCGTTTGAACATCCATCTCGATACGCTCGATCGCGACCGTTTCCGTATGATCACCCGCCGCGATGAGCTCAACCGCGTCCTCGCCGCCCTCGATGCCGCCTTCAACGCCGGGTTCAAAACCATCAAGCTCAACGCCGTAGCCATCAAGGGTCTCACCGAGCCAGACGTCATTTCCCTGGTGCGTTTCGCCCGCGAGCGCGGCATAGAAGTCCGGTTCATCGAGTTCATGCCGCTCGATGCCCAGCATCTCTGGTCGCTCGATCAGGTGCTGACTGCCGACGAGATGATCGCGATGCTCGCTCGAGAGTTCGGCCCTTTGACACCCGTACCAGACGCGGATCCACGCGCCCCCGCCACCGAATATCAGTTCGCTGACGGGCATCGGGTTGGTTTCATAGCATCGGTCAGCCGTCCGTTCTGTCTCAACTGCAATCGTTTGCGTTTGACCGCCGATGGGAAACTTCGTTACTGTCTGTTCGCACGAGAAGAGACCGACGTCAAGCACCTGCTTGAAAGCCCCGAATCACAACCCGCCCTCGAAGCCGCCATTCGTTCCAACGTTTGGCAGAAATGGATCGGCCACGACATCAACCGATCCTCATTCGTCGCCCCCCAGCGACCCATGTATTCGATCGGCGGCTAACCCGCATACGCGTACACCATCGCCAACAGCCCCACCACGCTTGCCAAAAATAAACTGTGTTTCAGCGTGAAACGGAACAGCCGCGGTTCTTCCTCCGCCTTTAATCCCGCCGCGGCCGCCGCCACGGAAATACTCTGCAAGCTGATCATCTTCCCCATCACCCCGCCTGCCGAATTTGCGGACGCCATTAAAGCAGGGTTCAATCCCAGACGAGTGGCCGTGACCTTCTGCAAACTCCCAAATAGCGCATTTGCCGACGTATCGCTGCCCGTCAGAAACACGCCCAGCCATCCCAGCATCGCGCTGAAGAATGGAAATGCCCGCCCCGTCTCCGCAAATGCGAGTCCCAGCGTGGCGGTCGCTCCCGAGTAATTCATCACGAACGCAAGAGCAAGCACGGCCGTGATGCTGACGAATGAAAATTTCAACTGTTTCGCCGATTCCATTGCCAGCCACGCCAACCGGCGCGGCGTCACGCGCAATAACAGTGCCGAAGCGAAAGTAGCAACCGCGCACGCTGTTCCCGCTTCCACTAGGAACCGGAACCGGTAAATCGCCGCATACGGAGCAGCCTTGCTCACTACCGGTGGAATCTGTTGCACAGCATTGTGCAGACCCGGCCAGGCGATGATGATACTCGCGTGATTCAGGACCCCTGCCACACTTTTCAAGCTCCACAACAGAATCAGACCAACGAGCAATAAATATGGCGACCAAGCCGACACGACCTCCGCGAATGGATATTGCTGTCTTGTCCTGGTTACATCGTCCGGGGCTCCAAAATCGCAGCAGAAATACCAACGCCACAATAGCTGCAAGCGAGCTCAAGATATCTGTCAGATACGGCGCAACGAAATTCGAGATCACGAACTGCATGCCCGCAAAGCTCACTCCACACACGAGCGCTGCCGGCCACACTCGCCGCAGCGAGCGCACACCGCCCATCACCAGCACCAGATACGCCGGAATAAACAGCGACACGGGCGCGCACAGCCGCCCCACATATTTGCTGAGCACCTCTATCGGAATGCCCGTCGTGGCCGCCAGCGTCACAAGCGGAATCGCTATCGATCCAAATGCTACCGGCGCCGTGTTCGCCAGCAGGCAAATTCCTGCCGCATAGAACGCGGGGAATCCGAGACCGCCGAGAATCGACGCCGCCACCGCGACCGGCGTGCCGAATCCCGCCGCTCCTTCCAGAAACGCCCCGAACGCGAACGCGATGAGCAATGCTTGAAGACTTCGATCGGTCGTTAAGTGCCCGATCGAGTTCTTCAGGATCTCGAACTTGCCTGTATCGACCGTCAGCCGATACAACAAAATTGCCCAATAAATGACCCAGAAGATTGGAAATGTGCCGAACGCCGCGCCATAAAGCGCTGAATCGACCACCAGCAGCGGCGGCATTCGATAGGCAAACAGCGCCACGAGTGCTGCCGCGATCAAACCCAGCAGCGACGATTTCCACGCGCTCACTCGCCGGATGCCGATGGCATAAAGCAGTGCCGCCACCGGCAGTGCGGCGACTAACGAAGACCACGCCAGGCTATGGGCTATCGGTGTATAGGTTTGTTGCCACACGGGCGATTCTAAGCCGCGTCTGTCACGCGGCTCGCGCCAGCTGACGCTTCACAATCGTAAAAGACGGGCGTCTTGGCATATCGCTCTTGATAAGCCGCGCTCAACTGATTCCGAAAAGCTTCACGGCTATCCGGCGCAACCAGGCTTACTGTGCAACCTCCGAAGCCCCCGCCGGTCATGCGCGACCCGTACACACCAGGCACTTTGATCGCGGTACCAACAAGAAAATCTATTTCCTCGCAGCTAATCTCGTAATCGTCTCGCATGCTGTGCTGAGAGGCCAGAAATAGCCGGCCCATCTCATGCAAGTCATGCGCGCGTGCGGCTGCCGCGAAATCGAGCACGCGCTGCGTCTCTGAAATGACGTGCCGTGCGCGACGCCTCGGTACCAGAGGGATGCTGCTCTGAATCTCTTCGAAACGCTGGAGCGTTACGTCGCGCAAGCTTTGCACTTTTGGATCGATCGCTTGTATGGCCGCGACGGCCGCCTGGCACTCCTGCACCCGTTCTCGGTACGCCGATGTGCCCAGCTCGTGCTTCACCATCGAATTGACAGCGATGATACTGACGTTCTCCGGCACTGGCACGTATTCGTGTTCCAAGCTGCGGCAGTCGATTTGAATCGCTGCCCCGGCGCGGCCAAACACCGCCGCATATTGGTCCATAATGCCGGACGGCACACCCACAAATTGAGACTCTGCGCGTTGCCCCAATCGCGCAATATCCAGCGGCGCCATCTCTCGGGAGCCGAGCAGCGCGAACGCCGTCGAGATCTCCAACGCCGCTGAAGAGCTGAGTCCCGATCCCACGGGCACTTCACTCACCACGCAAAGATCGCAACTTTGAATCCTGATTCCTGCTTTCGTAAGCTCGCGCGCCACGCCAACCACGTAGTCTGTCCAGTTAATATTCACCCTCGCACCCCCAATGTCGCCAGCGGGGAGCGCGAATTCTTCATCGAAGTCTCGCGAATACATGCGAAGTTTTCCGTGCGTCGCGGCTCGAATCGCTACATAGCAGGCCATTTCGAGCGCGATCGGGAAAACAAATCCCAGATTGTAATCGGTATGTTCGCCGATCAGGTTCACACGCCCCGGTGCGCGGTAAATCTCAGGCCTTGCGTCTGAGTGAAAACGCTCGCGAAATGTCTTTACGATTTCGCCCGGAACGAGAGCCAAAGAAGGCATCCCCCAAAAATCAGCATCGTCAAACCGCACCACAGATTTACATTGATGGCTTCATCCAGAGGCGCCCGCGCGTCGGGGTTTATGAGCGCATACAAAAAAAGAATCAGCCCCAATAGCGAGAACAAGATTCCTGTCGGTCGGCGCAGATCGCTCATTTTTTTACCAGAAGATAAGATTCAGTATCACAAGTGCGGCGATAACAACCAAAGCCAACGGTCCGGGCCGCTTATACCAGGGTACGTTTGCCTCGCGCGGAATATCCGTCACTCCATAAACCAAGTTGTGAAGCTCTGCTTCAGCCTTGGGCTTAGTTGCCAGGCTGACCACCACCGTGACCAGGAAGCAGGCCGACCACGCGCAGATCGCAATCCAGAAATTTTGCGCCATCGTCGATGGAAATTGATGAAGTGTCGAGATCCATCCGCCTTTATTCTCAGCTCTAGTTAGCCCGTGCGTCATTGCCGCGAACGTTGTTCCGGTCAGCAATCCCGCGAATGCCCCGTGCCCTGTAGCGCGTCTCCAGAACATTCCCAGCAGAAATGTTGCGAACAACGGCGCGTTCACGAATGAAAACACAAGCTGCAGAAAATCCATGATGTTGTTGAAGTACGACGCCAAGAATGCGGTACCAACCGAGAGCGCAACTCCCACCACAGTCGTAATGCGGCCCACCCACAGATAATGCCGATCCGGAGCCTGTCGCCGGATATAGCCCTGATACAGATCGTAAGTGAATACAGTATTGAACGCCGTCACATTGCCCGCCATGCCCGACATGAACGAAGCCATCAGCGCGGTCAAGCCTATGCCGAGCATACCCGACGGATAGAACTTCGCCATCAGCGTCGTAAGCACCTGGTCATAGTCGTACCCGCCGCCGGCCTTCAGTGGAAGCGTATAGCCCGATGAGGTGCTCATCAGAGCGAGCGCGGCAATTCCGGGCAGGATCACGATAAACGGCATGCACATCTTCGGAAAGGCCGCGACCAGCGGAGTCTGCCGTGCGCCATGTATACTTTCGGCAGCCATCGCCCGTTGCACAACTAGAAAATCGGTGCACCAGTAGCCGAACGACAATACGAAACCGAGCCCTGCGATTAAGCTGAAAGCCTCCACGCCCATCGGGTTCTCGCTCGAGTGCGCCATGTAACGCCACGAATGCGTCATCACCGGCTGAAGATGCGAAGAGATCCCGCTCCATCCGCCCGCTTTCGAGACCGCGAGAATAGACAGCGGCGCGAATCCTAGAACAATCAGGAAGAACTGCACCACTTCGTTGTAAATGGCGCTGGTCAGGCCGCCCAGAAACGTGTAAACCAGCACAATCACGGCCGACAGCAGCACGGAGCTGGTGAAGCTCCAATGCAGCACCAGCTCGAACAATAGCCCGAGCGCGTACATGCTGATGCCGGAAGAGAAGACCGTCATCACCGCGAACGTAATCGCGTTAAATCCACGCGTCTTCTCATCGAAGCGCAGCTTCAAATATTCAGGAACGCTGCGCGCGCGACTGCCGTAATAAAACGGCATCATGAACACGCCTACGAACACCATCGCCGGAACCGCGCCCAGCCAGTAGAAGTGTGCCGTCATGATCCCGTACTTCGCCCCCGACGCGCACATACCAATCACTTCCTGTGCGCCCAGATTCGCCGCGATAAATGCCAGGCTGGTGATCCACACTGGAACCGAGTGCTTCGAAGTCAGAAAGTCTTCGCTGGTCTTGATCTTGCGCCGGACCATCCAGCCGATTCCGAGAACGAACGCGAAGTAGAGGATGAGGCTGACGTAGTCGATTGGTCTGAGTGTCAAGAGTCAGATTCCGTCCCGCGGCAATTGTACCGTAGGACCGCAAATCAACTCACCATTCGGATAATCGCCGTTAACTTTAGCGAATGCTTCGGACTTGCGATTCCGCGGACCTGCCCAGTGTCTTGAACACCTTCGCCGGCAGTGTTCCCGCTTTATTCGCCTCTGTCTGGACGGCAGCCCGCCATAATGATCCCAAACCCCACTAAGCAGGTGATAAATGTTCTTTTCATAAGCACTCCCTCAAGAGCTCTTTGCAACATAACGACCATCTGACCTGAGATCATTTAGTTTCGTGCTTCTTACCCACATCACTCAAACCTGGAAGCTCCGCTACCCGATTCTTGGCGCGCCTATGGCCGGCTCAGCACGAGGCCATTTGGCTCGCGCAATCACGGCCGCCGGCGGTCTCGGCATGTTTGGAGTCGGCTCCAAAGATTCGACCGAGTTCATCGAGCGCGAATCAACAGCCGCTCGCGGAGACGGGACGCCCACACGATTTGGCATTGGCCTGATGGCCTGGGCGCTGGAGACTCGCCCGGAATTGCTGGATGCCGCCATCGCTCAACAGCCGTTTGTGCTGTCCATTTCTTTCGGCGACATCCACCCGTACGTCGAGAAGGCGCACCGCGCTGGCATCCTCGTCGCCAGTCAGGTCAGCAATCGCCGGGCCGCAATCGCTGCTGAAGAAGCCGGTGCGGATCTGATCGTGGCGCAGGGAAACGAAGCGGGAGGTCACGCGGGATCCGTTGGCACGCTCCCGCTATTGCAGATCGTGCTCGATGCGGTTCATACGCCAGTTGCTGCCGCTGGCGGAATCGCATCGGCCGCCGGACTCGCTGCTGTCCTTGCCGCCGGAGCGGAAGCTGGCTGGATCGGAACCGCTTTCTTGCTATGTCCCGAGGCCGAGGTTACCGAGGAAGCGCGCCGTCGAATCGCAGCGGCGGATGAAACGCAAACTATCAAGACCAGCATCTTCGATCGCGCCAATAATCTCGGCTGGCCCACTGAATTCCCGGGCCGAGCGCTTCGCAATCCTTTCGCCGAGCAGTGGCATGGACGCGAGAAAGAACTTATCGCTAATCCTGCCGAGATGGCTCGCTTCCGCAAAGCAGCCGAAGCGAAAGACTACGACGTTACTTCCATCTACGCCGGCCAATCCGTAGGATTGCTCTCCGACTGCATCCCCGCAGGCGATATTGTCCGATTGATTGGTGAAGGCGCTGAGCGCATCCTCCGCGCGCGCGCGGAAACGGTCCTCTCTCCTTTTGATACCAATCGCGGCAGCAGCCTTGCCGAATTAAGAATAAAAACCAGCTCGGAAACCACATGAATGATCACTGGGGGCACCGGCGCCAAATCGCCTGCGGCGGGCAATCCCATCCCTATCGAATCGACCACAATGGTCCCAATGAAATTGGCGACCGTGAATCCCCGCCGTCTCAGGTCCTCAACCTGCTCCTGCTTTTGCGTCGGCAAGAGTTCCGGCATGATCTCGTCGACCGCCAACGCTTTTCCAATCGCTCCAGCCGCCTCACGATTGTCACCTGTCATTAAGACCGAGCGAATTTTTAGCTGTCGCAAGTCGTGTACCGCCTGGCGCGACTCCCGGCGCAACTCATCTGCTATTTCTATGGAACCCAGGAAACGATTCCCCTTTCCGACCAGAATCACCGATTTTCCAAGGGATCCAGCGGTGCGCGATGGCACAAACAGGCCGCACGATCTAAAAGAATCTGCTGTCCCCAGGATCACGCGCTCATCGGATATAGTGCATGTAATTCCGCGCCCTGGAAAGTATCGGAAGTGTTCAGGATGTAGAATCGGGACGGACAATTCGGCCGCTTTTGTTCTGATTGCTTCTGCTATAAGATGTTCGGAAAGCGCCTCCGCGCCAGCGGCTGCGCATAATAAATCTCGCTCCGTTATGCCCGTCTCAGGATCCAGGCCGGTGACCACTGGCCGCCCGGCTGTCACTGTTCCAGTCTTGTCCAGCACCTTCAGCGCCGGAAGGGGCTCTCCCGTGATCGCAGCTTCATTGATGTAGGATTCGCCTTCCAGTACTTGGCCGTCAACTGGCACGTTCGCGCCAGGTCTCACTAACACTCGCGCTGCTGCCGGAATTTCGGAGACGCGAACCTGTTCCGTGCTCTCGTCGCGGACGATCTCAGCTTTGTTCGGCAGAAGATTCAGTAAGTCTTTGATCGCCCGCCGCCCACCCTCAACCGTGAGATGCTCCAGTACTTCCACTATCAAGACAAAAAACACAATAAGCAGCGCAGTGAACGACTCTCCAATCGCAAGAGCAGCCGCCAGGGCGATGGTCATCGAGAGCTCCATGGTCATTCGTCGCGACCATAGATCCGTCACCGCTTCACGAAAGATCGGGTACCCTCCGGTCAAAACAACAGCGGTGCCTATCAGGTCAAAGGCGCCGAAGACACGCCAAGGGTTGAACCACACCACGAGCAGTCCGGCAGCAACCGCACCGATCCTCCAGAGATCTGCCTTTTTTATTGCGGGGTTCACGGTATTGCCCCTTATCGCTCTCGCCGCTTCGTAGGACGAGTAAACACTGCCGTAGGAATTCGCGCGCCCCGCCCAGCGATTTTAGTTTCAGCTCTCGATCCCCCAACTCGCGCTGCCATACGGTCCAGCGTGCCTGTGCTTGGATCGTTCTCCTAGAGATTTCTTGCCAGTGGACCTCTTGGCCTTACCAGCGGGATGCAACGCACGGCTGACGGCCCCCAAGACGCACCGGCAAGTGCCACGATTCGGGTGCGTAGGGAAGACGCGCTAAAAATGAAACCCGATCGTCGCAGTAATCGTGCGCGGCGTGGTGTAGTGCGTTCCGCTGAAGGTCGATAGGAAATTGTAAAGCGAATATTGGTTCGCCAGATTGATAACCTCCAACCGGGCACTCCACTTGTACCTATCACCGCGAAACAGGTTATCATCACCGACCGCAACATCGAAAAGATTACGGCGTGCAATACGCGGAGGGTTGTGATCGTCGTCTTCGGTGCCGGGCGCTGGAATTTTGACGAGATTGGAACCATACTGGGATGCGGCGCAAAGATCGGTTGGACTGATTGGCATGGTTGGCGTCGCGTGGACCGTCCCGCAGAAGAGCCCGGCCTCGAACTGTTGATCTGGCGTGAGTCCGGAAACGTCCACCACGCTGTCGGTCCCATTCGGCCCGTTGTTGCAATTGCCCCCTGCACAGGGCACGGGACCGGCAACGAGGCCGCTATCGAAACGCCAGTTGAAGCTGAACCACGGCCCTGCTTTCCAGGGCTGGTATTGCAAGTGAGTGGTCTGGTTAAATGCCTCGTCATGATCGATGCGGAAGACGCCCGTGCCGCCCAACCCGGTAGGAGTGACACCGATGCCGCTGACTTGTGGTTGGGAGAAGCGCGCCGCCACTGATGACATGACTACAAATGCGGTCAAGCCGTGAAAATTCGGCACACTTCCCCGGATCGCGAATCCGGGAATCTTTGAACTGGCCCACTCGATGGGATAAAAGATCGGAGTGTTACCAAATACGCTGAAGTCGTAGGCTAGGTGCGTGTACTTCCAGATATATTCGGCATCCACGACAAAGTATCTTCCAAACGCTTGTTGCAGACCGACGTGAAATTCATTGCGCCAGCCGGGACGGAGTGGATTGGTGATACAAGGGTAACCCTGTGTAGCAGACTGAAGCGCGTTGATCACAGCGTCGTTGCACCCGGTGCTGGCAAGGACCAGGTTTTCATTGAACGGCGTTTCGAGAGTGCGGGCATAAGAAACTCGCAGCACAGTATTCGTTCGTTTAATGTTGTAGGCGATTCCGACGCGAGGCTCCGCCTGAGTCGCCTGTGTGATGCCGTGATAGACATCGCCTCGAATCCCGAGATTAAACGTCCAGTTCTTCAGTGTGATTGTGTCCTGGATGTAGAGGGCCAGTTCTCTAACGTCAGCGTGGCCATTGAACGTGTACCGGGCGCTGGAAGAACCGGGGCAACCATCGGAGGCCGGCAGCGGAGCTGTTCTGGTCAGGTCGTAACAGCCCAGGAGAGGCACAAATCCGGGATTCGGGGTCAATAGCCCGCCGCACTGAGCGGGATCCGTCAGCCCCGGATCGGTATCAAAGCTTCCATCAGGACTCAAACAAACAGAGTTGAAGGTTGGATCGACGATTCCGAAACTGTCCTTTTCCGTGAGAATCGTGTCTTGATACGTGATTCCAATCTTTAGGTTGTGAACACCTTTCACGTACGAAATATCCGAGCGAAGCCCGAGATTCGTCAGCCGCCGATTCTGGCCAAGGGTCTGAAGCTGAAGACCGGGTGAGAGATCGGCGAAAGGATTGCCGCTCGGATAATAGTTGTATTGATCCTGCCGCGCGAAACCGCCGAAGGTAAGCACGGTGTGCGGATTAAGCAATCGCGTCCAACTGGGGGCAATGTTAAATGTTCTGATCTTTGAACGCTGATCCGCGGGGCCAACAGGAAGACCGTTGGGGCCGAGGCCGCCATTGTCGACAACTAATCCTGACCACGCCGTGGCGTTTTGGGCATCGAAGGAATTGGGCGTCTGGAACCAGGACCGCGTGAACTGAAAATTCAGGTTGATGGTGTCCGCGTTAGAGGGTTTAAAATCGACGCGGTCGAAAATATTCTCCTCATTGCCATGGTCGTGCATGACGGTAAACTCCGGCGGATCCAAAAATCGGCCAGTGTTCAACCCGTTCACAGAAATAAAATTGCCCCATGCGTTTCCGCCATAAGAGAGATCAAACGCGCCGTTCGAACTCCCAAAGGTGCCGTATGATGCCGTTATGTCGCCATGGGGCTGCATAACGCCGAGACCGGAGCGAGTGTTCACCACAATGACCAGGCTGGTTTTATCGCCATATTCGGCCGGAGGCGCGCCCTCGATCACTTCCATCGACTGTACGGCGTCAACCGGAAGCTGGTTTGAAAAAACTTTACTTTGCTGGTCGCTAATCTGCTGGCCGTCTATGGAGAATGAGTTTGACGCGTGATCGCCGAGGCCATGAAAGAGACCGTTCGAATCGGCGGATACGCCGGGCGAGGCCAGCGTGACCAGGGAGCTGAGTGAGGAAGATTGACTCTCCAGAGGAAGTTTCTCGAAAAGACCTCTGTCGACATCCGTATGCGTGGTAGGCTCGGTCTCGATCAAGTCCCCAGCCGCCTCTACGTTGACGGTGGTTGTCGACGTGCCGATCTTCAAGTTAATTCTCACTTCAAGCGGTACTGGTGAGCGCACGTCCACGTCCTGCGCACCGGTCTGAAATCCTGAGGCCACGGCGCTCAGGTGATAGTTGTTATAGGGAACGTTGGTTACCGCGAAATTTCCCTCCGTGTCCGTCGCGACAGTTCGCGTGTAGCCGGACACCGGATTCTGGATCTGCACCGTGGCACCCTTAATCACTGCGCCCGAGGGGTCCAGAACCGAACCCCGAATGGTTCCCGAGGTACTAACAGACTGGGCGTAACTGGGAATCGAGCAACTGAACGCCAACACCAAGCAAACAGAGATCGCCGAAGCGAGCTTTATCATTCCTGCATTGTGCCGGGAAAGGGACCCAATGCCTAAAATAATCCGATCAACGGGCAGCCATTAGCGACGAATGAACTATTCTTTCGAATGAGCGGCCCTCGGGCATTCGGTAAAATACCCGCTTATTTTTTACCAAGTCAGGAAAGGCCGCACATATTTCGCTTGGCGTTTGCTCACGACAAATTCCTGGCCATTCGTCAGAGTCATCAACCAGCGCTGACTCGAAAGCATGCTCATCTTACGAATCTGATTAGCGTTTACCAAAGCATTCCGATGAATCCGGCGAAACGCCGTGTTCTGCAACCGGTCCTCGATCGCTTTCAGGTTTTGTGTCGCAAGATAACGCTGCTTCGCGGTGATGATCCACGTGAGCTCCCCTTCAGCCTGAAAGGCGAGCACCTCGTTGATATCGAGCAAAAAATACTCTGCGCCTATCTTGCCAACCACCTTCCGAATCCGAGCTCCCGCGCGCGAGACCGGAGCCATGTCTTGCAGCTTCACGACTTGCTCGGCAGCGCGAAGCGGATTCGTTGCTAGCCGCCTCACGCGCTCCATCGTCTGCGCCAGCCGGCTCTGACTCACCGGCTTCAGCAGGTAATCGATCGCCCCGGCCTCGAACGCCTGGATCGCATGCTGGTCATACGCTGTCACGATCACGACCACCGGCGCCGGTATCCCGTGTAGTTGTTCGATCATTTCGAAGCCGGTCATCTTAGGCATCTGCAAATCGACAAAAATGACATCCGGTCTGCTTTCCGAGATCAGCTCGAGAGCAGCCTCACCATTTTCCGCCTCGCCAATAATTTCGACATCCTCGAGAAGCTCCAATTCTTGCCGCAGAACATGACGAGCAATGGGCTCATCGTCAACGATCAGGATGCGCATCACAGAGTAATGCTCTAGTTTGCCGCATTGAGCGCAAACCTTTGTTCAACGTCTAATGAGTGGACCGCATTCGCAAACCAGCGGCCTTTCTAGACCGTTGAGCGGGCATCGACTGCATCGGCTTGCTGCGCGACGCTCGGGTTCTGTGTGGGGATGAAGAAGCTGACCGAAGTTCCTCCACTTCCCGACTGTATGTCCAGATCCGAAGCTGCCCCATAGCAAAGCCTCAATCGCTGCCGGACATTTTCAAGACCGGTTCCAGTTCCCGCAGGTTCTTTTTTGGAGTGAAATCCTGGACCGGTGTCTTCTACTAGAATTCGCAGGCCGTCCTCCGATTCAATCGCAGCCAACCGGACTGTTCCCTTTCCATCGAGACGCGAGATACCGTGCTTCACGGCATTCTCAACCAGAGGTTGGACAGAGAGAATCGGGATCATCACACATCTTGCCGACTGGCTGACAGAAATCTCTGTCGTCAACCGAGCGCCCAACCGCAAAGCCTCAATTTCCAGGTACGCCTCAACTATTCGAAGCTCTTCGCCGAGAGGTATCAGGCTCTTTTCGGTGTGAAGAACGTACCTGAAGATCTCCGCAAGATTTAGGACAAGTCGCCGGGCGTGATAGGATTCGCGGCTGATTGTTCCATATAGCGTATTCAGCGCGTTGAACAAGAAATGAGGATTAATCTGCGATTGGAGCGCCCGTAACTCCGCCTGGTTCGCCAGCCGCTGAACTTCTTCGCTGTGCAATCGTTCCACCTGCTCAGTCAGCAGCGTGCATAGCCCGTTCAGAGCGTCGATGTCTTCCTTCAAATATCGACGGCTTCCCCGTCTCGCCCCTAGCAGCACCACAGACGAATCCCCACGCGAAAACCGCAACTGCAATTGAACTTCCGCCCAAGGATATTTTCGCGAGAGTTCAGAAGACGCCGCCTCGGACACAACCGCTACCTGTTCGGCATCTACAAAGCTGTACAACTCCAAGGCTGCATTGCTCAGAAGCTCCTGCTCAGATCGCGTCTCGGAGGCCAGCCGCAGAATGCGTTGCGAGTACAGGTTGAGATCGCCCCGGCGAAACACGGTCTGTGTCAGCCATTTCTGAAGAACACCTCGGGCGTATGCGAAGAAGATGAGCGAAAGACAAAACGAGACAATCAGCGCGCCCGTCACGAATCCGTTGCTTGTGGCCCGATCCAGCAGATGCCAATTCCGATTCGCCTGATACACAGCCAGTGCGTAGAACACCGCGAGTCCGAAGTTCGCTGCAAAGCGGGTAAAGGCCTCCAGTAATAGAAATCGGTAGTCCCTCAGGATGACGATCAAGACCAGAGGAATGCCAGCGTGGTGCCAGGCAATCTCGTTTGCCCATGCGGTATTCGAATGTCCATAACCGAAGTGGATGAAGGAGATTGTGAAGAGAAGCAGGCAAACGATATCCGTAAGCGAGCTTCGCTTTTTATCTTTTAAGAGCAGGATCAGCCCGGTAACCACAATCAGCGCACTAAAACCAACAGTGATCAGAAGCAGTGCAGCTTGGTGCAAGCGGGATGAAGAAAACGCGAGCTCAGCAAAATGAAGACCCACCGCGCCAGCGCCAACAAAATATCCGATCTGTGCGAGAATTCGACGTTTGCCCCGCAGCACGAGCTGCAGTAGCACTGCGGGCAGAATACTCAGGACCGAAAAGTTAGCGGCGACAAGCCAATCTGCTACATGTCCATCCGAGCGCGCCGAGCCGAGGCCCACAATCGAACCCAGGTTCCAAAGAAACGCCAGCGACCCGGCGAGTAACGAAAGGACCCGTTGCCGATCCTGACTACGGCGCCAGCTCCCTACAATCAGGATCATCACCAGCCCAAAGAGAAGCACGCCGGTGCCGTGTCCGACCGTATTTATGAAGAGCGGATTCCGAAGGCTTGCACCTTCCATCATGTCTTTGGTCTGTACATTTAAGATACTGCGTATTCAGGGCGGACATTCATAATCGTGAGAGGAAAGACACTCTTGTTGCAGGTCATTCTGTTGAGTTGCGCTGCGCAAACAAGGGCGCAAGACGTCGCGCAGACAGAACCGGTACCGCCCGCCAACCCAGGCAGACCAACCGTGTCCACGCCCGCAACGCTCACTCCTGTGGGATATCTGCAGTTTGAAACCGGCACGCTAGGCGCGACGGAATCCACCGAGTTCGATACACGGCTCGGGATTAACGCAGTTGTCAAACTAACCGTGGTGCCGCGTCTTGAGCTCATCTTGCAAACGGAGCCATTCGTTCTTAGCGGGCTGGGTACCGACAAAGAGCATCATCCAGGCGAATTATTCGCAGGTGCGCAAGGCGTGCTGCTGCCCGGCAAAGGCAAGAGGCCCACTATTTCGCTGAGCTATTTCCGCCGCCTTCATGCAAGCCCCGCGCCGGAGGTGGACATTGGCACCTTCCGCCAGAACGGAATCTTTCTCGTCAGCGGTGATCTGTGGGGCTTTCATTTCGACGCTAATGGAATCGCCTCTGAGCAAATCGAATCAAAGGTGCGAAGGCTCCAGTTCGGCCAGACTCTCTCCGTTTCGCATCCGTTTAGAAGGTTTACGATCTCCGGCGAAATCTGGCATTTCTCTCAGCCTTTCTTAAATAGCAATGCCATGGGCAATCTTTGGGCCGTCGCCTACACCATACGCAGCAATTTAGTCGTCGATATAGGCTTCGATCACGGATTGACAAGAACGTCCACCCAGTGGGAAGCGTTCTTGGGCTTCACATACTTACTCCCACACAGGATTTGGAAGGAGCAGTGATATGGATCAGAATTCCGTTTCGCAAACTATGCAAGCACGTTGCTGCATCGCAGGCGGAGGTCCCGCCGGAATGGTGCTTGGCTTTCTGCTCGCGCGCGCGGGCGTCGACGTGGTGGTGCTCGAAAAGCACGCGGATTTTTTTCGCGATTTTCGCGGGGACACTATTCATCCTTCCACTCTCGAACTGATGAACGAGCTTGGACTTCTCGACGAATTCCTGCGTCGCCCGCACCAGGAGTTCGCCCGGCTGGGAGCTCAAATCGAAGACTTCACGGTGACAGTGGCGGATTTTTCTCATCTCCCTACACGCTGCAAATTTGTAGGGCTGATGCCCCAATGGGATTTCCTGAATTTCATTGCCGAACAAGGCAAGCTCTACCCTCCATTCCATTTGCACATGCAGTCCGAAGTCACCGATCTTATCGAAGAAAACGGCCGTGTGATGGGCGTGCGCGCCCACACGCCACAGGGTCTGCTGGAAGTGCGCGCAGATTTGACCGTCGGAGCGGATGGGCGCCATTCCACCGTTCGGCAGAAAGCCGGCTTCGAAGTGATCGATCGTGGAGCGCCTATCGATGTACTTTGGATGCGGATTACGCGCCAGCCCACCGACCCGAATCAAACTCTCGGCCGCTTCAAGGAAGGGAAAATTCTCGTGACGCTTGACCGCGACGATTATTGGCAGTGCGCCTACGTAATCTCCAAAGGAGCATTCGACGCGATTCGTCAAAAGGGTTTGCCATCATTCCGCGAAGACCTCGTACGTATCGCGCCTTTCCTGCGCGATCGCGTTGACGAGCTCAAAGACTGGGATCAGATCAAGCTCTTGTCGGTCGCGGTCGATTACTTGCGCCATTGGTCGCGAACGGGACTCTTGTGCATCGGTGACTCCGCTCATGCCATGTCTCCCGTTGGCGGCGTCGGCATTAATCTCGCCATTCAGGACGCTGTCGCCGCCGCGAACCTTTTGGCGGAGCCGCTGTTGCGTGGCGCAGTCAGCGACGAGCAGCTATCTAAAGTTCAACGGCGCCGCGCATATCCCACCCGCATGACTCAGTCGTTCCAGGTTTTCGCGCATAAGCGCGTTATTGGCCCCGCTTTGAGCAATCAGATCCAAATCCGGCGGCTGCCATTGCCGTTCAAGCTTCTTCAGCAGTTCCCGGTATTGCGCCGCATTCCCGCCCGCCTGATCGGATTGGGATTCCGGCCGGAACATGTCCGCACTCCGGATGTGAAATCGCAGGCATGTACGCAATCCTAGGCGCAACTGGCAAAATCGGCGGAGCCACACTTCGCGAGCTTCGCCATCGCGGCCTTCCCGTTCGAGCCATCGTTCGCGATCCAACAAAGGCCCCCCACCTCGCGCAATCCGGCTGCGAAGTCGCGGTGGCGGACATCCACGATACCAACGCGCTGAAGACCGCGCTTGCGGGCTCAAGTGATGTGCTCGTCATCTGCCCCATGAATCCGAAAGCGTCAGATGCCCCGGCCGATCATGAGAGCCTGATTGCGGCAATCGGCACAGCGTTAGAACGCGTGAAGCCGCATTCGATCGTCGCCATCTCCGATTACGGAGCCCATCACAACGCAGGCACCGGCATCGCACTCACTTTTCATCGCCTCGAGCAAAAATTGAAGTCGATTCCTGTCCCATGTACATTCATCCGTTCCGCCGAGCACATGCAAAACTGGAGCAGGTTTCTCAAAAGTGCCGCCAATACCGGCGTACTCCCTACCTTCTATCGCCCCAGCGCCAAGCTTCTTCCGATTGTTTCAGCTCCCGATGTTGGCGTTATTGCTGCCGGCATCCTTGCCTCTCCCCATCGCAACAGAGAAGGTGTCCAGATAGTGCATGTGGAAGGTCCTCGACGATACTCGGTCGACGAAATCGTTAAGACCATGGCCGCTGTCTTGGATCGCCCGGTCGAGGGCAGGGAAGTTCCCCGCGAACACTGGGTCTCTGCTTTGCTCGAAGGCGGCCTCAGCGAAAGTTACGCGCAACTGCTTTCCGCAATGTATGAAGCGCACAACGCCGGCAGCATCGGCGTCGAATCGGAGTTCAGCGACGTTCGCAGAGGAAGCACTTCTCTCTCCGACGCCTTCACCGCGCTAGCGACCGGGTAGGCGGCCGTGCCGCTATGGATTCGGCGATCCCGCGTTTAAGGGTACCGGATGATTAGGCAATCGGGAATCCGGGAAGCCCCGGATCAGCCTGAACGTGCGGTCCCAACGCGTCCGCGTAAAGAAATGCTCGCCCAGATCGACGAAATGGCTCATCAATGAACCAACTGACGATCCGGCCAAGTCCTCCGTCGAAGCTCTGTATGACCAATAGATGACCAGCGGCTTGCCGATGATGTTATCCCGCGGCACGAACCCCCAGTAGCGGCTATCCAGCGAGTTGTCCCGGTTGTCACCCATCGCGAAATAGCTGTTCGGCGGCACCACCACCTGCCCGTTCACGACGTGATTTTCCAGCATGTCCCTCTGTAATTCCGCCTGCAATCCTTCCGCGAATGCCGTTGGCTCGCCAGGGAAATTGTCCCGCGCCGGATCGTATGCAAATTTGTGGTACACGTACGGCTCGTTCAACATCGCGCCATTTCTGTAGATGATCCGGTTGACCATCTTCAACCGATCGCCCGGAACTCCAATCACACGTTTCACAAACGTCTGCGATATATCGGCGGGATAGCGGAACACGATAACGTCGCCATGCTTCGGCTCTTCATAAGGCAAGATGTACCTGCTGATCGGCCCCGGAGACGCATAAGCGAGTTTATCCACCAGCAGATGATCGCCTATAAGCAGTGTGTCTTCCATGGACCCAGTGGGAATCACGAACGCTTGTACCAGCGTCGTCGTGCCGAATAACAGCAGCAGTATGGTTACGGCCCATTCCGCAATGCTGTTTCGTGGTTGCTCTTTCTTGGGGGGTGTGTTCTGGTCGCTCTTACTCTGAGTGACGGTAGCTGTCTGTTCTGCCATTCGATCCTTGCTATTGCCTCTGCTGCCCAGATCCGGGATAACCGCGAATCACCCGAAACGTGCGATTCCAGCGCGTTCGCGTAAAGAAGTGCCCGCCCACGTCCACTATGTGACGCGCCACATCGTGGGCCGAGCTAGGCATTAATTCGTCGGTCGGAGCATCATACGACCAAAAAATCAAAAGCGGTTTGCCGACGATATTTTCACGCGGTACAAAACCCCAGTACCGGCTATCCAGCGAATTGTCGCGATTGTCGCCCATTGCGAAATACTCATTCGGTGGAACCACGACCTCGCCATTTTCGACGTGATGCTTTAGCATATCGCTCAGCAATCCGTCGCGTGTTTTATCTGGCGGCACGTCGATCCATGCTGCATTGGAAGGAAAGTAATCGCGGTAAGCGCTGAAATAATGCGCTCTGTGATAAAGGTAAGGCTCCCGTAGTGCAACGCCGTTCCGATAAACCTGCTGATTGACAATTTTGATGCGGTCCCCAGGCATACCGATAACCCGCTTCACGAACAGCTGCGAAGGATCGACCGGATAATGAAACGCGATAATATCGCCGTCCTTCGGAGTTTCATACGGCAACAAGTACTTGCTTAGACCGCCCGGCACAGCATACGCGAGCTTGTCCACAATGATGTGGTCCCCAATCATCAGAGTGTCTTCCATCGACCCGGTCGGGATCACGTAGGACCACCCAAGGGTTGTCGAGGCAAACAGCATCATTAGAATGGTTACGGCCCATTCCGCGATCATGCCCCGGGCAGGTGTCCCAGCGCGTAACCGCGTTCCCGTAGCCTGCGGAGCTTCCGCGACTGTCTCTTGCTCCATTTCCATCCTTGAAACCTTATTGTATCTTTCGCCGCGCAGCCCCGAAGAAGCCGAACTCACTTCCGGCCAGAACATTGGGGCGCACTGTGATAAAGTGAACCCAACCTTCCATTTTCAGTGCGGCGTCACTCCGTGCATGAGTATTCCTCTTCCCATTCTCGCGGCCTGTGGCGTTCTGGTTCTACTTTTTTTCGTTTTGCTCGTGCGCATGTTGAACGAGGCCCATGCGACCATTCGTGCGTTGCGAGCGCTCGAATCCACCCTGCAATCCGTGCTTCTGGGAGGCAGAACCGAGCCGCGCCGCGGTCTCGAACCTGAGCGTCTCCAACAATTGCGCACTACCTGCGACAATTTGCGACATCCTATGAGAAGCTGGTGGGCCCGAATGGACCACAATTTGGTGAGGTACGTAACTCCCGAGGGCGCCGAGGAGTGGTATCTGGGAGCGCCTGCGCGCGAGGTCCTCACTGAAGAGAGCGTCTCCGAGCGCTACTACCATGCATCCTTTTATCAGGCGGTCCCCGGCATTCTGACTGGGCTCGGTCTCGCAGCCACCTTCATCGCCATTCTTTGGGCGCTCACCGGTCTGCATGTCACTGTGACGAACGACACCGAAACCATCACCGGCATCAAGGAACTGATCGAAGGCCTTTCGGGCAAGTTTCTGACGTCTATTGTCGGCCTGCTGCTCAGTATCGTCTATCTATTGATCGAGCGGAAATGGTGCGAGCGCCGGCTGACGAAAGCCTTTGAAGATCTTCTTGAAGCAACATCTGAGCTGATCCCGACTATTGCGCCGGCCCGCGTGCAACTCGAAGCCCAAGCTTTTTTGGCCCGGCAATCCGCTTCGCTCGCGAACCTTGAAGCAGCGATAGTTTCATTCCGGGAAATGGTCTCGGTGGCGAACGACTCTGTTCCCCACATGGCCGCCGCTCTGGCTTCCGACGTAGAGCAGTTTTCAGACAAATTGGAAAGTCTAGGTCTCGCCCTAGACAGGAGCATTCGACAATCGCGCAATGAGGCGCACCAACACCCCTGATCACCTAGCCAGTTCACTGACAGATTTGATGACCTCGTTGGCGGTCATCTTCATTCTGCTGCTCGTGGCAAAACTCAATAATCAAGCCACCCGGACCGACCGCTCCATCGACTATGTGATGGGCCAGCTCCAGGACAAGAAACTCTTCCGGGAAGGCGAAAAGATTCGCAGGGACGGCAATGTCCTCGTTGTGGCGATACCGCAGGAGCTGATGAGCTTCAAGGAGGCTACCGCCGAGCAGGGGGGCGCAGACCTGTCTCCCGCCGGACGCGACTATTTGCGCGCGAATATTCCAAGACTTGCATCCGTCCTTTGCCGCAAGGATGTCAGAAGCCGAATCGACACGATTGTGGTCGAGGGGCACTCCGACAAGAAAGGATTTGGGATGGCGGACGAAAAGGCGGATGAACAGGAGAACTTGAAATTGAGCCAGGAACGGTCAATGGCAGTGGTGTCTCAGGCGCTGAACATCCTGGGTGACGATCGAGCATGTTTTCTCGACTTGCTGTCCGCGACAGGAAGGGGCGATTCGCATCCTTTGAATGTTCACGATCTGTATAGTCCTGAAAACCGCCGCGTTGAGCTTCGAATTCGTATCCGGCCCGATGTGGCGGGTGCTGTTTCCGCGAGCCTCTCCGGCTCATTACCTACGCAGGTTGCCGTTGTAAAGTAATGGCTCAGACGAAAAACCATCGCGTAACGTTAGCCCAGTCAACCGTTGCGATTGTCCTCGCGGCCATTTCATACCTCGTTCTCCTGTTCGTCCAGCAGCGCTTTGGCGATCGGCTGGTGTATCGCGAGCGGTTCTTTGGCAACTGGACTCAATACCTCTGTGTGCTCCTGGCCTTCTGGTCTCTGTGTATCCTGTTCGCGAAGTGGCGCCGCTCTGCCCGCCGTGCTCGGTGTGTCGCGAATAGTCCGGCCCCGCAACCCGGCTCATTGGATACTGACGATGCCACGCGGAATGTGATTGCCGAATTCCAGCAAGCGGGCGCCCGATGCGGAGACGATCTCATGGCAAGGCGTGTCGAGCGGCTGATTGACGAGTTCCGCTTTTCGCGTGAGCCCACCGCAGTCGCTGCCGTCCTGAGTTCCGAATCCGAAGTTGCCCAAGCAGATCTGGATTCTGCCTACACTCCTGTGCGCATCTTCGCTTGGACTATTCCGGTTCTCGGATTTATTGGAACCATTGTGGCCCTTGGCCAGGCAACCGGTCGTTTTGCGACTTTCCTTGCCACCGGCACGCAGGATGCCGATCAGGTGAGGATCGCGCTGACCAGAGCTACAACCGATCTCGCATTCGCGTTTGAGACAACGCTGGTTGCTGTGCTGTTGGCCCTGATTGTGACAGTGACGTATCTTCTGCTTCAAAATAGCGAGAAGGCAGTTTTGAGAACGGTGGACGACATGTGCCGGTCACGCCTGCTGCCGCTCATGCGACCCGCGATTTCTTTGGTGGATACCGGTGAGCGCCCGCCGCAGCCTACTGTCGAAGTAACGCAAGTCCCGAATGAAGATTTTGCGCGCCGCCTGAACAGTGCCGAGCAGTCCATCCTCGGGCAATGCGAGGCGCTTGAAACAGTTCTCAAATATGTCCGCGAGGTCACCGAAAAATCCAACGCGCCTCATCCTATATCGCCGGAGCATAATGGACATGCAATCGGAAGCGGCACGGGGTTTCAGGAAGTCGGAGTCCAGCGCAGCGTAACGGCATCTGCAATGCCGGCGACCGATGGCCTTCAGGTGCCGTTGGAAGACCTCCGCGAAACCATTCGAGAGGTGAATCCCGTGCTTCGTCGATTGGCAGAACATCTGCGCCAGCAGGCCGAGGAAGCGAGCTATCCCATCTCCGTCAAGATTCATCCCGGCGAAGAACGCACCATCGGATAAACGTTCAAAAACGTGATTCGATGAAATACCAGAGCGACGCGCCCAGCGCCACCGGCAGCAATATTTCCAGCCATTTCCGCAAAGACAAGGGGAATCGGCCGCTCTGAGCTTTCGGCTGTTCTCCGCTCTCGGGCTGGCGCGCCATTTCCGCAAGGCGGCACTGAACCTCGCTCGGGTGGCCCTCTAAGGCACGCAGCAGCTCTTCTCTTCCCCTCTTGTCGGCTATAAAAATAGTGGCCGAGTTCATCCCGCGCGTGAATTCGTGCAGCTTCTGACGGAGATCGTGCGGAATCTCCCCCGTCGATGTGTAGATGCGAGTCTCCTCGCCAGTGGCAATGAAAATTGTCGAGCTTCTCGCGGTCACCGTTCCCATACTTCGGTATATCAAACCGCCTCGATTGCCGTTCGAGCCAACTTCACTTTCCCGGCTGTAAGTAACGATCGAACCAGCCCAGCATTCGATTCAGAATATCCAGTTGATGCTTCTCCTCGCGCGGGCCATGCGGCTCGCGGGGATAGATCACCAATTCACTCTCAACTCCGTAACGTTTCAAAGCCCGGTACAGCGCGGTGGATTGACCCACTGGATCGGTTGGATCGTTCTCACCTTGCAGGATGAGCGTCGGTGTCTTCGCATTGCGAATGTACATGTATGGCGAGCTGTGGGCGAATCGCTCGGGATGTTCCCATGGTGTTCCGAAGTACCATTCATCGCCCTCCGGTCCGGCTTCGGTGCCGAACTCAGCGGCTAGATCGAACATGCCCGCTCCCGAAACCGCGGCTTTGAAGCGGTTGGTTTGGGTGATCGCCCATTCCGCCATGTATCCGCCGTACGACCATCCTCCGATCCCCAGGCGATTCGCGTCGGTTTCTCCGCGCGCAAGAACCGCGTCCACCCCGGCCATGAGATCCTTGAAGTCGCCACCACCCCAGTCGGCATGATTCGCCTTCAAGAACTCTTCTCCGTACCCGGTTGAGCCTCGCGGGTTCACCATCAAGACTTCATAACCATGCGCCACCAGGAGTTGCGGCCAGGACGAATAAGTCGCTGAGAAATTACCAGCCGGACCGCCATGCACATAAAGAATCAGCGGAAGCTTGGCAGTGCCTTCCGATACAGCAGGCTTCATCAGAGCCGCTTCGATCTCCTTACCATCGAAGCTCTTGAATCGGAACAGTTGGGCATCGGCAAGAGTGATGCCGTCCCATCCCTGCTGTATGTGGCTAACCTGCTTTGCATCGTCGTTCCCGCGTTGAAGAAACAGTTCCGGAAGACGATTAAAGCCGTACCCGATGAACGCTAGCGTCCCATCCCGCGCAATGTCGAAATCGCCATTCGAATAAGACAGGTCCACGCGCACCGGCGAACCGTTCGACGACACGCGGTACAGACGATATCGGAAGCCATCGGCAACCGACATCAGAGCGGTCGAGTCATTCTGCCACTTTACGCCGAGCACGCGGCGATCAATGGAAGCGGTCACATCGCGCGAAGGGCCTCCAGTAAGATCCGCGAGAAAGAAATCGTGTGGATCGGGCCCGGCCCGATGAGCTGCGACAAAGCCGACCAACTTTCTATCGGGCGAAACAGTCAAGCCGCCGAACGGTTGATTCGGTTGGCTGAAGGGTGCGAATTTTCCGTCCCCAATAGAGATATTAAATATCGCATTCGTCCAAAGTTCGGCTTTCGGCTGGTTGGTGGCGACCGCGAGCACATGATCGGCGGAGATCCACTCGAACTGTCCAATCCGCCAACCGGCATGAGTGACCTGTCGTGCCTTCTTTGATGCGATATCGACGACCCACAATCGCGGAAGATCCTGATCGCGATCGGCGACCTTGGCGTCGTCTTTGTCTTTTTCCTTCTTCTCCTCGGCTTCCGGCTTCGGTTCGGTCGCGAGAAACGCGATTTGAGTCCCATCCGGAGACCAGCGAAATGCTCCTGCGGCGGTCTTGCCGGAGGTAAGCGCGGCAGCTTCGCCACCCTCCATTCTCAACAGATAAATTTGATTACGTTCATCGCGGTTAGACAGGAACGCGAGCGTCTGGCCATCGGGTGACCATCGCGGCGCACTGTCGGATTTTGCGGAAAAAGTGAATTGCCGGAATTCGCCGCGGCGTACGTCGAAAATCCACACGTGAGACTCTGGCGCAGCGCCCTTCGGGGGTTCGGATACCACGCACGCCAAGCGTGATCCGTCGGGAGAAAAAGTGAGACCGGAGATACTACGGGATTTGATTGCCTGCTCAGGCGTGAGGACAGCCCCTTGGATGCTGAGCGTAGGTGTGACGAGCGCGATAGCAATCGCAAGTGGAGTTCGAAAGGCCAGCATAGGGAGTTAGCGTAGCATTTATTTGCTACTCATTGCGCAGCAGGTCCGCTGAATTCATGCGAATAATCCGTGCCGCGGGAATAAAACTTGCCAGAGACGCGACCAGCAGAAGCAAAATGGCCGTACCTACCAACGTGCGCGGATCCGTGGTGCTCACTCCCCAAATCATTTTGCGCATCACCTGAACGATACCCGCGCTCGCGGCGATTCCCAACAAGCCTCCAACTGCTGCCAAAACAATGCCCGGCAATGCTGCGGATTTCACGGCCTGCCAGACAGTTGCTCCCAGCGCGAGCCGAATGACAAGCTCTCTCGTCCGCTCGACCACCGATTGTGCAATCAATCCATAAATACCTATTGCCGCGAGCAATAGCGACAGGCCTGCAAGCGTGGTCATCAGCACTGCCTGGAAACGCTGTTGAGCGAGGGTGGTTGACCGAATCTTGCCAATGCTCCGAAACTCCGAAAACGCCAGCAGCGAATCCGCGGATTGGATCGCCCTCTGCATGTTCAAGACACTGTCGCGAGCAGGCGCTGAACTTCGTACGATGCAGCTTGGAGTGAACCACGTATGCAGTAACCTGAACAGGCCGTCGGAGACTTGCGTCGCGGGAACGAAGATCATCGGAATCGGCGTAACCGGTGCGTATCCCATCAAACTGCCCTTCATCGGCACATCGCCCACCACACCGGCAATTTCGTTTGTAGCGCCTCCGTTGATCATCTGGCGGCCGACCGGATCTTGAGTGCCGAAATACATCCTGACAAGTGTCTGGTTGACGATGACTACGCGTTTTGTGTGCGCCCCATCCGCCTCTGAGAAGACTCGCCCGCGCAGGAGCGGAATGCGAAGTACGTCGAAGTATTCTGGCGTCACGTAGATCAGAGTGGTGTTTTTGAACGAACCGCCCGGCAATTTGAAACCGGTATTCAAGCCGCGTTCATAAGGCAGACTCATCGCGAACGCTGCCGCGTCTACACCGGGAGAGGAATGGATGCGCGAGAGAATCTCCCTGAACAACTGGTTCACCTTTTCGCTCGTTTGATAGCGGGCGTCCTGAAGCGGCAGGGTCGCGCTGATGACGTTTCTTGCATCGAACCCCGCTTGCTGATTTCGCAGAAAGAGGAACGATCGAAGCAGCAGGCCTGCTGCCACCAGAAGCGCCACGCCGAGGGCCACTTCGCCCGCAATCATCAACCGCCGCGGCCATAAGCTTCTTCCGCCGGCAACGGTGCGTCCACCCTGGTCCACCAACCCGGCTCGAAGATCCACGCGGCTCGCCTGGAAGGCAGGGTAAAGCCCGAACACAAGCGTCGTGAAGAGGGTGACCACGCAGGCCACCAGAAAGACCCTCGAATCCAGTCCGATGCTCTGCCAAACATTTAAGCTTTCTTGAGCTGCGATCCGTAACGCGAGCATCGCTCCGTACCCGATTCCAAGACCGGCTACACCAGCCATTAACGCCAGCAGAAGACTCTCCACCAGCAGTTGGCGAATCACTGCGGCCTGTCCTCCGCCCAGCGCCATTCTCGTTGCGATCTCATGTCTTCGACTGGCGCCTCGAGCCAGCATCAATCCGGCGATATTGATACAGCAGATCAACAGGACGACACCCACGGCAGACCAAAGCAATAGAACAGGTGTCCGGATTTGGTCGGCTAAAGCTTTTTGGAGCGGAAGCAAAGTGATTCGCGCGGATTCGCCGGGACCATAATGCATAATCCGCGTCCGCGAAGCGCCGATCACCTCAACTTCAGAAACTGCCTGCTGCCAGGTTGTGCCCGGCTTCAGGCGAACCAGGATCTGGTAATTCGCGTCTCCGCCTTCGCCCTCTGTGGTGGGCCGTAGGGGAATCCAGACATCGGCTAATGCCGCGGTCTTGAAATCCGGCGGCATAACACCGACGACCGTATACGGCTGCCCACGCAAGAGGATGGGGCGGTTCAAGAACGAAGGATCGCCATGAAGCGCCCGCTTCCAAAGCCCGTAGCTCAGGATGGCAACTGCTGGGCCGCCCGCACTATCTTCTTGCCTTGTGAACTCGCGTCCGAAAAGCGGTTTGACGCCCAACACGCGAAAGAACCCCGATCCGACCCGCTGCTGCTGCGCGTATTGGACCTGACGGTCAACGGCAAGGTTCACCGAGGTGGGCCAGTCAGAGAAAACCGCGCAATCGACCGTGTGCGCATTGTCGCGCATCAACTCCCACGTCTTCCCGTCCTGAGCCGTGTCCATGCCTTGCTGGCCCGGTGCCTTGTAGAAGGTCGCCAGCGAACCCAATCCTTCCGGCGACGGATAGGGTAAAGGCCGCAGCAGGACGGCATCGACAACGCTGAACACGCCCGTATTTGCTCCGATACCAAGAGCTAAGGTCAGAACCGCAACCGCGGTAAAGCCAGGACTCTTCCGCAAAATCCGGCTGGCGAACTTCAGATCGCGCCAAAATTTATCGAGTGTAATTGACATAGGGTCGTGAAGCGGCTTCTTCCGTGAAAATTTTCACACCGGCTTTTCGCGCTGCTTTTTAGTTTTCCATGAAGGTTGCGAGCGGAGCACCGTGCCGAAGCGAGAAAGTTCCAGGTAGGCGGCATCGTACGCCGAAAGCCTATGTTCGCGTGCGAGAGGCAGAACACTGCTTACATACTGACTCACCAGCTGGATGTCCTGCACAACGGAAAGGCCTTCGAGCAATGCGGCAAAACGCCGCATTTGCGGGTAATTCAGACGTTTCTGCCGTTCGCCAACCAGGACGGCATTTACGGCAATTTCCCAGACCCCACACGGCCGGAACTAGCGTCTTCTTGCCCTCCAAAAACATCAGAACGCGATCTGCATACTCGCTGCTTTCATCCGGGAAGCACCAAGCCAGCGCCGTCGAGGCGTCAAGGACAACCTCGTGCAAAACCGCCGTCCGTTATTAACCATTTCCCTGATACTCATCTTCCCGGGCTTTACACGCGCACGAAGAGCCCGCATGCCTTCCACTATTTCCTTGTGCGACAGCTTCCGTTCCTTTTCTGCAACAGGAACCAGCAAGGCGGCGGGGATGCCATGTCTCGTGATCGTGATCTTTTCGCCTTTAGCCACCCGGTCAAGCAGAGCTGCCAGATGGGTCTTCGCCTCGAATGCGCCAATGGTGTCCATATGTTTCCCTTATACCGACTAGTTTAAACTAGTTTGACGTTCACCGGTCTTCGATACCAGACGTGTACAGGAGATTCTGCACTTTCAACCCCTGAAACCGCCTGCTTATTCGAGGGCAGTTTCCGCTGTAAATGTCGTTGATCTCATTGCTCTCGAGGCGCTCAGGATCTATGAGCCAGCACCCTGATGTTCCGCGCAGTGCTAACGACGATCCAAATTTGCGTACCTGGCGAATCGAAGCGGAGCCCCCGCGCGCTTGTCCGTCTGTGGCACAGGTGCGCCAAACGGTAAGCGAATTGCTGACCTGGGAGTGAGGAGTGCGCTCAGGTATCCTACGCGCGATTTCCGAAATGGCCGCCCGGCGACGAAGACGCTTTTGCCTTCAACCCGTAACAACTAAGGCCAGAATCAGGAACCCGCCACCCATCAAAACTGCGGAAGCTGGTTCTGGTGTCGACGGTCCTGCCGGAAAGGGGTCGCAGGGCGTCGCAGCGGCAGTCCCGGTCGATACCACGGCGCAGAAGCCACCATTTATAGGCAGGTCGTTGAAAATTGTGTTAGTGTTCTGGCCCAGAAAAGCCACGTCGAAGACACTGGTGAAAACTACCTTGCTGGGCCCCGCTGGTGGTGTTGAAAACGTACCCGTTAACAGCGAACTGGGCAAGCACTCCACCCGCTACGTTCGACAATGTGAACGGGCCCGCTGTCCCAGCCGGGATATTCGTCGCCCAGAGTTGAAGATTAGATCCGCCCGTATTAAATGTGATAAACGCCGATGGCAGGGTAACTGTGCCTGTTCCCTCGTTTAAACTCTGAATCATTCCCAACTCATTGACAGTCACGCCAGCAGTGGTTAATTCCCCTCCGCGTCGACAGCGGTGACCTGGAACGCTCCGTAGCCTGGAGCCGGCGAAAACGAAGTGCCAGCTAGGTTCCCAAAATCGGTATAATTCGATCCTACCTGGACCTCACCTTTAATGGCGATTGTATCGGTAGAGGCCAAGCCTGCCGTGGACCAGCAGACCGCCAGTGCGAAACTCAGCGCAATTCTAGTTCCCAGCAAACGATTCAGAACTGCGCCCGGACATGGTATGGTTGCGTTAATAACGCTACTCCCCGCGAATTTCGAATGTGCGACCAGATACTCAGCTGAGCCTCCCGAATCCCGCAACCGGCATCCCTCGGGAGCTCGTGATTCGGCAGCTCGACAAGATTCTTGCCAGCCCGACCTTCAAGAATTCCAACCGGCTCGGCCATTTTTTGCGCTACGTGGTGGAGCACTCGCTCCAGCCACGGCCGATCAGGCTGACCGAACATCAGATTGGAGCGGACGTGTTCGATCGCGACCCGAGCTACGACACGCGCGAGGATCCGCGTGCGGGTGGGAGCGCGGCAGCTGCGCTTTAAACTCGCGGAGTACTATGCCGGTGCTGGATGCCGGGGATGACATCGTCATCAGCATTCCAAAGGGCGGCTACGCCGCGCGCTTTCGAACAGTACGATGCAGCCGCAGTGAAAATCTAGCCCCATTCCTAAAACCACCAACCCTCCGTCTATCGCCGGACTTGGACGGTTCTTCTATGGGCCGCCCTGTTGGCGCTTGTCGCTTTGGGATTTGTTTATTTGCAGATGGCAGGCCCCTCTTGAACAGGTCGCGACGCGCCGAAATTCCCAAATGCACCGCCCAAGAAGCCGGGGGGAATCTTCGCGCAACGAATCCCGAAGCGCAGGACTTATATCTGCAAGGCAGATATTACTGGAATAAGAGGACGCCCGAAGGATTGAATAAGGCTGTCGACTATTTCACTCAAGCGATTGTAAGGGACCCCTCTTACGCGCCAGCCTATGTCCGGACTCGCCGATTCTTACAATTTGCTTCGCGAGTACACCTCCATCCTGCAGAATGAGCCTATCCTAAAGCTTTGGCTGCGGCCAAAAGGCCGTCGAGTTGGACGACACCTCGGCCGAAGCGCACAGCTCTCTCGCTTTTGCTTCTATATGGGGCGCATGGGACGTAGCAACGGCGGACCGTGAGTTTAAGCGAGCCATCTGGCATTGAATCCGGGGAACGCAAGGGCACACCACTGGTACGCAACCTACCTCCTGGCGTTTGCTCATTTTTCGGAGTCTCTCGCGGAAATTGAACGGGCGCGCCAACTTGATCCCATGTCCACGGCCATCCTCGCCGACAAAGGCTTGATCCTTTTCTTGCGGTCGGCGTGACGAGGCAATCACTCTGCTGAAGCAGGTGGAACTCACGGAACCGGCATTCCTTTCGAGCCACCGCTACCTGGCGGTCAATTTACCTGGATAGCAACAATTACGAAAATTATTTATCGGAGTCCCACGCAGCAGCGGTTTTATCTCATGGATCCCGAAGCGCTCGAGATCGTCAAAGCGGGTGAGAGGGGTTGGGCCCGTGGCGGACGAAAACCATGTTCGAAAGCATGTTGCAGACTCAGAGTGGCTCTACGCGCAGGGACGCGTGCCGGGTTTTGATTGGCGGCGACTTGCGCGCTACTGGGTAGAAAGCAAGCTGCTCTTGAATATCTACAGCATGCCTACGATCGCCATGAATCGTACATCCTTGATGTGAGAATCGACCACAGATTTCGCAATCTTCATGACGAGCCTTCCTATCGCGAGTTGGTGAGCCGGCTTGGGCTTCCGCCATTGAGTTGAAGCCGAACTGCGACTACGCCTTCAGCTTAATAAGCAGCACCGCACTCAGAGAACTTGCAATTGACAGCCCGACCGCGATCCACAACACCGCTCGATATCCGGCCACGAAAGATTCGGCAATCGCCTTGCGAGCATCGGGATTTGTAGTTTCGATAGCGGCAAGTTTAGATCGTTGTGAATCAATCTGCTTGCGGAGTTCGGATGAGACGGAGAGCCCATCCAGCCGCTGATTGAGATCTCGATTAAAAACAGTGATCAGCACGAAACCAAGAACAGCGACTGCGAGCAGTCCCGCGATCCGGGATACGGCATTGTTAATTCCCGAGGCGGCGCCGGCGCGGTTCTGAGAAACAGAGTTCATCACTGTCGTGGTAAGCGGCGCGACACTGACGGCCATTCCAAACCCCAAGACGATCACTGCCGGAAAAAACGTAGTCCAGTAGGTCCCACCAATGCCGGGTCTGGCAAAGAGGGCGAATCCAACGCACGCAATCAGGGGGCCCATTACAAGCGGCGGCCTTGCACCGTGGCGCGCCGCGACTAGTCCACCCGACCACCGTGAGAGAACAAACATCAACAAAATGAACGGTAAGAGTGCCGCGCCGGCTTCGGTAGCTGAATATCCCTGAATTTGGATCAGGTTTAACGGAAAGAAAAACAACACTCCGCTCAAAGCCGTATAGAGAAAGAGGGTCAGTAGATTTGCTCCACTAAAATTGCGCGAGCGGAAAAGATCGAGAGAAAGCATGGGGCTGGCGAGTGCTCTTCCACGAAGAAGAAGGCTAGTAAAGACACAATGCCGATGGGACCCGCGACCACGGCGTGAGCAGGTTCGATTAGCGCGAACACAACGAGACCAAGTCCAACTGTGACCAGCAGCGCACCTGCCCAATCCAGATTTTCATGACTCCGTTCTTGATTTCGGCTTTCGGGAACTCGCGTCGTGAGCCCGAGGACAACCGCGGCGATCGGCAGGTTAATGAAAAATACCCAACGCCACGATGCGTGCTGTACTAGCCATCCGCCGAGAACGGGACCGACAGCCGCGGTGATTGCGGTGAAGCCGGACCACGTTCCGATTGCGCGTCCTCGCTCTTCAGTAGTGAATGAAGCGCTGA
>CAWFWH010000011.1:0-26627 GCA_963819405.1 uncultured Acidobacteriaceae bacterium | reverse complement strand
GGCGTGACCTGCTTACGACAGTGAAGAACGAAGGCACGCGCGAGGTAAACATCCAGCGCTACAAGGGCCTGGGCGAGATGAACGCGGAGCAACTCTGGTCGACCACGATGAATATCGAGACGCAGAACATTGCTGCAGATCGACCTGAACGACCTCAGCGAGACAGAGCCGATCTTCTCAACCCTCATGGGCGAGGATGTCGAAAGCCGGCGCAAGTTCATCGAAGAAAACGCTCTGGACGTCCGAAATCTGGACGTTTAAAACACTCCAGCCGAATGTTGTGATGGGTGTTGACCAGGTCCCATTTGTACTGAGGATTAGCGGCCGGCCGCAAGCGCTCTAACGCCGTTGTTTCCAAGCAGACCAGCCCTGGAAGGATATCAGCGGTAGGAGACAACTGCACCCACTTCCTACCGGGAGCGAAATACTTTAGATACCAATCGTCCGTGTCCAAAGCGCTGTAGTAGATAGTTGCGTCCCTTGGAAGCTGTTTATCGACAGTTTTTGCCAGCACAAGCACTGGATCGGCGCTGTCGTGTGAATGCGGATAAATGAACGCCGCGAAATTCCAGGCTGCCATGGAAATCGCAACCGCCAACAGGACGGCCGGTCTGATCGACGCGGTGTACTCGCCGATGAGCAGCACCATCGCTGGCCAGAGAAACAGCTTGTGAAAGGCGCTCCCCGGGTCCCAGGAGGCAAGAAATATCACGTAGGGCAGCAGCCATGCCCAAAGTATCAGCCGCACTTTGCGATTCGCAGTGGATCGCCAAATCGAGGAGCGCCACGGCGACAATGCCCAAAGCCATACGCCCAACGACATCGCCAGCGAGAGAAACACTGGAATAGAGAAGTAGTCCCGCAGGAAAACCGGTTTTCCGCCCACAAAGAGCTTGAGATAGCTCGCGAGATATAGATTCACAAGCTGGCTCGGTGATTGTGTAAATCCGGAGTTAGAGGCGTAACTTGTGATCCAGCGAAGTAGTGAGGGATAGGTAAGCCGATCCGTCTGCAAGTAACAAATCAGGTATATGACGGCTACGCCGGCGCCTGTCCCCATTAAGTAGGTCAGAGCGATCCAAAACCTCTTTGCCTTCGGCCATTGCGTGTTAAGAAGAATTGCGACGAAGATCGGCACATACGCAAAGACCGAGAGTTCGTGAAGCAACATCGCGAGCGTGTGGCAGATTGCAGCAAGAACAAGTCGCGGAGGGCTATCGATAACGAGTAGGATCGCCAAAATGATAAGCAGAACCGACAGGATGTAAGCGTCGGCATCGGTGGAGAACTTCCACCAAGTCGCTCCAAAGGCGAACAGCGCCCAGCAAAATAGCGCAGTACCGTGAGACTCTGTCGTCCGCTTGGAGAAAATAAACAGAATGTAGCCGGCCGCGGCGCTCGCAACTACATTGATGGCCTGCAGGATTGTGATTGCTCGTGCGGTGATGCCGACTGCGGAAGCCGCCGCATAGACGATCCATCCCAGCGCCGAATACAGCAGGTGATTTGGATGCAATAGAGTAACAACGGGAGACTGCCCTTGCTGGACGCTCTCGATGTTCAACGAGAACAGCACTCCATCCCAATAGTAAGTGCGGGTTGTGAAGGCCGCATACAGCAGCAGAATGCAGGAGGAAAGGGCAATCTGTCGCTTGGTGTCGTTCACGGACTGTTCGCAGATTAGCAGCCCTGGTTTACTTAATGTGTCTGCTTAAATGAGGCGATGCCGGAGATGCCAACTGTTCGAGTCAATCGCAAAGGCGCGGATCGCATTGATTCCGGGCATCCGTGGATCTTTTCGAGCGACCTGCTTGATCGCGGTTCCGCGCAGCCCGGCGACGCGGTACGGGTCATCGACTTCAAGGGTCGCGGCCTTGGCACCGCGCACTATAGTTCCACATCCCAGATCTCTCTCCGCCTGCTCAGCCGCCACGTGGAATCGATCGATGAAGCTTTTCTGAGGAAGCGGATCGAGGCGGCGTATGCGCATCGCCAGCGGGTAGTCTCGGATTCGGATGCTTACCGCCTGGTCCACGCGGAAGGGGATCTCCTTCCCGGCCTGATCGTTGATCGCTACGGTGAGTGGCTCGTGGTTCAGCTACTCGATCAGGGCATGGATCGTCTGACCGCTCAAATAGTCAATGTGCTGAACACGCTCTTTCAACCGCGAGGCATACTCGCGCGAAACGACATAGCGACGAGAGCCAAAGAAAATCTTCCCCAAGAGACCCGCATTCTGGCAGGCGATGTGCCCGAACGCGCCGAGATACATATGAACGGCCTCACGTGGCAAACGGATCTCCTCAGCGGGCAAAAGACCGGCGTCTTTCTCGATCAGCGTGAAAACTATGTGGCCGTGCGGCGATACGCGAGAGGACGTGCACTCGACTGCTTCAGCGGTAATGGAGGATTTGCCATACATCTCGCTTCGCTTTGTGAGTCGGTAGAGGCGATCGATAGCTCGGTGTCGGGCCTGGGGGCCGCAAGCGCGAATGCAGCAATAAACGGCGTGACAAATATACAATTTCACGAAGCGAACGTGCTCGAGTATCTGCCGGGGTTAGTCAACGCGCATCGCAATTTCGACCTGATTGTCATAGATCCGCCCGCATTTACAAAGTCCCGATCTGCTCTCGAAGGCGCGGCTCGCGGGTATAAGGAGATCAATTTGCGTGCCTTGCGCCTTCTACGGAGCGGCGGAATCCTGGTGACCTGCTCTTGCTCTCACCACATGAGTGAAGCCCGTTTCCTGGAGGTAGTCGCCGCCGCAGCCCTCGATTGCGGCAAACAGCTACGCGTGTTGGAACGGCGCACTCAAGCACAAGACCACCCGATCCTGCTCACCGTGCCCGAGACACATTACCTGAAGTGCCTGATTTTGGAAGTGCTCTGAATCGCGTATTAAAGAACGATTCGGAAATCGCCCTCTCGCCGAGTGACGTGTTGACGATCGAGATATTCGAGCAGCGGGATCGCATACTTGCGCGAAATCTGAGTCCATTCCTTAAACTCAGGAACAGAAAACTTGCGGCCTTTGCGAGCAGAAATCGACTTTCGCACATTTGCAATCACCTCGCCATGAAAAACGAGATCTTCCGAGACGCGCACGAGTTTTTGATTCTTGATGAGCGTCTCCAGCAGGCCACGAGCTTTCTTTGGATCGGGAGACGCGGATTTCAAGGCATCGGTCATAGAGGGAGGTTGAAAGCCGGCTTGCCGAAATAGCCGTTCCAGATTTTGTAGCGCACGATTGTCGTAATCGCTAATCTGGGCTCGGTGAGCGGCCAGCGAAACGACGCCCCCTTGCACTCGAATAGCGGGAAATTGATCGAAGACTAGCGGGGCCAAATTCGGCTCCAACCCTAAGCGAGCTAGAGCGATCGGCGCACCCGCTGCGGACGGATTTTTGCCATGAAACACGTTCAGCCATTCGACAAGTTTCTGCCGCTTCCGCTCAATCCAAGCCTTACTAACCACGCGCTCGGCAGTATCGGCAAGCACGAGATCGGGGTTCTTCACAATTAGAGATCTGAGATCTTCAGGAGCTATCCCTGTGAGCGGGACCAATTCCGCCACGCCCCGCCCCATTGCGCTCTCTTCCACTAGAATCTGTATGCGCGTTGCGGCATCAGCTTCGGCGAGGGATTGCAGCCGTTGAACGGTTCTTGCGCGATTGAGACGAGCTGGAGGAAATGCATCGATCACAGATCCTCCCGAAACAGTTTGCGCAGGCGATGGACGTCTCAAAACGAATCGATCGCCTGGGAGCGCCAGCACAGGTTCAGATAAGGAAAGCCGTGCGAGCGCCCGCGGCCGATTAGCTAGTGTTCCGAGAACTTTCAGCTCGGCGACAATCTCAGCCGTCCCGATATGAAAAAGGGTTTGCTGCCGCGCCTTCGGAATCTCTGAAGCATTCAACCAATCGAGTGAAACATCCAAAAGCTTTGTGGTCTCGAGGCCGTCTGTGTGAGTGAGAACGCATCCACGCCGAATCTCCGAACTATCGACGCCGGTGAGATTAACCGCGGTGCGTTGCCCCGCAACTGCAATATCGACCTGTTCTCCGTGTACCTGAAGACCGCGGATGCGCACTTGTTTCTTTGAAGGATGAATTTCGACCGTGTCACCCGCGCGAAGCTTGCCGCTCCAAAGGGTGCCCGTGACGACTGTGCCAAATCCTTTCAGCGCGAAACTGCGATCGATAGGCAGGCGTGCAAGTCCGCCGTATTCGCGTGGCGCCGCACTTTCGATTAATTTCGCGAGCTCGTTACGCAGCTCAGCAATTCCCTCTCCCGTCCTGGCGCTTACGGGAACCAGAGGCGCGTCGTCGAGAAAGGAACCTGCGCAAAGAGCCGTACGTCTTCACGCGCAGCGCTGATTTGCTCGGAGCTCGCGAGATCGGTCTTCGTCAGCACAATGATCCCTTGTTTGATGCCGAGCAAACGGCAAATATCGAAGTGCTCCCGAGTCTGCGGCTTCACCGATTCATCCGCCGCGACTACCAACAGCACAGCTTGAATGCCGCCAACGCCAGCCAGCATGTTCTTTATGAAACGCTCATGGCCAGGAACATCGATGAAGCTGATGCGCTGCCCATTCGACAGCGTCAAATGCGCAAATCCTAAATCAATGGAGATGCCGCGTCGCTTCTCGTCCGGAAGACGGTCGGTATCGATTCCGGTCAGCGCCCGGACGAGCGACGTCTTTCCATGATCGATGTGGCCGGCGGTTCCAATGACAAGTCCACTTGGACCGTTCATATTACTATCTGACATGGCGGCAAAGCTGAGTAGCAAAATATGACCACAAATCGGCTGGAAGAAGTCCGGCGGCGCCACGCGCGAGCCGAAGAAGGCGGAGGAGCTGAGCGAAAGGAACGGCAGCACAAGGAGGGGAAGCTTTCAGCGCGTGAGCGCATTGAGCTGCTGCTGGACGAAGGCACTTTTGAAGAGTTAGACAAGCTGGTTCGCCATCGGTGCCACAACTTCGGGATGCAGAACAACGTGATCGATGGCGATGGTTTTGTCACCGGGCACGGACTCATCCATGGAAGGCAGATTTTTGTTTTCGCGCAAGACTTCACGGTTTTCGGCGGATCGCTTTCCGAGGCCAACGCGCAAAAGATCGTAAAGGTGATGGATCTCGCCTTGAAGACTGGCGCGCCCATCATTGGGCTGAACGATTCGGGCGGTGCTCGCATCCAGGAGGGAGTGGTTTCGCTCGCCGGATACGCCGACATCTTCCTGCGCAATACGATCTCGAGCGGCGTGGTGCCGCAGATCTCAGCCATCATGGGCCCGTGCGCAGGCGGCGCGGTGTATTCGCCGGCTTTGACCGACTTCGTCTTCATGGTGGATGGCACGAGCCACATGTTTGTAACCGGTCCCGATGTGATTAAGACCGTCACCCACGAGGACGTGACGAAGGAGAATTTGGGCGGCGCAATGACGCACAATTCCATCAGCGGCGTTGCGCATTTCCTTGCCGCCGATGATCAGGATTGCCTGCGCAGCATTCGCGAGTTGATGCGCTTTCTACCACAAAATAACCTCGACGGCGTTCCGCGAATCGCAAGTAAAGATCCGGAAGATCGCAGCGATCCGGACCTCGATACGTTGATACCGGCTGAATCGAACAAGCCTTACGACATCAAGGACGTCATTCGCCGGGTCGTGGATGATGGATATTTCTTCGAAGTGGCCGAGCACTTCGCGCGCAACATTGTCGTCGGCTTTGCGCGCATGGGAGGTGAGGCGATCGGCATCGTCGCGAATCAACCTGCGCATCTGGCGGGCTGCCTCGATATCAATTCGTCTACAAAGGGCGCACGGTTCGTCCGGTTCTGTGATGCCTTCCAGATTCCGATCTTGACGTTTGAGGACGTGCCCGGCTTCTTACCAGGTACCGAACAGGAGTTCGGCGGAATCATCAGGCATGGGGCGAAACTGCTTTACGCATACGCCGAAGCGACGGTTCCGAAGATCACCGTGATTACGCGCAAGGCATACGGCGGAGCGTATTGCGTGATGGGCTCGAAGCATTTGCGAACCGACATCAACTTTGCCTACCCCACGGCGGAAATCGCGGTCATGGGTCCCGAAGGCGCGGTGAACATTCTGTACCGGCGCGAGTTGGAGGCCTCCAGCAACGGGGACGAAGCGCGCGAGGCGAAGATCGAAGAATATCGCAAACGATTCGCAAATCCATTTGTCGCAGCCGAGCGTGGTTACGTCGATGACGTCATTGAGCCCCACGAGACCCGGCCGAAAGTCATTCGGGCGTTAAGAATGCTGGCAAACAAGGGAGACACCATGCCCAAGAAGAAGCACGGAAATATCCCGCTGTAAGGCTCGAGACCGCGGTCACTCGCCTGAGTCGCTCCCGACTTTCAACACCGCGAGAAAGGCTTCCTGGGGAATATCTACGCGGCCTACCCGCTTCATGCGGCGCTTGCCCTCTTTTTGCTTTTCAAGCAGTTTGCGTTTGCGCGTGATATCGCCGCCGTAGCACTTGGCCAATACGTTTTTGCGCATGGCGGAGATCGTTTCTCTGGCGATAATCTTCGTGCCGATCGCCGCCTGCAAAGCCACTTCGAACATCTGGCGCGGGATCAATTTGCGTAGCCGCTCGATCAGCATCTTGCCACGTTCATACGCGACATCGCGGTGCACCACCATCGAGAGCGCATCGACGGGCTCTCCGGCAACCAGCACGTCTAGCTTCACCATCGGCGAAACGCGATATCCCGACAGATGATAATCGAGCGAAGCATAGCCGCGAGACGCCGATTTCAACCGGTCGTAGAAATCAAGCACGATTTCGTTCAGCGGCAACTCGTACATCAGGAGAACGCGGCCGGAGCCAATATACTCGAACTTCTTTTGAACGCCGCGCTTCTCTTCGAGCAGTTTCAAGATCTCGCCAATGTACTCTTCGCGCGTAATAACAGTGGCATCGATGATGGGCTCTTCTGTCTGCTTGATGGAAGAAGGGTCGGGGAACTTTTGTGGATTGTTGACTTCGATCACTTCATCGGTGGTTGTCGTTACGCGAAAGCGCACGCCTGGCGCGGTCGTGATGAGATCGATTTGAAACTCGCGTTCGAGCCGCTCCTGGACGATCTCCAGATGCAAGAGTCCGAGAAAGCCACAGCGAAACCCGAAACCAAGAGCGGCGGAATTCTCCGGCTCGAAGTTGAAGGCGCTGTCGTTGAGGCGTAGCTTTTCAAGCGCATCCCGCAGTAACCCGTGCTCATGCGATTCGACCGGATACAAGCCAGCAAATACCATCGGCTTGATTTCCTGGAAGCCGGGCAGCGCTTCGAGAGCCGGATTTGCATCATCCGTGATTGTGTCGCCGATTTGCGCGTCGGAAACGGTTTTGATATTGGCGAAGACAAAGCCAACCTCGCCGGCAGTAAGTTCGTCGCATGGCACCGGCTTCGGCGATTGGAATCCGAGGCCCTCCACGTCAAAGGCTTCTCCGTTCGACCACAGCCGGATTTTCTGACCTTTGCGCAAGACGCCATCCACTATGCGCGTAAGAATAATGACGCCGCGATACGTATCGAACCAGGAGTCGAAAATGAGCGCGCGCAAGGGGGCATCCGGATCGCCTTTGGGCGGCGGAATCCGGCGCACAACCGCTTCTAGCGTTTCCTTGATTCCGACGCCGTTCTTAGCGCTGGCTAGGATCGCATCGCTCGCATCCAAACCAATCACTTGTTCGATCTGTTCTCGAATGCGCTCGGGCTCGGCCGAAGGCAGGTCGATTTTGTTGATGATGGGTATGATCTCAAGATCGTGGTTGAGCGCCAGGTAAGTATTGGCCAGGGTCTGGGCTTCGACGCCCTGAGATGCATCGACTACCAGCAGTGTTCCTTCGCATGCCTGCAAGCTGCGCGAGACCTCATAAGTGAAATCGACGTGACCGGGAGTATCGATCAAATTCAACTCGTAGATGTTGCCGTCGTCTGCGTTGTAATTCAGGCGAACGGCGTGCGCTTTAATTGTGATGCCGCGCTCGCGCTCGAGATCCATGGTGTCGAGAACCTGGGCCATCATTTCGCGCTGAGAAAGCGCCCCGGTATACTCCAGAAGACGGTCCGCAAGAGTGGATTTCCCGTGATCGATATGCGCAATGATAGAGAAATTGCGAATAAAGCGGGGGTCCATGAGGTAGGGTAGACTGAGGGGTAAAACCGAATTATCCCATAGCGCGCGCCCGCACCATTCGCGCGCAGGCGCGGCTTCATGTCTTACCAGACCTTCCAAGGATCGCTCGATGCCACTCATTTGCGCATAGGCGTCGTGGTAAGCCGCTTCAATGGATTCATCACCGAGCAGCTCGCTAGTGGAGCGCTCGAGACACTTGAAAAGCGCGGATGCCAGCACGAAAACATCAGCTTCGTGAAGGTACCGGGAGCTTGGGAATTGCCGATTGCAGCCAAGCTTATGGCGCCTCGTTGCGACGCGATCATCGCGCTGGGAGCAGTTGTGCGCGGCGACACACCGCACTTCGAATACGTGGCCGGCGCGGCGGCAAATGGATTGACTCAAGTCAGTATCGAGACCGGCGTGCCGATCGCCTTTGGCGTGCTCACGACAGATGACATGCAGCAGGCGATGGATCGCGCGGGCGGCAAGAGCGGCAACAAAGGATGCGAAGCGGCCGAAGCGGCGATTGAGCTCGCGAATCTGATGAAGCGGTTGAAGGAAAAGCGCTAAGTATGGCGGCGCGGCACAGATCTCGCAAGCGAGCTTTGCAAGTCCTTTTCGAGTGGGACATGCGCGGCGAACCCATCGATGGCGCCATCTCGCATTACTACGACACTCTCTATTCCGAAGACAGCGAGAAGAAGCTGAAGCCGGACAAGTTCATGGAAGAACTAGCGCGAGGCACGGTCGCAAATGCCGAATCGATCGACAAAAAGATCGAAGCGAAAGCGGAGCATTGGCGCTTAGAGCGAATGGCGGTAGTCGACCGTAACATTCTGCGGCTCGCGATTTATGAATTGACGCAACAAGCAGTTCCTGCGCCGATCATTATCGACGAAGCCCTGGAGCTCGCGCGTCAATTCTCGAATGACGAATCCGTTTCATTCATCAATGGTGTACTGGACGCGGTACATCGGCAGACAGTAGCGGCCAGCGGGTAGGGTAAAGAAGCTTCTGTGGTAACGGCTCGGTAAGAGCGCGTTCTCCTACATCGCGCGCGGCAGAACCGGGGGCAAATCAGGGATCGACGTTGTCGAGCTCTGCCACTAGTTAGTAGCCGGGGCGAGTCCCTTTCCGAAGACGAGACTCTGGCCAATGAGAACCAACCGGCCAGCCGCTATAAGCGCGTCTCGGCGGGCTTCGATTACCGTCCGTATTTCGTCAGTCGCTCGAGCAAAGCCGAGCAGTCGACATGCGCCAGCCGCGACGTCCCCGGGGGCGACGCCGTAGGTATCCTGAGCGACCTGCTCAATGGCCACACAGATTTCCTCGTGCGCAACATACTCGATCTTCTTCGCTGACTGAGGAAGATCGGAACGGTCTCTCAACACCGGAGAGGTCATGTCTGTGCGCCAGAGGAACTCATTTCGTAGGGAGAACTGACCAGAGCGAGCGCCAAAGTCGCAAGCCCGCCGAAAGGCGTCTTGAATGCGACTACCCAAACGCTCCACGCCGGCCGCATTGGTTACGCGCCGAGCAGCTTCCAGCCAGAATACCGGGCTCTCTATGCCAACCACTTTCGCAAGCCATTCCGAAAGCTGCCCAACATCGACGAGATGGAGCTCTGTCGACCCCAGGTCGATATGGAGATCCGCAGTTCGATATTTTGCCAGCATACTTACTTTGCGATTTGAAGCGATTGGTACGACCGGTGATCGCGCCCGAGTGCCGTCGGATGCTGTCTCCTCCAGGGAAGCATCAGGAGGCCTTTGGAGACCGGGTTGGGGCGCTTGCCGGATACGGTTTCTCGCGCTTTCAATAGCGGTAACGACTTTATTCAGCTCCACACTTGGATTTCGAAACCACTCGGTAGACCAGATGCGGTGAATCTGCCAGTTGAGTCCTTCCAGTACTGCTTGCCTTAAACGATCTCGGTCGCGCGCAGAGCGGGCGTTGTGGTATGCAGCACCATCACATTCGATGCCCAGGATGTAGCGACTCGGTTGTTCGGTGTCGACGACGGCAAGATCCAAAAAGAAGCCGGCACACCCGACCTGCGCATGCACGGTATAACCTCTTCGCACGAGGGCGTCCAGAACCTGCTCTTCAAAGACCGAGTCCTGTGACCGTTGCGTTTGTACGGGTATATCAGTCTTGCCAGTCGCAGCATACGTCAAGAACGTCTTGAGCGCCGACACGCCGGCAACATTCGTTCGGCTCAGATCGATGTCGTCTGCACTTAACGTTGTAAAGACTTCGCAACGCAGGCGTGCTCGAGTAAAGAGTACGTTAAGCCGCCTCTCACCGCCGGCTCGGTTCAGGGGACCAAAGCTCATAGCGAGATAACCATCCGAGGTTCTGCCATAACCTATGCTGATGATCATCACGTCACGTTCATCGCCCTGCACATTTTCAAGGTTCTTCACAAAAAACGGCTCATACAGGTGAGAACCGAAGAAATCCTCACAAGAAGGATTTTGTCGCCTTAGAATCTCGACGCACGCCAGGATGGCATCCCTCTGAGCTACGCTAAATGCGGCGACGCCCAACGTCAATTGCTCTCTTTTAGGCTTACGAAGCTGCTCACACGCATGTGCGATGACCGCTTCGGCCACAGCTTTCGCCTCCCCTGGGTTTGTCCGTGTGCGGCTACGATCGTAAGGCGCGTTCTCAACTCGGTGGTAAATAAGGCCAAGCTGGTTACGCTCGCGATCCGGACTCGGGAAAATAATCAATCGATTGTCGTAGAACAGATGATTCGAGACTGCGATCAGCGACTCATGCCGACTCCGGTAATGCCAACGCAGCATCCGCTGATGCGCACCCCGAGCGCAGAAAAATCCGAGGATGCTTTCAATATCAGACGTAGCCGCCTCCTCCTCGTCAGCGTCTGGTTCCTGTGACACGAGCGTGTCAAAAAAATTCGTCGGCGGCAATTGTTTGCTGTCGCCCACTACGACAACCTGTTTTCCTCGGACAATTGCTCCCAGAGCGTCGGCCGGTCTGACCTGACTGGCCTCATCAAAGATAATGAGACCGAATTCGAGTGCGCCTGGCGGAACGAAATTGGCGATCGACAGTGGGCTCATCATAAAAACTGGCTTTATCGCCTGAACGGCGTTTCCTGCCTTGGACATCAGTTTTCGCAAAGGCAAGAAGCGTCCTCTCTTTTCAAATTCATGCCGCAGAACACCAATTTGGCCAGCAGCGGTATTCGCGCTTGGTAGCCGTTGAGCGTGTTCCATGGCTAGACGCAATCGGCTCAGTTCAAGGTGACGTAAATCAAGTTGACGAAACGCTTCTACTATCTGGTTTTGTCGGTCGCCATCAAAACTTGCGAGTACCGGCCGCTCTTGGAAGGCCAACTCCAGCATGTTTGACATGTACACTCTGTCAAAAAGGTCGACCACGGAGGCGGCAGCGTGCTCCCACAGATTGGCCACGCTTACGATCGAATCGAGCGATTCAGTGCGGCAGTCATGAACTGCCTGATTGTATGCGACAAGCGAATCAAGCGTCTCAATGCGCGCTGCCATGGTGCTCCAGCGCTGTTGAATGTCGGTGAGAGGGCGTCGCTCGATTGGCTGCGTGGGACTGGAATCGAGGTCAAGTACTTTCGCAATCTCGCTCCTAACCCGCTCCTCATACTCTACTGCGAGTTCGAGTGTCGACGTATGCTCGCCGAGTTCGGTCCGGTCAAGATCTCGTTGCACCGGATCAAGGCACCACGCCGCAATCTCGTTTTTGCGAACGGCTTCAACAGCCGACGTGATCCAATCGAACTGCGCAAGAAGCAGATCCCAGTCCGAGTCTTCGCCATCCCATGATGCTCCAAAAAGTCTGCTGAGAATAGGCATCATCGAAGGGAGGGAAGATTTGATCCGCGCCGCCTCTAAAAGAACGTCAGTAATTTGAAGCAAATCGGCAATACCCTTCGGCAAGGGATTGCTTACGCACGTCGAGAGTTGCCTCCTTGCTGACCGCCATCGCCCAGAAAGAAATCGCCACCAGTGCTGACCTGTTTCTACGAGATCTCTTCGCACAACAGCGACATCTTTGTCCCATGCGTCGTGCTGCAAGAGCGGATCCCAGGTTTTGTGAAGTTCGCGTAGACGTTGTCCGGCAAGAATCACTGTGCGGATCTCAGAACCTCGCGCAATCCATTCGGGCGCGCGCGCATCGATGCCGGTGAGTTGGGGAGCGGCTAACAATTTGCGGCAGGCCCTCGAGGCCCTGGAGGCGTCCATCAGCGATACTGGTGCCGCAAACCCCCCAAAAGCCGCGGCCTGCTGACTCGCCAGACCGAGCCTTTGAACCGAACTAGCACCTCGAAGGAGCAGCTGCTGTACAGCCTCGCGCTGAGTTGGTAGAAACATTCGGAGTTGGCTGCCCCAGAACGGATGCTGAACCGGCAAACCACAGCGACCGACCCGGCCCTGAAGCGTCTTGACGGCAGCTCGCTTCCTACGAAGGTCGACGTCACTCCACTCAGTTACTCCAGGCAGGTCGAGTTGGGGGGTGGGTATCTGAGCCAATCGTGTTTGAATCAGCAACAGTCGGCCATACAGCGAACACGGTGTCTCAGCCGACTTCCCGACAGGAAGGTTCACAGCTTCGCAATATTCGTTCAGCTTGCGACGCGTTTCCTCAAGCTCGATTAGTTCTGGCTCCGCTCGGGGAAGTTGGAAGCTGCCAATCTGGGCCGTCCGCCTTAGTTCTTCAATGACCTCTTTCTTATTGCCCTTATTGCTATGAAGCTCAAGACAGGCCGGCCCAAGTCCTACGGCATCCAAACGACGCTTGACTACTTTAAGTGCAGCCATCTTTTCCGAAACAAACAGCACCGTTCTCCCGGCGGCAAGCGCCTCCGCAATGACATTCACAATGGTCTGTGACTTACCGGTTCCGGGCGGCCCTTGAATGACCATGGTGTAACCGTCTGAGACATCTAACAACGCAACCGTCTGTGAGCTGTCTGCATCCACGACGTGGGATACTTTTCTATCTGCGAGATGGTTATCGACAAAATCCGAGTCGCCGTACGGCGATGCATCGCCGACTAGAGTGCCAGTGCCTAATAAGTTATTGAGCAGATCTTGCCCGAGGAGAGCCTTCTCATCCGGCCAAGTGGACGGGTCTAGATCACGGTACATCAGAAACTTCGAGAATGAAAAGAAGCCCAGGACGATAGCGTCCCGATCAACGGACCACCGCGTTTCACTGGCAATCGCATTTTCAACGTTTGCAAGGTAAACGGCTACATTGAGGTCTTCACCCTCCGGCAGCTCAGGGAATCGAATGCCAAAACTCTGTTTCAGGAATTCGCCGAGTGAGACGTTGCCACCTAATTCTTCGCCGCTGTACTTTAAGCGAAAACGTTCTCTCGCGTTTGAGCGCTCCAGTTCAACCGGGATAAGGATCAAAGGCGCGCAGTGTGTTTCCTCTGCAGTATCGGCATCCTGCCAACGCAGCATGCCCAGAGCGAGAAAGAGCGTATTTACGCCCTGCTCTTCGATGGATGTATGTGCTGTGTAATAGGTCGCAAGCAACCGTGTCTGCAGCTGTTTTGAAGTTAGCGAAGTTTGTAAATACTTGTCGGTAAACCGCGTCTCCAAACCTTCAGGTGGCGTCTGAGAGGCTGATACATCGTCAGATAGCCCGCGATCCGCCGAAGCAGGGAATTGCGCTTGGGTCTCCAGCTGCTCCGTTGCCGGGAGGAATGAGAACTGTTTTCCCTCTCCCACCAGGAGTCGGTACACGTCGGATGGTCGCTCATCGATGACCTCGAGCCCTCGCGACTTGAGCAGTCGATAGTTTAGAAGCGGATTTCTTAGACCCAAATCCAGCAAGTCTTTTCGCACGTTGTTGAGGACGCCTGCGAGCTCCCCAACCCGTGGCTGTGCCGTCGTGCTCATCGTGAGTTCTGCCGAGGATAAGATAGCACCCGGGGAATACTTCCCGTTAGTGAAACCAGTCGAGGGCGACCTGGTTCGACACGCCGTTTTCTGGTCATCCAGCGCCACCTGAAGCTTCGCCTAAGGGCGTCGGCTAATCGGCCAACTGCCGGCGACCCAAGGTAATTCCGAAACGCCCTTTTCCCAGTCACAACCCATAGTACGTTTGCTTTCATCGACTTACAGCAGAACGCTTGGAAGCGCATGGTATAGTCGTTTCAGAAGCGCCGGAACGCGGTTGTCACACCGCTCTCCGGCGCTTTCCATTTCTATGAGGTCTTAAAAATGTCTACACAATCTCAAATCTCAGCCAATCAGGCGAATTCTCAACTTTCAACCGGTCCGACTAGCGAAGCAGGTAAAGCCGCTTCCTGCAAAAACAATTTCCGTTTCGGATTCACCGGCGCGTTCACCGTTCTCCCATGGGAAGACGAGCTCGAATTCGAATCCCTCCGCACCAGCCTTCTCGCCGAGCATCAGCCCACTACCCAAACCGAGCGTCTGCTGGTCGACGGTATGGCCGAACACTATTGGCTCAAACAGCGCGCCATCACCCTCCAAAACAGATGCTTCACCATGGATCTGCCCGCACGCGACCTCGAAAAGCAGCTTGCCCTCTATCTGCGCTATCAAACCACCAATGACCGCGCCTTCTACAAATCCCTGAACCAGCTCCTAAGCCTAAGAGCCGAAAAGCGCAAAGAGCAGATTGGCTTCGAATCGCAGAAGCTCAAACAGGCCGAAGAAGCCCGCAAGCAATCCATCGAAAATCGCAAGCTCGACGTGCATAGAATGGACGTTTTACTCGCCGAAGCTAAGGTCGACAACCAAACCATCCAAAACATCCGCCTTGAATATGACAACCGTCGCGCTGCCGCGGCGGAAAAGGCCGCATAAAGCATACTTCCCGCCTCGCCGCGCGTCGAACGAACTGACATATAGGGACAAGAATGCCTTCTTCAGCTTTGATTGCAGACCTTCGTTACGCCTTTCGCAGCCTGCGGAAAAACGCCGGCTTCCCAGTGGAACGACTATTTACTCGTTCAGCTTGCATTACGAGACACTCTGCGACCGGCATGTAAAGATTTTGTATTTCCGACGGCGGGGCCGAACCTTCTCTTCGTATGCCGCATCCTTACGTCGTGAATGCGCAACGTACCCAGGATGAAGTGGGCGCGGTTCAAAGGAGCAAAAGAGTGTCCGAGATGAATATGAGTGAATTTCAGAGAGTACTGGAAGCAAAGTATAACGAGCTTTCATCCGCTGCTTCCAACAGGGATGAAATTGCCGTTGAGACAACCGCAGACGAAATGGACAGGTTGCAGCAACACTTGAACAGGGATATAGTGATTCGCAATCTCGACCACACATCCAGGCTGTTCAAGAGCGTCCAAGCAGCGCTTGATCGCATCGAAGACGAGACTTACGGAGTGTGCTTACATTGCGAAGAAGCGATTCCCGAAAAGCGCCTCAAGGCTGTTCCCTGGGCCTCATATTGCCTGGGCTGTCAGGAGATGATAGATCGCAACGGCGCGTTTTATGAGGACGACAGCGGCACAATCGAATTCGCCGCGTGAGGGACCAAGCGGAAGGAATGATTGGACAGGATACAGTGCGACACTCACGCTTTGTGCGCCTTCGAGCGCTGTAAGAAAACGGGCGTACCGTATACCTCGCGAAATGTTCTTGCCGCCTCGTTCCCTGCCCAAATCTCCAAGTCCGCGTCTGCGTCGGCTTGTACCAGCAGATTGATATTGCCGTCCTTCAGCACGCTGCTGATGTCCCGCACTTTCTGATCGTGACCGCGATCTAATGTGTCGGCAATTCGCAGCAGCGGCGCCAAACCCGCCACTGTGCGCTTCGACTCGGCATCAAGCGCGGCAAAATACAGATGCCCAGGCTGGGGCATCGACTTCCGATGAAACCGGCAGAGCGCCGCAATCGTGAGACGCTCCTTGTCGGTAAACCCAGGCATATCGGAATTTGCAACCAAATAGGCGGAGTGTTTGTGATGCCCGTTGCCACTGACGAAATGCCCTATATCATGCAAATACGCCGCGGCTTCCAGCAACTTGCCGGCTCCGGAAGGCAGCCGATGAAGCGGCTGTAGAATTTCAAAAAGGCGATGAGCGATGTAGGCTACTTGCCGCGCATGATTCGCCGCAATTCCGTAGCGCTTCACCATCGCTTCTACGACCGAGCGCTGTTCGCGAGAAAGCCGGGACAGTTCACGCCCAACTCCGCGCGCGGCCAGATCCGCGATGATTCCATCGCGAACGCCGGCTGCGCAGTAATACAAGGGACGGAAGCCGAAACTTCTCCAGCGTTCGAAGAAAGACAGCGGTTCCGGCGGTGATGATTTCCGCGCGCTTTGGACCGATACCCTTTATTTTTCGGCGGCGCGCCAGGTCACGCCGCACCAGAACGGCGTAAAACTCGCGGATCTGAGCCGTCGAGGCGCGCAATCGGTCGGCTGCATCGCGTTTCGCCCGCGGTACCCGGTTCAGCGCGGAAACAATGGCCGCTGCGGTCGCCGAAGTCGCCACGACGCGATCGAGTTTTTTGCGGCTATGCTGCTTGTGAAACGAGAAGATCTTTTCCTCTATGTAAGTGTCCAGGCGGCGCAGCTCATCCGGATTCGGCGGATCGGTCCTTAGAAAAACTTCGGTCAGCCGTAACGCTCCGAGCGGCTTCGATACCGCGTCGATCAATTCTCCGCTTTGGGTGATGATCAGCTCGGCGCTTCCTCCGCCCACATCGATGATCAATGTCCGCTCTTTCGGCCTGGGCCAACGAGCCTCGACGCCCAGTCGAATGAGCCGCGCCTCCTCGGGCCCGGAAATAATTTCGACGTTGGTACCCAGCGCAGCGCTGGTGCGTTGCAGAAACTGGCGCTGATTGTTCGCGTCGCGCACGGCGCTGGTTGCTACAGCGCGAACGCCCACCACGTTCAATTGAGAGTAGGTCGCAGACATCCGCGCCAGGTTTGCGCAGAGAAAATCAAGCGCCTCTTTGCTGACTCGGCCCGAGCGAAATACGCTTTCTCCGAGCCGCGTAACCTGCCGGCTTTCCGCCAGGATGTGCGTTTCACCGTGACTCACTTCGGCGGCCATCATTCGGACCGAATTGCTTCCGATGTCGACGGCAGCGTATCGAGGCATATCCGTTTTATATCAGCAGAAACCGATTGCTCCCTCGCTAGACTTAAATTTGGCGCAAAGATCGTTCCGAAAATTGTTGGTTTGGGTGGTGCTGTTTGCCGCCGCGTGCGGTACCGCGGCAACGGCAGCCCCCAGCCACTTCTATATACGGCCCGGTGACACGGTCGTTTTTTATGGCGACAGCATCACGGAACAGCGCCTCTATACGATGTTCACGGAGTTGTACACCGTCACCCGCTACCCAAGTCTGAACGTCAAGTTTGTCCATTCCGGTTGGGGTGGCGATAAAGTTACGGGCGGCGGTGGCGGACCAATCGATGTACGCCTTCGCCGCGATGCCATCGCTTATAAGCCAACCGTGATCACCATCATGCTGGGCATGAATGACGGAAATTACGCGGATCATTCGCCTGCCGACGACACGGTCTTCTACAATGGTTACCGTCACATCGTAGATACGCTTCGCGAGGCGATTCCGGCGCTACGCATTACAGCCATCGAGCCATCCCCTTTCGATGACGTAACTCGTCCCTTGACTCTACAGCCAAACGGCTACAACGCCGTGCTAGTCAACTACGGCGCCTGGATTCGCAAGTATGCCGCGGAAGCCAAGTTCGATGTTGCCGACCTGAACACAGGCGTAGTGGAGATGCTGCGAAAAGCGAACGCCGCAGATCCCGCAACAGCGCAAAAGATCATTCCCGACCGTATCCACCCCGGCTCTGCGGGGCACCTCATCATGGCTGAGCAACTGCTCAAAGCCTGGAACGCGCGCGCGATCGTTTCGGCTGTTACCATCGACGCGGCTCATACGAAAGTCGCGCAAGCCGAGTTTGCCCGAATTACCGATTTGCATGCCGGCGATTCTTTCGTATGGACCGAGGTGGATGAGGCGCTTCCGTTTCCCTTTGCGCAATTGCTCGCTGCTGATCGCGACCGCACTGTCGGACTCGCGATTCGCAGTTCGGACATTACGGAAGCTCTGAACCAGGAGCCGTTGCGAATCACCGGTCTGAGCGCCGGGAAGTATAAACTCACAATCGATGGCGACGTCATTGGCACATGGAGTGACGCTGAATTGGCGCACGGCGTGAACCTTGCTGTTCTCGACACGCCCATGTCGAGACAGGCTATCGAGGTTCGGAACCTGACAACGAGGCACACGGACGTTCATCAATTCCGGTGGCGTAGCTTGCAGATGCCGCTCAACGATCTGGACCTTGAACATCTGGACGAATCTTTGAAGGCGCTGGACGCTTTAGAGGCGGATCTGGTTGCGCGCCAACGGGCCACTGCGCAACCCCGCCCGCACGTTTTCCAGTTAGTACCCGCGGCATGAACTCCTTATTGCGGCCTGTTGCACATCGATACCGGAGTTGGATGAATCAATGGGAGAACGAGCTTTGCTTTCGCGCAACCGATCGCGTCGCGAGACCATTCGAGTTCGGGCTGGAGTGGAGCAAGAACTGGCCCTGCGCGAAAGATTTTTCGCTGAATGGACGGAACCCAGTGGATTACATCGTTCATCTGAACGAGCGCGCAATCGAAAATAGCGCGGCGTTTTTCGCCTACGATCCGCCCCAGACATTTCGATCTCAATGACGATTGGCTGGAGTTTGCGTCCCCAGTCGAAACTCCGTACCCGGAAAATAATCTCGTGCGCGCCCGCTGGTTCCCCGCCCGGAATCAGCGCCGGAAAGCTGTGGTAGTGCTGCCGCATTGGAACGCGAAACTGCCCCAGCACAATGCACTTTGCGCCGGCCTGCAGCGCCTAGGAATCTCTGCCCTCCGATTGAGTCCTCCTTATCACGATTCGCGCATGCCGGCGGGTTTGAGTCGCGCCGATTACGCGGTTTCTTCGAACATTTGCCGCACCATCGATGCCACGCGGCAAGCTGTTCTAGACACGCGGTCGTGCTTCGATTGGCTTCAGCAGCAAGGGTTCGAAGAGCTTGGCATTGTCGGCACCAGCCTAGGTTCCTGTTATGCATTCCTCGCCAGCGCTCATGACCCACGGATTCGAGTGAACGTTTTCAATCACTGCTCAACCTATTTCGCGGACCCTGTGTGGGAAGGCCTCTCCTCGCGTCATATCCGGGCCAGCATCGAATCGTCGCTCGATCTCGAGACTCTGCGCAAATTATGGCTATGTATCAGCCCGCCCAGTTATTGGCAGCAGTACACGGCTGGAAAGAAGCGTTCGAAATTCATCTATACGCGATATGACACAACTTTCCCGGTACACCTCTCGCGCGAAGTCATCGAGGGCGCACGCAAACACAACTGGGATCACGATGTCACTGTGCTGCCTTGCGGCCACTACACCATGGGCGAGTTTCCGTTCAAGTACATTACGGGATACGAAATCTGCTCGTTCCTGAAGCGGAATCTCTAGAGCTCCCTCTTAGCTATCCTGAACCTGAGTAACGTGAAACTTTTAAAGCTTCTAGTCGCTTTGTGTACCGCATATACGGCTTCTCACGCAAGCGCTTTTGCGCAAGCTGCGAGTCCAGGAGCACCGCCGGGAAGGGCGACGCCAGCGACGAACGCATCTCCATCCGCCGCGAACGCTGCCACACAAATGACCGTCGCGCCCCAAACCGGCGATCAGACCTATCGCGGCAGCGTGCCGCAAGGCCGCGCTTCGACAACGCCGATTCCGCTGACACTGAGCGGCGCCATCGATCGTGGTTTGAAGGCGAATCTCGGGCTGCTGACCAGTGAACAATCCAGCCGCGAAGTCCGCGCGCAGCGTTATCGCGCTCTGAGTGGACTCTTGCCAAAAGTCAACGGCCAGCTCAGCATGACTGAGCAACAACTCAATCTTCAGGCGCTTGGCTTCTTGTTTAATTTCCCACCAAGCCTTGGTTTCAGCATCCCGCACATCGTCGGCCCCTACAGCTATCAAAGCGCCCTGGCGAACGCAACCATTCCGCTCTTCGATTACAGCGCGATTAGCAATTTCAGATCGTCCAGAGAGGATGTCAAAGCGTCCGCGCTTTCGATCAAGAATGCGCGGGACTTGGTTGTCCAGGCTGTCGGAAATGCCTATCTTCAAATCATTGCCGACGCGGCGCGAGTGGTGGCCACCCAGGCGGAAATCGAGGCTGACAATGCGATTTACGTGAACGCTGTGCGGCGGCACGATGCCGGCATGGCGATTGGCATCGACGTCCTGCGCTCGCAAGTCGAATTGAAGCAGCGGCAGCAAGCGCTGGTCGCCGTGACGAATCAGTTCGAGAAGGACAAACTCACGCTCGGCCGAATCATTGGTCTCCCGATTGGACAAGACTTTACGGTCGCCGATCCATCGCCCTCCGTTCCGCTTGCAGCCATATCTCTTCAGGACGCTTTGGCGAAAGCGTATGAGCATCGTCCCGATTATCAGGCGGCAAAAGCGCGAGTTCTCGCCGCGCAATTCACTCTAAGAGCCGCCAAAGCGGAACGCTATCCAACCTTGACAGCTTCGGGCTTTTATGGCGATGAAGGTCTGCGCTTGCTCACCAATTCACATGGTGTTTTTCAAGCCATGGGATCCATTCAGTTCAATATTTTCGATGGCGGCCGGATCAAGGCTGACATTCTCGAAAATGACGCAGAGCTGAGAAATCGCCAGAACGAATTAGAGAATCTGCGCGGCCAAATCGACTACGAGGTGCGCAATGCCTTGCTCGATCTGAAATCAGCCGGCGATCAGGTCGATGTTGCCCACAGCAATGTCGATCTCGCGAACCAAACTCTGAAGGAAGGTCGAGACCGTTTTACAGCGGGCGTGACCAATACCGTCGAAGTCGTCCAAGCTCAGCAGTCAGTTGCCGACGCCAATGAAAACCTGATTTCGGCTCAGTTCCAATACAACCTAGCGAAAGTCTCGCTGGCGCGCGCGCTGGGACTTGCCGAGGAAGGAGTTCGCTCCTACTTCAATCAGCAACCATGAGTGGCCCGGCGAGTTACTTCTCCAGATAGAAACTGCCGGCGAACAGCGCGTCGATACCTGAAGAATAGAAGCTTCGAACGGCGTCCCGAGGAGTACAAACCAGCGGATCCCCAAATAGATTGAAGCTCGTGTTGTACAGCACCGGCAAGCCCGTCGATGCTCCGGCAGCGGTCAGCAGCGCATGATAGAGCGGATTTTCGTCCTTTCGCACGGTGTGTACTCGAATCAAGTCCTTGCCGAGAATCGCCGGGGCGAAGGTGTCGCGGTGCTCGGCCCGCACGCGTCCAACTGTGGCCAGATATCGCGCGTTCAGCCCCACTTCGAAATATCGGTCCGCCAGCTCTTCCGGCACACTCGCCGCGAATTTCCGAAAGCTCTCACGGTGCTTGATGTAGACGTTCAGGTTCTCTGTCGAATAAGGATTCAGCGGAGAAGCAAGAATGCTGCGGTTGCCCAGGGCGCGCGGGCCGAATTCCATGCGCCCTTGCATCCATGCCACGATCTTTTGATCCTTGAGCGCCGCGACGGCTTTCCCGATCAACTCGCCCTCGGTGAGCAAATAGCGGAAGCGCAGCTTGCAATTTTCAAGGACCCGTTTGATTTGTTCGGGCGGATAAGCGGGCCCAAGACACATGGTGTTGAACGGGATGCGCGACTTTTCACGATAGAAGTTATGCCATGCATGTAGGGCGGCGCCGATCGCCGTTCCCGCATTGCCAGCCGCGGGCTGGACAAACACTTTGCCGAATTTCTTTCCAGTGCATGAATCAGAAAGGCGTTCAGCGCCAAGCCTCCCGCGACGCAAACGTTCTCGGCATCGCCCATCATCGCTATTACCGCCTCATCGAGGGCTGCCTGCAGACTGGCAGCGATATCCGCTCTTTCTTTCGGTGAGAGCGGCGCGCCTGTCTAATACCTGTTTCTCAGAAAATCGGCGCTGAACCCGCCGTGCGTGAGATGGTCCGCATCGAAAAAGGCGCGATTCACTTGCGGCCAAGCCGATCCACCGCGATGCAGTATGTCGCGGAAGACTCCGGCGTGTTTCGGTTCGCCAGAAGCAGACAACCATTGGACTTTGTGCTCGTCGGCTCGCGGCTCAAAGCCCAGCAACTCGGTAACGCGATTGAACACATCACCCAACGAATCCGGGAAGTACATCTCCCGCACGGGCGTTAACTGGTTTCCTTCGGCTTGAAAGAGCACCGCCGAGCGAAAATCCCCCGCGCGATCGATGCTTAAGACCGAAGCCGATTCGAAACCCGACGCGTAGTAGGCGGATGCGGCGTGCGCATGATGATGCTCGTGACAACAATCTCGCTGTTCGGAAAACGCGCGCGAAGCTCCAGTTGCGCGACACTCTCCGGCCCCGCTGCAAATGGCCTTGCCAGAGCGACACAATCGATTTCGTCCGCTTTAACGCCCGCTACTTCGAGCGCCAAACGGAACGCTTCGTCTGGAAAAGAGCCGGCGCGGTCCTGACGCGAAACTTTGGCCTGCTCGACCGCGGAAGCAATCTGGCCGTGCTTGAGAACGCAGCATGCGGGATCGCTGAGTAAGCCGCCGAGCCCGACGATGACATTCGGCACGCCTAGACCCTTCGGAGCCTCTGGATGACGCGCTCGCGGCCGATACATATGAAAACTGCGAACGCACTTGGGCCGACGGATTGTCCGGTGAGCGCTGCGCGGCTCGCGTTGATCAGCACGCCGGCCTTTACACCCCGTTCTTCGGCAAGCTTGCGCAAATCCGCTTCAACGCTGCTTCCGTGAACTGCGGGTTGGCTTCGATGCGGTCCGCCAATTCGTGCAGCAGTTCGCGCGCGCCGGGCACATTGAGTTTATCCAGCGCTTGCTTCTCGATGTGATAGTCATCCGCGAAATAGGCGCGCCCTTTGGTCGGGAAATCGAGCAGTGTCGAAAATCGACTACGAATCGTATCGACGACGCGCCGGAAGGATGCCTCGTCACCGTATGGAGTTATGCCATGATCCTCGAGCACCCGCCGGACCAAAGGAGCTAGCGATTCGATAGGAACCGACCGCAGATGCTGGGAATTGAGCCACAATGCTTTTGGATCAATCGGATCCGCTTCACTGAAGTTCACCACTGCATTGCTGCGGTGCACGCCTTCGAAGTTGAACGCATTGGTCAGCTCGAACAAGTTCATCTGCTCCCGATTGTCTTTTGGCGACCAACCTAGCAGGCATAGGAAATTGATGTAGGCCAGCGCGAGAAACCCGTTATCGCGGTAAGTTGTGACGCTCACCACCGGCCCGTGCTTGCGTTTCGACAGCTTTGAACCGTCCGGAGCAATCAACAGCGGCAAATGCGCGAACCGCGGCAACGGCGCGCCGGCACCCTGAAAAATCAGGATGTGCTTGAACGTATTTGACAGGTGATCTTGGCCGCGAATGAGATGCGTGATTTTCAAATCGATGTCATCGGCGCAAGAGGCGAGATGGTATGTCGGCATGCCGTTGCTTCGCAGCAACGCGAAATCTTCGATATCGGCAGTTAACTTCGATTGAGGGCCGTAGACCTCGTCATGAAAAGTGACTTCGTAAGGATGTCTCTCTGCACCGCATAACGAATCACGAAAGGCTCTCCCGCAGCCGCGCGCGCCTCGCTCTCCGCCTGTGATAGCGACCGCATCTCCGGGTTGCAAAGCCACGGGCCTTCGCCATGCGGCCTGTCCTCCAGATCCGCCGCAGCAGGCTTGAAATCGCGGTACGCAAGACCTCTCGCCAGCAGGTCGAAAGCCAACTTGCGATGCAGATCGAGCCGCTCCGACTGCCTGTAGAATTCGTCCCAGGTCAGGCCCAGCCAGTTCAGACCTTCATAAATGGAATTCAGCGACGCTTCGGTGTTCCGGTCGGCGTCGGTGTCGTCGATGCGCAACACCAGTGTGCCATGATGCTTCCGCACGTATAGCCAATTAAAGATAAATGTTCGCGCACTTCCAATATGCAAATAGCCAGTTGGCGATGGCGAAAGCGAGCCCGAATCATGAAGTTTCCAGTGTACAGAAGGGCTTAAGAATCGCGCGAAGCGGCCGAGAGCCTGGCGTGCAGCTCTACGAATTGATCGACGGTGAGTTGCTCGGCTCGCAGCTGTGCCTCTGGAAGCACATCGGCGGTTCCACCATAGAAGGGACGCAAATTGTTCCGCAACGTTTTACGCTTATGGGCGAAACAGCGGCCAACGAACGTCAGGAGTTGGGGCAGATTCGGACAGCGTGCGGCTTCCGTCGAAACAGCACCGCGGCCGAGCCGACTTCAGGCTGCGGAACGAATGCAGAACGCGGAACTTTCGAAACAAGCTCCACGTTCGCGACAAGCTGCGTCGCCACCGTCAAATAACCGTAGGCGCGCGTGCCCGGCCCGGCAAGCAACCGCTCCGCTACTTCCCATTGCACAAGAAATACAGCCACTGGAAATCTATTGTCGAGCGCGAGAAATTTTTCGATGATTGGCGATGTGATGTAGTACGGCAGGTTGCCGGTCAAGACCGCAGAACCCCACTGCGCAAGATCGGTCGTGAGGACGTCGGCTGCGTGAATATGCAGCTTCGCTTCGGAAGCAAACTTCGACTGGAGATATTGCACCAGTGAAGCATCTATTTCGACGGCATGCAATTCATCGGTGCGTGGCAAAAGATGGCGGGTCAGGGCGCCTCGTCCAGGTCCGATTTCTATCGCGCGCGGGGTGTGATCGCCACATGCCGCGGCCGCCAAGCGTTCCAGAATCGAGTCACGGATGAGGAAATGCTGGCCGAGCTTCCGCGACAAGCCTGAGTGTAAAACACCGGGAGCTTCAGCCGTCGTGGCGCTCGAAAAATGAAACGGTTTCTCTAGCGAGAAGGATCGCGGATAGAATCGACGGTCTGGAATGAGGTCGCGATTCATATCTGCAAACACCTTTTCTTCCGAGGTGTCGACGAGCGTCCGCCAATCCAGATCCGAGATACCACTTAGAAATGGCGAGTACACGACGCGTTTGCCCGTTCTCGCGGCGCGCGCCCCGGCCCACGCTCCCAGGAACGGCAACGAAGCCTGTGACGGAAGGTCGCGCAGCAGCTCCGCCAAAAATGCAGCTCTGATCACCGAAATTGGCTCGAGACAGCGCTGACCGATCGCTGTTTCCACATCTGCGTGAAATAGCCGGAATCGAGAAAGGACCTGCCACGGTAAGGGCAGCCGCAAGCTCCGCCGAAGCCGAAATAATTGCCGGCTTCGGTGATGATGCCGCTTGTATTCCGGATGCGGCCGCCGACCATTACCGTATCGGGATGAAGCTCGAAGAGGCCGAGCGCTTCCCATGACCACTCCTCACATTCGATTTGCACGTCTTCGCCGATAAAATGTACGAATCCGTCCTGTTCCGCCATTTCGCGCGCTAAGGGAAAAGCGTGCCAGGGTGCGAAGTTCTGTCAAGAACAACCGAAACGATCGGCTTCGGATCAGTGTGCCGCCTCACAAAATGCCAGTGCGGCGCGCCCCCCAGCAATGGACTGTATTCAATGCTGAATCTTCCAGGGTCCTGGCGTGCGTCCAGAAAACGCTGCAGAACCGCCTTCTGCGATGAATGTATGTAGGGTTTAGTGGCAGCATCATCCGCCGTCGAATGCGCATGCACGCGCCAGCTATAGAGGACTTCCGGAATGTGAACCGGTGTCCAGCCCGCAATCATAAACCTGACGAAAAGGTCCCAATCCTGACTTCCTTCCGCATCAGGATCGTCGTAAGCTCCCAGTTCCAGCGCCTTCTGGCGATCGATAACTCCCAAATGCGCTATGTAGGCTGAATTCAAAAAAAGAACCGGGTCCCAATCCGGCTTGAAATACGGTTGGTAGAACCTGGTTCCGATTACCTTATCTTCGTCGGTGTAGAGCAGCGGCGGATAGCCCGCCTTGCCGATGTACGAGTTGATCACTTGGAGTGCATCGGGGTACAAATAATCGTCCGCGTCCACCGGGAGCACGTACCGGCCGGTCGCCTGCTCGAGGCAATAACGCAAGCCTGCGCCAATGCCGATATTCGTCGGAACGCGGTGGAGCTTGACCCAGCTATATTGATTCAGTTCTCTTATGTAGGCGAGCAGCGCACCGTTAGAGCAACCGTTGTCCAGAATCACCCACTCGCAAGCGCCGCCTTGATTTTGCCCGCTGAGAGATTTCGCCAACATCCGGAGGTAACGAACGGGGCTACGGTTCCACACAGGAGTCAAAATTGAGAGCAAGCCTCGAGCGACCGGTCCCTGATAGTTGGACTGCCTCTCTGCCAGACGATGAGCCATCCACACTCGATATTCACGTGCTTCGCGGTTTGGAAGCAGGTTATCCGGCTTGCCGGCGGAAGGCGCCTCTAATAAACGCCGGAATCCCATACCGCAGCCGTCTCCACTTGTGTGAGCGGGCGAAAC
>CAWFWH010000010.1:0-36302 GCA_963819405.1 uncultured Acidobacteriaceae bacterium | reverse complement strand
GAGAATTGGCGTGACCTGCTTACGACAGTGAAGAACGAAGGCACGCGCGAGGTAAACATCCAGCGCTACAAGGGCCTGGGCGAGATGAACGCGGAGCAACTCTGGTCGACCACGATGAATATCGAGACCAGAACATTGCTGCAGATCGACCTGAACGACCTCAGCGAGACAGAGCCGATTTTCTCCACCCTTATGGGCGAGGATGTCGAAAGCCGGCGCAAGTTCATCGAAGAAAACGCGCTCGACGTCCGAAATCTGGACGTTTAAAACACTCCAGCCGAATGTTGTGATGGGTGTTGACCAGGTCCCATTTGTACTGAGGATTAGCGGCCGGCCGCAAGCGCTCTAACGCCGTTGTTTCCAAGCAGACCAGCCCTGGAAGGATATCAGCGGTAGGAGACAACTGCATCCACTTTCTACCGGGAGCGAAATACTTTAGATACCAATCGTCCGTGTCCAAAGCACTGTAGTAGATAGTTGCGTCCCTTGGAAGCTGTTTATCGACAGTCTTTGCCAGCACGAGCACTGGATCGGCGCTGTCGTGTGAATGCGGATAAATGAACGCCGCGAAATTCCAGGCTGCCATCGAAATCGCAACCGCCAACAGGACGGCCGGTCTGATCGACGCGGTGTACTCGCCGATGAGCAGCACCATCGCTGGCCAGAGAAACAGCTTGTGAAAGGCGCTCCCCGGGTCCCAGGAGGCAAGAAATATCACGTAGGGCAGCAGCCATGCCCAAAGTATCAGCCGCACTTTGCGATTCGCAGTGGATCGCCAAATCGAGGAGCGCCACGGCGACAATGCCCAAAGCCATACGCCCAACGACATCGCCAGCGAGAGAAACACTGGAATAGAGAAGTAGTCCCGCAGGAAAACCAGTTTTCCGCCCACAAAGAGCTTGAGATAGCTCGCGAGATATAGATTCACAAGCTGGCTCGGTGATTGTGTAAATCCGGAGTTAGAGGCGTAACTTGTGATCCAGCGAAGTAGTGAGGAATAGGTAAGCCGATCCGTCTGCAAGTAACAAATCAGGTATATGACGGCTACGCCGGCGCCTGTCCCCATTAAGTAGGTCAGAGCGATCCAAATCCTCTTCGCCTTCGGCCATTGCGCGTTAAGAAGAATTGCGACGAAGATCGGCACATACGCAAAGACCGAGAGTTCGTGAAGCAACATCGCGAGCGTGTGGCAGATTGCAGCAAGAACGAGTCGCGGAGGGCTATCGATAACGAGTAGGATCGCCAAAATGATAAGCAGAACCGACAGGATGTAAGCGTCGGCATCGGTGGAGAACTTCCACCAAGTCGCTCCAAAGGCGAACAGCGCCCAGCAAAATAGCGCAGTACCGTGAGACTCTGTCGTCCGCTTGGAGAAAATAAACAGAATGTAGCCGGCCGCGGCGCTCGCAACTACATTGATGGCCTGCAGGATTGTGATTGCTCGTGCGGTGATGCCGACTGCGGAGGCCGCCGCATAGACGATCCATCCCAGCGCCGAATACAGCAGGTGATTTGGATGCAATAGAGTGACAACAGGAGACTGCCCTTGGTGGACGCTCTCGATGTTCAACGAGAACAGCACTCCATCCCAATAGTAAGTGCGGGTTGTGAAGGCCGCATACAGCAGCAGAATGCAGGCGGAAAGGGCAATCTGTCGCTTGGTGTCGTTCACGGACTGTTCGCAGATTAGCAGCCCTGGTTTACTTTAATGTGTCTGCTTAAATGAGGCGATGCCGGAGATGCCAACTGTTCGAGTCAATCGCAAGGGCGCGGATCGCATTGATTCCGGGCATCCGTGGATCTTTTCGAGCGACCTGCTTGATCGCGGTTCCGCGCAGCCCGGCGACGCGGTACGGGTCATCGACTTCAAGGGTCGAGGCCTTGGCACCGCGCACTATAGCTCCACATCCCAGATCTCTCTCCGTCTGCTCAGCCGCCATGTGGAATCGATCGACGAAGCTTTTCTGAGGAAACGGATCGAGGCGGCGTACGCGCATCGCCGGCGGGTAGTCTCGGATTCGGATGCTTACCGCTTGGTCCACGCGGAAGGAGATCTGCTTCCCGGCCTGATTGTGGATCGCTACGGTGAGTGGCTCGTGGTTCAGCTACTCGATCAGGGCATGGATCGTCTGACCGCTCAAATTGTCAATGTGCTGAACACGCTCTTTCAGCCGCGGGGCATACTGGCGCGAAACGACATAGCGACGAGAGCCAAAGAAAATCTTCCCCAAGAGACCCGCATTCTGGCGGGTGATGTGCCCGAACGCGCCGAGATCCATATGAACGGCCTCACGTGGCAAACGGATCTCCTCAGCGGGCAAAAGACCGGCGTCTTTCTCGATCAGCGTGAAAACTATGTGGCCGTGCGGCGCTACGCGAGAGGACGTGCACTCGACTGCTTCAGTGGGAATGGAGGCTTTGCCATACATCTCGCTTCGCTTTGTGAGTCGGTAGAGGCGATCGATAGCTCGGTGTCGGGCCTGGAGGCCGCAAGCGGGAATGCAGCGATAAACGGCGTGACAAATATACAGTTTCACGAAGCGAACGTGCTCGAGTATCTGCCGGGGTTAGTCAACGCGCATCGCAATTTCGACCTGATTGTCATAGATCCGCCCGCATTTACAAAGTCCCGATCTGCTCTCGAAGGCGCGGCTCGCGGGTATAAGGAGATCAATTTGCGTGCCTTGCGCCTTCTACGGAGCGGCGGAATCCTGGTGACCTGCTCTTGCTCTCACCACATGAGTGAAGCCCGTTTCCTGGAGGTAGTCGCCGCCGCAGCCCTCGACTGCGGCAAACAGCTACGCGTGTTGGAACGGCGCACTCAAGCACAAGACCACCCGATCCTGCTCACCGTGCCCGAGACACATTACCTGAAGTGCTTGATTTTAGAAGTGCTCTGAACCGCGTATTAAAGAACGATTCGGAAATCGCCCTCTCGCCGGGTGACGTGTTGACGATCGAGATATTCGAGCAGCGGGATCGCATACTTGCGCGAAATCCGAGTCCATTCCTTAAACTCAGGGACAGAAAACTTGTGGCCTTTGCGAGCAGAAATCGACTTTCGCACATTTGCAATCACCTCGCCATGAAAGACGAGATCTTCCGAGACACGCACCAGTTTTTGATTTTTGATGAGCGTCTCCAGCAGGCCACGAGCTTTCTTTGGATCGGGAGACGCGGATTTCAAGGCATCGGTCATAGAGGGAGGTTGAAAGCCGGCGTGCCGAAATAGCCGTTCCAGATTTTGTAACGCCTGATTATCGTAATCGCTAATCTGCGCTCGGTGAGCGGCCAGCGAAACGACGCCCCCTTGCACTCGAATAGCGGGAAATTGATCGAAAACGAGCGGGGCCAAATTCGGCTCCAACCCTAAGCGAGCTAGAGCGATCGGCGCACCCGCTGCGGACGGATTTTTGCCATGAAACACGTTCAGCCATTCGACAAGTTTCTGCCGCTTCCGCTCAATCCAAGCCTTACTAACCACGCGCTCGGCAGTATCGGCAAGCACGAGATCGGGGTTCTTCACAATTAGAGATCTGAGATCTTCAGGAGCTATCCCTGTGAGCGGGACCAATTCCGCCACGCCCCGCCCCATTGCGCTCTCTTCCACTAGAATCTGTATGCGCGTTGCGGCATCAGCTTCGGCGAGGGATTGCAGCCGTTGAACGGTTCTCACGCGATTGAGACGAACTGGAGGAAATGCATCGATCACAGATCCTCCCGAAACAGTTTGCGCAGGCGATGGACGTCTCAAAACGAATCGATCGCCTGGGAGCGCCAGCACAGGTTCAGATAAGGAAAGCCGCGCGAGCGCCCGCGGCCGATTAGCTAGTGTTCCGAGAACTTTCAGCTCGGCAACAATCTCAGCCGTCCCGATATGAAAAAGGGTTTGCTGCCGCGCTTTCGGAATTTCCGAAGTATTCAACCAATCCAGTGAAACATCCAAAAGCGTTGTCGTCTGGAGGCCGTCTGCATGGGTGAGAACGCATCCGCGCCGAATCCCCGAACTATCGACGCCGGTGAGATTAACGGCGGCGCGTTGCCCCGCAACGGCAATATCGACCTGTTCTCCGTGTACCTGAAGACCGCGGATGCGCACTTGTTTCTTTGAAGGATGAATTTCGACCGTGTCACCCGTGCGAAGCTTGCCGCTCCAGAGGGTGCCCGTGACGACTGTGCCAAATCCTTTCAGCGCGAAACTGCGATCGATAGGCAGGCGTGCAAGTCCGCCGTACTCGCGTGGCGCCGCACTTTCGATTAATTTCGCGAGCTCGTTACGCAGCTCAGCAATTCCCTCCCCCGTCTTGGCGCTTACCGTAACCAGAGGTGCGTCATCGAGAAAGGAACCTGCGCAAAGATGCCGTACATCTTCACGCGCAGCGCTGATTTGCTCGGAGCTCGCGAGATCGGTCTTCGTCAACACAATGATCCCTTGTTTGACGCCGAGCAAACGGCAAATGTCGAAGTGCTCCCGAGTCTGCGGCTTCACCGATTCATCCGCCGCGACTACCAACAGCACAGCTTGAATGCCGCCAACGCCAGCCAGCATGTTCTTTATGAAACGCTCATGGCCTGGAACATCGATGAAGCTGATGCGCTGCCCATTCGACAGCGTCAAATGCGCAAATCCTAAATCAATGGAGATGCCGCGTCGCTTCTCGTCCGGAAGACGGTCGGTATCGATTCCGGTCAGCGTCCGGACGAGCGATGTCTTTCCATGATCGATGTGGCCGGCGGTTCCAATGACAAGTCCACTTGGACCGTTCATATTACTATCTGACATGGCGGCAAAGCTGAGTAGCAAAATATGACCACAAATCGGCTGGAAGAAGTCCGGCGGCGCCACGCGCGAGCCGAAGAAGGCGGAGGAGCTGAGCGAACCGAACGGCAGCACAAGGAGGGGAAGCTTTCAGCGCGTGAGCGCATTGAGCTGCTGCTCGACGAAGGTACTTTTGAAGAGTTAGACAAGCTGGTTCGCCATCGGTGCCACAACTTCGGGATGCAGAACAACGTGATCGACGGCGACGGTTTTGTCACCGGGCACGGACTCATCCATGGAAGGCAGATTTTTGTTTTCGCGCAAGACTTCACGGTGTTCGGCGGATCGCTTTCCGAGGCCAACGCGCAAAAGATCGTAAAGGTGATGGATCTCGCCTTGAAGACTGGCGCGCCGATCATTGGGCTGAACGATTCGGGTGGCGCTCGCATCCAGGAGGGAGTGGTTTCGCTCGCCGGATACGCCGACATCTTCCTGCGCAATACGATCTCGAGCGGCGTGGTGCCGCAGATCTCAGCCATCATGGGCCCGTGCGCAGGGGGCGCCGTGTATTCGCCGGCTTTGACCGACTTCGTCTTCATGGTAGATCGCACCAGCCACATGTTTGTCACCGGCCCCGATGTGATTAAAACCGTCACCCACGAAGACGTAACGAAGGAGAATTTGGGCGGCGCAATGACGCACAATTCCATCAGCGGCGTTGCGCATTTCCTGGCCGCCGATGATCAGGATTGTCTGCGCAGCATTCGCGAGTTGATGCGCTTTCTACCACAAAATAACCTCGACGGTGTTCCGCGAATCGTAAGTAAAGATCCGGAAGACCGCAGCGATCCGGACCTCGATACGTTGATACCGGCTGAATCGAACAAGCCTTACGACATCAAGGATGTCATTCGCCGGGTCGTGGATGATGGATATTTCTTCGAAGTGGCCGAGCACTTCGCGCGCAACATTGTCGTCGGCTTTGCGCGCATGGGAGGAGAGGCCATCGGCATCGTCGCGAATCAACCTGCGCATCTGGCCGGCTGCCTCGATATCAATTCGTCTACAAAGGGCGCACGGTTCGTCCGATTCTGTGATGCCTTCCAGATTCCGATCTTGACGTTCGAGGATGTGCCCGGTTTCTTGCCGGGTACGGAACAGGAGTTCGGCGGAATCATCAGGCATGGAGCGAAACTGCTTTACGCATACGCGGAAGCGACGGTTCCGAAGATCACCGTAATTACGCGTAAGGCTTATGGTGGAGCGTATTGCGTGATGGGCTCCAAGCATCTGCGAACCGACATCAACTTTGCCTACCCAACGGCGGAAATCGCGGTCATGGGTCCCGAAGGCGCGGTAAACATTCTGTACCGGCGCGAGCTGGAAGCCTCCAGCAACGGTGATGAAGCGCGCGAGGCGAAGATCGAAGAATATCGTAAACGATTCGCAAATCCATTTGTCGCAGCCGAGCGTGGTTACGTCGATGACGTCATTGAGCCGCACGAGACCCGGCCGAAAGTCATTCGGGCGTTAAGAATGCTGGCAAACAAGGGAGACACCATGCCGAAAAAGAAGCACGGGAATATCCCGCTGTAAGGCTCGAGATCGCGATCATTCGCCTGAGTCGCTCCCGACTTTCAACACCGCGAGGAAGGCTTCCTGGGGGATGTCTACGCGGCCTACCCGCTTCATGCGGCGCTTGCCCTCTTTTTGCTTTTCAAGCAGTTTGCGTTTGCGCGTAATATCGCCGCCGTAGCACTTCGCCAATACGTTTTTACGCATGGCGGAGATCGTTTCTCTGGCGATAATCTTCGTGCCGATCGCCGCCTGCAAAGCCACTTCGAACATCTGGCGGGGAATCAATTTGCGCAGCCGCTCGATCAGCATCTTGCCACGTTCATAAGCGACGTCGCGGTGCACCACCATCGAGAGCGCATCGACGGGCTCTCCGGCAACCAGCACGTCTAGCTTCACCATCGGCGAAACGCGATATCCCGAGAGATGATAGTCGAGCGAAGCATAGCCGCGCGATGCCGATTTCAATCGGTCGTAGAAATCAAGCACGATTTCGTTCAGCGGCAGCTCGTACATCAGGAGAACGCGGCCCGAGCCAATATACTCGAACTTCTTTTGAACGCCGCGCTTCTCTTCGAGCAGCTTCAAGATCTCGCCAATGTACTCTTCGCGCGTAATAACAGTGGCATCGATGATGGGCTCTTCTGTCTGCTTGATGGAAGAAGGGTCGGGGAACTTTTGTGGATTGTTGACTTCGATCACTTCATCGCTGGTTGTCGTTACGCGAAAGCGCACGCCGGGCGCGGTCGTGATGAGATCGATTTGAAACTCGCGTTCGAGCCGCTCCTGGACGATCTCCAGGTGCAAGAGTCCGAGGAAGCCACAGCGAAACCCGAAACCAAGAGCCGCGGAATTCTCCGGCTCGAAGTTAAAGGCGCTGTCGTTGAGGCGTAGCTTTTCAAGCGCATCCCGCAGTAACCCGTGCTCATGCGATTCAACCGGGTACAAGCCAGCGAATACCATCGGCTTGATTTCCTGGAAGCCGGGCAGCGCTTCGAGAGCCGGATTTGCATCATCCGTGATTGTGTCGCCTATTTGCGCATCGGAAACGGTCTTGATATTGGCGAACACAAAGCCAACCTCCCCGGCAGTAAGTTCGTCGCATGGCACCGGCTTCGGAGATTGGAATCCGAGACCCTCCACGTCAAAGGCCTCTCCGTTCGACCACAGCCGGATTTTCTGACCTTTGCGCAAGACGCCATCCACGATGCGCGTAAGAATAATGACGCCGCGATAGGTATCGAACCACGAGTCGAAAATAAGCGCGCGCAAGGGAGCATCCGGATCGCCTTTGGGCGGCGGAATCCGGCGCACGACCGCTTCGAGCGTTTCCTTGATTCCGACGCCGTTCTTAGCGCTGGCTAGAATCGCATCGCTCGCATCCAAACCAATCACTTGTTCGATCTGTTCTCGAATGCGCTCGGGCTCGGCCGAAGGCAGGTCGATTTTGTTGATGACGGGTATGATCTCGAGATCGTGGTTGAGCGCCAGGTAAGTATTGGCTAGGGTCTGGGCTTCGACGCCTTGAGAGGCATCGACGACGAGCAGTGTTCCTTCGCAGGCCTGCAAGCTGCGCGAGACTTCGTAAGTGAAGTCGACGTGACCGGGAGTATCGATCAAATTCAACTCGTAGATGTTGCCGTCATCTGCGTTGTAATTCAGGCGAACGGCGTGCGCTTTGATCGTGATGCCGCGCTCGCGCTCGAGATCCATGGTGTCGAGCACCTGCGCCATCATTTCGCGCTGCGAAAGCGCGCCGGTATACTCCAGAAGGCGGTCGGCGAGAGTGGATTTCCCGTGATCGATATGCGCAATGATAGAGAAATTGCGTATAAAGCGGGGGTCCATGAGGTAGGGTAGACTGAGGGGTAAAACCGAATTATCCCATAGCGCGCGCCCGCACCATTCGCGCGCAGGCGCGGCTTCATGTCTTACCAGACCTTCCAAGGATCGCTCGATGCCACTCATTTGCGCATAGGCGTCGTGGTAAGCCGCTTCAATGGATTCATCACCGAGCAGCTCGCTAGTGGAGCGCTCGAGACACTTGAAAAGCGCGGATGCCAGCACGAAAACATCAGCTTCGTGAAGGTACCGGGAGCTTGGGAATTGCCGATTGCAGCCAAGCTTATGGCGCCTCGTTGCGACGCGATCATCGCGCTGGGAGCAGTTGTGCGCGGCGACACACCGCACTTCGAATACGTGGCCGGCGCGGCGGCAAATGGATTGACTCAAGTCAGTATCGAGACCGGCGTGCCGATCGCCTTTGGCGTGCTCACGACAGATGACATGCAGCAGGCGATGGATCGCGCGGGCGGCAAGAGCGGCAACAAAGGATGCGAAGCGGCCGAAGCGGCGATTGAGCTCGCGAATCTGATGAAGCGGTTGAAGGAAAAGCGCTAAGTATGGCGGCGCGGCACAGATCTCGCAAGCGAGCTTTGCAAGTCCTTTTCGAGTGGGACATGCGCGGCGAACCCATCGATGGCGCCATCTCGCATTACTACGACACTCTCTATTCCGAAGACAGCGAGAAGAAGCTGAAGCCGGACAAATTCATGGAAGAGCTAGCGCGAGGCACCGTCGCAAATGCCGAATCGATCGACAAAAAAATTGAAGCGAAAGCGGAGCACTGGCGCTTAGAGCGAATGGCGGTAGTCGACCGTAACATTCTGCGGCTCGCGATTTATGAGTTGACGCAACAAGCAGTTCCGGCGCCGATCATTATCGACGAAGCCCTGGAGCTCGCGCGTCAATTCTCAAATGACGAATCAGTTTCATTCATCAACGGTGTACTGGATGCAGTACACCGGCAGACCGTAGCGGCCAGCGGGTAGCGCCAAACCGGTCCCTGTCGGTCGCGTCAAAGCCCCTCAAACCTCTTCGAACCCTGAGCTGTCGAATTTCAGCGTTCGGCAATTCTCCGTTACCGTCCGCACCACGTTATCTGGCGCGCCAGCGGGAATCTCAGCTTCGATCTCGAGACTAACCTTCACTTTGCTGTCGACCAAACCCGTGAGGTGCTGAACGACCGAGCTTGCGATGAGATCGATGTCGCGAGATATGCGAGTAGCGTCGATTGTCGCCGAGCCATGGAATCGGCGCAAGACGCGTGGTTTGAATGAACTGGCTTGTGCGCTCGTAGCGCCCCCGCCCTCGCTCGCCGCTCCGCCGCCGGTGCTGTCCGTAGAGGCGGTCTCACTTGCCGTCCCAGCTGCACTGGCTCCCATCGTAGTAGCGGTATTAGCAGCAGAGTCCTTCTGAATCTGCCCCGCAGCAACCTCGGGTTTCACCACCACGCTGTTTGCGTTCAACTGGACGTTTGGGCGCCGGCCAACCTCGAGACCACGGTAGCGATCAGCCCCGGCGTCGTAAAAATCCGCGTAAGCGAAAGCGTCCTCTTGCCACGTGATTCGGCTAACGCCATCCTGAATCGCATCGAGAATCACCTGGGCATTCTTGACGCGCGGCAGGTACAGGTATTTCGCGAAGTCATCCACCAGTTGCTTCACGCTGACGTGATTCCCACGCCACAGCGGCACCTGGTCGATTTCGAACCGTAGGACCGCGCCAGCCATGCTGGTGATCAGCAGCCCATCGTTCTTCAGCTTCTTAGATGCCCGCTCCGCTAACCACTCCTGCCCTTGAAGCCTGAACTCCTGCCATTCGACAGCAGGGAACGCCTGGCCGGGCTCTGGCCGCTTCTGCCCCGGCACGAGAAGCCAGACGTAAGTCTCAGGAATTCTGCCATTAATCGCCTGGTCAGAACTCTTCAATCGTTGTTCGACCTGGTCGGCTTGAAATGGCGCCAGGTTCAGCGCTTTTTCTTGCTGTTTGATCGACTTCCACGCTAAATACGAACGGACCGCCTTATCTAAGTCAACGAGCCGGGTCTTATCGGCGGCGAGAAAAACCAGCATGTTTCCGTAGTTCCTGCCCGCCGAACCGCGGCTCAGGATCTCCGCAGCCGATTGACGACCCGCGCTCGTCTCCGTCTTTGCGCTGTGCGCCACCTCCGGACTTAGAATCACCAGCTTTGCTTCAGGCTCATCCACCACGTCCCCAGGGCTCGTGGGACAGACATGAACCTTTGAGACGTCGCCGCGATGCTTTGCCTCTTCCGCGAGCCTCTTCCTGATCTCCTCCGTAACATCTTCGGGATGATATCGCTCGGCGCGCTCTTCGGCCAGGCGGTTCACGCTCGGCTGCGTCGCATACCAGTAGCGGCTCCCATCAACGTAGAGGTACGTCGCCTGGTCGGCCAGCTTGCGCAACGCATCCCCGAACGTCCCGGATGTCTCACCGGGCTGAACGCAGCCCAGCTTAATTTGCCGATCCTCCAGGCCTTTCTTCGCGGAATCCTGAGTCGGGGCGGAACCGAGGTAGAGAGTCCGTGCCACCCTACGCGCCGCCGAATAGCGCCCCAGCATCGGATTTTCGCGATCGATCCTCAGCGGCAGCGAGTTCGGCCCGTCAATATCCTTCTCGATAATCGGGTCCCAGACCGGCGGCAGATAGCGCGTCAGCTCGCTTTGCACTGCAGGGGCATCCACCGGCACGCTTGCCGGCAAGATCATGAGTCCCTTGTCCTCGCGCTCCCATAGCCCATGAATCACCGCCGCCATCAAGCGCAGCACACCTCGGGTCCGCTGGAATTTGTCGAGAGTCGACCAATCGTTGTACAGCCGCTCGAACAGCTCCGGATGGATCGGATACGCTGCCCTCATCCGGCGCTCATATTCGCTCTTACCCGCCTCTGACGGGAACTCCTGCGGGAACTTTCGGTACTCGTCCGCGAACGCCTTCACCACCGCATCTCGGGCCGTGAACAGTTCGGGGTCGGTGATCGGCTGGAACAGCCGCCGCCGAACGATCTCAAATCCCTCTTCCGCGCTCGCCGGACGCCACGACGTCTCGACACGCTCAATGACATTCTTCAAGCGTTCCAGTGCGGCCAAGCCACCCTCGCCGCCAATCTCGTTCTGTGATGACGGAATGCTCACCACCAGCAGGGTCTTGTCGGCCAGCTTCGCCGACTCGCTCAGCGTCTGCGCAAACGTGAAGTGCGCGTCGAAATCGCCAGCTGGCAGGTCGGACTTGTTAAAAAGCTGCCGGGCATACGCCACCCACTCGTCGATTAGGATCAGGCACGGCGAGTATTTGTTGAACAGCAGCCGGAGCGAGTCGCCAGGACTGACCGCTTTCTCGTCGGCACTGCGCACCATCGCGTAGCCTTCTTTGCCCCCAATTGCCACGCCATCTCGCCCCACAACGTCCGAATAACTGTTCCGTCCGGCTTCTTGTGAAGATCGGCCGGCGACATCCGGTTGCCCACCAGTACCGCGCGCCGGACACTCAGGCGGTTGAGAAACCCCCGCCATCTTTGTGACCGTCTCGAGTCCTTGCAGTTGTCCCGCAGGCACGCCCGCAAACAGATGCCACAGCGCCAGCATCGAGTGCGTCTTGCCCCCGCCGAAATTCGTCTGCAACTCGACAACCGGATCGCCTCCGCCTCCAGCGAGCCGTCTCAGCGCATTGGCAAGCAGCTTCTGCAAGCCTTCCGTTATGAACGTCCGGCGGTAAAACTCGATTGGGTCCTTATATTCATCCGAGCCTTCACGCAGAAAAACCTGCCAGAGATCGGCGGCAAACTCCGCTTGCTGATAGCGGCCGGAAGCTACGTCCGGGTGTGGCGTTACAATCTCCCGCCATGGCCGCAGGCCCGTTGCCGGCTTCCCTTCCACCGCAACGCTCGATTCCTTCCGCTTCTGCGTCCTGACCTGTTCCTCGAACTTGACGCGCAGGATCTCGGCCTTCATCACATCGACGGCTTCGACCTGGTCCGACGAGACCGCCGCAAGCAACCGTGAAACGCTGTCGATGGCGCGGTAGGCGTCATCCGTCGAAAACGCTTTCTGGTGCGCCCACTTATTTCGCACGTCCCGAAGTTCGAACGCCAGGTTCCGCTCCGAAGTGCCAAGAATTTTCCTGAAGCAGTCGTTCCACAGCTCGCACATGACTTGCAGCAGGGCCTGCGTATCCCAATTCAGCCCCTTGCCTGGGTTGCCGCCATGCTGCCACTCCGGAAAACTAGGCCGCGCCGTCTCAATCCACCGATCCTTATAGGTCGCCTTCAGCTCGCGCTCCACGTACGGGCGCAGTCCATCTTTCAGGACATCCAGAGCCTTACCGACTCGTTCGCTATTCGTGATGGCCATGTTGTTTCAGTTACTGCTGAAATTTGAGGAGAACCTGCACCTGTTCGTAAAGGCGGCGAGCCGTCTCCACGGCCTTTTCCGCTTCGTTGGAGTCAGGTTCGCGCGGCGCGTCCGATAGCGGAACAGGGCAGCGTAATCGGTCAGGTAATCGGCTTCCGCCATAAGGCTGCCGAGTGAGCCATTCAAGGCGCCGCATTGCTTACCCAGTTCCTGCAAGTCATGAGTTTTGCGGAACGGCACGCCATGAAACGTCAGGAACGCCTTGGCACTCTTCTCCGCTGCCTGCTGACTGTGGAAGACCGACCCGGTAGGCTCCTCCGTTGTCAACAAACCCGCAACTTTCAAGTCTTTCGCGGCTGCTGACAGCCAACGCAGCGTTTCATCACGCCGCAATTCTTGTGGCGTCATACAGAAGCCTCCCCTCGCGCAAGACGGTTGCAGGGAGCGAGGTGACTACGTGGGCAGCGCGTGCCTCAAAGTCGCTCACCGGCCAACGCACCACATCCACCGCGGTTCCTATTCCCCACAGCGCCTGACGGGCGGTCGGCCGGTAGAATTCTCCGGGAGCATCGTCCGGCAGAACGACGCAAAAATCCAAGTCACTGTCCGGCCCGCCGTCACCGCGTGCTGCCGAGCCGAAAAGATAGATTCGAACCGGTCGGAAATAATCCACCAGGCGCCTGGTGATCTCCGGAATGGCTTCGTCTCTGGTCATCTCAGGCCCGTCCTCCTGCCAGTTCAAACTCTTCCGACGCCATCGACGGCCACGCTACCACCAGGCTGTTGTAGTAGCCTGCCTCTTCCGCCCATCCCTTGCGCTCGCAAAGCATGTAAAGCCGGTAAGCGAGATCCCGCGCGATCTCAGCCATTCCGCCGATCTTCGCTTTCAGATTCGCAGTTTCCTTCTCGCCCTTCTGATCGAGGCATCGGATCAGGTGCTGCGTAACTTCCCACACCGTCAGACGGCGAATTGTCGACGGATCCCAGTCCTCGGGAAGTTCATCCCGGCGCAGCAGCCGCACTTTCCCGGCGCGCGAACGGAGAATGCCCGCCTCAGAGAGGTGCGAAATACTGAGCGCCTTCGCAGTCGCCAGAACCTCGGCCACGCCGTAGTCGCCTTCGTCGAACCTGTGCTGCTCAAACCACGCCAGTGCCCATCGCGTGTCGGGATCGAACTCGCTCTCCAACTCGGACAGGACTTCGTCAAGCCCCTGATTGATGAGCGCGAGCGCTGTACGCACTCGCATCCGCGAACCGTCTGTCTCCAGAACCTTCTTGTACTTTGAAAACACCGCCATGCCCGGCCCAATGGCCGCCTGCGCGAGATCGACCGGGGCGATGTTGCCCTTTTGTAAATTGCGCAGCGCCTGCGGCAACTCCCTTTTCAGCGAAGAGAGAAAATCCTTCCGAGTAGTGATTGATGCGGACTCCGGTCGAGGCCGACAGGCGAGCACAATTGACGACGCAAGAGCGTTCGTGCCGCTGGCCATAGGTCGGTTGCCCATCTCGCTGCGCATCGGCCAGGTTGCGGTCACATTCAATCCGGCAAGTAGAAGACCCTCCAACATCGTCTCCCAACCCGTTGATACATGGTCGGTGAAGGTGCTCTCCTCATCTTCATCTCCGGATGATTCTGCCTGTTTGAAAGCGTAGTACACGGACAGAGGAAATCCCAAATGTTGGCCGTCCCTCATTCGCGAGAACGCCTTTCCGAAGCCGTCTTCGAAAAAAGCCTGCGCAGCGTTCCTGTCGCCTCCAAAGCGATACGGTGTAGCAACGAGTTCTTGCCTCTTCGGGACTAGAAGGGTTCCGCAGAGCTCTGGGTACGACTTATTAAGCGTCCTTCGGAGCCAGACATAGAAAAAATCCGACAGGTCTGCATAGCCGATATTGTCATAGTAGGGTGGATCGGTTGAGAATACGCAGCCTGAACTCGATTGGACCGTCGCATCCAACTGAGAGACGGAACTGATTCCGCACGCGGGTAACCGCATAATAACCTTCCCAATCCAGTCAACCGCGCCCAGGAAGTTCCCCGTAGAGCCGCTTAGCGGGTTAACCTCTGCAAAGTCCCAAACCATAGGAATCGCTTGACGAGCGAAAGTATTTCGGATCGTCTCCCTTCCGGAATGCCAACTGCAAATTGCAGAGTTGTAATCTGCCATCCGGCCAATGGCTGCTGCCAAATAGGTTGCGATCGCCGTGGTATTGGCCTCACTGGCACCGTCAGCCCTAGTCATCGTCGTGGTTTCGATTACCAAGTCGCTGAAGGTAGAAAGCGCAAGAAGCTGACGAGAAGTAAACAGATCCGCGAAAGTCCTCAAGCCATAATTCGGCGTCTTAAAGTCGCGGGGATTATGAGGCAGCTCGGCATCGGGCACCCAGGCAGGAACCGCTGACGAGGCAACTTGATCTTGTAAATGGTCCGGAGCTAAATAGACTCTTCCGCGGTCACTCTCCGCGATGATTGCCATTAGTTGACCGATGATTCTGCCCCCTCGACCCTCTGATCGGACGTGATCCAAAGGAACAGAAGCCCCGCAAGCAATGCATTGAGCACCACGTCGGTTCACAGTTCCGCTCGGCGGAATCCCTGCACCGGAACGGACTTCGAAGGTGATCATCCGCGAACTGTGATCGACTATCGGCTGGATCCACGCCGCCTTTCCAGCCCTAGTCGAGAGAGCGAATGACCGAACCAAAGGCATCCGCACCCCGCACGCCGGATTCGGACACTGAACAGTCCGCGCCCACAGCCAAGCAATAACAGTCGCCTCTTCGCCGTTCGGCAGCTTCACTTTTGGATACAAATGCCCAATCCGCTCAAAAGCCCGATCGCGCATCCACTGCCCGTAGTACCGCACATCATCCGCTAACCCGCGAGCGCCGGTCCACATGCCCTTCCCGCTCATCTTCGCCTTCGCGGCGGGATTCACCGGCGGTTGGCCGGCGAACTTCGGCGGAATCTCAATCAGAGCCTTCGTAATAAGCACCGCGACCGGATTCAAATCACTGGCGTGCGCTTCCAGCCCTAACCGCTGCGCTTCGAGCGGAATCGATCCACCCCCGCAGAACGGATCATAAATCGGGGGCGGATGTCCATCCGTGGATTTCAAAATCTCCGCACGCGCCTCGTCCAGAACTGCACGGTTGTTCGAGTTCTCCCACAGCACAAGCCTCTCGATCAATCGAAACAGCCGCTGGCGCTCCTTATCCTGGTCCGCTTCGGTCGGAAACTGCTCAGGAAGGCTCGATGGGTCATCAACCAGTGACGCAAACAAGACCGCTCGGCACGTCGCGAGTGGCCGTCGCGCCCACCATAAATGCAGCGTCGAAGGATGCCCGTGCCGGATCGACTTCTCCCGCGCTGACTGCTTATTAATCGCTTCCAGCGGCAACGCGACTTCGATTAGCTTCTTCTTCACTGGTCTTCCCCGCATTCCAATTGCACGCGAAATTGCACATTAGCACCTATAAGCGGTGCAATATAAATCGCTGATAATAAGCAACTTACCGATCTATAATTGCACCTGGATTGCACCTAACTACCCCATTCTTTTGGATTCGGTGCAATTGCCGCGCTTCGATCCGCCAAGCGCCAACGGCTGCCACGCGTTGATCCCGCCAGCCGGATGCGACCCGCTTCCCGCAGCTCTTTCACAATTCCTTGAAGCTGCCTGCGCGAAAGCTCCTTGAGAACATCCTGCAGGTCGGAAAGCCGCGCACCCTCTGGCTCAACTTCGCTAATGTGTCGAACCAATAATTCCTTGTGCGTTTCACGGTCCAGTCCCTTTGCCCGCGTGTAACGTCCCGCGCGGCCGAGAAAACTATGGAAGCGTTTGGAGAGTATATAGCGAACGCCTCTACCTCTCCCAATTCGCTCGACAACACCTTGCTCCAGCAGGTAGTTCAGCCTTGGCTTTAGCGCATCGGACACTTCTTCGTCTCGCTGAAGGCGGTCCAGCACAATCAAATCCGCGGTGTCGAAAGACGCCTGATGCTCCCGGCCAATCCTCTCAAGAAACCGCAAAAATTGCGGATTCTGAACCTCGCCGTGGAGGGTGATAGAGACTTGATAATCGTCTGTATTGGCAAAATCTGGAACAGGCTTGCCTTCTTCTATAAGGTTGCGATAAATAAGATCGATACCCTGCCCGGATCGCTCCACCAAGCGGCAGCGAGCGCACGCATCGGCTATTCGGCGATTACGAGGGGACTGCCGGTTCAAAATGTTCTCGAGAGTTATACCGATCGGCAGACCTCCCGGGCTAACCACTTCGAGTTTTCGCGGGAATTGGCGAATGAAGATAGAACCCGCCAAGCGGTAATCGCGATGCGTAACAGCGTTGAGAATTGCCTCTCGCACAACTCGCTCATTAAAAGTCGGGATCTGCCGGACAAAGAGACCATCCTCATAGTGCTGGACCTCATTACGCAAGTTGATGAGATTCCAGACTTCATCCAATACCGTGAAAAATCCTTGGCGGAATTCTTCGCGCTGCTGATACGGAATTGAAGTTTCTGAAGAACGGTACTCGAAGATGATCTCGGCTTGAGCGAGATGTTTTCCCAGAGCAGCTCGAGTGCCGAACATGATCAACGCAGCATATGTAAGCTTTCCGTTCAGCATCAATTCAGCATCTTCGAGTCGCTGTTTTAGCAAACTTCGTGATCGATGAGACGCCGGCGTTGCTTCATCCCAAACTTTCACAAAGCGCTCCAGTGCCTTAACATCAAGTTCCGCAAGAGCGGCTTTAGCGCAGATTTCAGCGCTGAAATCTGGGCTGCCTTCCAGGAATATCCGCTTCAGCTCGTCCTGCGTCATCTGACGGAGGTCTTCGCCAGCCCGCATCCAATATTTGCCCGCGACGTCAACCGCAATTCCGATGGGGCGGCTTGGCACATGAAAGACCAGGACGCGACCGTCAGGATGCTGGACTTCTTCCGTCTGGACCTTCAAGCGAAGGCGATCCACCAAGTCGCCAACAATTCGCTCTGGATGTGGGAAAACGTTCGTTCCAACAACTCGTCTCGGACGCTTGTCGGTGACGCCAAGGATGATTTTGCCGCTACCTTCGTTCGCCAACGCGGCGCAATAGCGGACCAGTTTGTCTATATGGAAATTACCCTTGGCTTCCTTGAATTCGAGATGTTCGCCCTCCGGCTCCTTCAGCCATTCCTCAAGCAAACGCAGAGCAGCAATCACGTGACCAGCTCCGCGCGCCTCAGCAACTCCTGCAGCTTGTAGTTGATGCTTTCGACGGAAAACTCGGGTTCTTGCTGGAATGGCCTGCGCACATAGTGCAGCTGCGAGCTCTGCCCGTCTATCTGCGCAATAGCCAGGATGAAATCCTCGGGCTTATTCAGAGCGGTCAGGATTTCGTTGCGCGTTACGGTGACGGTATCGGCTTCGAGGGTTCGGCCTTTCACTTCGATGAAGCGAAGCTTACCGTCTTCGGGAACTCGCGATTCAATGTCATAGCCGCATTTCTCTTCACTTACGTCGCGTGGCTCGAAGCCAAGCTGACGCTCAGCGATCATCACCGCCTGCATCGCGGCAAGTTCGATTCGCCGCCGGTCTTCGGCAGACGGGGCACTGTCCAGCTTTGTGTCGGTATACCCGAATGGCGCGAGTCGCTTCAGAAGCTCTACCGGAACAACTACTGCGCCGCCGATGGCTACCGGCGGCAAAGGCGAGATCTGACGCTCCAATTCCAGATCCAGCATCCGCTTCTGCAGCCGGACTTGCAGCTCATCCGCCCGCTGGCGCGCCTTCCCCGAATTGATCTTCGCGTTCGCCTTGCCCGCCAATTCCTGGTCCTTGAGTTGATTGGCGCGATGATCCCAGTAAGTGATTTCTTTGGTCAGCCGGTCCTTGACGGCCGCCATGGTTCTCGTCACCAGATCCTCGCGGCTTTTTCGAACCTCTTCGAGATGCTTCGGAACGAGATTGGCGATGGCGTGACCAACAATCACAGATTCCAGATCGCTCTTAAGCCAGGCTTGTGAATCCAATGTTGCCGAAAGGCAAGTCCGTTCCTCAGTCGTCGCAGCCCGATAGTCCAGATAGGGAGCATACCCGGCGTTCCTTGTCGCGCCACCGGAATCGGTCTCGACAAACTGCAGTTGTCGCGAGACGACGCGGCGGTTGCCGGCCTTGTCCGTCCGGCCATCCTGAATCGTGTGCTCCAGATAGAAGAGCGCTCGCACGGCTTCACCCGGATCGTCGGGATCCACCAGCACCGTGCCACGCTTCAAAAGGTCCCGATTACGCTCCAGGATCAGATCGATGGTCGCTCCAAGCAGTGGCTGCCCCGGACAGACGAACGTCGCCAGCGGTTGTCCGGGAACAGCGCGGAGCGACTTCTCGAAGGTAATCCGCTCGTATCTGCCCAGGACCGGCTCACCCGTACCGATCAGACGGTCCCGCTGGCGAATCAGCGCAGGCACGTGAGTGATCTCAAAGCGGCGCGGCTCGCGCTCCTTAATGGAGCCACCTAAAATCCGGAATGCCTCCAGGAAAAACGACTCGATGAAGTGAGGCTGAAGACGCCGCGCTTCTGCTCGCTCCATATCCTCGCGAATTTTCCGCACCTCGGAAGCATCCATGCTGTCGTTGGCCAGCGCACGCTCCTCCAGAAGCTCCTGGCAATGCTTTCGGTCAGTAAGATTGTCAACGATCTGATGAAGGCGGGCCTTTACCTCCGGCTGGTCACCGTATCGAATCGCTTCGATGAGCAGATCCCGAAGCCGTTGCTCGCGGAAGAGCTGGCCCAGAATATCGAACACTCCGCCGCCGAGTGCCTCCCGCTCCAGCTCAATTTTTTCGAGAAGGCGCTTGTATACATCGCCCTCGCGCGTCTCTTCCGCCAGCAGGTTCCACAGATGACAGACTTCCGTCTGCCCGATACGATGAATGCGCCCGAAGCGCTGTTCCAGACGGTTTGGGTTCCACGGTAGGTCATAGTTGACCATCAAGTGCGCGCGTTGTAAATTGATTCCTTCGCCGGCGGCATCCGTCGCTAGCAGGATGAGAACGTCTTTATCCTGCATGAACCCTTCCTGGGCTGCACTGCGCTCCTCCCGGCCCATCGCACCGTGAACGGTTACGAGAGCCTCAGGAGCGCCAAGCAGCGCCCGCAGCCGTTCACTCAGATAATTCAACGTGTCGCGGTGCTCGGTGAAAATAACCAGCTTGCGCCGGTGACCCGCGGCATCGAACATCTCGGCATGGTTTTGCAGCAGCGCCGAAAGCTCCTCCCACTTCTTGTCCGTTCCGCTGCGGCGGACCTTGAGCGCCAACGCCTCCAGTTTTTTCAGAATCTCGATTTCAGCCTGCAGTTCAACGATGGTGCGCGCCGCCGTTGCCTGATCGACAACAGTCTCTTCGGTCTCTTCCACTTCCCCGTCGGGCGCGTCCTCCAGATCGTCAATGTCTTCGTCGGTGAGGCTGGGTAATCCTTGGATGTCTTGAAGAGCCGCTCCGCGTTTGAGGATCTGCTCTTCTCGGAGTCGACCCTCCAGTCGTTCCCGCCGCCGCTGCAAAGATCGAAGGATTGCCTCGGGCGAGGACGCCAGACGCCGTTGCAAAATAGTCAGCGCGAATCCAACCGTTCCCTTGCGTCCACTGCTCTCGAGAGAATCGGCCCGGCTGAACTCCTCGCGCACGTAGTCGGTGACGTTCTTATATAGCGTCGCTTCTGCATCGGAGAGCTTGTAGCTGACAGTGTAAGCCCGCCGCTCCGGGAACAACGGCTTCCCGTCAAACTTCAGCAGTTGCTCTTTGACCAGCCGCCGCATCATGTCAGAAACATCGGTCGTATGTACGCCGTCGCGCGAACGGCCTTCGAAACGGTCGCTGTCGAGCAGCGCCATAAAAAGCTGAAAGTCTTCTGGCTTGCCGTTATGCGGCGTCGCCGTCATCAGCAGGAGATGGCGCGTGAGCTGGCCCAGAAGTTGGCCCAGGCGGTAGCGCTTGGTGTACTTCGCCTCGCCGCCAAAGAAGCTGGCCGACATCTTGTGAGCTTCATCGCAAACGACAAGGTCCCAGTCCGTATTCGCTAGCTTCGCCTGGACATCCTCGTTACGGCTCAGCTTATCCAGGCGGCAGATAGCCATTGGGTTCTCAGAAAACCAGTTGCCGGTGCGCGCTGATTCCAGCTTGTCGTTCGTCAGGATTTCGAACGGAAGCTGGAACCGCTGATAAAGTTCGTCCTGCCATTGCTCGGCGAGATTTCCTGGGCACACGATCATGCAGCGATGCAAATCGCCGCGGATCAACAACTCCTTAATGAGGAGACCGGCCATAATTGTCTTGCCAGCGCCGGGATCGTCCGCGAGTAGGAATCGAAGCGGTTGCCGCGGCAGCATCTCGCCGTACACCGCGGTGATTTGGTGAGGCAACGGATCGACCATCGAGGTGTGGATGGCAAGTAACGGATCGAAAAGATGCGCTAGGTTGATCCGGTGCGCTTCCGAAACGAGCCGGAACAGACTGCCGTCGCCGTCGAAGCTCCAAGGCCGGCCGATTTCGCTGATCTCCAGGGTAGGCTCGCGGTCCCGATACAGGAGCACCACGCTGGGCTTTCCAGCAGGGTCTTTATAAGTTAATTCGACAGCGGCTGAGCCGTACCATTTAACGTCAATCACCGTGACGAGGCAATCCGGCAACATGCCTTTGACGGTTGCACCGCGTTTCAGATCTTCGAGCTTTGCCACTTAAGGGGATTGAGTACGATCATAGCTCTTTTTCCAGTCACAACCCATAGTCGGTTTGCTTTCATCAACTTACAGCAAAACGCTTGGAAGCGCGTGGTATAGTCGTTTCAGAAGCGCCGGAACGCGGTTATCACACCGCTCTCCGGCGCTTTCCATTTCTACGAGGTCTTTAAAATGTCTACACAATCTCAAATTTCAGCCAATCAGGCGAATTCTCAACTTTCAACCGGTCCGACTAGTGAAGCAGGTAAAGCCGCTTCCTGCAAAAACAATTTCCGTTTCGGATTCACCGGCGCATTCACCGTTCTTCCCAGCGAGGACGAGCTCGAATTCGAATCCCTCCGCACCGGCTTGCTCGCCGAGCATCAGCCGACCACCCAAACCGAGCGTCTGCTGGTCGACGGCATGGCCGAACACTATTGGCTCAAGCAGCGCGCTATCAAGCTCCAGAACAACTGCTTCACCATGGATTTGTCGCCTCGCGACCTAGAAAAGCAGCTGGCTCTCTATCTCCGCTATCAAACTACCAACGATCGCGCCTTTTACAAATCCCTGAACCAACTCCTAACGCTAAGAGCCGAAAAGCGTAAACAGCAGATTGGCTTCGAATCGCAGAAGCTCAAACAAGCCGAAGAAGCCCGCAAGCAATCCATCGAAAATCGCAAGCTGGACGTGCATAGAATGGACGTTTTACTCGCCGAAGCCAAGGTCGACAACCAAACCATCCAAAACATTCGCCTTGAATATGACAACCGTCGCGCTGCCGCGGCGGAAAAGGCCGCCTAAAGCACACTTCCCGCCTCGCCGCGCGTCGAACGAACTGACATATAGGGACAAGCATGCCTTTTTCAGCTTGCATAACCTGACACTCTGCGACCGGCATGTAAAGATTTTGTATTTCCGACGGCGGGGCCGAACCTTCTCTTTGTATGCCGCATCCTTACGTCGTGAATGCGCAACGTACCCAGGATGAAGTGGGGCCGCGGTTCAAAGGAGCAAAAGAGTGTCCGAGATGAATATGAGTGAATTTCAGAGAGTACTGGAAGCAAAGTATAACGAGCTTTCATCCGCTGCTTCCAACAGGGATGAAATTGCCGTTGAGACAACCGCAGACGAAATGGACAGGTTGCAGCAACACTTGAGCAGGGATATAGTGATTCGCAATCTCGACCACACATCCAGGCTGTTCAAGAGCGTCCAAGCCGCGCTTGATCGCGTCGAAGACGAGACTTACGGAGTGTGTTTACATTGCGAAGAAGCGATTCCCGAAAAGCGCCTCAAGGCTGTTCCCTGGGCCTCATATTGCTTGGGCTGTCAGGAGATGATAGATCGCAACGGGGCGTTTTATGAGGACGACAGCGGCACAATCGAATTCGCCGCGTGAGGACCAAGCGGAAGGAATGATTGGAACAGCATACGTGCGGCACTCACGCTTTGTGCGCCTTCGCGCGCTGTAGGAAAACTGGTGTACCGTAGACCTCGCGAAATGTTCTTGCCGCCTCGTTCCCTGCCCAAATCTCCAAGTCCGCGTCTGCGTCGGCTTGTACCAGCAGATTGATATTGCCGTCCTTCAGCACGCTGCTGAGGTCCCGCACTTTCTGATCGTGACCGCGATCTAATGTGTCGGCAATTCGCAGCAGCGGCGCCAAACCCGCGACTGTGCGCTTCGATTCGGCATCAAGTGCGGCAAAATACAGATGCCCAGGCTGGGGCATCGACTTCCGATGAAACCGGCAGAGCGCCGCAATCGTGAGGCGCTCCTTATCGGTAAACCCAGGCATATCGGAATTTGCAACTAAATAGGCGGAGTGTTTGTGATGTCCGTTGCCACTGACGAAATGCCCTATATCATGCAAATACGCCGCGGCTTCCAGCAACTTGCCGGCTCCGGAAGGCAGCCGATGAAGCGGCTGTAGAATTTCAAAAAGGCGATGAGCGATGTAGGCCACTTGCCGCGCATGATTCGCCGCAATTCCGTAGCGCTTCACCATCGCTTCTACGACCGAGCGCTGTTCGCGAGAAAGCCGGGATAGTTCGCGCCCAACTCCGCGCGCGGCCAGATCCGCGATAATTCCGTCGCGAACGCCGGCCGCGCAGTAATAAAGGGACGGAAGCCGAAACTTCTCCAGCGTTCGAAGAAAGACAGCAGTTCCGGCGGTGATGATTTCCGCGCGCTTTGGACCGATACCCTTTATTTTTCGGCGGCGCGCCAGGTCACGCCGCACCAGAACGGAGTAAAACTCGCGGATCTGAGCCGTCGAGGCGCGCAATCGGTCGGCTGCATCGCGTTTCGCCCGCGGTACCCGGTTCAGCGCGGAAACAATGGCCGCTGCGGTCGCCGAAGTTGCCACGACGCGATCGAGTTTTTTGCGGCTATGCTGCTTGTGAAACGAAAAGATCTTTTCCTCTATGTAAGTGTCCAGGCGGCGCAGCTCATCCGGATTCGGCGGATCGGTCCTTAGAAAAACTTCGGTCAGCCGTAACGCTCCGAGCGGCTTCGATACCGCGTCGATCAATTCTCCGCTTTGGGTGATGATCAACTCGGCGCTTCCTCCGCCCACATCGATGATCAATGTCTGCTCTTTCGGCCTGGGCCAACGAGCCTCGACGCCCAGTCGAATGAGCCGCGCCTCCTCGGGCCCGGAAATAATTTCGACGTTGCTACCCAGCGCGGCGCTGGTGCGTTGCAGAAACTGGCGCTGATTGTTCGCGTCGCGCACGGCGCTGGTTGCTACAGCGCGAACGCCCACCACGTTCAATTGAGAGTAGGTCGCGGACATCCGCGCCAGGTTTGCGCAGAGAAAATCAAGCGCCTCTTTGCTGACTCGGCCCGAGCGAAATACGCTTTCTCCGAGCCGCGTAACCTGCCGGCTTTCCGCCAGGATGTGCGTTTCACCGTGACTCACTTCGGCGGCCATCATTCGGACCGAATTGCTTCCGATGTCGACGGCAGCATATCGAGGCATATCCGTTTTATAGCAGCAGAAACCGATTGATCCCTCGCTAGACTTAAATTTGGCGTCAAGATCGTTCCGAAAATTGTTGGTTTGGGTGGTACTGTTTGCGGCCGCGTGCGGTACCGCGGCAACGGCAGCCCCCAGCCACTTCTATATACGGCCCGGTGACACGGTCGTTTTTTATGGCGACAGCATCACGGAACAGCGCCTCTATACGATGTTCACGGAATTGTATACCGTCACCCGCTATCCAAGCCTGGACGTCAAGTTTGTCCATTCCGGTTGGGGTGGCGATAAAGTTACGGGCGGCGGTGGCGGACCAATCGATGTACGCCTTCGCCGGGATGCCATCGCTTATAAGCCAACCGTAGTCACCATCATGCTGGGCATGAATGACGGAAAATACGCGGATCATTCGCCTGCCGACGACACGGTCTTCTACAACGGTTACCGTCACATCGTAGATACGCTTCGCGAGGCGATTCCGGCGCTACGCATTACAGCCATCGAGCCATCCCCTTTCGATGACGTAACTCGTCCATTGACCCTACAGCCAAACGGCTACAACGCCGTGCTAGTCAACTACGGCGCCTGGATTCGCAAGTATGCTGCGGAAGCCAAGTTCGACGTTGCCGACCTGAACACAGGCGTAGTGGAGATGCTGCGAAAAGCGAACGCCGCAGATCCTGCAACAGCGCAAAAGATCATTCCCGACCGCATCCACCCCGGCTCTGCGGGGCACCGCATCATGGCCGAGCAACTGCTCAAAGCCTGGAACGCGCGCGCGCTCGTTTCGGCTGTTACCATCGACGCGGCTCATGCGAAAGTCGCGCAAGCCGAGTTTGCCCGAATTACCGATTTGCATGCCGGCGATTCTTTCGTATGGACCGAGGTGGATGAGGCGCTTCCATTGCCCTTTGCGCAATTGCTCGCTGCTGATCGCGACCGCACTGTGGGACTCGCGATTCGCAGTTCAGATATTACGGAAGCTCTGAACCAAGAGCCGTTGCGGATCACCGGTCTGAGCGCCGGGAAGTATAAACTCACAATCGATGGCGACGTCATTGGCACATGGAGTGACGCTGAATTGGCGCACGGCGTGAACCTCGCTGTTCTCGACACACCCATGTCGAGACAAGCGTTCGAGGTTCGGAATCTAACAACGAGGCACACGGACGTTCATCAATTCCGGTGGCGTAGCTTGCAGATGCCGCTCAACGATCTGGACCTTGAACATCTGGACGAATCTTTGAAGGCGCTGGACGCTTTAGAGGCGGATCTGGTTGCGCGCCAACGGGCAACTGCGCAGCCCCGCCCGCACGTTTTCCAGTTAGTACCCGCGGCATGAACTCCTTATTACGGCCTGTTGCACATCGATACCGGAGTTGGATGAATCAATGGGAGAACGAGCTTTGCTTTCGCGCAACCGATCGCGTCGCCAGACCATTCGAGTTCGGTCTCGAGTGGAGCAAGCACTGGCCCTGCGCGAAAGATTTTTCGCTGAATGGACGGAACCCAGTGGATTACATCGTTCATTTGAACGAGCGCGCAATCGAAAATAGCGCGGCATTTTTCGCCTACGATCCGCCCCAGACATTTCGAACTCACGATGATTGGCTGGAGTTTGCGTCTCCTGTCGAAACTCCGTACCCGGAAAATAATCTCGTGCGCGCCCGCTGGTTTCCCGCCCGGAATCAGCGCCGGAAGGCTGTGGTGGTGCTGCCGCACTGGAACGCCAAGTTGCCCCAGCACAATGCGCTTTGCGCCGGGCTGCAGCGCTTGGGAATGTCCGCCCTCCGATTGAGTCCTCCTTATCACGATTCGCGCATGCCTGCGGGTTTGAGTCGCGCCGATTACGCGGTTTCTTCGAACATTTGCCGCACCATCGATGCCACGCGGCAAGCTGTTCTCGACACGCGGTCGTGCTTCGATTGGCTTCAGCAGCAAGGGTTCGGAGAGCTTGGTATTGTCGGCACCAGCCTCGGTTCCTGTTATACATTCCTTGCCAGCGCTCACGATCCACGGATTCGAGTGAATGTTTTCAATCACTGCTCCACCTATTTCGCCGACCCTGTATGGGAAGGCCTCTCCTCGCGTCATATCCGGGCCAGCATCGAATCGTCGCTCGATCTCGAGACTCTGCGCAAATTATGGCTGTGTATCAGCCCGCCCAGTTATTGGCATCAGTTCACCGCTGGAAAGAAGCGATCGAAGTTTATCTATACGCGGTATGACACGACTTTTCCCGTACATCTTTCGCGCGAAGTTATCGAGGGCGCACGCAAACACAACTGGGATCACGACGTCACCGTACTGCCTTGTGGCCACTACACGATGGGCGAGTTTCCGTTTAAGTACATTACCGGATACGAAATCTGCTCGTTCCTGAAGCGCAATCTCTAGAGCTCCCTCTTAGCTATCCTGAACCTGAGTAACGTGAAACTTTTAAAGCTTTTAGTCGCTTTGTGTACCGCATATACGGCTTCTCACGCAAGCGCTTTTGCGCAAGCTGCGAGTCCAGGAGCACCGCCGGGAAGGGCGACGCCAGCGGCGAACGCATCCCCATCCGCCGCGAACGCTGCCACACAAGTGACCGTCGCGCCCCAAACCGGCGATCAAACCTTCCGCGGTAGCGTGCCGCAAGGCCGCGCTTCTACAACGCCGATTCCGCTGACACTTAGCGGCGCTATCGATCGTGGCTTGAAGGCGAATCTTGGGCTGCTGACTAGCGAACAATCCAGCCGCGAAGTCCGCGCGGAGCGTTATCGCGCCCTGAGTGGACTCTTGCCAAAGATAACGGGCAGCTCAGCATGACTGAGCAACAACTCAATGTTCAGGCGCTTGGCTTTTTGTTTAGTTTTCCGCAAGCCTCGGTTTCAGCATCCCGCACATCGTTGGCCCCTACAGCTATCAAAGCGCCCTGGCAAACGCAACCGTTCCACTCTTCGATTACAGCGCGATTAGCAATTTCAGATCGTCCAGAGAGGATGTCAAAGCGTCCGCGCTTTCCGTCAAGAATGCGCGGGACCTGGTTGTCCAGGCTGTCGGAAATGCCTATCTGCAAATCATCGCCGACGCCGCGCGAGTGGTGGCCACCCAGGCCGAAATCGAATCGGACAATGCAGTTTACGTGAACGCTGTGCGGCGGCACGATGCGGTGCGTGGCGATTGGCATCGACGTTCTGCGCTCGCAAGTCGAATTAAAGCAGCGGCAGCAAGCGCTGGTTGCCGTGACGAATCAATTCGAGAAGGACAAACTCACGCTCGGTCGCATCATTGGTCTCCCGATTGGGCAGGACTTTACGGTTGCCGACCCATCGCCCTCCGTTCCTCTTGCAGCCATATCGCTTCAGGACGCTTTGGCGAAGGCGTATGAGCATCGTCCCGATTATCAGGCGGCAAAGGCGCGAGTTCTCGCCGCGCAATTCACTTTAAGAGCGGCCAAAGCGGAACGATATCCCACATTGACAGCTTCGGGCTTTTATGGCGATGAAGGTCTGCGCTTGCTGACTAACTCACATGGTGTCTTTCAAGCCACGGGATCCATTCAGTTCAATATTTTCGATGGCGGCCGGATCAAGGCTGACATTCTCCAAGAGGACGCCGAGCTGAGAAATCGTCAGAAACGAATTAGAAAATCTGCGCGGCCAAATCGACTACGACGTGCGCAGTGCCTTGCTCGATTGAAATCAGCCGGTGATCAGGTCGATGTTGCCCACAGCAATGTCGACCTTGCGAATCAAACTCTGAAGGAAAGTCGAGACCGTTTTACAGCGGGCGTGACCAATACGTCGAAGTGGTCCAAGCTCAGCAGGCAGTCGCCGACGCGAATGAAAACCTGATTTCGGCTCAGTTCCAATACAACTTAGCGAAGGTCTCCCTGGCCCGCGCGCTGGGACTGGCCGAAGAAGGAGTTCGCTCCTACTTCAATCAGCAACCATGAGTGGACCCGGCGAGTTACTTCTCCAGATAGAAACTGCCGGCGAACAGCGCGTCGATACCTGAAGAATAGAAGCTTCGAACAGCGTCCCGGGGAGTACAGACAAGCGGATCCCCAAACAGATTGAAGCTGGTATTGTAGAGCACCGGCAAGCCCGTCGATGCTCCGGCAGCGGTCAGCAGCGCATGATAGAGCGGATTTTCGTCCTTTCGCACGGTGTGTACTCGAATTAAGTCCCTGCCGAGAATCGCCGGCGCGAAGGTGTCGCGGTGCTCCGCCCGCACGCGTCCGACCGTGGCCAGATATCGCGCGTTCAGCCCCACTTCGAAATACCGGTCCGCAAGCTCTTCCGGCACACTCGCCGCGAATTTCCGAAAGCTCTCACGGTGCTTGATGTAGACGTTCAGGTTCTCTGTCGAATAAGGATTCAGCGGAGAAGCAAGAATGCTGCGGTTGCCCAGCGCGCGCGGGCCGAATTCCATGCGCCCTTGCATCCATGCCACGATCTTGTGATCATCGAGCGCCGCGACGGCTTTCCCGATTAATTCGCCCTCGGTAAGCAAGTAGCGGAAGCGCAGTTTGCAATTTTCGAGGACCTGTTTTATTTGTTCGGGTGGATAAGCGGGCCCAAGACACATGGTGCTGAACGGGATGCGCGCCGTTTCACGATAGAAGCTATGCCATGCGTGGAGAGCGGCGCCGATCGCCGTTCCTGCATTGCCGGCCGCGGGCTGAACAAACACGTTGTCGAATTTCTGTTCCAGTGCATGGATCAGAAACGCGTTGAGCGCTAAGCCTCCCGCGACACAAACGTTCTCGGGACTCCCACCATAGCTATTACCGCCTCATCGACGGCGGCCTGCAGACTGGCAGCGAGATCCGCTTTCTCTTTCGATGAGAGCGGCGCGTCTGTCTCAATACCTGTTTCGTCAGAAAACCGAGCGCTGAATCCACCGTGCGTGAGATGGTCCGCATCGAAAAAGGCGCGATTCACTTGCGGCCAGGCCGATCCACTTCGATGCAGTATGTCGCGGAAGACTCCGGCGTGTTTCGGCTCACCCGAAGCAGACAACCATTGGACTTTGTGCTCGTCGGCGCGCGGCTCAAAGCCCAGCAACTCGGTAACGCGATTGAACACATCGCCCAATGAATCCGGGAAGTACATCTCCCGCACAGGCGTTAACTGGTTTCCTGTGGCTTGAAAAAGCACGGCCGAGCGAAAATCCCCCGCGCGATCGATGCTCAAGACCGACGCCGATTCAAAACCCGACGCGTAATAGGCGGAAGCGGCGTGCGCGTGATGATGCTCCGTGACAACAATCTCGCTGTTCGGAAAACGCGCGCGAAGCTCGAGTTGCGCGACACTCTCCGGCCCCGCTGCAAATGGCCTTGCCAGAGCGACACAATCGATTTGGTCTGCCTTAACGTCCGCTACTTCGAGAGCCAAACGGAATGCTTCGTCTGGAAAAGAACCGGCGCGGTCCTGACGCGAAACTTTGGCCTGCTCTACTGCCGAAGCAATCTGGCCGTGCTTGAGAACGCAGCATGCGGGATCGCTGAGTAAACCGCCGAGCCCGATGATGACCTTCGGCACGCCTAGACCCTTCGAAGCCTCTGGATGACGCGCTCGCGGCCTATACACACGAAAACCGCAAACGCGCTTGGACCGACCGATTGTCCAGTGAGCGCTGCGCGGCTTGCGTTAATCAGCACGCCGGCCTTTACGCCCGCTCTTCCGCAAGCTTGCGCAAATCGGCTTCGACGCTCGCATCCGTGAACTGCGGGTTAGCTTCGATGCGGTCGGCCAATTCGTGCAGCAGCTCGCGCGCGCCGGGCACATTGAGTTTATCCAGCGCTGGCTTCTCGATGTGATAGTCATCCGCAAAATAGGCGCGTCCTTTGCTCGCGAAATCGAGCAGCGTCGAAAATCGGCTCCGGATCGTATCGATGACGCGCAGGAAGGATGCCTCATCGCCAGAGGGGGTTAAACGATGATCTTCCAGCACCCGCCGGACCAAAGGAGCTAGCGATTCGATGGGAACCGATCGCAGATGCTGGGAATTGAGCCACAATGCCTTCGGATCAATCGGGTCGGCTTCATTAAAGTTAACCACTGCATTGCTTCGGTGCACGCCTTCGAAATTGAATGCATTGGTTAGCTCGAACAAGTTCATCTGCTCCCGATTGTCTTTTGGCGACCAGCCGAGCAGGCACAGAAAATTGATGTATGCCAGCGCGAGAAACCCGTTGTCGCGGTAAGTTGTCACGCTCACCACCGGGCCGTGCTTGCGTTTCGAAAGTTTTGAACCATCCGGAGCAATCAACAGCGGCAAATGCGCGAAACGCGGCAACGGCGCCCCTGCGCCTTGAAAAATCAGGATGTGCTTGAACGTATTCGACAAGTGATCTTGCCCGCGAATGAGATGAGTGATCTTCAAATCGATATCATCGGCACAAGAGGCAAGATGGTAGGTCGGCATGCCGTTGCTTCGCAGCAACGCGAAATCTTCGATATCGGCCGTTAACTTCGATTGAGGGCCGTAGACCTCGTCATGAAAAGCTACTTCGTAGGGATGCTCTCTCTGCACGGCAAAACGAATTACGAAAGGCTCACCGGCTGCGGCGCGCGCATCGCTCTCCGCCTGAGACAGCGACCGCATCTCCGGGTTGCAAAGCCATGGGCCTTCCCCATGCGGCTTGTCCTCCAGATCCGCCGCGGCAGGCTTGAAATCGCGGTACGCAAGACCTCTCGCCAGCAGGTCGAAAGCCAACTTGCGATGCAGATCGAGCCGCTCCGACTGCCTGTAGAATTCGTCCCAGGTCAGGCCCAGCCAGTTCAGCCCTTCGTAAATGGAATTCAGCGACGCTTCGGTGTTCCGGTCGGCGTCGGTGTCGTCGATGCGCAACACCAGGGTGCCATGATGCTTCCGCACGTATAGCCAATTAAAGATAAATGTTCGCGCACTTCCAATATGCAAATAGCCAGTTGGCGATGGCGCAAAGCGAGCCCGAATCATGAAGTTTCCAGTGTACAGAAGGGCTTAAGAATCGCGCGAAGCGGCCGAAAGCCTGGCGTGCAGCTCTACGAATTGATCGACGGTGAGTTGCTCGGCTCGCAGCTGTGCCTCCGGAAGCACATCGGCGGTTCCACCATAGAAGGGACGCAAATTGTTCCGCAACGTTTTACGCTTATGGGCGAAACAGCGGCCAACAAACGTCAGGAGTTGGGGCAGATTCGGCACAGCGTGCGGCTTCCGTCGAAACAGCACCGCGGCCGAGTCCACTTCAGGCTGCGGAACGAATGCAGAACGCGGAACTTTCGAAACAAGCTCCACGTTCGCGACAAGCTGCGTCGCCACCGTCAAATAACCGTAGGCGCGCGTGCCCGGCCCGGCGAGTAACCGCTCCGCTACTTCCCATTGCACAAGAAATACAGCCACTGGAAATCTATTGTCGAGCGCGAGAAATTTTTCGATGATTGGCGATGTGATGTAGTACGGCAGGTTGCCGGTCAACACCGCAGAGCCCCACTGCGCAAGTTCGCTCGTGAGGACGTCGGCTGCGTGAATATGCAGCTTCGCTTCGGAAGCAAACTTCGACTGGAGATATTGCACCAGTGAAGCATCTATTTCGATGGCATGCAATTCATCGGTGCGTGGCAAAAGATGGCGTGTCAGGGCGCCTCGTCCAGGTCCGATTTCTATCGCGCGTGGGGTGTGATCGCCACATGCCGCGGCCGCCAAGCGTTCCAGAATCGAGTCACGGATGAGGAAATGCTGGCCGAGCTTCCGCGGCAAGCCTCAGTGTAAAACACCGGGAGCTTCAGCCGTCTTGGCGGTCGAAAAATGAAACGGTTTCTCTAGCGAGAAGGATTGCGGATAGAATCGACGGTCTGGAATGAGGTCGCGATTCATATTTGCAAACACTTTTTCTTCCTGCGCATCGACGAGCGTCCGCCAATCCAGATCCGAGATACCACTTAGAAATGGCGAGTACACGACGCGCTTGCCCGTTCTCGCAGCGCGCGCCCCGGCCCACGCCCCCAGGAACGGCAACGAAGCCTGTGACGGAAGGTCGCGCAGCAGATCCGCCAAAAATGCAGCTGTGATCACCGAGAATTGGCTCGAGACAGCGCTGACCGATCGCTGTTTCCACATCTGCGTGAAATAGCCGGAATCGAGAAAGGACCTGCCACGGTAAGGGCAGCCACAAGCTCCGCCGAAGCCGAAATAATTGCCGGCTTCGGTAATGATGCCGCTTGTATTCCGGATGCGGCCGCCCACCATTACCGTATCGGGATGAAGCTCGAAGAGGCCGAGCGCTTCCCATGACCACTCCTCACATTCGATTTGCACGTCTTCCGCGATGAAATGTACGAATCCGTTCTGTTCCGCCATTTCGCGCGCTAAGGGAAAAAGCGTGCCAGGGTGCGAAGTTCTGTCAAGAACAACCGAAACGATCGGCTTCGGATCAGTGTGCCGCCTCACAAAATGCCAGTGCGGCGCGCCCCCCAGCAATGGACTGTATTCAATGCTGAATCTTCCAGGGTCCTGGCGTGCGTCCAGAAAACGCTGCAGAACGGCCTTCTGCGATGAATGTATGTAGGGTTTAGTGGCAGCATCATCCGCTGTCGAATGCGCATGCACGCGCCAGCTGTAGAGGACTTCCGGAATGTGAACCGGTGTCCAGCCCGCAATCATAAACCTGACGAAAAGGTCCCAATCCTGACTTCCTTCCGCATCAGGATCGTCGTAAGCTCCCAGTCCCAGCGCCTTCTGTCGATCGACAACTCCCAAATGCGCTATGTAGGCTGAATTCAAAAAAAGAACCGGGTCCCAATCCGGCTTGAAATACGGTTGGTAGAACCTGGTTCCAATTACCTTATCTTCGTCGGTGTAGAGCAGCGGCGGATAGCCCGCCTTGCCGATGTACGAGTTGATCACCTGGAGTGCATCGGGGTACAAATAATCGTCCGCGTCCACCGGGAGCACGTACCGGCCGGTCGCCTGCTCGAGGCAATAACGCAAGCCTGCGCCAATGCCGATATTCGTCGGAACGCGGTGGAGCTTGACCCAGCTATATTGATTCAGTTCTCTTATATAGGCGAGCAGCGCACCGTTAGAGCAACCGTTGTCCAGAATCACCCACTCGCAAGCGCCGCCTTGATTTTGCCCGATGAGAGATTCCGCCAACGTCCGGAGGTAACGAACGGGGCTACGGTTCCAAACAGGAGTCAAAATTGAGAGCAAGCCTCGAGCGACCGATCCCTGATAGTTGGACTGCCTCTCTGCCAGACGTTGAGCCATCCACACCCGATATTCACGTGCTTCGCGGTTTGGAAGCAGGTTATCCGCTTGCCGGCGGAGGGCGCCTCTAATGAACGCCGGAATACCGTACCGCAGCCGTCTCCACCTAGTGTGAGCGGGCGAAACGAGCAACGGCGGCATAGCTATGCGACTAATACTAGCCTGTACAAGATCCGCCTTCTGCATCAATGAGCACTACCTTAAGCTTGGTATCGTTTTTAAGAGGAAGATGAACCAGCAGGATTGCCTCGAAGCTCAGTTGGAAGCCGCCAACGAGGCGGTTCGCCAGCTTCGAGCGGACTTGGAGTTATCGGAGTGGCAGATCGCCAGAATACTGGAAATGCTGGAGGAACAGCGATCTCAGCTCAACTCTCAGGCAACTTCGATTACCCGGCTGGATCGCATTTTGATGGAGGTTCTGTCCGGCCGCATTTGGCGGACACTACACGCAGCCGGCAATCTGATCAAGAAATTTCTCCCTTCCAGCCGAGACAAGACGTCTGGCGAAGCGGCCGCTCTGGCCGGGAGACGCTCTTTCTTAATCTGCGACGCCCCGAAGCCGAATGAGGTAAACCCTCGCAGCGGGCAAATCCGGATTCGAGGCTGGTGCGTCGCCGAAGGAGGGGTGGATTCAGTTCAGATCGCAATCGCAGGCCTGCCGCCCATCGACATAACTCCGTCGGTTCCGCGCCCGGACATAAAGAACGCGTTCCCGGATCTCGACCAAACGGGACACGCGGGTTTTGCGGTCGACTTCGACTCGCAATCCCTCCCCAACGGCCGCCATCCCATCGTGCTTCGGCTGCTTTCGCAAGGCAAGGTGATTCAGGAGACGAAGACCGCCATAAATATCGATCACGAAAAGGGCTTCGCTTCCGATTACGACCGATGGATCAGCCAGTTCGAACGCCGCTCCGACCAATTGATTCAACTGAAGCTCAGCACTATTCAACGGCGCCCGCTGATCAGCATCATCATGCCGGTTTACAATCCGGATCCGCTCGAGCTCACCGCCGCTATTGAATCCGTTCTCGCTCAGTCCTATGGCAACTGGGAGCTCTGCGCGGTGGACGATTGCTCCTCCGAAACCGAGCCAAAGAAGATTCTGCACACGTTCGCCCGGCAAGACAGCAGAATCAAAGTCGCTTTTCAGAATCAGCGTGGCGGTATTTCAACAGCCTGCAACGCCGGGTTGCGAATGGCGGCCGGCGAGTACATATGTTTTCTCGACCATGACGATACATTCGCGCCGCACGCTCTGGCATACGTGTGCGAGACTCTCGACCGCAACCCGAACGCGGACCTTCTTTACAGCGATGAAGACAAAATCGACCGGCAGGGCACGAGATTTGAGCCGTTCTTTAAGCCCGATTGGTCGCCAGATTTGCTTCTGTCGGAAAACTATATTTGCCACCTTCTGATCTTGCGCAAAGACCTGATCCAAAACATCGGGGAGTTTCAATCCGATTGCGACGGCAGCCAGGACTACGACCTGATCCTTCGGGCCGCGGAGCAGGCGAGCAGAATCGAGCATATTCCGCAAGTGCTGTATCACTGGCGAGCTGGCGTGGCTTCAACCGCCAGCGCTCTCGATAACAAACAGTACGCTTTAGATGCGGCGCAAAAGGCTCTACAGCGGCACTGCGATCGAGTGGGCAACCAAGTCACGGTGGAAACCGGGGCTGTCGCCGGTCGTTGGCGCGCAAGATATCCGATACCGGCGGGAACGCGCGTCAGCATAATCATCCCTTCCGGCGGCAACACTGACGTGTTGCGAACAAATCTCAAAAGCTTGTTTGGTAAGACCACCTATCGCGAGTACGAGGTGGTGGTTGTCGATAATTCCAAGCACAACGCGATTAACAGCTTTGTGAGCCGTTTCGCCAGTGGTCCCCAGACCCTCCGTTACATCGACTGGCGTAACAAGGCATTTAATTACTCGGCCATTAATAATGCCGCGGCGCGGGAATGTCAATCGCCCGTGCTCCTGTTTCTAAACGACGATACGTGTGTCATCGCGCCCGATTGGCTCGAATCCATGCTGGAACTCGCTGTCCGGCCTGAGGTTGGCGCGGTGGGTGCGAAGCTTCTTTATCCCAACGGTAAGATTCAGCACGCCGGAGTCATAATGGGCCTCCACGACAATTGCGGGCATGCGTTTAACGGATTGGATGGAGCGAAATCGCATTACTTCGACCTCAGTGAGGTCATTCGAAATGTCAGCGCCGTTACCGGGGCCTGTTTGATGACACGGGCCAGCGTATTCCGGGAAGTGGGTGGTTTCGACGAGAGCGATTTTCCGATTGCCTTTAACGACGTGGATCTTTGCCTTAAGATCGGAAGCTTGGGGTATCGAATTCTCTACACGCCGCACGCCGTGCTTAGCCATCATGAAGCATTCTCAAAGAACTCCTCAGAGTTTAGGCCGCGTCCCGAAGAAGTCGCCCGTATGCGATTAAAGTGGGAAAAAGTTATCGCCGCGGATCCGTATTACAGCCCTAACCTGACCCGCAACGACGAGGATTATTCGCTGAGAACTCGCTCTTAAGGCCGGAACACAATCGGCTTGAACGAGATGCTGATGTCCCTGCTGATTGGTTGCGCCTGGGCGAGAACACTTCGGAACTCGGGCAGCAGAATGTTGTTGTAAGTAAGCCGCATGGGGTCGCCTACATACGAATTTGCGCCATCCTGTACCGCATAATCCAGGATTCGCCCCTTCCCGTCGAGGCTGAGCGTCACAACCACCGCGGATCGAAGTTCCACCGGCACAAGATTGGCGTCCACCGATCGCCATTTTCACAGGCATGGTAACTGACGGCCCGTGTGGTGGTT
>CAWFWH010000009.1:0-65825 GCA_963819405.1 uncultured Acidobacteriaceae bacterium | reverse complement strand
CTTTGGTCCTTCTTCCCGCAGTGACACTAGCTTTATCTCAAAACGTGCCACCCGAGATCCCGAAGCACCTCGAAGCCGTCGCTCCCAATCAGAACTTCGCCTCCGCCAAGACTATTGCCGTGACCGTTACCAGCCGGCAACCCAGGAATCCCGATGCGCCTGAAGATCTGGAGCATCTCCGGAGACGCATTCTGAAGACCTTGCCAAAACTCCCGTTCAGCTTGGTTTCAGACAAGGCGGCAGCCGAACTCTGGCTGGAACTTATCGTCGAGCCCAACGTCCGCTACGGAATGTTTCACTACCAGAACGCGCCGTATGTCTATCTCACACTTCGAGAGGCTCCCGCTGGACGCCTCGTTTATTGCGCCTACCAGCGTGCCGGCCATTTTCAAAGCGCCGCCGAACGCTTACTTCAGGATCTCGAACATGACGTCCAGCAAACCGGGCCACCCCCTCGGGGCTCCCTGAAGGCTTGCGCTGAACAAGCGATGCGCCCTCTGTAAAGGGTTGCCTACTTTTGCCCTGCGCCGCGGGAGATTTTTTTCGACCGCAATGGAGCGGGGGCGGCGCGCTCCCGGGGCTGCTGGTCTGAACTCGCAGGCTTTTTCAGATTTGCCAAGCTCTTGCGAAGCGCTTCCGCGATGTCCACGACCTCTGCTGACTTCTGAGGCGCTTCCGTTCGCGCAATCGGCTGGCCTTGGACCTTTTTCGCGATGATCGATTCCACTCTTTCGCGATACGCGTCTCGATACTTCTCCGGCTGAAAAGGCGCAGCGAGCGAGTGGATCAGCGTCTGAGCCAAATCCAGCTCCCTCTCTGCCACGACGCTCGTATCGGTTCGATACTCCTCTTCAGCTCGAACTTCCGAACTGAAGAACATGGTGTGCGCGAGAAGGCCCGTTTTGCCGGGCCGCAAAACGACCACGTGCTCCCGATTGTGCATTGCGAATTGGGCCACGGCGACGAGTCCGGTCTGTTGCATAGAGCGGTACAGACAGCGCGTATGCCTTCTCACCCGCTTGCTCAGGCGTCATGTAATAGGAAGTCTCGAAATAGATGGGATCGATTTCGGCAAGCTGCACGAATTCCTGAATTTCCATCTGTGTCGAGGTGGCGCGAGCGGCGCTCTTCAGCTCCTCCGGCTCAACGACAACAAACCGGTCCTTCTCGTATTCGTATCCTTTGACCAGGGAGCGTTCCGGGAGCACGTCGTCGCTTCCTTTGCGGACTGAGACCTGCTGAACGGGCGTCAGAATCGGTTCCGGTTGCTCCTCTGTGCTCGCCGGTCTTGCGGATGCGTTTGCCGGGGCCTCGGCTTGCTGGTCTTCGTAGGCCAATCGCTTCAACGGTCGATCGGGCTCGACAGCTAAAGATCTTTGGCGAGGACGTTCCGGCTCTTGCCTCGGCTCTTCGCGATAGAGCCGCCGGAAGCTAACGCGCTCAGCGCGCGCGGCGCGAAAAAGCCGTACAGGAATCGAGATAAGACCAAAAGTGATGTAGCCGCGCCACACAGTGGAAGCCATTTTCGCCCTCTATTAGTGGGATTTCGAGCACGGAAAACAGTTTCAATTCGGGGCCGGATTTGTCAGGTTCGCTACGCTGAAGCGGGACTCTGATTTTGCAGTTAAGGCGCGTTTGGCCGCTATCCCTTCTCGCATTCGCGCTTACGATCCCTCAACTTGGCGCACAGTTCACAACCACGCTGCAGCCGCGTACAGCCGCTGAATTCGATCAATACGCGGCTAAGGTGGAGCAACAGCTTTCCAGCCGATGGCATGGCCAGCGCGCATTTCTCGCGATCGATGACAATCCTTCTGAACATGAGCAGGTCTTGCGAGGCGATCTGGTTATTCGCCCGGGCACGTCGCAGAATCCTGTCGCGATCTCAAACGGATTGATCCACGATTGGATTGGCGCGATTTTCATTCCGAACACAACGGTAAACAAGGTCCTGGCGATCCTGCAGGACTTTGACCGTCACTCGCAAATCTATCCGGAAATCATCAGCTCCCGATTGATACGGCGCGAGGGCAACGACCTCTGGGGGCATTGGCGGCTGCAGCGAAAAGATCCGCTGGTTCCGGTGATACTCGACGTGAACGAAGAGGCGCATTATCAGGAAATTGGGCCGGGCAAATGGATTTGCCGCGCCTACGCGAAAGACATTTCAGAAGTGGAAAACTCTGGAACGTCGCGCGAGAAGAAATGGCCGGCGGGGCAAGGCACGGGATTTTTGTGGCGGCTTTACGCGTACTGGAGTATCGAAACGGCGAACGATGGCGTGTTGGCGGAGTGCCGCACGCTCTCCTTGTCCCGGAGCATTCCCGTCGCGCTGGCGTGGGCGATCAAACCCTTTGTACAGACGCTCCCGCGCGAATCTCTGGCTTCGACGCTGCGGAACACTCGGACGGCGGCCACAAAATAAGGCCCGATGGTTGTGTAGCAGTTGCTTATGGGCAAGCATCAATGGGGAAGGATGCTGAAAATGAAACACGCCCGGAGCCGAAATATGAAATTTGCCTATTTTATAGTGGGAATCTCTTTACCTGTAGTTGCTTATGCGTTCTGGCCGAAGATCGAGCGCCTTTGGGCCTGCAGTAGAAGACAACGGGTTGACGAAGCCCACGACCTTACCGTCGAGGACAGTTTTCCCGCCAGCGACCCTCCTTCAGCCTGGTGAACTCGATCCGCCGGTTTCCGCTATACTGAAGCTCAGAATGGATCAAAGAAAGCCCTCGTTCCAGCCGCTCGCTTTCACGCTAACGGTCGCGGCGGCGCTGTTGCGGCTGGCGCCACATCCCCCAAATTTCGCTCCGGTCGGCAGTGTCGCCTTGTTCGGCGGGGCCAAGCTGCGCGGTTGGCAGGCTTATTGCGTACCCCTGCTCGCGATGTTGGTGACGGATCCTATTCGCAGCCGAATAGAAGGAAATTACGCTGCATACTCCTGGGGAACTTTGATCATTTACGCTTCATTTTTGATCAACGTCGATCCTGGGGCGCGTTTTCCTGCGGCATTCTTCGGGCGCCTTGAAGATCGCTTCGGTCGCGGTCGCGGGCAGTGTTCAGTTCTATTTGATTACTAATTTCTTTACGTGGTGGGCAAGCATGTCGCTGTACGCCCATACCGTAGCGGGATTGATCGCGTGCTACGTTGCCGCACTGCCATTCTTCGGCCGCACTCTACTGGGTGATCTGTTTTACACAGGCGTTTTATTTACCGCGTATGCGCTTCTGAAGCGCCGGGTACCTGCCGAGAATCAGACTCTCTCGACTGTCTAGCTTTCTGTTGCATCACAGACTAATCGCATTCGCAGTTCTCTGCGCCACACTGCCCTGCGTAACAGGCGGAGCTGTCACAACCGTAGAAGTGATCAGTCATACGGACGTGCTGAATGGAGCACCGTTTGGCAAGATCGGCGCATATGAATGCATCGTCGCAAAAGTTCACTTTGCGGTCGACCCGAGGCTCGCGGCCAACCGGATTATCGCCGATATCGAATTGGCGCCCAGGGACAAAAATGGGCTGGTTGAGTTCTCCTCCGATCTGTACATGCTTACCCCGCGCAACCCGGCGAACGGGAACGGCACTGCGCTGATGGAGATATCGAATCGCGGCGGCAAGGCCCTACTCAATGAATTTGATTTTGGTCGCGGCCAGTTGAATCCAACGTCCGCCGAAAGTTTTGGCGATGATTTTCTTCTCCAGCAGGGTTTCACGCTCGTGTGGGTAGGGTGGGAATTCGATGTTCCGATGCGGCCGGGGCTCTTGCGCGCGTACCTTCCCGTTGCGACAGATCACGGCGGCCCGATTACGGGCGTGGTCCGGTCGGAATGGATAGGCGATCAGCCGGAAGAGATCATTCCGCTGGGTGACAGAGGGCAGACCGGTTATGCGGTATCGGATGCGAACTCGCCGGACAATAAGTTATTCGTGCGGGACAGTGTCACCGGTCCGCGCACGTTAATCGCGCGCTCGGAATGGAAGTTCAGCGATCTCACACATGTGTCTTTGAAGGGCGGGTTTGCGCCCGGCCGGATATATGAGGTCGTTTACCAAGCGAAAGACCCGGTTGTTGCCGGCCTGGGGCTCGCCGCAATCAGAGACTTCGTTTCCTTTCTGAAATACGGAGGAGTGAAGACCGCACTTGACGATCAGCGCTTGAAACGAGCCGTAGGTTTCGGTGTTTCGCAGAGCGGGCGCTTTTTGCGTGAATATCTGTACGATGGCTTCAACGAAGATGAGCTTCATCGGCAGGTATTCGATGGCGTTTGGGCGCACGTCGCAGGCGCCGGTCGAGGCAGCTTCAATGAGCGCTTTGCCCAACCTTCCCGAGACGGTCATCCCTTCCTGAATGTCTTCTATCCCGTCGATGTGCCTCCGTTTGACGAAGAGCACTTGCTGGACAAGTCGCATCGGGCGCATGTCGTACCGAAGCTCTTTCTGACGAACGGCGCTTATGAGTATTGGGGCCGCTGCGCCTCGCTGATTCACACGACAGCCGACGGAAAAGCCGACGCTCCTCCGTCTGGCGACACGCGCATCTACTTTTTTGCTGGCTCGCAGCACACGGCGGGCTCCATTCCGCCGCGGCCGGCGCCGGCGCAAAACCTGACGAATACGAACGATTACCGCTATGGATTGCGCGCGCTCCTTGTCTCCATGCAGAATTGGCTGAAGGATGGAACCGAGCCTCCGCCGTCGCAGTTTCCACGATTAAGGAAAGGTGAGCTCGCGACCATTAGTGCATTGAGATTTCCGGCAATTGCCGGCGTGAACGTCCCGCAGCGCAAGCGCGAAGCCTACCGTCTCGATTTTTCAGTGGAACCACCCCAGGCCGGCGCGCCATTCCCTACATTCGTGCCTCAAGTGGACGCAGATGGAAACGACCTCGGCGGGATCAAGATGCCTGAGGTCGCGGTCCCCTTGGCTTCTTACACCGGATGGAACCTGCGAAGTCCGTCCATTGGAGCGCCGACGGAGCTCCTCAGTTTCGTAGGCTCGTGGATTCCATTTGCTCGGGGTCGTGAGGAAAGGGTTCAGCTCAGGCGATCCAAGGCCGTCAATCGCGGAGCGCTACGCGTCTGAGCAGCAGTATCTGGACGCCATAGATAATGTCTGCGAAACGCTTGTCCGTCAAGGCTACGTTCTGCAGGCCGATGTCGCTTTGCTGCACGAGCGCGCGGCTAAGGAGTGGGAGTATCGCGAGCAGATGAAGTAGCGCCCCACCCGCAGCGAACTTCATTCGTACCGCAACGCTTCCGTCGGATTCAGTTGCGAAGCGCGGCGCGCGGGCAGCAGACCGAAGCCCACGCCCACTGTAAACGAAACCGCGAACGCGACCAGCACGGAAACGGGAGAAATGGGCACGCGAAACTGTTCGGTGAATAGGCGCACGCTCAAGGGGAGCGCGAGACCGATGATGATCCCAACTACGCCTCCAGCCAGACTGATGAGCACGGCCTCGACCAGAAATTGCACCATTACTTCGCGCCGGGAAGCGCCGACTGCCATGCGCAATCCTATCTCACGCGTGCGTTCCGTGACCGTCACCAGCATGATGTTCATGATTCCGATTCCGGAAATGATCAAGGCGATGGCGGAAACGATGATGAGCACAATAGTCAGTACGTTCGCGATTTTATCGGCTGTATCGAGAATGGCGCTTAGGTCTTGCACATTGTATTTTGCACCCGTGCGATGACGCCTCTCTAGAATGTCGTTCACCTCCTGCCTGACGGCCGGCACATCCGCTGCATTGCGCACTTCTATATAGACGGGCTCAATACGCTCGTACTGCATGAAGTACTTCATCACCGTAATTGGAATCAGGATGGTTTCATCCGTAATCTCACCCTGGCCGAACGTGCTGGTCTTCTCGCGAAAGGTCCCGATTACGGTAAATTGCAGTTGACTGATCTTGATGGTCTGGCCTAGCGATGCGTCCTGGCTGCCAAAGATTCGAATGGCGAGTTTGTCAGTCAGCATGGCGACGCGCTCGCGCAAGGTCAGGTCGCTTTCGTCGAACGCGCGACCGCGCAGAATCAGCAGGTTTCGCACGCGCGCATACTGCTCGTCAACCCCGTCAATCGTGACTTCGCGAACCTTACCATTCACGACAATCTGATCGTTAGTCGTCATCACCGCCGATGCCGCGATGATGGTACTGCCGAGCGTATCGCGCAGCGCTTGGACATCGGCGAGTTTCACGAAATCGGCTTGCACTTTCGCGGTATTCTCGCCGCCTGCTTCGTAATCCGCATAAACCAGATTCGAGCCGATGCCTCGAATCTGGTCGAGTATCAAATCTTTGCTGGCGAGGGAAATTGTCACAACGAGAATGACTGACGCATTCCCGATGATTAAGCCAAGCGCGGTGAGGAATGTGCGAAGCCGGTTGGCCCGCAGCGCTTGCAGACTGAAGTTGATCGCCTCGGCGAGATTCATCTTAACTGCGCGCGCGGTCGGCTTTAGATGCCGCTGGCCTGCTTCAACAAACGAGCCGCGCCCTCTTTGGGCGGATCATCGACCGTGACCGGCGCCTGTATGTATTTCTGAAGAAGAAGCTTTGCTTCATCCAAGTTGCGCTTTTGTTTCACCAGGAGATCGGCTCGCGCATACCAGATCCTGGGGGCGTTCGGAGCTATGTTCTGGGCTTGCAGGAACACCGCATCGCTTTCGCGGATCCGTCCTTCGTTGGCCAACAACTTAGCCAGGGCGATCAGATGACCTATTTCACGAGGCGCAATGGCAATGGCGTGGCGCAGGTTCTGCTCAGCGGTGTCGAACTGATTTCGCTTCTGGGCCAGTTGTGCCTTCGCGAAATAGCCTTCGGCCGGATCCACAGCACACATCTGTTCCGCCACTCTGAGCGCTTTCTCATAACCGCCACCCAGAAAACCGGGCGCTTCCAAGTAATAGTCGAAGAGATCGCTTAGCGCGTCCCTGTTCTTCGGATCGAGTTCTACAGATTTCTCAAAAGCCTGCCTGGCCTTAGACGCGAAACCGGGCGCCGAAAATGGATTCGAAGTCTCTGCGCGCTTCCCATATGCGCGGCCTACCCAATCCATGTACTCACTGTTCTTGGGCTGTGAGAGAGCTGCTTTTTGCAGGTAGTCAGTGGCTTTTTTGAAATCCGCAAGCATGAAATAGTCGCGGCCCATAAGGAATAGGACCGCCGAATCGGTGCTCTGCTGGTCCAGCAATGTCAGGGATGCTTCGTAAGCTGTTCGCGTGTAGAGCTCTTCAGCCTTGGCGAGGCTCTGGGCGGGCATTGGCAACGCGCACAGGACAAGGGCGGCTAAGGAGGTCAACGAAGTTAAACCACGAGCCATTACCTACATCGGATGCCGCACACGCGCGAGAGGTTGCCATAACCTGTTAATTCGCTGTATTCTGCTTCACTTAAGTCTAAAAGGCTATAGTATTCTTAGGCGGAAATATCGAGATCAGGAGAGGAAAAGATTATGCTCGCCCCGTTGCGACGTGCGCTGTTTTTGAGCGGTTTCGTTGTCCTCATGGCCGGCACCACATGGGCCCAGACCACCACCCTTGAAGGCGACGTTAAGGACCAGAATGGCCAGCCTTTGAAGGGCGCAGTCATAAAGCTGGACCGCACCGATATCAAAGGTCACTACCAGGTCAAATCGGATAAAAAGGGCCACTGGCTCTATACCGGCCTGCCCGTTCGGAAAGTACGACGTCTCCTGCGAAGTAGATGGGCAGGTGGCCGACAAGGTGAGCGGCGTTCAATCGAAGTACGGCGACTCTACAGTCGTTAACTTCGATCTGAGCAAGCAGAAACAGCAGAAGGCCGCGACAGCTCAGGCCAATGCCAACGGCGAACTGACCGCGGAACAGCAGCGCGGCATGAGCAAGGAGCAGAAGGCGCAGTACGAGGCGCAACTGAAGCAGCGCTCCGAGCAGATGAAGAAGAACAAGGCCCTGAACGATGCCTATAACGCCGGTAAGGATGCGCTTACCGCCGCGGGTACGGAGCAGGACAAGACCAAGAAGGCCGCCGATTTCCAGACCGCCATCGACAGCTTTCAAAAGGCCTCTGAGATGGACGCCACTCAGGAAGCTGTGTGGGCTGGTTTAGGCGATGCGTACTACGGGCTCGGTCAGACACAAACCGGTGATGATAAGACGAAATCGTATGACGCGGCGCTCGCGGCGTACAACAAGGTGTTAGGCATAAAGCCAGACGAAGCCGCCATCTACATTCAGATCGGGAACATTTACGGGGCCGAAAAGAAGATCCCGGAGGCGACCGACGCATTAACGAAGGCCGTTCAACTGGATCCATCGCAGGGGAAAAAGGCCTATTTCAACATGGGCGCCAACCTGGTGAATAGCGGTCAACCCGATAAAGCGACGGAGTTCTTCAAGAAAGCAACCGACTCTGACCCGACGTATGCCGAGGCTTGGTATCAGTATGGAAGTTTGCTGATGATGAAGGGATCGGTCGATCCCAAGACTGGCCAGCAGACGTATCCGCCCGATACTGCTACCGCGCTAAAGAAATATCTCGAGCTGGAGCCGAATGGCGCACACGCGCAGGAAGCGTCGGCGATGTTGCAGGCAATGGGCGAAAAGGTGGAAACCAAGGCAGTCAATCCGAACGCCACGAAGAAGAAGAGACCGCCGCAATAACGGCAGTGGTCATAAGGGCGTTCGAGATGCCCTGGGTCTCCAAGTAAGTCCTCCATGTTTCGCGCGCTTATCGAATTATTATTTGCGGTCCTGATAGCGCTGGTAGCTCGCGCGGTCCTAAGGAGTGTGCTCAGCGGGTTTGGGAAAGCCGCCTCGCAGGCGTTTCGAGATCGCGTTGCGCAGGGCGGGACGGGGCGGGCTCCTGGCACTCCTCCCACGTCTCAGGGTGGTGACCTTCACAAGGATCCGGTGTGCGGCACATACGTTGCCGAGTCGACACCCTTCCGCAGCCAAATAGCCGGTCAGAGCTTCTATTACTGCTCGGAGAATTGCCGCGAGAAGCACGCGCTGGTGGCTCGTTAGGTCAATGATGAAGCGTCGAGCATTCTTGTCTTCTGTTGCAGGAGCCGGCGCGGTCGCTTGTGCTGCGGGAGCTCAGCGGCGCGAAATGGAGGCGGTCCCGCCTGGCAAGCTTCCAGCGGCTATCGAAGGTTTGAAGAGCAGGCGGGCTGAAGCCAGTCCGATCACGATTGCCGAGCGCAAGGACCGGTTTGAACGCGCGCGGCAGTTAATGCAACAGAACAAAATCGATGCCCTTTGCATGATCGGGGGCACATCACTCGCGTATTACACAGGCATCCGGTGGGGAAACAGCGAACGGCTATTCGCATTGGTGGTGCCGCAAAAAGGGAATCCTTTCTACGTTAGTCCGGCGTTCGAGGAAGATCGTGCGAAGGAACAGATTGCACAAGCGCCCGATGGCGATTCGTCGCGAGTTTTGACGTGGCAGGAAGACGAGAATCCGTACGCCCTGGTGGCGAAGGGGCTGAGCGACGCCGGCGTGAGAACCGGACGCATCGGGATTGAAGAGCGCACCACGTTTGTGTTTTCCGATGGAATTAGCAAGGCGAATCCCGCAGCGCAGGTGGTAAGCGCGACGCCTGTTACGGCGGGATGCCGGATGATCAAGAGCCCAGCCGAGATCGCATTGATGCGGCTGGCAGCGCAGGTTTCCCTCGCGGCATATGAGGCGGCGTGGAAGAGCTTAGAAGCTGGCATGACGCAGAACCAATTTGGGGCGTTGGTGGCGGCGGCGCACAGGCAACTCGGATTCGCGGGCGAAGCGAGCATACAGGCGGGGGAATATTCGGCACTGCCGCACGGATCGCGGACACCGCAGACCATTCGCGAGGGCACCGTGTTGCTGATGGATGGCGGGTGCAGTGTGGAAGGCTATGCATCGGATATCAGCCGCACATTCGTACTGGGCAAAGCAACGGACAAGATGAAGCGCGTTTTCGACATTGTCCACCAGGCTCAAACGGCGGCTGTGAAAACTGCGCGGCCAGGCCTCGCGGCGGGCGATGTAGATGCCGCGGCGCGGAAGGTGATTGCCGATGGCGGATATGGACCAGGGTACAAATATTTCACGCACCGGGTGGGCCACGGCATGGGTATGGACGGACACGAGTGGCCCTATTTGGTGAAAGGCAATCCGCTACAGCTTGAAGCGGAGATGACGTTCAGCGATGAGCCCGGCATTTACATACGCGGCGAGTTCGGAGTGCGGCTCGAAGACGATATGCACATCACCGAAGGGGGCGCGGAATTGTTTACGCCGCAGAGTCCGTCGCCGGAACAACCGTTCGCGAAAGCTTAACGATTGCGGGGGTGATCCCGAAGTTCGAGTAGCGTCCGATGGCCCAGACCATCGGGTAGCTCGTAGCGGCAGAGCACATCGACAGTGACGCGATGCTTCTTCGCCTCGGCCAGCTCGCTTTCCACATCGGGCCCCTTATAAAGGATGATGCGAGTGCCCTCCCGGAGAGCCGCCCTGAATAGCTCGATAATGCGCGCCATGGGCGCCACGGCTCGAGCGGTGATGATGTCCGGGTGACGTGAGGCTGCCCGTTCCTCCGCACGCTGAGCGACGACATGCACGTTCGCCAATTCAAGAGACTCTACCGCGGAATCGACAAAGCGCGCCTTCTTCTGAGTGGATTCCGAAAGCGTGAAGCGGATCTCGGGAAGCGCGAGTGAAAGCGGAATGCCTGGGAAGCCCGCGCCGGTGCCTGCATCCAGAACCCGTTTGACGCCGTGGAAATGCCGCCAGGGAGCTACCGAATCGTAGACATGCTTGATAGCAGCCTGCTGCGGGGTCGTGATGCGCGTCAGATTCATGTACTCATTGGTGGACACGATCAAGCGTAGATGCTGCGCCGCCTTTAGAATAAGCCGATCACGATGAGGAATATCCGGCGGCAGCACCCGCGCGAGTTCCTCTTCGAATTGCACATTCAAATGATGACATTCGGGGGACCGCTCCCTTCGGTCACGGCTCCGAAACGGCGTAAGGCATTTTGAAGACGCGATGCTGGGCGACACTGGATGTGAATGTTAACTGCTGGAATCGTGGGGCTTCCCAACGTGGGGAAGAGCACCTTGTTCAACGCGGTCACGCAAACGCGCAAGGCGATGGCGGCGAATTACCGGTTTTGCACGATTGAACCGAATACAGGCGTGGTTACGGTGCCGGACGACCGGTTGGAAGTACTTGCAAAGATCAGCTCGTCGCAGAAGATCGTGCCAGCGGTGTTTGAGTTCGTCGACATCGCAGGATTGGTGAAGGGCGCGAGCCAGGGCGAAGGACTCGGGAACCAATTTCTGGGGCATATCCGCGAAGTAGACGCGATCATCCAGGTAGTTCGGTGCTTCGAGAATTCGAATATCGAGCACGTGATGGACACGATCGACCCAGTGCGCGATATCGAAATCGTCAACACCGAACTTGTACTGGCGGACTTGGAGGCGGTGGAGAAGAGGAAGGCGAAACAACAGAAGACGGCAAAGAGCGGCGATAAGAAGGCGCTGGCCGAAGTGGAGCTGCTCGAGAAGCTGGAGAAGCACCTGAACACGGGAAAGACGGCGGTAACGCTCGATTTGACGCCGGAGGAGAAGGCGGCGGTGAAAGGGTTTTTTCTGCTGACTGCGAAGCCGACTTTGTTCGCGTGCAATGTGGCGGAAGACGATCTTGCCACGGCGGACAACAATGACTACGTCCGCAAAGTACGAGCGTATGTGGCGGAACATCACGACACGAGCGCCGTGGTCGTGTCGGCCGAGATTGAATCGGAGCTTGTGACGCTATCGCCTGAAGAGCGCGCCGAATATCTGGCGAGCCTGGGAGTGGCGGATACGGGCGTGAGCAATTTAATCCAGGAGGCGTATCGATTACTTGGATTACGCACATTCCTGACCACCGGCGAGAAAGAAAGTCGCGCCTGGACAATTCATGCGGGCGACAAGGCCCCGCAAGCAGCGGGCGTGATTCACTCCGATTTCGAGAAGAGCTTCATCTCGGCGGAGTGCGTCTCTTATGATGACCTGGTGGAGCTGGGCTCGTTTTCGCGAGCGCGTGAGCTTGGAAAGCTTCGAACAGAAGGTAAGGAATACGTTGTGCAGGATGGCGACGTGATCGAGTTCAAGACCTTTCTCTAGCGCGCGTCGGACTACTTTTCCTGGTTGAAGAGATCGGAGCGGGACACTCGCTCGCCGCGAAACATCACCAGTGAGATCCGTTCCGTATTCGAGATATCCTGGAGCGGATCGCCGTCGAGGAGAACCATAGTAGCGTCGCGGCCCACCTGAATGGAGCCGATACGATCATCGGCGCGAAGGACCTTGGCAGCATTGTAAGTCGCGGCTTGCAGAGCAACGGCGGAAGGAATGCCCGCCTTGACCCAAAGCTCCAGCTCATGCTGAACCGTCGGTCCGTGAATGACCAACATGTTTCCCGCATCGCTGCCGGTAATCAACAGCACCCCCGCCTTATAGGCATTCAGAAGATTTTGATTCAGTCGCTCAAGGAAACCTTTGAAGTGCTCCGGAGGCTCGGGCTTCTCCTTCAGGAGCATGGCCCGAGTTGAATTGAGGAGATCAGTCGGACCGACTTGCTGCACGAGAGACCGGTCGAGCGGCTCCGGGTTCGAGGTTCTTAAATCCACTAATGCCTCGAAAACGCTCAGTGTCGGATCGTAGGCAATTCCCTTCTGCTTCATTTCCGCAAAAGTTGCAGCAGGAATAAGGTCGATCATGGAGCCGTGCTCGACACTACTTGTACCGGCGTCAGCCGCATCCTTCACGTCAGCGGCATTGCCGGTGTGCGTCGCTGAGGGCAGGTTGTCCTTGATGGCTTCGGAAATCACGGCGTCATAGATCCCGGTGTCAAGGCGGTTAAAGAGGCCCCACTCCGAGTTTCCGGCTTCAAGAACGGCCTTTATGCAGTCGACCCCGGCTTTCTTGAGATCGTCGACCTGCTTTCGCGCTTCATCGGCGGATTTCGGCAAGCGTACGAACTGCTGGCGCGCATTATTTTTTTGCGTCTCGGGGAAGTACTTGAGCAGCTCCAGGGGATGCCCGCCTTCGGTTGTAAACAGAGGGCCGCATGCGAAGAACTGAGCTCCCAGGTATTCGCCGGAATCGACTAGCTTGCGAAGCTTGAGCGAAGCGTCGAGCCAGTCCCCCGTACTTCTTACGGCAGTGACGCCGCTGTACAGGTAAGCAGCGAGTCGCCGCTTGTCGGCGTTCGGATCGGCATACTTGGAAGGGTCGCTATACAGCCCGCCGGGCGCTCCGATGTGGACATGCATATCGATCATGCCGGGAATTAATGTCTTGCCAGAAGCCTCGATCACATCCGCATCGAAAGATTTCGTGTCGGTTGGAGGAGTTTGAAAAACCTGTGCGATTTTCCCGTTTCTCACGAGCACCGCGCCGCTCCGGATAATGCTGCCGTTACCGACGAAGATGGTCGCGTTTTGGAACAGAACAGAGCGGTTGCGCTGGGCATTGCGAAACAGGATTTTGGCCTTCTCGATGTTTTGCTTGGTGCGGGCCTGGTAGATGCCCATCAATAGGAAGGGCGCGAGAACGGCCAAGATCCAAAGCTTTGCTCCATTGCTGATCTTTTCTTCCTTTTCCCAGCGAAAAAGCTTTGTGCCGACAATCAGAGCGACAGCCAAAGTAATAAGCAGCGCGACGACGGAGAGGAGATTTCCCCACACGCCTTCCCCCCCGATCATGATCGACTGCATGCCCTGATACAGATAGGTGGCGGGCATGAACTGAGCGATTACTTGCACCCAAATGGGCATAATGCTGACGGGGAAAGTCGCGCCGCTGAGAAACAGCATCGGCAGATATAAGAGCTGAGTCAGAATGCCGGCTTCCTGGGCGGAATTCACGACAGCCGCGATGATCATGCCCATGGAACGAAACGCGACCACGCCGATGCTCACGAAGATAAAGACAGAAACAATGTTATGTGGCACCGGCATGTGATAGATGATCTTGCCGAACACAAAGAACAGAAAGACCGATGGGAGAAAAGCCACCAGGCCGGAGACTAGGGATGCGACGATGATGGGCGTGGCATTTACGGGGGTGACCTTAAAACGCCGCAGAACATTTGTTTCGCGATCCTGCACAGCACGCATGCCGGCCCCAAAGAAACCGTTCCCCAAGACGCCGATGATGAGCACCATGGATATGACCTGGGCCATCGCCGCTGGACTTTGTTTCGCATCGAACAATTGCGCAAACAGGAAAAAGAAGACAAGCGGGAAGAGATAGCTGAAGAACAGGGTTGAGCGGTCGCGTCCCATCAACCGCAAATTGCTTCGAATCTGGGCAATGTAAGGTCTCATCATTCGCGCAGCTTCTTCCCAGTAAGCTCAATAAACACATCTTCGAGCGTCGGACGTTTGGTATGAATGTCAACGAGCCGGAGATTCTGTTGATCGATCCATTTCACGAGCTCAACGATAAGCGCGGCGGCCGAGTCGGTCTGGACGGAAAGCGTGCGACCATCGTCGCGGGTGGCGTACTTATCTCTTCGTAGACCGTCGGGCATCTGGTCGAGCGGCATGGCCTCATTTGTAGTGACCTCGACAAGCGTATGCCCCAGAACGCGCTGCTGAATTTCGCGCGGACTGCCGAGCTCGATGATTTTGCCGGCGTCGATGATTGCGACGCGGTCGCAAAGGCGTTCGGCTTCTTCGATGTAATGAGTAGTGATGAGAATAGAGCGGCGATCCTGTTTCAACTCCTGAATGATTCCGTGAATCTCATGCCGCACCTGCGGATCGAGTCCGGTGGTTGGCTCATCGAGAAACAAGAGCGTGGGCTCATTGAGCAGAGCCAGCGCTAAGGCGACGCGCTGTTTTTGGCCGCCCGAGAGCGACTTATAGAAGGCATCTTTCTTGTCCCAGAGTTGAAGGCGCTTCAGGACGCCATCGCGATCAGTGTGGCGGTCATAGAAAGCGTCAAACAACTCGAGCGCTTCATGGACCTTCATTTTGTCGGGCAGGTTAGTGGCTTGGAGGCACACGCCAATGCGGTTCTTGATCTCTTTCGGCTGGACGGCGGGATCGAAACCGAGTACCGAGACTCTCCCGCTGGTGCGCGGACGCAATCCCTCGAGAATTTCTATGGTGGTGGTTTTACCTGCGCCATTGGGGCCAAGCAGCCCGAACACTTCGCCGCTGCCGACATCGAGGTCGATTCCGCTGACAGCCTCGAAGTCGCCGTAGGCTTTGTGCAAGTCCTGTACGGAGATTGCAAGCGAATCGGTCATTGTTCTAGTACAGTATGCACGATCAGCACTGCTCGCCACGGATGAGGTCTTGATAAGTCTCGCGGGTCCTGGCTACATGGATGTGGGCGCCATCGATCAGTAACTCACAAGGGCGGGGGCGCGAATTGTAATTGGAGGAAAGCGCGAAGCCGTAGGCGCCGGTCGTTCGAATGGCGAGCAGGTCGCCGGGCGAAACGGGAGAAAGATCGATGCCGCGCGCGAAGAAATCGCCGGTTTCGCAAACCGGGCCAACCACATCGACCTTCGCCAGGTTAGCGGCGCCGGGCTCCTCGACAGGCGTGATCTGGTGATGGGCCTGATAGAGGGCGGGGCGAATCAAATCGTTCATGGCGGCGTCGACTACGACAAATCGCTTTTCCCGATTCTGCTTTACCAGCAGCACGCGAGTAAGAAGGACGCCGGCTTCGGCAACGATGGAGCGTCCGGGCTCGAGCATCAGCATGAGATCGAGGGACTGAAGTTTGGGGCGGAGCCGTTGAATGTAACTATGGATCGACGGCGCGCGATCGCTCGGGTCGTAGGGCACACCCAGGCCGCCGCCTAGATCGAGATTGCGGATGGGAAGCCCTTGCGCACGCAAGCGGACAACCAAGGCAAGCAGTTTGTCGGCAGCCTCGAGCAATGGATCAATATCCAGAAGCTGTGACCCGATATGGCACGAGACACCCGCGGCTACGGTAGAAGGGAATTTCACAATGCGGTTGTAAATGTCCTCGGCCTGGGCGATATCGACTCCGAACTTATGCTCGCGGAGTCCGGTGGAGATATAAGGATGAGTTGCCGCATCGACGTCCGGGTTCACTCGAATGGCTATAGAAGCGGTCCGGTGAAGGGACACGGCGCAACGAGAAATCAATTCGATTTCCAGTTCGGACTCGCAGTTGAAGCTGTGAATTCCAGTTTCGAGCGCGAAGCGGATTTCACCTTCGGTCTTGCCGACACCCGAGAACACCACCGAGGCGGGATTGCCTCCCGCGGCCAAGACTCTGTACAGCTCACCGCCTGAGACGATGTCGAATCCTGCACCTTCGCGGGCCAGCGTGGAGAGCACAGCCAAATTCGAGTTGGCTTTCACGGAATAACAGATGCGATGGGAAAGATCGCCTAGCGCGGTCTCATAAGAGCGAAAACGACTCACAATGGCGCGTTTGGAGTATACGTACGCGGGAGTGCCGTATGCATCGGCGACAGCAGACAAAGGTACGTCCTCGCACGACAGCGTGCGATTGCGATAAGCAAATTCCACAGCTAAAGAACCCTGAGAGCGATCACGGTTTGGTCGTCGGTGAGAGGCTCAGGACCGCGGAATGCGTCGATGTCTTCGAATATGGTCTTGACGAGCTGCTGAGGAGTTTGGTGGCAATTCGACTTCACCAGCTGCTTCAGGCGATCCGCTCCGTACTCCTGGTCAAGTTGCTCGTCCCCTTCTCTCAATTGGTCCTCCACTCCGTCGGAATAGAGGAGGAGCAGATCGTTGGGCTGGGCAACGATCTGGACCTGATCGTACTCTTGGTCCTCAAGCAGCCCGATGGGAACTCCTTCCGCTCGAGACTCGATAATCTCTGCATTGCGGCAGAGGATAGGAGGAAGAGTGCCGGCGCTGGCAACTGTGAAGGTCAGGGTTCGCGAGTCCCACAAGACCAGCGAGAGGGTGGCGTACTGGGCATCCACTCTGCGCTCGAGCAAAGCTTCGTTCAGCATCTTCATCAGTTGGGCGGGAGTGCGCCGCCTGGGAGCGAGGATGCGCAGCAATCCGGAAATGAGCGCGCCATAAAGAGCCGCCGCCGCGCCCTTGCCGCTTACGTCGCCGAACGCGATGAGAGTGTATTCGTGGCTGTGCTCGAAAAAGTCGTAGAGATCGCCGCTGATTTCGCGAGCGGGTCTGGTACGAAGGCCCACATCCAGCCCAATCACATCGGACACTCGTCTCGGCATCAAGATGCGCTGCAGCTTGTAGGCGGCTTTTAGATCCTCCTCCATGCGCTGCTCGCGGCGCGCCAGCTCTTCGTATAGCCGGGCATTCTCGACCGAGCTTGCGATTTGAGGAGCGAGCAAGCTCAGAGTTCGCACATGATCGTCAGTGAAGAAGCCGAGGCGCGCGCTCTCCAGATCCATCACTCCAATGACGCGGTCCTGCAGAATGAGCGGAACAGCCACTTCGGAACGGATATCGCCGTGCGATTCGACATACCTGGGATCTTGAGTAACGTCGGCGACCCGGATGACCTGGCGGGACTGGGCTGCACCGCCAGTCAGGCCCTTGCCGAACTCCATGTTGGCAACCGTGACCATCTCGTCATAGCGCTGGCTAAAACGGCAGCGCAGCAACTTGCGGTCTTCATCGACGAGGTAAATGGAAAACGCGTCGAAGTTAATGAGGGCGCGAATGGTCACCGCGATCTTGGTGAGCAGCTCGTCGATATCGAGGATGGAACTGAATTCCTGCGAGAGATGAGTGAGAACCTTCAGAGTGCGGTTCTGGCGCTCAACACGACGATATAGGCGCGCGTTGTCGATGGCCACACCGACGCGGCTGGCGATGAGGGAAAGCAGGGCGCGATCTTGCTCAGAGAAGGCGTTGACGACGCGTGGACTGAAGATCGATGACGCCGACGAGCTTGCCGCGAACGAGCATGGGAACTGCCAGCTCAGCGCGAACGGCATCGAGGGCGTTCAGATAGCGGGGATCGGTTCGCACGTCACGCACTAGAATCGGTTGGCGAATGCCGGCGGAGGAGCCGGTGATACCTTCGTTGAGCGGAATGGAAAGGCTTTTGGCTACTTCGTCGCGGTGACCGATGGAATAGCGCATTCGCAGAGCGCGAGCGCGTTCGTTGTAAAGCAGAATTGCAAAGAGCTCGTGCGGGATTACGTCCTTGACGATTTCGGCAACATTCGCCAGGAGGCGATCGAGATCGAGTGTTTCGGCAGTGACCGTGCTGACTTCGAGCAGAAAATCGAGCAGCTCGGCGCGTTCCTGGAAGCGTACCTGGGCGTTGCGAGGAGCAGCCATTATCTAATACGTATCAAGACGGCCGCCCGGAACGTTGGCTCCGCTGAGGCGAGGCGGCGCATCGGATGCGTCGAGCGGTTGAAGCTCGCGCAGGATGCTCACGCCCGAACTGGTGCCGATTCTGATTTGCACCGGCGCGAACCATTTGACGCACGGCGTCGAGGGTGCGGACTCCACCGGACGCTTTCACGCCGATGGACTCGCCGACGGCGTCGCGCATGAGGCGCACATCTTCGATGGTCGCACCGCCGGAAGAAAAGCCAGTCGAGGTCTTGACGAAATCTGCGTTGGCTTCCCGCGCCAGACGGCAAGACGTAATTTTCTCGTCTCGATTGAGAAGACAAGTTTCAAAGATCACTTTCAAGATTGCGCCGCGAGAATGGGCCAGTTGGGCGAGCTCCGCTATCTCCGTTTGGACTAGCTGAAAATCTTGCGAACGCAAGGCACCGATGTTCTGCACCATGTCGAGCTCATGCGCGCCTTGACCTAACGCGAGCTCGGCTTCGTAGACTTTGGCGCGAGTCTGGTTTGCACCGAGCGGAAAGCCGACGACGGTACAGACGCGGACGGGAGAACCGGCGAGCGCTGCGGCTGCGAAGGGAACCCAGCAGGGATTCACGCACACCGAAGCAAAGCCGAACTGGCGAGCTTCTTCGCAAAGCCGGGCGATGCAGGAGTGAGTCGCCTCGGGCTTGAGCAGCGTGTGATCGATGAGTGAGGCTACGGCCGCCGGGTTGTCCAGATTTTCGTTCAGGGTCACGGTTTTTCGAGGAAGAGGAGGCGAGATTGGGGCGCGTGATGCACCCATGTGGGTCAAGGATAACATGGCGCTGGTTAACACTCTCGCCTTCGATTCCGTCCTGTCCGCAGAACCCACAAACAGGGTTCGCAAGGAGAAACTCATGAAACGCAAAATCAAATTGTTTGCGATTGCCACTACGCTGGTCACTGCCACAGCGCTGATCGCGGGCGGATTCGCCCTGCAAATCGGCAAGCCATCCGCTAATCCCGAGGCGCAGGCGAAGAACGCCGTTCTCGTCGTTCGTGGTTATGCCTGTGTCGCGTCCGAGCAGACTACGCTTACCGCTACGGCCGAAGGAATTGTAAACGGCAAGCGCGAGACCATTCCGCTGAAATTAATCCCGCTATCCGGAACAAAGCACCTATGCGCTCGACACGTCAGTGGCCGGCAGAAGGCAAGTGGGTTATCGCGCTCGTCGCCGCAAATCCTAAGTTCAACACGCAGCCCAGCGCGATGATTAAAGTAGATGGCGCTTCGGTCGATTTCGCGAGGATCACCCGCCTCAACGCAGCCCCGACCAAAGAAAACATCGAAGCGGCGCTGAATACGGCCACAGGCGCGTTTGCATCGAGATTGTGAAAACCTAGTACGCTCAATATCGACGTGCTTGTCTCTGCTGCTCCCGAAATGCATTTGAAAGAAGCCGCGCTGGTCCGCGCCGCACAGGGTGGGGACCGCACGGCTCTTGGTGCGTTGTACGAGCAGTATTCACGCATGGTCCACGCCATTCTTTTGGCTCACGTTTCCTACACGGATGCCGAGGATCTAGTGCAGGATGTCTTCCTCAGAGCTCTCGAGCAGCTTCACTCATTACGCGATCCGGCGGCGTTCGGGGGCTGGCTGGCTTCGATCGCGCGACGCTCGGCCGTCGATTTCCATCGTAAAATCAGGCCTTCGCAAGACACACACGATCGAGCGGGAGGTGCTCGTCCGGACGAGCGAGCGTTCGAAGTACTCGCCGCCTTACAAGAACTGCCGAAAGCGTATCGTGAGACCTTGATCATGAGATTGGTGGAGGGCATGAATGGCCCGGAGATCGCCGCCCGCACGGGACTCACTCCGGAATCGGTACGCGTGAATCTCTGTCGCGGGATGAAGCGGCTGCGGCAAGCGCTGGGAGGTGCCAACACAGCATGAATGAGAAATATTTGTGGAATCGTGGAGGCGATCCCGATCCGGAGATCGCGCAGCTCGAGAAACTGCTCGAGCCATTACGGTATGAACCGGATCGCGCGCCACTGCAACTACAGAATGCGAATTTGAGCCGCGCAAGCCGCAGATCCTGGTGGTGGGCCGTAGGCATTGCTGCTGCCGCGGCTGTGCTGATTCTCGGAATCTTCGTGAGTTTGCGGCTTCGCGCGCCGCGGGCATCGGCTGCTGCCTGGAACGTGGCCTGGAATGGCGCTGCGCCTCATGCAGTCGAGAGCGGTCAAACCATCGATACAGGGAGAAATTCCGCCGCAAAACTTGAATCGGAGTTCATCGGCGAAGTACGCGTGGATCCCAACTCACGGCTGCGCATCTTGAAGAGCACGAGAGACGAGCAGCGGCTGGACCTGCAGCACGGCACGATTCATGCGCTCATCTGGGCGCCCCCGCGAGAGTTCGTCGTCAGCACGCCATCGGCCACCACTATCGATCTCGGGTGCCAATACACGCTTCATGTGGGACGTGACGGAACCGGCACTCTCAATGTAGAGATGGGTTGGGTGGCGTTCCAATGGAAGAATCTGGAGTCGTTCATTCCCGCTGGCGCAGCTTGCATCACGCGGCCGGGGCGAGGGCCTGGAACTCCTTACTTCCTCGATGCGCCGGCTGGATTGCGAATGGCTGTGGCTCGATTCGATGAAACCGGCGATTTTGCGTCCGTCCGAACTGTACTCGCGAGCGCCCGGCCTCGCGATGCCCTTACCTTGTGGCATCTGCTCTCGCGGACAGAAGGCCGGGAACGCGCGGAAGTGTTCGCCCGCTTTTCGGAAATCGTTCGTCTTCCACCCGACGTGACCAGCGAGAAAATTGTGAAAGGGGATGCGGCGGCGATGGATGCCGCCTGGAACGCCCTAAATTTAGGGAATACAGATTGGTGGCGGGAATGGAAGCGGCGCTGGTGAAGAGATTTTCCCGCTAATCCGCCGATTAGTTTTACTCATTGGCTTCATTTGGACATCAGTGCGAAACTGACGGTTCCGGTGCTCGAAATGTTTTCGCACACTCGGCGTTGCTACTTCGCCACAGAGTGAAAGGACAAATGAAGATATGAGGTGTCGAACGATTTCGGCAACAGCTTTCGGATTGGCGTTTCTGCTCTGGGGTAGTGTTCGTCCGGTCGATTCCCAGGTCCAGAATGCGGGGCAAGTGGATTACGGAATGATCTCAGCGATTCGACAAGAAGAGCTGGACCATTCGCAAGCACTGGATCATGTAAGTTGGCTTGCCGACGTGTACGGTCCGCGGGTCACCGGGTCGCCCGGTTTCAAACAAGCTGGCGATTGGGCCATGAAGCAATTTCGCGAATGGGGCCTGTCGAACGTACACAGGGAATATTTCCCGTTCGGTTATGGCTGGTCGCTGACGCGGTTCAGCGCGCACATGATAGAACCGCAATACCAGCCGCTCATCGGGTACCCGAAGGCTTGGACGCCGGGAACAACAAAGCCCATCGAGGCCGAGGTTATCCGTGTAGACATCAAGTCCGAGGCCGATTTTCCGAAGTATCGCGGCAAGTTAGCGGGCAAGATCGTGTTGACCCAACCAGCTCGAGCAGTGGAAATGCTGACTGGGACCATCGTCCAGCGCTGGACGCCGGAACTGCTGAAGGAGGCGGAGATGACGCCGCTAATCGGTCCGGAAGGGGCAGGCGGCCCACCCTCGCGCGCTACTGAGGAGAAGATTCAGCAATTCTTCAAGACCGAGGGCGCACTTGCCGTTCTGGACCGCGGCAGTGATGCATTTATGGTCCGTGGCGATAACCAGATGTCATGGATGACTCAGCGGACCGATGGCGGCACTGTTTTCGTGACAAGCGGCGCTGGGCGTCAAAAGAGCAACGGCGAAAACATTGTTCCAGAGGTCACGCTGGCCGTGGAGCACTACAACCGGATGATTCGAATATTGGACAAAAAAATTCCGGTCAAAGTGGCTCTCGACATACAGACGAAGTTCTATCCGGAAAACCCCACCGAGACGAACGCTTCAAACGTGATTGCGGAAATTCCGGGCAGCGATATGGCCAATGAGATCGTGTTGATCGGCGCTCATTTGGATAGCTGGCAATCGGGGACAGGCGCCACCGACAATGGGGCGGGCAGCGCCGTGATGATGGAAGTCATGCGCGTTCTCAAAGTACTCGACGCTAAGCCGCGCCGCACGATTCGCGTGGCGCTATGGGGAGCCGAAGAGGAAGGAGAACTAGGGTCGAAAGCTTACGTTCAGCAGCATTTGATGGATCGTGCAACAAAATCACCTAAACCTGAATATCAGAATTTTTCCGCTTATTACAATCTCGACAACGGAACTGGCCGCATTCGCGGCATATGGTTGCAGGAGAATCTTGCCGACGTTCCAACGTTTAAAGCCTGGTTCCAACCGCTTACCGATCTGGGCGTGACAGGCACGATTGCGCCGCGATCCGTCGCGGGATCCGATTACCAATCCTTCGACGCTGTCGGCCTTCCGTCATTTCAGTTCATGCAAGATCGGCTGGAGTACAATTCGCGAACCCATCATTCCAACATGGATGTAGTCGATCGCGTCCAACGCGACGATCTCGCGCAAACGGCGATCGTGGTCGCAACATTCGCATACAATACCGCAATGCTCCCGGAGAAACTCGCCCGAAAGGCCATGCCACCGACCACGGGCCGCCCCAATGCAGACGGAAAGTGAGGCTTGAGATCTGAGCAAGAATCTATGACCACGAATCGTCGTAAGTTCATTGCAACGAGCTCCGTTGTACTTGCGGGGATGACGGGGCCTCGAACGCTTGCTTCAGCTCAGACACAAGCAACCGGCAACCCACCACAACCGGCACATAAACCACCGCCAGATTTCATCATGCCGCAATTCGAGGTGGTGCAGCCGGAGTTATTTTCCGCGGCCGGCGCCCAGCCGAACTGTTGGGCCGATTTCGATGGCGACGGCGATTTGGATCTATTTGTGGGCTTCAAAGCCGGTCTGCCGAACCGGCTCTATCGCAATGACGGCGGGAAGTTCGTAGATGTGAGCTCCGAAATGGGCGCCGCGGATGTCACAGACACGAGAGCAGCCTCTTGGGGCGATTTCGATTCCGACGGTCACATTGACCTCTATGTCGGCTTTACCAGAAGGTCTGGCGCTCGCAATAAGCTGTATCGGAATGACGGCAAGAACTTCGTCGATGTCGCGCACGATTTAGGCGTGGATGTTATGGGGGAGACCCGTCAAGTTTCCTGGATCGATTTCGATAACGACGGGAGAGTCGATCTTTTCGTGGCATTCCGAGACGCACCCAACATGCTGTTTCACAACGAGGGGAACCGTTTCGTCGATGTCGCAAAGGACATGGGCGTAGCCGATCCGCGCAAGACGGTGGGCGCAGTCTGGTTCGACTACAACCAAGACGGACGCCTGGATGTTTTTACCGCAAATCAAGACGGCACCCTGAACGGGTTATTTCGAAATGAAGGCAACCGGTTTGTGGATGTAGCGCACGATCTCGGAATGGACGCGGCCGGGCGGCCCTCAACTTACGGAAGCAACGGCCCTAGTGTTATCGACTACGACAATGACGGCAATCTCGATCTGTTTGTCGCAGGCTACGGCGCTAATTTCTTATTTCACAGCGACGGGAGCGGCGTGTTCAAGAACGTTGCCGCGGAGATGGGCGTGCTCGGCGGCGACCAGGCGACTCCTTCGAATTGGGGCGATTACGACAACGACGGCCGCCCAGACCTTTACGTATCGTCATACATTCTGCGCCCGGCGAACGAACACGATCATCTGTATCACAATGCTGGGGACCACTTCTCGGAAGTCATCCCGTGGGAAATGCTGAAGAACGGCGCCACACATGGCATTCAGTGGGCGGACTTCGATGGTGATGGCGCGCTGGATCTGGCAATGGCGAATAACAATGCAAATGGGCATCATTATCTGTGGCGTAATTTGCTGCCGGCCGAACGCGCCCGGCGTTCGCTTCAAGTGATGGTGCTTGACGAACGTGGCCGCTACACAAAAGCCGGATCCGAAGCGCGCATTTACGCGGCAGGCACGAGGCAAGTGCTTGGGACACGACTCGTGGATACAGGAAGCGGGTATTGCTCGCAAAACGTGATGCCGGTACACTTCGGCCTGCCGGGCGATGCGCCAGTCGACGTGGAAGTGACGGCGATGACGAAGTCAGGTCGAAAGATCACGCGAGTTCCGAACGTGAATCCTAACCAGTTGCCCCGGAGAATACTGACTATAAAGGTAAGCGAAACCGGCGGCTAACGATCTGAGCGCGGCTGGAATCGTGATTGCTCGTGCTAGGCGCTCTTCGCCCGGCTCGCGCGCGTAAGAGCTTGCCGTGGTGGCGCTGCGGCAGCCAATCCGCTCTTCGGGCCCGTGCTCCTGCTGGAACTTGCGACCACCTTAATCAACTGCCGGGCCGACTCGGATATATAGCCGTCGCGGTAGATCATGAGCGTACGGCGCGGAATATTCAGCTCTCGTACCGGAATTTGCACTAGCAGTCTTTCGCGCAATTCGTGCTCCACCGTGATACGAGGGACTATCGCGAGCCCGACATCCGCTTGGACGAAGCTTTTGATGTTCTCAAAGCTCCAAAGTTCCGCGACGATGTGGCATCTGGTTTCATACTGCTCGAAAAGGCGGAGCACCTTTTGCTCGGTACTGGTGCATAGATGGTGCACGACGAAAGGCTCACTCCCGAGGTCGCGAATCCGGACGTCGCGCCGGGACGCGAGGGGGTGCCTGGGCGACGCGATCAGAATCATTTCATCCGCGTGCACCTCGACAGACTCTAAGCCGTGGAAGGCCGGCTCCTCTTTCACGAAACCTATGTCGACGCCCCGATCTAAGACCTGCCGGGGAATTTCGTCGAGACGGCTCCGGTAAATGCCGATTTTGATTTCCGGAAAACGGCGGAGGTAAGCGCGCATCGGTCCGGGTAGCAGATAGACTGCCGCCGATTCGTGAGCTGCGATTGAGAGCGTGCCGGCGTTCAGGTTTTTCAGCGCACCAAGCCGCCGCATGGCTTCATCGCGGAGCTTCACCATGCGACGGGCATATTCAAGCGTCAATTTTCCTGATTCCGTTAAGGTGACATCGTGCATGTCGCGCGCGAATAGTGGAGCTCCTATTTCATCCTCGAGTTTCTTGATGCTTTGGCTAACCGCCGACTGCGTGCGAAAAACCCGTTCGGCTGCTCGAGTGAAAGTTCGCTCTTCGCAGACGGCGAGAAAATGCTCGAGCTGAAGGAGATCCATAATTACCTCTCGCGTGTTGAAACAGTCTAGCACCGCATATTAAAACCTGCCGCCAAAAAAACTGATGACTTGATAAGTCCGCATTATCCCGGCCTACAACGAAAGAAATGATGTCACGATGGCAAGAGAGACAAATTCGATGACTCCGGAGCTTGAGCCGCTGCGTAAGGCGGGGACGGCGGTAATTTCCGACGTGTTCGATGCGCTCGGTCAGGTGCCTCCTGTTCTCGACACCGCGTTATCCGCGCTCGCAGGATCGGAGGTCGCGTTTATTGGTCCCGCTTACACAGTTAGTGGCCAGTCTATCCGCTGGTCTGGCGGCGATCGAGCCAAGCTGGCTGCCATAGATGCCATGACATCCGGAGTTGTCCCGGTCTGGGCAGGTAACGACATCAAAGGAGTTTGCTGTTTCGGCGATCTCCTAGGCACCGCGATGCAAGCCCGCGGTTGTGTGGGTATCGTCGTGGACGGCGGTGTCCGCGACTCAGCGTTTCTTCGGTCAATCAAATTGCCGATCATGGCGCGTTATCGCACTCCTGCTCAGGCGATCGGCCGATGGCGTGTTACGGCATCGCAAGTACCGGTTCGGATCAGGGGCGCGCTGGAAGAATGGGTGACCGTGAATCCTGGGGACATTGTCGTGGCGGACGATGATGGTGTCGTCGTCATACCGGCTGACATGCTCGAGACGATTACGGATCGAGTTGTCGAATGGTCAAAAACCGAATCAAAGGCCAGAAACGATATTAAGAATGGTTTGCCGTTACTCGCGGCGCTGGAGAAGTATGGACATCTTTAGTGTCCATCGAGCGCCATTGACGTCCCCAGTCCTTTGGTCCTCGCCTGCTCATAAATGTGAACGGCAGTCGCGATGTCTTCGACCGCGATACCCACCGACTTGAAAATCGTGATCTCGCGGTCGTTGGCCCGGCCTTGTTTCGTGCCCGTGACAATCTCGCCCAGTTCCGCGTACACATGATCGATCGTGATTGAGCCGTTCGTCAAAACTTCTCGCAGATCGCCCGCTTCTTCGAGAGCCTGCTTTTTGAAATCCACAACAATTTTGCCCCTGCGAAAGGTGGTTGCATCCAGCTCACGTTTGTTCGGTGTATTTGCTCCGATTCCGCTCACGTGCGTACCCTCTTCGAGCCAATCGCCGCAAAAAACCGGTTCCCGCGCCGTGGTCGCAGTCACGACCAGATCGCTTTCAGCAACAGCTTCCCGAGCATTTGCGACAGCGACCGCGGAAACGTTGTACTTCTTGGAAATACGCGCCGCAAAGGCTTCCGCTTTGTCTTGACGCGGATCGAAGATTTTGATTCGCGTGACCGGCCGAACGGCGATCAAAGCGGCCACCTGGTGTTCGGCCTGTACACCAGCGCCAAAGAGGCCCAACGTTGAGGCATTTTCCCGTGCCAGATACTTCGCCGCCACTCCTGTAGCCGCTCCCGTTCGAATTCCGGTGAGATGGCCGGCTGCCATCACCGCGCGCAACGCCCCCGTTTCAGCGCTAAACAGCAGTACGACAAAATATGTCTCGCCTGGAAGACGCTTTCCGGGATAGCCGGTTAGGGTTTTCAGTCCGAATGCATCCAAAGCGGGCATCGTCGCCGACATAACGCGAAAAGCCCCTCCATTGCCGGGGAGGTCCAGGCTGACACGCGGCAGCAGCGTGGCTTGTCCCTCCGCGTATACGCGAACGGCTTGTTCCACTAGGCGTACCCCGTCGGCCATCGAGATGGCCTGAGACACGTCACCTTCCGAAAGGACTAGCACCATTGCATTCTTTCTGAACGGTCCTCAGAAATCGAATCTGAATCCGCCCTGTTGTGCTCGCTTCGGAAACTCGCTCGCGGGTTGTCCGAACTGGGACGACTGCAGAGAGCCCTGAATATTATAAAAATTATCGGTATTGAACACGTTAAAAACTTCCCAAAACAGTCTCGCTGAAAACCGCTCGCTGAATTTGAAGATCTTGCTGACACGGAGGTCCGCGTCTCTGTAGTCGAATCCCCGGCGAGAGTTGCGCGGCTCCGGACGAATGTAGATATCGAAGATGCTCGTAACGGTCCAGGGTAGCGGGCTGCCGTAATGGAAAAGCCCTGAGAGCTCGATACCATGCGGAAACGTGTACAACGCATCGGCCGCGATATTATGGCGCCGGTCCTGGTCGTCGGGCCCGCTGTCGAGCGAAAGGTTGTAAGGGTTCGTCGCCAGGCCGCCGCCGATTCCATCCGCAGTCGTATCCGAAGTCGTCTTTGCCAGGGTATAGGAGACATCGACGTGCAGTTTGGTTCCCTTGTTGTAACTCATCCGGCTCTGTAACGCAGTGTATTGAGTCCAGCCCAGGTTCTGATAGAAAGTGATTTGACTGAAGCGCGGGTCACTCGACACGAATGCCGTGGCGAACCGTGCGTCACCGCCGTTGGCTGGTAGAAGATTAGTCTGTCGATCGACCACTTGATCGCGCCCATGGCCGTAAACGAAATCCGCCTGGACGAAGAGATTCGACGCGAATTGGTGTGTAACTCCGGCCGTGAGCTGTTCCGTATACGGAGTTCTAAAATTTGGATCCAACAAATTCGCGGACTGAGGGAGCAGCCCGACCGCCGATAAGTTTGGCGAATTCGGGAAATTCGATGCCAGGTACGCCCGGAGCGTTGCTGCGCTCCCCGCCGGGTTGGCGGGATTATAAAACGGGTTCTGGCTGGAATTGTTCGCGTTGAAGAGGTATCTTCCACGATTCAGCAGTGTCTGATTCAGCGCAATGTCGCTGTAGTTAAAGTGATTCTGATCATAGAATGACCCGACACTAACTCGAAGTGTCGTGCGACGATCAGCCCCTGGAGCCCAGACGAGCCCGAGCCGTGGCGAGAAGTCGTGCAAATCGGAGCGCACTGGAAATGCCACAGGCCCGCCGCCATATTGCGACTGAATCCGCTGATTGTAGCCGGCGACTAGCTGGTTTCCAGTGGTGGGCGTGGTATCGACCTCCCATCTCAGCCCGAGATTCAGCGTAAGATTAGGCCGCACCTTCCAGGTGTCTTGTGCATATACGGCGCCGTTCCAGTGGGCTTCGATATCCTCCGGCACACCGAGCGTGATCAGGTATTGATACGGATAGCTCGCGGGGTTGTTGATATTAAACGCCAGATCTTGCGCGAAGTTCCATCGACCGTGTTGAGAGGCATCGATATTCATAAATATCTTCGGCCGTGAGATTTCTCCTCCAAACTTCAACTGGTGACTGCCGGTCAAGTAGGAGAAATCGTCGTCGAAATACATATTTGTCTCACCCTCAAGGCCGCCGAGGCTGCCGCTGCCGAAATGAGCTCCCGGGTACGTCTTTTCCGAGAAAAGCCCCAGTTGCGCCGTGTCCGCAAGCAGTGCGGCGCCGCCCAATTTATCGCCCGTGAGATTGGAGAAGATGCTCACCTTGTTCACACCGTAATAGCCGCGAACCTCATTGAAGGCGCGGCTGCCGAAAGTGCTGGTTAGAGCTCCTACCATGCTCCAGATGGGCCCGGTGTAGAGACCCCGGCTCTCGAGTGTCCAGTTCGGCTGATTATCGCAGCCCTGCCCAATCTGGCCGCTGCAATTATGCAAGGTCTGGTTGGTCCGGTCATAGCGGAACGATAGGCGGTTGTTGTTACTGATGTTCCAATCGCTCTTAACTATGAATGGCCGAAGCGTGTAGCCTTCCGGAATAATGTACTGCACACCCTGGTTAATCCAATATTGAGAAATCGACAATGTCGTGGTCTGGTTGTTGTTCAAATCCTCAAACCCGCCGAAGAAAAACAGCTTGTTCTTAACGATCGGGCCGCCGAGATAGCCACCGACGCGGTATTGACTATAGGGCGGGGTACTCGACAGGAACTGTGGCTGGTTGTTCGTGTAATGACCGGCATAGGGCGGCGCATTCAAGGCTGCATTTTGAAAGAACCCATATGCCCGGCCGTGAAACTCGTTCGTGCCGCTCTTGGTAATGACATTTACAAACGCTCCGGACGCATGGCCATACTCGGCTGAGAATCCGTTGGACATCACCTGAAACTCCTGAATCCAATCTTGAGGATAAGTATCGGCCTGAGTTCCATAGAACTGCATGGCATTCGTGCCGCCATCGACCAAAACATTGTTTTGATATTGCTTCTGTCCGGCTGCGGAGAACCCCATCGAACTGGTGCCAGTCGAATTGATCCCAGGGGCGAGTTGGGCAAGATCGGTAAAACTGCGATTGAAGGTCGGAAGTTCATTCAGCTGGTTTGGGCGAACCGCCATCTCGACAGTGTCCTCCGTCTGAACCGCGGCCGCAGTCGCCTCAACAGTCACCTTTTCCTGAACTCCCGCTAATTGAAGAACGAAATCCACGGTCGACTGTTGACCCACTTCTAGGACGATGTTCGACTTCCCATTGCCAAATCCGCTCTCCGTAAACGTGATCTCGTACGGGCCAGCCGGCAAGTTCGCAATCAGATATTGGCCAGCCGAGTCGGTTTGAGTCGTTCTTGTAAGGTTTGTGTCCAGTTGCCGAGCCGCGACACTCGCGCCCACGACGATCCCGCCCTGCGGGTCAGTCAATCTGCCTCTCACCGTCGCCAAGTTCGTCTGGCATAACATCGGCGCCGCTATCATGGCCAAGACCAACGCAAAACCCGCTGCAGCCATTGGAGCTCTGTTTGTTCGCATCTTGCCGCCTTCCTCGGCTATGCTTCGGACAGATTCTGTGTGCCCGATCGCATCTCAGCCGTAAACACCCGTTCCGCCGATCATAAGGACTCGGAAAGCTCACGTCCAATTCATTTTTCTAATCGTGCAATCACCTCGCGACGCGTCGTTCCGGTTGCGTCAGCGGAAGCCTTCAAACAAGTTCTGCTTATGGGCTGAGAAGAATTAATCTCTGGATCGCCGCGCAAGCTGTTGTTAGCATGGCTAAGTTCGAGTGCCGTATCCAAAGCACTAGCTTTGAGTTGTCTGTGAGGAATAATTATGCGCCGCATCGCCTCGACCGTATTCCTGGTCGCAATCTCGATACCCATCAGCCACGCCCAACTCGCGTTCGCTCAGAAAACATCGAGGATGTCCAAACCAGCCAGTCAGGAACCACTCGTCGATTTCGAGATGATGACGTGGGTCGAGGTCAAGAACGCGCTCCAGCAAGGGAAGACCACAGCGCTCGTTTACAACGGCGGCACCGAGCAGCGTGGACCGCAAAACGTAAACGGGGGCCACACATTAATGGGACGCGTCACGGTGCGTGACATTGCGCTTAAGCTCGGGAACGCGATTGCCGCGCCGGTGCTGCCTTTCTCGCCAAATAACGCCAATCCGAACCTGCCTGGTACGATCGGCCTTTCCGCCCCGGTCTTCGCCGAAGTCAATGAACAGGTCGCGGAACAGCTGATCAAGGACGGGTTCAAGAATGTCGTCCTGATGGGTGATCACGGGGGCGGGCAGAAAGAGCTCAAGCAAGTGGCCGAAAAGCTCGATCAGAAGTATTCAGGCCAGGGCATTCGAGTCGTCTACTGTGACGAGGTGTATCAAAAGGCTCAGGATGATTTCGATAAGTGGTGCGAAGAGCACGGCTACGGGTTTGGCGGGCACGCCAACATCTCGGATACGTCGGAGATGCTGTATCTCGGCGGGGACAAGGGCTGGGTGCGAAAGGATCTGCTCCCGACGGCCGTAGGCGACCCAATCCCGCAACCAGGCCAGCCGGCTGTGCACAAAATCAATAACGGAATCACTGGCGACGCGCGGCGGTCATCGGCGGAGCTCGGTAAGCGGTACTACGACATGAAAATCGACTACGCTGTCAACCAAATCCGTCAATTGTTGGGAGAGACTAACCCCCGCAGCTCGCATCCATAAGATAGTGGGCCGCTGGAAAGATAGTGGGGCCGCTGGTTGAGCGGATTTACTCGCAATATGCTAGATGTGAGGAATACCCCAGAGTCAGCGGAATGAGTTAGACTGGTGGTACTGCTGTCGAATTGCGCAAATAGAGTGGATGTTGCCTATTGATTTGTTGCAACGATGATTTTTCCCATCACGTCCAACGAATGCATAGAATCAGGGTCGCGCGGGTGGTAAGAGGCGGAGTGTGTCGTGATTAGCGGCGAACCAGAAAAAGAAATTGTCGGGCATCCTCGAGTAGCTCCCTTGGATGATCATTTGGATCGGCTCCTGCTGAGCACCGATCTGGAAGAACCTTGGTACAAGTCCATTGTCCGGGGTATTCGCGAGACCATAAGCCCGCCCAAGCTTCCGCCCCTCGAGCTCACTTCCACACCGGTCGAAAGCGCGAGTCTCGGCGACCTGAACGCGATTGAACAACCCTGGTTCAAATCGTTTATCACCAATGTCAAGGAGCTGATCCGTCCGCCCAAGCTGCCACCACTCCAGGTCACCTCCAAGCCCGTCGAAGTGGGAACCATCTGGGGCGCTTATCAGGGTGGTGAAACCAAATCTGGCGCAGTCTCGCTTCTCATTCACGCCAGCGTAATAGCTTTAATCTTTCTTATCTTCCAGTCTCCGACCATCCGCAAGAAAATCAAGGATGTGACAGATGTTTACTATGTCCCTCCCTATAAACCCAAGCTTCCTGCAGCGGCGCAGAAAGCCGGCGGCGGCGGTGGCGGCGGACAGAAGGCGCCTCAGCCGGTCAGCAAGGGAGTAGCTCCACAATTTGCTCCTAAGCAGTTCATGCCTCCGGCGTTGGCCATACCGAAGCCGAAATTACCGGAAGTCCCGACAATTACAGCTCAGGTTCCTCACATTGATGCCGATCAATACGGCGATCCGAACGCACTCAGCAAGCTGCTTTCCGGTGGTCCGGGCACCAACGGCCTCGGTACCGGATCAGGCGGTGGAATCGGTCCGGGTAATGGCGATGGCTATGGCCCAGGCTCCGGTCACGGACAGGGCGGCGGAATCTATCAAATCGGCGGCGATGTCTCGCAACCCGTTCTTGTCACGAAAATTGAGCCTGAGTACTCCGAAGATGCCCGCAAAGCCAAGTACTCTGGAACGGTTTTGCTTCAGATTGTGGTCGACGAGCACGGCATGCCGCGTGACATTCACGTGGTTCGTCCATTAGGCCTCGGTTTGGATGAAAAGGCGATCGAAGCCGTTATGAAATGGCGCTTCCGTCCAGCCATGAAGGGCGGTCGGCCGGTTCCCGTTCAGGCCAACGTAGAAGTCAACTTCCGCTTGCTGTAGGAAGCAGAAAAAGCACTCCCTAATGGTCGTGGTTCCGTTTGCATTCTTCGCACGGGCAGATATTTCTCAGGTGATCGAAAGAATAAATGCCTGAGCTGTGCCCATCATTCCAGTAAATGCGCACGGCATAGCTGCCCACCGCCTCCACTGAATTCATCCGCAAAGCGGGTTTGAACATCGGAAACGGTTCCGGGTTCGAATATTGCGACTTCTTTGGCTCAGTGCCATGCGCTCCGGTACAAGTGGCGCAAGGGCATTCATCGCGCAAGTAGGCAAGCGAATAATCGCTGTGGTGTCCATCCCGCCAATCGATCTTGATCCCGGTAGATTTCGAAATCGCGATATGTTCGGGATCGGCAATTTCCGTCGTTTGCGGTTCTTCGTTCATCAATCCTGTTCAATACCTCACGGCGCGTGCTGCATGCGCTGAATATCTCTCACGCCAGGTATGCGGCGGAACGCCGTAATAACTCGTTCCAACTGCTTCTTATCGCGCACATCCATCGTGATATCGATAATTGCGCTCTCATCAGTGCGGTTCTCGTCGCCGCGCGCCTCCAAAGTCCGTATATTGCTCGATTCCTCGCTCAGAATCGATGTGAGCTGATGAAGTATGCCGGGCCGGTCGTCCGTATAAATCACGACCTTCACCGGCAGCGGCTCGCTCCCGCTGCGAGCCCACTCGACTGCAATCTTGCGCTCGGGCTCATACATCAGATTCTGCACGTTCGAACACTGTGAGGAATGGACCGCAACTCCTTTACCTCGGGTGATGTAACCTACGATCTGCTCGCCCCGAACCGGATTGCAGCACTTCGCGCGATACACCATGACGTCGTCCGCGCCCTTGACATGAATGGTGAGATCGCCATCGCCTGCCGGCGACTGAGGAGTTCCAGGCACCCGCACAGGCGGCGGCGTAACCGGCTCGACCGGCGCCATTGCCTCATCGGGCGCGACCTTCTGCAATACCTGCCGCGCCGAAAATTTTCCGAAGCCAAGTCCCGCGTACAGATCTTCGGTCTTGCTGACTCCGTATTCGGATGCGACGGACTCCAGATCGTCGCGAGAAATCCGGCCGAGGCTCAAGCCCATGCGCCGCGCTTCCTTTTCCAGCGATTTCTGGCCTATCTCTACAGCCTTCGCGCGCTCCACCGCATTGATTACATGCTTGATCTTGTTGCGCGCCCGCGAGGTCTTCACCACCGCAAGCCAGTCCCTGCTCGGCTGGTGCCCAGGTTGAGTCAAAATCTCGACAACATCGCCGTTTTTCAACGTGGATTTCAGCGGCTTGATGACGCCATTCACCCGCGCTCCGGTACACGCGTGACCGACATCGCTGTGAATCGCATACGCAAAGTCTATCGGCGTCGCATCGCGCGGAAGAACAATCACGCGCCCCTTCGGCGTAAAAGTGTAGACCTCCTCTGAATACAGATCCACCTTGAGCGTCGAAAGGAACTCGCCCGAATCGCTCATCTCCCGCTGCCATTCCACAAGCTGCCGCAGCCATGCAATGCGCTGGTCTTCCGATCCCGGCCCTTTGCTTCCTTCTTTGTATTTCCAGTGCGCCGCTATCCCCTCCTCGGCAAGCCGGTGCATCTCTTCCGTGCGTATCTGGACCTCGAAAGTGACGCCTCCGGGCCCAATCACAGACGTATGCAGCGATTGATACAGGTTAGGCCGGGGCATCGCTATGAAATCTTTGATCCGCCCGGGAATGGGATGCCACTCATTGTGGATCACCCCGAGCGCCGCATAGCAATTCTTCACCGAGTCCGTAATGATGCGAACCGCCAAAACATCGTAGACCTGATCGAGAGTGATCTTTTGACGCTTCAGTTTTTGATAAACCGAATACGCGCGCTTCAAGCGGCCCTCGACGCGCGCCGGTACGCCCTCCCGCATCAGCTTCTGCTCGATCTGCGTTTGAACCTGGTGCAGCCATTCCTCGTGTTCCTGCCGCTTCGATTCGATCTCGCGCATCAGGTCGGCCGAAGCCTCCGGTTGCAGCGTTTCGAACGCTAAATCCTCCAACTCCCCACGCACTTTGCCCATACCCAGGCGGTGTGCGATAGGCGCATAGATGTCGATGGTTTCCTGCGCGATCGATTCCTGCCGTTCGCGCGAGAGCGAACCGATAGTCCGCATATTGTGCAGGCGGTCCGCCAATTTCACGATGATGACGCGAATATCGCCGGTCATCGCCAGTAGCATCTTGCGAAGACTTTCGGCTTGGCGGTCCTCTCGATTCGCCAGGCTGATCTTGCTTAATTTGGTGACACCATCGAGACAGCGCGCGACATCTTCGCCGAATTTCTCCCTGATCTCATCAGGCTTTGCGGTCGTATCTTCAAGGACATCGTGCAGCAGACCGGTTTCCAGGCAGACCAAATCCATCTGCATGTCAGCGAGAATATGCGCGACGGCAAGAGGATGCGTAATGTAAGGCTCGCCCGATTTTCGCTTTTGGTGTTTGTGGTGCTCGGCCGCAAAACGATAGGCGCGATCGAGTCCCGCAAGATCTTCTTTAGGCCGGAGCGCTCGTATCTTCTCTTCCAGACTCCGATAGAGCTCCTCCACCTGCGGCGGATCCAACACACTCGTCGACATTCGATCTTAACTACTAGGTTAGATGACGCAGCGGGCTATTCCGATTGCGGCGGGTGTCAGTTTGAATCGCAAGCGGCGCGGTCGGAAGGACAAACCGGCTACCGAGGGTTAATTGGGAGCCGGTCGAAGACCGACATTATTCTCCGGTCGTTGGCGCAGTCGAATTGGCTCAATGATGGAAGTGATTCCCGTGCTGCCAACCGCCAGGACGGTATCGATACTCGCGTCCATGATGTTCCCAACTTGGTGCGACCCATCGGTCCTCGGCATGCGGGCGCCGTCTCCACTCGCCGTGGCGCCAGGCCCAATTTCCGGCATCCCAGTCATAGAAGCCCGGTGTCCAGACGTAATCCGGACCTGGAGCTATTCCGTACCGCTCCTCGACCAGCGGGGCTGGAGGGCCAATGCCAACTCGGGCATAATAGCCTGTGCCCGCGCAACCAGTCAGTACCGCGAGCGCGAGGAAACTACTGGCCAAGGCAGCCTTTCGAGATCTTTTCACGCACACTCCTCTCCCTATTGGATTCGCAAGTCCAGCATGCGGTTACGATTCGTGATGATAGGCATGCGCCCCTGGCCCAGCGATCTTTTTTTAGAGCCCTTTCTCGCCCAGAAAAACGATCAGATCGACGATCCGGTTTGAATAACCCCACTCGTTGTCATACCAAGAAACTACCTTCGCAAGATTTCCATCGAGCACCTTTGTCATCAGGCCATCCACAATTGAGCTGTTCGGATTGTGCAGAAGGTCGGTCGATACGACTGGATCTTCGGTATAGGCGAGAATGCCTTTCAGCTCTCCCTCGGCGGCGTCTTTCAACGCTGCATTCACCGCCTGCGTCGTGGAGCCTTTGCTCAAAATAGCCACGAAATCCACGACCGAAACATCCGGCGTGGGAACGCGCATGGAATAGCCGTCCAGTTTGCCCTTCAACTCCGGCACAACCAAACCGATGGCCTTGGCCGCGCCAGTCGAAGTCGGAATCATATTCAGCGCGGCCGCTCTCGCCCGGCGAAGATCCTTGTGAGGAAAATCGAGCACGTTCTGATCGTTCGTGTAGCTATGGATGGTCGTCATCGTGCCCTTTTCAATGCCGAACGATTCATGGAGGACCTTCACCAGAGGAGCGAGACAGTTGGTCGTACATGATGCGTTTGAAATGATGTTGTGCTTGGCGGGATCGTACGTCTTATCGTTCACGCCTAACACGATGGTGACGTCTTCGTTCTTGGCGGGCGCCGAGATGATTACTTTCTTTACGGAGCCGCGCAGGTGCTTTTTAGCGTCGTTCGCGTCGGTAAAACGGCCGGTCGATTCGACAACGATCTGGACGCCCAAACCGGCCCAGTCGATTTCCGCCGGATCTTTAATCGCGAATATCTTGATCTTCTTATCGCCAACCCGAATCGTGTCGCCGTCTGCCTGAACTTTGTTTTCCAAGCGGCCGAGTATCGAATCGTACTTCAGCAAATGAGCTAGCGTCGGGGTATCGGTGAGGTCGTTGGCCGCCACGAACTCGACTTTGGGATTATCCAGCCCCGCTCGGACCACATTTCGTCCGATACGGCCGAAGCCGTTGATACCTACTTTTATTGACATATGTCTTTATTTTAGGGGCGACCCTGAAAACACACTTCCGGCGGCGTTAGCTGGCGCATGAGGGTTGCAAATAGCGGACTACTTCGGCGGCGGTAAACGAGGAGCCGTTGTGCCACCGATGTTTGCGTAGGATTCCTCGACCTTGATTACTTTGCCTTCGGAGAATTTCACGAACGTCATCTTCCCCGGCGGGTCTCCATAGATCCAATCCTCTACTTCATCTCCGTCTTTCGTGGTCTCCCGGCTCTTATTACGAGGTTTGCCAAGCGCAAGCAGTACCTGGTCGCGGTCCATGCCTTCGATGGGTCGCTGCTCCTTGATGGCCTTCTTTATAGGCTCCGGCAGCTTGTCCATATACTGTTCCGACGCTGAGTGCTTTTCAAAATCGAAAACGGCCGAGAGCATCTGGCGGATATCGGCTGACTTCAAGGATGGGACGCTGCCTTGAAACACCAGAGCAATGTGCGACCCGTTAGCCGCCTGAGCGCTCTGATTCCGGCCCACGGGGGATGTGGTGCCGCCCATCCCGACTTCGACATGGTCATACCAGTGACCCGATTTTGTGCCGCCGTTGATTTCGAGCAGTATCTTGTTCGATTCGATCAGCACGCGCGTGATCTGAATCTCATCCCCCAGGCGTGCAGCTGGTCCGCCGTCGCGCAGCGCCTCCTCCCAATCAGCCTTATCGTATTTGCCGTCGCTGTGGATCACCAACGGCTTCTTGGATCGGGGAAGCGTTACTTTCGCAGTGGCGAATTCCGCCGTGAGGCCGCGCTCGATTTCCATTCGCTCGTCGAAACTTAGTTTGTCCGCGCGCAAAGACGGGCAAAAACTGACTAGAAGAGCCGCGCCGGCGAAGGTGGCTACAGCGGCTCGTTTAAGATTCGAGCGATGGCTGCCGGTTGCGGCACTATCGGCGCCCGAGCGAGAGCGAAAAATAAGCCCACGACGAAAATCGTTGTCAGCAGCCCGCCTTCCGGCCCATAATCTCCCCCGCTCCAGAGAGGCGTTAGATCCCATCTGTAGAAGTACCTCGTCACCTCGATTGTAAGCCCGCTGAGGTTCACCCCGAACAGGGGCAGCACGATATTCCAACCATAATGCAGGCCGATCGGCAGCCACAAATCATGGCTGCGCAAGAAGGAATAGCCCAGCAATATTCCCCAAATAATCGTGTTCAAAACGCCCAGCTGCGTAGCATGAGGGTTCATGCTATGCGCAATGCCAAAAATTACGCCCACCGGCAACACCGTCGCGAAAGGACCCATCTTTTCGATCAGCAGCTGAAAGGCGTATCCTCTGAATATCAGCTCCTCGCCAGCCGCGGCGAACAGTAGAGCCGCCAGGTAAAACGCCAGACTTGACCAGGCGAAGCTGGAATTCTGCCGCTCGACCAGGTGACCTGTCCCGGCCAACAACGGCGCCATCAGCATCAGCACCGCGGCAACTGCGCCAAGGAGAAGACCGATTATGAAATTGCGAGCGGAAGGGCGGCCGCCCCCGACTCCGATATCTCGCATCGGCCGGCGATCGAAAATCCTCATGGTAAGGAAATTCGCGAAAACTCCGGTGCAGAACAGGCCAATCGTCCCCGCAACCAGCACACCGAATATACGAAAGACAGCTGTAAACAACCAGAGACCGATCACAACGGCCGCAACGAAGAAGGCCACTCTGAGGACAGTTCCCAGACGCGTTTCCGGCGTTGGTGGATTACTTGCGACGCTAGGCTGTGGATTCATCCTTCGACAGCAGACAATCTAATCCTACCCATCACCGCGTGGTGAGAAGACCCTCATTCGGGGCCCTTCGCGACCGATGAGACATGTATGGATGAACGGCGAACCGACGTGCGACTGCTCTGCGCGGAACTGGTGCAAGTGATTTGGAATGATAAATCGGGACGTCAGCGGAGGGGAGTTGCAAACCTGGAAGATATATCTCTCTGCGGAATATGCCTCCAGGTAGAGGGCCCCATTTTGCGCGGCACCGCACTAATCATGCATTACGGCGACGGCGAGCTTATCGGCACCGTACGGTATTGTGTCTTCCAGGATTCCGCCTACTTCCTGGGAATCGAGTTCCACGATGGCTGCAGGTGGTCCACCCAGCACTTTCGCCCGCAGCACTTAGTCGATCCGCGCGACCTTGTCGAGCAAGCCATGCGGCGACATCGTTAATAGTCTGCTATCACTTTTCCTTCCGGTATTCCTTTTCGAGCTCGAGCTCAATCCGGACCTGCGGCATCTGCATGATCATCGATTTCTTATCCGTATCGATCTCGATCGTGTAAGGACCGTCCCGGTTGCCGAATTCATCGAATAGCGCGAGCTCACTCCCGTCCAATTCATAGTTGCCGTGGCGTTGAACGGTCTCGCCGTGAATGTGTACGCTCTGCACAAAAGTCTTGTCGGCGTCCAACGTGAGCGTGCCGCTGCACTCTTCAGGATGAGGGCGGCCGTCGAAGCACGTGTGCTTGGTTTGGATACCGTTATCGGCATCGCTGACCGCGATGTATTCCCAACCACCAGGATCCTGAAGCAGTTTGATTTGGTCGTCGTTCAACGTGTCGCGCGCGCTCAGAGGAAAGGCGAACGCAAGCAGAACAGCCCCACACAGCAGCCTCCGAGAATTCCGGATCATATGCCATTCCGGGTCACATCAGTGTGTCATCGAATACAGGATATAGTTCACGCCAATCCGAACGCCTAGCGCAGCGTACTGCTCCGGATAAGACGGATCATCGGCCCACTCCCACGAATCTCCGACGTCGGAGTTGAAAGCGAGCGCGACCATGATCCGCCCTTTGTCGTCGTAGATTCCACGCCAATGCCCCACGTATCCATCGTTCCTGTATGGCAGCCGCGGAGGGCGCGCGCCCCACTCGCCCGGAACCTGGTACCGGTCGTCCAAATCGTAAACGGTATGAAAGATAGCGTCGCTGTTAGGAATTTCTACGATGGGCCGGTCTGGGAAAACACGCTTCATGCTTTCGTCAAAAATGGCCCAGTCCCGGGTGCCCCAGAAATCGTCGCACATCAGAAAACCGCCGCGCAGCAGATACTCGCGAAGCGTTTTCGCTTGAGCATCGGTGAGATTCCATTCGCCGACAAACACCGCATACAACCATGGATAGTTGTAGACGTCGTCCTTGTCATCCAGGTTGACGGGCTGCTCCACCGAGCGCACGTGAATGCGGGTCAAGCGGCGGACCGCTTCCAGAAAATGACGATCCGCCCGCGGATAATCGTTGGTCCAGCTCGAGTGTCCCTTGGTCCAATCCCAACCCGCATGGCGGAAACGCGCATCCGGGATAGACGGATACATCAAGCGCGCGAAAACCCACTCTGTTTTTTCCTGATAATCCGGCGGGAGCGCGATCTGCCCTATGCGGTACTCGTCGCCCGGATATTCCCGGAACGGTTGCGGCGCGGGACGCTGCACGGCGTAAACGGCGCCCAGAACGGCAAGCCCGCATCCTAAATACCTGAAAACTTTCCAGAGACTGGTCCGCACACGGCCTCGCCCCGAGCATACCACCCGCGGCAGTGCGCGCTATTTCTCGTCCATAAAATCTCTAAAGCTTGCTTCATCCAGTTTCTACGAGCACTTTCATTGACACTACGAACAGCTTCGTAGTACGCTCTGCTATGGATCCCATTCAGACTATCGCTCTCCATGTGCTTTTTGCGTTTACGATTTCAGCGGCCTCTGTGCCGCTTCTGTCCGCGCAATCCGCCACTGGGAACGACGACTCTCAGGCCCGGCCGCCTGTAACAAAGGTCGATCTCCAGATTGTGAAGCGGGCACAGAAGATCCTCGATTCGCCATCGAAGTGGAATCGTGCCGATACCCGAGTCTGCCCGGCGGAAGCCAAGAGCTTCAGCCTCTATTGCGCTCTCGAAAAGGCCACTGATGAAGTGAGCGGCCACTTTGAACACCGCGGCGCGGCGATGCAGGAGGCGCGCTTCGTCATCGATGGGATCGCCCCCAACCGGAATTACGACCACCGCCTGATGGGCTACAACAATGATCCAACTACGACATTCGCCGATATCCAACAGGTGTTCCGGCTTCTGGAAAGCCGTATCGCAAAGCGGCTGACAGAGAAGCCCGCGAAGTAAAATCCTTTCAGAGCTGGCAAATATACTATTAGCGACGTTCCGGGCTATGGATTGTCCCATTCTCGACCCCAAAATCTCAAAATCGCTCACTCCTCTTCGCTTTCTACGAAAATTTTCGTTGACACTACGAACTGCTTCGTAGTACGCTTTTTGCATGGAGCCCGCGCAACCCGCCAAACCAACCTCTACTGAACTCGATATTCTGCGCGTACTCTGGGATCGTGGGCCCTCCACGGTACGGGAGGTCTACGAGGTCCTGGCGCGCTCAAAGCCTATCGGCTACACGACGGTTCTGAAGTTGCTTCAGATTATGACTGCGAAAGGGACCGTTATCCGAAATGAAGAGGCGCGCGCTCATATATACGAAGCTCGGCAGCCTGCCGAAAGCACGAAACGGCAGCTTGTGGGCGACCTGTTACAGCGGGCCTTCTCGGGTTCTGCCAGTCAACTGATGCTCCACGCACTTTCCGGAGAAAAAACGTCCCGCGAGGAGATCGAAGAGATTCGCCGCATGCTCGACGAATACGAGGGAAAACGAAAATGATAAGCCTACCGTCTTGGTTCACGCCCGATACCGTTCGAACCCTTGGGTGGACACTAGTGCATTTTGTATGGCAGGGGGCCGCACTCGCGATTCTGCTTTACCTTGCTACCGTCTTCAGCCGGAGGGCGCTGGTCCGGTACGGCGCCGCTGTTTGCACGCTTGTGCTAATGACGCTTTGTCCAGTCGCAACCTTCTTCGTCATCGAGCACCAGTCCGCGCCTACGGTTCAGCCCTCGGCCATAACGCAGACACTGCACGTGTTCGAGGTGCTCGCGACTTCACCAGTTGCATTGCCTGCCCGCACCATGCCTTCTCTCCCATCCATAGACTGGCTAGCTTCTTTCGTATGCCTGTGGTTTATGGGAGTGCTGCTGTTTGGCGTTCGAGCACTCGGAGGGTGGTTTCTCCTCGAGCGGCTTCGGCGAGAAAAAACCGAACCGTTGACGGTTAGAGTGCGCGAGCGGTGCCTTCAATTGCAGCAGCGGCTTGGTCTCGCGAGAACAATAGGTTACTCCCAATCGCGGTTGATCGATTCTCCGGCTGTCGTGGGTTGGTTTCGTCCTGTCGTGTTGTTGCCGGTGACGGCGCTTACCGGTCTATCCGCCGAACAATTGGAAGCCATCATCGTTCACGAATTGGCCCATATCAGGCGGTACGACTGCTTCGTCAATCTGTTCCAAGTCGCGGTTGAAACCGTGCTCTTTTATCACCCAGCCGTTTGGTGGGTCAGCCGGACTATTCGAGCCGAGCGCGAAAACTGTTGCGATGACGTGGCCATCGATGTCTGCGGCAATGTGGGCGATTACGCCAGAGCACTCACCACAATGGAAACTTGGCGGGGCACTCCTGCCATGGTTGTGGCGGCGAACGGTGGATCATTGAAATCGCGCATTTCACGCCTGCTTGGCCTCCAAACTATGACCCACAGCGTTCCTCGCGGAGGACTTGCTGCAATTGGATTGCTGTGTGCCGCGGGCGCGCTGCTCGCCAGCACAACCTTCAACCGAAGCGTCTCTCATATCTCGGACTTCGATTCCATTCCGCCGCAAGCAGTGGAACAAAGTGCCGCGCCTGCTCCCCCGGCCCTGGCTCCTGCTACGCCAACTGCCCCGGCGCTTGCGCCGGCTTGCCCTACGCCGCGTGCGCCTGCCTTGAATGCCGCGCGAGCCGCTATCGCCAGCATCGAAGCGGAATCAGTTTGCTCCAGAACCTCCGCCAACCCCGCAAGCGCCTACTTCGCCTCAGCCACCGTCAACAGGATCTTATATCGATGGCATCCAGGCGGCCGGTCTGAAGAACATTAGCGTCGACGATCTGATTGCGCTGAAGATCCAAGGCGTTACTCCCGAATACATAAAAGAGATTCGCGCGACCGGTCTCGATCCGAACATACACGAGCTGATCGCTCTGAAGGTTCAGGGAATCACCCCGGATTATGTGCGCAAAGTTCGATCGAGTGGCTGGCCCAATGCGACGTGTCCACGAGATTATCGCCATGCGCGTGCAAGGCGTGGATCCCGCGGACATCGAAAAATACCAGCAGCTTGGTCTCAAGAATCTCACGCTGCATGACTTGATCGGCTTACGCGTGCAAGGCGTGACGCCAGATTACATTCGCGCAATGCAGGCGGCTGGCTTCACAACTTGAGCGCGCACGAGTACATTTCGGCAAAGGTCCAGGGCATCACACCTGAATTTATTCAAAAGGTGCATAGCCACGGCTTCAACAATCTGACGCTTCGCCAGCTGATGGGCCTAAAAATGGCGGACGTTTTCTAAACGGCAACACTTCGGAAGGGACAAAACTATGTGCAATCGGCAACCTATCGCTCTACGTGTGCTTTTTGCGTTTATGATTTCGGCGGCATCTGTACCGCTTCTCTCCGCCCAGGCGCAAACCGGCGAATGGACCATGGGCCACTCCGGCGCGCCGGGCAAAGTACACTTCACGCTTCAAAGCTCGAGAGATGAGAACCATTCGTTCAGCACCAGCTCCGATTGGAACATCAGCGATTTTCAAGGACTGGATTGGTCCAGCGCAGGGAAGCACGATGTCCGCTTCACGATTGCTCGAGACGCCGGGAGCTTTTCAAGGCGAAGGTTTTCTAAGAGACGGCGAAGGCGCGGGACTCTATACTTTCAATCCCAACGCGCAGTATAGCCATGAAATGGAAGCGCTGGGATTTCCAGACGTAACGGACGAGAAGCAAATGTCCTTCGCTCTACACGACGTGAGTCTTGCTTTCGCGCGCGAGATGAAGGCCGAAAACATTGATGGCCTCGACACGAGTAAACTAATTGCGTTCCGTATCTTCCACGTGGACTCCGCGTTTGTCAACGCGATCCGCGCTGCAGGTATCAACGGCATTAGCGCAAGCAAGCTGATTGCGTTTCGCATCCACGGTGTCACGCCGGAATTCATAAAGGGTCTCCGCGATGCTGGTCTTAATGTCACTGATCCTGACAAACTCATCGCCTTTCGTATTCACCGCGTTTCACCTGAGTTCGTGAAAGAACTCGCGCAGCTCGGGTACGCGAATCCCGGAGCGGACCAACTGATCGCCCTGCAGATTCATCGCGTAACGCCTGAATACATTGAAAAAATGCGTCAGCACGGCATGCAGAACCTGACCCTCGATCAACTGGTGAGGCTGCGCATCCATGGCATCGAGTAAAGGCTGCTAACCATTGGCCATCCTGCCAGTCTAAAGATCCTGTGAAAGCCGCCACCACCTAAATCGAAACACCTCTATGAGCGCCATTTGGAACGATTTTCGGTACGCGCTCCGCGGTTTCCGCCGGACTCCTCTGTTCACGGCTGTCGCGATTCTGTCGCTCGCCTTTGGAATCGGCGCGAACACCGCGATCTTCAGCCTGCTCGATCAGGTGCTCCTGAGGTTGCTTCCGGTAAAGAATCCCCAGCAATTAGTCCTCCTGACTATGCGCGGACGCCATTACGGCAGCAATTGGGGCGGGAACGCCATCTCGTACCCGATGTATAAGGACTTTCGCGATAACAATCAGGTTTTCTCGGGAATGTTCTGCCGTTTCCCAACCCAGACGAGTCTCGGATACGGCAATCGAACGGAGCGCGTCGCGGCCGAGCTTGTTTCAGGAAACTACTTCCCTGTGCTGGGTGTTCAAGCGGCTCTCGGTCGAACGTTCACGCCCGATGACGACCGGTTTCCGGGCGGCCATCCGCTGGTGGTCCTGAGCTACAGCTTTTGGCAGACTCGCTTTGCATCGAACCCGTCGATCATCGGGAAAGCTCTCGTGATCAACGGCAGAAACATGACCGTCATCGGTGTCGCTCAAGCCGGCTTCGACGGTGTGGAGCTGGGCCACACTTCGAAGATCTTCATCCCCATGATGATGAAGGCGCAGATAACACCGTTTTGGGATGGCCTGAAAGATCGCCGCTGGCGTTGGGTAAATGCGTTCGGCCGTCTCAAAGCCGGCGTCAGTATGAAGCAGGCGAAAGCTTCCCTCCAGCCGTTCATGCACAGCATGCTTGAAATGGAAGTGAAGGAAGCCGCCTTCCATAACGCGTCCTCCTATACCAAGCAGCAATTCTTGAAGTGTTGGATAGACGTGTTGCCGGGCTCGCAAGGCCGCTCTTACCTCAGGCAGCAACTTTCGACACCGCTGTGGCTGCTGATGGGAATTACCGGCGCGGTGCTGCTGTTGGCGTGCGCAAACCTTGCAAACTTATTGCTTGCGCGAGCGACCGCGCGGCAAAGAGAAGTCGCTATTCGCCTGGCTATCGGCGCAGGTCGCGGCAGAATCATCCGGCAATTACTGGTCGAGAGTCTATTGCTTTCGAGCTTCGGCGCAATGGTGGGCCTCGCGTTGGCTTTCTGGGCCGACCAGTTACTGCTGGGCGTCTATCTTCCGGCCGATTCGGGCGAGTTAACCATCTCGGCGATTCCGGATTTTCGTATCTTGGCGTTCACCTTTTGCGTCATGGTTGCCACTGCTCTCATTTTTGGTCTAGTGCCGGCGCTCCAGAGTTCGCGTTCCGAAGTCGGCGCGACGCTTAAAGACCAGGCAGGGTCGGTTGTCGGCGGCGGCAGCGTTGGTATGCGCAAAGTCCTCGTAGCGGCCCAGGTCACGCTCTCGCTTCTTCTCCTCATCGGTGCGGGATTATTCTTGCGGACTCTGACGAATTTACGCGGCCTTGGGCCCGGCTTTTCACCTGAGCGGCTGGTCGGCTTCGAGCTCGATCCATCTCTGAACGGCTATAGCGCTGAACGCTCAAAAGTCTTCTATCAGCGGCTTGTCGACGAGGTCGGCGCGATACCGGGTGTGAAGTCCGTGAGTTTGGCTTCTATGCGGATTCTCGAAGATAACGAGTGGGACAGCTCAATGACGGTGGAAGGCTACACCGCGAAGCCCGGCCAGAATCCCGAGCCGTTCATGAACTCGATCAGCCCCAACTATTTCGCCACTTTGGGTGTACCTATCCTCGCCGGTCGCGATTTCACAACGAAAGATGTCACGCAAGTGAAACACGGACCAGAACCGGACAATTGGAATCCCACAACAGTGATCATCAATGAAAACTTTGCAAAAAAGTATTTCGCGGGCCGTAATCCGGTTGGGCTGCACGTCGGTTTCGGATCGGATCCGGGCACAAAGACCGACATGCAAGTGATTGGCGTCGTGAAAGACATCAAATACACGAATCTGCGGGATGAGATTCCTCCGCAGGCGTTTGTCCCTTACTTAGGCGGCCGCTTCGTAGGTGGAATGACCGTCTATGTCCGCACAAACCTTGATCCGAAGCAGCTTATGTCGATCGTTCGTCGAAAAATTAACGCGCTCGATTCGAATCTTCCTGTCTATGATATGCGCACCACCGAAGAGCAGATCGACCTATCGTTGCGAAACGAGCGTTTGATCGCAAGCCTGTCAACCCTATTTGGGTTTCTAGCAACTCTGTTGGCGGTGATCGGCCTCTACGGAGTGATGGCGTATACCGTCGCCCGCCGGACACGCGAGATCGGCATTCGCATGGCGCTGGGCGCGATACAAGGTAATGTGATCTGGATGGTTATGAGAGAGGTGCTGCTGCTGATCGCTGTCGGAGTGCTGGTCGGCCTTCCCGCTGCTATAGGGCTGAGCCGTTTGGTGCGAAGTCAACTCTACGGGTTAGCGCCGCACGATCCTACAACGTTGCTTTTATCCACCGTCGTGTTGGTAGCTGTCGCGTGTCTAGCCGGATTCGTACCTGCACTGCGCGCGAGCCGAATAGATCCGACCCGGGCGCTCCGGTACGAGTGAATCCTCAATAGTGAATCCGAATATCTAGTGCACCGATGTATTTGTCAGCGGCGCCGTAGTATCCAATCAGTTCAAGAAGATTATTCGAAGCGACATTCCGCGCCGTGACGGCGCCCTCCAGGAATATGACGTTCGGAACGTTGCCGACCTTCTCCCACTCAAGCGTGGGAACCGCAAACGGGCGATCCGCTCTCGCAATCACGCGTGTCGGATCGTGTCTGTCGAAAAGAACCCAACCTGGACCGTAGACCAGATGATCGTCCGCGCCGTTATATAGCAGCAGTATCCCCGCATCTGTCAGGAATGGCGCCGGTCCAGGCTCCATAACGCGCGAATCGAACGCGGCTGGATGCCGATCGAGAACAGGCTTATCCGTCGCATCGCTCCAATGCAGTAGATCGGTCGAACTAGCCAGACCCATATAGTCTCGCGGCTTGCCATCGGCATCCATGCGCGTCCCTAGGTAGTACATCCACCATTTGCCATTTATTTGTTGCGGAACGATGGCGCCGGATTTGGTCCATTGCGTATTCCAGGTCCCGCGATACGCGGGCAGGATGACGCCCCTCCGTTGCCAATGAATCAGATCGCTCGAGGTAGCCAGGCACAGTTGAGCCGAATGCAGATCGTATCCAGTGTAGGTCAGATAATAGGTCCCATCGATCTGAACAACCCGCGGATCCTCGACGCCCCCACCTTTCTCGTAATCGGCTTCGGGAGAAAGCACGGGCTCAGGACGCACGTTGAAATGCAAGCCATCGGTACTCTCGGCATAACCGATTCGCGAAGTGTGATTCCGATCTTGCGCTCGGAAGAGCAAGACAGTCTTGTTTCCAGCCTTGATTGCCGTTGGATTAAAGAGCCCGAATTCCGACCAACCTTGACCCGGCCGCAGGAGTGGCGCATTCGACACCCGATCAGCCGTTACCGTGATCGACAGACTCGTAGCCAGGAGAAAATATGAAATAATCGCGCCTATGAAGCCACTGTGCCGCAACTTTGGTTACCTCCTCGCAACCTTTGTCATATCGGGTCTGCCAATCCTCGCGCAATCGCCGACTAACCAGACGCCATCATCGCAAAGCGAGCAATCGCCGAATCCGTCTCATGAGCATCTGACGCTCGGAACCAGCCTCGATTTAAAAGGCCAATACGACGAAGCGCGCAAGGAGATTGCTAAAGCCATCGAAGTCGCGCCATCGCCATCCGCCAAAGCACAAGCGGAGAGGACCATGGCCATTTCCTACGCCTTTGAGCACAAGGCCCAAGACGCGGCGAAATATGAGCAGGACGTATTCGATTCACAGCTTGCAGCCAAAGACTACTACGCGGCCGGCGAGACTGCCGACGAACTAGCGCGCATCTATATTGAATCGGGCGACCTGGACAACGCATACAAGTGGTACCAGACGGGTTATGAGACAGGATTGAAGCAGCCGGATATAACCGACTCGAGAAAAAACGTCTGGGGGTTCCGATGGGAAAACGCACAGGCGCGCATCGCCGCTCGTAAGGGCAATCGCGAAGAGGCGCAGAAGCACGTCGATGCTGCGAAGACTTATCTCGACAAGGCCAACGACCCGCAGCAGCAGAGTTTTTATCCCTACCTAACCGGCTATGTAGCGTTTTATGAAGGCGACTACAAAACGGCCATTGCGGACCTGCAGAACGCGAATCAGCGCGATCCATTCATCTTGAGTTTGCTGGCGCAATCGTACGAGAAGACGGGCGACAAGACGCAAGCGATGGAGCTTTACCGCAAGATTTTGACCTTCAACATGCACAATCCAACCAACGCCTTCGCCCGTCCTTTAGCAAAGGAAAAAGTCGGATAGACGATTCACTTCGGATGGAAGGGCGCGCCGGGCTGGCCAGCGCTCGCTGGCTCCGGAGTTTCCATGTCGAGATTCACAACTATCGGATCCTGCCCGCTCCGGACCACTACGGCTTCGCATATTTCATCGGCAAGCGCGTTGATCTCTTGATGCGGCACATAGGGCGGTACATAAATGAAGTCGCCCACAGCGGCTTCGTCGCTGAATTCGAGCCGTTCTCCCCACCTCATACGAGCGCGGCCTCTCACGATGTACAGCACCGTCTCGAGCTCCCCATGATGATGAGGCCCCGTTTTTGCGTTGGGCCGAACCATCACGGTTCCGGCCCAGAGTTTCGTGGCACCCGTTCGAGCGTGCGTAATAGCCGCGGCCCGAGTCATGCCAGCCGTTTGCGGCGTGTTTGAATCCAGCTCTCCCGCCCGAACGATTTTTACTCCATGCTCTTTCCAGTCCATGAACCCATCTTCCCTGAGCCAGTTGGCCAACGGTCACACTTCGCTGTAGAATAGATTTCCGCACCTATCAATTCGGAGGCCTCAAAATGTATAAGTCGCGCCGTATTCTCACGTTCATGACATTTGTCATTGCTGGACTCGGAGCTGTGGTTCAAGCCACGCCCGTCGACCCAGTTTTTTCCATGGGCGATCCAGGAACCGGTACGCCGGTCGGTATCGTGTTCACGTTCGGGTCCAACGCAAACGGGGGTGGCGTTCTGCCCTTTAATAACGCGTCGGGCATTCACTGGAACAGCCTCGATGTCTTCGTCGATCTACCAGCGAACAGTTCAATCACCTGCCTACCCGGTCCTTTTTTCAACTCGTGCCAGTTTTCGCAAACGAGCCTGCCCGGTGGAAACGCCCGCTTCGATATAGGTGTCGTGGATCTCTCCGGCGAGGCCGGAATTGCACCCGGGGAGTTCTTCACGATCAATCTGAACGATCTGATTCGAGGGCAGCAAAACCCCGATCCCAATGGCAGCGGAGGTTGGGGGCCGGATAATGACTTTACCGCGGTAGCCAACAACAGCGCGCCCGAACCCGCATCCTGGCTGCTGTTTGCGAGTGGCCTCGCGCTGATGGGCGCAACACGCCGTCGTGAGCGACGAACACCTGCCTAGGCTGGCAGCTTCTTCAGCAGAGCCTGGCATTCGGGCAATGCGCGAACGGTTGCCAGATCCGGGTCCTGGCGTGCCTCCTGAACAGAGTATCCGTTGTCCAGCGCTCGCTTTAATGCCGCAAGAGCGTCCTGAGTATGCCCGGCGAGGGCGTCGACCACCGCTTCGTCATACATCAACTGGTTGTCCGCCCCGTCGATCGATCGGGCTTGAGCAATGACAGCAAGGGCTTTGGCGGCGCCACCTTTTCGGGCATAATAGAGGGCCAGATTGCCCAAGGTAGCGGCGTCACGTGGGTTGACTTCCAACTGTTCGTAGCCGCGCTCGATGGCACGGTCGTATGCCGCCTGAGCCTTCTCCCGCTGCCCGGCCTGCCGGTACGCATCGGCCAAATTGCCAATCAGCAGAACCTTATTGGGATCTATTTCTACAGCCTTCTCGAAAATCGGGATCGCTTCCGAATAGCGGCCTATAAAGAAGTACGCGGTTCCCAGATTCGTGTAAGCGTCCGAAGTAGGGCGCAACGCGATAACTTTCTGAAATTCCGGAATGGATTTCCGCCAGAGACTTTGGCGGAAGTAGATAATGCCCATCGCGTTATGTACGGAAGCGTTGCGGGGGTCTAGCTCCGCGACCCGTTTGAACTCCGTGAGGGCGTCCGCATTGCGACCTGTCTTGTAATATGCTTTGCCGAGTTGGTCGTGGTTGTACCAATAGTATGGGTTCAGCTCGACTGCTTTCTTGAGAGCCGCTAAAGCGGCGTCGGTACGACCCGTCGCCAGGTAAGCTCGACCGAGCCTTACATATCCGTCATCCGAATTAGGCTCCAACTGAAGCGCGCGTTGGATCTCGCCTACAGCTTCGGCGTTCTTACCGGTTTGCGTGTAGACGCTGCCAAGTGAGAAATGAACCTCAGGCAGAGCATCGTTGTCGCGTTTCGCTTGGCGCGCAGCAGCGAGCGCTTTCTCTGCCCAGAAACTTTCGTGCTGCAAGCTGTACATTTTGAGACTCGCATCCGCAACGCCTGTCCATGCGAGCGCAAAAGAAGGATCTTTGGCACAGGCCTGCTCAAATAACTCGAGCGCCGCCGTTGTGTTTTTGTCGTTGCCCCGATTCTTCAGGAGGTCGCGCCCTTTTAGATAAAGATCATAAGCCTCGATGTTCTGCGTCGGCTGACCGGGAGTGCGGTCGCGCTCAGCTTCAGTTGGCTTCACATCCAAGGCGTGGATAACGTCTGTGCCGATCTCATCCTCGATGGTTAGGAGGTCCTGCTGCACGCCTGAAAACGACTTGCTCCACACCCATTTGTGGAGTTCCACGTTCTGGATATTGGCGGTCACCGAAATGTGATCACCCTCGCCCTGGATTGATCCGTGTACGACCAGGTTGGCTCCGACTTTTTGAGCGATGCTGGCGAGGGGCTGCGTAAGATCGACAGTTTGGAGCGCAACCGGCGAAATCGGATGCACGCTGCTGATGGAGAACAAGCGTGATGAAATCGCTTCCTGAATGCCCTCGGCGTCGTATTTGAGATTGCTGGTATCTCCGACGACGTGGAAGGGCAGGACAGCGATGTACTTGCCGCTAGCCGGCGGGTGCTGCAGGGAACCTCTAGCAAGATGGAAGTAAGCATAGACGGCTATACCCAGCGCAGCGCACACGATCGTAGCAGCGGCGGCATAGAGCCACTTGCGGCTTCCGGGCGGTTTCAGTCCCTCAGGACCGGACAGGTTCGCCGGTAGAGCCGCATGCCGCACATCTTCCTCTACATGCCTCACGTCGGCGAGGAGGTCATGTACGCTCTGATAGCGGCGAGCGGAATCGCGCTCGAGGCAGCGCAAAATAATCGCAGCGAGCTCGTTCGAAATGGCCGGGTTCAGCAGTTTAGGGCTCCGGGCCGTGCCGGTGACGCGCTGGAGCATGGTCTGGAGAGCAGAATCGTGTTTGAACGGCAGGTCGCCGGTGGCCATCTCGTATAGAATCAGGCCCAACGAATAAATATCGGAGCGACGATCGGCCGGCTTGCCTTCGACTTGCTCGGGAGACATGTAGCCGGGCGTGCCGACAATGTCCTCACAATGGCTAAGTTGCGCCGTGGGCACGTCCGTACACGCCTCGGCAACGCCAAAATCGGCGATGAATGCGTTAAGATCCGAATCCAGCAGGATGTTGCGCGGCTTCAAGTCGCGATGGATGACACCCGCCTCGTGGGCCGCTTCCAGGCCTTCGCAAATCTGCTCTGCCAGTCCCAGGATGCGATTTTCGGGTAGCGGTCCGGAACGGTGGATGAACTGCGCAAGATCCTCTCCCTCCACCCAGGCCATGGAGACGAAGCGCAAGCCGTCGGCTTCGCCGAGGTCGTGAATTCGGAGCACGTGCCGATGGGAAATGCGGCTGGCAAGCAGGATTTCGTGTTTGAGCCGCTCCAAACTTTCGGCGTCGCCAGCCAGTTCGGGGCGAATCACTTTCAGCGCCACGGTTCGATTCAGGTCGAGATCGGTCGCCCGGTATATCTTGCCCATGCCGCCCTCGCCGGCTTCCGTTTCGATACGGTAACGCGATCCGAGCATCGCTCCTGGCGCCAATACACCCGGCGCCGTCCGCCGCGATGTGAGCTCACGTGAATTCTCGTTATCCAGATCGCGGATGATTTCATCGGCCTGCTGATAGCGGCGACCTGGATCCGGCTCCAGACAGCGCACCACTATATCGCTGAGCCACTTCGGTATCTCCCGATTAATGGAATCAGGCGGCTGAGCGCGTTCCCGCGTGCGTCGTAGTAATCGCGCCACAGTGCTCTCACCCTTGAACGGAAGCTCGCCGGTCAATAACTCGTAACCGATGAGTCCAAGCGCAAATATGTCCGACCGCACATCGGCGGGGTCGCCGCGCGCCTGTTCAGGAGACATATACTCTGGCGATCCGACCAACACTCCTGTGCGCGTCACGCCCGATCCTTCGACGGAACGTGCCAGTCCGAAATCGGTAATCCGGACCTGGTTCTTCGCATTCACGAGGACGTTGTGCGGCTTCAAGTCCCGATGGATTACGTCTTCAGCATGGGCGGCTTGCAAACCTTGGCACGCTTGCCGGATGATCTTTACCGCCTCGGCCGGGGTAAACTTCCCGGCGCGTTTCAATCGCGCGTGCAGGTCCTCGCCTTCGAAAAACTCCATAGTGATGAAGCGAAGTCCATTGGCAACCCCGAAATCGAAAATCCGGATCACGTTGCGATGTGTGACCTGCCGCGCCAGGAGAATCTCCTGTTTGAAGCGGCGGATAATCGATGCGTTTGAGGCCAGGTCCCGGCGGATGGTCTTGAGCGCAATAATGCGGTCGAGCTCGCGATCAAGCGCCTTGTACACGGTGCCCATGCCACCCTCTCCGAGACCTTCGATAATCTCGTAGCGCTCGGAGACGATGTCTCCAGGGAAAAGCTGTGTCGCCATCCCTCGCGGAGGCGCGGCAGCTACGCCGACAGTGAAGTCCCCGCTGGCATCCGGCGGCGTGGTTTCGAACGAGGTATTGCAGCTGCCGCAGGAAGGCGCATCATCCGCATTTGAAGTCTTACAAGCCGGACAGATCAGCATGGGAACACTATCGTCGCCGCAACACAAGGCTCGGCGTCACTTCTTACCTTGCAAGGCGCTTACCAAATCACGTTGGGATGTCTGCTATTTTAAGGCACTGCACTTCCAAGTTGATTTCAGGGTCGTGCGGGCGTCAGTATAATCCGCTCTTCTGCCGCTGCTTCTACCGCTTTCCGCGAGTACGGCATCGGGTGGTAATGGCCATCCGCCCAGCCCTCGATCAAATCTCCGTAATGCTTATCTCCGGGATCACCCGATTCTCCCGGAACGTTTGTCATCACTGAGCGGTCCCAATCGCTTAGATCGATGATCTCGCGATAAGATGCCCCGTGCGTCTGCGAATAATTGGTGCCACCGCCCGTGGCATTCACCGTGTAAGCGTCGCCGGGACGTGATCGCGACGGCAAATCGAAGCTCGCCACGTGCAGCGGATGCCGGAAGTAAACTTTGTGAAGGTTACCCCAGGTCCACTGCGATTGATCGCCGCCAAGGCGCGTCTCAATCTCCGCAAGCGCCTCGTCGAGCGTGCTCGCCAGCAGCTCATTCGTATGCGGGTTCGATTTCAGCTCTCGAATCAGAACTGCCGGATCGAGCCGCGATGATGCAATACCCTTCGGCAAAATCGCTCGATGGATGTGGCCGATCCAAACTTCGTAGATCAGGGCCGGCTTCGAAGTCATCGCGACATTGCAGTCCCAATCCAGAAGTTGCGCCCTCGCCTGCGCCGCCGCTGTTCCTTCAGAAGGACGCCAGTCCTTTAGTATGGAAACAAAATCGCGCGCAGGCAGCGACACCGTGTCCTGTTGCATCCGGCCAAAATCATCGATATCAAGCTTGCCCGGCCTGTTCAGCATCTCTACAATTCGCAAGTAGCGCGTCGGTGCGGCCCACGTATAAGAAAGTTGATGCGTGTACCCCGGCGGCAAAATGTTGTGATTCGCTGTCGCGATGAAATGGCGGCTCGGATTGTATTCGGAAGGGTTCTCGCTCGACGGCAAATAACCGCTCCATTCATATTCTCCGGAATCGCCTGGCACCGGAAACAATCCAGACCAACCGTTGCGGATCGGCGCCTCGCCAGCCGCGATCCAGCCAATATTTCCCTGCCGGTCCGCGTAAACCAGATTCTCCGAAGGTATTTTGTAACTGGCCACGGCATCGCGGAATTCCTGCCAGTTCCTCGTGCGAGCTAACTTGAGAGCCGAAAGATATCCCGCCCCGCCCGCCTGTGCTCCAACCCACTTCAAAGCGTAGGCTCTGTGCCCTTCGAGATCCTCATAGATGACGGGCCCGTGAATCGTGTACTTCAAATCCACCGTTTCGCGCCCGGCGCCCTTCACGTCGATCGGCTCGTGCTCGATGGTGAACTTTTTCCAATCCCCGCGATATAAGTACTGGCCGACATGCTCCGGGCTCTCCTTCTCCACGTACAGATCTTGCTGATCGATTCCGACGATCGTGAAACCCCAGGCAATGTCCTGGTTGTGCCCAAGAGCGATCCCCGGCAGCGCCGGCTCACCCGCGCCCATTACATCCCAACCGGGCGCAACCAGATGTACAGTCTTGCGCAGCGATGGAAGCTCAATCCCGCGATGTGGATCGTTAGCCAGAAGTGGCTTGCCGGTCCGCGTCATTGTCCCATCCACCACCCAGTTATTGCTGCCTTGCTCACCGGGGAAGCGGACCGCGCCAATCGCCGCAATGTAGTCCTTCAGAATCGCGGGCTTGATATCCGCCAAGTCAAGTCCGCGCGGAAGGAGAAGTGGAATATGCGGATCCGGTGGAAAGAGCCGGGCATCTGTCTCCAACCCCAGCTTGGTGACGTCGAGAGAGCGGTTCACCTCCTGCGTCAGGTTTCCGGTCATCAGTAGGCCCGCTACTCTAGCGGTCACGTCTTCCGGAGTCCACAATCCCGGATCGAAGCCCGCCACCTTAAACTCGGGAGGACGCCTCCCTGCCAGCCCTTGTATGTACGCGTTTATCCCTTTGGTGAATGCACTAGCAATCTGCTTAGCATCCGGGGAATAGCTGCGCCATTCGTCATCCCAGTTCCCTCGGTACCGAACCAGCCGCGCAGTAACACCCCGTGTCGCGCCCCAGCCGCACAGACGCTCGTTCGCAATCTCCGACCACCGCGCCCGCCATTCCGTCAGCAAGCCCCGGTCGTTCCAGTCACGCTCCTTCCAACCCGAATCCGGCTTCCGCCTCGTTCCCCTCCGGCCCTCGCTCCGGGTCGATCCGCCGCATCGTCAGCATGACGTGCGCGTGCGGCTGCACTTCCCCGTTCACCCTCACGCCCCAATGCACATTGAGGTCTGCCACCATCCCGCGTGAGACGAATTGCTCGGCCACGAAATCCCACGCGAGCTGCACCACCTCCGCCCGCGATAGCTCCCGCGGCAAGGCGATCTCGATGTCACGCGCGAGCTGCGCGTTCTTCTGCCGCTCGCCACGCTCCACCTCGCTCCACAACCGCTCGCGCGCCGCACGCCGCGCCTCGGGCGTCTCGTCCAGGGCACGCCACCGCTCCGGCGCCCCCTCGGGCAGCAGGATTTCCGAATGCACCACACCAGCCTTCGCCCGGAAGTCGTGGTCGCGCTCCAGCCGTTCGTCGTGCAGCCGCTCCGCCGCGCGATACGCCGCCGCTGCCACCGCGCTCCGCCCGGTGCCGCGGCCGATCACCTTGGCGCTGAAGTGATAAATCGCCACGCAGGCAGGCTCCGGCTGCTCTGGGCCAGCTTAGCTGTGCTGGGTATTACGGCGCCATTCTTTCAGCGCATGTCAAATCGCTTCCAAATGTGGCTCATCCGCAACTTCGGTGCAGCCTGTGGCAACGGCCGGCAGCCAAACACATAGCATGAACCTTTCGGAGTTCATGCTGTCCCGTGCCCAAGCGCCTTCTGCCTCTCGTGCCTGCCGACTTCGTGGTCGATCAGGTTCTGCCCACCCCTGACTACGTCACTGTGATGTGCCGGTCCCGCCCGGCTGCGCCTGTCTGTCCCTGCTCGGCCACCCGTCCTCGGTTGCACAGCAGCTATATGCCGCCGCTTGGGGACCTACCCTGGCAAGGCCGCCACGTGCAGGTCGAAGTACGGGTGCGCCGCTTGCGCTGCGGACGGCCTGGTTGTACCCACCGTTCTTTGCCGAGCGCCCGTCCGCTGGCGCTGGGCGCCATGCCCAACGGACGGCGCGCTGGGCAGTCTGCAGCACCATATCGGCCTCGCGCTGGCGGCAAGGCCGGGGCCGCCTCGCTGAACGGATCGGCACGCCCGTGAGCGGCGCGACTTGCTCCGCCTCGTCCGTCGTGGGGCACCTGCGATGCCCGGCACAGCGCCGCGCGTGCTCGGGGTGGATGATTGGGCCTGGAAGCGAGGTCAGCGCTACGGCACGGTCCTCGTGGACCTGGAACGGCGTACTGTTGTTGACCTGCTGCCTGACCGCGATGCGGACAGCTTCGCAGCCTGGCTGCGAGCGCATCCGGCGTCGAGGTGATCGCTCGTGACCGCGGCGCGGTCTACGCTGATGGCGGACGCCGCGGCGCGCCCGATGCCGTCCATGTCGCCGACCGCTGGCATCTGCTGGAGAACTGCAGCGCCGCCGTCCTCGACGCGGTCAAGCGGCAATTGCGAGCTGTCCGGGCTGCGGCCCAGCCCACGTCCAACGCTCCAGTAGCAGCAGCGATGGTCGCGGCTCCCGCGGCAGATCCAGCTGCGCCGCCGCCGATGACGAGCGCGCAGCGGCTGCAATGGCAGGGATGGCAGCGGCGTGTACGGGTGCATGCCGACGTGATGCGGCTGCACGAGCAGGACATGGCTGTCCGCCAGATCGCCCGCGAGCTGGCGCTGTCCAGGAACACGGTGCGGCGCTGGTTGCGGGCGAGCAGCCTGAGCTGTACGGCCACGGATGCACTCGCTCGATCCTTGGCGGGCGGTGCTGGAGCGGCGCTGGGCGGAGGGCTGCCGCAACGGTGCCCAGCTCTGGCGGGACCTGCGCGATGCCGGCTTCGTGGGCGGATTGCGCGTCGTCACCGAATGGGCCAGCCGGCAGCGGTTAGCCGAGCCGAGACGAGTACCGGACGAAGCCCCTCCTTCGGGCCACTGCATATCCGGCCCGGCGCGTGGCCCGGATGCTCACGGCCGATCTGCCGTCGTTGGCAGAGCCGGACCGCCTCTACCTCGAGCGGCTGCTGGGGCTGTCGCCGGCGTTGGCGATGGTGCGCGATCTCGCGTACTGCTTCGGCACTCTGGTTCGTGCCCGAACGCAGGATGCGCTTGACCCCTGGCTGGCCGAGGCCGCGGGCAGCGAACTGGGCGCCTTCGCTGCGGGTCTGCGTCAGGACGAGCACACCGTGCGAGCGGCCCTGCTGCCGCCTTGGAGCAGTGGCCAAGTCGAGGGGCAGATCACCCGCCTGAACTGGTCAAGCGCCAGGGCTATGGGCGTGCCAAGCTCGACCTGCTGAGGGCTCGACTGCTTCGTGCTGCCTGATGGCAAGCTGCACCGAAGTTGCGGATGAGCCCCGTTCCAATGCCGATTCGACAGCTGCTGGCCCAAGTCGTCGGGGTCGTTGGCGTCGAGCACGCGGACATGCTCGTGGACGAGGCGCTCTCGCGCCCCTTCTGCGGGGACCGACGGGCTGTCGCGCGTTACGCGGGTGCAGACCTGCTCGCCGGACGAGAGCGGGGCCAGACGCCGCGAGCAAGGCCTGGCGAAGGCGGGCAACGCGCGGCTACGCAAGGCCATGGTCCAGCTCGCCTGGTTCTTCCTGCGGTACCAACAGGGCGAGCGCGCTGGCACGCTGGTATCGGGTAGGGATGCGGCGCCCGGGCGCCATCGCAAGATCATGGTCGTAGCCCTCGCGAGGAAGCTTCTGGTGACGTTCTGGACAATGTTGCGCAATCCGGCGCGCGCTTGAGCCGCCCTGCGGTCCGGGGTCGACGCGGAAGACGACCCGGACGTGGTGCTCGCCGATCTCGACCCGTCGCACCAGGGTGCGGACGATGTCGCGCTTGGTGTCCCGGTCCGCCTCGTCCAGCCGATCCCGGACCAGGGCAGCGAATAGCTCCAGCTTGCCGATGACGAGTTGCAGCGAGCGCGCCTGCTCGGCGGCGTCCTGAAGTGTGGTGGCTTCGGCCTCAAGCTTGGCCACGCGCCGGCGCATGCCCGCCAGCCGCGGCTCGAACTCGGCCTTGCTGATCACGCCCTCGGCGTAGCTGTCGATCAGCCGGCCGATGCCCCTGCGCAGCTTGGCGAGCTGGCGCTCGACCGTCTCCAGCTCGGGCCGGCGCGGCCCGGTGCGCAGGACCTGCAGGCGGCGCTGGTATTCCGCCGCGACGCGGGCCGGATCCTGGAGCAACCGGCAGACCTCTATCCAGACCGCCGCGTCCAGCGGCTCGCCCAAGAGCGGCCGGGCGTCGCACCGGCGCTGGCCGCCGTAGCGGCTCGCCTCCGTCCCGGTGCAGCGATAGTAGTGATGCCCAGACCCCGACGGGCCGGCACGGTGCGCCTGCCCGTAGCCGCAGAACGCGTAACCGCAGGCTTGGCAGACCAGCAAACCCTGGAGCAGGTAGCGTATGCTATCCGCGCGCCGGCGGTTGCGTCGCCGGTTCTCATCGAGTTGCTCCTGCACGCCCGCGAATAGGGCGGCGTCGATCAATGCTGGGACCGGGATGGTGATCCACTGCTCGGGCGGGGCCGGGACCTGGCGGACCGGGCGCGTGGGGATCGAGGCGCGGCCGCGCGCCGGGCGCAGCGGCGGCTGCCAGGGAATGGAGGCGTTCTTGCCGAAGCGCGCCTGGCCAGCGTAGGCAGAGTTGGCGAGCAGCATCCCGATCATGCTGCGGCTCCAGCGGGCATTGCCGGTCGGGCTGGGCACGCCGGCCTCGAACAGCCGCTGAGAGACCGTGGCTAGGCTGACGCGCTCCTCCCCGATCCAGGCGAAGATGCGGCGCACCACCGCAGCCTTGTCCTCGACTACCTCGAAGCGTGCCACGCCGTCCTCGGCCTCGCGGCGGCCGACGAAGCGGTAGCCATACGGTGCTCGGGTGAGCACGCTGACGACGCCGGCTTGCGCGAGGTGGCGCTTGCCGCGGCGGCTGCGCTCGACGATGCGCGCCCTCTCGTATTCAGCAAACATCCCTTGTAGTTGCAGCAAGAGGGTGTCCTCCGGCGTCTGGCCGATCGGGCGATTGAGGAACACCACCTCGGCGCTGGCGCGCGCGAACTCCTCGACCAGCACCGCCTGGTGCGCATACGAGCGGGCCAGGCGGTCGGGCGCGTGCACGTAGACGACGTCGATGGCGGACATCGCCGCGAGGTCGCGCAGGCGCTCCAGTGCGGGCCGGATCAGGCTCGCACCACTCTGGCCGTCGTCGAGGAAGCGCAGCTCGGGCACGATCTCGTGGCCGTCCTCGGCCGCGCGTGCCAGCAACGCTGCGACCTGGCTGGCGATGGTGTGGCGCTCAGCCTGCTGATCGGATGACACCCTGGCGTAGAGCGCCGCCCGGATCGGGGCGGTAGCGCGCACCCGCGCCGAGGCCGCTGCGTGTCGTTGCATCACTTGCCTCCTCTCTCAGTCGCGCTTCCGGGGCAGGGCGGACCGGGCGCGACAGCGTCGGCAGCAGTCGCCGATAGGCGTGCGCCAGCGCGTCCTGACCACCCCGCCGCGGCTCGAACCCCACCTCCAGGCTGAGCCGCAGGGCCGTCCCGCACCGCCGCCGGGTCATGTCCGCCTCCATCCCCGCCCAGCCTGTCCCGCCGGGATCGAGATATGGGTGCCTCAGGTGCTGCACGCGCCCGCCGAACCGGCGCACGCAGCCCCTCACACGAGAGGATCAGCACCAACCCAGGCAAGAAATTCGCACTATTGTCCAGAACGTCATCGCCTTGTGGCGGTTTGCCACGACCGGCGAGGTCCCGCACGGCGTCGTGCTGCGGCCGGCGGCCTGACCGGCGCGGCGAACGAAGGAGCGGATAACCAGCTTCGGCGCCCGGCCGCGCTCGCGGGGTAGGCGCTGACGACGATCCGAGGTGGCGGTGACCCGAGCTAAACTACGGCTCAATGCCGTTGAGAATGGGCCCGTCGCCCGGAGCCTCGCCGCTGAAGCGCATGGCTGCTTCATGGTCCGGACCCCACGCAGGTCCAACCGAATACAAGGTCGCGGCGCGAGATCCCGCGCCCGAGGCGGGCTCCCCTCGGACGACCACTCTGGACCGAACCGCATCTTTCTCTAGTCAGGCCATTGCGGCCCGCCACAGGGATGACCAACAACAATCGCACGCACTCATCCCCTGCGCGCCGGACAACCCAGGACAGGAACACCGCAGCGGCGCCATTCCACACTTGACATCAACAGCCCCATACAAGGTGTTGGCTCAAGGCCTATATGGCGATGACCAGGTCCGATCATCGAAAGTGGCCAAGACCCTGAGTGTGGGCCAGGGCCGTTAGCCCCGTTGCAATGATCGTGGGCACGAGTCTCCGATGATTGCGATCCCACGTGCGGATGATTGCAATCCGCTACACCTAGCGTCCCACCACCAGACAGAGCAGGTGCCACGGTGCTCGGAACCGTCAAGGGGCGGGTCCTCGCCGTGCTCGTCGCCAAGGGGCGGCTGCGCGCGGCTGCGGTCCCGGCTGCGCCGCCCCTGACTGTCCCTGCGCGCCGCTGACCGGGCGAAGCTGTCGGGACAGTAGGCTGTCCCGAGCTTTCGACCACGCCTCCGGCGGGTCGAACAGAAGGCTGCTGGCAGGGAGAAGAGCCACAAGGGATCGTGGCTCCCCTTGCGAAACCCCTTATGTCATGACAATGTCGGGAAACTCCAAGTGGGTATCTGTAGCCGACACTGGAGGACCTCATGCCCCCGCGCATGGCCAAGTTCTCTCTGACCTGCGACTCTCCCTAGAGGCGAAGCGGACGCTGCACGCTGCCGCTCACGCCGCCCACCGCTCGGTCAGCCAGTTCGTGCTGGAGAGCGCCTTGGCGCGCGCCGAAGAGACGCTGGCGGACCGGCAACGCTTCGAGCTCGACGCCGAGCAATGGGCCGCTTTCATGGCTGCTCTCGATGCACCGCCGCGCGACCTGCCGCGCCTGCGGCGGCTGTTCCAGGAGGTCACGCCCTTCGACCCTGCCGAACCTGGATGAGCGAGGGGTTCCGAGGTGAGAAGCTGCGGCGCGATCACCCCGTGGACGGCTTCGCCTGCGGCCAGCCGGAGCTCGACTGCTTCCTGATCCGCTACGCTTTGAGCAACCAGCAGGCGAACGCATCGCAGACCTACCTCGGGCTCGCGGACGCGGAGGTGGCCGGCTTCTACACCCTGGTCGTGGGCCAAGGTCGCGCACGCCGAGGCACCGGAGCGGGTGACGAAGGAGCCGGCCCGCTATCCCGTGCCGATCATGCTGCTGGCGCGCTTGGCCGAAGGCATGGCTTGGCAAGGGCGAGGGCTTGGCGCCGGGCTACGAAGGACGCGATGCGGCGCACGATGCAGGCGGCCGAGATCGGCGGCATCCGGACGTTTGTGACGCACGCCAAGGACGAGGCGGCGCGGCGTTTCTATGAGCACTTCGGATTCATGCCGTCGCCCACGGACCCGCTGCACCTGTTCGTGCTGGTCAAGGACATCCGGGGCATGATCGCCGACTGAGCGTATCGGGCACGGAGCCAGGCACGATGGAGAGGTCACCGGCGACGTCTTCCTCGTCCCTCGTTCCCCTGCTTTCCCGCCTGAAGGGGCGCGGCATCCGCATCGAAGGCGCGCAGGCCGCGCCCGCCAGCGAGCGAGGAGGTCTGCGTTACTCACGTCCTGACTTCCTCCTTGGCCCTTTATTCTCTTGCAGCCGGTCCGCCAACTTCGAGAAGGCGCCGAGGAGGGTGGCGCGATCATCGTCCAGTAACTCGACCAGACCTGTCTTCTGCACGAGGCCACCCAACTCGATCAGGTGACGCGTGCGCTCGCGCCGTTCCCGTGCCCAATTGCGGGTGTCCGAACGGGCACGAGCGGCATCCACCCTATGCCGCTCCGCCGCCAGGTGCTGGAGTCGTCGCGCCGTGGCTTGCAGCTCCGCCAGCAGGCTCGCCCGCGCCGTTGCTCGCCCCGACACCTGACTTCCTGCTCCGCTTGCCCCCGGCCTGAAAGAAGCTCTGGCCGCATTCGGTCCTCCACCTCGCGACGGCTTCGGGTTGCTTCTTGGCTTTCCGCCTGACGGCGGCCAGCAGCGCGCCAGCGAGTGCCTCGACGGGCAGGCTGTCCGCGCCGACGATCTGGACGAGTTCGCCGAGCTGCGTGGTCTTCTGCGACTTGACGCGCTTGGCCTTGTCCATGAGGGCCTGGAGTTCGGCTTCGAGTCTTGGGGCTTGCGGGCTATGGCGTGTCGTCTCCGATGTTGAAGCTGCACGAACCTATCAAGGCTCGCGGGTGCATCACGACAGTTCGAGCTGCATCATCCACGGATGAAGCATGGTGGTAGAAGGCGTGATGGCGAAGTGATCGGAGCGGGGAGCTGATGGAGCTGCATTGGGTTTGCGAGACCGGGGACATGCACTCTGCTGAGAGATGCTTTGGGCAGAGGAAGGCGCTTCGAGCGCTCGTGCAGGGGCTAGGTGGAATACAGTGGGATTGGCAGGTATGGGACGAGGAAGGCCGGATGCCGCAGCGCTATGGGGTGGCTGACACGCTGGACGAGGCGAAGGCATGCGCGCTAAGCGGGCGCTGGCGGAGATGGCCGGGCGGCTCAGCATCGCAACGTAGGCTCGCGCCGGAAACCCGCGCCAGCGTCATTTCCGCACCGAGCAGAGCGAAGGCGGATCAGGAAATGCGCGTTTATACACCGCTACGCGGCATGCGCTGTGTAAATTCGCGCAAGTAATAGTGGCTCATCCGCAACTTCGCTGCAGCTTCCCGTCAGGCTGCACGAAGCAGTCGCGCCTTGAGCAGATCGAGCTTGGCACGCCCATAGCCCTGGCGCTTGACCAGTTCAGACGGGTGACCTGCCCCTCGACCTGGCCGCTGCTCCAAGGCAACAGCAGGGCCGCTCGCACGGTGTGCTCATCCTGACGCAGCCCGGCAGCGAAGGAACCCAGTTCGCCGCCCGCGGCCTCGTCCAGCCAACGGTCGAGCGCATCCTCCTCTGTTCGGGCGCGAACCAGGGTGCCGAAGCGGTGGGCGAGGTCGCGAAATGTCCGCCAGCGCCGGCGACAGCCCCAGCAGCCGCTCGACGTAGGCGCAGTCCGCGGCTCTGCCAGCGACGGCACATCGGCCGTGAGCATCCGGGGGATGAGACAGGCGCGGCAAGGCGAGAGCAGCACATGACGGTGACGTGGTCAGGGGTGGGCAGCACACCTGATCGACCACGAGGTCGGCAGGCACGAGGGGCAGAAGGCGCTTGGGCATGGGACAGCATGAACTCCGACATGTTCATGCTATGTGCTTCCGCGTGCTCGCCGCTGCGATGGACTGCACCGAAGTTGCGGATGAGCCCAACGGGACCCCGGCGGGAGCGGCTTGTGCCGGTAGTCCAAAGGGGAGCCACTCGTGCCGCGGAGTGCCCATAGAGAGGCTGACGCAGCGGCGCGCGGGGGGTGCCGTGGACCCACCGGTGCAAGCCGCGGCGGTGTGGGCGTGGTCAGGCCCGGGTCCCGAAGCGCCAGCTTTCGTTGCCGGTCTCGACGATGTCGCAGTGATGGGTCAAGGCGGTCGAGCAGCGCAGCAGTCATCTTGGCGTCACCCGCGAACACGCTGGGCCACTCGCCAAACGCCAGGTTGGTGGTCACGATCACCGAGGTCTGCTCGGGTAGGCGACTCATCCAGCCACCAAACTGAGCGGTCCCGTCCCCGTCACGTCGAATGTGTACGGGTCACAGCAGCGCATCACCCGTTGTTCGGCCAATGGGTCACGGTGGTGCGGCGCATGCGGGATGCCGGCGAGCCGTATCTCGTGATCGAAGGCCGCGACGGGAGGCCGGCAGCTCCTGCCAGCCCGCTGTGCGGAGCCGGCCGGCATGGTCCCCCTGGCCGCGGCGCCGGCCCTGACGTTCACCCCTGGCAGCCTGCGGGCGCTGGCGGCCTTGGTCGCCACCTTACGGGGCGTGCCATCCCCCGCCCCAGAGGCTCGCCATGCGCCCAGGTCCGAACCCGCAACCCCAGCCATTGCCGCCGTGGAGCAGCTTCCGGCCCGAGACCCACCGGCATTCTGGTCCTGCTCTGGACCGACCTGCTGCAGCGCCAGCTTCCGGCCACGCGGGGGCGGGCGCCTGTGCGAGGGGGAGCCCTGCCACGAACGCCATCTCGCCCAAGATCGAGCCGCGCCACTTGCAGCCTGCGTGCCGTCGTCTATGTCCGCCGAATCGACGCCGCGGCAGGTGCTGAGCAACCAGGTAGAGCACTCGTTGCCAGGACCAGCTCGCCGAGCGGGCACGGCAGATGGGCTGGACAGCGCCGCAGGTCGAGGTCATCGACGAGGACCTCGGCCTGTCCGGCGCCAGCAGCCAGGCGCGCACCGGCTTCCAGCGCCTGGTCGCCGCGATCGGGCTGGGCGAGGTCGGCCTCGTGCTGGGCACCCAGGTCTCGGCCGTCCCGCCTGAACAGCGACTGGCACCGCGTGATCGAACTCTGCGCGGTGTTCCGGACGTTGATCGCGGACGAGGATGGCGTCGACTCGCGCACAGGACCCGAACGACCGGCTTCTGCTGGGCGTCAAAGGCACGCTGTTCGCCGCAGAACTGCATATCCTGCGCGCCAGGATGCGCGGCAACCTGCTCAACAAGGCGCGGCGCGGCGAACTCGCGCTGCGCCTGCCCGTCGGCTACGGCGCTCGGGCCTACGGCACGGTCGTGCTCGACCCGGACGATGAGGTACGCGCGACGCTGGCGCGGATCTTCGAGCGCTTCGCCGTGCTGCGCAACGCCCGTGCGGTGCAGCGCGACTTCGCCGCGCACGGCCTCAAGATGCCGCGCTTGCTCCAGCACGGGGCGGAGGCCGGCCGCATCGTCTGGGTCCGTCCCACCTACCAGATGATCCAGCAAGTGCTGACCAGCCCGGTGTATTCTGGGGTGTTCGTCTACGGCCGGCGCAAGCAGGAGGTCAGCCCAGGCGACCCGCCCGTGGTCGCCGAGCGGCGCCGACCGATGGAGGAGTGGGACATCGTCGTGCCCGGCACTTACCCGGCCTATATCAGCTACGACCAGTTCTTGGTGAACCGGCGGCAGCTGCGGGACAACCTCTACAACTTCTCGCGGCCAAGGGGCGCGGGGCGCCGCGCGAGGGCCGGGCGCCGCTGCAGGGCCTCGTGGTCTGCGGCCGCTGCGGGCGGCGA
>CAWFWH010000008.1:0-226755 GCA_963819405.1 uncultured Acidobacteriaceae bacterium | reverse complement strand
CGATTGGAGTCTTTGACTATGGTGAACGGAGGCGTATTGAATCGCGCCACTTGCTTCGCCACGACGCGGAGGCGGCGAAACTCCGGCATTGACAGAAATTCCGTGTTGATGAATCGCGTCGCGTTGGTGGGATCCTTGTAGCCGATCATCCAGGCCGAGTGCTCTTCCTCCCGCTCCACAGTGACTTGAAGCTTTGCCTGCCTCAATAGTTCGGCCACTCGCTTGACGTTCTCCTGGTTCTGAAGATCGGCCTTACTGTCGATAGGGACACTGACGTCTGAAAGTACTTCCACAACACGCGTGTCGCGGACACGGCGCTCGAGGCGGCGCCAAATTTGCGCCAATTCGTCGAGCGACATCAGAAAGCTTCTGAGTTCAGCGCCTTCCACCTTGGTGGGACCGCCTGGGCTATTGCCGGCCTCGACGCTCAGATTCTCGGTGGCGCGGCGCAGAATCTCGCGCGTAAATTCCTTGTCGTCTTTGATGTATTTCTCGCTCTTGCCTTTCTTGATGCGGTACAGCGGAGGCTGCGCGACGAACACCTTTCCGCGCGTGATGAGTTGCTGCATGTGCCGGAAGAAAAAAGTGAGCAGCAGAGTGCGGATGTGCGAGCCGTCTACGTCGGCGTCGGTCATGATGATGATCTTGCCGTATCGCAGCTTCGCAAACTCGAAATCCTCGCCTTTGCCGATCCCGGTCCCGATCGCGGTGATCATGTTCCGGATCTCTTCATGAGCCAGCATCTTGTCGTAACGAGCTTTCTCGACGTTGAGAATCTTCCCTTTCAATGGAAGAATCGCCTGGTAGCGGCGATCGCGCCCGGACTTGGCTGTTCCGCCGGCCGATTCGCCCTCGACCAGAAATAACTCGCAACGCTCGGGATCACGCTCCTGGCAATCGTAAAGCTTGCCGGGCAAACCGCCGGAATCCAAAGCACCTTTGCGGCGAGTAAGATCACGCGCCGCACGCGCAGCCTCTCTCGCTCGCGCAGCCTCAATGGCCTTGGTGATGATCTTCTTCGCCACCGGAGGGTTCTTGTCAAAGAACTCGCCCAGTTTTTCGTTTATCAACTGGACGACGTAGCCCTGGATGTCTGAATTGAGCTTTCCCTTGGTCTGACCTTCGAATTGCGGTTGAGGCAATTTGACGCTGATAACCGCTGTCAGACCTTCTCGCACGTCATCGCCAGTGAGATTTTCCTTCTGATCTTTGAACAGGCCGCCCTGCACAGCGGCGGCATTTATCGTGCGTGTGAGGGCACTACGGAATCCGCTCAGATGCGATCCGCCATCAACCGTGTTGATATTGTTCGCAAAGCTGAAGACATTTTCGGAATACGAATCGTTGTATTGCAGCGCTACTTCAATGTTCAACTTGCCGCCATTCGGAAGGTCGCGGTCGCCCTCGAAGTGAATTGGCTTATCGTGCAACACGGCTTTGCCACGGTTCAGATGCTTTATAAATTCAGCAATACCACCGCTGTAAAAAAACTCTTCCGTGCGGATGTTTTCACCGCGTTCATCCGTCAGGGTAATCTTCAGGCCTTTATTGAGAAACGCAAGCTGCCGGAGACGCTGGGCGAGTGTGTCGAAGTTGAACTCGGTGGCATCCATGATGGTCGGGTCCGGTTTGAACGTGATTTTCGTACCCGTCTTGTTGGACTTGCCAGTCTTTGCCAGAGGCGATTTTGGAATCCCACGCTCATAATCTTGTTCCCAGGTCGCCTTCTCGCGCCAGATCTCGACATGCAAAGTCTCAGCAAGAGCGTTAACGCAGCTTACGCCGACGCCATGCAAACCGCCCGACACCTTGTAACTATTCGAATCGAACTTCCCACCCGCGTGCAGTTTTGTTAAAACCACCTGCGCGGCGGACACTCCTTCTTCGAGGTGAATATCCACTGGAATACCGCGTCCGTTGTCGACAATCGTAATTGAATTATCGATGTGGATAGTACAGGAGACTTCCGTACAGTAACCCGCCAAAGCTTCGTCGACAGAGTTATCCACCACTTCATACACCAGATGATGAAGGCCCATCTCACCGGTCGAGCCGATGTACATTGCGGGACGGAGACGGACCGCCTCCAAGCCCTCCAGAACCTTAATACTGGTGGAATCGTACATTTCGTTATGAGGCAAAGTAGCCATATGTTTTTTGACCGATCGCGCGCTCAGATGCGCATGGGCATGACGACGTAGCGATATACAGTGTCGGCCGCCCCAGCGCGCGGCCGCAGTTCGCCGGCGCTATTAGAATCCTTGAAATGAAACTCAACTTCACTTTGGTCGATGCAACGCAAGAAATCGAGTAAGTACTGCGCGTTAAACCCGATCTCTACATCCGGTCCGGTGTGGTCTACCGGGATACTTTCTTCGCTCTCACCGGTTTCTGAGATGGACGAGTGAACTTTTAACTCGCCCTTAAGAACCTGGAAGCGAATGGCGCGTGAGCGCTCGTCCGCGAATTGCGCGACACGCTCAATAGCAGCCTTCAACTCTTCGCGCTGAATGACCAGCATGTGAGGATGCTCTTTCGGCAGCACGCGCTCATAATCGGGAAAATTACCCGTGAGCTTGCGGCTGAGCAGCAAGCGCTTATCGATGCGGAAGAATAAATGATTCTCGTTGCCGGAGAATTCGATTTGTTTGCTGGAGTCATCACTGGCGAGCTTCTGAATCTCGCTCATTGCTTTTTTCGGCAGCAGGGCACGATAAGAGCCATCGAGACCCGGCAGCTCCACCTGCTTCTCGATCAGAGCTAAACGGTGGCCATCGGTCGCCACCATCACTAAACCTTTGTCATTCAGGATGAGCAGCGCGCCATTAAGAGTGAAGCGTGACTCTTCGGCGGAGATCGCAAAGATGGTGCTGGCAATCATCTGCGACAGAACCGCCAAAGGAATCTCCGCCAGCTTCTCAGGCATTTGGGGCAGCTCTGGAAAACTCTCGCGGGACATACCGGCGATTCGAGTCCGAGAACGCCCGCACACAAAACTGGCCCACTGATTCTCAGCGACCTTTACCTGAACATCCGCATCCGGCAATAAGCGCACATAATCCAGCAAGCGCCTCGCGGGAATCGTTCCTGCGCCTTCTTTTTTGATGCGCGCCGGACAGGCACAACGAATGCCCAACTCTAAATCCGTAGCCGTGAGCCATACCTGGTCACGATCAGTCTCAAGCAGAATGTTGGACAGAATCGGGATGGTCGTTTTCTTCTCCACCACCCCCTGCGTGAGCCCCAGTTCCCGCACCAGATCAGACTTGCTAACCGAGAATTCCATGACGATTGTTAGAAGAGCTCCTTTATGCGATCCGTGCTCGACGTGCGCGCTTTCTATTCTTCCTAGACAGGTAATTCTTAGTACTAGAAGAGAACCGTATCAGTAGGGATTGTGGAAATGTTGATTTCCTTCTAAATTATAGCAAAAAATGCTGGTTCCGCGCATTCCAGGTTGTGGATAAGATCTAGTATTTTTCTGAAAAGAGTGGCTGAACTCAAACCACCAACAGGCATCAACAGCCCGTACTCCACCCGCCGTGTGGAAATGCTGCATAACCTTACTGAAGTGAATCCATTAGCGACTGGATAAGGTTGTTCAAAACCTCGTCGCGCTGGCGCAACTTCTCAATTTTTTGGACGGAATGCAGGACCGTGGTGTGGTGCTTCCCGCCGAAATAGCGGCCGATCTCAGGCAGGGATGCGTGTGTAAGTTCTTTCACCAGATACATCGCGATCTGCCGCGGATAGGCGATCTGCCGCGTGTTGCTCTTCATCTTGATTTGGGCGGGTTGTAAGGAGAATTTCTCAGCGACGGCTCGGACGATGGATTCGACCGAAATCTTCCTTCCAGGATCGCTGCTGAGGTGCTTGAGCGTTTGATGCGCCATTGCCAGGCTGATGGGTTGCCCGGTAACGGACGAGACGGCGATCAGCCGCGTTAACGCGCCTTCCAACTCGCGGACATTCGACTTCGTTTTCGTCGCAATAAAGATGCGAACGTCTTGCGGCAACGCGACACCTTCCGACTCGGCTCTTTTATCCAGGATGGCCATTTTGGTCTCGAGATCGGGCGGCTGGACATCGACCATGAGACCCCATTCGAAACGTGAGCGCAGGCGCTCAACCAAGCCGGGTAAGTTGTTCGGCGCCGAATCGCTCGATATCACAATTTGCTTCTGGTGCTCGTAGAGCTCGTTAAAGGTATGAAAGAACTCTTCCTGCGTGCGCTCTTTCCCGGCGAGGATGTGAATGTCGTCGACCAGCAACACGTCGGCCGACCGGTAGTGGCGGTGAAACATCGACATGCGATCGACTTTGATGGAGGTGATCATCTCATTCATGAAGCGCTCGCTGGATGTGTACACCACGTTCAGGCCGCTGAAGTTTTCAAGCAAACTTCGTCCGATGGCATGCATCAGGTGTGTCTTGCCGATACCGACGCCTCCATAGATAAACAGCGGGTTGTAGCTGCGGGAGGGCTTGGTGGCGACAGCATGGGCGGCAGCGTGGGCCAATTGGTTGGAAGAGCCGACCACGTACGTCGAAAAAGTCAAACGCGGATTCAGCCAGGTAACTGTTTCCTCAAAGACAGGCTCAGCGGAGTGCGTATGGCCGTTGCCGGAATAGCCTTTCGACGGTCGCGGAGGCGTAGAGGCCGGGCGGGGTGGAAGGGATTCGATTTCGTACTGTACCCTTCGAATCGGGAGCTTCAACTCCTCGATCGCGGTGCGAATCTGAGGCGCATACTCCTGGCGAATCCACGCCTCAGTAGTCTCATTGGGAACGCGGACGGTAAGCTCGCCATCGTACAAAGATCCTAAAGCCGTTCGAGCAATCCAGTTTTGGTATGCGCCCCCGCTGAGTTTGCCTGCCAGCCAGCTCTTGATTTCTTCCCATGCGTCACCCAACACACACACCCCTCTCCGTCCGGAGAATGGCAATAGATTTCCCACACCTTTTCCACTGTTGTGGAAAAGCGCTCACGCCTAAATGTCAGCTAAAGTTGGCGGCGATCAGCGGCCGTTTACAGGTTGGGGGAAACCGGTTCCGTTCTTTCCGGAAACCAGTCTAACACAGGGCTTCCGTTTTGAAATATAAAATTGATAAATCTTTAAGTCTTTGAAAATATGGCGCTTATCCGGGTGGTCCGATTGGACCCAGGCGGCCAACTGGCGGCCTTCCTGGACTAGGAACTTTACTAAGTTCCAACGTTGCAATCACATGAATTGACTTTGCAACAAACTCATCGGAGAATGTCGGTTAGACACCCACAAGCGGGAGTAACTCAGCTGGTAGAGTGCAACCTTGCCAAGGTTGATGTCGCGGGTTCGAACCCCGTCTCCCGCTCCAAGCACCGCTGCGTCAACTAAATTCCATAAGCCGCGTTTAAGAAGATTGTGAGGCAAGCATGAGATGGAATCGCGCTGTGGGCGCGGTGGCGGCGCTGCTGCTGGTCCTTAGTCCTGTTATTGCAGCGGGAAGCAAGAAAATTAAGAGAATCAAACCCGGCGCCAATCCGCCCGAATATGTTGCATTCAGCAAGCCGCTTCCCAAAGACGACCAGTTTCATCACGCCCTCGACCGGCTGACGTTCGGTCCTCGTCCCGGAGACCTTCAACAAATCCAGCAGATTGGATTGGAGAAATGGGTGGATCTGCAACTTCACCCTGAGAAAGTGCCGGAAAATCCAATTTTGTTGGAGCGGTTAAATGCGCTCGAATCTCTGCGGATGAGCATCCACGATACTTATGTCCACTATCCGCCACCCCAGATGATTGCAGCCGTCGCGCGAGGCCGGAGCCCTTTGCCGGAAGATCCGGAGTTACGGGCCATAGTGGCTAAACTTGCCGACCGATATTTGCAAAAGCGAGACGCCGCTTCTCAACCTGGCGCGCTTCCGGCGCGTGGTACTCAATTACCAGGCGCCCCCGCCGGTACGGTGAACCTGAACACGCCCCCCGATATGCAAAAGTCTTTGGCTGAACAGAAGAGCCAGGCGGCCCAAAATCCCAATGATGACTCCGACCTGGATCTGAAGGTCAAGTTGACGGACATTCTGACTCCGGCGCAGATCGACACGCTTCGATTTGGAAAGCCCGATGAGAAGAGGGAGTTGCTGGCCTCGTTGCCGCCGGAGAAGAGGCTCGACTTCGTGTGGGCTTTGCGTCCCCAGCAGCGGCGGCAACTGTTCGTGCTCGCCCCGGTAGATCTGCGGCGGCAACTGATGCTTTCCGTGAATCCGCAGAACGTCGTCGCAACCGACTTGACGGAAGGGAAGCTCCTAAGAGCCATCTACAGCACCCATCAATTGCAAGAATTGCTGGTGGACTTCTGGTATAACCACTTCAACGTTTTCTTTGGGAAGGGCGGCGACCGCTTCATGATTCCGACCTATGAGCGCGAAGCGATCCGGCCACACGTTCTGGGAAAATTTTACGATCTTCTCCTCGAGACCGCGAAGAGTCCGGCCATGTTGTTCTATCTGGACAACTGGCAATCTGTCTCGCCGGATGCCGATCAGCGGCGTTTCCGGCCTGTGAACCAGAAGAATAAACGCGGGCTCAATGAGAACTACGGCCGCGAATTGTTGGAGCTGCACACGCTGGGAGTCGACGGCGGGTATACGCAGAAAGATGTCATCGAGGTGGCGCGCTGTTTTACTGGATGGACCATCGCAGGGCCCCGTAAAGGCGGCGTATTTGAATACAACGACAAAGTCCACGATAAAGGGCAAAAGGTTGTTCTGGGGCACGTGATCCCGGCCGGTGGCGGCATGAATGACGGTATGAAGGTGCTCGATATTTTGGCGCACCATCCCTCTACTGCGCATTTCATCTCACTGAAACTGGCGCAGCGCTTCGTGGCCGATAACCCGCCGCCATCGCTCGTGAACCGGATGGCCCAAACTTTCACGAAAACCGATGGAGATCTCCGCGCCGTGATGCAAACGATGTTGTCCTCGCCTGAGTTCTGGTCGGAGGGCGCCTATCACGCCAAGGTGAAACAACCGTTCGAAATGATTGCGAGCGCATTGCGGGCCACGAACGCGGACGTGACGTCGGCTTTTCTCTTGGGCAATGAGCTTCAGAAGCTGGGCGAGCCTCTTTACCGCAAGATAGAGCCGACCGGCTATTCGAGCGCCAATGCAGAGTGGGTCAGCTCGGCCGGATTGCTGGAACGCATGAATTTCGCGCTGGCTTTAGCGCATAATCGCGTGCCCGGCGTGAAGGTCGATACCGCCGCGTGGCAGACCATTGCACAGAAGGACCCGATGGATTTGGCGCGATCTATTCTGGAGCAGGATCCGAGCGCGCAGACAAAGGCAGCGATTGAGAAGGCGCTCAACAATCAGGACTTGCAGAAACAGCTAACCGAAAGCGCAAAAGCCGGTCCACCCCAATTGCCCAGCGTGGTGGCGGGTCTGGTGATCGGGTCGCCCGAGTTTCAGCGCCGATAAGAAGAGAATCAGGAGTAACACAATGCCTTCGCGCAGATTGTTTTTGAAGAGTTCAGCGGTGGCCATGTTCGGCATGGGATCGGTGCCGACCTGGTTATCGCGCGCGGTTTATGCCCAGGACGCGCCCGGCGAGCGCAAGAAAATCCTCATCGCGATTTTTCAGCGCGGCGCGGTTGACGGCTTGAACGTCGTGGTGCCGCACGGCGAGCCTGCTTACTACTCGCTTCGTCCGACGCTTGCTATCCCGCGACCGGACGGCACGGATACATCGGTGATCGACCTTGACGGGCATTTCGGACTGAATCCGGCACTGCACTCGCTGAAGCCGCTGTGGGATAAGCAGCAACTCGCCATCATCGAGGCGGTTGGTTCTCCCGACCCGACGCGATCGCACTTCGATGCGCAGGACTACATGGAATCTGGCACGCCGGGTCTGAAGGCGACCTATGATGGTTGGCTGAATCGGGCGATGAAGCCTGAGCCACGCCCCTCGCCGGTGCGCGCCGTCAGTCTGAGTCCGGATCTTCCGCGTACGCTCCGCGGCAAGAACGAAGCCCTCGCGATCACTAACGTCAATGACTTTCAAGTGAAGGATGCCCAATTGGCCTCCACATTCGAAAGCATGTATGGCACCTCAACCGATCAGGTCTTAAACGGCACGGGTCGCGAGACGTTTGACGCCATCAAAATCATGCAGTCAATTCAAAAGACGCCCTACACGCCGGCGAACAACGCCAAGTATCCGGGGGGACGTCTGGGGCAAAGCCTGCAGCAGATTGCGCGAATCATTAAGGCGGACGTTGGATTGGAAGTGGCTTTCACCGATGTAGGCGGGTGGGACACGCACGTCAATGAAGTGGGCGCGCAGCCGCACCTGGGACAACTTGCGAATTTGCTTCGGGATTTCGGCGACGCTCTGGCCGCCTTCTCGCAAGATATGGGCGACAGGATGGCCGGTATCACTGTCGTGACCATGTCCGAATTTGGGCGGACCGTTAAAGAAAACGGCGATCGCGGAACAGATCACGGCCACGCGAATGTGATGTTCGCGCTGGGCGGCAATGTTCGCGGCGGCAAAGTCTATGGCGACTGGCCAGGTCTCGAAAAAGAACAGCTTTACGAAGGTCGCGACCTGAACGTGACGACCGACTTCCGTACCGTACTTTCGGAGCTGGTGATGAAACAAATGGGCAATCGGGAGGTCGCGACCGTTTTTCCAGGATTCAATGCGCGTGCAATGCGCGGCATTTTATCGGCTTAGCGCTGCGTTAAATCGCGCGAATTCGGGCGAGAATAAAACCCGCTGTTTCGCCACTGATTTGCTAACAGCTCAATGAAGGCGAAAATCTACAAGAGAGGACACGCTTGGATCCTCTGGATTCCCGGTGTTCGCGTGTACCGATTCACAACCTGGGAAAGCGCGATTAGATACGCCTTAGATCCAGAAGCGCGCGAACGATAGCACCGCACGCTGCTATGGGTGCTTTTGTGCGAACTGCCAGGCATCCGCCACAATTCGATCTAGATCGGCTCGCTCAGGATGCCAATTCAGGACGCGCTGTAGTTTCTGCGAATCGGCAACCAAGCTCGGCGGATCGCCTTCGCGTCGCGGACCAATCGTGAGGGGCACTTTTTTTCCGGTAACCCGCTCGGCCGCGGCCACCACTTCCTTTACCGAATGACCCGAGCCCGTGCCGACATTAAAGACGTCTGATTTACCATTTCCCAACAGGTGCTCCACAGCGAGAATATGGGCTTCGGCAAGGTCGCTGACGTGGATGTAATCTCGAATGCACGTGCCGTCAGGCGTCGGATAATCGTCGCCAAACAGCGTCACAGGTTTGCCGGTCTGAATTGCCCGAAGGATCAGCGGAATCAGATGCGTCTCGGGATCGTGCCGTTCGCCTAATCCTGCTTCAGGCTCGGCGCCGCACGCATTGAAATAGCGCAACCGTATACTGCGGAGCTCTCTGTAACGGTCGAGAGACTCGAGTATCTTCTCGACCGCGACTTTCGATTCGCCGTAAGGATTGATGGGTGCGGAAGGTTCATCTTCCGGGATTGGCACGCGCTGAGGAAGGCCATAAGCCGCGGCGGTGGAAGAGAAAACGACGCGCTTCACGCCAGTTCGAAGCATGGCCTCGAAGAGCGATGAAGAACCGCCGATGTTGTTCCAAAAATATAGCTCGGGAACCTGCGTTGACTCACCGACGGCGATGTAAGCCGCGAAGTGGATTACGGCTTCGACTTGCTCATCAGCCAGCAACTGCGCCATTTTATTCGTCTGGCGAACATCGATGACGCGGAGGATATCGTCCGGAACATCCTCCTTGAAACCGCGCGACAGATTATCGACCACAATGACAGTGTGGCCTTGCTTCTGCAAGAAATAGCGAGTGTGCGAACCGATGTAGCCCGCGCCTCCAGTGACGAGAATCTTAGCCACGCATTCCGAGTGTAACGGACGGATGTAACGGACACGTGTAACGATCAGCCGCATACGATGGTGAAAGAGTATGGGGCTGCTGGAGCTTCGGAACGTCACGAAAATGTACCAGGCCGAAGGTGCGCCTGTTCTGGCGTTGCAAGATATCTCACTCGAAGTTGCTGCGGGAGATTTTGTCGCACTGGTGGGCAGAAGCGGATGCGGCAAATCCACGCTGCTGAACCTGTGCGGCGCCATGGACTTTCCGACATCCGGCGAGGTGCTTCTCGACGGCCAGCGAACTACGCAATTGGATGACGCGGGACTCACGCGTTTGCGCCGCGAGAAGGTGGGCTTCATCTTCCAATCGTTTCAACTGCTGCACACTCTCACGGCTGTAGAGAATGTGGAGTTGCCGTTGCTGCTCGCTCGCAAGAGCAAGGTGCGCGATAGAGCTCGGCAATGTTTGCGGTGGGTGGACATGGAAGAATATGCAAACCGTTTCCCGCACCAACTTTCCGGCGGAGAGCAGCAACGCGTAGCGATCGCACGGGCGGTAGTTCACAACCCCCGCTTATTGCTCGCGGATGAGCCTACCGGGAACCTCGACTCCGTGACCGGCGAGATGGTGCTGAACTTATTGCGGCGAACCTCGAAGGAGTTTGGTGTTGCTCTGATGCTGGCGACGCATAGCGCCGAAAGTATTTCCTCAGCGGATCGAATCGTGCGTTTGCGCGACGGGCGAATGGAAGAGGCGGTTGTATTGCGATGAAGGCTGGCTGGCTGTTATTTGTGCGTCTCATTCTTCGACCGCTGAAGCGGGAGCCGATTCGTACAGCGCTCACCGTCTTTGCGGTTGCGTTAGGCGTTGGGGTTGTGATCGCAATCGATCTCGCGGGACAAGCGGCCGCGGGGAGCTTTCATTCTTCACTCGAAGCATTGATGGGCAAGAGCGACTTGACTATCACTGGAACCGGCGGGGTGGATGAAAGAGTTTTGGGGCGCCTGGTTCAACTGCCGTATGCGTTCGATTTTGCGCCTCGCATCGAAGACTTCGCTTCGGTGAACGGCAAAGGCGAGGCACTGCCTTTTCTGGGCCTCGATCTGATTGGCCACCGAGGTCAGCAGGAGTTTGAGGATGGCGGTTCAGGGGCCGCGAGCTCACAGCCGAGAGTTCGAAATGCGATCTGGGTTGGCCGCGCGCTTGGATTGCATCGCGGCGAACACGTCAAGCTACTGATCAACGACGCGATGCATGAGTTCACCGTTGCCGGTGTTCTAAAGCCACGAGAGGGCGATATTGGCGAGCAAAATGTGATCGTTGCAGACATTGGGCTGGCGCAGCAGGTGACCGGGAAAACCAGGAAAGCTTGACAGCATCGATGTGCGAATTCCGCCTGGGCGCTCGGCTGATTACTGGCGGCAACTGCTCGTCCACGAACTCCCGCAATCCGCCACTGTGCAGGCGCAAGGGTCGCGCACGGATGAAAACCGGAAGATGCTCGCGGCGTTTCGCTGGAATCTGCGAGTCCTTAGTTACATCGCTCTGATCGTAGGCGCATTCTTGATTTACAACACGATCTCGATTTCAGTTGTCAGGCGCAGGAGCGAGATCGGAATTGTGCGTGCGCTCGGGGCTACTCGAAGAATCGTGACGAATGCGTTTCTAGCCGAAGCTCTATGCCTGGCCATTGCGGGAAGCATTCTCGGCGTGGTGATTGGGCGAGTTATGGCGAGTGGGGCGGTGCGTTTAATCGGACAAACCGTACAGTCTCTCTACGTCAGCAGTCAGCCAGCGCCTGTTCAACTGACCGTCAGCGCCATTCTCACGGGGCTTGGTATGGGTCTCTGTGTTTCGATTTTTGCCGCGCTCGCGCCGGCCATTGAGGCGTCACATGTCACGCCCGTAGAAGCGATGGCACGAGGGCGCGAGGAGTACGTCATTGCCGCACATTCGCGCGGACTGATTTTCTGGGCGTTGCTAATGTTTGCCGCCGCGCTTGGGCTCTGCCAATTGCCTCCGGTTCACCGCCAACCGCTATTCGCGTATCTGGCGGCAATATTGTCGATCGCTGGAACCGCCGCGGCAATTCCCGCCATCGTCGCCTTCTTTGCCGGAACCACGAATCGCGTCATTGAAAGACTACTTGGCGTCGAAGCCTTGCTCGCTATGCGTTCGCTCAAAGGATCGCTTGGGCGCACTTCCGTTCTGACCGCCGCTCTGGCAACCGCCGTTGCGATGACGGCAAGCGTGGGCATCATGGTCGGCAGTTTTCGCGAGACCGTCTGGGTTTGGATGGACAATCAACTCAAGGCGGATTTCTACTTGCGGCCGGCGGGATCGTCGGCGGTGGATCGCCACCCTACATTACGCCCGGACATTGCTGACAAGATCGAGCGTGTGCCGGGTGTCGCCGCCGTTGATCGATTTCGCGCTTATCCCATCTCGTATCAGGGCTTGCCGGCGACCTTAGCTGGGGGCGAGACGAGCAGAATTCAGAGTTCCACGAGCACGCTGTTCCTTCCCGGAGAAGATCGCGAAGCAATTTTGTCGAAGCTTCCTACAGGCGACTACGCTGTCGTGAGCGAGCCCTTTGCCAATAAGCACGGTGTGCGCGTAGGAAGCACGATCGACCTTCCGCTCGCCGGCGCGACACGCTACTTCAAGGTTCTTGGGATTTACTACGACTACTCAACGGAGCGCGGTTTCATTGTGCTTGACCGCCACACGCTTCTGAAATATCTGCCGGATCCCGCAGCATCGAACATCGCAGTGTATCTGAAACCAGGAGCCGATGCGGACCAGGTGCGCCGTGGAATCGACCAAGCGATTAGTGGCCGCGCGGTTATGGTGTTCTCTAATAGCAATTTGCGACGCGGCGGCATTGCGGTGTTCGATCGCACGTTTCGTATCACCTATGCGCTTGAAGCAGTGGCCGTGATTGTCGCGATCATGGGCATTGCCGGAGCTCTGCTGGCCATGGTGATCGATCGTCGCCGCGAATTCGCGCTCGTGCGCTTCCTCGGTGGCGCGCAATATCAGGTTCGCAGAATCATTCTGTGCGAAGCAGGATTGCTGGGGTTATTAGCAAACGGAATCGGCTTGGTACTGGGCACTCTGCTATCGCTGATCCTGATTTTCGTCATCAACAAGCAATCGTTCGGTTGGACCATTCAGTTTCACTGGCCCGTAGCGTTACTGTTGGCCGCGTTGACCGGCGTTTATATTGCGACGGTACTGGCCGGTCTCTATCCAGCGAGGACCGCGACCCGCATGAACCCCATCGAGGTCATTCATGAGGAGTAGATTCGTGACCGGGTTCTTCGTGCTTGCGCTACTAGCATCTGCGGCGCAATGGCAGGTTGCTTTACCCGGATATCATTACGAGTTTCCGCGCGATCACTTCAGCCACCCCGATTATCAGAGTGAGTGGTGGTACTACACAGGCAATTTGCGGGCTGCCGACGGACATCGCTTCGGCTTCGAATTGACTTTTTTCCGGCAGGCTCTGCAACTCACGAAGGAAGAGGCGGCCAGCTCGGATGATACATGGCGCCCAGACCAGATCTATATTGCGCATCTGGCGTTGAGCGACATCGATGGTCAAAAGTTCTATCACACAGAGCGCCTGAACCGCGCTGGGCCGGGGCTGGCAGGTGCAGGTATAGCCCAGCAACGATATTGGAACGGGAATTGGCAGGTCCGCTGGGTATCGCTTGTGAGTGGAGAACAAGAGCTGCAGGCTGTGACCGACCGCTTCACATTGAAGCTGGATCTAAAGCCGGAAAAGCCATTCGTCATCAATGGTCAGAATGGCATTAGCCAGAAAGGTCCAAAACCCGGCGAGGCCTCGCACTACATTTCTTTCACCAGACTTCGAGCAGCAGGCGAGTTGAAACAGAATGAGACTGCCGCGTCAGTGAACGGCCTCGCGTGGATGGATCACGAGTTCTTCACCGAACAACTCGACAACACACTTGTGGGGTGGGATTGGTTCGCGATCCAATTGAACAACAATGAGGAACTGATGTTGTATCGCCTCAGAAGTAAGTCCGGGCAACCGGATCCATACTCGTCCGGAACCTACGTCGATGCACAGGGTAGCGCGCACTTTCTGAACGCGACACAATTCTCGTTGACGCCCAGCGAGCCGTGGGAAAGCCGGGCATCGGGTGCGCAATATCCATTGGCGTGGAAAATTGCAATACCGTCACTCGACCTCGAGCTGTCACAGCAAAGTGCGCTGAAAGATCAAGAGTTGTTCAGCAAGAACAGCGTGTCCCCAGCCTATTGGGAAGGTGCGGTGACGTATAGCGGACGCATCCATGGACAGCCAGTTCAAGGCGTCGGCTATCTCGAGATGACCGGCTACGCGAAACCACTGCAATTAGGTCAGTGATCGCGCAGCCCCGCCCACAGCTTCTGGGCTGGCTTATAGAAGCGCAGCGCGCGACGACGCCGGTAATCGTCCGCGCACATAGATTGTGATCCGCTGCCCGCGCAAGCTCCAGGACATCACTTCACTGAGACCTAGCTGCGCGCATTCATCGGGTGTGATGTCGGGTCCCCATTCATAGAAGTGGCTGAGGAAGCGGCGTACAACAGGAATCGAGATCACGCCTGTGGCCGGGGCCCAGGTCCGCGTATAGGTGATTAGCGCGTCGTAGCTGCTCGCCGGCAGCTTACGAATGGAAGCAGCATGGAAATCATTGGTCTCGACCACTTTCAACTTCCGGTCGACAAAACCGTAGTCGGGACTCTGCAGCGCGGCGGTGTACGGCCAAGCGGTCGCGATGGTACGGTCCCCCAGATTGCGCTCGGCGAATCCCGCGGCGGCTTGCTGAAGGTGTACAAAATCGACCATCGCGTAATTGTTCTCATACGGGAACGGGTAAGGCGGATTCCAGAACAGGCTTCCGATCAGCCCGGCCACCAGTGCCGCGGTTGCACCAATGCCGACCCATTTTCTCGTATATGTCAGCGCAACAGCCACGGCGATATAGAAGAGCGGGAGCACAGGCAACAGATAGCGCTCCAATTCGGCGCCGCCCAGCAAGGAGACGAGCACCAGATTTGCAGCGCCAACCGCTATCGCGACTCGCCACCCCGTGCTCTTGAAAAGCTTGCATTTCGAAGCGGCGTATATCAGGGCCAGCGTGCCGATCCATCGAAACTCTGCGAAGAACAGGTAATAGATGCGACGAGCAAAGGAGAGCGCCATGCGGACCGGGTGCAGCGAATAGGCGACGTTGTAATGGGCAAAGCCCGGATTCCCCAACCAATAACCTGTCGAGCGATGCAGCAGCAGCAGCCATCCGAGAAGCGCGACCGCAGGCACGACGAAGAACGCTGCCCGCTTCCAGTCCTTCCGAGCAAGCAAGACGATGAAGAAAACAAACGGCACGACGATGCCGGTTTCTTTGACAAGCACAAGCACGACGCTTGCGGCCACTGCTGCCGCATAGTTCTTCTTCAGAAACAGCAACAGCGCCAGAACTGTAAAGACCATGGCAGGCATATCCAGCTGGGCCATCATGCTCTGCGTATAAAACAGCGGAGACGCCAAAAGAAATAGCGGCGGAAGGAATGCAGGAGCGCCTTCCGTTCCTCGGCTTAGCTCGATTGCCAGTAAGAAGGTAATCAGCAGACCGGCTGCCGCTAGCAGCAACATCGCGAAGCGCGTTAGCGGAATCGAAAACCCGAACAGCTTGTACCAAAGCGCGAGATACGCTTCGACGCCGGGCGGGTGAACATTTGGAATTGTAGAATGTGCCACCCATGCGCCGGTCCGCAGCAGATCGAGTGCCGTCGGAATAAATTGTCCCTGCTCATCCCAAAAGAACGGCAATCCGAGGAGCGTCAAATGACTCGCGAACAGTGGCGCTGCGAAAATCAGAAAGAAAACAATCAGGTAAAAGGGATGATTTTGCGTTGCCCGCGAACCTGCCAGTGCGGACGGAGGCAATTTCGGCATGGGCGGGCGACGCTGTGATGGCATCCGCCGCGCCTATTGAATAACTTCGCCCTGATTCTGCGCTTCCAAACGAATTTCGCCAAACGCCGCTTCATACTGTTTCAGATTTTGCTGCAGCACGTTCGAAAGCGCCTTGGCTTGCGGCGGGCTCAAGTAAATGCCCTGAAAATTCTGAATGGTAACCGCATCGGGCGCGGTTTGGTTGATGGTGCCGAACATCAGGAAGAAGTCCCACAGATTGACCCGCACTTGCACACTGTTGGCGTACCTCTCGCGATAATCCGAAGTGGTGGTGAGCTGAAGTTTCGGCTGTGGCTGTCCGGGCGTCATGCCTTTAGTATCCCTCAGCGAACATTTCCGCTTGACTTTGCGAAGCGTTATAGTATAACTATAGCTAGAGGTTTCTCTGCTCAATACTTCGTTAGGTCAGCGTTTCTAGAATCTCTGTAATCAGGCGGAACATGCAAATAAATAATGCGGAAAAAACTATTCTGCAATTGCAGTCGGAAATCGAGACTGCTTTGCAGCTTCTTCCTGGTTTTACAAATCAGCTCCCGGATGCGCTTAAGCCGCTGGTGAGGCTTACGCCGCCCAATGGAGAGCGCGCGAAGGTTTCGCTTCGCCATGTCAAGACCAATCGGCAGATCCGGCGGAATGCGCCGGCCGGCACCTGGTCGCCAAAGTCAGGCTCGGTCTCGATCTCATATAACGCGTCTCCGGCTGAAGGAGCCGATGCAACCGAGGCTCAAGTCGCGCATGCGTCTCGTCCCGATGTGTTGCCATCGTCCGCAGGCCCGGAAGATCCCGTACGTGATTTGGTGCTGGCTTTGGCAAAGGCCGAAAATGATCCGCAACTCGGTTTCATATCGCTGAAGTGGTTCCGCGATACGTATCTGCCTCGTCACGGCTATTCTTGGGCGATCGCACCGGAGAACCGGCAGCGCGTCCTGGGAGATGCGATTAACAGAAATTGGATACTGACGAGCAAGGTTGCCAACCCGAAGAACCCACGCTATCCGGTTACCGCCGTCCGCATCAACCGATCGATGGCCGAAATGCGTGGCATCCTGAATAAAGAGGCGGGGTTCGGCTCGGCCTTTGTCCCAATTACGATTCCAGGCGAGCGTTTCTCGGAAACCGTTTTGCGCGAGCGAAGATAAGTTTGGGCGTCTATTACCTGGATACCAGCGCCCTAGTGAAGCTCTACGTACGCGAACCAGGTACCGAGCAGATGATGCGGCTGGCGAGCCCATCAAGCGGTCACACATTGGCAATTCTTGGTTTAACGCGTGTGGAATTCCGCGCCGCCGTCAGACAACGTGAGCGAACGGGCGACGTGGCGCACGAAATAGCGGAGGCGCTGATCGCCAGGATGGAACAGCACCTGCAAAGCCTCTATTTAGTGCAGCCGGTTACGGAGGCGGTCATCGAAGAAGCGGCCGCACTACTTGATCGACATCCTCTGAGAGCTTACGACGCCGTGCAATTGGCAGGCTGTCTCTCGTTGCGCTCGAGACTAAGTGAACGCCCCGCGTTCGGCTGCTCCGATCATCAGCTCTTGCGCGCGGCCGAGCAGGAGGGGCTCACCGTGCTGGACCCGACCGCAGAACCGATGCCGCGCAATTAACTTCGGAAGGCACTCGGGATCAAGGCCGCAATTAATTGAGAGTTGGCGGGGACGACGGGGCTCGAACCCGCGACCTCCGACGTGACAGGCCGGCGTTCTAACCAACTGAACTACGTCCCCGTATTCAGGCAAACGTCGGAACACCCGCAGGATAACATAGCGAACCCAACTGCCTGACGCATGCTCCGCCCCGCCGCGAGGAGTGCGCCCGAGCGAATCCTGAGTTCCCTTATGACTTCCTTACCTCGCCGCCGATACATTGTAAGCGTAAGTATGGCTGACGTTCTGTATGTGCTAATTGGCGTTGCATTCTTTGTCGTCTGTTGGGCCTTCACGAAGGCTTGCGATCGACTTTGACCCGCAACCTGGCTGGAGTTTCCTTAGATGGATTACATCATCGGCGGAGTTACTACCCTCCTGCTTTTCATTTACCTGATCTATGCATTGTTGAAGCCGGAGAAATTTTAGCGTCCGAAGGGACACGCGTATGACCTCGAATGGCCTTCTGCAAATTACTGTCTACTTCTTGATCATTCTCGCTGTTACGAAACCCATGGGGATCTTTATGGCGAAGCTCTTTGAGGGCAACCGGACCTTTCTACACCGCATGCTTCGTCCTCTGGAATCCGTGATTTACAAGTTAGTAGGCGTAAACGAAAACACGGAGCAGCGATGGACCCAATACGCAGCATCGCTCCTAGCATTTAGCATCTTCAGTTTCCTATTCGTATACCTGCTGCAACGGTTGCAAGGCGCTCTTCCGTTTAATCCTCAACATTTCAACAGCGGTGTTGTCTCGCCTGATCTGGCGTTTAATACGGCGGTCAGCTTTTTAACCAATACAAACTGGCAATCGTACTCTGGCGAATCCACCCTGAGCTATTTGGTGCAGATGGCAGCTCTGACCGTGCAGAATTTCGCTTCCGCCGCTGCTGGTATCGCTGTCGCGATCGCTGTCACGCGCGGATTCGCCCGGCAGCAAGCAAACAGCCTGGGCAATTTTTGGGTGGATGTCACGCGCGCCATCGTGTACATTCTGCTGCCGCTCTCGCTCGTCGTCGCTTTATTCTTCTGCTCGCAAGGCGTCATTCAAAACTTTCAGCCGTACACTATCGCGAAAACCGTGGAAGGCGCGAAGCAGGTCATCGCCCAAGGCCCAGTAGCCTCCCAGGAAGCGATCAAAATGCTTGGCACTAACGGCGGCGGATTCTTCAACGCTAACTCGGCGCACCCATTTGAAAATCCGACGCCACTTACTAACCTTGTGCAAATCGTTTTGATTTTCCTTATTCCCGCGGGATTGACTTACACATTTGGCTGCATGGTTGGAGACCGCAGGCAGGGCTGGACCATCTTTTCCGCATGTGCCGTCATGTTTCTGGCCGGTGTCCTGGTGTGTTACTGGGCTGAGCAGAAGGGCAACCCGATCATCGCAGGGCTGGGTGTTGAAACAAGAGCAACTACAACCCAGAGCGGCGGAAATATGGAGGACAAGGAGACTCGTTTCGGCATTGCCGCCAGCACGCTCTTCGCAACGGTGACAACTGCCGCGAGTTGCGGCGCAGTGAACGGCGTGCACGACAGCTTCACTCCGCTGGGCGGCCTCGTTCCGCTCTTCAATATACAGACCGGGGAGGTAATCTTCGGCGGAGTCGGCGCGGGGCTGTACGGTATCCTGCTGTACGCAATTTTGACCGTGTTCATCGCCGGCCTGATGGTGGGTCGAACGCCTGAATATATCGGAAAGAAAATCGAGCAGAAGGAAGTGAAGATGGCGATGATTGCGCTGATCGCGACCGCCTTTAGCATTCTGGTGTTCGCCGCAATCTCATCCGTGATTCAGTTCGCCGCGCCATCAAAGGACGCGAAGGGCCAAACGGTGGCGCATAGTTACTGGAATCCGCCGGGGCCCGCGACCGCGAATCTGACCAACTCCGGTCCGCACGGGTTTTCGGAAAATTTGTACGCCTACACGAGCGCCACAGGCAATAACGGAAGCGCTTTCGCGGGACTGAACCCGAACACGCCTTGGTACAACTTGACTCTCGGTCTGGCGATGTTGATCGGTCGCTTTCTGTTTCTGATTCCGCTGTTGGCTGCCGCGGGCAGCTTGGCCCGAAAAGGGAAGGTACCGGCCACCACCGGAACGTTTCCAACGCACGGACCTATGTTTGTTGGCCTGCTGGTTGGAACTGTGCTGCTCGTCGGAGCGCTAACGTTTTTCCCGGCTCTCGCTTTAGGGCCAATCGTTGAGCATTTCTTGATGAACGACGCAAGACTGTTTTCATTCCTGTTGTTGCCGTTCGGGAGTTAGTCATGGGAACATCGTCAATCGCCGCTCCGCCCAGGCCAGTCGCAGATCCCACATCGCTGCTGCCCGGCAAACTTGCTCGCTCACGACCGCTCTTCGATCCGGAAATTGTCGGGCGCGCCACGAAGGATTCGTTTCGCAAGCTGAATCCGCTGACCCTCTTCAGGAACCCCGTCATATTTGTGGTCGAAGTTGGCGCAGCACTGACCACGTTGTTTTTGTTTCGCGACCTCTACACACGCGCCAATGCTCCAGGATTCGAAATCCAGATCTCTCTGTGGCTTTGGTTTACAGTGCTATTTGCGAACTTCGCCGAAGCTATGGCCGAAGCTCGTGGCAAAGCGCAAGCCGACGCGCTTCGCAAAACCAAGACGGATTCCAGTTGCCAAACGAGTTCTAAGCAACGGCAAGATCGAAACGATTTCTGCTTCCAGGCTTCGCGCCGGAGACATCGTGATTGCCGAGGCGGGCGACTTGATCCCCGGGGATGGCGAGGTGATCGAAGGTATTGCTACGGTTGACGAATCCGTCATCACTGGAGAAAGCGCGCCGGTCATCCGCGAATCGGGCGGCGATCGGAGCGCCGTTACAGGCGGCACGCGGATTCTATCCGATTGCATCAAAATCAGGATCACGTCGAATCCCGGCGAGACGTTCCTGGACAAGATGATTGCGCTCGTCGAAGGTGCGGAGCGCCAGAAAACGCCCAATGAGGTCGCTCTCAACATCTTGATCGCGGGTCTTACGCTCATATTCTTGTTAGCGGTCGCAACTCTGCATCCGTTCGCCGTGTATGCGGTGGCCTCGGCAGGTTCGGGGAGAGTGCCGAGTATCGCGGTGCTTGTGTCCTTGCTGGTTTGTCTGATTCCAACCACCATAGGTGGACTGCTCTCCGCCATCGGCATCGCCGGCATGGATCGTGTGATGCAGCACAACGTACTCGCGATGAGTGGAAAGGCCGTAGAAGCGTCAGGCGATGTGAATACGCTTTTGTTGGATAAGACTGGTACGGTTACGCTCGGCAATCGCCAGGCCGTAGAATTTATCGCCTTTCCCGGCATCGCAGAAGAAGAATTAGCCGACGCCGCCCAGCTCTCGAGTCTTGCCGACGAGACACCCGAAGGCCGGTCAATCGTGGTGCTTGCGAAAGAGAAATACGGGCTGCGTGGGCGGGAAATAGCGGAGCACGAAGCGCACTTTATTCCCTTCTCCGCCTATACACGGATGAGCGGTGTCGATATCGATGGCCGCATGTTGCGTAAAGGCGCCAGCGGCGCGATAGCGAATCTAGTGAAAGAGCTCGGTGGCTCGCTCCCCGCAACTTTTGACGAGACATCGGATCGTATCTCGCGCACCGGCGGTACTCCTCTAGCCGTTGCAGATGGTCCGCGTGCGCTCGGAATCGTCCATCTTAAGGACATCGTGAAAGGTGGCATGAAGGAGCGAATCGGCCAGCTCCGCGCGATGGGTATTCGATCGGTCATGATCACCGGCGACAATCCGCTCACAGCCGCTGCGATTGCCAGTGAGGCGGGCGTGGACGATTTTCTCGCGCAGGCGACCCCTGCCGACAAGCTCGCCTATATCAAGCGTGAACAGGGCGAGGGCCGATTAGTCGCGATGACCGGCGATGGCACGAATGACGCTCCTGCGTTAGCGCAGGCCGACGTGGGGCTGGCCATGAATACCGGCACGATGGCCGCTAAAGAGGCGGGTAATATGGTCGATCTCGACAGCAACCCGACGAAACTGATCGAAGTCGTCGCCATCGGCAAGCAGCTATTGATAACTCGCGGCGCGCTGACAACGTTTTCGATCGCAAACGATGTCGCCAAGTACTTCGCAATCATTCCCGCCATGTTTATGACCACATACCCGGTCTTGAGGCGGTTCAACATCATGGGCCTGCATACGCCTCAAAGCGCGGTGCTCGCAGCGGTGATTTTCAATGCGCTAATCATCATCGCTCTGGTGCCGCTCGCCCTGCGCGGAGTGAAGTATCGGCCGGTGGGCGCCGCCACGCTACTGAGACGCAACATTCTGATCTATGGCGTGGGCGGAATTCTCGTGCCATTTCCCGGAATCTGGATACTCGATCAGATTCTGGTTTTCCTGCATCTAGCCTAAGGCCGAAAGGAACCGCCATGTTACAACAACTCGCCCCCGCGCTTCGAATGACCGTGCTCCTTACGGTACTAACAGGACTCGTATATCCAGCGGTTGTGACCGGCTTGTGCCACTTACTATTTAGAGACAAAGCTGCCGGGAGTCTGGTTATTCGCAACGGTCAGGTTATTGGCTCTGAGCTAATAGGTCAAAACTTCACGAAGCCGGAATATTTCCATCCGCGCCCTTCTGCTGCAGGGAACGACGGCTACGATCCCACGGCTTCTGGGGGCGCAAACTTGGGTCCAACAAGTCAGAAACTGTACGATCGCATCAAAGCTTCGGCCGCCCAGTTTCGGAAGGAGAATCCCGATTACTCCGGGCCAATCCCCGCGGACGCTTTGACCACATCCGGCAGCGGACTGGACCCCCATATCAGTGTCGCGAACGCCATGGCGCAAGCCGGGCGTGTCGCAAAGGCACGGGGTGCCGATGTCGCAACCATCGAAAAGCTCATTTCATCCGCAACAGAGTATCGTGATTTGGGCTTTCTCGGTGAGCCGCGTATTAATGTATTGAGGCTGAATTTGAAGCTCCAGGGCGAGCTTCCGATCCGTAACTCCATTCATCAGTAGTCAAACGTTCAAGATCTTATGTTACGAGTGAAGACCACGCTGTTTTCATGTTTGATTTGTTGCGCGAGCATACCGGCGTGTTTCGCGCAGGAACCGGCGGAGCCTAACCAGACTAAGAATCAGGAGCCTGCACGTCGCGCACCGCCCGCCCCACTGGACAGCATCTTTCCCGGTTCGGAGTACCTCGGCCCCACGATTGGCGTACCGGACACTGACCCAGTCTGGCCATTGACGAAGGCGCTCTGGGGCGAATTTGGAGGACTGCAGAAAGCCAAAATTAAGATCTACGGCTGGGTCAATCCTGGCGGGGACTTCAGCACTTCCAAACAGTCGAACGTTCCGGAATCCTATGCAATTGTTCCGAACAAGGTCGAGATGGATCAGGCCGTGCTCCGCATTGAACGCGTGCCGGACACCGTTCAGACCGATCACGTGGACTGGGGATTCCGTCTCAGCGTGATTTACGGAATCGATTATCGCTACACGACGGCTCAGGGCTGGTTCAGCGAGCAATTACTCAAGCGCAACAGCTTGTACGGAGCCGATCCCGCAGAGGCATACGGGCTCGTGTACGTTCCTCACGTGGCGCAGGGGATGCTCATTCAGTTCGGCCGGTACATCTCGCCTCCGGACATCGAAGCACAGTTGGCTCCATCGAATTATCTGTATACCCACTCACTGATGTTCACTGTCGATTGCTATACGCAAACCGGCGTCAACGCGTCCATTAAGCTTAACGACCAGTGGAGCGTCCAGTTTGGCGTGCACGCCGGAGACGATATCGCACCTTGGAACGCCGCCGCTCAGCCCACCGGAATGGCCATGCTGCGCTGGGTGTCAAAAAGCAACAACGATTCGCTGTGGGGCGGCATAGATTCCATTAATGACGGCAGATTCAAAGCAGGCCACGATGACTTGCAACAGGACAATCTGACGTGGACGCACCGGTTCAATGAAGCGGGGACTTTTTTTATGTCGACAGAAGGCTACTACATTTATCAAAGTGGTGCATTGGTCGGCGGGACCGTAAATAATGGCCCGCCCCGGACTTTTTTCACGGGCACGGGTCCGGGGGCGCCAATTCCAGGCAATGCACCTGCGATCGGTCTAGTAAATTACACCGAAATCAAGTTTTCCAAGCACGATTTCCTATCGCTCCGGCCTATTGATTTCCTCGTGGACAAGAAAGGCGAGCGAACCGGCTTCGCCACCACTTACGCAAGCTGGACGGTCGGAGTCACGCATCGATTCTCCGATTTGATCAGCGTCCGCCCGGAAGTCAGATACGAATATGCTTTCAGCGCCAAGCCATACGATAACGGTACGCGGAGCGGTCAATTCATGTTTGCGGTGGATGCACTCATCCACTTCTAACGTTGAAGTAACTGGAGACGCCGCCCGTAGTCCATCTACTGAATCGCAGTCTGGGGAGCGCGACAATGACTATTCTTAGACTTTCTCTATTGATGTCCTTCGCTGCGGGCTTGGCTTGCTGCCAAGACGGCGCGCAAGTTCCAACTCCAAGTTCAGGCCCCGAGAACTCGAATGACCTCAGCAAACAGGTCGTAGAGTTACGGGCGCTGGTTGAGAAGCTTCAGGCGCGTGTGGATGAATTGGAGAGACGCTCAGGACAACAGCAATCAGGTGTCTTGCCCGTTGCCGCGTTACCCGAGACGGAACCGCAGGCGCCAACAGGTGACGCCGCTCCTCAACAGACGCAAGCGCAAACCACGCCGTCACAGGCGCCGAAGTCCTCGAGTGCACCAGATTTCTTACGCGGCACAACCGTCAATCTGCTTTTTGACGGTTATTACTCCTACAACTTCAACAACGCCGTCGGGCGTGTCAACCTGCTACGCGCCTACGACGTGAGCAGTAATGCATTCAGCCTGAATCAAGCTGACCTCGTCCTCGAAAATGCCCCCGATCCCGACGCCGGCAAGCGGTTCGGCGTTCGCCTGGATTTTCAATATGGACAAGCAACCGAAACACTGCAAGGCAACCCAGCGAACGAGCCGCGCCCTGATATTTACCGCAATATTTTTCAGGCGTACGGTACGTACGTGTTCCCGGTCGGCAAAGGGCTTACCGTCGATTTTGGTAAGTTCGCGAGCTCGCTCGGCTTCGAAAACAATTACACCAAAGATCAGATCAATTACTCACGCTCTTATTGGTTTGACTTCCTGCCTTTTTACCACATGGGGTTGCGTGCAAATTACAAGATCAGCGATGCGCTCGCTTTCAATTATTGGATTGTTAACGGCACTCAACAGACCGAGCCGTTCAACGGCTTCAAAGACCAGTTCTTCGGATTGACGATTCAGCCTAAGAAGAACATCACCTGGAATATCAATTACTACTTAGGGCAGGAGCATCCGGATACGATTTTCTTTCCAAACGGCGGGGCTCCGGCTAACCTCCCGACCGAGCAAGGCGTTCCGTTCGAGCCCATCCCAAACCCCCCAAACGGCAAACTGCATATCTTCGACAGCTATCTCTCATGGCAGACCACACCCAAACTCGCGCTTGCGGTTGAAGCCGACTATGTCATCCAACGATTGTGGACCTATTCATCGCCTTCGCATACCGACGGTGGCGCTGCTTATGCGCAATACCAGTTCACGCCAAGGCTTGCGATTGGAGGGCGGGCCGAATACCTTTCTGATCGTGGAGGTCTCTTCAGCGGTCGAACGCAAGCTATCAAAGAGACAACCTTCACCACGAAATACACTGTCGCCGATGGTCTGCTCATGTTCGGAGAGTGGCGCCGGGATTTCTCGAATCAGCCGTTTTTCTTGACTAACACGCTCGGAATCCTGAAGAAGGAGCAGAACACTTCCACCGTTGGGCTTGTCTGGTGGTTTGGCGCCAAGCAAGGTGCCTGGTAATGACGTTCTCGTCTCCAAGTTAATCCGATAATGAAATTGTGCCGGCATTGAGCGAAGCGAAGCGCACTCCTGAGCAGCTTCTCCAACAGTTAGAGTCCGAGGAAGAATACCAGGCGCACGGGCGGCTCAAGGTCTTCCTAGGTTACGCGTCAGGTGTCGGCAAGAGTTTTCGCATGTTGGATGAAGGCCGCCGCCGCTACGAGCGTGGGCAGGATGTGGTCGTTGGCGCGATCCAGCCGAGGCTCTCCCGCGATGTGCAGCAGGCCGTCGCGGCACTTGAAGTCATACCTTTGAAAGACGTGAATGGCACACCTGTGATGGACGTGCCGGCAATCCTTAGACGCGCTCCCAAGGTCTGTCTGGTAGATGGCCTCGCTTACGATAATCCTCCCGGCTCGCCACACGAAAAGAGGTGGCAGGATGTGGCGCAACTGCTCGAGGCGGCAATCTCCGTGATCACCTCCGTGAACTTGCAGCACATCGAAGAAAGGCGGGAACAGGTCGAGGCGATCACCGGCAAACACGTCACGCAAACCATTCCGTTGAGTTTCGTTCAGATGGCGGACGAAATCGTCGTCGTCGACACTCCTCCCGAGAACTGCATGAGCGTTTCCGAAGAAGGCGATCCCAGTTCGTCGAGGAGGCTGACGCAATTGCAGCTCTCCGAATTGCGGGAAATCGCGCTCCTGCTTGCCGCCGACGTTGTCGATAAACAACTCGAGCGCTACCTGGCACGGAACGGTATCCAGCAGCTTTGGGGTACACAAGAGCGCATTCTGGTCTGCCTGTCACCGAGCGCTGACGGAACACGTATGCTCGACAGTGCCGCGCGCAACCGTGACCGCTTTCATGGAGAGCTAATTGCCGCTCACATGAATCGGCCCGATTGGTCACCCGAGGAGCGGCAGAAAATCAATGAAGCGGTAGAGCTGGCTAGGCAGCGAGGCGCGGAAATCGTGGAACTCGATGGCGAGGATGCAGTCGACACGCTGCTTCGCTTTGCCCGGCAGCGCGGGATTACCCAGATCTATGTCGGCCACAAAGGCCGTGACAGTTGGTGGGAGCGCGCGTTCGGCAGCGATTTAGATCGCTTGATTCGCTCCGCTGAAGGCATGGATGTGCGCGTCTTTCCTCACTCTTAAGCGCGAGCGATAAAGAAGACGCGGCCAAATCCCAGGTCGGACCTCACGCCGGCGTTCTCTGCCGGGATGGCTTCCAAAGCGTGGAAGCCGGCCTCACCGAGCGCCAACAAAATCTCCGCTTGTGTATAGCACCTCTCTTTAACGATGCTTCGGTGCTGCTGCCATAAGTGGTCTTCCCCGCTGCTTACAAACCAGATGAGTTCAGTTGTCGCCAGTTTGGCCGCGAAATCATAATGGCCACGCATGAGACCGACGCTCTTATCCGTTATGTCGACCATCCAATGCCGCGGATCGATGCAATACGCCTGCTCCAGGTTCATGTCAAACACAAATCGTCCGTTAGGGTAGAGCACGCCACGAACTTGATCGAAGACTTGGCGCAGTTCCTCCAGGCTCAATAAGTGATTAAGCGAATCAAAAGTGGAGAGCGCGGCGTCATAGCGCGATTCGAGCTTCAACTCCCGGGCATCTTGTACGCGCAGATCGACAGCCGGCAAATCTTTTTGTCCTAACGCGATCAGCGCCGCTGAAGAATCGATGCCGGTCACCTTGTATCCACGCTGCACTAACTCTTTCGTGACGTGGCCTGATCCGCAGCACAAATCCAGCACACGGGCCGAGCACGGCACCTGCGAGAAAAACAGTTTCTCTAGCGCAGGCATAGCAGCCGGCAAATACCAATCCGCCCAAAGAGCGTGATACAGGCCCGCTATTTCGTCATAAGAGGAGAGTGTTTCCGGCATGAAGCGCGAGAATTGCTTTGGTGCCCGGGGCGGGACTTGAACCCGCACTCGCCTTGCGGCGAAAAGGATTTGCAATCCCTTCTGTGGTCACGGAAAGCAACTGCGCTGCCTCGTTCTTCCTCGCCTCGTGTTCGATCCTCGCTGAGCGTATTTGCCAGATGGACAGCACGCAAGCAGATGCAGCAATCAACAAAGACACATATCCGACCCGAGTGATTCTACGCCACCCATTCGCGTCTTTGTTCTTCGTATCGCCGGAGATCCCGAGTATGGTAGCGATGAGCGCGATCAGAGGTGAGATGTATTCCATACAATCCGCGATGCTACATTCGCTGAGTCTAGCGTAGCGCTTGGACAGAAGAAATGTGCACCTGACGGAATCAGCGGGCATGGGAAGAAGGGACCCCGCCTAACTGTCCTACGGACCGAGTTCCGGATTGCGCGTTACTCGCTGCGGGAGTGGTAGCTTTGACAACGCCAGTGACACGACAGGCGAAGCAGGACGACGAGGTATGACGGCATCAATTTTTTGCGATTCGGCTGTTTGCAAGCGATTGGTCGAAAAGCGGACCTCACTTCAAATCGCTGTTAGTGCCGCATGCCGGTAAGTTGTATTTGGCTGTTGTAGATGAGATAGCGCACTCGCCGGGCCACTTTAGATCTGACTCCGTAAGCAAGCGACAGCAAAACAACACCGGCGAACAGCAACGCTACAGATGAAGGTTCAGGGACGGCTGTGGTAGCGACATTATAGTTGTATCCCGATCGATCAAATATGTCTGCACTTAGGTCGGGATTGCCCTGGCTGTCAGTGATCTCGACATAGTCGATCATGGCGGTATGACTCATATCTAGCGTAGCCGGGCCTTTGTCGCTGGCTGCATATGAGTAAGCATCGAACAGGACTGAAACGATACTCAACGGTGTGACTGGAACCGTGGCTACGCAATTGTAAAAGACTGAGCCTGTGAGTTCTCCGCCGCCACTCCCCGTAGGGCAACTTATCACAGCACCTGGGATTCCGATAGACATGTTGACAGTAGTGGTGTAGTTATCGCCGATGTCAAGCGGATGGTGCGATGAGTTGCCGGAGGCAGAGAGCGTGAACCCTATCTGCCAGAGGTCGCCTGCAGGGACCTTGCTACTCGTGAGTAGATAATCCTGGATCTGCCCCAAATAGGTAGCCGAGGCGCCTAGGCCTGTTCCTGAAGGCGGATCGTAGGCGCCGTCTGCACTCAGCGTGGAATGTATTCCACTGAAACTCGTGCTCCCGCTTGCAGTGGCATCTGCAATCAGCGTTCTTGGGGGAATGCCTACCAGTATTTGGTCCGATAAGGATCCACCTGTCCTCTGACTAAGAGTTCCGGCGGTTAGGCTCGCAAAATCAGTCGCGCTGGCCTGCTGAGCACAAAAGACTTGAAACTGGACAGCGTTACAGTCAGGGGACTGGATATTCTGGATGCCCAGGGAATTCGGAAAGCACGGCGCACCTATTCCAAGCGCGACCGAAAGTAGGATAAGCCGACGCGACATATGCAAGTACGACTGCGTAAAAGAGTATTAGTTAACAGACGCAATTGCGTGAGATAGCCTTCAACGCCCTCGAAAAACTACTGGCGTGGTTAGATGTCATGGAGTGGGTGTCGTGGCGGCATGCGGGCTGACAAGCTCGCGACATTTAACTGACCTACTCATGCCGACGGCGCTTTTGTAAGAATTCATTTCAATCGGCTCCGGTCACGGTCCCCTTCGGACGGCGAGCCTTTCGTGGACAAATTGTCGGTCGCTCTACTTGACCGCTCTTGATCCGTTAACCGCGACAACAAACAGGACCAGTGACGCTTGTTTTGTTTAGCCGATCGCGAAGACGGCGCGCTAGAGCCAATTATCCGGAATAGTCGTCAGAACTTCGCGTTCCAGTCACCCAATCAACACGGCATAATAGTTCGGAATCGCATGTTGACCCTGTTCCAGTAACCGCGTCCCGAGATAATACTTACCTGGCCGCGCTTCAGACAAATCAAGAGTGACGATGAGCGTAGCGCGCTGTTCCGTTCCCGTCGCGCTTGCTGATCCAAGTGCAACTGCCGCGATTTCGGACTTCGACTGGAGAACTGCAATTGCATACCGTCCAACAGGGCTGAAACGAGGCAGGGTCAAATGGATTTCGTCCAGCTTCCTCGGAAGTTGCGCGACTGGCGTATCGTCGTTACTTTGTTCAGCGCCTCGGAGTGGGCCAGCATTCGAAAGATCGATCGAAAGTACCGCAAAACCGCGTGAAGGCTTGGAACCAATCTCAGATACAAGAAAATACCCGCCGATGGCCGCAGCTGCAGAACTAACAACAGCAGCAATAAATCGCCGTCGTGTGCGCCGACGCTTTTGCGCGCCTTCAATGCGAGCGAGCCTTGCGTCACGAATAGCTTTGAAATCTTTGTAACAGGGTGAGCAACCCCAAATGTGATGCCAAGCGGGATCATCGCGATCGAGCTTGCGGTTCCCGAGCGCCTCGATCACCTCGTGAGGCGGACACCCCTTTCTCTCTGGATTCGGGAACCCATTGAGCAGGATGTATTCTATCGGATTGTCTTCACCTAATAGGATCAGCAGCCACGCGCGCAGTTTTTCCGATCGAGCTTATCCATGAATGCCTTCCGTAAAGCATTCTTGCAGATAAGGAATCGAATCTCAGCCGTGCGCGGCTTCAGACGCATTTCTGCGTCAATATCGGGGCAGGTTTCGCCTCTCATCCGTCGCAGGAATATCTCGCGATCGAGCGGCGCAAGCGTGTCCAGGAGCTCTCGAATCAAGATTTTGTTTTCAATTTGCTCGACTTGCGATGCATCGATCAGCTCCGCCGCAGATTCAAAATTTTCGAGCGGTTCTTCTTTGGACTGGATCAGTCCTACAGAGTCTTTGACGCGAAAAATGGCCCGTGTAGCATATGCACGCAGATTTTCGACCAGGTGGGCACGGCGGCCGACCTTCCGGCGACCTGCAACACTTCGTCGGGATCACGTTCGCCGCTCTCCAGGGCTTTATTCGCGACGTCGAGAATGGTCTGGTGTTTCTCCTGGTCCAAAACCTCTCCGTTTCCCAGGCGCAGAAGCAGTTCGTTCCAGGTCTTTACATCTCGCGACAACAGATTCTCCCAATTGAGAGACGCCAACAATCCCTCAAACAAACCAATTCTATATGCTACAGCCCGGAATTCAGAGCTTTTCGCTACCTGTTGAAAAAAATATTTATGGATCGTGTTGGTTTTCGTCTTCGGGAAGCCCTCTTTATTAGTAGAGGCCAGAAAAAAGGATTTCGGCGAGCAAGCTCAAACGCCATGCGGCACGAATTGGCACGTTACCTTAATGGCTGGCGGCCACGAGTCTGGGCCGGACGGTGCAGATCGGAAGCAACAAGGATGGTCAGCAGCCAAACGGGCTGACTCAGTAGACCGCTGCAGGCTTTGAGCTGAGGCGAGCAAATGCAAACGAACACGACCACATCAGATTTCATCAATCTTCCCGCTTTCGCGAGAGCCGTAGCGGATCACCTGAAGGACACGCTCGCCGGTACTGCGGCGGGAAAACGCGTTTTCAACCTCGATGAGGCCGCCGAGTATTGCGGCCTGACGCGCGACAGCTTCAAAAAGAAAGTAGTCCGCGACCGACTGCGCAAGGTTCGCCTGGACAAGTGCTGGCGATTTGATAAAGCTGATCTTGATGCATGGATCGAATCCCACAAAGAACAAATCGCTCAGGAAACCGCCGCATGAGTAAGCGATCACGGCCAGTTAAGGGGCAAGGAAATGTCTTTGAACGTAAGCGGTCTCGCCCTCTTGCAGATCTCTTATTGGAATGGATGGCGCCAAGTTCGTGAGTCCGCCGGCACAACGGATCACGCCGAGGCGGTCAAAACGTTGCAGCGCAAGCTCGGCGAGATCGCTGTCGGGAAATCGGCCGGTGCTGAACGCGTTCGAATATCTGCGCTGCTTCAATTGGTTGTAGAGGATTACCGCTTGCATGATCGAGCGGACCTGCACGAGGCCGAGCAACGCGTGAACAGACTTCTCAAACCAGAATTCGGCCATCTCCGCGCCGCTGCATTCACTACAAAGGCCTTGAACGCATATATCGCGCGCCGGCAAAAAGAAGGCAGGCAGAATTCAACAATCAATCGTGAACTGGCGCTGCTCCGACGATCCTTTCGGCTCGGCTACGAACACGATCCTCAACTCGTGTTTCGCCTTCCGGTGATCAAGATGCTCCCGGAAGACAACGTCCGCGAAGGGTTTCTCGAAGCGGACAAGTATCGGCTGATTCTGGCCGCGCTCACCGATGAGATCAAGCCCGTTTTTGTCGTCGCGTACCACCTTGGCATGCGCACCGGCGAACTGCTCGCAATAAAGCGGAGCTGGGTCGATCTCGAGGAAGGATCTGATTTACGTGAACGGCCGCGTGACGAAGAATCGCAATCCGAAAACTGCTCCGATCTACGGCGACATGAAACCGTGGCTCGAGATGCTTTTGAGCCGCGGCCAAATCGAGTCACCGAAGTGCGTTTGGCTCTTTCACGCGAGGGGAAGCCGGTGAAAGACTTCAAAGCGGATTGGGCAAAAGCATGCGAATCCGCGGGCGTTCCCGATTTGCTATTTCATGACCTGCGTCGGACTGCTGTACGCAATATGATTCGCGCTGGCGTTCCCGAAAAGGTTGCGATGCAGATCCCAGGGCATAAAACTGCGAGCATGCTGTGGCGCTACAACATCACCGATGCTCGCGATATCAAAGAGGCAGGAAAGCGCACCGAGCGGTATTTGGAGGCGCAAAGAGGACAACAACATGCACACTTACCTACGCATTAGATTTCTGTTAAAGGTCAGCTAAGTGGTGCCCGGGGCGGGACTTGAACCCGCACTCGCCTTGCGGCGAAAAGGATTTTAAGTCCTTTGCGTCTGCCAGTTTCGCCACCCGGGCATGATTGCTGCATGAGGCCCGCTGAATAGCTGCTCCTTGCTCTCATGCGGGCCCGTCACAAAATCCATCATAGTGAATGCGCCCGCTTGACACATTCCCATAAAATCTGTCATCCTTCCATCGATAGACGATGGGAAACCCAGCCAATCCGTCCGAGCTTCTTCCCGGTACGCTCGACCTCCTCATTTTGAGAACCCTCCTGCCGGGCGCTATGCACGGCTACGGCATCGCGCAAAGATTGAAACAAGTCTCTGACAATGTCCTTCAGGTCGGAGAAAGCTCGCTTTATCCCGCGCTGCAGCGCCTGCTCTTGAACGGCTGGGTTAAAGCCGCGTGGGGTGCGTCGGAAAATAACCGCCGTGCGCGCTATTACCAATTGACCGCGTCCGGCAGGAAGCAGCTGGTCCTCGAACAGCGCGAATTCAGTCGCATGATCGAGGCCATTCATAAGGTCCTCGAAATGGCCTAGGCGGCACGTGGGAACTCGCTTGAGACTCGCCTTTCGCAAGCTTTTATTCTTCTTCCGCAAATCGGCTCTCGAGCGCGAGTTGGCCGAAGAAATCGAGACCCATCGTTCCCTTCTTGAAAGAGATCTGCTCGATCGCGGCGCCCACGCCCGCGAGGTACAGCCTGCGAGTGTCAAGCAGATGGGGAACATAACTCTAGCGAAAGAGATCAGCCGCGATTCTTGGCAATTTCCTACTCTCGAATCCATTTTTCAGGATTTGCGCCACGGGATGCGCGGACTCCTTCGGAATCCGGTCTTCACTTCCACGGCGGTCGTCTCGCTGGCCCTGGGAATCGGCGCGAACACGGCCATTTTCACCGCCGTCGATGCGCTCCTCTTCAAGCCACTGCCTGTTAGAGATCCCGCATCTCTGGTCACCTTCTCTGTGCCCGATGAAAGAGGTCACCTGAGGCGCGATTTTTCGCTACGATTCGCGAGCCAACTACGCTCCTCGGGCGCTTTCTCCGATGTGATCGCTGCCGATTCGGATGGTCTCAGCTTTACGTTTGGGGGGCGTGCCGAGCGCATCATGGGCGAGGTCGTCACGCCGAACTTCTTTAGCGCGCTCGGACTCGCTCCACTTCTCGGACAAACGTTCACTCCGGATGTCATCGCGGGCAAGTGGGTGCCGGAAGCGGTTCTCTCCTATTCCTTCTGGAAAGTTCGCTTCGGAGGCGACCCCCGAATCATCGGGCGTGTCATTCGCCTCAATACATATCCGTTCACGATTGTCGGGGTCTCCCCATCCTCCTTCCTCGACCTTCACCAAGGACAAGACCCCGAGCTCCGCATTCCCGTTCTGCCGCCTGGCCAGGAAATCAGGCAAATCGAAATCCTCGGCGCCGGTCAGGAATTCAGTTTAATCGGACGCCTTGCTCCGGGCGTAAGCTGGGCGCGAGCACAGGCCGTCGCCGATGCGCACCTGCACGAGTTCGCCCGCACCAGCCCTGAAGATCGCTATCGGCGCGTTGGTTACGGCCGCCTCCGTCTGCTATCCGCTGAGCGCGGCTGGCCCGAGCTGGCTCAGGATTACGAGGCTCCCATTACCGTCGTTTTCCTGTTGGTCCTCGTCGCCCTACTGATTGCCTGCGCGAATGTCGCGAGCATGTTACTCGCGCGCGCTGCCGCTCGCCGCCGCGAGTTCGCCGTGCGCAGTTCTCTCGGTGCAGGCCGCGGCCGGCTCATCCGCCAGATCATCGTCGAAAGTCTCTTGCTTTCGTTACTCGGTGGCGCGCTTGGCTTGCTTGTCGCGCGCTGGGTCGCTGAGTTTCTGCTGCATTTTCTCCCGCAAGGACACATTCACTTGGTTCTCGATCTCCGGCTCGACGCGCATTCCTTCGTCTTCACCTTCCTGCTGTCGATCGCGGCCGCCCTGCTCTTCGGCTTCACCGCCGCCGTCCAGAGCACGCGCGGCGATCTAGCGGCCGCGCTCAAAACGGATTCAAACGCCTCCGTTGGAAGCTCGACCAGCCTCCGCAAAACGCTCGTCGCTTTTCAAATTGCGTTCTCTCTGACGCTCCTGGTCTTAGCCGGCCTGTTTGTTCGCACGGTCTTCAATCTGCGACCGGCGGCTGAGTATCCCCAGGCGCAGAGCACTCTCGTTTTCACCATGAAGCCGCAGCAGGAAATCTACAGTCCCGATCGCATTCGCTCCATCACAGCCGATCTCGTCGAGCGCGTATCCTCCATCCCCGGTGTCCAGGCCGCGGGCATTGCCGAAAATGGTCCCTTCGCCAGCCGAACCGGCCGCGATGTCGTTCAAGTGCCCGGCCGCTCACCCGTCGAGGTTTCAAGCGATGTGGTCACTCCAGGTCTCCTCAACGCGATCGGATTGCCTCTGCTAGCTGGCCGCGATTTCACTCCTTCGGATAAGCCCGGCTCTCCGAACGTCGTGATTCTGAGTCAAAGCCTGGCGCAAATGCTCTTCCCGAATCAAAATGCGTTAGGCCGAACCATCGAGCTCCCCTCTGCCCGAGGTAGCGTCCTCTACCCACTGAATGGAGTTCAGTATTTTCGGATCGTCGGCATCGTCCGCGACGCTCACTATTACGACGTACACCGCCTCACGCCGTCGCGTTCTTCGCGTTTCAAAAGGATCCGCCTTACATGCCGACCCTTCACGTTCGCGTAGCGTCCTCCCATCCCGATGCTTTCATTCCCGCCATTCGTCGCGAGTTCGATGCGGTAGACACCGGCTTCCCGGTTTTCAACGTCAGAACCCTCGAGCTTCGAATGCAGGATGCTCTCGCTCGCGAACGCATGATTGCCGATCTGTCTTCCGCGTTTGGAGCGCTGGCCTTGATTTTGGCAGCGGTTGGCCTCTATGGTGTCCTCGCATATTCAGTTGCTCGGCGCACCCGCGAGATCGGCATCCGCATCGCTCTTGGCTCGAAGACCGGCGATATTCTGTGGCTCGTCGGCCGCGAAGCCTTCATGCTGGTCGGGGCCGGTGCCGCGGTAGGTTTTGGGCTTTCGATAGCGGCCGGCGAGCTGATCTCAAACCGCCTCTACGGCGTCGCTCCCACCGATCCCGCCACCCTACTCATGGCAACTATGGTGTTGTTCGTCATCGCGGTCGCCGCCGCCTGTATCCCGGCATGGAAAGCCTCTCGCATCGACCCAATAACCGCGTTGAGACAAGAATGACGCGGACGAGTTCTTAGTACGGTCTTTCCCCCACAATGTTTCCGTACGGCGCGTAATTACACACCCAGATCTCGCGCCTCAAATCGCGCGCCATAGCGCAGCCCACCATCTTTGTGTCCCGCCAAACCACTTGCGTATAGTGCCCGCAAACGCCGGAACAGGTATTCGCCGTGTATCGATAATCCTTCGCTTCTGAAGCCCAAGCATCCACTACTTGCGATGGCGTGGGATCGAAGCCCGACGCCTCAAAGAGGTTCTCGCCGTATCGGTGATCTGTCCGATGTTCGAACGTGCCCCTCGCCAGTAACGTATACGCCCAATCTTGCGCAACCTTCGCCATTTCGCCCGACCATACCAGCGGAGGTACGCCGACCTTTCTCCTCACCACGTTGTGTGCGGCCACGATCTCCTGCGCCACCAGAAGCGACCGATCTCGCGAGCCCTCTCCAGGCCGACCTGCCGCTTGCAACCCGAGCAGTGCAAGAGCTCCGAAGATCCGTGCCGCTTTAGTCTTGCTCCGCTGCATCGTGTCGCGAGCTCCTATCAACACATGTCGGCCAGAGCCACGCAATATTCAGGAATTTTCTTTAATCCTCGACTGGAAAAGCCGCCCGCGTAAACCCGCTCGAAGCATTCCGGCTAGGGGTTGAAACGCACGCACTGGTGTACAATCTGAGATCATTGTTCACCGGCGTGGCGAGCACCTCTGGTCCGAATCCTGTGGCTCGTTAGAGGCTTGCCTATGAGAGATTCAGCTTGGAAGCGACTGATTGAGAAGATCCATGAAGGCAACGTCGTCCCCGTCATTGGATCTCGTCTGCTAGTAGGCGCCGATGGACAGAGTTCTCTGCAGGCACAGATTGCACAGCGGGTGCTCAAGGAATTTGACGCTTGTCGGCAGGAGAAGGGGAGACCCCCGCTCCCGGCGTGTCTTGAGCCCCTCCCGCCATTTCGAGAACTCAGCGAAGTGATTGCGCAATTAAGAGGGATTGTGGATGCGCAGGAACTGCAGCAGGTGCCTTACGAGTGCGTGCATCACGCCATCCGCGACATCACCTCAACGGCCGATTTCGCCATACCGGCGCCCATCCGTCAGTTGTCGGAAATCGCGGATTTTCGTTTGTTCGTGACGCTGACGCCGGACGATCTACTGGCGCGGAGCCTGCGCCGCCGCTGCGCGGTGCGGGAAGTGGTTCACTCGCCGAATCTGCCGACCAGCGAAGGCAAGGACCTGCCGCGCGACTGGAACGAAACGCCGGGCGAGGTGCATGTTCTGTACCTATTCGGCAAGGAGTGCTCGAGCCCGATGTTCGCAATTCACGATGAGGATTTGCTGGAGTATGCGCACAATGTAATCACGCGCGGCAGCCATGTGCCCACCGGCTTCCTCGATGAGCTGCAGCAGCGCAATCTGCTGCTGTTGGGATGTAACTTCCCGGATTGGCTCACCCGCTTTTTCCTGCGCGCGACAAATCGCAAGAGGCTCTCGGAGCGGGTCAATCAATCATGGATGATCGAGCCCATGCAGCCGGAAGAAAGTCTCACGCGCTTTCTCGAAGCGTATAGCAAAGAGACGGAGATCCTGTCGCAGGATCCGCCCATAGAGTTTGTCGCCGAGCTGCACCGGCGATGGATGGCAGAGCACGGGGCGAGGTTAGAAGACGATCCCGACCGCAAGAGGGAAGAACAAGTCCCACCCAGGGCGATGTTCTTTCTCAGCTACTCGCGGCAGACGGATCTGGTCCGAGTCGAAAAACTATACCAGGTACTGCTCACGCTGGGTGTGACCGAGAGCGAGGTGTGGTTCGATCGCAAAACGATTGAGCCGGGCGAAGATTTTGGACGCCGCATCATCGATGGCATTCACGGCTGCCGCTATTTTCTGCCGCTGCTTTCGCGGAGTGCCGACCGTCGCGAGGAGGGTTTCGTCTTCACCGAGTGGGACGAAGCCACTAAGGTCAATAGACGAATGAACCGCAGTTTCCTGCTGCCGATTATTGTCGATGTCGAGTACGAGCCTGACAAGTACCGCCAGGCGAGCGTGTGGAAGTGGACCTATGACAAGTTGGACTTCGGACACGCGCCCGAGGGAGAGCCGAACGGACAATTGTTGGCCAAGCTCAGGGACCTGGTGCGCGACGCCCGCCGGGGAAATCAGGCAGCGTGACTCGCGACCGCGCTGGCGTGATCGACGGAACTGAGATTCGCGGGGAACCCTCCCGCGTTAACCGCGCGAAACTGGACCCGCAAAACCCGTGGCCCGGCCTGGATGCTTACGGCGAGGATTCGAAGGATTTTTTCAAAGGACGCGAGGAAGAAGCCGCCGAACTGATGCGGCTGATCCGGCTGTCGGCGCTGACGGTGGTGTATAGCAAATCCGGGTTGGGCAAGACGTCGCTCCTGGAGGCCGGCTTGTTTCCGCTGTTGCGCGCCGAGCACTTTTTGCCGGTGTATTTGCGGCTGGATTTTTCCGGCGGTTTGAAAGAGCCCCTGAAGCAAGCGATGGAGCGCCTGAAGGACACGCTTGAAAGCGCGAAGGCCGAATTCCCTGAGCCTGCCCCCGATCAAAGCTTGTGGGAGTACCTGCACCGCAACAACCCGGAGATCTGGAGCGCGGACAACTATCCGCTGATTCCAGTGCTGGTGTTCGATCAATTCGAGGAGCTGTTTTCGCGGAGCGGTGGTAATGTCGAGCTGGTCAGGCAGGTCTTCGACGACCTCGCCGATCTCATCGAGAATCGCATCCCGGCCGAGCTGGCGGCGGAAACCGCGGGGGGGAGGCGATCGCGGCTCGACCTATTCACGCAGCAGTACCGTATCGTCCTTTCGTTCCGCGAGGATTTTCTTCCCGAAATGCGCACGTGGGAAAAGCAGGTTCCTTCGCTGCTGCGGAGCTACTTGCGGCTGGAATCGCTGTCCCGCTCGCGCGCTATCAAAGGGGTGGAAGAGGCGGGAAAGGCGGTGCTCGATGAAGGTATCGCAGCACAAATTGTCGATTTCGTCGGCAAAACCGACGCTTCAGGAGCCTCGGCTGGAACGCCGGAAATGGGCATTGAGCCGGTTCTGTTGAGCCTGTGTTGCACCGAATTGAATCGGCGGCGAGCGCCTGGAGGAAAAATCGACCAGGCGCTGCTGGAAGGCGCGGGCGAGGACATTCTCGAGAAATTCTATCGGGACGCGCTGGAGGACCCGGAGGTGAAAGGGCCGCCGGATGTTGCCGTGTTTATCGAGGACAAGCTGATTCAGGGCGGCTTTCGAGGGGACTACCCAAAACAGGAAGCACTGGATAAGAAAAAACTCACCGAAAACCAATTGGCGGCATTGACGGACAGGCTCCGGCTGTTACGGATTGTTTCGCACGCCGATACCGCGCGCATCGAATTGATTCACGACCGGCTGGTGCCGGTGATTGGGAAAGCTCGCGACGAACGGATGCTCCGCGAACGTCAGGACGAGCAGGAGCGCAAGGCCAAGGAGGCGGAAGCCGAGCGGGACAAGGAGCGCGCTCGCAGTGAGCAGTTGCGCCGAAGTCTTAAAGCTGCCAAGCGGAACCGCAACATCGCGGCACTGGCCGCAGTGGCAAGTTTCATCGTGCTGGTCTGGGGCTGGTATCAGCGAAACGAAAAAGAAATGGTGAAACTCAGGTCGGCGGTGGCTGTGGATACGGCACGGCTGGCCGAGGGGCGGCTGGCGCTAAAAGCGGGCAGAGAGCCTTTGGAGCAGACCATGTATCGGGGACTAGCCGCGTATCGTTTGACCGCTCAAGATAAAGAAATGTCGCAAGCCAAAGCGGCAAGCCTGACCGCGTTGCATTGGGTGCTGGAGAACACTGGTCATCTTCGCAAAGCCGTAACGATTGACAGCCTGACGCCCACTCCGGCTTTGAGTTACAGTCCCGACGGCAAGACTATAGCGGTGGGTGGAGAGGACGGCCGCATCCGGCTGTTGAGGTCGGATGGCGAAAATTATCATGAAATGGACAAGTTGGATTGTCATCCACCGCCCCACGAACCCGTGTGGTCGCTCTCTTTCAGCAGTGATGGTGAGCGAGTGGCAGCAGGGTATATCCGGAACGGCGGCAGTGCACAGGGTAGCGGGTTGGTCTGCGTCTTCGATGTTGCTAAACGCTCGGTCCTGACGCAGTGGTCCGGAGTCAAACTTTGGGGTAAGCCGGCAAACGTCTATAGCGTTGCCTACGGCGGCAAAAAAGGCCAAGAGTTCGTCGTCTCCGGCGGAAGCGACAGGATAGTGCGTGTGCTGGACATTCAGACTGGAGAGGCACGCGAGAGCCCCCCGCAAAAGGCTGCTGTAGTCGCCGTCGCGGTAAGTGCTGACGGCCGCCTGGTAGCTTCCGGAGACGAAGACGCAGTGCTCCGCATCTGGAACATTGACGACCTTCGGAGCTCAAATCCGAAGCCGAGAGGCGAACTGCAGGCGCACACAGCGACCATCCAGCAGGTCGAGTTTTCGCCCGGCGACGCGTCCAAGCTGGTTTCGGCGGGCGATGACGGGCGCATCATTGTATGGAACGTCAAACGCGCCTGCCGCGTGCAAGAGAGCAAGACGCAGACTGCAAAGATTTTCGGCATCGCTCTCAGCCCGGACGGGGAACTACTGGCCGCGGCAGGCGCCGATGGAAATGTGCGGCTATTCCGGATTTCAAAGACGGATTTGCCCTGCATTACACAGAAGACGGGCGGGGCCTCGCCGACAGCTGCTCGAGAGCAGGAGTTCGACGTGGTTGAGGACGGTATCTTGACGGGGCATGGAGGAGCGGTTCTGGCAGTCGCATGGAACGCAGACGGGAGTCGTCTGGCTTCGACCGGGCAGGAGGGATCGATTCGCATCTGGGGCCCGGCGAACGCCAGCTTTTCCATAGCCCAGCTTTCCTTAGGAACCGACGCGAAGCCCGATTCGGTTGCAACGGGCGCTGTGACGCAGGCAGCAATCAGCCCCGACCTGCGAACCATTGCCGCCGGTGACGACCGGGGCTTTATTCATGTGTGGGATTGGTCGGCGGAAGGCGCGGAACCGACGATGAAGGCCGAGGCCTTTCCCTCCTGGAGCTCGCACGAGGGCGCCGTCCGGGCGCTGGCGTATATTCGCGTGGGCGACCAGGTCGTATTGGTTTCTGGCGGCGATGATGGTCGTCTGAAACGGTGGAATATTCATGGTAAACCTATCGCTCCCGAGATGGTCGATGGCGCCGCGCCGATTCGTTCGATCGCGGTGTCACCCGACGGCAAGATCCTCGCCGCGGGAAGCAATGACGGCATCGTCCGCCTTTGGGACGCCTCGACGGGGACACTGAAGCAAAAGTTGCAGAAACCCAATAGGCAGCCGGAGGACGAACTCTATGCAGTCGGCTTCACTGCCGACGGGAAGCACTTGGCTGAAGGAGACTCTTCTTTCGCGAGCGTTCTGATCCGCGATCTCGAAAAAGGCGGGTCGGCGCGCGTCCTGACGGGCCATATGGACACGGTCAAGGCGCTTTCCCGGGGTGGAGACAAATGGCTGGTCTCGGCCGGATCGGACGGCAGCGCGTTGGAATGGGAGCAATCCGTACTGAGCCGGCCTCAACCAGAAAGCCTGAAGAAACAGGACGAATTCAAATACCGGATGGGATTTCGGAACCTCAAGCCGCTGACAGCGGTGGATGTTAGCGCAGACGGAAAGTGGATCGTCACGGGAGGGGAAGCCGGGCAAGTTCAGTTATGGGATGGCGTAGAACACGTCCTGATCGGCGCAACCTTCCTGGGACATGGGGCGAACAACATCCAATCCGTGGCGATGGCGCCCGACGGAAGTTTCTTCGTGACCGCGGACGCCAACAAAATCCTGGTGTGGCTGGGGCCGGACCGGTGGGCTGACCTGATCTGTTCCAAGCTCGTCTGGAATATGAGCAACAAACAATGGCGCGAGTGGGTGTCGCCGAACATTCATTACCGGGAGCAGTGCGCTGGGTTGAAGCTTGCTCCCGACTAGACTTTATGTTGGTTCCGCTCGAGCACCGCGAAAATATCGCGCAGCTTCGGGACGAAAAAGGAACCAGGCAATCACGGCACAGAACAAACAGTGGATGGCGAATTCACGGAACGCGTGAAAGGCGCTCAGGATTACGTGGAATGCCATCCAGGCGAGCGCAACCCAGCGAGCCCAGTTGTGGCCTCGGAGCATAAATGCTCCACACAGAATCGCTAACACCTCGACGAGTTCGATCCAGATGGCGTCGTATTGAAACGCATCTCTTGCCTGGAAGGTGTGAAAGTGGGCAACGAAGCCGACGGAACCCACCGCTATATAAACACACGCAAGGATCGTCACCGAGAGCGGGCGTTTGTTCGAATTCACGGCAGCATTTCCAGCACGGCCTCGCTGGGCTCCAGTTTCTCCGCATGCGGCGGTAGAGTCGCCCCGGCCTCCAGCAGCGCCCGAATCGTCCCGACGAAATCCCCCGTGTCTCGATGCCAACCGTTGCCGGACCCGTACACGGCCCACCCGAGCGCGGTCCCCTCATACTGCCGCGATTTCAATTCCAGCGCCGGATGGAACCGCAGTATCTCGCGCGTCATCTCCGCATTGCCGTTGAACCCAGCCCAGTGCAGCGCCGTCGCTCCCATCTCTCCCGGAGTATCCACCGGCCATCCCGCCTCCAACATCAGCCGGACCGCCTTTGTGTTGTTATTCTGCGCGGCGTTGGGTAGCTTTCGCCGATCCGACTCCGATAGCGACCTTGCCGCGTCCGGATTCTTCGAAAGAAATTCGTGAAACACCGCTTCGTCGCCCAGTTCGCATGCCAGCGCCAGCTTCAGGTCCTCCGGGGTCCGCTCCATGAGCAACTGGAAAACCTCCTCGTGACCGAAATCGCGCGCTACCGAATGCGCGGTGCGGTGCGCCCCCAGCTTCCAGATGTAAATCGTACCGCCCGCGCGCGGATCCTGTTTTGGAAACCATTCCTCCGATACGCTCATCCGGATGCAGGCGGGATCGCTGTCCAAGTGTCGCCGTACCAGATCCGTGTCGCCGAGCGCCGCCGCCATTAAGATGTCCGTACGGCATCCCCGCGATACCAGGTACCGCGCCACATCCTGCCGGTCCCGTGGATACTGTCGCTTCTGCTCCACGCGCAGCATATACTGGGCCGGCGTCGATTCGTGATCCACATCGCGCGCATTAATCTCGGCGCCGTTCTCGAGCAGGAACTCCGCAACCTCCACAGTGGAGGCGAAGTGCAGCGGCGTCTGTCCGTCTCCACCTCTTGCGTGGACCACGGCGGGATCCGCCGCTACGAGCTCTCTCAGCTTTGGCATCATTCCCAACCGCGACGCCGAATGCGCATCCACAACCGCGCCGCGCTCGGTCAGAAACTCGACGATGCTCGGATCACAATCGTCCAGCACGCCGAATCCGCCCGCCCACCACTCGGTTCGCTTCCGGATGTCGGCGCCCGCGCGCAGCAGCACATCGATTGTCGCCTGATCGCTCCGCTGTACCGCCGCGTACAACGCGTGTTGGCCGAAGCCATAATCGGGCAGCGGTTCGTCGATCTTCGCCCGCAGCTCCGGATACCGCTCGAGGACCTCGCGTACGCGCGCCACATCGCTGTTGCACACCGCCGACTTCAGCACCTCTGCCGGGCTCTCACGCTCCCCTGCTGCCATCAGGACGAACGTATCAAATCTAAAGCCGCCCGCTTTGCGCACTTAAAGAAGCCGCGCCGTATTCTCGTAGTTGTAGATGAAAGCCTTCTACATCACCGAACCGGGCGCAACACGGCTGGGAGATCTCGATCCACCGGCGCCCTCGCCCTGCGAGATTCTGCTCAAACCGCGCTTGATCGGCCTGTGCGGAACAGACTTAAGCATCTTCCGCGGTAGAAATCCACTCGTCAGCTATCCACGCATTCCCGGGCACGAGATCGCAGCCACCATCGTCGAAACCGGAGCCGATGTCCCTGCGGAATTTCGTCCGGGCATAGATGTAACGGTCTATCCGAACACCTCTTGCGGCGCATGCGCCTCCTGCAAACGCGGTCGGCCGAACGCCTGCAAATTTAACCAGACTCTAGGCGTCCAGCGGGACGGGGCAATGGCCGGTCTCTTCACCATTCCCTGGCACAAAGTCGTTCGAGCATCATGCCTCTCACTTCGCCAACTGGTCCTGGTCGAGCCCTTAGCCGTCGGCTTTCACGCCGCCCAGCGGGGCAGAATCACGCAAGCAGACATCGTGGCCGTGATGGGCTGTGGCACCGTCGGCCTTGGCGTCATCGCCTCCGCTCTTTCACGTGGCGCGACGGTAATTGCGATCGATCTGGACGACAACAAGCTCGCACTCGCAAAGCAAGTGGGTGCTCAGCACGTTATCAACTCGCGCATTGAATCACCACACGATCGTCTCCAAGCCATCACCGACGGCCACGGACCGGATGTGATCGTCGAAGCCGCCGGAACTCCCGCCACGTATCGGCTTGCCGTTGAGGAAGTCGCCCACACAGGCCGTGTCGTCTATTTAGGTTGGATGAAAGAGCCAGCCACCTTCGAGACCAGCCTTTTCGTGCACAAAGAACTGGACATCCTGGGCTCGCGCAATTACATCGACGAATTCCCGTCCGTCATCGATGTCCTGTCGAAAGGGAATTTCCCCGTCGAAGCGGTGATCTCTGCAACTGTGACACTCGAATCGGCCAGTGACGCTCTGCGCGAATGGAGTGATTCCCCGCAGTCATTCACAAAAATTCTGATAGATATGGACACAGCCGATCAGTAAAACGATGAAGTGATCGCAATCGTAATGATTGCAAATGCCATCGTTGATGCGCCGCCGCCGCTCCCACAGCAGTCTTCACTAAACCGTTACAGGTTCTCGATTACTAACCCGGGTTTTCGGATCACACTCGGCATAGTGGCTCACATAGCAGCCCGGAAAGCCGAACAACATCATGTCATTTGTAACTGGATTCGTCGTGTACGACACACTCTTCTGGTCCGTCATCGCCATAGTGGCCCTCATCGTCACACGAGATCGCTTCGCGCGCCCCATCTCTGATCGCAAGGACGATTAGCAAGCCCGGGCGTATCTTATAAGGAAGTGAACTGGAAGCTAGTCTCAATCCTTGCGTTTGCAGCACTGGTGATTTGCGTATTCTGCCTGCTGCTAACAGGCTCGTTCTTTGGCAATGGACCCGTATCCATTACGATCCAGGTCGCGGCTGCCATTCTGATGATCTGGGCACGTATCGAATTTGGCTTCCGAAGCTTTCATGCGGGAGCGAATCCGACGCAAGGCGGACTGGTGACGAGCGGCCCATATCGATACATCCGTCATCCCATCTATGCCGCGATCTTCTATTTCGTTTGGGCAGGAATCGCAGCGCACTTCTCGATCAGAAACGTGCTGATTGGCGTGATTGCATCAGGAATGCTAGCACTGCGGATGCGCAGCGAAGAGATCCTCGTTCAACGTACCTATCCGGAATATGCTCAATATGCCGATCGTACGGCCCGTGTCCTGCCTTTCGTCCTGTGACCGCGGAGTCGCTGAGACTAGAAATGCAGGACAGAATCCTGCGTCTAAGGACTGTGCCCACTTCTTTCTTGGTCCGAACAGCGGCTACGGTCGCAACCATCAGCGTGCTTCTTCTCTCATGCGGCAAGAAGCCCACGGAAACCAACTCGCAGGCTGCCGTCAGTGGATCAGCACGGGTCGATTACTCACCACGCATCGGCGTCGCCGTTCGCACTGATTCGCGAACGTGTGTCGCCGTCAAGAATGGCGCGGTGCCGGCGAATAGCCCCGTAACGCTCGTCTCCCCGGCGTCGCCGCAGACCTTTGTCGAGGCGGAGATCTCCGGTCCGAGTCCCAGCCCTTGCCCCGTCACTCAGGAAGTCGCTCCGGAAATGAGTAATTACGAGATCTCGCTGCCGAAGTCATCGAACATTCCCAAACTCGCTCCCCTCATCGCGGTCATCGGCACGGCTGCATCCAGCAGCTTTCTCGTCGAAAACGTCAGTGTGCAGGCCGACCTAGACCAAACTCACGCGAAAAACACGTTCCGCGCTTGCGGAGCAAACGACGGCGTCCACTTGACCGTCTGGCGCGGCATCCCGGTCACCGGAACGCGTGTATGGAGCGGGTACTACTATGAAGCAGGAAATCCCGGAACCCTGCCCACCTGCACGCCCGCGGAGCTGGCACCCTGAGCCGTGCCGATTCGCGGCTGACAACTCCTCACCTTACAAGCCTTATTCGCCCCCAACGGGAACTTCCCTGGCGTTCGTGTCCTGTTGCTCGGAATACGTTCACACCATCACGTTGTTCAACGACCGCGCGGTTTCCGCGAAATTGTGCCCTGCTGGTCCGGAGAAGTATCGGATTCGCTGAGTGCCAGAGTCAACTACCCCGAAGACTTCGGGCCCAGATAGCCTGGCTGTTTGTTTCACACTCGATGGCGGTTGGCCATTCCTGACCGATCGGGATCTGCCGGTCGATGAAGTGATGTGCCCTTGGCTCGGGAGCAGTCTCAACAGATAATCGGCAATTTTTACGTCAGGCTGGGCGTCATGTTTGTAGCTGATAAACGCTCTTGGCACTCGAATCGATGTTAATTTACCGGATCGGCGCAAAGTTTACTGAAAATAAGCCCTCCTAGAAGAATCGCGCCTAGAGATCGCGGATTGCGCTGCCAGAGTCCACAACGCGTCGACGAGCCAGAGGACGATTAAGATATCAAAGAACGATTTATCCGTCGAGTTTGCAATGTTTGACAACCCCGACTAAGCATCAGCAGGGCAGAAGCTGACGATCTCGCATGGAGTGCAAGTTCCGGCTTCAGGAGATTGGACCCAAACGGGCTTGGGGACCGAAGCGACTGCGTTGGCACCACGGACCAGGAATTCCTTAAACGACCTGCCTGTTAGACAAACCCCTCTGTTTGCTTGGAAGAATTGGCGGCCGGGAGTGGCTCATCACAGGCGGCGGCCAGCCCAAGCTTCGCAATCGTGGCGCCCGGGTTAGTCGTGCTCCGTGGGCCGGTACGAATCGTGGTTCGTTATCTGATATTGCAGCGCTCGCCGGTTCTTCACGCCCATGTGCTTCCCTTGAATGCGAATGAATTCAGGAAGATAATTGTCCCGGCAGCGCATCGCGTCCCAGACCTGAGGGTTTTTAACGCAGTTCTCAGCCAACGCCTTTGCTTCGTCAGGCGTCAAATCCTTCAAATAGGGAAGAAGGCGCTCCAGCTTGGCCTCCCCTTCGCGGAAGCTGGACGCGGTCCTTACAAGGTCAATCAAATGCGGAAAGATGCTGCGTGGAAAATTGTTGACCAGCGCCGGGAGAAGAAAGTCACTCGTAATCTCTTCCCCGTCGATACGTCGGCTCTGAATGTTGGAGATGAATCCGAAGGCGATCGTTCCGTCGAGGGCTATCGGAATGACCTTTACGTCCGGTCGAGAAACGATAAAGCCGGTCTCCTGCGGAGCCCATTGCGATGCTAAGAAATTCTTGCTCAGCAGCGGAAGGAATAGCTCGCAACGCTTCAGCTCCTGAACAATGCGATCACGCCAGTCGTGTGACACGCCGATATCCTGATGGGCAAGAAACGCATCAATCCCAAACGTGCCCAGCACACTTTTTGCCTGTCGCGCAAAGTTGCGGTCTTTGTGCGAATACGAGATGAAGGCGTTTATCGTCTGAAAGTCGCCGTGAGCCACGTTCTTATCCTCCTGATTGACGAAGACGCGCGAGTTGTACAAGCCGGCACTAAAGCTATTCTCGGCGGTCTGCATTACGAGTGTCGGTGCGGAAACATCGCAACAGCTCCGTGATCGGATTATTGCGCAGCACAGAATCGCAAATAGGTCAACCGAAGTAATCCGGTTTGCTGCACACCTCCCCTGGGTGCGGTCCGTGATCAGATGTAAGATCTCGCCAAGAAACTGATCGATAGCAAGCCCGACGACAATCGCATTGGAGTCGACCGGCTCCATCGTGCCCGATTTGAAAAAACGAACCCAGTCAAGCGCACAGGGCGTCTAGTGCCCGTTGTGCGCGTTCAACGTTGGCTTCGTTTCGCAAAAGCCCTCTAACCATCTGAAAACACACATAACCCATCAATGGAGTTCGTTTGGTAATTTAGTCTTCGTCCCGTAGAATGGCCGTATCCCAGGAGGACCAGACACATGCAGGCCTCGAAACTCTCGATCGCCGGATTGGCGTTCTTGGCAGCCGGCGCGCTCCAATCTCAGACTGCCAAGACTCCCATCAATGGCCATCGATACCCTCGCCTGGCCATCCGGAACGCGATGGTCGAGGACGGGAACGGCACCCCGGCGTCCGGTCCGAAAGACATCATCATTGAGAACAATAGGATCGTTGCCGTAGTTCCCATCGATCCCGTCGCCCTTCAGAATGGCCGCGGCCAGCGCGCCCCGGCCGATGCCGAAATCGACGCCACCGGCAAGTACGTCCTGCCGGGTCTGATCGATGCCCACGCGCACGTTCAGGACGAGCGTGGCGGAATTCCTCAACCGCTCGATTACGAGTTGAAGATTTGGCTGTCCTGCGGAATCACAACCATTCGCGACGTCGGCAGCGATACCAAGAAGACCCTCGCCTTAAGGGCCAAGAGCGCCGCCGGTGAGATCGCCGCTCCTCGCGTGCTGGTCTATCCGATGTTTGGGGCGACAAGGCCGGCGCCCACCAATCCGGAGGAAGCCCGAGCCCGTGTGCGCGAGCTGAAGCAAATGGGCGCCGATGGAATCAAGTTCCTGGGCATCTATCGCGATGTGATGGAAGCCGCCGAAGACGAGGCCCACAAGCTCAACTTGCCCATCGCGCACCATGTCGCAGTGGAAGAAACCAATGCGTGGGACGACATCAAATTCGGAACTCGCAGCATTGAGCACTGGTATGGCATCCCCGATGCGGCGATTCCCGACGGCGTTCAAAATTTCCCTCCGACCTTCAACTACAACAATGAAACCGACCGCTTCCGCTATGCCGGCCATCTCTGGCGCGAGGCGGATCCGAAGAGGCTCCAGGAAGTCCTTGCCGCCATGGTGAAAGCGAATGTCGCGTGGGTCCCGACGCTCGATATATACGAGGCCAGCCGCGATCTGCAGCGCGCTCAAACCCAGCCTTGGTTCAAGGATTATTTGCACCCCACGCTCGAAGAATACTTCCGCCCGAATCCCCGGAATCATGGTTCCTATTTCCTGGGCTGGACCTCGAACGACGAGGTCTTCTGGAAAGAGAATTACCGCATCTGGATGGCCGCGTTGCGCGATTTCGAGCGCATGGGCGGCTTGATTGGCGCCGGAGACGATGCTGGGTTCATCTATCAGATCTATGGTTTTGGATTACTGCGGGAGCTCGAGCTGCACGAAGAAGCCGGCTTCAATCCCATCAAGGTGATTCAGCATATTACGGGCAACAACGCAAAGATTCTCGGCATGGAAGGCAAAATTGGCGGCATCCGGCCCGGGTATTTCGCGGATCTGATCGTAGTGAACGGTAATCCGCTTGAAAATATGAAAGTGCTTTACCCGACCGGCATTGAGGCGATCAAAGACGGCAAGCAAGTACACACCGGGGGCGTCGAATGGACCATCAAGGACGGGATTTGCTATCACGCGCCCACGCTCGCGGCGGAGGTTCGCGACATGGTCGCCAAAGCGAAAGCGTCGAAAAGCCGGCTTTCAGCGGAACAGTAAACCACAACACCAGTCGCCGCTAGTGTCCCGCCACGATCATCGCCCTCACCAGTTTGTCCAGCTTCGGAAAGTGCGCATCCATGTAGTCGTTGCCGCCTTCGAAGATGTTTTCCTGATGGCCGCCGCGCATTCCTCCGCCTGCATCCTCGCCATATCCGGCGTAGAGCTTATCCACGTTCTCCATACCCTCGATCACCTTCCCAATGGGAGCAAATCCCTGAGCGTCTAACTGCCGGTTATCGCCCAGATTGATATAGAGTTGCGTGGTGCGCGCGTCAGGGCCCGTCATTGCGTACCCTACAAATCCGCGCGCATTACTTTCTCGGACGGGATCGTCAGGAATCTTTTCGTTTCTCCAGACTCCTGCGATCCATGGATCGCCGGGGATGCCGAATTGAGCGATGTACCCGGCGCGAACGCGGAAAAAACGTGAGTCGTTGAAGAAGCCCGTCCGTATCAGGTTGTAAAAACGGTCGACCCCGTGTGGCGCCCAAGCCCGATGCGCCTCGATAACAAAGTCGCCTTGAGAAGTGTTAAATCTGGCCTGAAACACTTCAGGCGCGCGCTCCCTCCATAGCCGATCGTTGGGATTTAGTAACGCCGCCAGGGCAAGAACGAGTCGCGGCGCGAAACCCAGACCCATCATTTTCCCAGGATGTCGCCGGATCGTGCTTGCGCCATCAGCTTTTCAATCGCATCCGGCTCCTCGGGAGCAGAATTGGACAGATTCTCGTATCCTTTGTCGGTAATCACCAGGACATCTTCCAGCCTAACGTAAACACGGTCCTCCGGAATCGTCAGCGCAGGCTCGATGGTGAACACCATTCCCGGCTGAAGAGTTTCGTATGGAGCGCTGACGTCATGTACTTCCATCCCGACGAAATGGCCCAAGCTGTTGCGGGTGTTCTTGCGGTAGCCCTCAACGAAACGTTCCGCCGCCTCCTTGTTCTTCGCGTCCGTGAATTGATAGGAGGCCATCGCTGCGTCCATCTTCTTCACGGCGTCTTTGATGATGTCCCGCGGCGCCGCGTATGGCCGGATCGACGTCATCAAAGCCTGGTATAACCGGAGATAAATCGTATACAACTCCCGCTGGCCGGAGCTGAATTTTCCGTTCGCTGGAAACTCGCGCGTCACGTCGGACGTGTAGTAGTTGTAATCGGGCGCATAGTCGAACAGCACCAGGTCCCCATCCTTCAGCTCGCCTTGCGCAGCATGGTAATGCGGATGAAAAGAATTCGTTCCGTTGGCCACGAGTCCGAAATAAGCGAAAAACTGGGCATTGTTGCGCTTGAAAACGTAATCGCCGATCGCCTCTATCTCGTATTCATGCATTCCGGGCTTCGCGTGACGCATTGCCTCGGTCATGGCCTCTTGCGCGATGCGCGTCGATTCGCGAATTACCGCGATCTCGCGAGCGCTCTTTATGACCCGCAACTCATCTAATGCCGGATCTAGATTGCGGACCTCGATCCCGGGCGCCGCCATCTTCATTTTTTGAATGAACATGGTCTCTCGCGAGGGTTGTCCGTCCCATGGGTCGGCCGCCGTCGCGACCTCGTGAGCGATAGCCGTTCCCGGTGTGCCTGCGTACTGCGTCTCGGTACGAAACGTTGTATAAACGGTGCGCCCTTCTTCTCCCAGCCGCACCAGAGCACTCGCGAACTGATCGCGAGGAAGAACGCGCATCCCTGTTAAGTTTTCGGCTTCTGCGCCTGGCGTGAGCACAGGCCCCTCGGCGGCTTCGGCCCGTTCGTTGCGCGGCTGCAAGAAAAGAGTCGAGGTTTTCGCGCGCCCGTCAATCAGGACAATCGCGCGGGGCACTTCCACCCCGGTCAGGTAAAAGAATTGATTACTCTGCCGGAACTTCAGGTAGCCCGTGGATTCCGCCGCCCCTTGAACAACGGCAGCAGCGTCCCCGATCTTCTGCATCACTCGTGCTCGACGCGCGGCGAACTCCTCCTTCGGGAATACGCTCGTGAACAGCGCCTGCCCTTGAATGACGCCCGTTGCCGCAGCCACAGCTACGATCCATATGAAACGTCTCGTCACAAGCGGCTATTCTATCTCGAACGCAGCCGGGCGCCAAAGCCGGTCGCAGTTTTCGAAAAAAAATTATCTTCCCCGGAATCAAAGACTTCAGCCTAAATTCGCGAGCACTCCGGCTCGACGGGCGGTATCTATTGTTCAGGTTTCGAATGTGGAAGCCGAATCGTACTGGCAAGTAGCGAAGAAATTTTGAGTTTCCACTTTCGCTAGTCAGTTCGTTCCCGCGCGTGCGGGCACACGCGTTAAAGTACGGCGGTCTGGCGGACCCCGCACCCTGGTTGAGCGGCTGACAACGGCGATCGTGGAATGGCGCTGGAATGGCGGTTCCGGTGCTATCTAGGGGCGCATCGTCCGGGGTGGGCGATGCGCCTCGCGATCTTCTTGGTGACTCCCCGAGGTGGTTGCGAATCCAGGGTAGGCGTGACAGAGTAGCTGTTTGTACTCGTACTCTCGACGACTGCCCTGGCTCCTTTCTTCCAATCCGTTTAGCAAATCGATCGAGGAGAAGCGGCTCAAAGGCGTCCCACTGCTCGATCTGACGGTTTCAAATCCCACTCTGGTCTTCAGCGATTATCCGCATTCGGCGATCGCGCGTGCCTACGCCGGCATCCGCAACTTCACGTACCAGCCAAATCCGGCCGGCCTGTACGATGCAAGATCCGCAGTCAGTGAGTTTTATAAGTCCCGCAACATTGCGATATCGCCGGATCGCCTTCTGCTCACCGCGAGCACCAGCGAAGCCTACGCCCTGCTGTTCAAGCTGCTTTGCAATCCCGACGATGAAGTTTTGGTCCCACGTCCATCCTATCCATTGTTCGAATATCTGGCCTCCCTCGAAGCGGTCCACGTTGCGACCTATCAGCTTCTCTATGACGGAAGCTGGTTCGTCGATTTCGGTAATTTACAAGAAGCAATCTCATCGCGCACTCGAGCCATTGTTCTCGTCAATCCCAACAATCCGACGGGCTCTTTCTTAAAGATATGGGAAGCAGAAAAATTGTTCGAGCTGGCGCGGCAGCATAGCTTGCCGATCATCTCAGATGAAGTTTTCATGGACTATTCCTTGGCTCCATCGGCAGATCGCAACAACACGCTCATCGGTCATGATTCTGTTCTTAGCTTTTCGTTGAACGGGCTCTCGAAGGCAGCGGGGATGCCTCAAATGAAGCTTGGGTGGATTGCAGTAAACGGTCCGCGAGAAGACGCCGCGATAGCCCATCAACATCTCGAACTGCTCCTCGACACGTACTTATCAGTCAGTACTCCCGTGCAGCACGCTTTACCTGAGTTGCTGAAAATCGGAACGGGGATTCGGGAACAAATTTTCGCCCGGGCAAAGCAAAATCTCGAAACAGCCAGCGAGCTGCTGAGAGGCGCTCCGGCCCATTGCTTGCATACCGAAGGTGGATGGTCCGCCATCATTCAACTGCCGAAGACAGTATCCGAAGACGTATGGGTCGCCAGACTTCTCGAGGAGCATAGCGTCATTGTTCAACCAGGTTATTTTTTCGACATGACGTCTGAACCTTACGTCGTCGTCAGCCTGATCACTCCACCCGAGGATTTCGCCGAAGGTATTGTCAGGCTGCGCCATGTGGCTGATACTCTGAATTTTACGTGCGAACAGCACTGACGCTTGCTCTCATAATCGCCGCTTACGCGCTGTTGGTATTGGCCGCGATCGTCACCCTCCCGCTGCGTATCCCCGAAATCTTACGCTTGCTGGCAGCCTCGCATTATTCGTTCGACACTTTCATCCACTGGGTTGTGCAAACGCCAGGTTCCGCGCCGCTGCACTACTTTGTGCAACTTCCCTTCGTACTCGCAGGAGACCACTCTCGCCTGGCCGCTCGATTGCCGTCGCTCTTGTTTGCTGTAGGATCTTGCTTTTTGTTTTGGCATCTGACGAAGCGGCTCTCGCTGCGCTGGCCGACCCTTGCTTTATTGGCTTTCATCCTCGTTCCGGTCCATTACCGTGCGGCAGGGGAAGGAACGCCGCTCGAACAGGGATTGTTCTTCTTATTGCTCGCAACCATCTGTTACTTTCGCCTGATCCGCGCGCCGAATCTTGGCAACGCAGCCTTATATGCAGGCGTGCTAGTGCTGTGCCTCTATTCGGAGCGTTCTTCCTATTGGCCGGCGATAGGCTATCTGCTGTTCCTGTTTGGATTCCTCAAGAGCGCTCACGAACGTCGTGCCATGTGGTTCGCTCTGCCCGCCACAGCGCTGCCTGTACTGCTGTACGTTCCTTACCATCTGTGGGCTCGCCCGCAAGTGAATCCAGACTGGCTGTTCGAGCCAACAAACTATCACGGGCAGCCGATCTACCTTCCCGCGCTGAAAAGTTTGGCGACGGAAGGGCCATGGGGATACGCTCTTCCCTGCTTGTTGTTGCTCGGTCTGCTGCTGGGGATCTGGGCTTCCTTTCGTCTGAAACCCACGGCAAGGTCAAAGCGCATCATGCTTTTCTGCTTGCTTGGCGGTATCGTTAGCGCAATTTCAATCGTCGTGGTAATTGATATCTGGAGCGGCTCGCCCTTAACCGCCAGCCAAGTACTCTGGGCGACTCCGGAAATGGTAATCCTGTTTTTCGCGGGCCTCGAATGGCTAGCAGTAGAACGAAAAATTCCTTTTCTATCTCCGGCGCTCGCTGTGGTCTTGGTTCTTCTGTGCCTGGTGGGAGATGCTCGATATCTAAGCACTCGCGGCGAGGACCTGGAGGCTGAAGCGGCTTTGATCGCGCCTGAACTCACGAATCGTTCCTGTGTAGTCTTCGTATCGGAACGATTATCGAAACCCATGTTTGTGCTGTTCCAGCCGGACCTCGATCAAAGGGAGTGTCTCGATTTCTTTCATCCGCGTGTAGTGTTGGCCAGCCACCCTTATGTGCAACCCGATCAACAGGAGGACGCCGAATCGTACTTCCGGGGTCTGAACTTTACCGAGACTAAACGTATCCGTGTTGGCGGAGGCGAGATCGTTGTCATGGATCAGGCGAAGTAACGATCGCTGGTCCGACCCCGTGCTCTTCGTCACTCGATACTGAACGCCTGTTTGCTCTCGCGACTCTGATTTCCGACGAGATCGCGCACCGTAAGCACAACCACATATTCGCCTCGAGTTGCATCCGGTGGCGTCGTCAGTTTCAGCACACCGGGTACGAATTGCGCCGGGTAGAAGCTATCGGTTTGCAGCTCTGCCGCTGCTGGTTGTTGAATAAACGGCTTACCATCGGGTCCAAGAACGGTTAAACCATAAGCCAGATGGTACTCGTTTTGAGGTCCGAGTTTGTAACCCGCCATGTCGAAACGCGCGTAGACGGTGTCACCCGGACGGTACGCTGGTACTTCTAAGGGTTCCCGATCGTTCTCGTTGCGAAAGAAATGGAAGTTCTCGATGGCGACTGTGCTCGATGGCTGAATTTGCACGCCGCCGATATGAAATGGAAAATCTCTTGACGTTTCCGTCTTCCCAATAAGATCTTTTACCGCCGCGTGGACGTGGAACTCTCCCGCCGCAACGAAAGATGGAATAAGAAAAGAGACCCGGCGCTTAGGCATCCAGTTCTTGTCTTGCGGACTAAGCTCGGTTTCGATTTTTCCCGAACTCGCAGGACATAAAGCTGTGCCGCTGGAATCTTCAGGCGTGATTTCATAGCTCAACGAAATCGTCCGCACCTCGTTTCGCTCGTCGGAATTTATCGCAAAGTCGGCGATCTGGAACACGAAGTACACGTAATCGCCTGGAAAGAACTGGTACCCAGCCGAAACAAATGGCGCGTCTTCCGACCGTTCGATTCCGGCTTCGACGATTGCCAGAGAACGATCAGCGGCGAACATGCACCGCGGCAACGATATGAAAAGCACCAGGAAAAGCGCTACTGCCATGATGAAATCAAATGATTCGAGGCCAGGTTGAACCTGATTAGCACTGCAACTCCGGCGCCAATCAGCCGCTACATTGATTTTAATCGCGAGCAGTGGAAAGCTTTGCGAGCCAACACCCCGCTTCTACTCAGCGAGGAGGAGCTTGCAGCGCTTCGAGGAATCAACGAGGAAGTCTCTCTAGGCGAAGTTCAAGATATCTACGTTCCTCTTTCACGGCTGTTGAATCTACATGTCGCGGCTGTTCAGCACCTCTACGAAGCCCGGCGGAAGTTCATGGGCTCGCCCGCGCCGTTGAAGGTGCCGTACATCATCGGGATTGCGGGCAGCGTCGCGGTCGGCAAAAGCACGTTTTCTCGTGTACTTCGCGCTTCGTTGGCGCGGTGGGCAGACCACCCCCGCGTCGATTTGGTCACGACCGATGGATTTCTTTTCCCGAATCGAATTCTGGAAGAGCGCGGCTTGATGAATCGCAAGGGCTTCCCCGAGAGCTACGATCAGCGCTTGTTGCTTCAGTTTCTGGCAAACGTCAAAGCCGGCGTACCCGATGTGACAGCGCCGGTCTACTCTCATTTGCACTACGACATAGTTCCGAACGCAGTGCAGCACGTGGAGCAGTCGGATATCGTAATCCTCGAAGGATTGAATGTACTGCAGTCGCCCGATGGCCACCGCGGATCTTCGCGAGTATTTGTATCCGATTTTTTCGATTTCTCAATTTATTTGGACACCGATGAACATACTGTCGAGCGCTGGTACGTCGATCGATTTTTGCGTCTGCGCGAGACGGTCTTTCGCAACAAGTCATCCTATTTCCACCGTTACGCGCAAGTGAGCGAAGCAGAAGCCGTGGAAATTGCCCGTCGTATTTGGGAAGAGATCAACCTGCTGAATTTGCGCGAAAATATTCGCCCCACCCGGGAACGCGCGCATCTCATTTTGGACAAAGGCGAGGATCACCTTGTTCAGAATGTAAGACTTCGCCGCGTTTAACAACAAGACTGGTTCGGAAATTTATTGGTGGACCTGAAGGGATTCGAACCCTTGACCTCTTCCATGCCATGGAAGCGCGCTCCCAACTGCGCCACAGGCCCACGAGGAGGGATTTACGTACCTGAGAATATCACATCGAAGTACTATGACTCGCCAGATGTTTTGAGGTCTTGAGTACTGCCAAGTTTTAATTCCAAAAGATTCCAAATACTATTGACTAAGGCTTGGATCGAGCGCACAATCAAACGACTGGAAATTTTCCCCGGTCTCGTTCACTTGAGGGACCGGGAATTTGTCTGATTGCATGAACTCAGCTTTTTTACAAACCCCTGCCACGCGGCAAGAAGCCTCTCTTGTCAGCAGCGATCTGCGCGTCAATCAAATCGCAGATTCCCGCACCCTGTTCGTCGATGAACTGATACACGACCTTCGGCAGCCTTTGAGCGTTATCGAGTCACTGGCCTACTACCTGGAACTGACATCACCGGATGAAAAAGTTTCTGCTCAACTCCGGAAAATCCAGGCCATGGTATTCGAAGCCCACACGATTCTAGAGCGGACATCGGTTTCTTAGGAAGACTTGGCTTCGCGCTGCGCGGCTTCTAAATCCACAATTCTCCGTTTGAGCTCTCGAAGCTGTTCCCGGAATTCGGGAAGCTTCGAGACGTGCGCCAGACCTTTTAAATGTTGTTTTAGCGGCCGCGCCGGTATTCCCCACACAGGCTCCCCTGAAGAGATTTTTTGTGATGTCAGCACTCCGCTCTTTCCGCCTACAATCGCTTTCGATTCGATTCTTGCTCTCTCTCCTATACCGGCCTGTCCGCCAATCACGGCATAATCGCCAACGATAACGCTCCCGGAAAAGCCGGTTTGCGCGGCGACGACCACATGCTTCCCGAGCACGCAGTTGTGAGCCACATGAACCAGATTATCGAGCTTGGTCCCTTCGCCAATTCGGGTTGTGCCAAGCGCGCCTCGATCGACGCAGGAATTCGCTCCGATTTCCACGTCATCGCCAATCTCGACGGTGCCGACCTGCGGAAACTTCTCATATCTGTCGTTCGCCAAAAAAAATCCGAAGCCGTCAGCCCCCAGAACACAGCCCGAATGCAGAATTACCCGCGCCCCAACGTGCACATTGTCGTAGATAGTAACGTTCGCGTACAGCGTCGTATTGTCGCCGATTGAGACGCCATTTCCGATACTGCATCCATTCCCGATGTAACATCCGTTTCCTATCTGCGCCTCCTCCCCGATCGCCACATTGGCTCCAATAAAGGAATCATTAGCCACTGTCGTACTCACTGCTATCACTGCCGTGGGATGCACGTAAGGCGAAGGACGAATCTTCGGATAGAGAGCTGCGACAGCTCGCGCAAAGGCAGCGCGCGGATCCTGTACGCGGATCAGTGACCAGGTGCCGGTACCATTGAACGACTCCGAAACCAGTAAACAGCCTGCACGCGAAGACGGTGCGCCTTCCACGGCCTTTTGAGTTGCAGCGAAGCATAGATCGGTGTCGGATGCGTTCTCGAGCGCGCTTGCGCCCGTGATCAGACGCTGGCTCGCGCCTTCCACTTGACCACCGCAGATTTCAGCGATCTGACCGACAGTGAGAGCTGGCATCCCCCATACTTATCATTTATGGCGGTTGATCCATCGGCTTACGTTGCGCCGACTGCCCGCATACATCCGGACGCGATGGTCGGACCCGGCACGCGTATTGGCGAATTTTGTGTGATCGAATCAGATGTCGTTATCGGCGCGCGCTGCCTCTTAGAGCCATATGTTTATGTCAAGCGTTGGACAACGATGGGTGACGAAAATGAAATTTCGGCAGGCACATCGCTGGGCACCGATCCTCTCGACAAGACTTTCACCGGCGCGCGAAGTTATCTTTTCATCGGCAATCGCAATAAGATTCGCGAACACTATACGATTTCGCGCGGCACGCAACCGGAATCGGAAACACGCATAGGTGACGGCAACTACATCATGACCTCCGGGCACATCGCGCATAACTGCACTCTGGGCGACAGTATCGTGATAGCAAGTTGCGCGTTAGTGGCCGGATACGTGGAAATGGAGAATCAAGCTTTCATCTCCGGCGGCGTTGTCGTTCACCAATTTTCGAGAATCGGACGCCTCGCCATGGTGGGAGGGAATACGCGCGTCAATAGCGATCTTCCGCCCTATTTTCTTTATTCCGATTTCAACGTGGCGCCTAAAGGCGTGAACATGATTGGTCTGAAGCGCGCTGGCTTTTCGCATGAAGAAGTCAAACTGCTGAAGCGCGCCTACAGCGTTCTCTATCGAGCGGGCTTAAAGCAGGATGAAGCCCTTACGCGGATCGAGACGGAGTTTCCATCGGAACACACTCTTCACCTGGTAAACTTCATCCGGCGAAGCAAGCGAGGAATTTGCCGCGAGAAAATCCTCAAAAGCGTAGAAAGAGTAGACGAGCAGAAGAGTAGAGGCTGCGCTACTCGGAACCGGCTCGCGCGATTTGCACGTGACTTAAGGAATTCGCGTACTGCGATACGCCCTTGAAAAGCGCTTCCGCAATCTTTTGACGCTGATCGCTTCTCTTCATCAATTTCTCGTCATGCGGATTGGAGACGAAGCCGACCTCCGCGAGGATAGACGGCATGGTCGCGCCGATCAGGACCACGAAAGGCGCTTGCCGCACGCCCCGATCGCGGGAACGATTGTTCATTCGGACCGACGATGCCCAGAGCGAAGTCTGGACTTTCTGCGCGAACTCGCGGGACTCCTCTAATTTCGTTTGCAGGACTGCCTTGTGGAGCAAATCGTTTAGATCGGAGATCGAACTGCCTGCTGTTGCGTTTTCGCGCGTAGCGAGATCTAAGCCAGTCTTGTCCGCGGTGAGGTTGAAGTAGTAGGTCTCGACTCCGGTCGCGCTCGATTCAGGAGATGAATTCGCATGTATCGAAATGAACAGGTCGGCTTTCTCGTTGTTAGCAATGCTGGTTCGATCTTCGAGCGGGACGAAGACATCGTCGGAACGCGTGTACACGACTTGTGCGCCGAGTTGCTGATTAATGAGCTTTCCCAATCGCAACGCCACATCCAGAACGAGATCCTTTTCTAAAAGTCCGTTCGGCCCAATGGTTCCCGTGTCGTGGCCGCCGTGACCAGCATCGATGACGACCTTTCCGAGCTTCAGACCAAAAACCCGGACGAGCGAGCGGTCACCGCCACTGTCTCTGCGGGCAGGAGCAGCAATTCCGGTCGTCCTAATCGGCGCAGCGGAACTTGGGACGGGAGACGCGTGCAAAGACACTTTTGCTGAAACCGGCGCTGAAGGCGGCGGCTCGGGGGCGCTTGGCAATGTGGCTGTGAGCGGCGGGGCAGACGAGTACTGCACGGCTGGTACATTTGGCGCCGGTACCGATGGATTTGGAGGCGGCTCTGTGGGGCTCTCAATTGCTGCGGCGCTCGGGCCTGACAAATCGACGCGCTGAGAGCCGGTCACGCTGCGTGAGACCGAGAGTGCAGGAAGACTGCTGCCCTTCGGACGAACTTCGATCATCAGTCGATCGGGGTTGACTAGCTGCGATGACACCACCTCAACCGGTCCTTCCAAATCGAACACAATCCGCGTGTTTCCCGGGCTGATCTCGGCGATGCGGATTTGCTTTACGCGCCGGTCCCCTACCTTGATGGCCTGGATACCCCGGTAAGCCGTGGCAGGAGGCCGCAATCCCCGCAGGTCAAAGTACAGCCGCGATGGGTTTTCAATCTGATCCGAGAATAGTTTATAGTCGCCCCGCGTCTCGATCGCGATGCGCGTTACATCTCCAAAAGACCAATACCGCACGGCCTGCACGCGGGGCGGCGCGCCGGATTGAGCTTCGGAAGACAAAGGAAGGCACAGCAGCGCCCATGCAAGAGCAAACGGAACGACCTGGGGGAGGCGGCTCATGCAAATGATCAGCGGGCTTGGTCAAAGCTAGACGGAATCGACCCACTGCAGACAAACATACGATAAAACCACCGAGGTTTGTTGGTTCGATTATACCCGGAAAAGGTCCACGCGGGTGCTACTATTTGGGCATGCAAGCGGCTGGCTTCGTGCTGGTGGGCGGACGCAGCTCGCGCATGGGACATGATAAAGCGTTCTTAATGTGGAATTCGCGTCTTCTGGTCGAAGATGTCGCGGCTAAGGCCGCTTCCGTTGCGGGAAGTGTTGCTCTCATTGGGAAACCGGAACGATACCGCGATCTCGGGCTGGACTGTTTACCGGATTTGCGACATGGATTCGGACCACTCGCCGGCATCGAAACGGCTCTGGAAAGCGGACGAGGCGAGTTTAATTTGATTCTTGCCTGCGACATGCCCGGGCTCAGAAGTGAATGGCTCTACCGGCTCTTACAGAAGGCGCGGGAAACGGGCGCGCTTTGTATCGCAATCCGCGATGAAAGTGGCGCGATTCATCCACTCTGTGCCGTTTACACGAGCGGCTGTCTGCCAATTGTTCGCAACGCTCTCGATACAGGCCGCCTCAAGCTGTTGGATCTCCTCCGCAAGCTCGATGCGATTATTCTAGACATCCCTGCCGCGGTATCGAACGTTAATACGCCAGAGGAATGGAACACGGTCAGCGCGGCTAATGACAACTGAGAGTTACCCGCACTACATAGAATTCCGGAACGTCAGCAAAGCATTCGATCATCCAGTGTTGATCGACGTGAGTTTTTACGTGGACCCGGGCAAGACGCTCGCCATCATTGGCCGTAGCGGGGTCGGCAAGTCTGTCACCCTGAGTCACATCATGGGATTCATCAGGCCCGACAGCGGAGAGGTCATCGTTGCTCACACAGACATAACCGGCATGCCGGAGTCGGAGCTGAGGGTCATCCGCAAAAAGGTGACGATGGTCTTCCAGTCAGGCGCGCTCTTCGATTCGCTGACCGTGGGTGAAAACATTCTCTTCTCCCTGGAGCTTCGTGAGGATTACGATGAGCAGAATAAAGACGACGTCGTGAATGGGCTTCTGGATATGGTGGATCTTCTTACGGTCAAAGATTCTCGTCCCGGCGATCTGTCCACCGGGTACAAGCGAGCGGTAGCAATTGCCCGCGCGTTGGCTGCTCAGCCTCAGTGCATTCTCTACGATGAGCCGACTACCATGGTCGATCCCATTATGTCGGACGATTTGGGAAATCTGATGCTGCGGTTAAAGCGGAGATTAGGTCTGACGGCAATAGTGGTTACACACGATCTCGATCTCATGCGCAAGGTAGCAGACTCGGTCGTGTTCCTGTATAAAGGCGAAGCGATCTATTTCGGACCGGTCTCAGAGCTGGACAAGTGCGAACATCCGCACGTGAAGCAGTTCCTGGCAATGGACAAGCTCGAGATTGCAGGACGAATCGAAGAGACCTAATGCGCTCCGGACATTTTTTGCGTAAGCGCATTCCACTCGCGCCGAAACCATCCGGTGCGCGGCATTTTCGCCTGAAGCTTGTTCGTGTCTAAACCGCCCGGCTTATTCGTGTTCTCCGTTGATCCCGGACGATAGTTTTCCGTCAGCACTAAGTGTATGCGCACTCCATCGAACAGGTACGTACGCCGTCGAAATTTTCCATCGTCGTCCTTCGTGACTAGCTCGAAGGTGCGTCCGGCTCGAATTCGGAGGATCCACGTTGACCGGGAAGTATCCTTCCAAATCGCGGGCGCGATACGAGGTCTCATAACGATGATGGTGGCGATTCCAAAGAAATACGCGCCAGCTATCGAAGTCGTAAGCCTCGGGCGTAGATGAAGTGGTCCAAAGCCAGTTATGCTTCAGGCCCTTTCGATCGTCGTTAACAGATCCTAAATCGAAGTAAGAGGTTATGCGCTTGCCTTCGGCGTATTGCGCCACCTCATCGGGAATCGACATCATCAAGTTTCGCGAGAGGACCCATCCGGATTGATTACCTTTGGTGCGGACGAGCGTCCAGTCTTCCATCACAACTGGCTTCTTGAGTTCTGCTGTCCGTTTCGCCGATGCTTGTTTGTCTTCATTCGCCTTAATGTCCGCGGTACTCTCGGCGCCACCGATCCGTCCGGCGGAGAGCTCCTGCCAATTGCTGGGTGGTTTAGGCGGCGGCGGCATCGGGGGCAGCCGATAATTGTTTTTGGATTGCCTTTGATTTCGCTGCCGGCGCGAGGGCGGCTGCGGCCGCTCAAACGTTAGCGATTGCGGCCGCGCCGATCCCACTGTCTTTGGCTCAAGACGATGAGCCAACACAGCCACAGAACCGCCCTCCGGGATTTGCACAAAGGCGGGCGAGGTGCGATTCGGATCGATATGAATGTTGAGAGCTTCAAAGACAGTCGCTGAACCTTCTGAAGGGAGCGCTAGTGCTCGCTGCCGTTCGTGCCGGATCTGGTCCATCTGCTCCGGGCTCAGAAGCTGCGTGGCGTCCACCCATCCTTCAACGCCTTTCGCAGTCCGAACTTTGATGAACCGCCTGCGAACGTCGATGATGTCGACGCGATCTCCGTGTTTTAGTACAGCGACCGAACTGTTCTTCTGATTGAGCTCACCGCGGACATTTATGGAAGCGGGTGCGATGTATGCTTCTCCAATCGCCTGGGACGATTGCGTGCTGCAGCCCGCGATAGCCAACAGAAGCGCTAGTGAAAGCGCGCTAATAACAGCCAAGCGCGATGAGAACTGCAAATCAGATTTTATTACTAAGCAGCCGGGCAAGCTCCTTGAGAATGCAGCGATCCATCACCACCGTCAGGCCAGCAGCTTCCGCCTTCTTTGCAGCCTCATGATTGATGACGCCTTCTTGCATCCATATGCAGCGGACACCCTTCTGAAGCGCATCATCGACTACTTCCGGAACTCTGGCAGGGCGGCGGAAGATGTTCACTATATCGATTTGATCCGGCACATCTTTCACCGACGCATAGGCGCGTTCGCCCAAAACCTCCGTTTCATTGGGATTTACGGGAATTATTCGATAGCCTTGCCGTTGAAGAAACCGGGAAACACCGAAGCTGGGCCGCATTGGATTGTTCGACAGCCCCACAACGGCGATATTCTTCGCATCCCGAAGGAGCGCCGTCAATTCTTTGTCATTTATCATGATTTTCCATCGCGGACTCGTGCTCAGCCATAGGATCGTCGAGGTGCAGGAGTTTGCGAAACCGCGCGACCTCGGGGTTGGTGAGCGTGCGATATGCGCCCGGCTTAAGGTCGCCTAATTCGAGAAATGCGATCTTCACACGCTTCAGCTTCTCAACCAGACGGCCGAGATGCTTGAACATGATTCGCACTTGGTTCTGCCGACCCTTCCACCAAGCGAACCTCATACCAGGGGTTATCGCCTTTGCGAATCAGCTTCAAACCCGCGGGCGCGGTTCGACGCCCGTGCATGGGAATACCACGGCGAAACTCCTCTTCCTGTTCCGGTGTCAAAGCGCCATTGACCTTCGCCAGATATGTCTTAGTAACGTGGCTTGCAGGCGACATGAGCTTATTGGCAAAATCACCGTCGTTGGTTAGCAACAACAGGCCCTCGCTTGCATAGTCCAGGCGCCCGACTGGATAAATCCGCTCTCGCAATCCTTTGAAAAAGGACATCACAGTCTGGCGCCCTTCTGGATCATGTGCAGTGGTCACGCAGTTCTTCGGCTTGTTGAGAGCGACGTAGAGGTGATGCTTCGGCGCACTCAGTACCCGGCCGTCGACCTTGACTTTATCGCTGATCAGGTCGGCTTTCGAGCCGAGTTGCGTTATCGTCGTGCCATTTACCGAGACGCGACCCGCTGCAATCAGTTCCTCTGCTTTGCGTCGACTCGCGATTCCGGCGTGCGCGAGAATCTTTTGCAAGCGTTCTTCAGGCATCGGTTGGCTGCGTTTCGGCTTCGGCCGCGTCGGGCTCGCTCGCTGCGGCATCTTCTTCTGAATCGCTCAATGCCAACCGTCCGAGTTCTTCGAACTCCTTGAGCGTCGGCAACTCCGCGAGCGAGCTCAGCCCGAATTGAATCAAAAACTCTCGCGTCGTCCTGTACATGATCGGTCTGCCGAGCACTTCTTTTCTCCCGGCAGCCGCGATGAGTTTTCGATCCAGTAAGGTCTTCAAAACACCGGCGCCCTGCACTCCCCTAATCTCCATGACCTCCGGAGCAGTGATGGGTTGTTTGTAAGCGATCACGGCCAAGGTTTCGAGCGCAGGCAGCGAGAGCTTCAGCGGCGGTTGCAGCTTCTTGACAAAGAGACGGATCGCCTCATGATGCTCTGCCTTGGTCGACATCTTGTATCCACCGGCAAGTTCTCGAACCGATAACCCACGATCCGGCGCCGAATATTCGCTGACTAGTTGGTTCAAGACCTCTTTGACGCTGTCGAGCGGCTGCTCAATCGCGGACGCGATCTGCTCGGGAGTGAGGGGTTCATCGGTGATATAGATCACCGCCTCTATGACGGCCTTCAGAGTCGCTACTGAGCGGGGCGACGGATCGGCGAATTCGGCGGTATCGGGAACCTGTTCCACTTCTCCCATCTTGGCTTGTTACTGGTATTCCTGTTCTACTGCGGCCAAATCTTCAACGGATTCTGCTGATTCGTCGAAGCCCGGACCTCGCCGCAATCCGATGTCTCCGAAAGCCTCACCTTGCGTGAGCTCTACGGCCTGTCTCCTTACCAGCTCCAGAATCGCGAGGAAGAGGCAAATGATGCCGCGCCGGCTGCGTTGACGTCAAAAAGCGCAGTGGCGGAAATAGATCCCTTCCGTGATTCTTGAAGTTGATGCCGCAGAAATTGGATCATCTCAGGCAGGCTGACATCTTCGCTCGCAATCTCATACACGGGACGCCGTTTCGCCCGTTCCAGGACAGCTTCAAAAGTGCTCACGAGATCAAAGACTGTCACCGCGAGGCCCGGCCCCTCGTCTTCAGCAAGAAATTGCTCCATCTTGGGGTTGGACCAGATCGCCTCTTCGATGACGCGCTTCTGTTGCAGCATCTCTGCCGCATTTTTGAAGCGTTCATGTTCGATCAGGCGCTCGACCAACTCATTACGAGGATCTTCTTCCGGAGAGATCTTCTGGAGTTCAGGATCTTGCGGCAGCAGCAATTTGCTCTTGATGTGAATCAAGGTTGCCGCCATATAGACGAAGTCGGAGCTGAGCTCGATATCCAGCTGCATTGCCTTCTGCATGTACTCGAGGTACTGCGCCGTAATTTGTGCGATCGGAATGTCGTAGATGTTGATTTCCTGCTTTCGAATCAAGTCCAGCAGCAAATCAAGCGGCCCTTCATACTGTTCCAGATGGAAGTTCAAGGGCAACGACACTAGCTACACCATAGCATGCAAAAACAGCGTTTCAAGGGTGCCTGGTCGAAGGATGAGAGGATCTGCGTAATGCGAACCAAACGCAGTAAATACGATCAAAATCGCTGCTGGTAGCGAGCGCTGATCCGGGCCAATGCCGCCGCATAGTCCAGCCGCGTCTCGTTGTAATTCGCCCATTCGAACAGGTAAGGCTCCGCATTCGTGGCCTTGAAGCGCAAGATCAAGAATTCATCAAAATCGGGCGCGACTTGCGCTGTCAACCGCCGCTCCGCCTCGGAAGCTTCCTGACGTGGATGGGGATAACCACCCCTGCCGGTAGTGGGAAAGGTTCGCTCCCCTTCATAGCCGACGACGCTTTCGGCTTGATTGATGCCCACGATACCAATACAGATTGGATTGCCGCCGCCACGCCTAAACTGAACCACCTGATTTCGCAGATCGCTAATCACGCGATCAATCTGCTTGATCATGGCCTTCAGTAGGACCTTCATCTCAATACCGATTTCTACCGTCACGATCGGACCTCAGGCAACCTGATAACCCGGATAGAGAATCGCCGCTTCGCCGGGAATGATTTCGCCAAACGTGCCGTCACTGCGTCGTGCAGGAACGCCCCGCCGCAGATTCTCGCGCGTCACCTACCCGGAGGCGATGATGTGTATGACTGAAGGGTTCCGGCCACGGAAGATCTCGGTAGTGGCGATTAGCTGCTAACAGCGATCGAAGCGCACCAGGCGTATTGTCTTCAACCGGCAAAGCTGGTGCCGCAACATTGGCCACCTTCGCTCTGTCGCGAGTAAAGAAGCTACGCTGTAAGCCGCTGCTATTCATTCGCGCCTTTCGTACTCCTCTACTGTCCGGTAGCATTTGGCCGAAAACAAGTTCGCGAGTACTAGCAGGAATTGTAGCGTTTCGGTATTGGTCTTCAGGCATCTTCTATCTCATCGACAGGAAGGACAGAGCGTCTGCGCTGTAAGCTAAGCGTCCCGGGCAGGCTGATTGTGTGTTGAACCGTACAGACGCGAGTTCGGCCGATACTGGATTCGACATCTGCAAAAAGTGCGACAAAAATTTCGATCGGCAGAGCGGAATGCCACGACTTTTTAAAGACGCCTGGGCAGAGAACGGCTCTCCATGGACGCGCGCCAAACACGGCGTTCCTGGCACTCAAAGCCGTTTTCTAGCCCATTCCATAGGGGTTCCGCGCCTCTCCCGACGAAAAAACGCACAAAACCCCTGTTTTTTTGCTGTTTTTTCTTTACAAGCACCTCGCACTCCCGTATCATCGAGTTGACCAAAGAGATGCTCAAACATTTTTGTATCGTTCTGTTTAATGTTTTTGGGCAAGACGAATGCTGGATGCCGAGCTCTCTTTCAAATCAACACAGAACCCAGGGAGATTGAAATGCCTGACACTAAACGAATGACTCAAACCGCGATCGTCAGAGAGCTCGCGGAAACTACCGGCGTGAACAACAAAGCGGCGAAACAATTCATGGAAGCGATCGCCGAACTCGCCGTCCGCGAGACCAAGAAGAATGGGGTTTTCATATTGCCCGGAATCGGTCGTCTCGTCCGTGCCGATCGAAAAGCTCGCGTGGGCCGCAACCCTGCCACCGGTGAGGCCATTAAAATTCCAGCTAAGAAAGTTGTCAAGTTCCGCGTCGCGAAATCCGTTAAAGACGCGATTGTCCCGCCCAAAAAAGCCGCTGCAAAATAATTCTCCAATTTAGCTGAAGAACGAGACCCCGCGGCCGTTCGCGGGGTCAACGGCTTGCCCTGCCCGATCAGCTAGTTTCCCCGCCCGAAATCAGCGGTTATCATGGCAACATGAATCCACCGCTTCGTATCGCCGTGTTAGGGGCTGGCAGTGTCGGGGGAACCTTAGGAGCGATATGGCTTAGCAAGGGCCACAACGTTGCCTTCGGAGTACCCGATCCTCAAAAGAGCAAGCGCAATATCACCACCGGCGCCGAAGTCACCACGAATAAAGAGGCGGCTGCTGGAGCCGAGGTCGTCGTTCTCAGCGTGCCCTGGCCTGCTGCTCATGAGGCTATTCGCAACGCAGGCGAGCTGGATAACAAGATTCTGATTGACTGTACGAATCCCCTCGCCCCTGATCTATCCGGCTTGGTGATAGGTGGGACGACTTCTGCCGCCGAGATGGTCGCAACCTGGGCGCCGGCAGCCCGCCTAGTAAAAGCTTTCAACACCATTGGCGCCGTTAATTATGGGAACGCGCAGTTTGGAACGCAGCGCGCCGATGGATTTTACTGCGGAGATGACCAGGAAGCCAAGAATGTCGCGAGAGTGTTAGTTGATGAAGTTGGATTAAACCCCGTGGATATCGGTCCTCTCAAGAACGCTCGCCTGCTCGAGCCTCTTGCCATGTTGTGGATCGACCTCGCTGTCAATCAGGCGCAAGGCACGAATCATGGGTTCAAGTTGCTCCGGCGGTAGACGCGCCTTACTTAACCTGCTTTTTCTCGTCCTTGGCTTCGTCTTCGTTCTTCACCGCGCCCTTGAAATTGCGGATGCCTTGCCCTAAACCTTTTGCCAGCTCCGGAATCTTCTTGCCGCCAAACAGCAGCACGATCACTACAATGATGACCAGAATGTCAACCGGGCTGCCTATGATCAGAAGTGCGAGACCGTCCACGCTTTCATTGTAGATCTCCCTACCGCTGAAACGCCGCCCCAACCAGCCGGAACACCAGGCTCAACAGAATCAAAGGGAACACCGCGGCGAAAGCCTTGCCCTTCCCTACCCGGAATGCCGCGCTGAATATCAGCACCATCATCACAATCCACCAAATCTCGAAAATGGAAAAATAGCCAAGAAAACCAACCACAAACTTATTCGTTCCTTCAGGCAGGAAGATATCCAGACCTAGAGCCGGCTGTAATTCCGCCATGCTCGAAACTTCGCCCTTGGCTTTTAATACAACGACGGCCGCGATTCTTGCCAGCAACGCGATGAGCCCGCATCCCGCCACGAGGTTAAACAGCCATCGAAACTTCGCGGTGACACTCATGATGGAACACATTGCGAGCAGGATCAGTGCCTCGATAGCATACGTCACTGCCACCAGGACCGGCGCCAACCACATAAACACTCGCTGGACCATCATGCCAATTGCTAAGCCGCGTTGATACTGCTCGGGCGCGACGTTTGGAGGGGCGGGCGTCACTTCCATCACGTGCTGTGTTATCGGCAGCATCATGTAGCCGGCGATAATGGAAACAATCGAAATGATGATTAGGGGTCCCACCCAAAACCATTTCGTGAAAACGCGTCTCGCCGCGCCGGCGGGATCGATGAAAAAGTTGCCCATGCCCGCCAAATCATCCGCGAAGCTTTCGGGTTGCTCCGCGGGTACGTCCGGTACCATCGTGCTCATATCGTTTCTCCTGTAAGAGGGTTGATCCGCATTATACGCTGGTGGGTAGACATCGTGAAGCCTACGTTACCTATTCCTCCTTGTAGCGCTCGCCGTTTCTAGCTGCAGTCGTCCGGCGAATCGATCCGAGCGCCACTACCAGCTTTCAGGCCGTGTCGTTGCTCTGAACGCCAAAGATCAGACCGCGACCATCGATGCTGCAGCCATTCCGAATTTCATGGAAGCGATGACCATGGAATATCCCATCAAGTCGAAACAGGATTTCAACACTCTTCACGTCGGCGACCGAATAACCGCCACAATCGACGTACGCGACGACACGACCTACGACCTATCGAACATTAAGAAGTGATTCCTGCCCTTACACGTGTCGTGCGCTTCGCATTCGATCCCCTGTAGGCCAATGTCCAGATCGCGCGTGATGCGGGACTTAGAAAAACATTTCCGCAAACTGAACTTGAGGGTGCTGATCCGTCATTTCCGGAGACTGCGCAACAAATTCATCGCCTATGGTTGTGAGATTGACTTATCCCAGGCTGACCGGGCGGAAGCATCGATGTAATCACGTCCATGATATTTGCCGCCATTAGCGGGTCTCGATTTGCCAGCGCGACGAGCACATCTCCGCTTTCGGGCAGGACATGCAGCTCGCCATTAGCTCCTGGGCCTGCGCCCGCGTGCCCGTATGCGCGGTTCCACACCAAAGAAAAACCAAGGCCATAGACCGGATGAACCACGTCCCAGGATGTCGCCTGCTTGAGAAGCGACGGAGACAAAAGCTTTCCCGACTGGAGCGCTTGCGCAAAAAGGAAGAGATCATGGACGGTGGAGTACCCGCCTCCGGCTGATGTTCCGCCTGCGACGGGTGGCTCGGGTTTGGTCGGTGTAGTGGGCGTGAGTCCGTGGGGGCCGTGTGTGTAGCCTATCGCGCATCCTCCAGCATGGCTTGTGTCAGGGCGAGGAGTCGTATGTAGCATGCCGGCAGGAAGAAAGACGTGTTTTCTGACGTAGCGATCATATGGTTCGCCGCTCACCAGCTCAATCAGCCTACCTAGCAGGATGAAGCCGTAGTTGGAATATTCAAACTGCGTTCCGGGTGGGAACTCCACAGCACGATTGCCTAACAGCCGCACCACATCGGCAAGCGTGTGCAATTCCGAACGGTGCGTTTCGACCTCCGGAACGAATATGTCGCCGGTGCCCGCGGTGTGGTCCAGCAGCTCGCGAACCGTTACGCGGGCGGCGAGATCATGATTGGGATAATCTGGCCAGTATTTAGCGATGGGGATGTCGAGTGCAAGCTTGCCCTGACTTACAAGCTGAAGGATGGCAACCGCGGTGAACATCTTGTTCATGGAAGCGATGCCGAACTGAGTCTCAGGAGTGTTGCGTACATTCCTTGCGATATCTGCATCTCCCCATGCCTGATCCAAAAGCACTTTGCCGCGGTGCGCGATCAGAATGGCTCCTGAAAAGGCATCCGTTCCATGCATCTGAGCGACGTGCTCGCGTACCTTGCTCGCAAGGTCGGCATCGTTCGATGCAGGGGCGGGGGAACTCTCGGGCGGCGGCACCGGGCGCCCAATCAGACGAGCCACGACGGGTGGGCTTGTCGATTCCAGATCCATCGTGGATTCGGAGTAAATACCGCGACGTTCTTTCATCAGCACGACTAAGTGCTTCTGGCTTTGCTCCGTGATGCGAAAGATGCTCATGCCCGCGGTCGCCTGCCGCAGCCGCACATCGAGTGAAACGCGGGCGGCAGGCAATTCTCTGCTTCCGTATTTCTGCCAGAATGCGGAGATCTTACCCATGTCGCCAGAGTTGAAAGCGCTGAGCCACTGCTGGAAGGTATCGAGGACAGGACTGTCATCAGCAGTTGCGCCGCGCGGAGCGATCACAGAGAAAAAAAGGATCAAGATGCTGAGGCGGAGCAGCTTGGATCGGAAGGCTGAATCAGTTTGCCTGTCACGCATAGACTTGCTGCTGTACCGGGTTGTCTCTATGGGGTCCGTACCCCTACGTGCGCGCAGTAAGGACGCTCTCTGGTTTTTCCGTACGCTCAGGCGTGTCGGAACAATATTGCCGAACCACTGTCCAGGATTCAGGAGCTTCGGGTTTTCTCCCCACTAATACGCCTGTAAGAACGCTCTCTGGTTTTCCCGTACGCTCAGGCGCGTCGGAACAATATTGTCCCCATGCAACTGCCGGAAACCAGAATAGGGCTTCCGGACGAACCACCATCCAGGATTCAGGAGCTTCGGGTTTTCCCCCCACCAATACGCCTGCAATCAGTGAGGCACCGAAAACGGCAATCGCCAACATCCGGGCTAAATTTGGGGAGGAGGCTATCTCCGAATAAAGAGGCGCACTCTTTGGCACGGGAGTCGAAAGATAGTGAATCTGTTGTTTGGCGGCCGAGAGGACGACGTCAGCAAGCAGATGCCAAGAGCCTTGTGCCCCCCTACACCCTTCAAAGGTGCCCAGCATCTCATCTCCGAATTCGTGCCGAAAGGGCTCCGGGTACAGCAAGAGAAACTGCTGGTATAACTTGCGTGAAATCGATGCAGTCACTCCACCCTCCTCGGCTTCATTCCCTGCAGATATCGTTTTGTTTGTCGGACCAGGTCGTCGAGACGGCTGATCTCGTATGAAAGAGCAGCCTTGCCAGCGGCTGTCAGCCGATACAGACGTTTTTCGTTATCAGATGCAGGCTGCAGATCGCGAACCCAACCCTGTTCCATGAATCGTTTTAGGTTGTCGTATAACGTACCGGGGCCAATTCGAATTCTGCCCTGCGACTGTCGAGACACCGCCTGGATGATTCCGTAGCCGTGAAGATCTTCGATCGCGAGTGCAGCGAGAATCTGAAGCGCTGCCGGTGATAGCGGCGAGGGAGTCTTGCCTTTAAGCTCCATAGTCGAAAACCGACTATATCGACATCCGACGATCCTTGTCAACTCCGCGCTTTTAGCAGGTCGATTCCAGCTTCTTTAATCCAGCATGGTCGCTAGCTAGATTATTAAGTGTAAGCGTTTAGCTCAGTCAACGCCCCGGCGCATTCGCACTGGGGCGTTGACATTGTCCTCTAAGGAGAAATAGTGCAGTGCATCAATTCTTAGCGTTGATTCTAACAGCCTCTACTTTCCTGAGCTTTTCGAGTCAAACGGCCTTTGCGTCGGAAAATGCAAACACGCACATTGCAGAGCTGAAACTGCAAATCGAGAACCTTCCTTCTGGTACACGCGTCGCAGTTAAGCTAACACATCATCGCAAGATCGAAGGGCAGTTAATGGCTCCCTCAGAAGAAGGCTTTCAGATAGACACACCTGAACCTACCGACGTGAGTTATAACGAGGTAAAGTCCATCGAGCGAATAGATGGCCAGGGTGGTACGAATGATCCAGTCGGCCAAGCCACACCACCAAATCAGCCCGCACCACCCGCACCACATCACCGTCACTTTCTCCGAAAGGCGTTAATCGCCGTTGCAGTAGTGTTTGCTCTGACGGTTTTGCTCGTAGCTACTAATAAGTCCTAGCCAAATATATTTGAAATTTTCGAATCAGCGAGCTTGGACGATCTTCTGGGTAGGATACCGGCTTGTTACCACAACATAACTTGGGCTTCCCAAAAGCCCGCGGCGGCAACGTGCAAAAGGACCTCGTCTTTCTTGTTTGCTTAATCTAACTTACGGACTGCGCTATGAGCCGTACTTTCCGTGGAACGAAATCAAGGGAAGAGTTGAGCAATTCAGCATCTCCAATTACCAGGCCGGCATCAAGTCGCAGGTCTATCCGAATGCGCCCGCCGGCCTATTGTTCCCGGGCGATGCCGGAATGCCGTCCAGAGGCACCTAGCTTTAGCTAGCCTTGATCGGAGATGGCGCGGCGCGAGAAGGCCGAGGCGCAGCGGTCGTGTTGAGACCGCGTCATTTTCGATAAGGAGACAAGAAGGAAGCCGCTGGTGGGTGCGGCGGATACGGCTATGGAGAAAGAACGTTTCTACTCCGTCGCGATCGTTAAAGGAAAACTGAAGAGCGTCGCCGCGATCATGAGACGAACCAAACTCTATGGCCGCTTCTCAGCAATCGCAATATGTGGAACGCCCTGCATCCGCGAAGCTCTTGTTTAGCTTAGGTAGATCTACATCCACAAGCTGCTGCAACCGCTTCAGAGCATCCTGCTGAATGCCCGCGAGCTCATTCAGTTGTTCCAAGTCGCGTTCTCGTGGCGCAGCCGAATAACTTTCCATAATGAAAAGTACGTGGCCAATCCGCTCAGGTACGGGCGGCGGGACATAAGTCGGCGGCTGGTCCGCAAAGTCGCTCCGCGGAACAAAAAGGGGACCTACTTCATCCACCTTCTTACTCAATGCCTCCGTATCTTTTCGGAGATTGTCGGGAACGCTTAGGCGCATTGTCGACCTTCCATGAATTCAAGGTTGCCGTCAGAGCGCCTTTCAGCGCGTTAAATCTGCGCTGGCCTTCCATCCCCGTCTTATACATGTCATAAGCCCACATCATTGCCGCCGCACGCACCGTCCGGTCATGCGCCGAAATCGTCACTAAAGGATCGTCTCTTACTTCCAGCGGTCTTCGTTGCCTGATCTTTTCCAACGCTGACCCGCACCGTATACTCTCCGGGTTCGACTACCGGCCCCTCAACGACTCGATAGAAAAATCCTTCGGCCATTGCCCATCGCTGTTCGGGTGTCGGCTCGACCGGCGTTGAATAGCGCAGGTCCCAATTGATGCGGTTAATTCCAGCGCTTCCCGTACCGTTCAGTTCCCGAACAACTTTGCCCTGTTTATCCAGAATTGTGACGGCGACCTTTTCCTTCGTCGCCTGCTTTAGCCCATACGTAATCAAAGCGCCATAAGGCGGATTTACCGCCGCGAAAGCCTTCTCGCCATCCAGCGCGCTCGTCTGGTCGAACTTCCGCCACGAAATTGCCGGCCGAATATCGAACAAGCACAGTTCCATGCCCGCTTTCTCGCTGCTCGATTCCTCCAGAGACGTGATATCGTCCAGGATCCAAAGCGCCCGGCCGTGTGTCGCCAGAATCAGGTCGTGCTCTCGAGGATGAATCTTGATGTCGTCCACCCGCACCATCGGCAGATTATTCCCCAACATCGTCCACTCTTTCCCTCGATCGAACGAAACATAAGCTCCAAACTCCGTTCCGATGAAAAGCAGATCGTGATTGCGCGGATCTTCTCGAATCACATGCGCCGTTCCTGAATTCTGCGGCAGATTGCCTTTCACCGATTGCCACGTCTCGCCGAAGTCGGGCGTAAAATACGCGTACACGCCGAAATCGTTGCTCCTGTGCCCATCGAAAACAACATACGCCGCCCCCGCTCCCGCTCGCGAAGCTTCGATCCCCGCGACATACAGTCCCTTCGGAACGTCCGGCACTCGCTCAGCAACATTCCGCCATGTCTTTCCTCCGTCCCGAGTCACCTGCACGTTGCCGTCCTGCGTTCCCACCCAAAGAACATTGCCGTCCACTGGCGATTCGCTGATGCGGGTAATGCACGGGTACCAGGACACGCCGTAATTTCTCGAAAGAATGTGATCCTTCCACAGCTTGCCCATGATGGGCATCTCGTTCCGGTCCACCCCCGTCGTTAAATCGGGACTGATCGCTTTCCAGCTATCCCCTCTGTCTGTCGACTTAAACAGGAATTGGGCGCCGAAGTAGATCGTCTTCGCGTCGTGAGCGGAAATTTCGATCGGAGCGTTCCACTCAAACCGGTAAGGCGCTTGCTTGTCCTTTGGTTGCGGTACGATGTTTGCCCATTCATGGGTCGTGAGGTTCAACCGCAGCAGGCTGCCGTCTTGCGACTCTACGTAGACCAAATTCGGATCCGCCTGATCGGGCTGGGAATGAAAACCATCGCCTCCAAGCACGGTCCGCCAATCGCTGTTGAGAATTCCCGTGGCGTTCCGCGTCGTCGTCGGCCCACACGCGCTGCCGTTATCTTGAAATCCCGCGCAAACGTGATAAGGCTCCGCCATGTCGTAGCCAACTTGATAAGCTTGCCCGATTGCAATCTGATTCAAATGCTCCCAAGCAGTTCCGCCATCGCGAGTGACGTACAGCCCTCCGTCCACACCAATCAGAATGTGGTCCGAATTCCCTGGATCGATCCACATCGCATGGAAGTCCGGGTGCACATTTTTCCCCCAGGTAGGCGCGAACGTCTTCCCGCCATCCTGCGAGTACGCCACCCCCGACATCTCCCCACTGCCTTGCAGAGCGGCCATCCAGATCCGCAAATCGTTATTAGGGTCGATATAGAAGTTACTGAAGTACGGCGGATTCGGATCCGCATTCGACATCTTCGTCCACGTCTCGCCATGGTCATCGCTGCGATACAATCCGCCCTTCGCGTGTTGCACCTGCGCATACACGATCCGCGGGTTCTTTCGATAAACGGCGATGCCAATTCGGCCCGTGTCGCCGCCCTCCGCATAAGGCAGCCCTTTCACCAGCTTTTTCCAACTCGCTCCGCCGTCGGTTGACTTGTAAATAGCGCTATTCGGACCGCCTCCGTTGAAGCCGAAGGCTGTGCGCCGCCGCTGGTAAGCCGCCGCATACACGGTGTCGGGGCTTTGCGGATCCAGCTTCACATCCACAACGCCCGTGTCCGCATCGATGTAAAGCACGCGCGACCAACTCTTGCCACCGTCCGACGTCTTGTACAGCCCGCGCTCTTCATTCGATCCCCACAAATGACCCAGCGCGGCCACGTACACCACATTCGTATTGCGAGGATCAATGACCACGCGGCCGATGTGCTGTGTATCGCGCAGACCCATGTTGGTCCACGTTTCGCCGCCATCTGTCGATTTATAAACGCCATCGCCCCAGGAGGAGCTTTGCCGGTTGTTTGCTTCTCCCGTTCCAACCCAGATCACCGATGCATCGGACGGCGCGATCGCCACCGCACCGATCGACATCGCCCCTACTTTCTCGAAAATTGGCTTCCATGTAAGCGCGCCATCGACACTTCTCCATACCCCTCCCGAGGCGGTGCCGACGTAGATAAGGTCGGGATTGCTTTCTGATGCGGCTATATCGTCTATGCGGCCGCCCACCACAGCAGGACCTAGCTCGCGCCACTGCAGCGCCCCTAGGATTTTATCCGTTTGCGCCTGTTTATCTTGTGCGCACAGAAGTGCAGCTGCCGCAAACTGCAGCCAAAGAAGCTTTCCGAATCTGTTCATATTGCTCTAACATGACGGTCTAAAATGTCAACTTCAAAGCCAATTGGATTTGACGCGCCGTTCCGAAGCCTATGGTCCGGCCCAAGGTGTTTTCGATTAAGCCGAATGACGCGGCCCCGGTGGGTGTCCAAATGTTCGCTCCGTCACCGGCCAGCGTCGGTGAATCGAAGTTCGGGTGATTGAAGACGTTGAATATCTCGCCGCGGAATTGCAATTTCATGTTTTCGAAAAGGCTCGTATCTTTGATCACCGATAGGTCGATCTGCGTAAAGTGAGGACCGTAAAAGTCGCCGTTCGGCGCATTCCCGAATGCTCCGGGAATTCCAGGTTTGCCATTGGCCGGCTTTACAGCCGCCTGCGGCAACGAGAATGCGTTGAAGTTCAAGAATGGAACCGTGTTCGCCGGAGACGGACCATTCTCGGGAACATAAACGCTGGTGCCGTAATTGTAGTTCGGACGCTGGTCCGTGGTATCGCCGTTCCCATACGTATTCGTCCCCAGGTACACCGTATTGGCAACTCCCGAGCGTATCAGCCCGAGCACCGCCAGACTCCAGCCGCCAACCACCTTATCCGCAAGACCGGAACTTCCGCTCAGAAACTTGCTTGCCATGCCCGAACGGCAACGCGTACGTCGTGTTGAAACTGAGATTGTGACGGATATCGTTACCTGAATTGCCCCACTCCGACTTCAGATTGAACGGTTGTTGCGGAAGTGTCGAGAACAACCCGTCATCTGGAGAATCAGCGTTATCGTGCGAGTAAGAGTACTCGATATTGAACAATAGCCCGGCAGCCAGACGCCGCTTCAACGATATCTGCAGCGCTTCATATTTCGATTGCCCCGTCCACGTGGTCATCGTGATATTCGAATATTGCGGATAGGGGCGAACTCCAGTCACAGGGTTCACATAATTGACGCCTTCGGCTACGTCGAGATTGAAGGCGTGATTACCTACATATGCGATCAGCAGTCCCATGTCCTGCGTCAGTTGCATTCCCAAGCTGGCGGTCCATTGCTCCGACTTCGGATTCCGGCTGTTCCAGTCGAAACCCGATAAGCTCGGCGGAGGCGCGATACCGGAAGAAATAAACGGCGTAACCGGGTACGAAAGATTGGGAATGTTCGCACTCGAAAGCGTCGCGTTACCGGGAAGCGTGTTCGTGATTTCGTTAGCGAAGCTTCCAATTGGAAACGCTTCGATGTAATATCCATAGCCCGCTCGAGCCACGATTTTCGGCGTCGGCATCCACGCCAACCCAATGCGCGGAGCGAAATTCTTGTAATACGAGTTGTAGTATTGACCGCCCTTTGCCGTCAGCGAATTCGTCAGATTTGTCCATACTTGTGTGCTGTGATTGGCGTCGAAGGGAACTTGATTCCAATCCCAGCGGAGACCTAGATCGATTGTCAAGTTCCGCCTCACCTGCCAGGTATCGTCAACGTACGCTCCCACCTCTGACATACGCACCATGTTTCCGGGCACTGGCGCGGCTACCGACGCGGATGTCACCACGTCATTCAAAAAATTCTGAATCGATGTAAATGTTACAGAGCTGCCGCCTAGATAACCGTGATATGGCTCGTCAAGCCGCCATACCGTTGCGCCCCATTTCAACGTGTGCTGCCCCTTAACCCAGGTCAGCGAATCGCCGCCCTGAATATCCGTGGGTTCTCTGCCGTATAGCCCGCGATTCCCCGGCGAGAAGTTCAACCCGCCAATGTTAATTACCGGGAATGGCTCATTCTCGTCGAAGCTAGTCGCGTATCTTTGCATCCCCATCAAAAAGTTGTTCAGCAACGTCGGCGAGAACGTGTGAGTCTCGCTCAGCGCCAAATTTATCGTTTGCGTATCCACGGCTTGGTGATCGTCCACCCCGAAACCCGTCGGGTACACGCCGATCAGCGGCCCCACTACCGCGGAGTTGTTGATATTAACTCGGAAAAACGAAGTATCTTTGCTGCTCCAGGTATTGTCGATGCGTGCGCTCCCGGTGTCTTCTCGTACACGGTTTATCCCCAGGAAAGAAACCGCATCAACCAGCGAGGTCGAGGTTGGCGTCAGCACGATGTTGCTGAGGTAAGGGGATGTGTTCGTGGGTGTCGGCATCAGTTTGACTATTGGCTGGACCGCCGCAACCGCTTGCGACATCCCGAACGGGCTCAGCTCGGTTCCGCTTCCTACGATCCCGATTGATTGTCTAGATCCCTCGTAATTGGTGAAGAAGAACATCTTGTTCCGAATAATCGGACCGCCTACATTGCCGCCAAAATTGTTAAACCGAATGGGAGCCGGGGTGCCCGGCGGCTGAAAAAAGTTCTTCGCGTCGAACGCATCGTTACGCAAGAACTCGAACAAGGTCCCATGGAAATTGTTACTCCCCGATTTGCTTACGATGTTCACGTAAGCCCCTGCCGCACGTCCGTATTCGGCCGAGTAGTCGCCCGACTGCACTTTGAACTCGGAAATCGTGTCCAGACTGCCGGTCAGTAAGCGGGCCCCACGCTCCGAACCGTTGGACATGTACGCTTCGTCTACGCGGGTTGCATCGATTCCGTCGATTGAGAACTGGTTATTGCCCGATTGCAAACCGTTAAATGTCAGATCCGCAATATTATTGCCTCGCAGGGCCGCGCCAGGCGTCAACAAGCTGAAACGCCCGTAATCCCGCCCGTTTATCGGTAGTTCTGAAATTTGCGCGTTCTGCAGGGTGCCCCCAGTCGAGGCGTCGGACGTTTCCAAAACCGGTGCTTCCGCTTTCACTTCTACCTGTTCGCTCACCTGCCCGACCGTCAGCGTTATGTTCAGCCGCACGACTTCGCCAACATCCACCACGATGTTGTTGAGTACTTGCTTTCCAAACCCGGAGTGTTCCGCCGCCACCGTATAGTTCCCGATCGGAACATTCGGAATAACGTAAAAACCGCTGCTGTCGGTGATGGCCGTAAAGACCTGGCCGGTAGAAACGTGAGTCGCAGTCACATTCACGCCTGCCATGGCAGCCTGTGAAGGATCTAGCACTTGCCCCGTAATTCGTCCGGCCGTAGTCTGTGCTCTTGCTTCCGGTACCAACATCGTCATCGAAAGAAGCAGCGCCGCTATAAGTAACGCGGCGCATTTTCCGTGAATTAGCATTCATTTCATGACTCCTGATGTGATTCCGTGTAAACAGGATTTTTATTTTGACTTGAGCGGCCAGTATATATCAAGTTGCGCATCATCGCGCGGACAGGATGATGCTCAGTACGCCAGTGCCGCAACCGGCCTGCGCACCGCCGTCGCTTCCAACACCAGCACAACCACGGCAATCCAAAGAACGTCTGCCACCAGCAAGTGGAATAGCTGCATCCACACCGGCGCCAGCAGCGTGATATTGATCGCGCCCACCGCTAATTGGAATAACGTCACGGCAATTACTCGGCCTGCCGCACTGTGGGCGCCGTCAGGCTCGTGCTGTCTCAGTATGCGCATCGCGACCCAGATCAAATACGCTGCTCCCGCCACTGCGATAAAAGGATGAACGAGCCGCAAGCGCAGCAACATGCTCGACGTGCTCGAGAAATCGCGTTGCATTCCGGCTGCAAGCGATGAAGCCGGAAATAACGTGTCCCCTAACGCCGCTATTGCTCCCGTGATACTCACGACGATAGTGACGACAAGTGCGCCCATCATCGCCCGGGAAGCATTCGCGAATCGCACATTTTCTCTGTTCGCATCCGCCAGCCATGCCGTAATGGTAAGGGCAGCCAGCAGCAGCATCGTGTTCGTCAGATGCGCCGACAGATACCAGGCGCGCCCGGCGGATTGATTTTGCGCCACGTAGCGCAAGAGCACGAGCCCCGCTCCCAGAAGCGCTTCCACCAACAAGAACACCAGCGAAAGAATGGAAAATAATCGCACCGCGTGCCGCCGCGGGAAGGCGAGAAACGCCCACGCGCACAATGCAATCACGGCAAGCGAATCCACGCTCGTCATCACGCGATGCGTAAACTCGATCGCCATCGGCGCTGCCATATTTTGTGGGATCACTTGTCCCGCGCAGAACGGCCAATTCGCGCCGCAGCCATCGCCTGAAAACGACGCCCGCACATAAGCTCCCCACAAGATCACTGGAATGTTGTAGGCCAACACGGCCCACGCAAAGATTCGAAAACGCTTCTGTGTCGTCACGACTCCCTGCAGATGTCCGACAGCACGTCCAGATCGACATTCCCGCCGGAAACGATGATCCCCACATGCCGGATATCGGCGGGCAGCTTCTTGTGCAAGACGGCCGCGGCCGCCACAGCGCCACTCGGTTCGGTCAGCATTTTCATCCGGGTCAGCAGGAATCGCATCGTCGCCTTGATCTCGTCCTCTGAAACCAGCAACACGCACTCGGCCATTGCCCGCACAATCGGAAACGTCAGCCGCCCGGGAGTAGCCGTGCGCAAGCCATCGGCAATCGTCGGAGGCGGCGCAATTTCCACGCGCTCCCCGCGTTCAAGCGATAAATACCAGTCGTTCGCCAGCTCGGGTTCTACTCCGAAGACGCGCAGATTCGGCGTGAGCGCCTTCGCCACCACCAGCGTGCCCGAGAGCAACCCGCCTCCTCCCAACGGGACTACCAGAGCCTCCAATTGCGGTCGATCCTGCAGCATTTCGAGCGCTGCCGTCCCCTGTCCGGCAATGATCCACGGATGATCGTAGGAAGGCAGCACAACCGCTCCCGTTTCGCGAGCAATGCGACCGGCGATCTCTTCCCGGTTCTCGCGCAGTCGGTCGAAAAAAACGATCTTCGGCCCATAAGCCTGCGTCGATTCCAGTTTGGCCTTCGGCGCGTCGGTAGGCATGACGATCGTTGCCCCCACTCGCAAATGAGCCGCCGCGATCGCCACCGCTTGCGCGTGATTACCGGAAGAATAAGTAACCACTCCCCGCTTGCGTTCTTCCCCGCTCAGCGACATCAAAAAGTTCGCCGCGCCACGAATCTTGAATGCCCCGCCACGCTGCAAATTCTCGCACTTGAAACACGCACGCACGCCCGACGCTTCATTGAACAGCCGCGACTTCCCAAGCAGCGTCTTCCGCGCCAGATCCTGTATCCGCTCCGACGCCGCAAGCACATCGTCCAGAGTGATGGTTTGCTCCGTAACTTCCCCGGCAACGCTCATCAATAGCCCGCCTTCTTGTCGATCACATTCAATAACTCTTGTCCGTTTATATAACGCCGGAAATTCTCCACGAAGCACTGCATAGTCAAGTCCAGCCAATTTGGATCGCGCGTCCGATCGGTGTTGTGCGGCGAAACGAGCACATTCTCCATTTCCCAGAATGGATGATCGGGGCGAAGCGGTTCCTGCTCGAAAACGTCTAACGCCGCTCCCTGCAGCCGCTGCTCTTGAAGCGCTCGGATCAGTGCAGCTTCATCGATCACCGGCCCTCGTCCCACGTTGATCACGATCGCCGAGGGCTTCATCACCGCAAACTCGGCATCGCTGATCATATGACGCGTTTGCGGAGTCAGTGGCGCCGACGCCAACAGCACATCCACTTCCTTGAGCATCTCTTTCAATTCTGTCGCAGGGAAAATGCGGTCCAACATCGGATCGTCCGCCGACAGCTCAGGCTTCCGGCGCGTCGCGTAAACCTTCACTCCCAGCGCCTTGGCAAACTTCGCGCATTCGCGCCCAATCTCTCCATACCCAACCACGCCCATGACTTTGTCTCGCAGCCAGTCAACCAGAAAGTCATCCCATTTGTGTGCCCGCTGACTCTCGACCAGTCGTCGGACGTGCTTGTAGAAGTAGAGCATCCCAAGAACCGCGAACTCAGCCAGTGACCTCTTGAAAACCCCTCGAGCGTTCGTCACCGGAATCGGCCTTTCCATCAATTCCGGGATGATCAGCTTGTCAACCCCAGCCGCAAGCGAATGGACCCACCGCACCTTCCTGGCATGCCGCCAGACTTCCCGGAATGACACCGTCTTGCCGCCAAGATCGGAATACAGGATGATCTCGGCTTCCGGCGCAAACCTCTCCAGCGCCTCCGAATCATTGCCGACCTGAATGTTGGCTGAGTCACTGATTCCATCCAGGTTGTGCAGTATGTAGTGACCCGGTGGACAGACAATCAGCAGGTTAGGTTTGGCCATGGACGCCTCACAGCCCATCTTAACGGGATTTGAAAAAACGAACCCAATCGGCGTTCGTTTGGCAAAAGCAGTTCGTTTGGCAAAAAGGCGTAAACTAAAGATGTGCAAGAGCGTTGTACTTGCGGAGCCGTCCTTCCGGAGGACGCCCGCTTCTGCCACAAATGCGGTAAACCTCAGTACGAGGAAGACATAGCGCGACTGAGTGGCCAAGAGGCGCCAGCCGAGCCAACCGCCCAGCAGCCTACCCCGGTTGGCCAACCGCAAGCGCCCGGCATCACCTTCAGGAACTCCCGAGCCGTAGTGATCAGCCTGATAGTTGCCGCTGGAGCCTTCCTGGGATCTGGCGCCGCTGCCCTAATATCTCCCTTACTGTGGCCAATAGTGCTGCTCGCGGCAGGTTTCATCGCTGCAATACTCTACAAATCGCAATCGGCCGAGCCGCTGTCGACAGCCGCCGGTGCGCGGCTAGGTTGGATGACCGGTCTCTGGCTATTCCTCGTCTTCGCCCTGGCGGCCGCCGTCGTCAGCATCTACCTGGCATCGCCAGCCGGAAGCGAGGTCGTGAAGCAACTCCAAAGCATGCCTCAGTTCGCCAAAATGGTCATCAATAATCCGCATGACCTCTTAATGAGCATCCTGGTCAGCGCCATCCCGACCTTCTTCATGGTCACCCTGCTTCCGGGCCTTGGCGGCATTCTGGGCGCGAAGCTTTCCGCTCGTGGGCGCCATTGAGTAAGTCCCTCCTCACGCTCACAATAAACCCGGCCATCGATCGGATCATGACAGTGGACCGGCTGGTCTTCGAAGATCGAGCCTACATCCAGTCCAGGACCGAAGCGGCTGGCGGCCGCGGCATCAATGCGGCCCGCGTGCTGACCAGCTTCGGCGCAAAAGCAATCGCGATCACTACCTCGGGCCGCGACACGGGACGAAAATTCGAAGAGTACCTGCAGCAGGACGGCTTCGGCAAAGAGATCGTCAGAATCGGAAGTAGCATCCGGACCAATCTCACTATCTCCGATGGTCAGGGTCTTTCGATCAAGCTGAACGAAGTCGGCCCCTCACTTTCCGCGCCCGAGCAAACTCGCGTGCTCAAAGCCGTGGAAAAGCTGCTGCCCGAAGCTTCGTGGCTACTGCTGTGCGGCAGTCTGCCTCCCGGGGTGGACAGTAATTTCTACAACCGGCTTATCCAGCTGGCGGCCAAGCACAAAGTAGAGACCTTGCTCGATACAGATGGCGATGCCTTACTGCACAGTCTGGAGGCTCAACCCACCATCGTCAAACCCAATCAGCCTGAAACAGAGCGGCTGCTCAATACTGCTCTTATCACGCGATCGCAGTTAATCGATGCTGTCCAGCGCATTAAGGCGTTGGGCCCGAAATCGGTAGTCATCTCTCTGGGCAGCCGCGGTGTCATTGCCGCCACATCGACAGAAGGCGTCCTCGAGGTTGTACCGCCAGCTGTAGAAGCGCTCTGTCCTATCGGCGCTGGCGACGCGATGTCCGCCGCAATCGTGTGGGCGCTTCATCGCGGCGAATCGTTCGGCGAAGCGCTTCGCTGGGGAGTATCAGCCGGTACAGCCTCGTCGAAATTGCCCGGCATCAGCTTGGCTAGTCTCGATCAGACCAAGGAAATCTATCCGCAAACATCGATCACGCGAATAGTTGTGTAGTCACTCCGGCGCCTAATCGTACTTTTCGTAAATGATTTGCCTGCGATCGAAACCCCGCTGCTTCAGTTCTTTTCGAACTGCATCCACCATCTCGTTCAACCCGCAGATGTAGACGTCAACGGTGCTCAACTCCTCAGGAGTTCGAAGCGCCAGCGCTTCATCCAGATGAGCTTGTACACGGCCCGTCCGGCCCTTCCAGGATTCCGTTGGCCGCGTAATCGTCGGCATAAACCGGAAGCTCTCATAGTGCTTCGCCAGTTGCTCCAACTCGTCCCGATACAGCAATCCATGTTCGTAACGAACGCCGAACAGTAACGTGATCTCAGGTCTCGTTCTCGGCAGATGGTCCAGCAGCATCGATCGAAACGGAGCGATTCCGGTCCCGGTCGCAACAAAGACCGCACGATGGCCGGGATGTCGCAGCGTGAAGAAACCCAGCGGTTCGCCAATCTCGATTTCATCTCCAATCTTCAGACTGAACAGATAAGGAGACACGATTCCATCATCAACACGGTTCAAGCAAAGCTCGAAACGATTCCCGTCCCGCGGCGATGCTATCGAGTAGGCACGTGTGATTTCCTTACCGTTCACTCGATCGATAACCGACACGAATTGTCCCGGAGTGAACTGGAGGCTCTCAACGCCAGGCACCTCGAATTCAAAGTGATGAACCTCAGGCGCGAGCTCCTTCCAGCTAAGCAATTTCGCCTTCAGCGTAGTACCTCCTCATAAAATGATGCTGGACGCAGGCTCTTCGACTCCCGACTCTGGCGTCATCTTCCGCAGCAGGTCAAGAAACATACGGCCGCGTGGCCGCCCGTTCTGGTTCTGCTGGCCGAGTCTATGCAGGAACACCAGCGTGGCCAGGATCTCCGAGTTCCGAACCGGCGATAGCACGTCACGTTCGGTTCTCACCTTTTCGTATTCCTGCAATGAGGCTGTGAAAGATCTCTGCACGGCCGCAGCGATGCTGTTTCCCGCCTTTGTCTCATACAATAAACCGGATTCGAGTGTCCGCTGCGTCTGAACCAACGCTTCCAGCGCGGCCATAATATCGGAATCCAGCGCTCCCTGGGTTCGCAACGCCGCCTGAACCAGGGAATAGACGCAGAAGAGTAACAGTTCTTCGTGCGATCGGATAAATTCCTCAGTGACGGCGATGTCGAGATTCGAAACCTGGTCCTGCGGCGTCGAAACCGGCTTCTCGTGACGATGCGCCTCCTGAAGATATTCGCATTCGAGCGGGCAGGAAAGCGATACTTCACGCTCAGTTCCGCAGCAAATCGTGCAGATATCGCCATGAACAGCCGGACACGCACGTCGCGCCCGGCGCTTCCCGCATATCTTGCACAAGATGATGGATTCAGCCATTAGCTATGAGTATTATCGGATCAGAGCAGATGCAGAGAATTGATTTGTACATCAAAGTCGAGGTGGAGCTGGAGGACGATGAGAAGCCGGAACGCGTGGCAGGAGAACTCTGCCGTCAGCTAGAAAAGATCTACCTCGTACGATCCGCCGAGCTTTCAAACGCCGTTGCTCGCGAATAAATTATCCTAATAGCTCGTCGTGAATGCGTATCAGGTAGGCATCGGTCATCCCGGCTATATAATCGCAAACCACTCGATGCACTGGCGTTCCGGTTAGGCTTTCGCGATAGCCCGCCGACACGCGATCCGGATGCTGAACCAAGAAAGTAAACAGCTCGCCCATCTTCTCGATCGCGACACGCCGGCCGTCCACCACTTGCTCGTGAGAGTAAACGTGATTGACCAGCAGCGCCCTCAGCTGACGGTTGAGCTCAGCCGTTTCCGGAGTTAATTTTGCGAGCCGGTAATTAAGCGCGCGGACGTCATCGACACTCTCGACCCCGGCGTTTTCCGCGGCTCGCGTTGTCCCCTCTATCAAGCCGCCGATCAACATATTCATCAGTTGCCGCTGAATCTCCCAGAAGCGGACTCGATCGGACGCCCCTGGAAATTGCATGTCGATCTGCTCCGCCAGTTCCGCGAAGACCGGAACCGACCGTCGCATTTCTTCCATCGACAACAGCTCAGCTGAAAACGCATCGTCGAGATCGGCTGCATTGTAGGCGATTTCATCCGCCACATCCAGGAGTTGCGCTTCAAGCGGAGGGCGCTGTCCGGGAAGAAACTCGCGCAGCTCCGGCTCGGCGTCTGCATTCACTTCACGCGAATGCTTGATGATTCCTTCGCGAACTTCAAACGTGAGATTCAGCCCGTCGAAGCGCGCATATCTCTGCTCCAGAAGATCCACAATGCGAAGAGCATGCCGGTTGTGCTCAAAGGTACTTCCAAAAGCGCGCATGCGTTGGTCCAGCACCTTTTCGCCGACGTGAGCGAACGGCGGGTGCCCCAGATCGTGCGCCAGCGCGAGCGTCTCCGTGTACTCTTCGTTCAGCTGGAGCGCCACGGCCACCGTGCGCGCTACTTGTGACACCTCGATCGTGTGAGTCAGGCGGTTTCGAAAGTGATCGCAAAGACCCGCGGCAAAGACCTGCGTCTTGCCTTCCAGACGCCGGAATGCGCGTGAATGAATGATGCGGTCGCGGTCGCGTTGAAAATCGCTGCGATAGGGATGCGATGGTTCGGGAAATCTGCGGCCGCGCAGATTCTGTGGACCAAGGCGAAGTCGGCCCAGCATGACTTCGATGAGCTACTTCGTCAGTTGAGCGGAAACCTGGTCAGCCGCTCGAGTGACGGCCGGATCCTGATTGGGCGTTCTCAAAGACTGGAGGATCTTTTTCGCTTCTTGCGGATTCGTGGCCGCGTCCAGGTGAGCGAGCATCACTTGCGCCTGCCCTTTCGAGACAAGGTCTGTTGGTTTGTTAACGATCGACCGAAGCAGCGCCTGCGCTTCCGATACCCGGTTCTCGCCGGCATACAGCTGCGCCAAGGCGATCTTGGCCAACGGCGCGCACTCACTGCCCGAATTCGCGACGGTCCGCAGGTCGGATTCCGCTCCCTTTTTGTCCTGCTTTTGCGCCTTCAAAGTGCCCAGGTAATATTGGGCGATCAAGCCTTCCCGGCTGCCGCCATCTTTCGCGACTACGGTCGAAAGTGCTTTCAGCGAGGCCTGCTGCTTTGCGTCTTGAGTTGGGTAGGTCTTCGAGAACTGATTCCCCGGGCCGACCGGGGTCTCGAGCACATCGAAAGCCGCCTGAAGATCTTGTTGCCGCACCGACCTTCTGTAAGAGGCGTACCAGAACGCGCCTCCAGCCAGAATCAAGACAACACCTAGGACTGCGATCCAAACGGTAAGTCTTTCACGATTGGAACGTGCGTAACCGATAATGTCGGAGACCGCATCCGTGAAATGGTCGTGCTGGAGCTGATCCTTTAGTTCATGACGGGTCAAAACAGACTACTGCCTTTCGAGGATTATCAACCAGTAGCGTAGCACATCCCACAGGGCTTCGAGGTCCTCCGAGTGGGCTGCGAAATTACGTGGTCAGGTCGGCTAAGTCCCGTCTTATCGCGAACTTCACAAGACCCGCAACGTCATGTATGTCCAGTTTCCGCATCAAACTGGACCGGTAGGTGTCGACGGTTTTGGGACTGAGAGAAAGCCGCGCTGCGATCTCTTTCGCGCGAATGCCTTCGACAAGGAAGGAGAACACCTGGAATTCCCGGCTGCTCAGGGATTCCACCGGATCCTCCGTGCTGCTGCCGTTGTTGTCGCCAAACAGAGACATGACCTCGATTTGGGGTGAAACATAAATGCCGCCTTGAACGAATTGGGCCAGCGCATCGGCCATTTGCTCGGGACTCGAGCTCTTCAAGAGGTAGCCACAGGCGCCGGTCCGAAGGACTTCCAGCACGGTCTTGCGGTCCTTCCTAATAGAGAAAACGGCACAGCGCGTAGGAATACCCTGGTCCCGAACCCGTCGGATCACTTCAGTGGCGGCCAGATCGGATAATCCGAGATCCAGGAGAGCTATCGACGGTTCCAGGCGCCGAATCTCCGCCAGCGCCGCCCCGGCTGTCCCAACTTGCGCAACCACCCGAAATCCGGGGACCGAGTTGCACAGGGCGGCCAAGCCCTCGCGCATGAGCGTCAGCTCGTCGGCGATCAAAATTCCTGCCGGCCGCGCTTCGACAGATGACAAAGCTACTGCTTGCCCAAGAGATGCGGCGCTTAGATGGTGCGATGTGGAGGTTGACACGCTTTTGCTGATACAGTGCCGTCTTCCTAGCACTTATCTCATCGGCTGTGCGCGCCACCTTTTCGAAACGGTACTATAACTTGAACAAGTACTCTATTTATAGCTGCGAACGGCGTCGGCTTCATCATCGAAGACTTCGAAAACCGTGTAGAGCTTGGTGATCTGAAGCAAATCCCTCACCCGCTTCGAGAGGCCGACCAATTTAAGCTGGCCCCCATTGTTTGTCACGGTGGTGAATCCCGAGACCATTTCACCGATGCCGGAGCTATCGATGTAGGAGACCTCACTTAGATTCAGTAATAGCTTCTTGTTTCCCTTTGCCGCGAGATCGCGGATAATGTCCCGGAATGCGCTAGCGCCCTCACCCAACGTAATTCTCCCCGCTGCGTCGATCACGGTGACATCGCCAACCTGGCGGGATGTCAATTTAACACTCACGTCTGCCTCCTTCGTGAACCAGATACCTCGGAACAACTCGTTAAGACTTAGTCAAATGCTTCACCAGACGAATTTCGGTCCCTCCACCTGGACGCGGATGGAGATCGAATTCATCTACAAAAGCGCGAATCAGCAATAGGCCGCGGCCTGACTGCCGCAAGAGATTGCCGGGCGCCAGCGGATCAGGCAGCGAGTTCAAATCGAAACCTTCTCCCTCGTCGCCGATGATTACCGTCAGCCTATCGCTGGCCTTCTCGATATCCAGGTGAACGCTCTTCTTATTGCTGTAGCGGTTGCCATGGACCACAGCATTCACCATGCACTCCCGAACTGCCATTCCAATCTGGTGCTGCTCGTCGTCATCGAAGCCTAGCTTTTCGGCCTCACGCATGACGATCGTCTCGGCCTTATCGACGCTTTGCAAGCTTGATTCGAGGGTTGTTTGCGTTTTCTCCATCTCGCCGCTTTCGGGCCAGGTCATACATTAGCATCGGTATTTCCGGTATTGGGAGCGTAACACCGAATCCGACACGATAGCACGAACCAGGAGGAACGTTGTCACTTTAGCGGGGCCTAGGCGTTTTGTCCCAGCGCTGCCCTTTCATACGCTAGGCATTTTTTAACTTCTTCGACTGGCGTTCCAGCGCCTCGATATTCATACTCGATGAATGCCGGGATGGGATATCGCTTATCCTTCAGCAGCAAGAGAACCTGTTTGATCGGAGTGTCGCCTTCTCCAAACGGCGTGTTGGGGCCGTCATTCTTCTTCCGGTCCTTGATGTGTAAATGCGTGATCTTGTCGTGCTGCTCCTGAATGAAAGCAACCGCGTCGAAGTTTGCGGCAGTGAAGTGGCCGATATCGAGATTAATTCTGAACCAGCTCGACATCGCCAGTCCTTTCTCGAAGCTCTCGGGCGAGGAGAATTCATTGGGATCCTTCGTATTGCTATGCCCATGTAACGCTACATAAGTCTTGTGCTTCTCCGCGAAGGGCGCAAGCCGCTTTGCGACCGTGAGTTGCGTCGATGAAGCGATGACCTTTGCGCCCAGCGCTTTCGTCTGCTCGAAACATTTGTCGATTTCTTCGTCGGTGAAGTCGTTTCTGAAGTTCAAGGTGTAAGCGAAGATGTTGATCCCGGCGTCGTCGAATTTCTGGCGGACCTGTTTGAAGTGATCCATCGGCGTGTTGAGCCGCCATTGCCGCAGATCTTCGCGAATTTTCGTATCGGGTTCCACTTGCGGAGAAAACAATTCGCAATCATCCGCCCCGCAATCCTTCATCGCCTGAATCACGGCATCTACCGCATCGCCACCTGGAGCATGGGGAAACGTCCGGAAGCTGTAAGTACAGACGCCAAGCTGAACCCCCGCCACCTTTTGCGCCAGCAGCCTCGAAAGAGGTATGCCGGCGAGAGCAATCTTTCCGAAATCCCGTCTCGAATACATAACGTTCGCTCCTTGATTTAGTACGTCTTCTACTCGGCCAGTGTGAACGCGAAGAGGCAATCTCCCGCGCCGACAATCAGATATTGTTTGCCGTCGAGCATGAAAGTCTCGGGCCCGTTACTGATGTTTGCACTCAGGCCGGCATGCCAAACAATTTTCCCGTTCGCGGGATCGAAGGCAACCAAATGTTGCGAGCCGTCGCCGGAAAACAGCAGTTTGCCCGCCGTGGTCAGCAGGCCGGAGAGGCCGCCTCCGCCGGGATAGTCGTGCCTCCAAACTGTCTTGCCGGTCTTATAATCGAGAGCTCGCAGCGTTCCTCCCAGTCCTCCTGCATTGCGCTCCGCGGCGCCATATCCCTCCGGGTGCGGATCTGTATCAGTGAGATAGAACATGCTGAAGGACTGGCTACTGCTGACGTAGAATAAGCCCGTCTCCGGATCGAAACTGGCGGGCGGCCAATTCGTCGCTCCGTCCGAAGACGGCGAAACCAGAACGCCCGGAATCGTCGCCTCTTTGTCGGGATTGCCGATCGGCTGACCTTTCGCATTGAGCCCCTTCGACCAGTTCAGTGTCTCGATGAACGGAGCGGTCACCAAGTGCTCGCCGTTGGTCCGGTCGAGCACAAAGAAATAGCCGTTCCGGTCGGCTTGCGCGAGCATTTTCCGTGGCCTTCCGTGAAACTCTCCATCGAACAGAATCGGTGTCTGCACTGCGTCCCAATCATGCGTGTCGTGTGGCGACACCTGGTAATACCAGGCCATCTTTCCGGTGTCGACATTCAGCGCCACGATGGAGCAGGTCCATAAATCGTCACCCTTGCGGCTCTGACCGGCCATCACCGGGTTCGGATTGCCCGTTCCCAAATAGTAGAGATGCAGCTGGGGATCGTAAGTGCCCGGCAGCCATGTCATCCCGCCGCCATGCCGCATGGAGTATTCGTCGGGCCAAGTCTCCGAACCGGGATCACCCCTTTTCAGCGGCTCCGTCCACCACTTCCACTGCACTGCTCCTGTCTCGGGATCGTGAGCTTCAAGAAAACCAGGGACGTCGAGCGAGTCGCCGCCCGTTCCGACGATCACGTGATTGCCAACTACGACCGGCGCCGGCGTAGAAAAATACTCCTGCTTCACGTCCGCGATCTCGACGTGCCAACGCTCTTTGCCGGTCTTCGCATCCAGACTGACCAGGTAATCATCGGGAGTCTCGAAATACAGCCAGTTCCCGTACATGCCGAAGCCGCGGTTACCAATGTGAATGCCACCCTTGGTGCGCCAAAAATAGTGCCAAATCTCGCGGCCGGACCGTGCATCGACCGCCCAGGCGTTATCCGGAGCCGTGAAGTAAAGAACGCCATTCACCATCAGAGGCGTCGACTTGATCTGCATGCCGAAGCCGCCGGGTCCTGCTGCAGGTCCATTAACTGGGCCGCCTTCCGCTGCGATTTGCGGGGCCGGAGCTTCGCCTCCGACGATCGCGCCGCGCGTCTCGCCGCCATTCGCGCGATAGATCCACGCAAGGTCCAGGCTCTTGATCGTGGATTGGTTGATCTGCGTCAGAGGGCTAAACCGCCGCCCGGAGTAATCGCCATTGTACGTGGGCCACGCATCCGTGGGTGGCTTCAGCAACAACGCGGGATCCAGCAGTTGTCCGGATGCCGCAAGCGGCAGGAGCATCGCGATCGACCAGATAAATCGGCTCATATTCATTTCAGACTCACCAAATAAGCTGTCAAGTTGTGGATGTCGGCATCTGTGTACTTTTGCAGCAAATCAACGTGCGCTTTCAGGGGATCACTGATTTCCACTTTTGGGCTGTCGCCGTTTCGGGTGAACGACCGGTAATCCCCATTCGCATCCGTGAGTGACACCACGAAATCGTCGATGTGATCCAATTTTCCGCTGACCGACTCGCCCGAACGTAGTGTAACCGTGACCGTTCTGGTCTGGCCGCTGGGTTGTGCCGGCAGCATAAAGCCGCCCCTCGCCTGACGCGGCATGACGATGCCTTGTTGAATGCTGACCGGATCCAAGTTCGTTCCGATATGCGCCAGATCGCCAGTGACAGAGTGACAGGTGCTGCATTGTCCTGCGCCGTTGAAATACGCCTCCCCTGCCTTAGGGTCTCCAACCACGATATTCAGAATTTGATAGGTACCGCGCAGAGCGGCCGCTTTAACGCGATCGAGCAGAAACGCCGAAATATCGGAGATCTGTTCCGGCGTGAGAGCGAATTTCGGCATGCCTTTGTCTGGGCGCCCGTTGAGAATCACAGGGCCGATCTTGTCACCATGATCGTCGTCCAGAACCAATATCGAGCGAAGCAGGTCGGGACCGCTTTCCCCGCCTTTCGCATTCGAGCCGTGGCAAAAGGCACACGTGGCGACGAACTGTTTGTGCCCTCGCTCCACCGCGTCCGGATCGTAAGCAGGATAATTTCTGCCGCCACCACCACGCCTCGGGCGAGTTCCCGGCGTTGTTTGCGCTGGAGTAGTCGCCGCGCCCTGCCCTGGAGGAGTCGTCTGACGACTTGGTGCCTGTGGGGCCGGAGATACGATCGACGCACCCGCTAGCACCGCAAAGATTGCTCCGAGCGCGCGTAAACCCTTCACCCGTTCGATCAAATGTTGCTCCTTACCAAGTCAGACGCAAATTTCGACTTCCGCAATACGGGCCTGTCGCACTTTCCATACTAGGCTGCCATGCTGAGATAAATGTCCCAGCCCGAACCGTTCCGCTTCCAGACCCGCATCCGTTTCATCGATACGGACGCCAGCGGCCGGATCCATTACACAGCGATATTCAGATATTTCGAGTCCGCGGAAATCGAGTTCATGCGCACCCTGGGGATCATTTACGACAAAGGTGAATACACTTTCCCGCGCGTACACGTAGACTGCGACTTCATGATTGCCATGCTGCACGACGACCTGATCGAAATTGAAGTATCCTTGACCAAGCTCGGGCGATCGTCGGCGCGTCTGGAATTTCAGGCGATCAAGAGCGGAGATGTGGCGGCAAAAGGCGCCATTGTTATAGCGTGCATGAACCGAAAGAGCCAGCGCTCGATGCCCATTCCGGAGGACGTTCGGGCCAAGCTCGAGAAAGTTCTGCATGGCGCTGGTGAAACGGTTCGGGTAGGAGGCTCATCATGACCGGGGCCAAAGGAGTGCTCGCTAAGACAAAAGGCGGGGCCTTTCTGCTCGAGGAGAGCTCGCCGGCCGATATCTTCACGGCCGAGGACCTGACTGAGGAACACCTCGCGATTGCGCGCACCGCCGATGAATTTTGGGCCAAGGACGTGGAGCCCAACATAGAAGCGATCCGGCGGCAGGAGCCCGGTGTGGCCGTGAAGGTGCTTCGCAAATCCGCCGAAGTCGGCCTCACGGCGATCTCGATTCCTGAAAAATTTGGCGGTATGGAGCTGGATTTGGCCTCCGCTCTGATTGCTGAGGAGCATCTGGGCCGGGACGCTTCTTACGCTGGCTGGCACGGCGCTCACACCGGCATCGGGACGCTGCCCATTCTCTATTTCGGAACCGAAGAACAAAAGCGAAAGTACTTGCCTAAGCTCGCGACCGTGGAAATGCTGGCGGCTTACGCTCTGACTGAACCGCATGCCGGCTCCGATGCGCTAGCGGCGCGTACCCGAGCGGACCTGAGCGCGGATGGCAAACACTACATCCTGAACGGCCAGAAAATGTGGATTACCAACGGGGGCGCGGCCGATCTCTTCACCGTTTTCGCCAAAGTTGGCGGCGAGAAGTTTACAGCTTTTCTGGTCGAACGTGCGTTTCCCGGCGTGACCAGCGGCGCTGAAGAAAAGAAAATGGGGATCAAGGGCAGCTCGACCACTGCCGTCTATTTTGAAAACGTTCCGGTGCCGGTGGAGAACGTGCTCGGCGAAATAGGCCGCGGTCACGTCATCGCTTTCAATATTTTGAATATCGGACGGCTGAAGCTTGGGGCCTTGGCGGTGGGCGGAGCGAAAGACGTTCTGGCGATCAGTCTGAAGTACGCGAAGGAGCGCAAAGCGTTCGGCTCGCCAATCGCGGAGTTTGGCGCTATCCAGCACAAGCTTGCCGAAATGGCGATTCGCATCTATGCGGCGGAGTCAGTGGCTTGGCGCGTGGTGGGACTTATTCAAAGCCAGCTTGGAGACTTCTGCTGGGATCAAAGCGATGCCTCGCAAACCATGTTGAAGGCAGTGGAGGAGTACGCGGTCGAATGCTCAATCATCAAGGTCTACGGTTCCGAAGTGCTGGACTATGTGGTCGATGAAGGCGTCCAAATTCACGGCGGCTATGGCTTTCATCAGGATTATGCGGTCGAAAGAGCTTATCGCGATTCGCGCATCAATCGCATCTTCGAAGGCACAAATGAAATTAACCGGCTTCTGATTACGGGCATGCTGCTGAAACGCGCCGCCCGCGGGCAATTGGGACTTGTCGCGGCCGCGCAATCCCTCATGCATGACATTCAGCAGGGTAGCGCTCCGCGCAAGAATGGCGATGAAGAGATGCAGTTCGTTGAGAACGCGAAAAAAATCGCGCTTCTGGCAATTGGTCTCGCATACCAGAAGTATCAGGACGTCCTGGAGAACCAGCAGGAGATTCTCATGAACATCGCCGACATTGTGATGGAAGCTTTCGCCATGGAATCGAGCCTGCTTCGTAGCCGCACGCTCGCCACGTCGGGCAAAGTCAGCGTGGCCAGCGACATTTGTGGCGTGTTTCTTCGCGATGCGCTGGCGCGAGTGGAGTTTTCGGCGCGAAACGTTCTGGGATCTTGTTCGGAAGGCGACGCGTTGCGCAAAAATTTATCGATTCTGCGCCGATTCGCTAACTACGATCCGGTGGATGCGATCGCACTGCGGCGCAAGATCGCCAGCAGGATGCTTTCGAGAGAACGATACATGATCTGAGATTGAGCCTATGAATATTCCGCTCACTCCCATTCGTTGCTTGTATCGGGCCGTAGATCTCTACGGGCGAAAGGTCGGAGTAGTGTCGGGCCGTGACCGTTATACCTACGCCGAATTCGGCGAGCGTTGCGAGCGGCTCGCGAGTGGGCTTCTTTTCGAAGGCATACGTCGCGGCGATCGCGTTGCGTATCTCAGCTTCAACAACAACCAGCTGCTCGAAGGCTACTACGGCGCACCGCTCATTCGTGCAATTGTCACGCCTCTGAATGTGCGGCTGACGCCCATCGAGCTGATCGAAATTCTGAATCACTCCGGCGCGCGCATGCTGATCTTCGAAAATGATTTCGCCCCGTTGGTTAGCGAATTTCGCAAGGCGTGCCCTGCGATCGAGCGCTACGTCGCCATCGATGCCGCAATACCCCAGGCGGACTTTACCTTTGAGGAGCTGCTTTCGCGCGGCCGTATCGAAAGGCCCGATCTTCTGTCATTCGATGAAAACGAAACAGCAGAGCTCTTCTACACCAGCGGCAGCACCGGGACGCCCAAAGGCGTAATGCTCTCGCATCGCACGCTTTACCTGCACGCTCTGGGAGTGACCGGCAGCATTACTCAGGTCGACACGTTCGTGGAGCTGCACACGATTCCTTTATTCCACGCGAACGGATGGGGGCGTCCGCAGACCGCGACGATGAACGGAATCAAGCAAGTGATGGTTCGAAGATTCGAGCCCGCTCACGTGCTGCGGCTGATCCAGGATGAGGGAGCGACCGGAATGTCGCTGGTTCCGGTTATGGCGAATGCGCTGCTCAACTGTCCCGAGCTCGGCCGATTCGACACGTCCAGCCTGAAAGAGATTCATCTCGGCGGCGCAGCGGCGTCTCCCGAATTGATCTCGCGCATGGAGCAGGCATTCCATTGCATGATCATGGGAGGTTACGGGCTGACGGAAACCTGCCCGGTGGCAACTTCCGCGCGCAACAAGAGTACTGTCCAATACGCTAGCGAACGAGACCGCATCGTCCATCTGGCGATGCCCGGCTGGCCGATCCTCGGCAACGAGATTCGGGTAGTGGATGCGCACATGCGGAATGTGCCTCAGGATATGAAAACTATCGGCGAAGTTCTCATACGCGGCGACAACGTGATGGACGGTTACTTTAAGGAACCCGAAGCCACCAATGCGGCCATGACTGACGGCTGGCTGCACACCGGAGACATGGCGGTTTGGGACGAAGAGAATTACATCGACATTGTCGATCGCAAGAAGGACATCATCATTAGTGGCGGCGAAAATATTTCATCCATAGAGGTGGAACGAGCCATCTTTGCGCATCCAGCGGTGCTCGAATGCGCGGTAGTTGCGGCGCCCGATCCCAAGTGGGGCGAAATTCCCGCCGCGATTGTAGTTCTGAAGCCGAACCAGCAACTGACCAACGAGGATCTGCTCGAATTTCTGCAAACCAGGCTGGCGAAATTCAAGCTACCCGGTTTAGTCCAGTTCACCGACGCGCCTTTGCCGAAGACCGGAACCGGAAAGATTCTGAAACGCGAGCTGCGCGAAGCGTTCTGGGCGGGCAAAGAGCGCCGGGTGCAAGGAATTTAGCGGCTTTACACCCGCGCCGCGGACTCCTTCTCTTTGTCCAAACTGGCGAACGTTTTTCCTGAATCCGCCAATCGCTTCAGCAACGGCGCTGGCGACCACAGATCTGAGCCATGCCGCTTCTCAAATTCCTCGATTCGGGCCAGCACCTTCTTGAGTCCCACCGTGTCCGCGTAGAACATCGGACCGCCGCGCCACGCTGGGAATCCATATCCATATAGATAGGTAATGTCGATATCCACCGCTCGGATTGCGACGCCCTTCGTCCAACACTTGTGCACCCTCGTTCACCAGGGCGTAAATGCAGCGCTCGACGATTTCTTCTGAGGTGATATTCCGCCGCTCGATGCCTGCTTCGGCTGCGGCTTTTTGGATCAGCGCCGCGGTTTCCGGGTCGGCTAACGGTTTGCGATTCTCATCGTACTTCGACCACCCGCGGCCGGTCTTCTGCCCAAAGCGGCCCAGCTCGCAAAGCAGGTCGGGAACCACGGGCTTCCGGACTCCCGGTTTTTCGAAGCGCTGAAATTCCTTGCGAATGGCCCACGACACGTCCAGGCCCGTGAGATCGTCCATTGCGAGCGGCCCCATCGCCATTCCGAAATCATAGAGCGCCTGATTCACCTGCTCTACCGATGCGCCTTCTTCCACCAGGAAGTGCGCCTCTCGAAGATAGGGCGCTACGATGCGATTGCCTATGAAGCCGCGGCAATTTCGCGCCAGCACAGTGACTTTGTTCAACCGCTTGCCTAGAGCCATGGATGTCGCGATCACTTCGTTGCTGGTTGCTTTTCCGCGCACCACTTCCAACAGCCGCATGACGTTGGCCGGGCTAAAGAAGTGATTGCCGATGACCATCTGCGGCCGGGTTGTCACAGATGCAATCTCGTCCAGATCGAGGCTCGAGGTATTCGAAGCCAGAATGCAGGATTGTTTCGCGATCTTATCCAACTCGGAAAACACTTGCTTCTTCACCGCCATATTTTCAAAGATTGCTTCGATAATGATGTCCGCCTGCTCGAAGCCGTCATAGCCAAGTTGCGCCGTGATGAGCGCCATCCGCTGGTCCATCGCCGCTTGCGAAAGCCGGCCCTTGGCGACCGTCTTCGCGTAATTGTTGCGGATGGTAGCTAGTCCTCGATCGAGCGCTTCCTGCGCCGCCTCTTTTACGATTACCGGAATGCCGGCGTTTGCAAAATTCATAGCAATTCCACCGCCCATGGTGCCCGCCCCAATCACTGCGGCGCGGCGAATGTCGTAGGTTTTGGTGTCCTTGGGAATGTCGGGAATCTTCGATACCGTGCGCTCGCCGAAGAACGCGTAAATCAGAGCCTTGGATTCGGTCGCATAGAGGCACTCGTTGAAAAGTTCCGCTTCGCGCTTGCAGCCTTCCTCGAAAGGCAGCTTCGTGGCCGCTTCTACCGCATCGATGGCGGCCAGCGGAGCCCTCTGACCGCGCTTCAGCTTTCGTGCCTGCTCGCGGGCATAGGCAAACAGGGCAGGGTTCGCCTCGCGCAACTTTTCATCCCTTTCGCTGGTTCGGGGAACGGGTTTATCCGCCACTTCGTGCGCGAACGCGATGGCGCCTTCGAGCAGATCACCCTCAATCATGCGGTCCGCTATGCCCACCGCGAGAGCCTCCTGCGCTTTGATGGGCTCGCCGAATGCGCACATCTCCGCGGCCTTCGCTACTCCCGCCAGGCGTGGAAGCCGCTGCGTGCCGCCGGCGCCGGGAATCAGGCCGAGTTTTACTTCCGGCTGGCCCACCTGCGCTCCCGGTGCAATGACGCGATAGTGGCCCGACATGGCCGTCTCCAAGCCGCCGCCGAAAGCTGTGCCATGAATAGCGACCACCACGGGCTTGGGCGAATCCTCGATGCTTTGCAAATACGGCAACAGACTGAGACGCGGTCTCTCGCCCGAAACAATCTTTCCGAACTCGCGGATGTCTGCCCCCGCAATGAAAGTTGATCCGGCCCCAATCATCACGACTGCCCGAACCCCGGCATCCTTGGCACTCGCTTCGATCGCAGCTTGGATACCTTCCGGCACGCCTGGACTCAAGGCATTCACCGGCGGATTGTCAATCGTGATGACGGCGATATCGCCTTGCCGTGTAAGTTTCACAAGATCGTTCATAAAGGTGCCTCTTTTGTAGGTATATACTGTTGCTGCTCGCAGACGTAGGTGGAAATGAGAGAAGCCGTTATTGTCGCCAGTTCGCGAACTGGGCTCGCAAAATCGTTTCGCGGCTCATTCAATATGACACGCCCTGAGGATCTAGCCGCTCATTGCATCGCCGATGTGCTGAAGAAAACGCCTCAACTCGAGGCCCACGAAATCGAAGACGTGATTCTCGGCTGCGCTCAACCACACGGCATGCAAGGTTTGAATGTGGGACGGCGAGCGGCCGTGCTTGCCGGTCTACCGGTTTCGGTTGCAGGCGCCACCGTGAACAGGTTCTGCTCTTCCGGGCTTCAAGCCATCGCGATGGCGGCGCATGAAATCATCCAGGAAGGCGCCGACGCTGCTATCGGAGGAGGCGTTGAGAGCATCAGCTTGGTGCAACGCGATGTGAACCCGCACCCGGCTTTACTGGAGAAAGCGCCCGGGTCTCTACATGGAAATGGGAGTGACGGCGGAGGTGGTGGCGAAACGCTACAAGATCGGCAGGCAGGCGCAGGACGAATACGCGCTTCAAAGCCAGCAGCGGACTGCGCGCGCGCAGCAAGAAGGATTTTTTTCCACGGAGATCGCGCCCATGAAGGTCACCATGGCGCTCCTGGACAAAAAGACCGGTGAGAAGACCGGAACTCAGGAGGTTACTTGCGATCGCGACGAGTGCAACCGCCCTGACACAACTCTCGAAGCATTGTTATCTCTGAAGCCGTATTTCGACCCGAACAGCGGACAGGGATCGGTGACGGCCGGTAACTCGTCTCAGCTTTCCGACGGCGCGTCCGCGACTCTGCTGATGTCCCGCCAGCGCGCGGACGAGCTGCGCATTCCATATAGGCTGATTTTCCGCGGCTTTGTGGTTGCCGGTTGCGAGCCTGACGAGATGGGTGTCGGGCCTGTGTTTGCCGTGCCCAAGCTACTGAACCGCCACAGCCTCCAGGTCGACGATATCGATTTATGGGAGCTCAACGAAGCTTTCGCCGTCCAGGTGATTTACTGCCGTGACCGGCTCGGCATTCCGCAGGAGAAGCTGAACGTTAACGGGGGATCGATTTCCATCGGCCATCCCTTCGGCGTGACAGGATCGCGCATGACCGGAACGCTTGCAAATGAGATGGCGCGCCGCCCGCAGTCCCGGTATGGGGTGGTCACGATGTGCGTGGGCGGTGGCCAGGGCGCCGCAGGGCTCTTCGAAGCGGTGCATTGAAGTGCACGTTTCTACATACAGGCTTAAAATGCAACTATGCCAGCAAGGAAGCATCTGAAAGTGCTGTCAGTCCGGATGGCGGAGCCCGAGCTACGCCGCCTCAAGAGTATCGCCGCAAATCGCGGTATCAGTGTACAGGACGCTGTTCACGAAGCGCTGGAGGCTTGGGCGGCTCAACCTGCGAGAACTCATTCAGGAGAACTCGAGGCGCTGGAGGGGTCGTTAGCGGATGTAGACATTCAGACGCTGATGCGGAGCGAAAAGGAATCTCGAGGAGCTGAAAAGGGACCAGCACTGGTCCTGAAATGGTCGAAACTATCCTCGACGCCTGGGCCATCATGGCGTGGCTTAAGGGTCAGCAGCCCGCAAGTGAGCACGTTCGGTTCCTGCTTGACGCTGCTCGTCTCGGAAACCGAACGCTCCTCATGAACATTGTCAATCTCGGCGAAGTGTTCTACCTCTGCGCCAAAGCTAAGGATCTCGCTTATGGCGAACAGGTGCTGGAAGCCCTCCGCACGCGAGTAGTTAGTGTGTCAGCCGGAGACGAATTGGTAATGTTAGCGGCAACATTGAAATCCCGCCATAGCATTTCGTACGCGGACGGGTTTGCCGCCGCGACCGCCATTCTGCGCGATGTGCCGTTAGTCACCGGTGACCCTGAGCTGCGCACGATAGCGCCTCAGGAAGAGAGACTCCGGATTGAGTGGATTGGAACCTGATCGCATTGCGCCGTCGACCGCCGTCAGGCCACTCGGCCTGAGTAGGCTGATTCCGCACCCTGCCCCGCTCGCTCTAATCCCCGCGGGCCGATACCGATGTTTCAGGATACTGCTCTTCAGTCATGCCGTAGCGCGATCGCCCTCGCCGGTCTCGATTCGATCCTGGCCATTCCAATCGCAAATCCTGGCAAACCTCGTCGAGCATTGCGAGCGTGGCTTTCCGCTGCTCCATCGCGAAGGCCGTCACCAGTACGTTGTCGCAGAGCAGATTGATCAGACGCGGGATGCCTCGCGAGCGCTTGTGAATTTCTTCTAACACTTCAGGCGAAAAGACGGTTTGGTTTGGCATGCCTGCGCGCGCCAACCGGGTCTCTACGTACCCCGTAGATTCTTGCGGCGTCAGCGGGTCCAACGAACATCGCAGCACGATGCGCTGCTTCAATTGCCGTAGGTTGGGCGCGTCCAGCTTACGGTCAAGCTCCGGCTGCCCGGCGAGGATGATCTGCAGCAGCTTGCCTTGCCGGTTTTCAAGGTTACCCAGCAAACGAATCTCTTCCAGAACGTCCCAATCCAGATTGTGAGCTTCGTCAATGATCAAAACGCAGGTTCGGCCGCGCTGGGTCTGCTCGACAAGCAGGTTATCGAGGGCAAACAGAATATCAGTCTTCGACTTCCGATCGCACTGAAGATCGAAATCGAAGGCCATCATCTCAAAGAACTGGTCGGGAGTGAGCCGGGAATTGAAGATAAAGGCAAATTCAATGCGCTGAGAATCAAGGTAATCCCTCAGACACTCGAGCATCGTGGTCTTGCCGGTGCCGACCTCACCTGTAAGGACAATAAAGCCCTTGCGGCTACGAACTCCATAGGTAAGATTGGCTAGAGCCTCCTCGTGCTGAGGACTACGGTACAGAAATTCCGGGTCCGGGCTGATATTGAACGGGTTTCCCGAAAATCCAAAGTACGCATTGTAGATCGCGCTCTGCATAGTGTGGGTCAACGTGAAAGTAGCGGGCCAGGCATGAAAACCTCCGCTACATACCTGGGCTACATCCCCATGATACTTAAACTATCGGCATTCCGACTGCCAAACTTGCGCTCTGACTCACCACGAAAGTGCAAGAAAGTACGGTTACTTCTCCAACTGGAGCCTAACCCAACCGGGCAGGAAAGACGGTTGCCCTCCGCTAAATATTATCCGGCGAGTTTTTGGGAAGGGAAGCCCTTCCCGGACGGCCTTTACCGATCCCGGGGATTGCCCGAAGGATTTTCCGGTACGATTCCTGTTCTGTCTCGAGAAATGCAGTTTTGGAGACAAACCCACCGCCCCATCCGAGACAAAGCAGACAGGTTAGCGGCAGATTCTGCGCCATGCTCAGGTCTTGCATGAGGCCCTGGATTGCAGAAGACACCCCATTCAGCCCGGTGATCTCCGCGTACCGGGCGTGCAATTGCAACTGTGCGGAAGCGTACTGATTGGCCGCGTCCGTCATCAGCTTGGCCTCGGGAACGGACCGCCAACCGAAAGCGCCAGCCAGTTCGGGCTTCTGAAAGAACTTACGTTCTTCCCAGTCGCCAGCAAACGACGTTCCCGGTACAGCCATTTCTGCGAAGAGCGGGGTCGCGTCGGATACGCGCTGAGGCGGAACGCTTCCGCGCCCTGACACTTTCCAAGCCAGCTGAGATTTCCCCCCTTGCCGCGTGTCGAGCGAGGCTGTGCGGGTAAGGAAGACTTTGAAAGCCGATGGACCCACAGGTTGGCTGTCGGCTACAGCCAAGAACTTCACCTGCGAAGCTCCGGAACCTATTTCTGCGCCTTCGCCGGTGCGCCGCGGAATGCGATCATTCTCGATGGACGCAGCGACTCGCTCGATAGTGTTGGAATTCCATCGCGAGAATACGAGGCCGGTTCGTAACGCGCCTTTAATTGCGGACGCGGGTAAATACGCCCCTCGATGGTTCGCTGCAAAGGTTGGGATGAACAATGATTCCGGTGGAGCGGAATTCCAAACTGAAGTCAGTTCCGCCTGTTCAAAGGGGATGCGGCGTTGAGAGAAGTTCTGCGCGAAACCGCCCCAGGAGGCAAAATCCAGTTTGGTTGCTCTGCGCAATTGCGTTAAGTAGCCCTCCAGTCGTGGGCCGCGCGCCAGCAGTTTGAAAATTCGCGGCTGATCCAGAACGTTCACCTGATCTTTCCAGACCATGTAGTCGATGGGTGAAAGCTCGCGCCCGTCGCCCACCAGAAGCGGAGTAAGAGCCGTGACGCTATATTTCACTTTTCGGCTCCTCGATTTCCGGGCTCGTCTCTTCGGCTATTGCCGGCGGCTTCTCTTCTTCACAAGGCCGCGATTCCAAAGCCTCTTCGCCGGCCGGAGTCTCTACCGGCCCCTGCTCAGCCGCCGATGCGAGCACCGGGAGTTTCAACACTAGAGCTATGCCGGACCGGTATACCGGGTGCGCAAAGCCCTGCGGCGCGACATCGATTGCCATGCCGACCGGTTCCGCCTGTGCAGCAAGAACGGACCCTTCCGAAACCATTCGCAAGGCCTTCTTCTCTGCGCGGGGAGCGGCCGCACTCTCGACAACACCACCTCTCACCGTTAAGCCGGTAATCGCCTTCGGCCCAATCGATGGAGTCGGCGGAAGAGGGCGAGTAGAGCGATAACAACCAGTACTGCGCAGATTCCGCTCCCCCGTTCTGGCCTTGCTGTGCGTTTCGCAATGCACGGCCCAGCTTCGGCATGAGCACTGCCGGCCAGGCGCCCTGCTGAAATTCGGGCTCTTCCGCTTGTCCCCAGCCACTGCTTCGACGCCCGCCGAACCCACTGTCGGCCAGCAGCCGGAATGCCGCCTTCACGCGGTCGCCCCAGGTAGACTCTGCCCCTGAATCCGCGTACTGGGCCACAGCCCACAAGCCTGAGCCCGCCGCGAATTCCACACACGCCGATGAAGTGACATGTACCGAGCTATGTGTCAGACGATCTACCGCAATTCCGCCTCGTACCACAATGTGAAAAGGACTCGAGTTTGGACGGTCTCGCCTCAAAAGGCAGCCGCTCTCGGCATCCGGAATCCATTGTTCAGCAAGAATGTTTTGTCCGCCCAGGATCGCTTCAATGACACTCAGCGGCACGAAACGCGCCGCATTCCATCGCGTCTTGCTCAAAAAAACCGGACTCGGCGCACTCACCAAAGAAGAAGGCGGCGGCCAAAGCGAGGCCGGTGGGGGCGCGAACAGCGTTTCTGCTTGATAGGGAAACAATGAGCTGAATGCAACGGCTGGCCTGGAGGCGCGCGCGGTTGCGTCCAGCCACTCTTCCAGAAAGCCCAACTGACGCATGGCTATAGTAACGGCGGAATAGAGCCGATCGCTGCGATACAACGTATCGACGCGATCCTGCCCGCCATTTCCCGGCCCGTATCGCCAAGGACCGCGTGGCCGCAGACGAATCAGAACTGCCGGCTGCATTTACGCGAGCTTCTCGGCGAAATCGTCCGCCCCAGCTAATTGCTGCAATGCACCCAGATCGGCGCCTGAAAGCAGAGCGGTTTCAGCGGCGCCCTTGGCGTAATAGTCTTTGCTTCGCCACGTGAGGTTTAAACCGCCGAACGTCACGCGTCCGTTCCCTCTGCTTCCGCCTCCGCCCAGAGCATCGTCTTCGAGCAACCGAAGTCCTTCAGCCACTCGCGCCAGCAGAGGTCTATCCTCCGGACAAAGTATGTCTAACACCATGCGGAACCGGAAGCGCGCGCCGGCGGGAACGCGCTCCAGCGTTCGCGGATTTGCTTGGGAAGTGATCCGGTCGACAGCGTTCTCGCTCTTCACTTCCGTCAATTCGTCGTCCAGGTTTTCGCGCATCTGCGGAGTGACGCTATCCACCAGCAGGGGCGCATCGTAAACCGTAAGCCGCGCCGGCGTCGCCGCGGAAGCCTCGAGCGCTTCGCCGCTCACTTTCTCCACGCGCGCCGGATTGCGGCCGAAGAGAATGCAAACGTCATCATCGGGACGGTCGCTTTGATGAATGCGAACTTCCTGGCCTCTGCGCTTCGAGAGATAAACCAGCTCGTTCGGGACCGCCAAGCCAAGCGTCTGCTCCAACAGCGATCGAAGACGCCCCCGCAGCGAACTGCCGGGTATGTATGGAATTCCGAAAGCGTCCTTCACTACGGGATTATCGGCGCCGCCGATCTCGAGTGAACCCTTCCCGGCCCCAATGTGCAAGCCGGTCTGGCATTGAATTTCACCTTCAAAAACAAGCTTTCCAAGAAACGTCAATTCGGTGGCGGAAGTATGGGAACTCATGCGTGAATATCTTATTCGTTGTAAGCGATGATGGCTTCAAATAAATCGCGGAAACGCTCGTAGCCGCGCGTGTCGTTCTTTCGCGTTACTTGCAGCAGCAGCCGCTCCAGCGCGTCTAAGCTGCGCAAAGAATGGCGGGCGATTGTATAGGCAAGCCGTGCGCGCACCATCACAAATTCGTGTTGCCGCTCGCCTTCGGGCGCCCGTGTCGCGCGCCGCACCGCGTTATAGAGCCGCCGCAACTGACTCTTTGTCCCTGAGTCCATATCGCGCATCCTGCTTACGATGACGTGCGCCTGGTTATCGAGATAAAGGCTGTCGGCCACCAGCTTTTCGAGTTCGATCTCTGGTGGACCTTCGCCGCGCCGTTCGCCGAAACTTCGAGGACCAGAACCGCCGCGCTGTTCACGTCCCCTGTCGCCGCCCCTATCGCTTCCGCCTCGGTCTCCGGGCCGCCCTTCTCCGCCGCGCTCATTACCCCGAGGACCAGGGCCACCGCCTCCGCGATTCTCACGCGGTGGACGATTTTCCCCGCCACGGCGCTCTTCACTTTTCTTCTCTTCTACGTCAGGCATCCGATCATTCCTTTCGCGCTAGCCCGTTCAGCCAACTTGGCTGCCGGCCGCCAGTCGCGCCCACTCGAGCGCCACGCGTGCCGATGGCAACAACTTCAGTCCACCTGTTTTCTTTCCAGTCAAGCTGGTCACCAACGCATTTCGCGCGCCGTTCAGTTCTTTCCCGCGTCCTTGCGGAATAACGCCCGAAAGCCGCATGTAAGTGCGCCACGGCTTTTCTACGCGAACCGGCTTGTTGCGCCGCGCTGCCCCCGCCGAAAACGTCTCACGATAGACTGTCGCGACGTCATCGATGTATTCCGGCGCATAGCCGAAATCTCGCACCAGCCGCACCAGACTTGCCTTCAATTCCTCCGCGTCATTGAGCCGCTTCCATTCCAGGGTTCGTCCGAACAGATGGAATGTACCCACTTCGCTTGCTTTCGCGTCGCGCAACTCCGTCCCAGCGTCCTTGAAGACTGCTGAAATATCTCTATCACCCTCGGAAGCAATACTCAACGCCATGCTGATGGTCTTTCCCTCCACGCCTGGAAACGCCTGTAAATTCTGCTCGATGAATTTCTCGAAAACACGGTGCATCTCGCGCGCCAGCATCAGCAGAGCATCCCATGTGCCGAAAACCGCGAAGTCCTCGCCGCCGCGATACAGTATGGTAACTTTCCGCCAGAAATCGCCCAGGGTCGCCAGCAGCGAGATCTCGCCCGCAAAGAATTCCTTGAACAAGACCGAGATATGGATGTGCTCTTCGATTGAGCTCACTCGGCGTAGCTGCACGTTGAAGCGGTCGACATCTCCGCGCAAAACGCCCCATCGAGGCTGGCCCTCGGCGCGCTTGGCAATCTCCTCAACGGAGGCTGGCTGGTTGCCCGCTTCATCCATCGCAAATCGCCGCGGGAAGAGAATTCCGTCATCTTCCACTCCCGATTGCTCTTTCAGCGCCCACGAGTATTGGCCTTGGTCCCAAATAAGATGTGCTGGCCGGTCACTCGACCAACCCACCTTCACCGCTGATGGAAGACCCGCCGCAAAACTGACGAAATAAGAGTCCGCTCCCGAAGCTCCGGTTTCAGCGAATGGCGCAAACAGTGTCTCCGTCCCGGCAATATTCGAAAGAGGCGCCGAAGTCTTCGCGAGCAACGCGTCGTCCAGCCGCTTCCGCGCAATCGGCCAAGCCCCGAGGTTCTCCGTCGTGGCCCAAACCAGACGAAGAGTGTTTCCTGAAAGCTCTGCAATACCATCCGCGCACTGGGTCAGGAATTCATTCGCGCGCGCCACGTCTTCTTCCGCAAGAACCAACAGAAACTGTTCCGCGCTGCTCGAACCCAGAAGCATGCGCGAAAGCTTCAATTCCGCAAGAAGCGCTCTCGGCAGCACCTCGCAAATCAGACCTAGCCAGGCGCAACGGCCAATAAACTCCGCGGCATTGTCATCGTGCCCAGAAATCCGGGATGCCAGAAACTCTTCGGCATCGAGCATTTGAGCTTGCAAAAAGACTTGCAGCGACATGAGAAAAAGGTCGTGGCGGCCCGCAAATAGGCGAGCTTAGCGATTGAACAGCCCGGAACGCTCTCAGACTAACACGAGCCGCCGAGCGATCCCACTTCTCCCCAATTCTATTCTGGAATTATGATCGTTTTTGTCACAGGAGCTACCTCAGGCTTTGGCCACGCTACCGCCCAGCGATTTGCGAAAGACGGCGCGAAAATCATCGGCACCGGCCGCCGCAAGAATCGCTTAGACGAGTTGAAGAAGGAGATGGGAAGCAACTTCCTGCCGCTCGCGTTCGATGTCGGCCAGCGCGAACAGGTTGAACGCGCGGTCGCCGGCTTGCCTCCGGAATTTCGCGAAGTGGACGTTCTCGTGAACAACGCCGGCGGCGCGCTTGGCCTCGATCCAGCACAGACTGCCAACCTCGACGATTGGGAAACGATGATCGACGCGAACGTGAAAGGGGTGGTCTACTGCACGCGTTTTCTGCTGCCGGGCATGGTGGAACGAAATCGTGGGCACATCATCAACCTGGGTTCAGTAGCCGCTGAGTTTCCTTATCCCGGTGGCAACGTCTATGGAGCGACGAAAGCCTTCGTTCACAATTTCAGCTATAACCTGCGTTCCGATTTGCTCGGAACAGCCGTCCGGGTGACAGACGTTCAACCCGGGCTCTGCAAGACTGAATTTTCCGAAGTGCGTTTCAAGGGAGACAAGAAAAGAGCCGAAGCTGTTTACGAAGGCACGGAGCCGCTTACCGCCGAGGACATTGCGGATGCCATCCATTGGGTCGCAACCCGCCCCGCGCATGTAAATGTGAATTCCATCCAGCTCATGCCTGTTTGCCAGGCCTTCGGACCGCTCGCGGTTAGCAGAAAAAAGAAATAGAAACTCAGAACCCGCGTTGTGGACGATAGCCGGGGCGTGCCCGTACCTTGTACTTTTTCGCCGCGTCGGAGTTCAGCTCTACTCTGATTCGCCGAAATCCTTCATTCGGATTTGGCTGCGGGTAATACGTCGCCGTGTAGCTGTTGCCCAGATCTTCACGAATCAATTCGAATGCCTCCACCTGCTTCTGCCAAGTTTTGGCGAAATAGCTCTTACCGCCTGTATTCGTCGAGATGCGCTTGAAGATCGTGCTTGAGATCGGATCCTTATTTATCTCGCTAGTGGAGATTACGTAGATGGGAATACCTTCATCCTCCGCCACCGCGCGCACGTCGTCGGGCGCCACCATGCTGGCATTGTCGGGTCCATTCGAAAACACGATCACCACCTTGCGTCCCGGCACCTTTGCCGCGTCCCGCAGCGTAAGAAGTAGACAGTTGTACAGTGCCGAGTCGTCACCCGCAACCGCCCTCCGTAGACCGGATATCGCCATTGTGCGGTCCCGGTTCAGCGCCACGACGCGCTTCAAGTTGCGGCTGTATGTATAGACCGCGATCGAATCGGCACGATCCAATCCTCGAATGAAGTCCGCGATGGCGTCCGAGGCGTAAACGAATCCCCGATACATATAGTTGCTGGTATCGAAGAGTACGAAAACGTTTGTGCCCGCGGACTCGGATCGCAGATCGACCACGTCGGGACTCTGAGGAAGCCCGCCCTGTCCCGTTGCCGCATTCGTTCCGGAGTGCAGCGGCCTGGTTTCGCCGTTATCCAGCACCTGCAATGGCGCATGATTCCCCTCCGCGAACGTGGCGAGTTTTTGCGGAATCTCGTCTTCGTATACCTTGAGATCGCGCGGCTTGAGCCCGTTCACGTATTTGCCTTTCTGGTCTGTAACCGTGAAACCCAGCACCACCATGTCCACCTTCACGTGAAACGTGGTCTGATCCTGCTCCTGCGTCTGAGCGCGCGCGGGCTGGCCGGGAATCAAAAGCGCTATCGGCAAAGCGGCAACCAAAAGAAGAAATGTCCTCACAATCCCTTCCTAATTTCCTGTGGTATTTGCGGCAGTCGCTTGCCCGCCATGTTGTCTGACGTCATTGGCCACCGTGTAAAGCGATCGTAGCAGTGCCGGCCAATCTTCCAAATGGGTGGCAAAGATATTCTCGATCGTGGAACGATTCCATTCCGGCACATAGGCGTCCAGCCGATTCACCGGCACGCCTGCCTCCTCCGCCAGCGCTGCGTAATACAAGTTGTTCGATTCCCAGCTTTCCGCCAGTATCCGGCTCGAATATCCCATCAATGCGGGGAACGTTCGCAAGTACAAAAGCCCCGGCTGGTACGAATGCGTCAGCGTCGGTTTAGGGGTGCCAAACGATCGCGCGATAACATCAGGCGATAACTCAGGAGCATTCTGAGCCGCCAAAACAGCAATTTCACTTGAAGCCATATCCGGCGAAACGTCCTTCAATGCCGGATCTTCCGCCAGGGCGAAAAGGATCGAAGGGGGGATCTGTCCCACTGCATTGGCGAAATCTCCCGCCTCCACTTTTTCCTGAACTGCTTCTACTTTTCCCGGATTCAAAAATCGCGCGAGGGCTTCCATAACGTGCGGTTCCACCGAATGATCCAAGGCCGCAGCGGCAAATAGCGTGCGCCCGCGCTGAATATGAAGCGACACCCAGCGAAGTTGTTCCGGCGTCACGTTTCTCCACCTGTTGATAGTCACGTCCACAATCATCTGCGGAACCAGGTCGGCCCAAATCAGCGCCTGGTCCCGTTTGGGAGTGAGGAAATTCTGCTCGGCCTCGGCGAGCGCGTAGGGCAGCGAAACCAGAGAACCCATAAGCCGGCCGCCGGCACTCTCCGGCCAGCCGGTTCCGCTCACTTCGGTTTCATGCCATTCGAAGGGCGACCCTTCAGGGCCGATGAAATCGTGGCTGCGGACGAACAGAGGATTTGCCAATAGGAGCTGAGCTCCCACAGGAGCGTAATAGCTGTACAGAATTCCTACCAGCGAGTCGCGCAGCAACGGCGCAAGAAACGCGCGGACATCTTTCTTATCCCCGCTCTTTAGCAGGCTATCCAGGTTGAGCTTGCGTTCCTGATCGATGTGCCGCTCGCTCCAATAGCCCATGGCGAACGAGTTCTTTTCCTCCGACGAAAGCGAACCCCTGACCGACTGCGTTTCTTCCAGGCGGCTAAGCTGCTCGTTGATACTCTTGATTGACTTCTGATCTATATTCCCCTTCTCAGGGCGATCGGCCACGGTGAAAAGACTATCCAGCGGGATCAGACGCTGTGCGTCGAAAATCCGAAGAAAGTTCTCAGCCGGCGACGGTGGCGCGGAACTCTCCGGTCCGCGCAATTTGCCCACCAGTAGCTCCACGACTCGCTCTTGCCGCGATAAACTCGGGTCCGCATTGGCGGAAGACAGCAGGAGATCCACTCCGGAGCGGCCGGCGTCGAACACCTCCGCCTCCTGTCTTGCGTGGCTGAACGGCGCAATGAGTTTGGCGAATGTGGCATCCTGCGCGGCTGGCCCGATCATGTTCTGCCGGCACAAAATGCGATAAAGCTCAACCAGCGATTGCAGCGTACCTATCGCATCAGACTTCACCAGCGCGTCGCGCATGCTTGAAGTACTCACGCAAAGATCCAGATAATGATTGATCGATGCCTCGCTCAGGTTCGGCGCTTCCGCGAACACGCTGTACTGCGCGCTGTACGTTCTGAAGCCAGTCACAAGGCGAGCCGCCAGTTGCGGCGACATCGGCTTCACGCGGTCCCGATCAATGTCGTTTAGGGTGAGGAAAATCTTCAGCGGCTCATTCTCGACAGTTTTCCGGCTGAGACCGAACAGCGCTTCGACCAGATCGTCGCTGTTGCGCCAGCTTGCCGCCGAACGCGTCAATCTGCCATCGTATTTGCCGTGCGGGTGATGGATGAACAATGTTCGCCAGACTTCCAGATCGCCCGGGATGTGCGCTTGTCCGTTGGCTTCTATCCGGAGAGACGTGGTCAGCAGCATCAGCTCTGTGCTTGAACGAAACACCGGGCGAGCCGGTCCGGGGCTGGTGATTTTTCCCCGTAATGCGTCATAGAATCGCTTGGTTCTTTCCGGCTGCTCTAGATAAGCCGCGGCCGGACCCCTGATTCGCGAGAGCGCATCGAAATAACTTGCCAGCCAACCGTCATCCGTCGCAATCAGCTTTTCAAAAAAGGCTCCCGGGTTATTGGGCGAAACTCCCACGAGCGACGTCCACACCTTGGGCGAGCCGGGTACCACTGCGGCGCCATTACGGATCTGGAACATGCTCCCAAAAAAGTCCAGAACGTGCGCGTAAACTTTGAGCTTGGCTGCCGATGATTGCTTCCTCAGAGCTTCAGCGGTGGCGTGATCGAGATGCGATAGCCCAAGATACAGCCTGCAGAGCGAAGGATCGGAAAGGAAAGCGTCGAGAAAATCGGTCTGGCCACTCCGCGCCAGAGCGCTTAACCAATAATTCGCGTTGTATAGAACAGGTACGGGCGTGGGCGCATAAGCTAACTCAAAGCGGTGATTGGCGCGCAGGTCTTGTTCAAGCTGCGTCAGCGGGAAAGCGGAATCGACAGTAAGGAAAGCGCGCGTGGCATTAACCGTTTCGAGAACGATATCCGCGCCGCAGGAGCCGCGCATCCGATACCCTAGAATCTTCAGCAGGTTTCCTGTCTCTTCGCTGTCGCAAGTTGGAATCAGAATCTTTCGATCTTTTCCCGCCATTGCCTGCAACTCGCGCGCTTGTCCTATGTACCGGATCAGCAGCCGTAAGTATTCGGTTTGCTGCAAAACCTCGTTTCCCGCAGCTTCATAGCCGTTGGTGACGACATTGCGTGCCAGTGCAGGTAACAACTCGTCCGGACTGAGATCCGTTGCCAGCGCGGCCATTCGCGCGAATGACGAAAGCGGGCCTGGAATAACGATCGTCGAGAATGTGGGCGCTTTGGTCTCTTTAGCTGGCAGGTTTAAATCGTTACCTCCAGCATCGCGATATTGCTTCAGATCGCTGGCGGCTTCGCTGTCTTTCCCCTCCATAAAATCGAGAAGAACGATCTGCCTCAGCGCCAGCCTCCGTTTGGCTGGGTCGCTCTCTTCGGCCGCCCATTTCAAGTAGGCGTCGCGCCGGCCCGGATCACCGTGCCGATCCAGAAATTCGGCCAAAGCCTCCGCCGCCGAACTGTTGCTCGCTGTCCCCGCTTGTTGTTCGAGAAGCGATCGGGCGCCAGCCAGGTCACCTGCTGATTCGTGTTGGTAAACCTGGTCCTTCAGGTCCGAATTCGAGCTCGCCGCAGCCGAGCTAATCGAAAGGCAAGCCGCAATGCCAAAAGCCGCCAGAGAAAAGAATCCTCTGCGCGCCGAAGCTGCTTCCCAGGGAACGAGAGTCACGGTGAATCACCCCCAGACGGTTTCCTACTCTACCACTTGTCAATCGGGCAGGTGTGAACGAGTGGTAAAACTTTGCCCAGCACCGTGCAGCCCTAGCACTCCTGGCTTTCGTGTTTGCATACTCAATATCTTTCGCGTAAGGTGAAAACGTGACCATCGAGATCAAAAAACCGGAACTCGAAAACCTCATCGAAGAGCGGCTGAAGAGTGGCGCCTTCCGAGATGTCGAAGCATTACTTACGAAGGCTCTTTACGCGCTACGGGAGAAATCTGAACCCGACATCGCTCCCAAGCGTCCCAAGCGGCTCATCGATGTTCTCACGGCGCCTCCATTCGCCGGTTCAGAGTTGAAGATTGAGAGGCTAAGAGATTACCCACGGCCTGTTCATCTGTGAGCGGGTTTCTGCTCGACACTAATGTCCTCTGCGAGTTTTCACGGAGAGGAGACCCCGATCCAAACGTCAAGAACTGGCTGACAACCACCGATGACGTCTCCTTGTTTACAAGTGTCCTTGTATTGGCCGAAATCCGTAGAGGAATCGAGCTTCTTGACTCCGGTAAACGTCGATCCCAGTTGCAGCAATGGTTTAGCGAAGACTTGCTCCCCTCGTTTCAGGACCGCATTTTGCCTGTCAGCCAAACGGTCGCCGATAGATGGGCAGTCTTATCGGTGCGGCTAGAGCGCAAAGGAACACCGCTACCTACTATCGATGGGCTGATTGCGGCTACCGCAATGGAGCACGATTTGACCATAGCGACACGCAACGTGAAGGACTTTGCGCGCTTCGGAGTATCGGTTATTAACCCGTGGAAAGAAGTTTGAATTTACTCCTAGCCTGAATTTTCAATTATTCGCAAAGGTAAGCGAATGTGAGATTTTTCCCGCAGCGCTTTTGAGCTGCGCTCACCGGCAAGCGGCCTTTTTGAAGTCAACTACACTGATGGTTCAAGCGCCATTCCCGACTCGTCAACCTTGTATTTAGACGACAAAATACATTCCGAAGCGATTGCCTCGTTCGAGCCCACAGTAGGCAGAAAACCGGGCAGGAAGGGCAGGAGAACGCTCGCAAGACCTGCAATCCAGGAGCATATCGGTCGCGGTTCAAGATATGAAAATCCAAAGCGGAAGTATACGAGCCAGAGCATCGTCAGTGCTCCCGCGATAACGGCGAATCGCCAGCGACGGCAAGCAAGGTTCTGCACGCAAACCGCAAATGGAACAGCCACAACCAAATCGATCAAATAGTGTTGCCCAGTACCAAGGGTTGCCATTATCGTTAGGACGAGAAAAGCAGCCGCCGCAACGCGACCGAATCGCCAGCGCTGGGGGATATTCCAAAGGATCAACAGCGCCCACGCGAGATGAAGGGAAGGTACAGCGTTCCCTGGTGTTGCAAACGGCATTTTAGTAGTCGACAGAGGCACAAAAGAGAAAGTCTTGTAAGCGAACCCGGCGCCAAATGTGTTGCGTGGCCCAATCGCAGGTACAAACAGATATGTAGAGCATCCGGCAATACCTGCCAGCATAAATGCGACCAGCGGCTGCGCGAGAGAGAGCCTGGCCCTCAAGACCGTTGCGAGTAAGAACACCTGAACCAGCGGGAGAGCGTGATAAGCCAAGATGCAAATAAATCCGAGGATAGGAACCGCATCGAAGGAACGCGCGACAACGCCACTTGCTTGGCCGCCAAAGGTGGCATCGACGCGATAGAGAACGAAGTCATACACCCGGGATTGCAGCGGGACCAGCAGAAGTAGCACTGTGCCGGTGCCTATCGTAAACATCGGCATACACAAGGCAACCAGAAACTCTCGCAGCGCCTCATCTTTTCTGACCGCTCTCCACCCCAGCACTGGCAAACTCGCGACACCAAGAAACGCCGCCACAGTCGCTGGCGCAGAAGACGAGTCTGCGAAATGTCCACCCAACTCGTGGTAGCTCCACGCTAATATTGGCGCTAGGAAAAGAACGGCCGTAAGCTCAAACCGTCTGGGAGCAAAGGTGACGTGAATGAGAAATGCTCCCGATATGGCGTATGCAAAAAACGGCGATTGTACGAGTTCGAGCTGCTGAAGGGCGAACAGCAGAACACTGAGCAGTACCGCGACAACTACGCCCCGGTACGCACGATCGCTCAACTCCACATCTCAGCTATCGGCAGGAACGATGAAAAGGTTTAAGCGCTAAGTAGGCTGTTGGCGAGAGCGGTTCTAAGCGTGCAGACTTTCCGTCTGCCCTTCCGGGACCGTTTCAACTTGCCGGCGACGCAGCAAGATGCCTACTCCCAGCACCAGCAGCCCCAACGCAATCCATTGGGTAAGGGAGAACGGGCCTACCAGCGATTGTTCGTGCTCCCGGAAGAACTCGATGATAAAACGTGCGCTCGAGTAGAGAACAAGATAAAGACCGATGACTTGGCCTGCGCGATGCTCGCGGTTGAACTGGCGATACAGAATGCCGAAAATTATTAGATTGGCCGCCGATTCATACAACTGGACCGGATGAAGCGTTTTGTCCAAGGGCACCGGCGCGGCGAAATTCGAGCGGAAGCGAACGCCCCATGGCAAATAGCACTCTTTGCCCCAGCAGCAACCCGCGGCGAAGCAGCCAATCCGCCCGATCGCCTGGCCAAGAGCAATCCCCGGAGCGAATGCGTCCATGGTCTTAAACGCGGGCAGCTGCTGCCTTCGCATGTAGAGTACCGCGACCAGCAACGCGACAATGAAACCGCCGTGAAAGACACCCGCCGCTTGCAGGGTTTCCAGCGTGAAGATTTGACCGGGATCCCGTATGTAATCGCCTATGTCGAACAGGAACATGAACAGCTTTGCGCCCACGATGCCCGCCATGGCGCAATACACCGCTAAGTTTGTTATTTTTTCCGCGGACAGGCCAACGCGCCGCGCCAAACGCAAAGTCATGCCCAGCCCCGCTAAAAACCCGAGCGCGACCAGCACGCCATAAGTCGGAATGTAAAACGAACCGATACTGATTAGTTTTGGAAACATGCTGAACTACTTGTGAGCGAAACCGGCGTGCTGCTCAACATCTTTCCGCCGCGTCCGCAGGAGATCGATTAGCAGCAAAATCGCTCCCACGGTGATTGCGCTGTCGGCCACGTTAAAAGCCGGGAATGACCAGGCGCCATGATAAACCTCAATGAAATCCGTGACGGCGCCGCGAACGATACGGTCGTAAAGATTGCCGATTGCGCCCCCCAGAATAAGAGCCAGGCCGAAGCGCGTAACTGAGGCGCTGAACGAGCTGTCCTGACTCCACAAAGCCCATGCAACAAACACCACCACACCCAGCGAGACGCCTATCAATATCGCGCTTCGCAGAAAAAACTGCCGTCCGCCAGCACCCCAAAAGCTGCCCCTGCGTTCTCAGTGTGAATGATACGCAACCAACCCGGAATCACGGAAGTGCTATCGATGGAGCTCATCGAATGTTGTATGAGCACCTTCGAAGCGCGATCCGCGGCGATGATGAGCAACGACAGAATCGCCGGCGCGATACGCCCGAATGTTCGCGGATTAGGCACCTAACTCCAAAACTCGCGCACCACGGACGCGCACGCGGCACAAACCGTCGGAAACTCTTCGTCACTGCCTACATCGCGCGTGTACTTCCAACAGCGCTCGCATTTGTCGCCACTGGCGCGCTCCACCCGAATCGTCGCGACGGCCGACGCGTCATGCTCCAGTTCAACTTCGGAGACGATGAACCATGCCGGAAGCTCAGCCGCCAAATTTTGCAGCAACGAGTACGCATCGCCGCCGCTCTTGAGCGAAACGGCGGCCTCTAGCGATGAGCCGATCACCTTGTCCTCGCGCGCGATATCGAGCGCCTTCAAAACTTGATCGCGAATCGGAATCAGCCGGTCCCATTCCGCCGCTCGCTTGCGCTGCTTAGATGTTATTCCTCCCGTCAGTTCATCCGTTTGCGGAAAGTATTCGATGTGTACGCTTTCAGAAGCCACCGTATCCGGTCGCGCGTGCCGCCATACCTCTTCGCAAGTGAACGAAAGAATGGGCGCGAGCAGGCGCACCAAAGCATGGTTGAGTCTGTGAAGAGCCGTTTGTGCGCTTCGCCGCGCTTGAGAAGAAGGTCCGGTCGTGTAGAGCCGGTCTCTCACCACATTGAAATAAAGCGCGCTCAGGTCGCTAACGGCGAAATCATATATAGCGCGATAGACCTTATGAAATGCGTACTCGTCGTACCAGGCGCGACACTGCCGCACAAGCTCCTCGGCGCGCACGAGAATCCAGGCGTCAATGCCGGCAAGGCTATGGCCCGGCACCACGTCGCCACCGGATCGAAATCCGCGAGATTGCCCAACATGTACTTGAAAGTGTTCCGAAGTTTGCGATACGCCTCCGACAAGCGCGTAAGAATCACGTCCGACATGCGGACGTCTTCCATGAAATCGACGGATGCCACCCAAAGCCGAAGAATGTCCGCGCCGTACTGCTTCACAATCTTCTCGGGACCCAGGCTGTTGAGCGATTTCGACATGGCCCGGCCCTCTCCATCCAGCGTCCAGCCGCTGGTTGCGCACTCGCGAAAAGGCGATTCGTTCCTGAGCCCCACACCCACCAGCAGCGAGCTCTGGAACCATCCGCGATATTGATCGCCGCCTTCCAGGTACATGTCTGCCGGCCAGCGCAGATCATTTCCGGGCGTCAAAACCGCCAAATGGCTTGATCCTGAATCGAACCAAACGTCCAGAATGTCGTTCTCTTTCCGGAACGAAGCGCCGCCACATTTCGAGCACTTGCAGTCACTCACCCATCAACTCCGCCGCGGACTTTGAATACCAAATATCGGCGGTGTGCTGCCGGAACTGCTCCACAATTCTTTCCTGCACGCTTCTATCCGTGTATGGCTCATTGCAGTCTTCGCAATAGAAAACGATGATCGGCACGCCCCACACGCGCTGGCGCGAAATGCACCAATCCGGGCGCGTCGCCACCATATTCGAGATGCGCTCTTCACCCCATACAGGACGCCACTTCACGTTCTTGATTGCTTCTAAAGCGCGGGTCCGCAGCTCTTCGCGGTCCATGCCGATAAACCACTGCTCGGTCGCGCGAAAAATAAGCGCATTGTGGCAGCGCCAGCAGTGCGGATAACTGTGATCGAGCGTCGCCTGACCCGCCAGAGCGCCGCGCTGTTGAAGCAGGTCGATGACGATCGGATTGGCTTCCCAAACTGTCTTGCCGATCAACTCTTCGGGTAATGCGCCGCTCGCGCCCTCGGCTTGAAACATGCGGCCTGCCGCGTCCACCGGGCAATACACCGGAATGCCGTAACGCTGGCAAACCACGAAGTCTTCCTGCCCATGACCCGGCGCCGTGTGGACCGCTCCGGTTCCTTGTTCCAAAGTGACGTGATCCGCGAGAAGTCCAAGCGAATCGCGATCTATAAACGGATGCCGGAAAACAGCTCCTTCCAGCTTCGTGCCGGGAAACCGGGCAATCACCGTCTGGTCCCAACCGAGCACTTCGGAAACCTGCGCCAGCAATCCCTCCGCCACGATCGTCACACCCTAGGCGTATCGACCGCCACATACTCTAGTTTCGGATTGAAGCAGATAGCGAGGTTCGCCGGAATCGTCCATGGCGTAGTCGTCCAGATGAGGCAAGTAAACGTCGCGGCCTGCCAAAGCAGGATCGATCGCCGCCGGATCCGATGCGAGCTTGAAGCGCACGTAGATCGAAGGGCTGGAATGGTTCTCGTATTCCACTTCGGCTTCGGCCAGAGCGGTTCGGTCTTTGATGCACCAATGAACCGGCTTCAGCCCTTTGTAGACGTAGCCGTTGTGCAGAAAATCGACGAACGCCTGGGCAATCACCGCCTCGTATTCCGCGCTCATCGTGAGATACGGATCTTCCCAGCGCCCGAGAATCCCCAGGCGCTTGAATTCGGTCCGGTGAATGTCGACGAATTTTGAAGCGTACGCGCGGCACTCGGCCCGAATTTCGGCCACGCTCATCGAAGCTTTGCGCTTGCCCAATTCCTGGTCCACCCTGAACTCGATGGGCAAGCCGTGGCAATCCCATCCAGGCACGTAGGGCGCGTCGAAACCCGCCATGGTCCTGGATTTGACGACCATGTCCTTGACGATCTTGTTAAATGCGGTGCCAAGGTGAATGTTCCCGTTTGCATACGGTGGACCATCATGAAAAATGAATTGAGGATGCCCTGCGCGCGCCTCGCGAATCCGGTGATAAAGCCCCATCCCTTCCCAAAGGTCGAGCGTATTTGGCTCGGCTTTAGGCAGGTTCGCCTTCATCGGGAAATCGGTTTTTGGCAGGTTGACCGTCTTCTTCAGGTCAACAGACGAAACATTCATGGATTAATTTCATCGTAGCGAACGGCTCTTGCTCAACAGCGGCGTGAGGCCTTCGTCTCACGGCTGAATCTCTCCTACGTAAGCGCCATAAGCCGGCAACGAAATATGTCCCAAGTCCGTCGACTGACTTGCGCTCGAAAACGAAGCGATCACTGTCTTCACGTGCTTGCCCCGCACGCCTTGAGGCTGCAGATCGAAGCCGACGGTCTGCGGCGCCGCAGTGAAATTGAGCGTTACGAGCACTGCTCTCCCATCGTTCGTCTTGCGTAGATAAGAGAGGACATTGTCATTCTTCTCGTCCACGGCAACGAAATCGCCCTCCCGCATTTGCGGATTCTCTTTGCGCAGCCGAATCAATCGCTTGTAATAGTTCAAAAGAGATTCTGGCTCGTGCTCTTCCGTGGCAACATTGACGGTCTTGTAATCGGCCCCAACCGGCAACCAGGTAGATTTCGCGGTGCTGAACCCGGCATCGAAGCCTGCGTTCCACTGCATCGGCGTACGCTCTGCATCGCGCCCCTTTTCTTTCGGCCATCCCATTTTCCCGATCGGATCCTGCACATCCTCTTTGCGTTTCGGGACGTTGTCCACCATTCCGAGTTCTTCGCCGTAATAGATCAGCGCGGCATCGCGTGTCGTTAGCAGCAGGGTCGCGAGCAACCTCGCTATCGCGCCATCGTGCTTTCCGTCGCCATACCGGTTCACGCTCCGCGAATTATCGTGGTTCTCGAACACAAACAGCGGAACGTTTCCGTTGATTTTCGTCTCCGCGTCTTCCAGCTTCTGGCGGAAGTCCGGCGCCGAAAGATGATTCGTGAACCCGAGTTGCGTGTCCATCGGAAGCTGCAGCTCGTCCCTGTTCCTCCCGTACATCTTTGCCAGTTCGCCCACGTTGGGCAGATATGTTTCTCCAATCAAAATTCGGCCCGGGAACTCGTTGGTCACCCTTCTGAGTTGGCGGAGCACGTCATGCACTGCAGGCAGATTGTCCGTATAAACTCGCGAGGTTTTGCGATCGCCATAAGCGTTAGTGCCCGTAAGATAAGGCTCGTCCTTCAGTCCGATGTCCTCAAACAGACTGGTAATCGCGTCCAGACGGAAACCCGCGACTCCCTTGCGCATCCAAAACCGCACCACATCCCACATCGCATTCCGGACTTGCTCGTTACGCCAATTTAAGTCTGGTTGTTGTTTATAGAACGCGTGGTAGTAGTATTGCTTCCGCGCATCCACATACTGCCACGCCGAATGGCCGAATATCGATATCCAATTGTTCGGGGGCTGCCCATTCGGCTTCCCATCGTGCCAGATGTACCAGTCCGCCTTCGGGTTCGTTCTCGAAGACTCGGATTCGAGAAACCACGGATGCTGATCCGATGTGTGATTCAGCACCAGATCGCAGATTACGCGAATGTCGCGCTTCTTGGCTTCGGCCGTCAGTCGATCGAAATCGGCTATCGTCCCAAACTGCGGGTCAACCCCTTCATAGTTCGAGATGTCGTACCCAAAATCGACTTGCGGAGAAGGATAAAACGGCGTAATCCAAATAGCGTCGATCCCAAGATCCTTCAGATAATCCAGGTGCGCTGTAATTCCGTTGAGATCTCCGATTCCATCGCCATTGCTGTCCCCAAAGCTGCGCGGGTAAATCTCATAAATAACCGCCGTGCGCCACCAGTTGTCATCGGAATTCGCCGCTTGCAGCGGGCGAGCGCTAAATAGGTTCGAGCCGAGGAAGAGAGCCAGAGTGGCATTGCGGATCCAGCGCATATTTACCCCCTGGTATATTAGAACGCCGCTGGGTCCGCGGAACTTTCTAATTGCTACACGTTATCCGGCGCCGTATTCGTCGCCCAGACTAGTAGGCGCACCAACGCCTCATCCTTAGTTCCGATGAGCCCCAGCAGAGCCGATGGCGGCTGAATCCCGAAATCGCTTAAAAGGAAGCTGGTGTCTCCGTCGATCTGAAACCTGTCGCGTTTCATCGGATTCAAAACGGCATTTACTTTCACCGTTCGGCTTACGCCGCGAATCTTCAGCACTCCTTCCACCACAAAGCCCCGCAGCGCTTTGGAAGAGATCCGCGTGGACGCGAAGCGAATTTCCGGGTGGGCGTCAGCCGACAAAGCGTTCTTCCGCGCGTAAGCTGTAACGGCCTGCTGCTTTTTCGGCCTCAGCCATTGGTCGCGGCAGAGAACGCTGCTTGCGTCGATCATCATGTTGACGCGCGATGATTCCGGCCGCTCCGGGACGAAGCACAATTCTCCGCTGAATCTCTCGAAAAACAGAATGTGCTTTTTCCCCTTCATCAAACCGGTCTTGAACACCTCTAGGGCAACCGTTGAGTCGTTCGAAGGCGAAATTGTGTATAAGGTTTCCCGCGTTGACATCAAATGTCCCTACCGGATTGGAAACAACGCGCACGCTGCGTACCAACTTTGAGAAGTTCAGTGTCAGTCGTTTTCATCGCGCGCGACGCGGATCCGGTGTCCAGTTTTGGGAACTGCCTGTATTAGTTCCGAAAAGTCGCGCGCTTATCTGTCGGCCAGCCTACTTCGTCAGCACTTCCTCCAGGAAGGCAAGCGCACGCGGATCTTTCGACTGCCCCAGCCAAAAAAACGCCTGTTTTCGAACTTCCGGATTCCTCTGGCTCCGGGCGATCTCGATCAGTTTCGGGACCGCCTCATCCTTCGGCAGTTGCGACAGCGCGAACACGGCGCGCTTCTTTACCTGGGTGTCGGGATCGTTCTCGATCGCATCCGTGATCGCTGACGACGCTTTCTTACCCGCCTTTTGCGCCAGCCAGAAAATCGCCTGGCCCCGAACATGGGGCGATGAATTATTTTTGGCGAGTCGAATCAAGAGATCCACGCCGGAAGGATCTTCATGCTGCGAGATGGCGAAAATCGCCCCATTCGCGGCATGGGTTGAGTTACTTGTCGTGACGAGTTTTTCCAGATAAGGCAGGCTTGCGTTCGCAGACACGCCCGTCAACCACACGAACGGAAGCCCACCCGCATCCAGAGGGCACGAAAGCGAATAGACCTGCACCTTTTCTACGTCGTTATTGGCAACCCGGAAGAGCACAGCAACCGCGTCCGATCCTTCCAGTTGTACGGGTTGTACGGGGCCGCTCGAGCGTACCCCTGTAACCACGCCATCCGATCGTCCTTCGAGCCAACAGCCGGATTGATTCCCTCCATTCCAACAGCAGCTCTGGTTATCGTTGCGCGCCGTCTTCACCGCATACCCGAACCACGTTGGCGAACTGGCGCGAATTTGTGAGTCCAGATTTCCGGAGAACGCCCGGCTCTCAAAGCGCGCGTTGACTACATTCGGCTGCTGATTCTGAGCAAGGAGCGCCGATGCAAACAGAAGAAAAGCCGCCGTCTTCATTTCAGTAGCTCCATCATGTAGTCGGTCACTTCCTTCGAATGAACCAGCGACATCTTTTTAACGATCTCCTGCTTCATCTGTGGATCTTTTTCGCTTCGGGCCAAGTCAACCAGGGCCTTTCCGTCCTGTTGCAGGAAGAGGGCGTTCAGGACTGCGCTTCGCACCTCGCGATTCTGATCCGATTGATAGATAGACACCAGAACGTCCCCGTGGCCTTTGTCACCCATCAGGCCAAGAGACTTGATCGCCGCGATGCGCAGACGCGGATCCTTTTCAGTGCGTGCGACCTCCACCAGCTTCGATGAGTTGCCACTTAAGAACATCGATTTCAGAATGGCTTCCTTGTTCTCAATCGATGGTTCCGATTGATAGAGCTGCCACAGTTCGTCCTGACCGCCCGTCAGTCCGAGCTGGCGAATGGCATCGCGCCGTAGATCCGGGTTCTGCTCCGTCTTCGCGGCATTTAGAAGGAAATCTCGCGAACCCGACTGCATGAAACTCTTCAGAATTGCGCTCTTGATACGCACATCTGAGGACGCGTTGTAAACCGCTGCAAGCTCTTTGCGGGCATCCGCGCTCCCCATCATCCCCATATACCGGATTGCTCTCAGTTGCAGATCGGGATTCGATGAATTACGAGCGATGTCGCTCAGAACCTTGCGGCCTTGTGCCGACTGATTCTGAACCAGAACGAACAGCGCTCTATCTTTGATCTTTGGCGAGCTATTACTTGTGAGAAGTTTTTCAAGAATGGGCAGTGCCTTATCCGGATCCGATTGCATCAGGCTATTCAGCGCCATCAATTTCAAATCGTCATCCGGCTGAGCGCCGGGATTTGCCGGAGCTCCCGCTTGCGTGCGCATCTCCAGTTCAAGCGCCTGCGCGTCTTTAGTCCACCGGCTTGATGGATACGTTTGACGCAACTCGGAGATGGTGGAGATAGCCTCTTCGTGGCGGCCCGCCCGGTTTTCCGCATACGCCTTCCAATAGAGAGCTGCATCCGCCGCCGACCCCTTGTGCGCCGAAGTATCGAACGACACAATCGCCAGCTCCCATTGCCGCGCGTCGAGCTCCTGCAGACCCTTTTGGTAGTTCGAATCCTCGCGATTGGATTGCCGCGCCTGGAAGTTCTCCGCCATCGGAGCAGACCAGTTCTGCGCCACGCCCGATGCGGCCAAAGCAATCAAAAAAATGCTGCTGCGAATCATAATTTCTGTCCCTTTTCACGAACATCTGTACTCGTAATGCGCACCTTAAACAAAAGACCCTCGCTCTCGATCCGGTGCTGCAAGGCTTCGAGATCCTGCGGCGGCATATTGGAAGGACTGTTCGCAATATCCGTCAGTACGCGCTCGAGTTCATCAAGCAACGCCGCCTGAGGCATGTCCCCGGCACGAGCGGCCGTTTGACGCAGCAACCGATTCTCGGCCAGCAGGTCGCGCGCCCGCCCACGCTCGTCCACTAGATCGATCTCTTCCGGTGTTCCATTGACCAGTTCCGCCAAAACAATTTGCGATTGCTCCAGATGATCGCTCATCGAAATCAGGAGCACGCGTTCCCGCGCCTTCGCCGAAATTCCCGTCATTTGCCGCTGTTGCTGCGTCAGCATTCCGGCAACAAAAGCCGCGGCCACCAGACTTGCCAGCGCGGGAATCAGCCACCACCGTAACCACGACGCCCGTGGCCTCGCGGGAGGCAAATGAGGAAGCAGCCGCGTCCACACCTCGCCGCCATAGGAAGCGCCGCGCTCCGGAACCGGGTATTCGCGCACGGAGTCGAGCACATCCTTCAGCCGGTCAAAGCTGGCGCGGCACTCGGGGCAATCCTTCAGATGCTCGCGCAACTTCGGATCGAGCTCGTCGTAATAAGCCTGCATAACCTGCTCTTCGCTGAGATGATTCATCGCGCCACTCCCCAGGCCGGTTCAAGCGCCCGCCGAAGCTTCTGAACGGCGCGAAAGACGCTGTGCTTTGCCGCGTTCGCCTGCACGCCCAATGCGCGCGCGATCTCTTCGATCTCGCAACCTTCGTAATGCCGCAGCACGAATGCGGTTCGCTCCATCTCGCTAAGTCGATTCAGCGCCGGCTCGAGCATGCCCGCGATCTGCCCGCTTTGCGTGAGCCGCTCAGGCGAGGGTTCCGGCGCCGCGATCCGGTCGAGCCAATTCAAAGTCTCTGGATCCTCTGTCGAGGTCTGCTGCTCTTTGCGGCTCTTGCGCGCGCGGATCAGGTCGAATGAGCAATTCGCGCAGATGCGATACAGCCACGTCCCGAAAGCCGCCCGGCCATCGAACCGCTGTAGTTGCTTGTACGCGCGGAGGAACGTCTCCTGAACCAGGTCCTCGGCGTCTTGTTCGTTACCAGTCATACGGAAGGCCAGACGGAAAACAGATTGACTATGCCGCTCGACCAAAACACGAAAGGCCTGTTGGTTCCCCTTGCGTGCCTCGTCCGCGGCCGCTGAGTCGGTCCATTCCATCCGGCTGGTCTTTAGACTGTGAAGATGCGCACTGGTTAGTCTATTCTTTCGACGAGCGGCCCTCGCCGATGTCGGGGCATAGTTCACCCGCTGACTTGTCCCGAAGGTTGTGTGTTTAGCTTTTCAGGCGGCTTCTGCGCGCTCTTTTTGCCGAACGAACTCGGATTCGGCTGCCGCTGGGGCTCGATTCGGGGCTGCGTTTCAGCGATTCGCCGGGTTCTTGCGAGACGAAGCCACCGTTTGCAGCTGCGCGATTGGCGCTCTGCGAAACGAAGCCACGAGCTTGCTCTTTCCTGAGTTTCATCAATGCTGTGAGTGCTTTATGGAAGGCGCGCTCGTGAGTCGTGTGATAGCGCATGTATAAGGATAGGCGCTTGTCGTCGACACCTTCTGGCCCAAAGCATTCGTTTTGGAGACGTAGGGCACGTTGGGCGAGCCAATAGGATTGGGCCATTTCGTTGACCAGGAGCTCTTCTGTGGGGCCGCCGGGTTGGTGCTCGTCGAGAAGCGCAGTCAGGAGGGCTTCGAATGCGGAGGTGTCCTCGCCGGGGATGATGACTTGGCCGGAGGCGAGTCCGTGCTTTAACGAATTACGAGACGAAGCCAATTTACCAGTTGGCGTGCGCGGGCCGGTACTGTGTGCCGCGTTTTGGCGATTGATTTCTGCGCGGGTGGTGCTTTGCGGAACGAAGCCAGACGGGGGCGGCGGGGCGAGTGAGGCTGGAGATTGCGGAACGAACCCAGGGTTCGTGGGGGCTCCCTCACGGTCGCTGCTCAGATAGGGAAGATCGTGTAGTTCGAGAGCAGTCTGTTTGTTGCGACGCATTTCGGCCTTTTTGGCTTTGCGCTCGGCGGCGCGGCGCTCGGTTCTCGCTTGACGTGGTGTCATGGGGTGCTCCTCTTTGCAAATGAAAATGGCAAGAGACGGCGGATGGCCGTTCTTGCCGGTTCGAGGGTAGCACGCGGCGGCGAGGCCGAAGGGTCGCGTTGGGCACATATGGCATGTAAGTGAATCAAAAGAAGCCAAGAGGGATACGGCAGAATTATTTTGCAGGGCTGTGATTGAAAATGTGAAGATACCCGGGGCCATCACAGTGTGAGCGATGTTTTTATCAGTTACGCGAGCGAGGATAAGGCGAGGATCCTGCCGCTAGTGCATGCGTTGCAGCAGCGCGGCTGGACGGTTTGGTGGGATCGGACCATCCTTGCGGGCAAAGTTTGGGAGCGGGAGATTGAAGCGGCGTTGGAGGCGTCGCGCTGCGTGATCGTCGCCTGGTCGAATGCGTCTGTTCAGTCGGGTTGGGTTTGGACCGAAGCTCACGAAGGGAACCAACGAGGCATTCTGGTGCCCGTGTTGCTGGATCCGGTGACGATTCCGCTGGCATTTCGGCGGCTTCATGCGGCAAACTTAGCGGGCTGGCACGGCGAAATGCCTAATTCCGAATTCGAAGAGCTGGCCAGGGCTGTGACGGCAGTCCTGGGGAGCGGTGCGCCACCGGCGGCAGCCGAGGTTAAATTTAAGGTCAACCCAAAAGACAACTTGCGCTACGTGTGGATTCCTCCGGGCAAGTTCATGATGGGCTGTTCGCCTGGCGATTCCGAATGCTATGACAAGGAGAAGCCGTCGCACGAAGTGAGCATCAGCCATGGGTTTTGGATGGGTCAAACGGCAGTCACGCAAGCAGCGTACAAGGCGGTGACGGGAAAGCCGAATCCGAGCCACTTCAAAGGCGACGATCTTCCGGTTGAGCAAGTGACGTGGGAGGAAGCAAAGTTTTATTGCGAAGCAGTGGGGATGAGGCTGCCGACGGAAGCGGAGTGGGAATATGCCGCTCGCGCGGGAAGCACTGGCGCGCGTTATAGCAGCCTTGACGAGGTTGCTTGGTACGACGGCAACAGCGGGGGAAAGACGCACCCGGTGGCGCAAAAGTTGCCGAACGCGTGGGGCCTTTACGATACATTGGGAAACGTTTGGGAGTGGTGCAGCGATTGGTACGGCAACTACAGCGAGGGGCGACTAGACGACCCGACGGGACCGCAGAGGCGAGAAATGAAAATAGTGCGCGGTGGCTCCTGGAGGAACTATCCTAGGAACGTTCGCGTCTCGGGCCGTCTCGGGTACGCCGTTGTGCCGCAGTCGGCGTCGGGTTTCGTTGTGGTGGGGAATTACGTTGAGTGTTTTCTGTTCTGAGTTACCAGCGCAATCGAAACTGCTGCGGGCGCGACGGGCTTCACGCGCTCGCGCCAAACAGCAAGCGAGGCTGGGCTCTCTGGTAGCCGGAAGGCGAACATCGGCCCGGCCTTTTCTGTGAAGGTATAACTTAAAAAATCCGAAACCAAAGGGGAGATTTCCCTCTTGGAACCCCCTCCTAAAACTCAAAACACAAAACACCTAAGGCAATTCCCCACCACAACGAAACCCGATACTGTTGTCACGATACGTAGGCACGTACCTGAAACGGTCCGAGACGCGGACGATCCTCGGACTGAAGACCCAGGAGCCACCGCGCACTATTTTCTCCTCTCCGCTCGGCGGTCCCGTCGGATTGTCTTGTCCCGCTTCGCTGTACTCGCGGTACCAATCGCTGCACCATTCCCAAACGTTCCCCAGCATGTCGCACAATCCCTCAACGCTGTTTCCCGCCGGATAGAGACCCACAGGCGTCGTATCGCCGACTGCCATTTCATAATTGGCGCGAGAATGATCGAGCGGTGGGTGGTTGCCCCAGGGATACCGGGCGCTGAGCGGGCCGCGTGCCGCGCGCTCCCATTCCGCCTCGGTCGGCAACCGGCCGCCGGCCCAGGCGCAATAGGCTGCCGCCTCATACCAGCTGACTCCCACCACGGGGCGGTTCGGATAGAGCTTTTGATCTTCCCAGTTCTCAGGCTCACTGAATTTGCAAAAGCCATCGGCCCAATACTTGCGCATTTCGTAGCCGTGCTTCATGAACTTGCCGTATTCTTGCACTGTGACTGGAAGACGCCCCATGCCAAAGGGTTTCAGCGTTACTGCATGTGTCGGCCCTTCTTCCTCGACAGCTTCGGGATCGTAACCGGCGGCATTCTTCTGTCCGCTCTGCGCTCCCATCTTGAACGTACCCGCTGGAATCGCGACCCAGTTATCATCATCCAGTCTTGGATCTCCAACCTGCCCCAACAGATCCGCCGCTTCGATGCGGGTCTCGATGTCAATCTGCTCTGCCTCGCCTGGCTCGAAGATGCGCATCACAGCCTTTACGGTCTCTTCATACTTCGGGCTCGCCGGCTGGTAGCCCATGGGCTTCAAATCGCGCATCATAGCGCTGAGCAGCGCGGCGCAGCGTGTCTGGGTTTCAAGCGTGGGCCGCTCGCCCAGCGCATCCAGAATGGCGCTGAACAGCCCTTCAATCTTCTGGGCGCCTTGCTGTTTTAAGATGCCGCCCAGCAGGCGCAGCATTTCGCGCCACTCCGCGTGATACAGGTTCGGGCTTTTCACTACCCGTTCCACCTGCTGTCTCTCGCTAAAGCCGGCAATCTCGCGCGCGGCCAGGTACTCCTGGAAACTGAGGTGCCAGAACTTGAGATCTGTCCCCACTGAGGAGATGATGCCGCTATCTTGCGTTTCCCGATCCAGCGAGTCTTCGTTCTGCTCGACGGTGCCGCCGAGCTGCTGCGCGGCCAGCTCGGCGGCGGCGCGTTTGTTGATCTGCACAACGCGGCCGGCGGGCGCATCCTGCATGGAAAGCGCCAGCTTGCGCAAGTACTCGAGGCACTTTTCGGCGGAGGGTCGCCCTTCCATGGCATCGCGGGCGGCCGCCAGCCAGCCCAAGATGGATTCATACAGCTCGACGCGATATTCAGGCAGCTTCTGATCGTTGTGCTGCAAGACGGCGAGCGCGGTGAGCATTACCGGGCTGCGCGCCATGTCGCGGATCTCAGGGCGGCCAGCGAGAGCCGCCTCCAAGGTCTCTTGGAATGTCTGTGCTTCCTGCTCGGGCAAGGAAAGCGCGCGGGCGAAATGGTGGAAGAACGTTTTGATTTCGGGCGCCTCCAGATCTCCGATGCGGAGCGCATAGAAGCCGGCCAGCACAGCATCGCCTTCGTAGCTTTGGGGCCGGGTGGTGACCAGAAAGTCGCATTTGGGGTAAGCGCTGGTGGCTTTCTCGAAGATGCGCGCCACGCGCTCGCGCAGGCGTCGGCTGGGGGCCTCGTCCAGCCCGTCCATCATTATCAGGCAGCCGCCTTCTTCCAATTTGCGGCGGAAGAATGCTTCGCCCACGCCCCAGTTGTACGCTTCACCTTGCTTGCCTAGGAAGTGAGGGAGCCAATCGGGGGCGTCAGGCGGCTTGGGAGATTGGTCGCCAGCGAGGAGTTTGGCGAGGTCGGCGGTGCGGACGAGGATGGGGAAGCGGCGGTCTTCGGGCGCGAGAAACGGCGGCGCATCGCTGGGGCGGAGACCTTGGATGTTGCGGCAGAGCTCGAAGGCAACGCGCTTGAGGAAAGTGGATTTGCCAGAGCCGGGATAGCCGATGATAACGACTTTGCGCTGCCGGATGGCGTGTTCGAGCACGGTGCGGCGCTGAAGATGCTCGGAGGGCTGGGCGCCTTTGGGTGATTTTTCTTCCGGCGCTGCCAGGGTGGTGAGCGCGATGTAGATTTCGTCGATATCGAAGACGTATGGCTCGGCGCGCTTCGATTTCAGCTTCATGATGCGGATCTGTGCGTTGTCGGCGAAGATGTTTTCAGGTAGGTTTCGGTATCGCCGGGAACGGGAGGCACCTGAATTTGCGGATTCCGAATGCGCCATTCCGCAAGAGATTGCATCACCACTTCCCGCAAGCCAGGCAGATCGCCGAATTGCTTACGGAAGTACTTGCCAAGTTCTTCCTTGAACCGTTCCAAATTGGCTTCGTTCCGTTCGACCTCCTGCAAGATACCCGGCTTTTTCCTTTCCGAGTTAAGCCTGTGCCCTTCGTATTGATCAGCCGGCCAATTCGCGCTCGGGTCGACGATGAACGCCAGAACTTCTTTCCTGGTGACGTTCCAAGCGTGCTGACACTCGAGCCAGGTGATGCTCTTGGCATCCGGCTGGCCGGTGTCGTCCGGAACCCAGCCATAGCGATGAGCGACGATGGCGATGACGAGCTCGGCCTTTTCCACCTCGCGCAGGCATTCGTCCAGCGACGGGCCGCGGCCATTCGCGGGAAAGTCTTCCATCATCAGCGCGAAAAAGCCGAGCGCCCGCGCGGCTTTGGCGGCTTGCTGACGGTATTCTTTCAAGTCCTCAGAGGTCGAGGATATGAAAACAATGGGAGCGTGGGCCATGGGCCGGTATTAGATTTTAGCGCCGGGGTTGGGAGTTTGGCGCAGTCGAACCCGGATCAGGCGTAAAGGAGTCGGCCTTTGGGCGCCGGTGTGGGTCGGCCAAGTTCTCGAGCTGTCTCCAGCCACCCGGCAATCAGCGTCTCCGCGTTTGCGAGTGCTGCTTGTCTGGTGGGACCGTCTGCGGCGCACCCGGCCAGTTCCGGCACTTCCGCGATGAAGGCTTCGTCCTCGTCGCTCCAATACAGATATGATCTCGTACCTGGCCCACCTCAGAGAAACCTCCATCATTTACGGCTGGCCTCCGGCAAGAAAGCGCCAATGGTTTCGTTCAAGAACTTGCCAATCCGCGCCACTTCAGCTGATTCCGCCTCCGACCGACGTGGAGAGCTGAGGAGCACGCCGCCGGGCGAGCAGCAGTCCGATGTAACAGCTTATCGGCCACGTGAGCAGCCATGACAACCAGTACCAGTGAGGCCAGCCCTTGTTCCAATTAGGAATCGAAGCGGCGATGCCCATCGCTTCCCCAATGATAAAGAACCAAAGCACGTGCCGGGCGGCGCGCCCTGGAGCAAAACGGGCGCATAGCCAAGCGCAAAGGATAGACACGATAACGAAAAGCGCGGTGCTCGTTACAAGCGCGGCGTTGGATGGGACACGGCCTCTTTCGAAGTCGCCCGGGAACAGACGGGAAAGCAATGGGTCTGTTGCAAGGACAAGAACAACCGACAGCATGTAGCTGCCAATGACGACGGCGGCCGATTTGAGCATCGCTTGAGCCTTCTTATAGATGAAGATCTTACGTCAATTGGCCGGAATATGGAAGCTACGAATTACTCGTAATTCGGTGGGCGAAGCAGACTGCGTTTAGCACGACGACCGCCTGTACAAGGTCCGGACGTACAGGAATGCTGTACAATAGGGAGTCCGATGCCGACGGAAACGACATATACAAGCCTTCGTGAAAACCTGGCCAGCGTTCTCGATCAAGTTGTGGACCAACAGGAAACGGTCATTGTTCGACGTAGAGGAGCCCGGGATGTTGCCCTCGTTCCCGCCAGCGAACTCGCCGGGCTCATTGAGACCGCTCACTTGCTACGCTCCCCGCGAAATGCGCGACGCTTGCTCGCGGCGCTGCGGCGCGCCGAGCGAGGGAAACAGAAGCCGGGAACCATAGCGGAACTGCGGCGAGAGATGCTCGGTGCAACGGGAGGCTAAGCGAGTCGCCATCTTTCAACCGGAATTTCGAGAGGATCTGCGATTTTGGGTAAAGTCCGACCGGAGCACCGCTCTCAGAGTGCTGGATCTGGTCGAGGCAGTGATGCGCGATCCATTCCAAGGCCTAGGCAAGCCCGAGCCTCTTCGATATCTACTTGCGGGTTGTTGGTCACGCCGTGTCACGCAGGAACACCGCCTGGTGTACCGCGTCACCGACGAAGCTGTTGATTTTCTGCAGGCCCGCTACCATTATTGATTCCCGATCTGGGGTCGCCCTCTGAGGTGCGGCAAACGCCTGCCGCCACGAATGAACATGGAAAGTCCTTTCGGCAAACACGTCGCCTGCACCCGCGGAGATTTCGCGCGCTTACGGCTGGCCCTACTTCGTTCCTACCACTGTTTTTGAAAGCGCGCTCGAAGAAATCGCCCTTTGGAATCGAAATCGGATTGGAACCAGACGCTGACGAGCCCGGCGCACGCCGTTCGGGAAGTAAACCGCATTCGGTATCTGGTACGAAGTTGCAGAGATCTGCGTTGTCGTAGTCGACTGCCCGCTTTGCTCGCGCGCTCGGTTCTGTAGGCGCTTCTGAGCCACGATGACCGACACGAATGATGCTGGCTGGAAAGCGCCGCGAAGTGCGTTGAAGATGTTCCGCAAACACATGCTGGATGCGGTCAAACTTGGGTCAGGCGTGCAGCAAACGTTCTTTTAGCTCACGTACGGGTCGGCCCAAGCTCTCTGCGATTGCTGCCTGTCCGGTGGGATCGTCAAGGTGCCCTCCGGCTAGAAAGCGCCGATGGTTTCGTTCAAGAACTTGCCGTCCTCGGGATTCGGCGCGGTGCCCGCGGTGTGGCCCCACAGGGAGGGAATACCAGAAATTGTCATGGCAGGTTGGGAACCGGCGAGGTTTAATCGGTGTCCAAAACCGTGGGTGCGTGCAGCGTTCACATTGATTTTGGCTGTGGTCTTCACATCTGCCGGAGAGCAGCAGATGTTCCCTCCAGGAAGCCTCGGCTCTGATGTCGAGTGGGATCGCTTTCGGGCGGACCAGCTTTCAGTCTGTCTTCGCTCGTTCGCAGAGAACTCGCTGTGGCAGATTTCGCGTCAGCAGCCGTCCAGCGAAGTGTATCGGCTGCTGTGGCTCAGGAGCTTCAATCCCGCGATATGCGTTCGCCTAGATATCGCACACGACGGAACCGGAGTCCTGACCACAAAGGTCTTGAACGGCTGTTGTGATTGGCCGCCACCCCCGAAGGGTCAGCGGCGGAAGGCGCTCCGGATACACACAGTCACGAAAACGGTATCGAAACAGCAGATTAGTACGTTTCTCGCGAAAGTTGAAGCGATTCGTTTCTGGAGGCTTCCGAGTCGGAAAGACTCTCTACAAGGCCCAGACGGCGCGACCTGGCTTGTCGAGGGATCGACGACTGGAAGGTATCAAATCATCGATGCATGGTCGCCGCCGGCGACTGATCCGATTAATGTTCTTTCAAGGAACATGCTGTTCGATCTCGCTGAACTTAAGCTATCTCCGGGCGAAGTGTACTAACACCCTAGGATGATGGAGGAGCAAGCGTCCCTGGTCTTGCCCGCTCCCGCTCGATTCCTCCATCAGCCGTTCTTAGACCACAGACCCGGCAAGTTGCGGATTTGAAGTCGGGTTGTCGAAAAGTGAAGTCAACCAGCTTTCGTATCAGATGTGCTCACCGCCGGCACCCCCGCGGCCACCGACCGGGGTGACTTCATTGAACACGAGGAAATCAGCAAGATCATCGAGCACCGGTATCCCCGCTGAGCGTATTCGCTCGACCGAATCAAGGCCCTATTGCGTGACCAACTCTGGCCGTGCCCCGATGCCCCGCAAACAATGATCGACCCAAAGTTTCGTGAGTTTCTCTTGCACGCCGTTCTGCGATAGCCGTGAGCGCAGGCTCCCGAATTCGACGTGGTCCAGCGGTTGATCCTGATTGAAGCAGGAAAAGACGACGGTTTCCTCGCCAGTCACCGGGTCCTTGTGCATCTGCAGGCATTGCGCGCAAATTTCTTTCATCATGCACTGCATCGGCGAATTGATACTCGCAATCGCGTGATGATCCGGCTTCAGATACGGGCGTAACACGGTGTGGCGCGCCTGCTGTACGGCGCGCATCATGCCATCCGATCCGATGACGATCAGGCGATCGACCGCGCTAAGCGGCATCTCCACATCCCCTAGATCGCCCCGTCCATAAGCGGTCATCGCTTCAACAATGTTGCCCACAAATGCGCTGTCTTGAACGCGGCCCGGCGTGAATCCCGGCGCTTCATCGCAGCACCAGACCACAACATCGGCAGCTTTCTCGATTTCTTCAACCTTATAGCGGTCGATAATCTTCTTGTAACCCGCAAAATAGACCACCCGCGAACCCGAAGCCCGCAGCTTCTGCCCAATCGAGAAGAGCACCGCATTCCCCAGACCGCCGCCCGCCAAAAGGACCGTCTCTCGACCCGGCATTTCCGTCGGCGTACCCGTCGGTCCCATCAGAATAACGGGCTCGCCCGGTTTCAACAGTGCGCAAAGATCCGACGATCCGCCCATCTCCAACACAATCGTCGAGAGAAGACCTTTCTCAATGTCTACCTTTGCGCCGGTGAGCGCCAGCCCTTCCATCGCGAGCACTGTCCCATCTACCCGCGTCGCAAGCGATTCGTAATTCTGAAGCCGATAGAACTGTCCCGGCTTGAATGCCCGCGCCGCAATCGGAGCTCGCACGACAATCTCCACAATGGTCGGAGTCAGTCGAATCACATCCTGAACCATCGGCCGAAGTTCGTCGTTCAGTCGCTCGACCAGTTTTTCGGCGCTGGGTTGAGATGGCGCCCTCCGCGCAAGCACGCGCGACAAGACCGGATATCCCCGTTTCGCGCTGCCCATCGCCTTCACGACATTACCCGAAAACGACGGGTGCAGGTCGCCGAAGAAGCTGATCGCCCGTCCATCGGGACGAATGGAAATCAACACATTCGCAGCGGCCGGTTTCGCGATACGCTCCGGCTTCACGGGATGACCGTTCTCATCCACAGCTTGGAAATAGCGGCCATCCAGCGTGAAATTCCGCTCGTCCTCGCGCGCAAGCACGGTGTTCGGCTGAGTTCCCGCCGCCACCAGAATCGTCCCTGCCGGAAGAACAACTTTTTCTCCCGTCGGCGCCAGACGCCCGCTCGCCTCATCCAGCCGCTGCTTCTCCAGGCGCAGCGCCGTCGCGCTTCCCTCTTTCCCTAGTTCGACTTCTTCCGGCGCAAGGCATTCCGCAAACCGCACGCCTTCTTCAAACGCCTTGGCGACTTCCTCATGATTCAGCGTGTAGCTCGGCGAATCGATAAGCCGCCGCCTGTACGCGATCGTCACCCCGCCCCAGGAATCTAAAAGTTCGATCAGCCGCGCAGGCCTTCCCTCGCGAGCGGCCGCCGCCCGTTCGGCACGAATGGCACGCGCATGCGACAGAAATTCGTCGGCCGTTTCCGCCTCTTCCGCCGTCCACTCCGCTCGAACTTCGCGCTCGCCGATCTCCGACGCCAGCAGCTCGTATCTCTTGAGAAATTTCTCGACCTGCACGACGTAATAAGCCAGTGACTCCGTCGCCGTATCGATTGCGGTCAAACCGCCGCCGATGACCACAATCGGCATCCGAATCTGCAGGTTCGCAATCGATTCCGATTTCGCCGCGCCGGTCAATTGCAAGGCCATCAGAAAATCCGAGGCTTGGCGCACGCCCCGTACCAATCCGTTTTTCATCGGAATGACGGTAGGCCGGCCGGCGCCCGCGCACACCGCAATATGATCGAAGCCCATCTCAAACGCTTCATCGGCAGTTAACGTGCCGCCAAATCGCACTCCGCCGAACATCGTGAACTCCGGCCGGCGCTCCAGCAGCAGCCGGATCACTTTCAAGAAGTTCTTGTTCCATCGCACCGTGATCCCATACTCGGCAACGCCGCCGAATCCCGCCATGATGCGTGCGTCCAGACGCTCATAGATCTCCGCAACATCGCGAACCGGCCGGAACGGAACGCGTTTGCCGCGAGCATCTATTCCTGACATCTCTTCGCGGCAGCGGCTCGATCTTCAGACCATCCATCGCCATCACGGTATGCCCATCGTTCATCAGATGGTGCGCCAGAGTGAAGCCCGCCGGTCCCAGCCCGACAACCAACACTTTGTATCCGGTCGCTTCGCGCGGAAACGGCCGCGAAAAATTCAGCGGATTCCATCGCGTCAGCAGACTGTAAATCTCGAAGCCCCACGGCAGCTCGAGCACATCCTTTAGAGTCCGTGTTTCCACCTGCGGAATATCCACCGGATCCTGCTTCTGAAAAATGCACGATTTCATGCAATCGTTACAGATGCGATGCCCGGTCCCCGCCGCCATCGGATTATCGATCACCACAATCGCCAGTGCGCCGATCGGGCTGCCATCGCCCTTCACCGCGTTCATCTCGGAGATCTTCTCATCGAGCGGACAACCCGCCAGCGGTATGCCAAAAATGGTCGATTTGAATGCGCCGTTCTTTTCCTTCAGCCCTGTCGAGCAGCTATCCTTCGCCTGGTTGTGGCACTTGATGCAATAGTGCGCCTGATCCAGCGCGCCTGTGAGATCCGTGCCGGGATCGGTCAATTGAAATCCTTCCCGATGCCGCCAATGATCGCTGCTGAGCTCCAAATGCACCAGGCCATCGCTCGCCACCGGCTCTACCGGAATGAGGTGGTAATAATCCAGCTTGTGCGGGATTTTGAACAGCACGCCCCGGGCATGTTTCGCCTTGCCTTGCGGTGAGAGCGTCGCCCACGCCGCATAAAGAATTGCAAGTTTCAAATGCTGCGCGTGCTCAGCCTCCGTTTCCAGCCAGCGTGCGACGTGATTCGCGAAGCTTCTCTCTGTCAGCGGCTCCTGCATCAAGCGTTTCCAGTTCGGCCCCCACAGCGAAACCGTCGATTTCGCTCGCCCGCTCTGCCGTATATCCGGTAAGCGCCTTTCGCTGCACGAACCGTCGCTTCACGGAATAGAGCGGTGCCAGTTCCGAATGGCGGAATTGCAATTGGTGAAGCTCCGCCTCAATGCCGAATAGCTGCCCGATAAAATCTTCCAGATACGGAGCCAACTCGATGATCAATTCCGAATTCTGCTTGGCATCAAGGGAGGCCGGATTCTCACGCGCACTCAGAAGTCGCGCATGCAATGGCGCGCAGGACTCGCGCAACTGCTCAAGGAACATCTCATCGAGCCGAACCAACCCTTCGCGTCTGTACAGGTCCTCAAATGTCAGACCGAACGGCAACGAAAGATTAGAGCCATCCCACGTTTGGTTTGCTTTGTTCACCACAGGTCAGGTAAGGAATGCGAGTCAACCAGAGGCCAGCCGCATCGGCAGACCTTCCTTGGATACAGGACTCAACCCAGAGTTTGCTAAGAACTACTATTATTCTCGCAGATGATCGCGCGATGCATTCATCCCGCTCGGCGCTTCGAAGGCATAGCGGCTTTAGCAGTATCGACCAAGAGTCGCAGCGCGCGGTTCACCGAGTTACTATCGGGAAATAAGTTCGCGAGATCCGGCTCGATCAAGACCAAGTTAGTCCTAGCACTTGCGCGTCTGTAGTGCTTGCCGCGCACTCCACCTTTGAGTTTCGAGAGATCGTACTCGGGCCGCAGATCTTCACTCACCGTTCTTCCCAAGCGCTTCTTCATATTGCTTGCGTTCCGACCGCGTTGCCAGCCGCGCACTGAAAATCCTGATGTGACTTCCTCGGTCGCAGTGTGAGACAAACACGAGCCGCTGTTCCATAGTATGCCCGATGGTAATCTCCCGGCGCTCATCCGCTGAATGGTCCGGATCTTCGAAGGTCATAGCAAGCGGGTCGAGGAATACCGTCGCGGCTTCCTCAAACGAGACATCATGTTTCTTCAGATTGGATGCGGCCTTCCCGGCATCCCACTCATAGATCACGCTGGTCAAGCTTAGCTCATGTCGCTTGGGTGTAGACAATCCTTCTTATAGCGCGTGCCGCGAAGGGAGCCGTAGACGCCCTACACCGCCTGCTCCGATGCTTCTCCACTGGATCTCTGATCATTGCCGCCATCGGTCTATACGCCGTTGTCGCATTTCATACCGCTAGAAGGACGCGTGATTTTGGAATTCGCATGGCCGTTGGAGCTTCGTCGCGGCGAATCCTGCGCGCTGTATTAGGCGAGGGACTTCTGCTGGCCGGAGTCGGTTCCACGATCGGTCTCGCTCTCAGCTTAGGGGCTGGCCGGGCGTTTCATGGCTTTCTGTCCGGCGTTAGCCCCACCGACAGCCTGACCTATTTAGGCGTAGTCGGCCTGTTGGCTGTCATTTCGTTGTTCGCCTGTTACGTCCCCGCTCGTCGCGCCGCCCGAATCGATCCCATGGAAGCCTTGCGCCAGGACTGATCAGAACCGCAGTCGCCTAGAAACTTCCCCGCCAAAACGTTTTTAGATCCTCCAGCGTCCGCTGCGAGCTGCCGTTATCGCCCGACGCAGCTTCCGCCTGAGCCAGACCACGCAATGACAATGCACGCCTGGGTGCGCGCGCGAGCGCACGTCCAAATTCTTCGCGTGCTTCTTTGGCGCGGCCCACTTTCAGCAGCATCTCCCCATAGAGCTCATGCGCAGGCTTCACAGGCACCGGCGGTCCGAACTCAAAATTGAGAACATCCTCTTCCCTAGTGGTCTCCGCCAGCAGGCGCAAAGCTTCATCTTTTTTTCCATCCGCAAACAGCAGCTCTGCCTCTAATTGCTGAACCATGATCTTTGCGGCTTCGGATTGCGAACCAAGCTGCTTCCGTGCATCCGCATACAGCTTGCGCCCCTCCTCTACGCGGCCATTCCTAACATCTATAAGGCCGTCAGCCGTCATGACCGCAATGCTAGGAATAAGGCCCGCTTTTGCGAGATCGAAATTCCCACTGAGTTTGTCCGATTCTCCCGTTTCAATTGCGTAAGCAGCCCGCATCAGCGCGAGATGGCTGAGTACGTGGCCGGCCTGCGACTCAGTCGCTGACTGCGCCACATCTGTCAATACCCGGCGTGCATCCGCGTATCGCCCTTCCTGCAGGTAACCGTACTCGAGCCACAACAGCGAGTGATAGTTGCGTTGATCCGCTCCCAGGCCCTTGCGTTTCACGCGCTCGTCCGCGACAGCTATGGATGCTTCATTGGCTGCGTTCGCGTCGTCCCACATTCCCAGCGCGAAGAAAATGTGCGAAGGCATGTGCTGCGCGTGCGAAGCCGATCCCGCGACCTTCCCGTATACCCTCGCTGGCCGCAATCCGAGCGGCGCATGGATCGGATCATCGTAGGCGTGTATCAGATAGTGAATCGCGCCCGGATGCTGCGGATTTTTCGCAAACACTTCTTCGGCAACTGCCGCCGCGCGCATGTAAACGGAGAACTCCCGTTTATACTGGCACGTGCCTAACAGCGCCACGGCATATAAGCTGGCCGCTTCCAGATCGTTTGGATATTTCTCCTTCATGCGCCCCATCGCGTCCGCGTAAGCTACATCCCGCGAGACCTTATCGCCGTCTCCATACAGAACCTCGACAGCTCGCAAATAGTCCTTCTCGCGCTCCGTCGGTGCTTTGGCGAGTCTCGCTTCAGGCGTGGGCGCCAGCCGCGCCAATGCCGCTCGGGCAGCCGGGACGTCCTGCTGTACCCAAATAGGATGCGTGTAGGTGAGTGCTTCACCCCAGTACGCCATTGCGAAACCCGGCTCCTGCTTACTTGCCGCCTGGAACTCCTCACGCGCATCCTCGTACTCAAAGCTATGGAGCAGCAAGACGCCTCGGACAAAGTGCTCCTGAGCTTCTGGCGAGCCGGACGTAGGGAAATCTATATGTCCCAGACTCCTCTGCTGCCCCAGCGCAATCAGAGCCAAAACGAGGTATAACGCCGCCAATCGCACTTTCAATCCCGGTACTCCTTTGCGGCATAGCGTAGCACCTTACTGGGACAGCGCCAGCATAAACTACCCACGTAACTATCGATGAACATCTTAGGGAGCATCTATGTAACGGCCTCGGCTCGTGAGACTCGGCCTACCCCATCCGCAGCGCCGCCATCGGGTCGATCCGAGTCGCTCTCCGCGCCGGAACGTAGCTCGCCGCCGCCGCCACCACAACGAACAACAAAGAAACTCCGGCGAACGTTGCCGGATCGGTAGAGCTGACGTGAAACAGCAAACTCTTCATCACACGAGTCAGCGCAAACGCTCCTGCGATGCCGATCCCCACGCCGATAAACGTAAGGCCCAGACCTTGTCCGATCACTAACGAAAGAATGTCGCTCCGTTGCGCTCCTAATGCCCGCCGGACGCCCATTTCCTTCGTCCGCTGTACCACCGAATACGCGATTACGCCGTAAAGCCCAATTACCGCAAGCAGGACAGCTGCGCCCGCGAACAAGCCCAACAGTGTCGTCATCAAACGCCGCTGCCCCTCTGACTCATCCACAATATCGTCCATCGTCTTTACCGCGGAGATCGGCTGATCGCGGTCGATCGCCAGCACCTGGCTGCGAACAGCATTGACCAACCGCAGCGGATTTCCGCTCGTCTGCACGGCAAACATGGCGGACGGCATAGCGCTCTGACTGTACGGCCGATACACTCCTGGCCTGGGATCGCTGTCCAGGGCCGATTCACGCACGTCCGCCGCTATGCCTACGATCTCCACCGGCTGCGGATTGATGCCGATCAGGATATGCCGGCCGATCGGGTCCTCGCCTTTCGGGTACGCTGGCCAAAAGCGGCGAGCCAGGGCTTCGTTGATCATCGCTACCGGCAAGGCGTTCGCGTTGTCGCGCGCTGTAAACTCGCGTCCTCGCTTCAGCGCAATTTTCAGTGTGCGGAAATATCCGGCGGTAATGTTCTGTATGACTCCAATGGGCCGTTCGTTAAATTTCACCGGGGGTCGCTCCGCCACCTGCACTGGAGAACCCATCCAACCGGTCATGGGGAGTGTCAGTGTGAGCGCAGCACTGCGGACGCCATGTATGGACTCCACGCGCCTCACAAGTTCGTCAAAAAATGCTGCTTTCTTCTGGTCCGTGTTGTAACGCGTCGCGGGTAGAGCGACTTGCATCGTGAGCACACCAGCCGCCTGAAATCCAGGGTCGACTCCGCGCAATCGAGCCACGCTCTCCATCAGAAGCGTTGCGCCGATCAGCAACACCACCGAGAGTGCCACCTGACCGATGACCAACAGCCCGCGGGCGCTCAACCGGCGCATGATGCGTCCCGCGCCACCAGCACTCGCCGCTTCGCCGGTCGCTCGCAGGACGGCGGCCAGGTCGGGTCGCGATGCACCCAGCGAGGGCGCCAATCCAAACAGCACGCCCGTGATCATCGAGAGCACGACTGCGAATCCAAGTACCAAGCCGTCCAACCGAATCTCTCCGACGCGCGGGAGATCAAGCGCACTCACGCTTGACAGGCCGCTCAAACTCCACTTAGCGAGAACGACACCCAACGCCCCGCCCGCAAACGCCAACAATATGCTTTCGGTGAGCAATTGCCCGATGAGCCTTCCGCGGCCAGCCCCGATCGCTGCCCGGACCGCAAATTCTCGTGACCGCGAAGCTGTACGCGCCAGCAGGAGGCTTGCCACATTCGCGCATGCGATCAGTAATACGAATCCCACCGCGCCGAATAACATCCAAAGCCTCGATCGCACGTTCGACACCAGTTCATCTTTCAATGGCCTTACAAGTTGGATTGACTTCGATTTGGCATCGAGCCATTCAGGATGAGCCGCGGCGTATTCGTGATTCAGTATGGCCACTTCGGCATTTGCCTGTTGGATGTCTACGTTTGGCTTCAGCCGGGCAAATACGTTCAAAATGGGGCTGAGGCGCCGCGACTTAGGCGGCACCATCTCCACTGGCCTCGTCACCCACACATCCGCGCCGGAGAACGGGAATTGGAAGCCCGCCGGCAGCACCCCGACGATGGTGTATGGCGTGGCGGCCAGCATTGCCGTCTTGCCTGCGATGGACGGATCACCGCCAAACCGCTGCTTCCACAAATGAGTGCTGATCATCGCCACTGAAGCGCCGCCGGGCACGTCTTCGCCCGCAAGAAAGCTGCGTCCGACAACGGGCTGGAGGCCTAGAATGTGCAGGAAATTAAACGAAACGCGTGCTTCCTTCAGCACCTCGGGCTCGGCGCCTCCGGAGAGCGTCACGTTCTCCATGGCTACGGCGAAAGCGCCGACTTCACTGAAGGATTTGCCCGTCCTCAGCTCTTCAAAATGCTCCAGCGTGGCTCCCCCCGACACCCGCACCAACCGGTCCGGATCGCGGTATTCCAGCGGCTTCAGCAAGACCGTGCGCACGACGGTGAAAATTGCCGTGTTGGCGCCAATGCCCAACGCTAGCGTGAGCACGGCAGTAATCGCGAACCCGGGATTCTTGCGCACCTGCCTCGCCGCATAACGCAGGTCCTGCCCAATGGAATCTAGAAATGCAACCGCTGAACGCTGATACATTCGGCTTACCCCATTCGCAACGCCACCATCGGATCGATCCGCGTGGCTCTCCGCGCCGGAATGTAGCTCGCCGCCAGCGCCACGACCACGAACAGCAATGAAACGCCCGCGAATGTTGCCGGATCCGTTGCGCTGACATGAAACAGCAGGTCTTTCATCGCTCGTGTTAACGCCAGTGCTCCCGCAATGCCGATCACGACACCGGCCACCGTGAGCCCCATGCCTTGGCCGATCACCAGCCACAGAATGTCCGCTCGCTGCGCTCCCAATGCGCCGCGAATGCCCAACTCCTGCGTTCGCTGCGCCACTGAATACGCAATGACACCGTAAATCCCCACCAACGCGAGCACCATCGCCACGCCCGCGAACAGCCCCAACAGAAATAATGTCAAGCGCTGCTGTCCCACAGACGCTTCCATCACCTCATCCATCGTTTTCACCGCCGACACCGGCTGATCGCGATCAATCGACAGTACCTGCGCGCGAACAGCGTTGAGGATGCGCCATGGGTCTCCGTCTGTGTGTACGACGAAGCCCGCTGCTTGTGGCGGATTCATGTGGCACGGAAGATACAGCTCCGGCCCCGCGTCGACTGTGAAACCCTTTTCATGCACATCCGCCACAATGCCGATAATCTCCAGGCCCTTAGACGAATGATCGTTGCCAAGGCGAAGGTGCTGCCCGATCGGGCTCGTTCCGTGTGGATAGGACGGCCAGAAGCGGCGAGCGAAGCTGTCGTTGATAATCACCACCGGCTGGCGAAGCCGGAGTATCGTCCCGCAGAGTGTAGTCGCGCCCCCTATGCAGTGGAATTCCAAGCGTGTGGAAGAAATCCGGCGTGACGCTCTGCAGTTGTGCCTGCGGCCGATCGTTGAGGGCGACTGCTGGCTGCTCGATCACTTGGAACGGAACCGCCCATTTGGGCCACATCGGCAGAGTAAGTGCCGCCGCGGCGCCTCGCACTCCGGGCAGAGCTTCCACGCGCCTGACCAGCTCCTGATAAAACGCCATTCTCTTAAGACCGGTGTCATATCGAACGCGTGGCAGCGCAATCTGCATGGTCAGCAGATTCGCGGGGCGAAATCCGGGATTGACCGACTGTAAGCGAATCAAGTCCTTCAGCAGCAGCGCCGCGCCAATCAGCAATACCATCGACAGCGCCACCTGCCCAATCACCAGCAAGTCGCGTGAGCGAATCCCAAGCGCTCCTCGCCATCCCGATCCGCGGCCTGATGTCGATCCTGCTCCTTCGCTGCGCTCCCGCAGCACGCCGGCAAGGTCGGGCTTTGAAGCGCGCAACGACGGCAGCAGCGCAAACAAAACACCCGTGAGTATCGAAAGCCCGAGCGTGAACATCAGCACGGTCCCGTCTAGCCGGATCTCGTCCAGACGCGGCAGTTTCCGCGCGCCTATTTGCGTCAGGACGCTTAAACCCCACTTCGCCAGCGCCACGCCCAATCCGCCGCCCGCAATGGCCAACAGCAAACTCTCGGCCAGCAGTTGCCTGATCAGCCGGCTCCGCGCCGCACCCAGCGCCGCGCGCACTGCGAACTCACGCGAACGCGACGCTCCCCGCGCCAGCAATAGACTCGCCACGTTGGCGCACGCGATGAACAGCACAAATCCTACCGCGCCGCAGAGCACCAGCAAAATGGGGCGCGCGTTCGAGACTAGCTGGTCTTTCAGCCCTCTCACCCGCATCGTAATGCCCTCATCCGCGTCTCTCAGCTCCGGATGCGCCGAGTTGTATTGGTGATTTAGGATGCTGATTTCGGCGCTTGCCTGTTCCAGCGTCACTTTCGGTTTCAGCCGCCCAAATCCGATCAGATAAGGAGTGCCTGGCCAAGCTTGCGGCGGAACGCCAGAGAACTCAGCCGGCCGCGTGAGCCAAACGTCGATGCCCTTCTGACGGAAACTGGAACCCCGATGGCAAAACTCCGATGATCGTGTACGGAATCGAATTCAACGTCACCGTTCTGCGCGCAAGATTGACATCGCCCCGAAAACGCCGTTTCCATAGCTCCCTGCTGATCATCGCCACCGCCGGGCCTCCCGCGCGATCTTCTTCCGGAAGAAAGCTGCGCCCGAGCGATGGCGCGACGCCCAGAATCTGCAGAAAATTAGCGGATACGCGCGCCCCCTTCAGCGCCTCCGGCCCCGATTCTCCCGTCAGGGTTATGTCTTCGGTCGCAATGAAGAAACACCCCATGTCCGTGAAAGAGCGCGCGGCCGCCCGCATCTGGTCAAAACGCAACAGGGAAAACCCCATGTCCTGGTAACCCTGGTGCGGGTTATCAATGGATAGCCGTACCAACCGGTCCGGGTCGCGGTACTCGAGCGGCTTCAGCAGCACTGCTCGAACCACGGTAAAAATCGCGGTGTTGGCCCCGATGCCCAAAGCCAAAATCAGCATCACCGTAAGCGCGAACATCAGGTCCTTGCGCATGCCCCTCAGCGCATAACGCATGTCCTGCCATGCGGTCTCAAGGAATCCGATGCTGTTCATTGTGATAAACCTTCACGAACCATATTAGGTGCCGGGACGCTGACCGATTACTGCTCGTTACAGAAACTAACTTGCATCCCGATGCATCCGCACCTCGTGCGAATCGTGCTCTCAGCGGCCATCGCCCTCGCGATCTCAGCGGCTTTTGCTCGAAACGCGACGATTCGAACTACTGTGCCGCTGGTTGCATTCCAACCAGCGTGATGGACCGTTCCGGACATCCCGTGTATGGGCTCATTGCCGACGATTTTATCGTGCTCGACAACGGCGCCCGGCGGGTTGTTCGCGTAGATCCGAGCGATGCCGGACTAGCCCCAGTGGCGCTGGTCGTCGTTATCCAGACCAGCGACGTGTCGTCTGCGGCGCTCGCGAAGATTCAAAAGGTCGGCGTCATGATCCCCGAAGCGGTCGTTGGAGAAAACGGCGAAGCGGCCGTGCTCTCGTTCGACGATCACGTGAATATCCTTCAAGATTTCACGCGGGATCCCGACAGTTTGCGAATGTGTTTCGGGGCCTGAAGGTCATCGACAGCAATGATGCGCGCATGATTGATGCGGTCCAAAAAGCGCTCGATCTATTGGCTGCGCGGCCCGGGCCCCGTCGGCCAAGCATCCTGGTTATCGGTGAAACGCGCGACCGGGGCAGCGAGAGCGAAGCTTCAGGATCTGATCGCCAAGACACAGCGAGCAGGAGTGACTATTTACGCGCTGAATTATTCGGCTTGGCTGACGCCTTTTACTGCAAAACCGGAAGATTACACGCCACCGAATGGCGGAATGGCCGACTACAAGGATGCCGTCGTCGCGTCTCGCTCGTTTGGGGAAGGAAAACACTGCCCAGGTCCTCACGGACGTTACGGGCGGCCGGCGAATTGGTTTCGAGACTCATCGAAATTAGAAAACGATCTAGCCGCGTTGGGAACCGAGATCCACAGCCGCTATTGATTTCGTTCACGCCCGAACAGGAGCAGCGGCCGAATTTCCACAAACTCGAAATCGACCGTGAAGAATCGGCCGAATGCCGTTGTGAAAGCCCGGCCGGGATACTGGGCAGCCGTTTCCCCGCAGCGATGAAGCGCGATTACCCCCACTGTATCCGTTCGAATATCGTGCGAAGCCGTTTTCCCTTCGCAGGATTGACCATCTCTACGAATCCTACCCGCCCCTCGAGGTGTGATCGAAACGCTGGGTGAGCGTCGCGATTTTGGCTCTCCGGACCCAGGCGAACGCAATTGGTGAGCGTCGCCTTCAAGCGATCGAAATCGCCACGCATAACATTCATGTGCTGATTGGTTACGAGGCCCGCCAGATGTTGCCGCACGCCCTGGCGCATGACACGCGTCTTGCGGTGATGCACCGTGAAACCTTCCTCTAGCAAAATAGCGGCCGCATGTGTTGAAAACCGCTCCACACGTCTCTCGAATGCTTCGTTGCCGGAAAACGCCAGGTCATCGGCGTAGCGCGTGTATTCGGCGCCCGCGGATTTCGCTAGCCCCGCCAAGCGGCAATCGATTCGGAAGGCACAGAGATTCGCGAGCGCTGGCGATGTGGGTGCGCCTTGCGGCAGATGCGGCCGAGCATACAAGGTGCGCGCCTCCTGAAACTCGAGCCTATCGACGTCGAGCCCAGCATCGTTCCATACATCCCGTGGCGCAGCATTTGTGCAAATGCCCCCAAGCAGATCGGCAACTGTTTCGGGATAACCGAGTGTTCGAAAAAAGGTCTGAATCCTCGCCGCGCGATAAGAGGCAAAGAAGTCCCGCAGATCCATCCGCAGCACAACGCGCTGGCCCACGTGGGGAGCGGCAAACGTTTTGATCGACCGTCCTTTGACGAACCCGTGCGCCGCTGGATGTGGCGGGATGCATTCAAGAATGCCCGCAAGGATCTGTCGCTGCAGCTTCTTCAGCCGCGGCTTCGGCGCTTCGATCAATCGCACGCTGCCCCATCGCTTTGGCCAATACCCGGTAATGATAATGACGCAGCCGCAAGCGATTTTTCTTGTATCCCAGCCCCTTAAGATCCGCGAACCATTCCAGTTCGCCGTAGTCGAGCCAAAACCAATCGGCCAAAGCTCCCGCGGATTCAATGGCCGGAACATCCCACGCCTGCGCCTCGCCAACGGGCTGCATTCGCTGCGGCTCCGTCAGCCATTGCTCGATGGCTAGCTGGTCGAAATGTTTCGACCAAGCGCGTTCAAAACCTGGTCCTGAAGAATAAATTCGACTACGTCCCGATGCCGCGGACGCGTCTTGCCGGCTACGCTTTCGACATACCGCTTCGCAAGCGTCCTAATCCACCGCCAACGCTGGCCGAGCGTCTCGCTGCTGCGCGCGACAATTTGCTCAATGTCCGGTTCGCCAGCCAGAAACGACCTGGCCAGCACGCTCACAACCGACGCCTTTCGCATGGTGTACCGCGGCAGAATGCCCCAACGAGTCTGACCTTGCGTGAGGTGGTCTGCGTACTCGCGCAGCGTCCCTCACGCGACGAAATCTCAGTTCTTCACGTTCCCCTGGGGTAACCCCAGAGAGGCCAAACCGAACCCGAAGGCTCGATCCACGCCAAGCTTGGAGCATTCCACCGTGCAAGGTAGAATAGCAGGCTGCGTGTTTATCGCGCCTTAAACTCTCTTGCAAGATCGCGCCCTCGTGGTCGCGAAAGAAAGGATGTGTTGATGCAGGAAAAAAAGAAAACTGAGCCATTTACCGCGGTCAACGCGCTGCTGAACGCGTATGCCACCAACAATCGCATCAATGCTTTTCTGATCCGCAACGTGCCCGATGCCGCCTGGCGTCTAAAATCTCCCGGCGGAAAAGGTCGCGATATATCCTCGATCGTTGCCCATATTCATAACGTGCGTCTAATGTGGCTAAAAAGCGCTGGCACGAAGGCTGTGATTCCAGCCAAGCTGGACGGTGATACCGTCACGAAGGAGGACGCAATCCGCGCTCTCGAAGCAAGCTGGCAGGCGCTCGACGACCTCCTCCGCGATTCGCTCAGCACAGATGGTCATATCAAGGGCTTCAAGCCTGATGCGGGAAGCTTTCTTGCGTACCTATTGGCTCACGATGCTCACCATCGCGGGCAGATCTCCATGCTTGCCCGTCAACTTGGCTATCCGATCTCACAAAGCGCCATGTACGGATTGTAGGAATGGGGAACGCGCTAGCCGGCGTCTGGGCGAGTTCGCGTGTACTTGACAGTGATCAAGCGTCTCAAACATCGCCCAGCACTTTCATCACCTCTGAGCAGCCGCCTGCTCAAAATCGCTCTTCTGCTCTGCATCTTCGGCATCCTTTTTCTCCGCGAGCCAAAATGCATTAGCCATCCCGAGTTTTACGCCGACGATGGCACCACTTTTTTCCGCCAGCAACTTCTCCTCGGAATCCACGCGATCTTCGAGACCTCGGCACAGTACCTGCACATCGTTTCGCGCCTCTTGGCCTTGCTCGCGACTGCGTTTCCCACTAGCTCGGCGCCGCTCGTCTACGCTATTGAGGCCATCCTTGTCGCCGGTCTCTGCTGCTGGGCATTTGTGCTCGATGAATTTCGGCCTGTGCTCCGCTCCGATACGCTTCGGGCCATTTTGTGTTTGCTGCCCGCGCTCGCATTCCCAGCTCAGGAGCTCGTCGGCGATATCGCCAATCTCCAATGGTTTCTCACGATGATTGCTGTGCCGCTGGCGTTGGTCCCATCAAGATTGCGCGCGCCCGGCTCGCGTGTTCTCTGGCTGCTGTTAGGACTTTTGATCTCGCTGAGTGGCCCATTAACCATCGTCTTGATACCTGTGATTGCTGTGTATGCCTTCCGGCAGCGCCGAATCACTGATTTTCAGATCGGTATTGTGTGCGGGACCTTGATCGAATGGCCGTCATCGCGAAGCACTGGATCCCCGTCACGCGCCATTTGGCCGGTTTTGCGGAGGCAAATGCAGTGGTCTTCTCCACCATAGTGGCGTTCACAAACCAAATTGAGATGTTCTGCCTCCTCGGCCGTCCTTTAACGAAAATCGTGTATGACAACGCCTACGGTGGCGTCTCGCTCGTTCTGCTCTTGACATTCGTGTCTTTCACAATCGTCCTCTACATGCGTGGCAGCCATGAATACCGGGCCAAGGTGCGGTTGATGATGTGGCTCATCATCAGTTCGGTTGTACTTGCCATGTTACGCGGCATGGATGCGGTTTACCCATCCATGAGCAGTGTCCAGCCCTGGGGCGCTCACCGGTATTTCTTCATGGGCTGCTGGTGTTTCGCATTTCTCATCCTGCTCGCGACTGAATATTTCAAGCCGGCCTGGCCTGAATGGGAGCACGGCACGCTGGCAGTGGCGATTTTTCTGCTTGGCGGGATCGGTAATTTCAGGCTCGCCCCGCACGCCATAACCGACTGGAAGAAACATGCTCCGGAGGTCGAAGCCTGGCAAGCGGACCGCAAGGCCGGCCGCGAGCACCCCGAAGTGATTATTCCGATCAGCCCCGCGGGTTGGGCCATTCACTTACCCAAGCTTCAATCAGCGATTCGCGACAAATATGCCTGCTAAGCCGCAATTCTTGTCCTGGCTGTTAGGCAGGTCCCAGTCGCTCAAGTCTTTTTTGCTTCACGTCGATCGGCCTCAAACTCGCGAGATCTCCGAACGCATCAGCGTGATTGATGGGTGGTTCGCGTGGAAAGCGAAAACGTCGTCTCCCTCCCTGAAAATTAACGATGCCGATGCGGTGTGGATGCCCGTCGACCGGCCGGACGTAAAGCGCGCTTTCCCAGCGCATTCCTCGCAAGGGTTTCGCATAGTCTTGGACGCCAGCCGCTTCTTTACCGGCCATATTCGATCCGGCCAAGCGCTAAAGCTTCAGCTAGCCATCAATGACACGGTTGTCGCCGAACGTCGCTTGCATCTGACCGCGGACATCCTTCCGGAGCCTGCGCTTTCCGACGACCAACGTCACGCCAAACGGCAGTGGCTCAAAGATCACCTAGCCTGCCCCCTATGTCACGCGGGGTCAGGCAGGCTCGATTTCTCCGACGGAACCATCCAGTGCCGAAGCTGCGGCGAAATCTTCGCGGACCGGGACTCGGTCTTCGATTTCTTGCCACACGATCTGCGCCTCGAATTCCGCATCGAGCACGCGCACGACATCTCCGCGCATCACTACGACGAAGTTGCGACCGCTCTTATCGAAAGCGCCCGTCGCTCAGGCGGTAAGGTCCTCGATTGCGGCGCCGGCCTACGCCCGCGAGTGGACGAAACCGTAATTTGCGTTGAAATCGCACCCTTGCCATCCGTCGACGTCCTGGGCGTCAACCAAAAGTTGCCGTTCCAGAACGAGATCTTCGATTCCGTCCTTTCTCTAAATGTTCTCGAGCACGTGACCGATCCTTTCGCATCTGCCGCCGAGCTGGTGCGCGTGCTAAAGCCCGGCGGCACTCTGTATTGCTGTATTCCCTTTCTCCAGCCGGAACACGGCTATCCGCATCATTACTTCAATGCCACTCGTTCGGGCCTCCGAGAACTATTCCCTCGCGACTTCGAGGTGCTGCAGCACGTCGTCCCACGCTCTGGCGAGCCGGTCTGGACTCTGCAGTGGTTTCTATCCAGGTACGCCGGCCAACTCCCCCCAAGACAAAAAGACACGTTCTTGAACTTGCGCATGAAAGATGTCATCGATAAGCCAATCGAATCCTTACTCGCCGAGCCATGGGTTTGCGACCTCTCGCAAGAAGGCAAGTGGATACTGGCGTCCACCACCGCAGCCGTCTTCCGCAAACCATCGCCCCCGCAACAATCGCTGATCTTGCTCTCCCCATAAACTGGTGTATCCTCTTGTCAGTTACTGATAGGAGGCCGCTTTTGAGTAAACCGACCGATCTCGTGCAAGGCACGCTGGACCTGCTCATTTTGAAAGTAATCGCATTGGAGCCAATGCACGGCTGGGCCATCGCGCAACGCATTCGGCAGATCTCCGGGGACGTCCTTCAAGTAGGCCAGGGCGCGCTCTACCCGTCTCTTCACAAACTCGAACAGAACGGCTGGATCAGCTCGGAATGGGCTGTCAGCGAGAATAATCGCCGCGCCAAGTACTACACGCTGACAAAAGCCGGGCGCAAGGCTCTCCAGCAGGAAGCCGCGCAATGGGAGCGCTTGGCTGCAGCCATCTCGCTGGTTGTACGAACAGTCTGACCGGAGGAATCGTCAATGCGCTGGACCAGTATATTCCGCCTGCGGCTTCGGTCGCTTTTCTCGCGCGCGAAGGTCGACCAGGAACTCGACGAAGAACTACGCTATCACCTGGACCGGCAGATTCAAGAAAACATCGCCGCTGGCATGAATCGCGAAGATGCACAGCGCGCTGCGCTCCGGTCCATCTTAGCCATCGAGCAAAGGAAAGAGGAATGCCGCGACATGCGTGGATTGAACCTGATGGACAACCTGCTCCAGGATGTTCGTTTCGCAATCCGGCAGTTGCGGAAGAATCCAGGATTCACTTACACCGCCATCCTCACCCTGACCCTGGGCCTGTGCGCCAGTGTCGCCATCTTCGCCTTTGTGGATGCCGCTCTTATTAAGCCGTTGCCCTACCCGAATCCCGCTCGGCTCGTTAACGTCACTGAAAGCGTCGCTCTCTTTCCGCGCGCCAATCTTTCCTATCCTGACTATCTCGATTGGAAACGGCTCAATCGAGTCTTCAGCTCGATGGATGTCTTCACCGGAAACGGTTACATACTGCGCACCGCCACCAGTACAGTCCTGGTACGTGGCGTTGGCGTAAGCGCTGGGTTCTTTCGCACGCTGGGCATAACTCCTGTGCTAGGTCGTGACTTCTATGCCGGCGAAGATTCGCCCGCCGCGCCCAACACAGTGATACTGAGTTACCCAACTTGGCTGAAACGCTTCGGCGGAAGAAAAGATGTGATAGGGCAGACGGTTATGTTAAGCGGCGCCGCGTACACGATCATCGGAGTGCTGCCGGAGCATTTTCAATTTGCCCCCAGGGGTCGCGCAGAGTTCTGGACAACGCTTCACGGAACCGGCCCTTGCGCCATCCGGCGAAGTTGCCACAATCTCGACGGAATAGCTCGACTCAAAGATGGTATCTCTGTCCAAGCTGCGTTAGCGGATATGAAGGCGGTTGCAAAAGAACTGGAGAGGCAGTATCCCGATTCCAACCGCGGTCAGGGCGCGAGCGTGCTACCCCTGTCCGAAGTGATTGCTGGAGATGTGCGCCCGATCCTGCTGGTGCTGCTCGGCGGAGCCGCGTTGCTGCTTTTGATTGCCTGCGTAAATGTAGCGAGCCTTCTACTGGTCCGTTCCGAAAGTCGAAAGCGTGAGATCGCAGTACGCGGCGCACTCGGCGCATCGGCCGGACGATTGATCCGCCAGTTCACCACAGAAGGGCTGGTACTGGTAGCCGTCGCCAGCGTGCTGGGCCTGATTTCTGCTGGCTGGATCATGCAACTCCTTACCAGGCTTATACCCGCAGACATGTTAGGGGACATGCCCTATCTGCAAGGCCTCGGCTTGAATTTCCGTGTGCTCGCCTTTGCCGCCGCAATCTCCGTGCTCGCGGCAATCCTGTTCTCCATCGCTCCCATCGTAGGCTTCCGCTTAAGCGACATGCGGGACGGCCTCGCGGAAGGTGGTCGCGGCTCTGCAGGAACTTTGTGGCGCCGCTTCGGTTCCAACCTCGTCGTAGTGGAGTTCGCCATCGCTATGGTGCTGTTGGTAGGCGCCGGGCTGTTCGGCAAGAGCCTTTATCGCCTCCTTCACGTGGACGTTCGTTTCCGGCCCGATCATCTGGCCACGCTGGACATCGGGGTGCCGCAAGTCGGCTATGGAAAGGACGAGCAGGTTGTGGCGCTCGGACGTCGCATCGTGACCCGCATCTCGAGCCTGCCCGGCGTGAGATCTGTGGCCCTGACGATGCAGCTGCCTGTGAGCTTCAATGGCGACACGGATTGGATCAGGTTTGTGGGCCGACCGTACAACGGAGAGCACATTGAAGTGAACCAGCGCGATGTGAGTTCCGACTATTTCCAGACGCTGCAGGCGAAGCTCTTGCGCGGCCGTTACTTTACCGATGCCGACGATGCATCGAAGCCTCGCGTGGTCATCGTCAATCAAGCCCTGGCAAGACAATACTTCCCCGGGCAAGATCCAATCGGCAAACAGATCGGCGACACCAGCCTCTCTCCAAAATCGCTTAGAGAAATCATCGGCATTGTGGACGATATTAAGGAAGGCTCGCTCGACTCAGAGATCTGGCCCGCCGAGTATCTTCCTCTTAACCAGAGCCCCGACAGGTATTTCTCTCTGGTCGCTCGCACGTCGCAGTCCGAGGAGTCGGTGCTCCCGACGGTTGAGGCCGCCATCCATCGGATCGACCCCAACATCGGTACGATTGGCGAAGCGACCATGAGCCAAAGAATCGATGATTCGCCCTCTGCGTATCTGCACCGTTCCTCAGCATGGCTGGTGGGAGGCTTTGCCGCCGCGGCCCTTCTGTTGAGTGTGGTCGGACTCTACGGTGTGATTGCTTATTCGGTGAGCCAGAGAACTCGTGAAATCGGAATCCGTATGGCACTCGGTGCGGAGCGTAGCACTGTCTATCGACTGGTTCTGAAAGAGGCGGGATGGTTGACTGCCGTCGGCATTGTTATAGGCCTCGTGTGCTCGGTAGCTTCGGCGACTCTGATACGCAAGCTGCTGTTTGGCGTCCACTCGTGGGATGCGCCAACGCTGGCCGCTGTCGCTGCGGTGCTCGGCATTTCAGCGCTCCTCGCCAGCTACATCCCCGCGCGCCGCGCCGCCTCCGTCAACCCCATAGAGGCTCTGCGCGCCGAGTAACTGCGCTCGTGAGCAGGCCCTCTAAATGCCTCCCAGAACACCCGAGGAACTGCGATCCCATTTCGAACTCCACGAGGCTGGGCACGTCTTCGGACTCATGGAGCGTTTGCGCCTCACGCGCCTGCTCTTCCGCTATCCGCCGCGATTGGTATGGGCGATCTACGTGCTCATTACCTGCTTCGTCAGCGTCGCCACCATCTCCGCGCTCGCTGCTCTTACCGGCAATCCATTCGTGTTCCCTTCGCTCGGGCCAACCGCGTACCTGCTCTTTTTCACTCCGCTTGCGCGCGCATCCAGCCCCCGTCACGCGCTGCTTGGACACGCCATCGGCCTCGCCTGCGGATATCTGGCCCTGTTTGCAACAGGCACGATTGCGGGAAGCGCCGGATTCCAGCGGGGCGTCCACTGGCCAACCGTTCTCGCCGCGGCATTTTCCTTGAGCGCGACCGGCGCATGCATGGTGTTGTTCCGAGTCAGCCACCCGCCGGCCGGCGCCACGACGCTCATCGTGTCCCTTGGATTATTGTCAAAACCCGTACAGTTGCTGATGGTAGAGGCAGCCGTCTTCTTGTTGGTAACCGAAGCGTTCGTGATTAATCGGTTGGCCGGCCTTGCCTACCCTTGGTGGGAGGATCGCGTTCCGCCTAGAACCCCTCCGCATTAGCCGCGAATGTATTGAACCGTGTATGTCGGCCCCGGCGTCTGCGGCCCATCTTCCGTCCATTCAATCCGGTCGATGCACATCCTTCGAGCGCTCATTGCCGCGTCCCAAGCATGATAGACCAGATATTCGGTTTCATTGTCCGGCCCCAAAACCACCGAACCGTGTCCAGGACCAATAACTTCTCCAGGAACCGTACGAAGCACGCGCGGGCCTTTCGAGTTATCGCCGCTTATATAAGGTCCAAGCACGTGATCGGCAACCGCGAAATCAAGACCATACGTTTCGCTCTGCCAACATCCGCCACTGTATAAACACCAGTACCGCCCTTTGCGTTTTCGCACGCAAGGACCTTCTGCCGTGTGCCAGTCGTAAACCGCGCCATATATGATCCGGTCTTTCCTATACCGTTGCCAATCCTGCGACGGCCTGACCACCATCCGGGGCTCGCCCGCCAGATTCGTTGCGCTCAGCAGCCGGTCGACAACAATTCCAGTGCCGATCCGCGACCCTCCTTCCCGTATCGAGAAAATCGCGAGCATAGAAAAGATACATCTGGCCATCCTCATCTCGAAACGGAGAAGGATCAATCGCGAATGGGCAGTAGAACGGATTCGTCAGCTGCGCGCCAGTATCATCGTAAGGCCCATCGGGCCGGTCACTAACAGCAACCCGCAAGTGGTGCATTCGGTCTTCATAACCGACCGAGTAGAACATCCAAAAACGCCCGTCGATGCACATTATTTCCGGAGCCCAATACGTATCCCCGAATTCAGACGGCAACGCCTTGAGTGCTCGCCGCGTGGACACCCAATGCACTAGATCGGGCGAAGATAAAGTGTCGAATATGTGCCTTCCACGCCAGCTTGCGATGTGCCGATGGCATAATACACGCCGTTGTATTTGAAAACAAACGGATCGGCGAGGTGACCAGGATAAACAGGATTTTTGTATGGAATCGTGAGCCTCACCAAACCCTGCACGCCTTCGCGCGCATCATTGGCTGTCCCACTTTGCAGCCGAACGCTTCGCCGAACTGCGGCAGATTGGCGACTACTCCGTTGATGCGGTATTCGTCCGGCGAGTGCGGGTCAGTCATGGCGTGCATGCGTTTGGATTCCGGCCGCTCATCGCCGCACGCCCACTGGGCCATCCCGACGAAGAAGCGCTGGTCGGGCGTCAAGCCGTCCATCGGTTTTAGATCCTGCCCCTCCGTCGCATGCTTCCAGGCGATGTACGCGAGCAGCGTGCCGCCCAAATCCGCTACATCCTCACCCAACGTAAGGCTGCTGTTGATATGTATGTCGTCGACCGCGACATACTGCGCGTACTGATTCCTAACGCACGCGACGCGATCCTCGAACGCTTTTGCATCAGCATCCGTCCACCAATCCTTCAGATTGCCTTGAGCGTCGAACTGTCTTCCCTCATCATCGAAGCCATGCGTGAGCTCATGCCCAATGGTCGCCCCTGTATTCCCGTAGTTCGGAGCCGCGTCCATCTTTGGATCGAATAAAGGCGGTTGAAGAACTCCAGCCGGAAAGTTGATGTCGTTCATTTGCGGGTTGTAATAAGCGTTCACCGTGGGCGGTGTCATCTCCCACTCGGTTCGATCCACCGGCTTGCCGATTTTTGCCAACTCGCGATGCGCGTCGAATTCCGACGCGTGAGTCACATTACCGAGAAAATCATCAGGAGTAATCTGCACGGAGCTGTAGTCGCGCCATTTATCCGGATACCCAATCTTATTCACCACCGAGTGAAGCTTTTGGAGGGCCTGTCGCTTTGTGGCATCGCTCATCCATGTCAGATCTTCGATATCTCGCCGCATTGCTTCTTCTATCTGCTGAGTAACTCTAAGCGCGTCCTGTCTGGTTTGTGGAGAGAACGTCTTCGACACAAATACTTGCCCAAGCGCTTCCCCTAATTGCCGGTCGACCAGCCGCGTACACTTTTTCCATCGCGCCGGCAGCTCCTTCACGCCTTGCAAATACTTGCTGAAGAAATCGAAAGTTCTCCTGGACGAAGTTGGACGACAGATAATTTGCTTCCGAATGAACCAGGTGCCAGCGCAGATAGGCTCGCCACGCAGCGAGATTCTCCTGTTTCAGCTCCTTATTGACTTCATCAAAAAACTTGGGCTCCGTGACGTTGACCGTCTGAAAGTCCGGGGCGCCGATCTTGCCCAGGTAAGCGTCCCAGTCAAGCTCGGGAACAATGTGCATCAGATCGTCGCGTGAGTACTTGTGCTTCAGGTTGTAAGGATTCCGCTTTTCCACCCGCGTCAGCGATGCCTGCGCGAGCGCGGTCTCAATTCTCATCACGGTTTCCGCATCGGACTGCGCGTCCGGAGCGGATTCGCCAATCATCTCCAGCATGCGTTTCACATGCTGGACGTATCTCTGACGCACCTCCTGCGATTTGGGATCGGCCTTCGTATAATAGTCCCGATCCGGCAGACCCAAACCGCCGGCGAAAGCGAACGCAATCACTTGAGACGAGTTGTCGAAATCCTGATCTGAACTGAATCCGAACAGCACGCCCCGATCGATTCCCTCCTTGTGCTGCTCGCCGATATAGGCAGAGATGTCGTTAATGGATTTCAGGCCGGCGATCCTGGCAAGCATCGGCTCCAGAGGCTTTGCGCCGGCGCGCTCCACTGCGGTCTCGTCCATACAGGCCCGGAAATAGTCGCCAATCTTCTGCTCGTTCGCAGTACGCGAGGCGTCGGCATGAGCCGCTTGCTCCAAAATCCCCCAGAGGAAGCGTTGGTTCTCATTGGTCAACTTTGAGTAGACTTCCCACCGCGCCTGGTCCGGCGGAATCGGATTCAGCTTATTCCAATTCCCGCACGCATACTTAAAAAAATCCGTGCACGGATCGGCGGATTTGTCCATGAACTGCGTGTCAAGGCTCGGCGTGTACGGCAAAGAAGTGAGCGGTGTTTCCTGGGCAAGAATGAGACTCGCCGACGCACTCGCCAGCAGGAGCAGAGAAGTTCGCATGAACCTGATTCTGCCATGCTCCCCGGTTCGCCATATTGATTTCCTTTATAGTATTTGCGATGACCGTCATCGCAGTCATGGGCCGAAAAGGCGGTATTGGCAAATCGACCATCGCGGGCAACCTGGCCGCCGAATTCGAATCAATGGGCCGCACCGTGGTCGTGCTGGATGCCGACCCGCAGCACAGCCTCGCTACTTGGGCCGCCCAGGGCGACGGAATGCTCAGCCGCTGTGTCGAGAAAGTCAAGCGCGGCAATGCGGAGGAGTTACGGGCGAAGGTGCGCGATGCCCAGGAAACCGCCGACCTCGTTCTGATCGACACCCCGCCCGGAGCGCTTGAAACCGCCTATCAGGCAGCACTACTTTCCGATCTCGTTCTCTTACCGTGTGGTCCTTCTCCTTTAGATCTCTTTTCCCTCAAACCGGCCCTAACCCTCGCGCTAGAGGCGCGCGCGGAAAGACGCTCCAAAAAACCACGCATCCGCTTCGTTCCATCCAAGGTCCTCATGAGTACAAACTTAGGACGGGACCTTCCCTCGTCGCTAAAGAAGATGGGAAAGAAGGTGCTACCCGCAATCGGCCAGCGAATCGTAGTGGCAGAGGCAGCAGTAAGCGGCCTCACCGTCCTCGAGTACGCGCCCAGTTCAGCCTCTCACGCAGAGTTCGAGCGGCTCGCCAAAGCCATCGATAAAATCATTACCCGCTGAAGATCGCTTTCTAGCAGGTTTTCTAGAACCCCGGCTCTGTTGTATAATCCCCGATACGCTTCCGACCGTTTTACCCGATCAGTCCCTCCTGCGGCAAGCCGCCGAGGAGGGTTTCCTCATCCATCGCCAGGACACCGAGCGCTATCCCATCCCCGGGAAGCTCAACCTTCTGCTCGTCGCAACTCAGATGACGGTTGCCTTCGCGATTCTTCGCGCCGCTTCGTTTGCACCCACCCGCTGGATTCTCGTCTTGCTGGCCATCATCTTCGCCTTCGCCATGCAGCTGGGCTTCTGCCTCACCCATGAGGCCGTTCATTCAAAGCTCCATCAACAGCCTCGCGTCAACTTAGGACTCGGGATCCTGCTCTTCTCGCTCTTCCCCGGCAGCTATCACTTCTTCAAAACTGCCCACCTGATTCATCACCGCAGAAACCGGTCCGACGCGGAGTTGGAAGATTATGTGCTCCCGACGGAAACTCCTTGGCTCAAGCGCCTTTCGTACTATCTGCTGATCACAGGCCTTTTCTGGCTGCTGATTCCTCTGTCCTCCATCGTGATCGCGCTCATCCCCAGAAACTCGATCCACATTCCCGCATCGGGTGAAAAGGCCGGAGCCTTCCGCCAATTCGCCGAGTTCTTGAACGAGATCAGGCCCGGACGCGTCCGCCGCGATTTATTCGTCACTGCCTGCCTCTGGGCCATCGCGATACCGCTTCTTCACCTTCACCTTACGGCGCTTGCTGTGTGCTATTGGGTCTTTGCATTTTCCTGGGCTAGCCAGCAGTACGTCTATCACGTCCGAACTCCGCGCCACGCAATTCTCGGCGCACTCGACCTCCGTCTCTGGCGTCCCATCGAACTGCTTTATCTGCACTTCAACTATCACCTGACTCACCACCTGGCCGTCTGGGTTCCTTGGATTCATCTTCCAAAAATTGCCGCTGAGCAGCCGACTTCGGGCTACCTCGCCACCTACTTGAACCTCTGGCGTCCCCCGGAGCCAGTCGAGGAGGCCTGGCCTTCCCACTTTCAGCCGTCCGGCCCGTTGCCGCAGCGAACTGATACGGAATCGCGCCCAACCTCCGGGATAGGAGATGCGCGCCGGTCCTGATACTCCTGCGGGCGCCGTCCCGCGACACCCATCTTGGACGCTCGCCGTCGGCACTGCAGCCGTGTTAATCCTCGTTCCTTTCTCGTTTCGCGCCGAGCGCCATCTCGAGACCGCGACTCAAATCGAAGGAAGCGAGGCGCAACGCGTCGCTCAGGAGCTCAATCAACAGTTCCGTTCGCCTTACGTCAACCGCGCGATCTTAGTCATCAATGGATTGCCGTCCCCGGACTCTCCAGATGGAAAACAGGCGTTGACGAAGATCGTTCAGGCACTGCATCAGGAACCCGGCGTCTCCGGCATCATCTCTTATCTCGATCTGCCGGATTCACTTTTTCTCGGACGCGGAGGAGGCACCTTCGTCATCATTGGACTTGCTCCCTCTCGAGCTGGCCTCGAAGCGCTTATCCCGAGAATTCGCCAACGCGCGTCCACTCTCCAGAAGCAATTCCAGAGTCGTTATCCGGCGGTCGTGATGCAGCTCACCGGGGAGACGCCCCTCAATTTCGATCTGCGGAAGGCCAGTTCCGACGATGCAGCCAGTGCTGAAGCGCGAGTCCTTCCTGTGACGCTCCTGCTCCTCCTCGCGGCATTCGGAAGCCTGGTAGCGGCCGCAATCCCCGTAGGCATCGGTCTGCTCGCCATTTCGATGACGCTCGGAAGCGCGGTGCTCCTGGCCCACTATTGGCCTCTGTCCATCCTCGTTCAGAATCTCGCCACCATGCTCGGCCTTGGCCTCGGGATCGACTACGCTCTCCTGATGGTGAGCCGTTTCCGCGAAGCTCTGGCAGCGGGCGAGAGTCCCTCGAATGCAGCCGAGATCGCCGTGCGTCAAGCGGGGCACACGCTGCTCATCTCTGCCGCGACCGTAGCCATAGGATTCGCCGCGCTGTTGACCGTCCCAATTAGCGAAATCCGTTCCATCGGCGTCGCAGGCTTTCTGGTGGCCGGTGCGAGTGTTCTGCTCGCCAACACGCTTCTTCCGGCAGTTCTGAAAGCCTTGGGGCCACGCATCGATCTCGGCCGCATCCCTCTCGTAAGCAGATTCAATGCAAGCTCCTCTTCGTCCGCTCGCGAGCGATGGCGCCGCTGGGGATTTACCATCACCGCCCATCCATGGACCGCGCTCGTTCTAGCTGCCGCCCCTCTAGTGCTTTTGGCATCCCAGGCCGGCCATCTGGATACAGGACTTCCCAGAGGGGATTGGCTGCCGGGTGCCGCGGAATCCGTTCAGGCTCTCCACTCACTCGAGAAAATGGATCGCGCGGGCATCGTTCAATCGTTCCGCATCGTCCTCGAATTTCCGCCGAACTCAACTCTGCAATCGCAGCCCGCGTGGGCCGCGCTTCAAAGTCTCTCGAGAAATTTGGCCTCCGATCCGCGCGCCGGCCGTGTGTTTTCACTTTCAACTCTGCTCGGGGAACGCAGCAGCCCAAGCGTCCTCTCTCGCTTGCCGAACGACACACTGAAGAGCTTCCTGCGGAGCGATGGCCGCGCGACTCTGCTCGAGCTCCTTCCGGCACCCTCGGTCTCTCCGGGCCAGCAGATCGCGTGGGTGCGGCAACTTCGGCGGGCGGATGCCTCAAAGCTTACTGGCCTGAACGGCGCCTCACTACGCATCGGCGGTATCCCGGCACTGAACGCCGACTACGAAAGTGTCGTAGCAGATCGCTTGCCCTCTGTCATGGCGCTGGTCGTCGGAGGAACACTCCTCGCGCTTCTTCTTGGCTTCCGCTCGTTGTTCGTTGCCGTAAAAGCCATCGCGCTGAACCTGCTCTCTGTCGGCGCGGCCTTCGGAGCGCTGGTTCTAGTCTTCCAAGACGGAAACGGCAGCCGTTTTCTAGGGGTCCCCCACGCGACCGGAGGCATTTTCCCCATTGTCCCGATCCTCGCCTTTGCCATCGTCTTCGGTCTGAGTATGGATTATGAGGTTTTTATCGTTGCGCGTGTCCTTGAAGCCAGAAGAAGCGGCCTGGGTGAAGTCGAAGCCATCGGCGAGGGGCTGGCGAGAACAGGCGGGCTGATCACCAGCGCCGCCGCCATCATGGTCGTGGTGTTCGCGGCCTTCACACTCGGCGGCTTCCTCGTGATCAAAATGCTCGGCTTCACGCTTGCTGTGGCCGTGCTGATTGATGCGACACTCGTGCGCATGGTCATCGGCCCGGCTCTGCTTCGTCTTGCGGGAGCCTGGAATTGGTGGCCTTACGGCCTCGGCCGACGCGTCGCAATGCAGAAAGTGGAAGCCATCAGATGACGACAAACTCCGCCGCGTACTCCATCCCTGCTCCCGCCGTCTTGCGCGATCGCTTCGAAATCCGCGAAGCGCGCGAATCCGACAACGACGATCTCCTCGCTCTAACTCGCGCTACGCCCATGGCCGGTACTATTTCTCTACGGATCGACCGCGATCCTGACTTTTTCGCACTACTGCGCCTCCGTGGCGAAGGAAAAGTCTTCATTGCCGTGCGTGGCGGCCGCGAAGTAGTCGGCTGCATCTCAGCGGCATTGCGAACCGCTTATATCGCCGGAAATCCGGAAACCGTCGCCTACATCGCCGATATGAAAGTCCATCCCCGTGTTTCGGGAACCCGCACCGCATTGCGGCTCATGCAGGCCCTCGAAACCTATGTTCGATCGACGTCTGTCGACCTCTGCTTTAGTGTCGTCGCGCAGGGAAATCACCGCGCGATGTCGCTCTTCGAAGGCCGCCTTGGGATCCCACCATGGGTTCCGCTTGGACGTTTTCTCGTCGACGAGCTCATTCCTTCTCCGTTCACGAACTCTCGCGGACCATACTCGATCGAACCTGCGGGTCCGCAACACCTGCCGGAAATTGCAGCGCTCCTCGATCGGTTTCATCGTGTGCGGCAGTTTGCCCCTCGCCTGTCGGAAGACGAAATTGCGCGCGCGCTTTCCTCCAACGCCGACGAGCCGTTTTCGAAAACACTCTTAGCGCGCGCCGGTAATCGCATCGTCGCAACCCTGACCCTCTATGACACGCTTCCAGTGAAGCGCAACGTGCTTCTCGATGCCCCTGCGCCAATGCGAGCCCTGCTGCCCCTGGCTCGTATCGCGGCGGCGCCATTTTCTCGAGTCTCTATTCCCCGAATCGGAGATCCCCTCCATCTTCTCTATGCGCGCTATCTGGCCTGCAAGGATGAGCACCAGCGCGCTCTCAAACAGCTTCTCGCCCACGCACGCGCCGAGGCCTTCGCCCGAAAGTTCACCTTCCTCGCACTCGGGTTGCACCAACAGGATCCGCTTCGCATCCTCACCCGCGGAATTCCGAAAGTCACCTTCACTTCATTAGCCTTCGCCGCAAGTCTTACAGCGCCCAAGCGCTTGGAAGCCCTCCGCTCCGGTATTCCGTTCGAAGATTACGCACTCGTCTAATCAATCTCAGGAGTAAGTCATGAATGAAACCAGCCCCAAGACCACAGTGACCACCGCAAATGCCTCAATCCCGGACGCCCCCATCTGGAAGGACATATTGGCGCAAGCCGTTACTGGAGAGATAGTGGGAGCGTTGAATTACGAAACCCTCGCTGGCCTCTATGACGATGATCACGAAAAAGCTGAGGCGCTCGAGCACGCCGAGAGCGAGCATACACACGCCAGGATGTTCAGCGCCGTCGGCCGCGACCTCGGCATTGAGGTGACCGCCGACACCGACGCACCGTATTGGCAGCGCATCCGCTCCGCCTTTCTGTCCCGCGCCCACGCCAATGACCTCATCGGCTGCATCATCGCCCAGGAGGTCATGCTCGAGTCCTTCGCCGTTGCAAGTTATCAGCGCGTCGGCGAAGTCGCCCCCGGCAAGCTTGGCCACGTTTTTTCGTTCATCGCCAATCAGGAGGGTGAGCACGTCGAGCACGCCGTCGAGCTCCTGCAGAATGAGCGAGCCCGCGCGCCGGAATTGTTCGATGCCAAAGTGCATGACGTTCACGCTGACGTCATGACCGCATTGGCTGAAATGCTTGCGCGCGAAGACCCGCGGGGCCACTGCGGCCTTTGTCACGGAGAATGCGTGAAACCGTGCCTTCCCACTGTTGGGCTCAGTACAAGCGAAATTCGGGGCCTCTCGCTGAACCGGTACCTCAGAACACTTGACGCTATCGGCGTGCCGGGCGAGTTGAGCCTCGCCTGGGTCACGCAATTGCCTGTGTAACGCTATCCGAAACGTGGCAGGATTATGTCGCTCGACTTCGCGCTAATCGGACATTCAGATTCCTGGGACGCGGCGGGCAGAGTCGTTTCCGCCTTACGCGGTAACACGCATCCGCCCATTCCTTCCGAGGAGCTCCGTCAGATTCTTCCCTGGATTCCGCCTCGCGCCGTCTGCCGCACCGTCGCCATCTCGTCGCGTGGCGACAGGGCCAAAGGCATCTATATTGACTCGTTCATCCCGCCCGACCGGCTTGACGTTCAATTCATGCAACAAAATCTAGTAAGGGTTCGCGAGGCCGCCGATTATGCCGTTCGCCAGCGAGCCGCCATCACCACCCTCGGGGGATTTAGCTCTATTCTTTTGGAAGGTCGCCTTAACCTGCTTCCCCTGGACAAAGGCACCGCCTTCACTACTGGAAATACCCTCACCGTCGCCTTTATTGTCCGGGGAATCGAGAAAGCGGCAGCACTCGCCCGCCGCGATCTCCGCCAAGCCAGCCTTTTGATCATAGGCGCGACCGGCGATGTCGGTTCGGGTTGCGCTCGCTGTCTTGGGCCGAGGGTGAAGCGGCTTCTCCTCAGCGCGCGAAACCAAGCTCGATTGCAGCAGCTTGCGTCTGAACTTCGATCCTTAGGAATTCAAGTGGACGTCGGCGCCGATACCGACCGCCTTGCCACTGAAGCCGACCTGGTCATCTGCGCTGCAAGTCTTCCGGCTCCGGCTCTGCTACTCGAGGCGCTGCCGCCGCACGCCATCGTCTGCGATGCTGGATATCCAAATAACCTCAAGTCCGGTTCCGGTCCGTCTCACGCCGTAGTCTTCTCAGGTGGACTCGGTCACGTCTCCGGCGGACTCGAATTCGACCCGGATCTACTGGGAATTCTAAATCGTCATCCCTTTCCGAACGTTGTGCATGGCTGCCTGCTCGAGGCTGTTGCGCTCGCATTCGAAAAGCGCTTTGAGCCCTTCTCGTGCGGCCGCGGCCACATTACTCCATCCCGCGTGGATGAGATGTGGAACATCGCCCAGCGGCACGGAATCAATCTTCCGCCGCTCTTTAACACAGAGGGATCAATCGAACCCCAACTTTCCGCTTTAGGGCCGCCCGCTTTAGCGCGAAACGGGCACGTATGATGTCGCAGCCCGCTTTAGCGCAAGTCGAGCTTCCGAATCTGCTCTTCGGCATGAGTTGGGAAGATCCCGCTTCTGATCGGCGCGCTCTTCAGATCCGCCCCGGTGAGACCATCATGGCCATCACCTCGGGCGGCTGCAATACGCTGTCACTGCTTCTCGAAAATCCGCAACGTATTTACGCCATCGATATCAACGCATGCCAGTCGCACTTGTTGGAGCTGAAGCGTGCGGCGATACGCCATTTGGATTGCGACGATCTTCACGCCTTCCTAGGACTCAGGCCCTCAAAAAATCGGCTCGATACGTTTGAGGCGCTCCAGCCAGAGCTGAGCCAACCAGCTATCGAATACTGGACTCGCCATCGAGCAGCGATTCGTGAAGGCGTCATGTATCAAGGCCGCTACGAGAGATTCCTGCGGCACTTCCGTCGATTGCTCCGCCTCCTGCAGGGACCGCGCCGCATCGAGAAGTTCTTCGATTGCCAGTCGCTCGATGAGCAACAGGATTACTTCAATCGGGTCTGGAACACGAGCCAGTGGCGAACGCTCTTCCGTCTTGCTTTCAACAAGCGAGTCTTGGCTAAGCGTGGACTTTCCGCCGACTACTTCCGCTTCGATGCCGACGAATCGTCTTTCGTCGACGCTTTCTTCAACCGGGCGAAAAAAGGGCTGTGCCAAATCCCGATCTCGACGAATTACTTTGTTGCCCAATACATGCTTGGCCGATACACCAGCCCCGACGCGATTCCAGATTTTCTCCGTCGCGAAAATCTATCGCTCATCCGCGAGCGTCTCGACTGCATCGAGATCGTTACCGCCGACGCGAGCGCTTGGCTCGCCACCCATCCCGAGTCGTCGCTCGATGGCTTCAGTCTTTCGAACATCTGCGAGCTCATGAGTCCGGAAGCGACGCTGCGCACATTCGAGCAGGTGGCGCGAACCGCTCGTCCAGGAGCCAGGATCTGTTTCCGCAATCTCATGGTCCCCCGCGAAGTCCCACAAAATCTCACCGCGAGCATCCAACTCAGGGAAGAACTCAGCCGACACCTTCTCGAGGAGGATCGCTCCTTCGTCTACTCGCGCGTCCAAGCCTATGTCACGGCGAAGTAGGAATGTGAATTCCCGCCCTTTCTTGATAGAGCGGAAGAGTCGGATAAACTGTCTTGAGGGCAGCCCAAAGGAGAATATCAGATGGCTTGGACGTGGGGTACCAACACTTTGAATCCGGGACAGACTCAGCGCTGGTGGCTCTCATGGTCGAAAGATCCAGGTGTCGAAATGATCGGCGTACAGGCAGTCACACCCGGAGCAGAAATTGATTTCACTACTCCCGGCATGCAGTTGAACGCGGATGGCTCTGTTCTTTACTTTGTGACCGTCACCAATAAAGGAAATGTGCCGGTTCAGTATCACTTCGTCGGCAACACGCGCGGCAGTTGGACCTGGGGTACCAACACGCTGAACGCAGGCCAGACACAGCGTTGGTGGTTGTCGTGGCCTGGCTACCCGGGATTAGAGATCGTCGAAGCGCAACCTATAACGCCTGGCTGCGAGATTGACTTCACCGCATCCGGTGTACAGGTCAATGCCGACGGATCGAGCCTTTACTTTCTTACGGTGACTAACACCGGAAAACAAGCCGCACAATATCATTTTCGCGGCAGCGTAATTTGCTAGCACCACCATAGGAGAAATTATGAAAGTAAGCATTGTTTCAGATCAACGTGGCAATATCCTTTCCGTCAGCCAGTTCGGAGACGTCGGCGACCAGGTTTCGGGAATAACAAACGCTGGCATTAACACTGAGCCGGGCCAGGTCGTTCATCAGATCGACCTGCCGCAGGAACTCGAGAAAGTGTCCCTTCTCGACATTCACAAAGGCTATAAGCTTGATCTCTCGAAAGGCCAGGGCCAATTAGTAAAGGCGTAGTCAAGCTGATCGGAGTCACCATGCCTCAAGTTGCACAACCACCTCAAGCCCGCCCCTACAACCGCGCCCTGCGCCTTACTTTTGAATACGAAGGATCGAACGTCAAATTGGTTTCTACTCAAAGCGTGGAAATGATACTGCCGCCCACTCAGCCGCTCGAAAGCCCTCAAGACCAGACGGGGTTTTGGTTCACGCTCAGCAACAGCCAGGGCAAGCCAGTCTATCGGCGCGCCATTCACAATCCCATCGCTTATGACCGGGAAGTTTTCTCTAATGATCCGAAGCACCCCTCGATTCAGCGCGTGCCTGTGAACGAGCCTAAAGGGACTTTCGTAGTCCTCGTGCCTGACGTGCAGGACGCCAGAACGGTCCAGCTATTCAGTCACCCTTTGAATCCTGCCGGGCACGGGCAGCCTGCGCGTGAATTCGCCCGGTTCAACATTACTCCGGAACAAATTAAGGGAGAAAAGAAGTAATGGGCGCCGGAGATGGACAGGTCATTGGAACCACGCAAATCGTCGACCACGGGCCCGCCTCACAGAAGTGGAACTTGGTGATTCTCTCCGACGGATACAAACAAGCGGAGCTTACGAAGTTCCACACCGATTGCGCAAACTTCGTGAACACGATGTTCGCAACTCCACCTTACGACGAGCTATGGTGCGGCATTAACGTCTTCCGCATCGATGTCTCATCCACGGACAGCGGAGCGAAAGATCCGACAGCCTGCGGAGGCACGGGCGCGAATCCAAAGACTTATTTCGACGCTTCGTTCTGCAATAGCGGAATTCAACGGCTCCTGGAAGTGAACAATTCTACCGTCCAAACTGTTGTGAATGCGCAGATGCCGCAGGCGCACATGATTATGGTCATCGTGAACTCCACCGAATACGGGGGCTCCGGCGGCGCCGTTGCTACGTTTTCTTTGGCTTCAGGCGCAGACGAGATCGGCTTGCACGAGATGGGGCACACAGCCTTCGGGTTCGCCGACGAGTACGAGTACTATGCCGGTTGCGGATCCGGCGAAACCGGACACGACAAATACACGGGTGCGGAACCCACGCAGCCCAATGTGACTGCGAACGCGAATCGTGCCACTAACAAATGGCGCGATCTGGTAGCTGCTGCCACCCCGATGCCGACAACTGCGAATAAGGATTGCACGAAATGCGATCCCCAGGGCAATCCGCTTCCGGCCAGCACTGTGGGAGCATACGAGGGCGCATTCTACAATCATTGCGGCGCCTACCGCCCTCAATTCACCTGCCGGATGCGCGCGCTTGGTAATCCGTATTGCGCCGTGTGCCAGCGTGTCATCCGCCAGACGATTGCGCCATATATGTCGAGTTGGGTGTGGGGCACCAACACGATTGGCGCCGGGCAAACGCAACGTTGGTGGTTATCATGGGGTGCGTATCCCGGTCTCGAATGGATCGGCGTTCAACCGGCGACGCCCGGCGCTGAGCTGGATTGGGACACGCCCGGCATGCAACAAAACGCGGATGGTTCCACGCTGTATTGGATCACGGTTCGCAACAAGAGTTCAGTACCAGTGACATTCCACTTTCGGGGAAGCACGCTCTAATCGGTTCTCGGCCGGACCGCCCTTAACTCACTCGCCGCCTCTTGCGGAGCCGAAAAGACCATCATATTCGGCGGCAGGTGGAACTAGCTGCGGAGTCGGTGAGTGAGTCGCCAGAACATTTTTTTGAATATGAGAAAAACAGCAGCCCTCACGATTCTCGCCTCTCAAGACCCTACCTGACCGCCGCGATCGATAGCCCTCCGACCCCCGCGATTCGGAACCGATCTACTATCCGATCCCCAACAATCAAAGACGTATTTCTGATAACAGTTTCAATTGAAACTCCGGTCATTCCCTCCTAACGTATATTCCAGGCTGTAGCCCGGTTATCTCGCGCCGCAATTCATTGGGGAGTTGCCCACGACACTGTAACCCGCATGCCTGGAGTGTCCGTGAAAGCAAGTCTAGTCCACGTCATAGCCGCTCTCGTGAGCTTGCCTCTCGCCCTGATCGCCCTTGGCAACTCAGACGACAAGACGGAGCTTGGACGCGAAGTTGCAATTCCACATCATCTGCAAGACGGCGACGAGTTTCAAGTTTCGCTCGCCAACCTCGTCAGCTACGGCCAAAAACTCTTTCTGGCGCGATTCACCTCGCAAGAAGGCGCTGGCCGTCCCCTAACCAAAGGCACCGGAGCAGCTCTCTCCGATCCCAACAGCCCTCTCGCCTTTCCCCGGAATAACAATCGCATCTCCGGCCCGGATTCCAACTCCTGCGCCGGTTGCCACAACGTGCCCTCCACGGGCGGCGCCGGAGATCTTTCGAACAACGTGTTCGTCCTCGGGCAGCGATTCGACTTCGTCACCTTCAGCGCGAACGATCTTATGCCCACAGGCGGAGACCTTGACGAGCGGTCCGCAGCCGTCACGCTTCAATCCATCGCCAACAGCCGCGCTACTCCAGATATGTTCGGCTCCGGCTATTACGAGATGCTCTCCCGGCAAATCACTGCCGATCTGCAAAGCATTGGAAACAGCCTCCAACCCGGTGAGCACGCGCGATTGATATCGAAAGGCATCTCTTTTGGCGTCCTTTCGCACAACGCAGACGGCTCCTGGAATACCTCGGCAGTAAGGCCTCCCTCCGCAATCTGTGTCTTCATCCGATGCGGGTCATCCGCCGACGCTCCTGATTCAGCCATTCAGCCAAGCCGGAGCGTTTGTCTCGCTTCGCGTTTTCACCGTGAACGCCTTCAATCAGCACCACGGAATGCAAGCCACCGAGCGCTTCGGCATCGGCACCGACCCGGATGGCGATGGCGTAGTCAATGAGCTGACTCGCGCCGACATCACAGCAGCCACCCTCTTCCAAGCGACGCTTCCTGTTCCTGCAAGATCAATTTCGAGCGATCCCGCATTCCGAAGAGCAGCGCAAGACGGCGAAATACTGTTCCAGCAAATCGGCTGCGCCGGGTGCCATATTCCAGCGTTACCGCTCGACAAACAAGGTTGGATCTACAGCGAGCCGAACCCATACAATCCACCCGGCAATCTCCAAGAAGGTCAAGCGCCAACTTTGTCCGTAGACCTGAGCAGCGACGAGCTAGCCCAGCCGCGATTGAAGCCGGCAAACGGCGTGGTCATGGTCCCGCTGTACACCGATTTCAAGCTGCATGACATCTGCAGCGGACCGAACGATCCGAATCGCGAGCTACTGAACCAAAACGCGACGGCTGGTTCGCCTGAGTTTTTTGCCGGCAGCACCCGCTTCCTCACTCGACGTCTCTGGACCGTCGGCAGCAAGCCGAACTATTTTCATCATGGCCAGTTCACCACTATCCGTGAAGCAATTCTCAACCATTTCGGCGAAGCGCTGCAAACGCAGCAATCGTTTTCCGCGCTCACCCAATATCAACAAGCCGCCGTCATCGAATTCCTGAAAACCTTGAAGGCGCCCAACCCGAAAGAGTGATAACGCACCAGGAGAGTCACCAAATGCATAGAGTTATTCACAGTTATCTTTTACTTACCGTCATCACCGTGCTGGCAGGCGGATCACAACAGCCAAACACACCTACTGGAGCCAAGGCCACGCAGGCGGCAAGCTCTCCTCAGCAAGAAATGATGCCCATGCCTCTCGTCGCCCCACTGTTCGTCGAGAATGGAGCACTGTCCAGCACCATCACGATCGTGAACGCCGCTGCCGCCGCGACTACGGCAGATATCATGCTCCTGGATCAACACGGAATCCAAATCAGTAAAAGCAGCGTGCAACTTGAGGGACACTCTCAAAAGGCACTGAAAATCGGCGATCTGCTCGATGCAGCACACGCGACGCTCTCGACGGGCTCCGTTGAGATCATGCCCGCGACGAAAGCGGCCAAAGATATGTCCGTCGTGGCCCAGCTTTCAATTGTGGATAGCGACACCTCTCCCCCAACCTATCTGGAGGAAGAGTTTCTGATGCCCACGCCAATGGGATCCAACAAATATCACGCCGCAGCGTCCTCGGTAATTGGCGACCCTGTGCTTGCGTTAATGAGCATGAGCACGAGCCCGCAATCCGTCTCAGTAACCTGCATATCGGAACACAGAGACAAAAGCAACGCAGTGCAAACCTTGCAGCTTGCAGTCGGGCAAATGATTCTGACGAGTGCGTGCGATTCCGGCCCAAACCGGATATCGAAGTTCGACGACGGCTGGAATCAGGCGAACTTGCGGGAAAAAGGCGCGGTGGGGCTTTCAGTCGTGACTACCGGAAAACCTGGCGATCTGGCAGTTTATGGATTCGCACTAAGCGGCGAACAACACCACCCGGTGTATACGGCCCTGAATTTCACCGATGCCGGAATGCTGCGCTCCAGCAATACTGTGTTTACCGGCGTTCCGGTCGGACACACCGACCTGTTCCCGGCAAACACATTCAAAACCGACATTGCTGTAGCCAACTTCAGTATGCAACCCGCTACAGTGAAGGTCCTCTATGCTACAACCGCCGAAACCGGCACGTCGTCAAACACGGTCGCCACTGCGACATTAGCGGCGTATGCTAGTAAAGCCATAGAGCTATCGCTCAACGGAGACGCACTGATGCGAAACTCCTTCATCATCCAATCGGACGCACCGCCCGGCACCCTAGCTGCAAACCTGATGGCCGTCGGCGACGCAACCATCGGAACAGTCCAGCTTATTGGCAAAGATCAGCAGCAGAGCCCCAATAGCGGCGCACACCCCTGGACCACCGCAGATGGAATGACTTCCACCCTGCTGCTCTTTAATCACTCCAACGCAGATCAAACCTTCGACGTGAACATCAGCACGGGAGGTGTTTTCTGGCAGCAAGAATATAGGCTCGCTGGGATGGAGACGAAATCGCTGTCCATCAATGACCTGATCGCCACTGCCGCGAAGGACAAGAAGGGGAAAGTGATACCGAAAGATGCTACGACAGGCGAAGTGGGCTGGTCGGTTCCAAAGGTCTCGGAAGGCACGGGACGCCTGTTAGTCTCCCGCCCCGATGTCGCCTTGGCGCGAAGCTTCAGTTGCGGTACGCAGGACGTGGAGTGCGGTCTGGACCTGAACGCTTACCAACTGGATCTCCTGATCAGCGATACAGGAACCCTCGCTCCAGCCAGCGTCCAGTACTGCCTAAGTTGCTGGCCAAGCTGCGGGGACTGCACGGGAAGCTATGATTACAACGGCGGCAGCGGAGGAGTTACGTGGAGCGCAGACGATACATCCATCGCCACAGTCGACTATGCCGGAACGGTGACAGGGCAATCAGGAGGTGCCACGAACGTATACGCAAACGGCGAGGCGTACTGCGTCTCCGCCGGCGGCCAAGCCAGCGTCAAGGCGTTCGCAACCCTGTCGGTCGCCAACTCCAGTCTCACTATCGACCGGGCGAACGGAACTTCGAGTATCGCTATCACCGTGAGTACTCAGTTGGCGGCCTCGGCCATGACAGGGACAGTCAGTGTCTCCGCACCTGCCAACCCCTCCGGTGTTTCTCTTGGGTCCGGGGCCACTGCAGCAACTCATGACTACAGCATAGCTGCAGGCACGAGCGATAGCACCTATTCCTTTCCGATCACGACCACACCAACAAATGGTAACAGCGGAACGCTAACCTATACTGTAAGTCTTGCTCTCAGTAACGCCAGCACCGCAATGTATCAGGTTAGCGGCTCGCCGATTACAGTCACGGTAAGAACAAACCCCTAAAGGAGCGACAGATGCATGCAAGCGACCTCTTCACCCGACTTATCCTGATTTCCTGCGGAATTCTTTATCCATCCCGTTTCTATACCCTGGGTCAAGATAGCGCCCCGCAAGAATGTATGAGCTCAGCCGCAACCTCCGTTGAGCCCGTAGCATGTCTCGCGGTCCTCTCGCCCCGCCTAACCGTAGAACGTCAAAACGGTACCGCTACAATTTACGCGGTCCTTCAGACCAGCAAGGCGATTAAGGCTAACACACCAATGGACCTTTCGATCAGCGCTCCGGGCAATCCCGCCGGAATGAAGTTAGATGAGGGAGGCACAGGAACCACGCAAAGGGTAACAGTCGTTCCAGCCCAGAATCCTCAAGAGGTGCCTGTTATTCGGATACATACCTCAAAGGACAACGCAACTTCAGGAACGCTGACATATACTCTCAGCCTTCGAACACGTGATCCTACGATAAAGATCGTCGGCTCCCCCAAGGAGGTTACCGTGGTAAGCAATCCCTAGGCGACCGCGATATGCGAACTGGCATCTGGCGCAGGATCTCAAACTCGTCTGACGCCGGAAAACGGATGAAACCCATTTATGATCGGACGCGTTGTTCAAATCTTATGCGCTTTGCCTTTCTGCGTTCTTGAGACGACGGGACAATCCTGCAAACCGCTCGGTAGCGCACGAGCGCCGCAGTTCGAATCATTTCTCCAGCGGTGGTACAAACTGTCGCCCGAGCAGAATTTCAACCTCGTCGACAGCGATACCGTTGACTCATCCTGCTATCGCAAACTCGTCTTCCGCGCCAGCACGCCCGCTCCGCTACTTACGTTGTATCTCACGCCCGATGGGAAGCACCTAGTCTCCGGGGTGATGGACCTAACTATCGATCCCGCCGTGGCGCGGCGCCAGAAACAAGAGGAGGTGGAAGCCCTGTTAACAAACGGAGCGCTCTTGACCTCCAGCGAGACTACCGCCCCGTTGAAGCTGGTGATCTTTACCGATTTTCAATGCCCTTACTGCCGGAGGTTCGCCGGCTTCCTAAATGAACTTACTCCAGATGAGCGCTCCAAATTACAACTCACTTATAGGCAGTTTCCATTGAATATGCATTCGTGGGCGCAAGATGCCGCTGCGCTCGCGGCTTGCGTCGCCATGCAGGACCGCCCCGCATTCTGGAGACTTCATGATTTCCTGTTCTCCGAACAGCAGCAGCTCTCAAAGGAGACGCTCGTGCCGAAAGCAATGGACTTTCTCTATCAAGATAAGACCTTCGATACGAAGCAGGCCGAATCTTGCCTGACCGGCAAGCGATTCCAGGAATCTTTGCAGCGCGACGAACGCCTGGCCATCGATCTCGGAATCACCGCCACGCCAACCGTGTTCCTGAATGGCCAGAAAATCCGAGTCGGCTCCACTCAAGATCTCCGCAGAGCCATGACCGCCGCAACCGAACCCGATGAGCGCAACTAATATCGCACAATTGCATTACAAAGCAGGGGAAGTAAAGAGATGTCAAACGATTCCGAAACGCAGAAACGGCAAAGCCTCGACTTGCGCCACTTGGCTGCCAGTTTGGCAGCTTTCGAAAATCCCGACGCCTCGCCCCTCCAGAGTCCCACCCCGCAACCCCCAGCCTGCAGCATCGTGTACGTCAATCGCGCGCTCCTGATCATTCACGAGCGATATCAAGACTGTACTCTTTCCCGCCACGAGGTCAGTCAAATCGTGCATGTCTACGATAATCACTTCGGACGGGTGTTCAAGCGAGAGACCGGGGTGAGCTTCCGCCACTATCTGTTGACGCTTCGCATGGAGAAGAGCAAGCAACTGCTCAGCAGTTCCACCGATCAGATAAAATCCATTGCCCCGCTGGCCGGCTACCGCACCCAGAGCCATTTTGCACACGACTTCCACGAATACACCGGCATTACACCGCTAGAATACAGAATGGCCTGCCACCCGCCGGATTCGTCCCGTTTGTAGAGCTGTCGAGCATTTCCCTTTCGTGAGGCAGATCCAAGTCCTCGCACACACCCCATCCAATCCCTCCGCGTACCATAGAAAAAAGTGAATACACATTTCGCGCCACGGCTCTATGCAGTCGCGCCTGCCCTCCTTGTATTCACATTGGCCACGTTATCGGATTTCTGACAATCAAAGGCGTATTTCCGATAACACTGTCGATTGAAACTTCGCTCATTCCGCCCTAACGTAATTCCAGGCTGTAAAGTTTGGGTTGTTCGCATTAGCGATCCACCGGCAAATTGCTCAACCCAGCCCACAGAAGCCCAGGGGGTTCGCCGATGCGTCGATTCACTTACGTCTGCCTTTCGTTCACTGCTGCCGCCGCTCTACTCAGCGCCTCGCAACAGCCAGCCTCACCTGATCCCGCCAAAAAGACGCGGCTCCTCGGCTCGTCGCCAGAACCGATGATGCCCATGCCTCTCGTCGCGCCGTTGTTCATCGAAGACAATTCGACCGAGAGCATCATCACCATGGCGAGCCATTCGACGATGCCCCTCGACGTCGACGTGACGCTCTCCGCGCTCTCGGGAGATCAGCTCGTCACTAAGACCATCACCATAGCCGCTCACAGCGAGCAGACGCTAAACATAGCCGACCTGCTGGCCAATGCCCCAGCCGCCTCCGCCAGCACCTACGGGTCTGTCCTGCTGGTCCCGCATCGCGCCGCCGCGCTGGCCGCCCAGCTATCCATCGTCAGCCGCACCGGATCGCCTCAAGATATAGAAGAAGAATTCGCCATGCCAATGAGTTCCAAGCCGGCCAGCTATCGAGCCGTCACCAGTGGCCTTTCCGCCATGCCTGTTATCGCCATACGCAGCGTGAGCAAAGCGCAGCAGACGGTATCGATTAGCTGTGTAATGGAAGCAGGCGGTGCTCGCAGCAGCAGTATGCCGATTGCTCCCAACCAAACCTTGCTGATGCAAGTTTGCCAGGACCGCGGCCCAAAGCCGATGGCCAATTTGGAGGGGGCGCTCGACGCCGCACGCGATCCAAAGCAGGCGTTTGCCATCTCGGTATCTTCGTCAGCACCCTCTATGGAACTGGCCGTTTTCGGACTTGGCGCTCACGGAACAGAGGCGGACCATTCGTTCTCCTCCATTCCGTTCTGGGACGTCAATATGTCCATGTCTTCCACAGCCATTTATCCCGCTGTGCCACCCGCCCAAAGCACAACATTCGGACCGCAGTCCTTTCAGTTGCGCGCCTCCGCCGCGAACTTCTCCAACGCCCCACGAAAAGCCACCATTCTGCTCACCACAGGCAGCGGGGCCAATAGCACACAGCAAACAGTCGCGTCCCTAACCCTCGCGCCGAACAGCGTCTCCGCAGCCGACTTACCCGAAATAGCCGGCGAACCCATCCCTACTCATTCGCTGATCATCCAAGCCGAGGGTCAGCCCGGAGACGTCCTGACCGACGTGCAGGCGGTGTCCACATCGAACGGCGTGCCAGTGAGCGTAACGCTTCCCGGGAAGGACCTGAACCAAAAAGATAACAGCGGAGAGCATCCCTGGCTGGTGAGCGACTCCGTCTCCTCCACTGTTTTGTTATTCAATCCTGATCCGGAGTTGAAGAACAGCGGGGTTCAACTCACGATCTATGCCGGACAAGCCGTTTGGACCAAGAAGCTTTTGCTCGCTCCCTCAGCCACAATGGCAATTTCCCTGAACGAGATCATCCAAAAGCAACAGCCGGACGACAAGGGCAAAGTGCTCCCGCCCAGCAGCTCCCACGGCCTGGTCACGTGGTCCAGCTTATCCAAACCGAGAGTCTTCGGAAAGCTGGTCCAGCTCGATGAAGGGACCGACATCGCGCGCACCTTCGCTTGCGAATATATGTCGATTATGTGTAACGTAGACGTGCCATATCTGACCGTCGGTTTTGGCCAAGAGGCTCCCTGGGGCCCCGATTCCGTCCAGGCCTGCGACTCAACCGGAGGTTGCAGCTGTAGCGACAATTGCGACCAAGGGTTCTCCGGTTACGAAGAGTCCTCCTACTGGCAAATGGCGAATAGCAGTATAGCCAGCATTGATTCCAATGCGGACGTTTGGGGCAATGGCGTCGGGACAACCAGTGGCTACGTCACCATTACCGACAACACTGGGTGCCAAGCGTCCGGAGGCAATCAGGTGATGGTGAACCCGGCCATATTCCTTAATGGAACCGATGTCACAGGCCAAACTGTGACCGCAATAATAGGTGAACCAATCACTCTCCAGGCACAGTACACTGTACCCAGCGGCTACTCCGTCCAAAACCAGAGTTGGAGCATTTCCGGTGGCAACGTCGTCGGAGGGTACAATGCTGATAGCATAAGCTCGTCATATACGAGCGTCGATACATCTCAGCAGCAAGTTACATACTACAACCTCGTGCCGGCCTCGCAGGGTGTTACATACTCGGTAACACTAAGTGACGGAAATACCTACACCGGGTCAGTTTCAATGACCGTAGTTGCACCCACGGGTAACATTGTTTCTTATACTCAGTGGGTAAGTGTGGATCAAAACTGGGCCGTCTCCCCTGGCGATTGGTCTCTATATTTTGGCCAGGGTACGCACTACGGAATCGTATGGACCTCTTCAGTAACCGTGCCACAAGGCTTTTCTTTGGGAGACTTGCAATTTGTCCAAATCGTGAAGTCACTGTATATTGAGAGGCAAACGATCGCAGGGAATTGGTATCACATATCGTCGTCTTCTCCAGTCCTAGACACCGACTACCCCTACAACAACACGGTGACGGACCAGGACGGCGATGCGCCAGGCCTTATACTGACGACCGCAGGTGGCTATCAATACTATTATCGAGTGGACCAGTTCACGACATACGCGATGTGGAAACCGACCTACCCCAATGCAATCTGGGTCCCGGTAGCAGCGGTAGACTGGAATTGGGGAGGAGGCGCAATGCTCCAAAGCGACAATCCTCCAGCCTGGATTGAGACTACCGCAAGTTGGTCGACGAATCCGGCGAGCCGTTCTTATTACGGGCCGCTGACCTGGGATGGCAATATCGCCAATCTATTGGTATGGCAACCCGGGCAATAGTATAGATGATCCACAAAGGGCACGCACCATCAGCGTAGCTAAACAGGAGGCGCACTCATGAGAGCAAGCAAGAAACAGCGTTACATATTCCTAATCACCTCGCTGATCATAGGATACGGCGAAGTACTAGCCCAAAGCACGCTCTACAAGATTGGACTGGAAGCGCAAACACAGCCAATCCCGAAAACAAATATCAGACAGGTGGTGACCGCGGTGCTGACAAATGTGTCCGATAGCGATCTAGTGGTTTATAGGTCAAACCCGCTGCACGACTTCGAGTTACTTGTGACGGATAAGCAGGGTAACGAGGTCCCGATGACAGCGCTCGGCAAGAGCCGTTCGGAGGGACAAAACCAGGTTTTCACCCATGTGGCACGAGTTACCCTCAAGCCACAAGAGTCGACGAGAACGCCCATTAACTTGCACGACTATTACGAGTTACAGCCTGGAGAGTACGTGATTCAAGTCCGGCGCCACGTAGCACATACGACGCCCCCACGGAAAGCAGGCTCAGCTGATGGCATCGTGCCTTCCAATGCGGCATCAGCAAGCGAACCGTCGGCATCCGCCTCAATCTCCATCATCGAGCCTTAAAAACGCGCCCACCCTTCGCAGCGGGGGCGCCCAGCTTTTAATTTTTAACGCAGTTGCACATTCCGGAAAAAGATCTTCAAGCCAAACGGAAAGGAATCTGAATGAGATCGCGAGAAAATGTGATAGGGCTATGCGGGTTAGCAACCCTCACCCTAGCGCTTAATGCCCAGCCCTGCCTCTCGTTCGCGGTTGAACAAAATATCTCCGCTCGAAGTTTTCGGAAAACAATAGTACAAACTCCCGCCCAACCAAACCGTCACACTCATCGACAGACCACTGTCGACCCGTCCTGCTATCGTAAACTTGTCTTCCGCGCAAGCCTTCGCACACACCCCACGCAATCCCTCCGCGTACCATAGAAAAGAGTGAATACACATCTCGGCCCACGACTCTGTGCAGTCGCGTCTGCCCTCTTTGTATTCACATTCACCATCGCCGCCGCCACCAGCACCGCATGGGAGGTCACCGGCTTCAATGACTTCCTGAAAGGCCGCCTCTTCGGCCTCTCGCTCACCGCCGACGGCACTCTCCAACTCGGCCCCTCCCTGCGCTTCCAAGCGAAGCTCGATCAACCTGCTCTCTGGAGCCTCGCGGTTGCTCCCGATCAAAGCATCTACGCCGCCACCGGTCACCAAGGCAAAATATTCCGAATTGCGCCAGATGGAAAATCGTCCGTTCTTTGGAGCGCTGAGCAATCCGAAGTCTTTGCGCTTTGCCTGAACGCAAAAGGTGTGCTCTACGCCGGCACATCGCCGAACGGTGGCCTCTATCGAATCGAAAACGGAAACGCGCGAGAAGTTTGGCATTCCCCGGCGAAATACATTTGGGCCATCCAGTCCGCCGCGGATGGAACCCTCTACGTTGCCACCGGTGAGCAGGGCCGCATTTATCGCATCGATCCCGCAGGCCACCCCGATGTCTACTATGAAACCGGTCAGGCCAATGTTACGGCGCTCGCTCTTGCTTCCAATGGGCATCTGTACGCCGGCACCGATCCCAACGGCATCTTATATGACATCCCGGCCGCCAAGCAGGGAACCATTCTCTTCGATTCCAACTTGCCCGAAATTCGCGCGATCGCCATCGATCCGAACGGCGTCATCTATGCCGCCGCCATGGGAGGAGCCGTAGCAACTCGCTCGGCCGCTGCCGGCTCTACAGCAACAATTTCAGCCGGCGCAGTCGTCGCGACTACCCCAACGGTCATTACCGTTACCGAAGGTAAGCAAAACATTCCCGTTCCGAAGAACGAACAGTCCGGCGCAAAGCCCGCCGAGCAAGCCACTCCAGCCCCGAGTTCGGCCTCCGCCTCTTCCGCAACCTCGAACACGGCCGTTGTAGAAGTCAGCGGCGTCGAGAAATCTGCAATCTACCGCATCAGTCCTGACCGCACCGTCGAGACCTTGCGCAGTTCAAAAGATGACAACGTATACGATCTCTTGCTCGACGCGAATAGCGTGATCTTTTCGACCGATGATCACGGTCGCATCTACCGCCTCACTGGTGAAAAAACAACATTATTAGCCGAGCCCGGCGACGGCGAAACCACGCGCCTCCTGAAATCCGGTGCAGTGTTGTACGCAGGCCTCAGCAATCCCGCGCGCCTGTTCGCCCTCGCCCCGGCGGGAGGCGGTGCGGGATCTTACGAATCGCAGGTGCACGATTCCACAACCGTCGCGCGATGGGGACATCTTCAGTGGCATGGCGCTGGATCCGGATTAGCATTCCGAACCCGCACTGGTAACGCCGCCCGCCCCGACTCGACTTGGAGCGCCTGGTCCGCGCCCATCACCGATCCGGCGAATAGCTTAATCCAAAGTCCTTCCGCTCGATTCATTCAATGGCGCGCCGAATGGCCGGCGGGCAGTGCGGCCGAGATAAGCACGGTCGATGTTCCCTACCTGCCGCAAAATACCCCGCCTGTGATTCACAGCATCACCGTCACTTCTATTCTTGGAACAAACGCCGCCAAAACTGGAGCCGCTGCGAGCAACTCCTCTTCCGCCTACTCCATCACCGTTACTGATACCGGAACCGGAGCGCCCACTGGGCCGGCCGCCAGCTCCAGCACAACTTCCACCCAGACTGTCTCGCGCCTGCAAACCACCCAAACTCAAATCTCCTGGCAAGCCGATGATCCTGACGGCGACAAGCTGGTTTATTCCGTCTATTTCCGCGCCGAAGACGAAAAGGATTGGCAGTTGATCCGCAGTCGAATGTTTGAAAACACTCTATTGCTCGACCCAGACGTTTTTGCGGATGGCCGCTACTTCTTCCGCGTGGTTGCCTCCGATGCGCCATCGAACGCAGCCGAATACGCCCGTCAAACCGAGTTGGTGAGCACGCCTGTCCTGATCGACAATACTCCGCCCATGATCACTCTGAGCACGCCGCACCGCGATGGAACATCACTCGATATCGATGTGGATGCGAACGACAGAACCAGCTCCTTGCGTCTCTGCGAATACTCTCTCGACGCCGGTTTTTGGCAGCCCATCGAAGCCGCCGATGGCGTCACCGACTCGCCCCACGAGCGGTTCCATTTGCACTTGGACAAACTTCGCCCTGGCGAGCATTTGCTGGTTTTTCGAGTCTATGACTCCGCGAATAACGCGGGTTTGGCTCGGATCATCTTGAAATAGGGATTGGTGCCGGCGGCAGGACTCGAACCTGCGACCTACGGATTATGAGACCGTCGCTCCAACCACCTGAGCTACGCCGGCAACAATATCAGGCTATCATTTGGGTACGATGACCGAATAGATGCGGTCCAGGTCGTCCTGCGAGTAGTATTCGATCTCGAGCCGCCCCGCTGTGGGCGACTTCGCAACCAGTCGAACTCGAGTCCCCAGAGCCGCCGACAATTCCTCCAAAGCAGCCCTGATATTTGGGTCGACCGGCTTAGCAAGTCCTTTGTTTTCTTTTATTTGCGATTCAGTTAAGGTCTTAACTAGTTTCTCAGTTTCGCGAACCGAAAGTTGCCTATCGATGACTCTTTCACACGCCCGCCTCTGCTCTTCGGGGTCCGAAATGTTCAGCAATGCTCGGGCATGCCCTACGCTGATGCTGCCCCGGATCAAATCGTCTTGAACAATCGGTGCCAGCCTGAGCAGCCGGAGAAAGTTCGTGATCGTGGACCGATCCTTCCCAGTCCGTTCCGCGATCTGCTCATGGCTCAACCCGTGCTCTGTAGCTAAGCGGTAAAACGCCATCGCAATTTCTATGGGATTGAGATCTTCGCGCTGGATGTTTTCAATCAGTGCCAACTCTAGCAGCTGATCGTCTCTTATACTGCGCACCAAGGCCGGAATCTCTTTCAACCCGGCCATGCGGGCAGCCCGCCAGCGCCGCTCACCTGCGACCAGCTTGTACTTCCCGCCACCCAGTTTCGAAACCGTGATGGGCTGAATCAGCCCATGCTCTCGAATCGACTGCGCGAGCTCCTCTAAGCCCTGACCATCGAAACTGGTCCTCGGCTGCTGCTCACTCGGACGAATGTGCTCCAGCGGGATATTCTGAAACTCCTCGGCTTCGACGGCTGTTGCGGTCGCGGTCTGTTTCTGCGGCAGGAGTGCCGATAAGCCCTTACCCAGCGCTTTTCGCTGATTCCGGTCTGGCTCTGTGCTCATGCGCCATAAATTCCTTTGCAAGTTGAATGTAAGCTTCTGCGCCCCGTGAACGCGGATCGTACGCCAAAATTGGCTTGCCGAAGCTGGGCGCCTCGGCCAAACGAACACTCCTCGGGATAATTGTTCTGAAAACCTGCCTGCCGAAGAATTCCCTTAGGTCCGCCTCCACTTGCCGCGTCAAGTTTGTCCGATCGTCGTACATGGTGAGCAAAACCCCTTCTACACACAGGCCGGGGTTAAACGCATCCCGAACTCGATCCACCGTATCCATGAGTTGCGAAATGCCTTCCAGGGCAAAAAACTCGCACTGGATCGGGATCAGCACTGAATCCGAAGCAACCAGAGCATTCAAAGTCAGCAGATCCAAAGCTGGCGGGCAATCGACAATAACAAAGTCATAATTGCTCTTGATCGGCGCGATGGCCGTTTGCAGCCTCCGCTCCCGGTCCTCGGCATCGACTAGATCCAAATTCGTGGCGACAAGGTCTTGGCTCGCAGGCAGCAGCCACAACCCTTCGAACGCGGTGGGAACAATTGTCTCTTCGACAGCCGCTTCACGGAGCAGGGCATTATAGAGGGTTCTGCTATCTGCGGATTTCTCGATTCCTACCCCAGTAGTCGAATTGCCTTGTGGATCGGAATCGATCAGCAACACCTTCACTTCAGATGCCGCAAGAGCCGCCGCCAAGTTAATGGCGGTCGTTGTTTTTCCTACCCCGCCTTTTTGATTCGCAATGGAAACAACGCGGGCCATCGGACGATCCTAGCACGGCACCGATGTTTCACGTGAAACATTCATTTCCGATCGTCAAATAGATGTCCAAGACCGCAACCGCCGCTGGAGTAACCCCCGGAATTCTTCGGGCCTGCCCGAGCGTTGTAGGTCTCACCCTGGTCAACTTTTGCCTTACCTCATTTGAAAGTCCAGGAATTCCGTCGTAAGTGAACGCTGCCGGAATTTGGCGGCCCTCGGCGTCTTCGAGTTGCCGGATTTGGCGTTCCTGCTGGAGAATGTACCCTGCATACTTCGTCTCGGTTTCAATGGTGGTCAGAACGCCGTGCGCCAGCTCCTGACGAAGCTGGCCACAAATCCAGCGCTCCAGCCGGGCAATTTTGGCCTCTGGACGCCGCAGCCAAACCATCAGCGACGGATTATCGCCAGAAGCATCGAAAATTGCATTCGCTCGTGTTTCTTCCAACAGCTTCGTCACCGCAAGTTTCTGCTCCTGCTTCCGGCTGAACTGCTTCCAGCGAACATCATCGACAAGCCCGATCTGGTGCCCCACTGGCGTAAGCCGTTCATCTGCATTGTCAATTCGTAGGTGCAACCGGAATTCTGCCCGCGACGTGAACATCCGATATGGCTCATCGGCACCCTTGCTGACCAAATCATCGATTAGAATGCCGACATATCCGACGCTTCGCCCAACCGTGAGCTTCCGGCAAGCCCTTCACTTTGCACGCGGCATTCAGCCCCGCGATCAAACCCTGGCAACCGGCTTCTTCGTACCCGGAGGTGCCGTTGATCTGGCCCGCCAGGAACAAACCTTCGATAGACTTCAATTCGAGAGAGTGCTTCAACTCACGCGGGTCGACCGCATCGTACTCAATTGCATAGCCAGGCCGGATCATTTCCGCATTCTCCAAGCCCGGAATGGACGCCACCATTGCCGCTTGCACGTCGATCGGCATGCTGGTCGACATGCCGTTCACGTAGATTTCGTGTGTATCGAGTCCCTCCGGCTCCAGAAAAATCTGATGCCTACGCTTGTCCGGAAATTTGACGATCTTGTCTTCGATAGAAGGGCAATACCGTGGGCCGATTCCTTCGATCTGGCCGCTGTACAGTGGGGAACGCGCGATACTCTCGCTAATGACCCGCTGGGTCTCTTCAGTTGTGTATGTTAGATGACAGCAAATTTGCTCACGTTCAATCCGTTCGGTGAGAAATGAGAAGGGCGTTGGTACCGGATCACCGGGCTGCTTTTCAAATTGTGACCAGTCGATCGTTCGGCCATCCAAACGGGGCGGCGTGCCGGTTTTCAATCGGGTCCACTGCAACCCTAATGTCCGAAGTTGTCCGCCCAACGTATTCGAGGGCGCCTCCCCGTTTCGGCCGCAGGCATACTTCTGTTCGCCTACATGCGCCAAGCCGTTCAGAAAAGTTCCCGTTGTGACTACGACTGCTTCGGCCAGCAAATCGCGGCCGTCCTTTAGCCGAACCCCAGTGATCTTCCTAGGGAGTTCGTTTGGCAAAAACAGTAGTTCGCCCACTTCGGCCTGCAAAATCCGAAGATTCGGCTCGTTTTCGAGCCATTGGCGCATGCGAATCCGGTACTGTTTCTTATCGCACTGAGCACGCGGGGACCAAACGGCTGGCCCGCGACTCGTGTTTAGAAGTCGGAACTGAATTCCAACCGCGTCCGTGAGCTCACCCATGACTCCGCCCAGTGCATCGATTTCTCGGACCAGGTGCCCTTTGGCAATGCCACCGACCGCCGGATTGCATGACATCTGGGCAATGAGATCGAGGTTCATGGTCACCATTGCGGTGTGCAGGCCTAGGCGGCCACACGCGCGCGCGGCTTCGCAGCCCGCGTGTCCCGCGCCCACAACGATGACATCGTACTTTTTCTGCATGGGGAACGCTATTAGCTATTCTAAACGTCTTGAGGATCTTAATTATAGGTGGGGGCGGCCGGGAGCACGCTTTGGCGTGGCGTCTCTCGAAATCAGCCCAAGTGGAGCAGATCGTCGCCAGCCCCGGAAATCCCGGCATCGCGCAGATTGCCACCTGCATTCCAGCACCGACTGACGTTTCCAGCTACGCGGATTTGGCCGAAGCACACAGTATCGATTTGACCATTGTCGGCCCAGAGGCTCCCCTGGTCGCCGGAGTAGTCGACCATTTCCGCAGTCGCGGATTGAAGATTGTCGGCGCAACGCAAGCGGCCGCCCGCTTAGAGGGCTCGAAGATCTTTGCCAAGGAGTTCTTTAGACGCGCTGGAATTCCAACCGCGCGATCCGGCAAGCATATTAACGATTTTTCATTTCCAGTTGTCATCAAAGCCGATGGTTTGGCCGCCGGAAAAGGCGTGGTCATCGCACGGGACCAAAGAGAAGCCGAGGACGCTATCCAGCGGCTCGGACCGAATCTGGTTATCGAGGAGTTTCTCGAAGGCGAAGAGGTCAGCTTCATTGGATTGAGCGACGGTAATCGCCTGATCCCATTTACGCCTGCGCAAGATCACAAGCGAGTCTTCGATGGGGATGAAGGTCCGAACACAGGCGGAATGGGCGCGTACTGCGACGAGCGAATTCTAACTTCAGCGGAGCGGGACGTAATTATGGATCGCATCATGCTGCCTACTCTGGCTCAGATACGGAAGGAAGGAACTCCATTCACCGGATTTCTTTATGCAGGGTTGATGATCACTGCGGATGGCCCGAAAGTGCTCGAATTCAATGTGCGACTGGGCGACCCCGAGGCGCAGGCGCTTCTGCACAGTTTTCAAGGCGACTTTGTCGAGTTTCTGAACATGGTCCCGCAGCCCTCTGGTCCGCCTTCGGTTTGCGTCGTTCTCGCCTCGCGCGGCTATCCCGACAATCCGCGCACCGGAGACATCATCACGGGAATTGAAGCAGCGGAGGCGACAGGCGCAACCGTGTTTCACGCCGGTACAAAGCGGGAACGCGACGTTCTGCTGACGAATGGAGGTCGCGTGCTCGGCGTCACCGCAGGCGGAGACACATTGCAATCTGCAATGGAGCATGCCTATCAAGCCGTCGAGAAGATTCATTTCGACGGCATGCATTACCGAAAGGATATCGGCCAAAAAGGCCTGAAACGCTGGTAGGGACGGGCAGATTCGAACTGCCGACCTGCCGCTTAGGAGGCGGCTGCTCTATCCATCTGAGCTACGTCCCCGTTGCTACCGGCAGTGTACCAATCATTTCATACTCACTCTTTGACTTCCACCTGAACGGTTTTGGAGCCGCTTACGACGAATCCATTTACCGGCATGGTCAATTCGGCGATTTCGGCGCCGCGGGTCAGAGTGAGGGCGGCGTTGCTGTTGGCGGAAGCGGACGGATCGGCGAGGACAAGCATAACGGACGGCGGAGGATCGCTCAAATCGCCACCGGGCAGTGGCCCTGCAATCGTAAACGTCGGCTCCTGGCGCCAGACTCGGAGATAGGCCGCGTCGCTACCGCGAAAGGCGTTGATCATTTTTATCAACTGCTCGGGCGTGTGCAGGGAGGACTGGCTCAATCCGGCGAACTCGGGGAAATTCAAACCGTTCGCGTCAGTGATGGTGAAGTTGAGAGGGCCGATGGGAGCGCCGACTGGAACCTGATACGTCGCAGTGCGAGTAAGCTGGATGCCGTTTTCGCCTTCGAGCAATGCGGTCAGCTCGACGGAATCGCCGGGACGAACTTCGTGGCGCGAGGCCCAGACTTGCGCGATGCGGAGTTGGAGCTTGGTATCGACGGGCTCGAGGTGGAAGGACATGTCTTTCATGTGGAGATTGTTGAATCCAGCGCCCAGCACGAAGGCGAGCGAAACGACGGCGTCGGTAGAGACTTGCTGAGCGAGACCACTGTCGCTGACGAAAATATCTCGAATGGTGAGAGCGGGCAGATTGCCTTGAAATTCGACGCGCCCGCTGAGCCGGAGGGTGCCGGCGCCGAGCGTGCGTTCGGTGGCGTCGATGGCGGAGAAGATGGCGGTTTGGGTAATGAACGGGGTCAGCAAGCGATCGTTGATGACCTGGAAATGATATTCGCGGGCGCCGAGCGCGGGCGATTGAACTGCGATGGTGACCGGGACCGTGTGGGCCTCGCGTCCAATCTCGCCGGCAATGGCGGTGCTGCGGTCACTCAATATGGTGCCGATAAATTGGCGGGGCGTGGTGATCTTGAAGGAAGTATTGAGAGTGGGGAGGATAGCGACGACCTCCGAGCGCGCGAAGGGCATCTCGGTCGTGCCTCCATCCAAGAAGCGGTGGCCGAAGGCATAGATGCGCTTGCCGTCGACATAAGTGACGGTACCGTCGGCGGTGATATTCCAATCTCCACTGAGCAATTCGACACTGATCATTGCGCCAGGTTCGACAGTCCCGGAATATTGCGGAGATGGCGGAGAGCCTCCGGAGAGTGCCTGTTCGGGCTCCAAGCCTAGTTTGCGGAAAGTGGAGGCGAAGGTTTGCAGAGTGGCGGGCGTGAATCCAGAGAAGGCGAGAGGTGTGCGGATTTGAGTTAATTGGCCAAAGGGCGAAGCGAAATCGGAGAGCGCGGGAAGCGCCGCGAGGTTTACGGGACTCCCCGCATGCCTGGGCGCGCCGGGGGGAGTAAAGCTGGAATCGGCGATCATTTGCTCGATGGGTTGGATGCCGGCGATAGGTTCCTTGGAAAACGCGAAGCCGAGCGAGACGGCGCCGAGGAGCTTGCCATCGATGTAGACGGGGCTTCCGCTCATGCCCTGGATGACGCCGGTTTCCGCGAGCGGACCGCCGCTGAGTCTGGCGAGAATGATGCTCTGCTTGGGCGCCATGTTTTCAAGAACGCCCAGGATTTCGACCTGGAACTCTTCGATGCGATTGCCCTGAAAGACAGTTCGGCCGATGCCACGCAGGCCAGGGTGGACGTCTTTGAGCGGAAAGAATTGTTGAGCGGGAGCGAGTGAGGCGGTGAGGAGCAAGAGCAGAGCGGCGATTGCTGAAGCGGTCTTAACGCGCATGAATTGTTGTTTCGCGGCTGCGTTCCGCACGTGATTCAGCGGCGAGAACTCTCTTCATCGTACGCATAATTGATCAAGTATGTATCGATCAGGCATACTGATATGCGTGCGGACTACACTGATCCTCGATGAACATCTTCTGGAGAGAGCACGCGAAATGACAGGTATCAAGGAGAAAACCGCTTTGGTCCGCGCCGGCCTAGAGGCATTAATCGCAAGGGAAGCCGCCAAGCGCCTGGCCTCGATGGGTGGAACCGAACCTAAGTTGCGCGAAATTCCCAGGCGTCGCCCCGCCTGATGGTACTTGTCGACACGTCAGTTTGGATCCAATATTTCCGTAAAGGGGAAGCGGGTCTTGTCGAAGTTCTGACCGAAGCCGCCGTGCTAATTCATCCTTTCATAGTTGGTGAGCTTGCATGCGGCAACCTGAAGAACCGCGTCAGAGTTCTCGCGGACCTAAGCGCGTTGCCCACCTCCAGATCAGCCTCACATGATGAAGTCTTCCGGCTGATTGAAGATCGTCGACTTTGGGAAAAGGCATTGGCTGGGTTGATGGCCACCTTCTCGCTTCGGCTTTGCTAACCGGCTGCGAGTTCTGGACTCTCGATAAGAGACTTCGTCAGGCTGCCCGCAGCGCCGGGGTGGCGAGCAATAAGAACGCGTAGGTCTATTCGGCTCTCAGGGCGTCGATTGGATCGATGCGGGCGGCGCGCTGAGCGGGCAAACATGCGGCGAGGATGGCGCAAGCGGCCGAAGATAAGCGGCAGAATGAATAAGCAGAAAACGGGGCAGTGGGTAAACAGCCGATGTTAAAGGAAATGGAGCACCCGGGCGGTGATGGTGAATTGCGTCCCGTCGCGCTCCAGCAGTACCTGCCGCGCGTCGCCTAGCTTCCCGCGCAGGGCATCGAGAATTGTGGCCAAGGATTTCCCTGCGACTGGAAAGCAGTCCACCCGCAGCAGCTTGTCTCCGCTTTTCACTCCGGAGATGAGAGGCATGTTGTCCTTGCGCGCTACACCGCCTATCAGGTAGTTGCCGTCGGATTGAGCTTCCACAATGAGAGGGACTGCATCGAGATCATTCGCATCAAGCTCGCCCGTTTTCTCAACGTAGGTCGTGCCATGCGCGTAATCAATCTGCACACGGAATGCGCGCAACACGTTGCCGCCGAGCGCTCCGATGATAGGTGACGTCATCAGCCGGGACATGTAGGTTTCGAAGGTCCCAGTTCGTCTAGAAACCACGCCGACCTGTTTGATTCCCAGAATCCCAAACCGGATTTCCGGTACCCGCATCATCATCGAGTCTGCATCCTCCCGTCCGATCATGTTGGCGGCTCCAATAGCGCCGGTAGCACGGGGCCAAGCGGGATTTGCCGCCGCCCATTTGTCGAGGACAGCCTTGGAAATCATGGTGTAGGCTGCGCCCGTGTCGAGCAGGAAGCCGTACACTTTACCCCCGATCATAGCTTCAACACGCGGGAAGCCCATTTGCGAGCTAACCGGGCTGTCTAAGCGCAACCCAAGATTCTTGAGTGTTCCAGGGAGGGCTAGCGTGAATTGCCTTGCGGGATAGTCAAATACGACCTGATACCGCTGCAAGACATGCCCGGGCAAAAGTCCCTCGGCGTCAATTCCCGGCTGGAGGTCCTTCGCGCCAAGCGTAACCATCGTGCGGGCGTCTTTTAGATTGAGCGGCATGTCGCCGAGGCGCACGTCGGGGGGCTTAACGATCACAAACCGAGATTTTCCATCTTGCCGGACGTCGACCGACAGATCGATTCCCAGGTCGCGGCCGAGCGACTCAGTCATCAGAAAACTGCCGCCACCGGTATCCACCCAGAAACGCGCCTTGCGTGCCGTGCCGTCGGGACGGATGAAGGTCAGGTCAACGAAAACGCGGTTGTCCTCCAAATGTATAGGCACTGTGACAGATGCAGGCAAAGTTGACGGCGCTGACCCGTTTGGCTTCGTGAAGCTGTTACAAATGGGTCGGGCGCGAATGCCCGAGGCGAGGGTCAGGATGGCGATGAATGCGAATCCTTTACTCGCGCCGAGCCGGCGCAATGCGTATCGCACGTCTTGCTTGAAGGGATCGAACCACATTTTTCGCCTCACTCTTGCCGCAGCGCGGCCATTGGATCGATGCGGGAAGCGCGCTCCGCGGGGATGAAACCGGCGAGGGTACCCACAATCAGCATTACCAGGCTGACCGTTGCGAGCGTTGCGGGGTCGCTCGCGCTAACGCCCGCCAGCGATGCGGCGATCAGTCGCGTGGCCGCCAGCGCTGCCGGTAATCCGATAGCGAGACCCGCGCCCATCAACATCAGCGTCTCGCGGAGCACCATGCGGATCACGTCCCCCCGGTCCGCCCCAATCGCCATGCGAAGGCCGATTTCGTTAGCGCGGCGCGACGTGGTGTAGGAAATCACTCCGTACAGCCCGCCGGAGGCGAGAAGAAGCACTAGAATGCCGAAGAATCCAGAGAGTTTGGCGATCAATCGATCGCCGCTGATGCTTTGGTCCATTAGCACGCTGACCGGCTGCAGGCTCGAGACTTTGAGGTTGCGATCGAAGGACTGTAGTTGGTGGCGAATCGCAGGCACCATGCGCGTGGCGTCGCTTCGTGTTCGGATTTCGAAATTGAATGCCGCGATGCTGTCGTCGCTCTGAAATAGGGGCACATAGAAACGCCGCTCGGTTTGGCCTTTCAGGTTACCTTCCTTCATGTCGCTCACCACGCCAACAATGGCGTAGCGATCGTTGCCATTGACAAGATATTTTCCGAGCGGGTTGCTCTTGCCGAAATAAAAGCGCGCCAATGTATCGTTGATGATGGCTACCGCGCGTGATCCTGCGCTATCGTGCTCGTCGAAATCGCGTCCCTGGAGAATTGGCACTCCGACAACCCGAAAATAATGTGGGCCCACTTGATCGAAGCTGCTCGCCGAATCGTCTTTTCGCAGCGGTACGAAACCTTCGACCTGCAAGCTGTCGGTGTTGGAATCCGTGCCACTGAAAATTCCGTTTTCGGAGACGGTCACTCCGAGGACGCCCGGGACTGAACGCAAATGTTCAATCAACCGGCGCGTGATTGGCAAGCGTCGCGGCGGCGGATAGCCGCTACCGGCCAGATCGGCTCCCAGCAGCACCAGATTGCGGCGGGAATAACCGACATCCAAAGAATTCAGATGAGCGATGCTACGGAGGAACAGGCCAGCCCCAATCAGGAGCACGACGGATAAGGCCAACTGGGTGACAACCAGCAGCTTGCCCAAGCGCCATCCGCCGCCGCTAAGACTACGCGCGGTGGCTTTGAGCGTTGGTGTCAGGTCGACGCGTGTCGAGCGCAGCGCGGGAAGGAGGCCGAAGAGAATGGCGGTCAGAATGGAAACTCCGGCGGTGAAGGCCAGGACGGGCATGTTCGGAGCCACGTCGACCTGGAAGGGAATTGGATTCGGGGCGCCTCCCGAGGCAAGCGGGGGTAACACTTGGCAGCCCCAGCCCGCCAGCAACAAGCCCGCAGCGCCCGCGATAGCTGCTAGCAGGATGCTTTCGGTCAGCAATTGGCGTATGAGCCGGTTCCGGCTGGCTCCCAAAGCAAGCCGCACGGAGATTTCCTTTTGCCGGCTGGTGCCACGGGCCAGTAGAAGATTCGCAACGTTTGCGCAGGCAATAAGCAGCACCAAACTGACCATGCCCATGAGCGTAAACAGCAGGGGCGACTCGTGCGTGCGAATCCACGAGAATCCCTTGGCGCCCGGCTGTACATCGAGCTTTTGAGCGCGAATTTCGCGCAGCTTATCGGGCGAATGAGCAGCGCCTTCGTAATCGATGAGAGCCTGTTGCACCAGCGTGGTCAACTCCGCGCGAGCTTTCCGGATAGACACACCCGGCTTTAGACGTCCCATGCACAGCAGCCAGTTCGAATCGCGATTGTCTAGTCTGGGCGCTCCGGGATTCACCTGCGCCTGCATTGAGAGTGGAATCCAAATGTCTGCAGGACTTCCGACTACCTCGCCAGTGAAGCGAGGCGGCCCTACACCGATCACCGTAAAAGGCGATCCGTTTATTCTGAGCGTGCTTCCCAGGATGTTCGGCGCGCGCGCAAAACGATTCACCCAATAGTCGTAGCTGATTACGATGACCGGGCTGGTGCCCGGGGTCCGGTCCTCTTCGGAGGAGAAGGCGCGACCGAGGATCGGCGGCACGCCAAGGACCTCAAAGTAGTTGCCGGAAACCAGCCGGCCGCGGCCCTCTTCAGGAGCGCCATTGCCCACAACCACATCTATACGTCCCGTTTTTCCCGACGCCAGGAGTCCCGTGAAAACCCGGTCCTGGTTCCGCAGCCGCTGATAGAGCGGATAAGAGAAAATATTCAACATCGGTCCGCCTTCCCACAGCGCGGTGGGGCGTGATGCGTCGCCTACCGATACCAGTTCTTCGGGAGATCGCACCGGCAGTGATCGCAACATCACGGCGTCGATGAGTGTGAAGATTGCGGTATTTGCGCCAATTCCCAAGGCGAGCGTCAAGATGGCGATGAATGCGAATCCTTTGCTTTTGCCAAGCCCGCGCAATGCTTGTCGCACGTCTTGCCGGAGGCGATCGAACCACATTGTTTTCTCTCCTAAGCGCCTGTCTAGCCGTGGTTGAGAATCGGTTAGAGGTGCAAGTGGCGAGCCAGAGGTAAATGATTGCAAAATGATTGGGTCGAGGGGCGCTGGAGGTTCGGCGATGTTCGGCCGTGGGAAGCGGATCTCCGAAGTTGGAACGCCTTTTAGCCCTGCCGTTACCGGGCGAGGATTAAGCGAATGAACGCCCGAACATGATAGTCTTCTGAGCATCGCTTCATGCCATCCGCCTATGCAAAAGATTGTTATCTCTTTAATCTTTGGAAGCCTCGTAACGGCAACTGTGGCTTTGCCGCAAAGTGCGAAATTGCAGTCCCGTGACGAAATAAATTTGGGGGTTCAGGCTTACAAAAACAACCATTACGCTGAGGCCGTCGAGCACTTCAAAGAGGCGGTGACGCTGGACCCTTCGAATCAAAATGCGCAATTGTATTTGGCTAGTGCTTACATGATTCAGTGGGTCCCAGGCGCAGACTCGCCCGATAACGCGAGAAACTACGAGTTGGCGGCAAAATTGATCTGGTGACCGCCGCGCGCGCAACCGGAATATCATCAAAATTGAATGAACGTGCCACTTGGGCGGGAGATCCGTTCAAAGAACAAAAAGCACGCTGGATCGCTCGACCAGCGCAAGTGGGAACTATTGCTGGCCCGAAATCGTCTAATGCTCGTCCTGGTTTGAGTCGCGATATGAGCAGCATGCAGCAGGTGATCGAGTCCCTTAACTCCGGGGCGCCAGTTCCAAATGTCGACCCCGGTCGACTTCAAAGGGCTTGGGCTTTATGGTCTTATACGGACAGGTTAGAGGATGTCAATTCGAATGAGGGAGGTTTTCAGGCCGCTTTGGCTAGTGTCACTTCACTTGATTCCGTCGCTACTACTGTTGCCGTCTACATCCGTGGTTTGCTCCTAAAGCACTTAGTTGAAAAGATGCGGGTGGACAGACGCCGAGTCCAATCGTCCCTATTTTGTGCCGCAGCAGTCTTTCCTCTTACTGGTACTGAGCTTTCCGATTCAGAGATGCTAATTGAAAGACTTCAAAGGGCTGCTGGGATCGCTGCTCCCTAGAGCATTGCCGAGTTCAGGCAACCCGGCTGTGCGTCGACTCTGAAGTAATCGCTACGGCCCGAGGTTTTCACTCTGATCGCCGAAGGTGACCGCGCCAGTCTGGGATTCATCCATACCAGGATGGGATGAGACCGTAACCGGGCATCCTTACGCGCACGCAGAAGGAAAGCCTCGGGCGACGCTCCGAAAAGGCCGTAATGTTCCCACGACCCTGCGTTTTTGGCGCAACAGGCTTGCGGCACACCGAGCAGAATTGTGCTGGTATAAGAATTGTTCTCTTGTATTCTAATCAGTTGGTGCTAATATTACCGTAAATCGAGAGGGATAGCACATGCTGAAGCCAGTTATTTACCGAATTTCATTCGTTTTATTTGCCGTGGTGCCCCTGGTAATTTCCTTCCATCAGAATGCGCGGCATTCTTTAGCCGCATTTCGCGGTGTCGGCTCGCATTCAACTTCGGTCCCACGCCGATAATATGGAGTTGATCCAAAATTCGAGTACGGCGTCTAGCATAAATGGCTCGAAAAACGCGGATCTGATTCCTGATGAGTACGCGTACGAGTCGCTCCTGCTGCTTGCATCTACCAGCGATAATCCATCTGCCGCAGCTAAAGGCCGCGCTGCTGCAGTCGTACAAAGGCTCCGCCTCACGGAAAGCGACGCGGCTACTTTCTCCGAGATTGCCACAAGTCACCGGGCTGGGTTCTTGCGCTCACATGAGAGTGGCGCGATCGACGAAACCACTTACGGACAGCAGAGAATGAATCGTATTGCGGCTTCTGTCGCTGAATTACGGGCAAGACTTACCCCTCTCGGTGCTTCCAAGTTGTCGGGTAAGATTCACGCCTTGAAAGTCCACATGAAGCTCTTTCCTTTGCCGTCCATGGGTTCCACAAAGATGAGCTTTTTCGATCGTCTTTTTTCCTTGCGGACTGTGCATGCTCAAACCATGAATCCATATGGAGTTATCGTGTCCGAGGTGAGTTATGATGACACAACCGGCACCCTTTATGGAACTGGTATAACGAACGCCAGCTCATACTGCGGCTGCCACAACTCGTTAGCACTTATTTGGCAGCCCCAGGCGGCGGCGGTGGCAATACTGATGATTCTGGGAATGAATACGCCGAAGCGGATTTCGGGTACCCATGGGGACAAAGCGCCAGCGATTTCACGGATGGCGACCTCACGGTTACCAGCTACCATAATTCATACTGTCCTATTGCCTTAGAGAACTTCATATACGGAGTAACCAGCGTTGACGCGCCTCTTCGATACATCCATGCATATTATAAGTGTGATCAGAGCGGGGGCGCATGCACAGGCACGGTTCCGACCTACAGAAGATGTAATCCGAACAACGCTTGCGATACTTTGCTTCGAATCTTTCCCGGAAGGCCTCTATTTGCGCTTTGCCACGTTGGGGAGATTTCCGTTGCCGGCGACTATATATGCTCGGGCGAGATAGACGAGTCGCTTTCACAGTGTTATTCGCCCGATCCTAGGCCCTAACCGTTCCTGTTTGGCTGGGCTATCTGGGTTTTTGCTGTGCGATCGCGCGGGGCTAAGCGGTTCGGCGCCAAGCCGTTTGAATGGGTCGTTCAGCGTGGTGCGTGAGCGCCTTAGGTTCCAATAGCAGGGCGAAGCAGTTTCCGGTTAGACACACCCGGCTTTAGCCGTCCCATGCACAGCAGCCAGTTCGAATCGCGATTGTTTAGCCTGGGCGCTCCGGGATTCACCTGCGCCTGCATTGAGAGTGGAATCCAAATGTCTGCGGGACTTCCGACTACCTCGCCAGTGAAGCGAGGCGGCCCTACACCGATCACCGTAAAAGGCGACCCGTTTATTCTAAGCGTGCTTCCCAGGATGTTCGGCGCGCGCGCAAAACGATTCACCCAATAGTCGTAGCTGATTACGATCACTGGGCTAGTCCCCTGGGTCCGGTCCTCTTCGGAGGAGAAGCCACGACCGAGGATCGGAGACACGCCAAGGACCTCAAAGTAGTTGCCGGAAACCAGCCGGCCGCGGCCCTCTTCAGGAGCGCCATTGCCCACAACCACATCTATACGTCCGGTTTTTCCCGACGCCAGGAGTCCCGTGAAAACCCGGTCCTGGTCCCGCAGGCGCTGATAGAGCGGATACGAGAAAATATTCGACATCGGCGCGCCTTCCCACAGCGCAGTGGGACGTGATGCGTCGCCTACCGATACGAGTTCTTCGGGGGATCGCACCGGCAGTGATCGCAACATCACGGCGTCGATGAGTGTGAAGATCGCGGTATTTGCGCCAATTCCCAAGGCGAGCGTCAAGATGGCGATGAATGCGAATCCTTTGCTTTTGCCAAGCCCGCGCAATGCTTGTCGCACGTCTTGCCGGAGGCGATCGAACCACATTGTTTTCTCTCCTTAGCGCCTGTCTGGCCGTGCTTGAGAATCAGTTAGAGGTGCAAGCGGCGAGCCAGAGGTAAGTGATTGCAAATGATTCTGTCAATTGGGCGCTGGAGGTTCGGCGATGTTCGGCCATGGGAAGCGGATCTCCGAAGTTGGAACGCCTTTTAGCTTTGCCGTTACCGAGCGAGGATTAAGCGAATGAACGCCCGAACATGATAATCTTCTGAGCATCGCTTCACTGCCATCCGCGTATGCAAAAGATTGTGATCTCTTTAGTTTTTGGAAGCCTCGTAACGGCAACTGTGGCTTTGCCGCAAAGTGCGAAATTGCAGTCCCGTGACGAAATAAATTTGGGGGTTCAGGCTTACAAAAACAACCATTACGCTGAGGCCGTCGAGCACTTCAAAGAGGCGGTGACGCTGGACCCTTCGAATCAAAATGCGCAATTGTATTTGGCAAGCGCTTACATGATTCAGTGAGTCCCAGGCGCAGACTCGCCCGATAACGCGAGAAATTACGAGTTGGCGAAGCAGACATTCGAAGAGGTACTACAAAAGGAACCCAACGAATTCCCGGGCACTTGCTTCCCTGGCGTCGCTGGCATACAACTCAGCAGCCGTGGGGACGGACGAGCAGAAGGCCGCCGCATTAGAAGAAGCGAAGAAATGGAACGAGCGTCGCGTCGAAGTTGATCCGAAAGACGCCGAAGCCTACTACTATCTGGGCGTCATCAGTTGGTCACAGGTGTTTCCCGCCATTCAAGCGGCGCGCATTAAAGCAGGGATGCGGCCGGACGAAGCAGATCCTTTAACGGACGCAAACGTGAGAGGAGAGCTGGAGGCGAAGTATGGGAGGACGATCGAGGACGGGCTCGACGCTCTCGGGAAATGCTTGGAGATAGATAAGCAGAATGAGGACGCGATGTCTTACATGAATCTGCTGCTGCGCGAAAAAGCGGCGTTAGAGGAATCTCCAGATGCCGCTAAGGCAGACCTCGCGCAGGCTGAGGAGTGGACGAACAGGGCACTCGAGACTAAGAAGATGAAGGCGGCCAGACCGCCGGGATGAGTGGGCAAGCGACTAATGAACTCTGACACGAACCGGTTCGACGCGCAATAAGCATTCGGATCGCGCCCATGGAAGTCAGGGTACTTTTATGCAACTCTCTACGTGTGCGCGAACTGCGCTCAGAGGAATAGAGCCCTGTTCGAGAACACTTGATGAAACAAGCGGAGATCGAACTTCGTTCCAAGACGCGTTTGGGCCAATCTGCGAAGCGAGAGGATTTCCAGACCACCGATCTCATAAGAGGTCAGCTGGCCCGGCTCAATGGCGGTACGGTCGATCACGTCGTCCGCCTGCTGTTTGCTCATACCTGTCTCCGTTGCCAAGGCTTCGGCCTCCTGACGGCTCCAATTGAAAGCATGGATGCCGGGACCGACAGCACCACTCCTCCCGGCAAAGAGGCAGCCCGGTCCGATGCGCCGAGTTTAATACTGTTCAGCAGGCCGGGGAAATAGCAAAGGCCTTTCACTGTACACTAACAGTGGTACAGTAGAGAGTTGATCTTCACGCTCAATTATTCCGCTGGGCAGCCTCTGTATTTGCAACTGATGCAGCAGATCAGGCATGCCATCGAGACACGCGTCCTTCAGCAGGGTGATCAACTGCCCGGCATCCGTACGCTGGCCGAACAGCTTATCGTCAGTCATAACACCGTAGCCAAGGCATATTCGGAACTCGAACACGAAGGGCTACTGGAACTGAGGCATGGCTCGGGGGCATATGTGACAGCCAAGCGCGGCACAAAATCTCGATCGGAGAAAGTTCGGCTCGCGCGAAATCGAGTTCAAATTTTAGTCGAATCCCTCAGGCAGGAGGGGCTTTCCGATGAAGAGATCCACAGGCTCTTCGAAGCAGAACTGTTCTACCCGGCAATTGCGCCGGAGACCACTTGAGAAGGTTTGACGATGCCGAATGCACACATGATCGAGACACATGAGTTAAGCAAGCGCTATGGGAACTTCGATGCTGTCCAGTCACTCAGTCTGCAAGTCGCGGGGCAGCGAATCACCGCTTTTCTTGGGCGGAACGGCGCCGGCAAGAGCACCACGATCAAGATGTTGCTGGGAATGACGCATCCGACCTCTGGTAGGGGGACGATTCTGGGCAGGTCCATTACCGACGCGAAAGCAAATCGCGAAGCGCGGCGCGAGGTGGCTTATGTCGGAGAAGATAAGCAACTCTACGGCTATATGACGGTCGAGCAAATGATCGGCTTTACGAAATCGTTCTACCCCGATTGGAGGCCGGAGCTCGAAAGCCGACTGCTCAAGCAGTATCAGTTGCCGGTTGATCGAAAGGTGAAGGCACTGTCGAAAGGAATGCGGACCAAGCTGGCGCTGCTGCTGGCATTTTCGAGGCGGCCGGCGCTTTTGATTCTTGACGAGCCGAGCGAAGGTTTGGACCCTGTATCGATCGAGGAACTGCTGCAGGCGCTTGTCGTTGCTGCGGCGGATGGTACGGCTGTTTTCTTCTCTTCGCATCAAATCGCGGAAGTGGAACGTGTGGCCGAGCATGTCTGCATCATCGATCGCGGAAAGCTGGTGATGGACTTGTCGTTGGATGAGATGCGGCGAGGTTACCGGCGTATCACCGCGGGCTTCACTACGCAGCAGCCGCCGGAACGGTTCCGGATTCAAGGCATTCGGCAGATGCAGGCGAGCGGCCGTCAGGTCACGCTGCTGGCAACGGACAATGCCGATGCGATCGTGGAACTCGTTCGCAGCATGGAGCCGGTCTCGGTAGATGTGACTCCGATCAGCCTTCGCGAAGTATTTCTAGAGACGGTAAAAGAGGAAGCGTGATGGTCTGGTACAAAGCTTGGCGGGAGAGCCAGGCGAGATTCCTCTTGAGCGCGTGTACGATTGCAGGATTGTGTGTTGCGTTCGTGTTTTTTCATCGGGAAGGCGCCCACGTCGCGGATAACTCAAAGACGTACATCGAATACATTTGGCGAATTGTTTATAAAGGGTATCTGCGGCAACTATTCGTGATACTTGCGCTTCTTCTCGGCGTTGGCGGCTTGAGGCGGGAACGCGATTACGGCACGGCTGGTTTTACGCTGGCGCTACCGGTAAGCCGCTTGCGTTTGGTCTCGGTTCGGGCAGCGATGGGGCTGCTGGAGGTTGCAGTACTCGCGTTTCTGCCGGCACTCGTGATTCCGGCGCTCTCCCCATTTGTGGGCCAAGTTTACCCATGGTCTCAGGCGCTTCAGTTCAGTTTGCTCTGGACTGCGGGCGGAGCGTTTCTCTTCGCGATCGGATTTCTCGCGTCCATCTTGTTTGGGGGCGAGTATACGGCCCCGGTGATTGCCATCGTGGCGATGCTTGGTTATTCCATGCTGGCCGACCTGCCGTCTCTGGAACGGTACATCATCGACGTACATGACCTGATGAGTGGAAATGGAATGTACTATTTTCAACCCGGCGCCTACGTGCTGATCGGGCCACTGCCGTGGATCGCACTGTCGGCGATTGTGATCGTCGTATGCAGCTCGATTGTGCTGGCGGGCCGCATCACGCAACAGCAGGATTTTTGAGTAAACGGTGGAGGCAGCGAATACACATGCTCTGGTATAAGGCTTGGGAAGAGAGCCGCACGCGATTCATGATCACCGCATTGGTGTTGGCGGGGTTCTGCTTCTTTGCCACTCTGTTCCATCAGCAAATCGGCTCATTCGGTTCGGGCGACACCAGCGCGCGCATTTATCACCTGATCTACGGCGGTACGGCCAAAGGTATTTTTGCAATACTCAGCATCTTTCTAGGTCTAGGTGGTCTGATCCGGGAACGGGCTCACCGAACTGCGACCTTCACGCTGGCGCTTCCGGTTAGCCGACTTCGGTTGATTGGAACGCAAATCGGCGTTGGGTTATCGGAGTTGGCGGTGCTGTCTTTCTTGCCTGCCTTACTAATACCGCTGCTCTCGCGACTTGCGCGCGAGCCGTACCGATTTGCCGATGCACTGCACTTCAGCGTGCTGTGGCTTGTCTGCGGCAGCATCATTTTTGCCTCAGCTTATTTTCTGTCGGTTGTGCTGGAAGGGGAGTATACGGCGCCAGTGGCCTGCTACATCCTGCTTATGCTGCAGGCGCTGATTGCATCTTGGGGACCCCTTCGCCCGTACCGTTTGAATCTTATGTGGACAATGGCCGAATTCCCGGCGACGCCTTGGGAAAGGCTGCTGAGTCTTACGCTGATCGCATTTGCTTTGTTCGCACTGGCCGGCTGGCGCACGCGAAAGCAGGACTTTTGAGTCTCTATGCCGTGACCTGCATACGAGATCCTTTGGCTCGCCTTGTTCAGGTCTGCCGCAAATCAGTTCAGCCGCTCCGACTCTGCGATGATTTCCGGAGGCTGCCCGGGGAAGCTGGGCCGCTTCTCGTGTTGAGGGTCTGGCGCGGCAGGCGGCGGCAGAATCACCGTTTCGCAGTTCTTCTTGCGTCGCCCTTTACCGTTGAGCTTCTTTTGTAAGGCAGTCCAGCACTCTGCGCACACGTCGTATTCGGTTTGCTGAATCTCCTTCTGAGCGCATTCACGGATTTCGCCACAGAGGTCACATTGATAGAGGATCATGGATCGCCTTTCTGCTTTTTATGATATGGCCAGCCAAATTGGAGTCAGCGCCTGTTCGATGATGGAGCGATGGAAATTGCGGGCTGGGAAGAGAAGTATCGCTCGGGCGAGCGCGGGAAAGAGGACGCGCCCACGATCCTGGTGGTTGAGACAGCGGCAAGGCTTGGCTCCCGGAACCGCGATCGATCTAGCCTGCGGAGCGGGGCGAAACGCGCTGTATCTAGCGGAGAAAGGATGGAGGGTGACGGCAATGGACGGGTCGGAAAGCGCTGTTGAACTGGTACGGCAGCGCTCGGCGGCGCGCGGTCTACAGGTGGAGACGGCAGTAGCCGACCTGACTGCGGCGAGCTTCACAATCCCGACGGACGTCTTCGACCTGATCGTGATTGCGTACTATCTGCAACGCGATTTATTCGCGCAAGCAAAGGCGGCCGTGCGGCCGGGCGGTGTAGTTCTGGCAATTGTACACACGCCGGAGACGGGTGAGGAGTCGAGCTACAAGCGCGCGGCACCCGGAGAGTTGCGCGGATTCTTCAGAGGATGGGAGATTCTCCACGACTACGAGGGGCCTTCGCGCGATCCGGCGCATCATCGGCCCGTAGCCGAGATTGTGGCACGGCGGCCAGCATCGCCGGCATCGGAAACTGACCCGCATACCTTGTTAGACTGGCTTGCATATGCAACGCCGCCAGTTCCGCGCAGGGATGCTGCCCCTGCTTTCCATCTGCTTATTGGTATTGCCGGTTGAGGCGAACCCACCCGTTCAGGCGAAGCACGGCATGGTGGTGGCGCAAGAGGCAACCGCCGCCGATGTGGGACTTGCAGTGCTCAAGAGCGGCGGCAATGCGGTAGACGCGGCAGTTGCTGTCGGCTTCGCTCTGGCTGTTACCCATCCTGTAGCGGGAAACATTGGCGGCGGTGGATTCATGTTGGTGCGTCTCGCCGATGGAAAGACGGCTTTCCTCGATTTTCGGGAGTGCGCTCCAAAAAAAGCCACGCGCGACATGTATATCGGACCCGATGGCAATCCGACTCGCGAAAGCATTGTGGGATGGCGTTCCTCAGGCGTTCCAGGCTCAGTCGCGGGGTTTGAAACAGCGCATAAGAAATTCGGCAGCAAGCCGTGGGCGGACTTACTCGCGCCCGCCATCAAGTTGGCGCGCGACGGATTTACCGTAAGCGAGCCTTTCGCCGCGTCATTGGGCGGCGCGCATACGCCGCTACAGGCTGATCCGGAATCGAAACGCGTCTTCCTGCGCGATGGAAATCCCTATAAGGCGGGTGAAACGTTTAAGCAGCCGGATCTGGCGGAGACTCTGCAGCGCATTTCCAATAATGGCGCGAAGGAGTTTTACGAAGGCGAGACAGCCAAGCGCCTCGCTGCCACGATGGCGGAGCACGGCGGCCTCATCACCACAGACGATCTAAAGGCTTACAAGGTGATCGAGCGTACCGCGCTCACCGGCGATTACAAAGGATTTCACATCATCACCGCGCCCCCACCCAGCGCGGGCGGCGTGGGTTTGCTGCAGATGATGGGAATGCTTAGAGGCACCGGGTACGAAGCCACGGGGGCCGATTCGCCGAAAGCGGTTCATTACGAAGCCGAGGCGATGCGCCGTTTCTACGCCGATCGCAGCGAATACCTCGGCGATCCGGATTTCTACACTGTTCCTGTGAAGCAGTTGTTGTCGCCCGCTTATATTGCATCGCGGCGAGCCACAATCGATGCCGAGCGCGCTACTCCCAGCGATATTATCGGGCCCGGCCTTCCCAAATCGATGAATGCCCGGATTTCCTCGTTCGAGAGCGCCCAGACGACTCATTACAACGTAGTCGATGCGAAGGGAAACGCCGTAGCAGTTACGTACACGCTGAATAACTCGTATGGGAACGGCATCACGGCGCCCGGCTTGGGCTTTCTTCTGAACGACGAAATGGACGATTTCGCGGCGAAGCCCGGGGCGCCTAATATGTTCGGAATGATTGGCGCCGATGCCAACGCGATAGAGCCAGGAAAGCGCCCACTGTCCTCGATGACGCCAACCATTATCACTAGAGACGGGAAGCTGTTCATGGTGGTGGGCGCACCCGGCGGATCAAGGATTACAACGGGGGTGATGGAAGTGATCCTGGACGTGCTCGATTTTCACATGAATCCGCAGGACGCCGTCGATCTGCCACGATTCCACGAACAGTGGAAGCCCGATGTGCTCTATTTGCAAAACGGCTTTTCTCAGGAGACGCGGGACGCTCTAACGAAGATGGGTTACGAAGTGAAGCCGACCGCGGGAGTAGCCCGAGTGGAAGCCATTGTTGTGAACAACGGCACGCTCGAGGGCGGAACCGAGTCGCACAATCACGGTAAGGTGTCCGGATACTAGAGCAAGATTACGCCGCCGGTCTTTGGATGCAGCTTGTATTGTCTACCCATCTGTTTGTGAGGCACCGTTTAACAACGGTGTGGCTGGAGAGAGTTTGGGACGCTGGTTTCCCGGCGGTTGAAATTTTCTGCGCTCGCCAGCACATCGACTATCGCGACAAAGCGCAGATTGCGGAGCTTGGCCATTGGTTCCGCGATTCCGATTTGAAGATGCATTCGTTGCATGCCCCTATGTACAGCGACGATGTCTGGGGGCGGTCGGGACCTCAGGCAGTGATTGACATCACGGTTCCGATTAGGGGCAAGCGCATCACGATGGTCGACGAGGTGAAGCGCGCGCTCGAAATTGCCGATCTGGTCCCATTTCAATACCTGATTCAACACATCGGAGTGGCAGGCGAGGAGATGGATGAGCGCAGGTTGGAGTCGGCGTTTTCCTCATTGGAAGAGATCAAGGTGTTCGCGGGGCAACGCGGTGTTGAAGTGCTGCTCGAAAACACTCCCAATGCATTCTCGTCGGCGGAGCGTTTGAACATGTTCCTGGGATCGACGCACTTAAACCTGAATTACTGCTTCGATGTTGGACACGCTCATATGGCCGGCGGAGTGGAGCACGAATTCAACCTGATGAAGGAGCGCATTCGTTCGACGCACATCCACGACAATGACGGCCGGGAGGACCAGCATCGCTTTCCGGGCGAAGGTACCATCGATTGGTCTCAGGCAATGCAGTTGCTGAGCTCGCGCCCGAATCAATACCCGCTGATGCTCGAACTAAAAGAACCGGCGGGGATGGAGCACCCCGTAGCGGAAGCAAAACGCGCGATCGACGAACTGATGACGAAATGCCGCTGAAAATCACGATCAGCGAAGCGCGCCAGCATGAGGGCGAGCGTGTAGAGATTCAAGGCTGGTTATACAATCTCCGGAAATCCGGCAAAATCGTCTTCCCGATTGTTCGCGATGGCACCGGGCTGATGCAGTGCGTGGCGGTGAAGAGCAGCTTGCCGGAACAACTCTTCGAGAGTTTGAAGAACCTGACGCAGGAAAGTTCGTTGACGGTAGCAGGCACGGTTCGTGCAGAGCCTCGCGCCGCGGGAGGTTATGAACTGGACATCATGGATGCGGAAATCATTCAGCGGGTCAGCGAAGAGCATCCTTATCCCATCACTCCGAAAGAACATGGCGTGGACTTCCTTATGGACCATCGCCACCTCTGGTTGCGCAGCCGCCGCCAGCATGCGGCAATCCGCGTGCGGCACGAAGTGATCAAAGGCATACGCGATTATTTCGACTTGCATGGGTTTACGCTGGTCGATACTCCGATTTTCACGCCGGCTGCGTGCGAGGGCACCACGACGCTTTTTGAAGTGGATTACTTCGGGGATGAGAAAGTCTACCTGACGCAATCGGGCCAGCTATACAACGAAGCCGACGCCATGGCATTTGGGAAAGTGTATTGCTTTGGGCCCACGTTTCGCGCGGAGAAATCGAAAACGAGACGGCATCTCACAGAGTTCTGGATGGTTGAGCCTGAGATGGCATATGCCGATCTGGAGGAAGTGAAGCGCGTAGCCGAGGAGCTGATCGTGTACGTGGCGGCGCGCGTTTTAGAGAACCGGCGAGAGGAGCTGAAGGTGCTGGAACGCGATACTTCGAAGCTTGAGACAGTAAAGGCGCCGTTTCCGCGGATGAGCTATGGCGATGCGGTGAAGCTTCTGCAATCGAAGGGAAGCGAGATTCAATGGGGCGGCGATTTCGGCAATGCCGACGAAACGCTGTTGACGCAAGATTTCGACCGTCCGGTGATGGTGGACCGTTATCCAACCGCAATCAAGGCGTTCTATTTTCAGCCCGATGAACAGCGGCCGGAGCTGGCCCTGGGAGTGGACGTGATTGCGCCCGAAGGGTACGGCGAGATTGTAGGCGGCGGACAGCGCATTCATGATCTGGCGCTGCTTGAAAAACGGCTCGCGGAGCACAATCTTCCGCGCGAAGCCTTCGAGTGGTACCTGGATCTTCGCCGTTTTGGCACAGTTCCCCATGGAGGCTTCGGTATGGGCGTGGAACGATTCGTCGCCTGGATGTGCGGTCTGGAGCATGTCCGCGAGACCATTCCGTATCCGCGGATGCTGTATCGCACGCGCCCATAGCTTGGTAGATGCATTGGTATGCGCCAGTCGCACATCGCAATTCTCGGGGCGCCGCTCGATTTGGGCGCTGGCCGGCGCGGCGTCGACATGGGACCTTCGGCTATACGGCTGGCCGGACTGAATAGTAAGTTGGCCTCGCTCGGATACGAGATCGAAGACTTGGGGAACGTCTCGACGGTGCAGCAGGAGAGCACGCCATCAGGACCTGAAAACGCCAAGTACCTTTCGCAAATCGCGAACACCTGCGCGAAATTGGCCGGAACGATTGAAAGCGTAGTAGCGCGCGGAAAGTTTCCTCTGGTTTTGGGAGGCGATCATTCCGTCGCGGTCGGCACATTGTCGGGGGTGTCGCAAGCGTTCCGCGAGCGCGACGAAAAGATCGGGCTGATTTGGATTGATGCGCACGCCGACATGAATACGCCGGAATCGACGCCCAGCGGAAATGTTCATGGCATGCCGCTCGCGTGCTGCATTGGGCGAGGGCCGCGCGAACTGACGCACATTTTTGACTACGCGCCGAAGGTAGAGGGCAAGAACGTTGTGCTGCTGGGGCTTCGTGACGTCGATAAACCCGAGCGCCAAATAATCCGCGAATCTGGCGTCACTGCGTTTACGATGCGTGACATCGATGAACGCGGCCTGCGAAACGTGATGGAACAAGCGATCGCGCTGGCGAACGACGGAACGGCCGGCATTCATCTCTCGCTGGACATGGATGCCGTGGATCCCGACGAAGCGCCTGGCGTGGGAACTCCTGTGCGCGGCGGGATGACCTACCGCGAGGCGCATCTCGCAATGGAGACAATCTGCGATTCGAGACGGATGGTTTCTATGGAGGTTGTCGAAGTGAACCCGGTGCTGGATGAAGCGAACAGAACCGCCTTGCTGGCGGTCGAGCTTGTGATGTCCGCGATGGGCAAAAAAATCCTCTGAGCCGGACTATTCACTCGGCAGGCCAAGCTTCTTCTGGAGGTGCGGAATTGCGTCGTGAAGCAGCACTTCCTCGGAAGCGCGTGTGCGCCGCTCCAGAAACTCTACTTTGCCCTGACTCAGTTTCTTTCCGATGGTGATGCGGTACGGAATACCAATCAAGTCACCGTCTTTGAACTTCACGCCGGGACGCTCGTCGCGATCGTCCAGCAGGGCGTCGAGGCCAGCGTTGGAGCACTGGGCGTAGAGCAAATCGGCGGCTTCCTTCTGTAGAGACTCGCCGTAATTCACCGGCGTGATCAAGACGGTGAAGGGCGCAATCGCGGAGGGCAAGGCCATTCCGTCTTTGTCGTGGTACAGCTCGATCGCGCAGGTTAATATTCGCTCGATACCAATTCCGTACGAACCCATAATAGGCGTGATTTCCTTGCCGTCCTCACCGAGGACACGCAAACCCATCGATTCGGAATACTTGTAGCCGAGCTTGAATATATGACCGATCTCAATCGCCTTAACGATGTCGAGCGGGGCGCCGCAATTCAAACATGTATCCCCGGGCGCGACCTGCCTTAGATCGAAGTATTCCGCGGAGAAGTCCTCTTGCGGAGTGACATTTTTCAAGTGGTAGTGATCGCGGTTGGCACCGGTGATCAGATTACGCCGGCCTGTTAAGGCGGAATCGGCCAGCACCCGCATGTTCTTGACGCCGACCGGACCAAGGGATCCGGCGTTTGCGCCAAACCAATCCAGAATTTCTTCCGGATGGGCAGGCCGCAGTTCGGCCGCATGCAAGACGCTACGCAATTTGGTTTCGCTCAATTGATGATCGCCGCGCAACATGATGAGCACAGGTGCATTGTCCGCCACCATCACCAGGCTTTTCATCTGCGAGCTTTCGGGCAGCTTTGTGAAGGTTGCAAGATCGGCGATGGTCTTCATATTGGGCGTGTGGAATTCTTCGGGCGAAAGCTTTCCCTCAGGATCGGGGGCGGCAGGGTCGCTGGGCCGTGAACTAGCCTTCTCGAGATTCGCGCCGTAGTCACATGTCCTGCAGCGCACAACGAAATCTTCGCCCGCATCGGAACGAACCATGAACTCGTGCGATTGACTACCGCCCATCGCGCCGGAGTCCGCCTCGACAATGATGTACTCGAGACCGCAGCGGTCGAAAATCTTCCGATAGGCATCGTAATGCTTGCTGTAAGCTACGTCGAGGCCGCTGGCGTCGAGATCGAAGGTGTACGCGTCCTTCATGATGAATTGCCGCACGCGGAGCAAGCCCGATTTGGGGCGTGGCTCATCTCGAAACTTCGTCTGGATCTGGTACCAGATCTGAGGCAGTTGCTTGTAACTGCGAAGTTCTCCTCGCGCGATGAAGGTTACGATTTCTTCGTGAGTCATGGCGAGGCACAGATCGCGCCCAGACCGATCCTTCAGGCGAAACATGTTGTCGCCCATGCCTTGCCATCTGCCGGACTCCTGCCATACTTCGGCGGGGTTAAGGGCAGCCAGCAACATTTCCTGACCGCCGATGGCGTTCATCTCTTCGCGCACAATCTGCTGGATCTTCAGAAGAGAACGCTGGGCGAGAAGCAGGTAGTTATAGATGCCGGCCGAAAGCTGGCGGATATAACCGGCACGCAACAGCAATTGGTGACTGATTACTTCTGCTTCCGCGGGGTGTTCTCGGAGAGTGGGGATGAAAAGAGTGCTCCAGCGCATTCGGTTGTAATAGACAATTATCCATTCATGCCCCCTCAGATTGTTTCCCGCCTTTGAATGAACGAAAATAAAAGATGGGTCCACATGCCCGCTACTCCTAACAACTCCGCAGCCACAAAGGCCGATCTCGAAGTGCTCAAAAGCGAGATGCGAGAGCAATTCAGCGAGATGCGAGAGCAATTCAGCGACATGCGGCAGCAATTCAGCCGGATGCACGAATATATTGATGAGCGCACGCGTGATATGCAAACAGAGCTCCTTCGAGCGTTCGCCGACTACACGCACTCCACGGGCATCCGCTTCCAAAAGCTGGAAGCCGACACGAGTAACATCGATGCGTCCGCGACCAAACGCCTCGCCGAGCTGGAGCGCCAAATGACCGATTTCAGGCTCCGCCTGATCGCTCTCGAAGGCCAGCGCTAAATTAGAACAGACCAAGATGAATGAACAGCAACGGATGGCACGGCATCTCTCCGAGACGGATCCGGAGATTTATGACGCGATTCAGCATGAGGTGGAGCGGCAAGATACGCGGCTGGAATTGATTGCCAGCGAGAACTTTACGTCGGAAGCGGTGCTCGAGGCTGCAGGCAGCGTATTCACTAATAAATACGCCGAAGGCTATCCGGGCAAGCGCTATTACGGTGGCTGTGAATTCACGGATGTTGTCGAAAACCTTGCTCGTGAGCGGGCCAAGAAGCTGTTCAATGCAGAGTATGTGAATGTGCAGCCGCACTCTGGCTCGCAAGCGAACGAGGCGGCCTACGCGTCCGTGCTTCAGCCCGGCGACACCATCCTAGGAATGAACTTGGCGCATGGCGGCCATCTCACGCACGGGCATCCGCTGAACTTCTCGGGCAAGCTCTACAAGGTGGTGGCGTACGGTGTACGGCGCGACGATGAGCTCATCGACTACGACGAGTTGGCGCGGCTTGCGGACGAACATAAGCCCAAGATGATCATCGGTGGCGCGAGCGCCTATTCACGCGTCATCGATTTCGCGCGATTCCGACAGATTGCCGATTCCGTTGGCGCGATCTTCCTGGTCGACATAGCGCACTACTCTGGCTTAGTCGCCGCGGGCATCTACCCGAATCCTTGCGAGCACGCCGACATCGTGACCTCCACTACGCACAAGACTCTACGCGGACCACGCGCCGGCATGATCTTAGCGAAAGAGAAATTTGGAAAAGATATCGACCGGGCGGTCTTTCCTGGCGTACAAGGAGGTCCGCTGGTACACATGGTTGCGGCCAAGGCGGTCTGTTTCCTCGAGGCACTCTCGGAGGAATTCCGCACGTATCAGCGGCAGGTGCTGGCTAATGCGCGCGCCCTTGCGAAGTCTCTTCAGAACGAAGGGTTTCGCGTGGTGAGTGGTGGAACAGATTCGCACATGTTCCTGATCGACGTCTTTGCGAAAAGCATAAAGGGCAAAGAGGCCGAGAAGGCACTGGATGAAGCCTACATCACCGCGAATAAGAATGCGATCCCGTTCGATACGAATCCGCCATTGAATCCGAGCGGCATCCGTCTGGGCAGTCCAGCGGTAACGACGCGTGGTTTCCGGGAGGGCGAGATGGCGGAGGTGGGCAGACTGATCGCGCGCGTGCTGAATGACGTGAAGTCGGAAACAGCTATTGCAGAAGCGCGCAAGGGAGTGGCGGCACTTACTAATAAATTTCCGCTTTACGCCTGGAAGCAGCAAGCGGCGATCACGGCCTGAAAGGCGGCGGTTCGATTAGGAATGCCCCAAGATTCGGTGGGGCTCGTAGGGCTCTTCGAGCTTCTTGACCTCCTCATCGGAGAGCTTCACTGAGAGTGCAGCGACGGCGTCATCGAGATGGTGCGGCTTGCTCGCGCCAATGACCGGCGAAGTGACTTCGGGCTTCGAGAGCAGCCAGGCGAGAGCAATCTGCATGTTTGGCAAGCCTCCCGATTGCGCCACCTCACTCAGGCGGCGGGCGAGTTCAAAATCATCATCTTGATAATAAAACTGCTTGGCATACTCATCGCTATTGGAACGGATCGTTTCCCCGCCCTGCTTGTTCCGATTTCCGGCGAGGAAGCCGCGAGCAAGGGGCGACCATGGAATTACACCGATGGCCTGATCGCGGCATAGCGGTAGCATCTCCCGCTCTTCTTCGCGATAGATGAGATTGTAGTGATTCTGCATGGACACAAACCGCGTCCAACCGTGCAGATCGCAGGTGTAGAGTGATTTTGCAAACTGCCACGCGAACATGGAAGATGCGCCGATGTAGCGAGCTTTACCCGCTTTGACGACATCGTGGAGCGCCTCCATGGTTTCTTCGATCGGAGTGGTGTAGTCCCAGCGGTGGATCTGATACAGATCGACGTAGTCCGTTTCCAATCGCCTGAGACTATGATCGATCTCCGTCATGATTGCCTTGCGAGAAAGACCCCGACCGTTCGGATCCTTTCTCATAGGATTGAAGACCTTGGTTGCGAGGACGATCTCATCCCGGTTGGCAAAATCCCGCAATGCGCGGCCGAGGACCTCTTCGCTCGCACCATCGGAATACATGTTTGCCGTATCGAAGAAATTAATCCCGAACTCTATGGCGCGCTTAATGAACGGCCGACTCGCGTCTTCATCAAGAACCCAATCACGCCACTTACTCGATCCATAAGTCATGCAACCGAGACAGAGGCGGGAAACTTTGAGACCTGTCTTGCCGAGGTTAACGTAATCCATTGGAGACGGTCAGGAGGGCAATATTGGCTGGGAGGCAGGGACTCGAACCCCGATACGCAGATCCAGAGTCTGCAGTCTTACCATTAGACGACCTCCCAAGATCCAAACGCAGTATAACAGGGATCGGGTGCGCGAACTCCCGTTCTGCCGCTTACGAAACGTGGAAGACTTTGTGCCAAAAGCCGCGTTTTCTAGGCGCCGGATTACTTACTGCGTGAGCGCTGGCGCTATTCGTGGTGCGAGATGCGCGCGGATGAAAAGAGGATCGTGTGTGGCGGGACTTAGTTACTTTGCGCGGCAAGATATTTTCCGCCTGAGTAGGCAGAATTGTGGACGCCGGATCGGTTGAACGCAGTCTCGCCTGCACTATAAACCGTTTGGGCGCTGCGCCGACATAATAGAACGGGTAACAAGTAATCATGGTAAGAAGCTTGTTATTCTCAGCCTGATTACCGTCGGCAGACGCAGCCGGAAGAGTCAAGGCACCCCCGTCGGGCTGCAGGACGCTAACATCCGAAGGTTTAACGATCTTGGTTGAAACAACCTCATAAGTGTAAGTACCGCTAGGCGATTTAAATGTAACTAAGTCGTCTTTCTTAATGTCTTTCAAGGCCCTGAAGAGAGTATCGCGGTGCGCTGCGATCGCGAAGTTACCAGGTTGGCCCGGCAAAGCGGTGGTGGGAACGTGGCCGACGGCTGTGCTCAATGTTTTCGGATCGACTCCTTCGCGAACCATCGCCGCAATGTTCAGCCTTCCGATTTCGACTCGGCCCAACAATGAGCCTTCCGACGGCCGTGGAATCTCCCCTGGAATGGACGGGGCGTTGTGGATAGGAGCGGGCGAGGGTACGGCGGAGGTTGCAGGCTTCCCGCCGGCCAGGAAGGCAAAAGGCGTTCGTTCCCGAACATAATCCGCGAATGTGACTGCTGGCCGACCGGCAATCTGCTGATCGAAAGCCCAATTTTCATAGGCTTGATAGATGTACTGGTCGGATAAAGTGTAGCCGTAATAGCCGATTCCACACAGGCCAAGAATCAGTAAGAGCGCTTGGAGTTTACGCAGAGCCCTGAGCTGGATGCTGGGCTTGTCGAGGCGACGGTTTACGTTGTAACTATGCAGACCGGGCTTTGCAACGTGAGTTCCGCGATTGTACCTGACGATGGACGGGCCGCTTTCATTCCCCATGGCTATCGCTGGATATCCTGTCCTGCGCCCCGGTCTTGGCGGGCGAATAGTGGCGAGAAAGGAGTAATTGTGACAGTTGTGCGAGTTCTTACAAGCATTTTGCGACGATCTCTTTCGGCAATCACCTTAACGGAACGTACTGGGTGTTGATCGCTGACCTCATCGGGGACATAGCCGATTGTGTAGCGGCTTCTGATGTCCTTCGATATCTTGTGGAACACCGGGATAACATCGTCCAGTGTGGCAGGCGCGAAAAATTGGCCACCACTTACGCTGGCAATACGCCGAAGTACACCGGGATTCAGATCTCGATCTTCCGGGTCATATAAACCAATGGTATAGACGGTCGCGCGCGAAGCCTCGACGAGCTTCAGTAACTCAGGTAGACTAATCTTACTTACGTTATCTCCCCCGTCACTTACTACAATCAGTGTTCGCTTCTCCTGGTGGCTGCGTTCGAGGTGGTTGAGCGAGTATGCAATCGCATCATAAAGCGCGGTTTGGCCGACCGGGGCGCCATAGTAGAGCGCAGCTCTCAAGGTCTGAAGATCATCCGTAAAAGCTACCTTACTGGGCAGCCCCCAGGCGATATAGTTATTAAAGTTCACGACGAAGAACTCGTCTTTCGGATTACTCTCTTTGGCGAATGCCAATCCTGCGAGGACCACCTCCGGACGTTTTGATCGCATACTGCCGCTGTTATCGACGACCAAGCCGACGCTCACGGGGGCATCGACGCTGGCGAACTGGGTTATCTGCCGTGGATGCCCATCTTCCGATACTTTGAAGTCGTCCTTATTGAGTCCGCTAACGTATCCGCCCCGGGGATCTTTGACGCTTACATCCAGGAGAACAAGATCGACGTTATCCGAGATGGTATAGGTTTTACTGTCAGGCTTACGAGTATCCCGGGTTTGCGGCATCGCACCCACAGCCGTCAACAGTCCGATCGATACCGCTGCTAACAAGATCCGGTTCGAGCGTCTTCGAGTCATTGCCCTACCCTCTTTGGCTAATACATTCTCTCAGTAAACGAACTCCTTTAACGAAAGACGCCTGGAGGATGGGCCACCAGGCGTCGGGACAGCTTCTATTTACCGGAAACCTCCGGCAACCTGTTACTTACGCGCTTTAGGTACGCTTTGTTGCTAGTGAGAGCAGACCAGCCAAAGTCAAAGAGGCCAATCCGAGCAACCCAATTAGTGGATTAAAGCTGCCGGTGTGCGGCAAAGCTTGCTGTTGAGGCACTGGAACCTGCGCGACAGTCGTGCTCGGAGCTTGTGCTTGGGGCTGCGGCTCAGCAGCAGGCGCTGGTTGGGGCTCAGGAGTCGGGGCAGGTTGCGCCTCAGGCTTTGGCTCCGGTTCCGCGTAGTTCATAGGAACAGGAACGGGAACGGCGGACGCCAACTGCGCAACCAACTTCTTCGGGATATGCGAATTCCTGGCCGAAATTGTCGCCCGGATAAAACCACGCGCGAACTGCCTTTGGAACGCCAGCGGGGGTCTCCCAGAAAGCGAACTGGGTCTTGCCAGTCGGCTCAAGGCGATAATTCGGAATCGCTAAAATCGTTTCCTCGAGGTGACGCTGATCCTTATCGAAGATCTGCACGATATGCCGATTCGATTGAGAATCAAGCAGCTTCCAAACGTAAGTGCCTGGGTCCAACACCTTATTTCCGGCGATAATCGGCTCGTTCACCGTGACTATCGTCATCTTGTCCCACGCGTCCGCGTGAGCTTTTGGAACAAACGAAGTTCCGAGCAGACCAATACCGGTAACGGCTAAGGCCCCTACATAGAGAGAACGAAATTTGAGATTCATTTTTGTAACACCTCCGACCAAAAAATTCGTATCGCGCTGCTACTCTCTGCGCGATGTGCAGTCCTCATCGCGTTGATAGGTGCATCTTTAGGGCCAATTTTAGCTGAATTCAACGAACTCAATAGCTTGAATTGAACCTTCAACAGTTTGGTAGACGTGCTCCCCGGGGGCGATGGTGCAAAAAGTACACAGCGCTGGTTCAAAGAACACGGACTAGTGCTAGTTAATGCAAAGAGATGGCGAAGAGCGTAAATTGTTCAAAGCGTCGGTTAAAGTGTCGGTATGGCTCGGGAACCGGAAAAGATCACAACGCTAGCGATTGATATTGGCGGCACCGGCATTAAGGGGATCTTGCTCGACGTTCGCGGCAAGCCAATCAGCGAGAGAGAACGTCGAGACACACCGCAGCCGGGAACGCCTGGCGCAATCCTGACGCTCCTGGACGACATTGCCGCGAAGCTAGGAGATTTCGATCGCGTGTCGGTGGGATTTCCCGGAGTGGTGAAACGTGGAGCGACACTGACGGCGCACAACCTCGACCCGAAATGGATCGGCTTCGATCTCGAGAAAGTGCTCAGCAGACGCTGGAGGAAGCCGGTCCGGGTTGCCAATGATGCTGCCGTACAAGGATTTGGCGCTATTCACGGCAAGGGAGTCGAACTGGTTATTACGCTCGGAACCGGGTTTGGCTCTGCACTATTCGTCGATGGCCACCTGGTGCCCGGCTTGGAATTGGCGCATCATCCTTGGCAGAAAAATAAGACCTATGAGGAGTTTGTGGGCAAGCGCGCGCTGCAAAAGTTCGGGCGGAAGCGTTGGAACAAACTCGTCGAGAAGGCGATTGCGCAATTAGAAGGTTTGTTCAACTGCGATCACTTATATATCGGCGGCGGGAACGCAATGAAGATCGACTTTGCCTTACCGGAACATGTCACGCGAGTGCCGAACGAAGATGGGCTACTTGGCGGCGCGGCACTCTGGCGCCATCCATAGCGTGACGATTGCTCATTTGACGAAGTAAGGCCAGTTCTGAATGAAGTGATAGTGATAACGGTAGATGAAAAGGGCGATTAGACCCACCGTGACGAGAGTTATGGCGAGGGCAACCAGGGCGGTGATCTTCCAGGGGAACTTTTTACCTTCGCGCTTCAGAACCAGCAAGTAACTGATGAAGAGACCGACAAAGTACAACATGACCATCGGGACTGCGAAGATCATCATGTTGAACGCGTCGGGCGTGGGCGTGACAACGGCGGCGATGACGGTGATGGCGAGGATGGCATAGCGGCTGTGGCGGAGCAGGAAACGCGGCGATGCAAGGCGCAACAGCGTTAAGAAGAAAATGATCACCGGCATCTCAAAAACAAGCCCGACGCCGAGCGTTACGTTGACAAACAGGTTGAAATACTCGCTGATGGTGACCATCGGGGTGACGTTCACATCGCGTCCGATACCGAGTAAGAACTCGAGCCCAAACTTGAAAACAACAAAGTACGCGAAGCAACCGCCGGCGATGAAGAGCCCCGCCGTACAGAGGATGAACGGAACTGCCCATCTTTTTTCCCGCCGGTACAATCCGGGCGAGATGAAGGCCCACACCTGGTAGAGGACCCACGGCGATCCGATAAAGACGGATAGCAGTAAGGGCATCTTTATCCAAATGATGTTGAAGCCCTCCATGGGCGTGATATAAACCAGGCGCGGCGGGTTAATGCCGATATGCTTCAGGGCCTCGACCGCAGGGGCCTGAACGAGAATCCACAACTGCTTTGCGAAGAACAGGCTGACCAGGAAGGCCACGACCAAACCCGACAGCGCGCGGAGAATGCGCCAACGAAGTTCTTCGAGATGCTCCATGAAGGACATGCGGAGCATGCCCTGTTCCTCCTCATCGCCCTCGTCGTCATCGGGGGGCGGAGGAGCAGGTGGTGGCGGCGGGACATTCCTTCTGGCGGGTACTTGAGCCGCAGGCGCGACTGGCGCAGCAGGTGCTGAAGCGGGCGGCTCTGAAGCGGGCGCTGCAAGTTGTGATGCCTCGGGAGGCTGCTCTTCCTGCGGATACCCATAGGGGTCGGAGGAGCTGCTATATACAGGACTGCTCGCGACTGGCGCTTCAGGCGGTTGATCGGGCGGAGATACAGCTTCGCCGTCTGGTTTTACTTCATCGGGCATCAATACTCGCTAACTGCGCTCCAGCTCAAAATTCAAGCGACCGCTTCCTGCGGGCGCGCTCCGAAAGCGCTTAGGCGGGATGTTCCTCGGTGGCAGTAACTGAAGCGGGCTGGAGGGGCTGAACGCCATTCGACCGCGCCACAGTTCCCGCTACCGCAGAGTTCTGCGAAGAGGATTGATCCCGGTGGGCCTCGGCGTCCAGTGTTGCGGTTGCGCTGGCGGTGGATGGTTCTGAGATGCCGTTCTCATGAGAATCGTAGGGCTCGTACTGGCCGTACTCATCGTAAGCGTAGGGATATTGCACGGATGAATAATCCGTCTTTGGAGAAAGCGACTGTGTTTCGGAGCGGGTTTCACGTTCCAGCTCGCTCAAGTGAGATTCGAAGGTGGCTTTCAGCTCATTTTTCGCTCTGCGAAATTCGCTGAGCGCTTTGCCGAGCATCCGGCCAAGCTCAGGCAATTTTTTGGGGCCGAACAGGAGCAGGGCGATAACGAAAATCGCCATCATCTCTTGCACGCCCAGCGGTCCCATTAGGTCTCCTGTTACTACGTTATCATCTGGAACAAGTATGGCGAGAGTGATCGGATCGGGAATCCCGCGGACCCTGGCGGCGCTGTTTATGCTCAGTGGAGTGGCCAATCGCGCGCAAGCCCAGGTGGAAGTGAAGCCGGTTGGGACCGATCGCATCTCGATTGCGATCGATGGCCAGCCATTCTCCGACTTCTACATCGGAAGCTCATACGCGAAGCCTTTTCTCGCTCCGTTGCGATCTGCGACCGGCCTGATTGTTACCCGCAGATACCCCATCGAGAATGTCCAAGGCGAATCGCGCGACCATCCGCATCATCGCGGGCTTTGGATTGGGTACGGCACCGTCAGCGGAGTCAATTTCTGGGAGAACGAACCTAACTCCACGACGAGCGGCGGCAACCCGGCTACGAAAGGAACGGTGGTATTACGCAGCGTCGATCAAGCGACATCCGGAAAGAAGTCCGGCAGCATCGTCGCAACCTTTGAATGGCAAGCAGCCGGGCACGGGGAGATGATCGAGGAGCATCGCACGATGACTTTCTATGCGGATCGCGAGGTGCGCACTGTGGATGTAGACGCGACGTTGACCGCGAAGGTAAATGTGAAATTCGAAGACACGAAAGAAGGGTTCTTTGCGATCCGCATCGCAGACAGCATGGCCGGAAAGAACGGCGGCATAATCACGAATTCGGAAGGAGCGCAAACCGAAAAGAACGTCTGGGGGAAGCGCGCGGATTGGGTAGATTACGACGGGACTGTGGAGGGGCAGAAGGTGGGGATCGTGATTTTCGATCATCCGCAGAACTACAATCATCCTCCACGCTGGCATGTTCGCGATTATGGGCTATTTGCCGTGAATCCGTTTGGACTGAAAGATTTCGATCCGAAGGCGAGCGGCGAAGGCGGCCGCAGCCTAGGCGCCGGCGAATCGATGCGGTTCCGATATCGGGTGATCATCCATCCTGGCGACGTTCCCAAAAAGAAGATTGGCGATTGGTACACCGAGTACACCAAGAAAATGAAATAGCGATCGCGACATGAAGCGACTGTGTCTCGCATTCGCTCTGGTTGCCATGACAGCCGTCTGCGAGCCGCCGAAAGCTCCAATGGTTCCTGCGGCAGCGCAGCCTTCGAGCCACTTCGACGCGCGCGCTGCGACAGACGCGTGGCTCGCAACCGTGCCTGCGGCTGAGAAGGCGAAATCCGACGCCTATTTCGAAGGCGGCTACTGGCTTGTTCTCTGGGATTGCTTGTATGCGGTGGGCGTTGCGCTGGTGCTGTTGGAAACGAAGCTTTCGGCGCGCATGCGCGATGTGGCAGAACGCTTGACGCGAAAGCAATGGCTGCAATCGTTCTTGTATTGGATTGAGTTCTCGATCGTAACAGCCATTCTGATGTTTCCGCTTACGCTCTACGAGAGCTTCTTGCGGGAGCACAAGTATGGCTTGTCCAACCAGAACTTTGCGAGTTGGTCTCGCGATCAGGCGGTGGGGCTGCTGGTTGGCGTCATCTTAGGAGGGATCGCGTTCGTGATCCTGGTGGCGGTGGTGCGCCGGCTTCCCCGCACTTGGCATCTGTGGGGAACGGCGGTAGGAATTGTGTTCCTGATCTTCGGAATCGTGATTGGCCCAGTTTTCATTGCGCCGCTATTTAATACGTACACGCCACTGCAGAACACCGCGATCAAGAATCGGATCCTGAGCCTGGCGCGCGCCAATGGCATTCCGGCGACTGATGTGTACGAAGTGAACGCATCGCGCCAAAGCAAGCGTGTCAGCGCCAACGTGAGTGGCCTCTTCGGTACCGAGCGCATCACGTTGAATGACAATCTGCTGAATCGCTGCTCGCCCGCGGCCATCATGGCGGTTATGGGTCATGAAATGGGCCATTACGTTCTGCACCACATTTACAATGGCGTGATCTTTTATTGTCTTGTGCTCGCGGTGATGTTCGGTGTTTTGCGCTGGTCAATGGAACGTGGGCTGGCACGCTGGGGCGCGCGGTGGCAGCTTCGAGATATTGGCGATGTTGCCGCGCTGCCGCTGGCGGTGTTGATCCTCACCATAATGGGCTTCGTTTTCACGCCGATCGGGAACACCTTCACTCGAACTCAGGAGTATGAAGCAGACATTTTCGGCCTCAATGCGTCGCGGCAGCCGGACGGTGAAGCGGAAGCCGATCTTTTGTTGGGCGAGTACCGGAAGATGGACCCAAGCGCAATCGAGGAGTTCGTATTTTTCGATCATCCCAGCGGCCGGGCGCGCCTTTACGCGGCTATGCGCTGGAAGGCGGAGAATCTTTGCCTATTCGATCCGTCGCTTCCGTGTGGGAAGCGCGGCGGCTGGTGGCAGTAGCGCCTCGTACAGGATAGACTACGTGATGCGATGAATGCAGAGCAAACCTGGCCGGCCTTACCGCTGGAAGAATGGGCGGAAACATATCACACATTGCACATGTGGCTGCAGATAGTGGGGAAGATTCGGCTGCAGCTAACGCCGGAGCAGAACCACTGGTGGAACAGCACGCTGTATGTGAACTCGCGCGGACTGACGACCTCGTTGATGGCATACGAACATGGCGCATTCGAGATTCAGCTTGATTTTGTGGACCATCGGCTGAGCATTCTTACCTGTGATGGCGCGGCGAGCATATTGAAGCTGACGGCAAAATCAGTGCGCGCTTTTTATGAGGAACTGATGACAGAGCTCAGCGCACGCGGCATTCCCGTGCGAATCAATACCAAGCCGCAGGAAGTCGCCGATCCAATTCCGTTCGAGCAAGATGATACGCATGCTTCCTACGAACCTGAGTACGCCAATCGGTTCTGGCGCATCCTGGTTTCGATAAAGCTCGTGCTGGATCAGTTCCAAGCTCGATTTATTGGCAAAGCTAGCCCGGTTCATTTTTTCTGGGGCAGCATGGACATCGCGTACACGCGTTTCTCCGGACGCCGAGCGCCCCCGCGAAAAGGCGTGATTTCAGGCGAGGCGTACTCGCATGAGTGCAGCAGCACGGGTTGGTGGCCCGGCGGCGGCGCTGTAAAGGGGCCGGCTTTTTATGCTTATGCGGCTCCTGAACCACACGGATATTCCGAACAGCGCGTTCTGCCGGAGGCTGCGTTTTATCACCCTCAACTTCGAGAGTTCATCCTGATGTATGAAGACGTGCGCCGGTCTTCATCGCCCGGCGCGGAACTTCTGACGTTTTTCCAAGGCGCTTACGAGGCCGCAGCCAATCTGGCGATGTGGGACCGTGCAGCTTTGGAACGCTGAAACAAGTGATTCGCAATGAGCGAATAGGCAGACGACACAAACCGATCGTCCGCCCCACAAGTGAGTGAGGAGGCATAATGAGCGCCCGATGTAGTCATCTGGATCAAATCGAAATTACCGAAACAGATAAACACGTATGCGAGGACTGTATCAAGACGGGAGACACCTGGGTCCATCTGCGGCTCTGCCTCTCATGCGGTCATGTCGGCTGCTGCGACAGTTCGAAAAACAAGCACGCGACTAAGCACTATCGCGCAACCCACCATCCGTTAATCCGATCCGCTGAACCTGGCGAGGACTGGATGTGGTGCTACGTCGACCAGCTTATGCTTGAAGGTCCCGCGGAATAAGGACGACGGGTCGCGCTTACTGCTTGTAAACGATCCCGCCTTTCATTACGAACTTTACGCGGCGCACCGCCGAGATGTCTTGCGTGGGATCGCCATCGACCGCAATGAGATCGGCAAGCATGCCCGGCTTGACCTGCCCGATTTCCATATGGAGCACGCGCCCGGCGACCGAAGTCGCGGCCTTTAACGCATCTACCGGCGGCATACCGAAATCCACCATCGCTTCGATCTCGCGCGCATTTTCGCCGTGCGGGAACGTGCCGACGTCGCTGCCGCTCAGAATCGTCACGCCCGCGTCGAGGGCCGCCTTGAAACTGGCACGTTTGCGCTTTGCGGCGGGCGATTCCGTCTGCTGACCTCTGCGAACGCCGCCGCCCGCCGTAAGGGTTGGGCAAAGCGCGACGTGGTGCTCCACCATCATTTTGAAAATTTCCGGCGTTCCTTCATTGCCGTGCTCGATTGTGTCCACCCCGGCGAGAATGGCGCGGCGCATGCCTTCCGGCGTGCTCGTGTGGACGGCAACCGGCACACCCGCGCTTCTGGCAGTCTCGACAGCCAGCTTCATCTCTTCGAGAGAGAAAGTGGGATGCGATCCCGGATTCGGTCCCCATCGGTAATCGCCGTAGAGTTTGATCCAGTCTGCGCCGTGGCCGATCTGATCGCGCACAACGCGCGTAAGGCTATCCACTCCGTCTGCTTCTTCGGCGCCCTGCGGCACTCGCCATTCGAGGGCAAAGCCCTTAGGACCGTAGCTGCCGGTGGCGACGATCGCGCGGGTCGCGACAAGCATGCGCGGACCGGGAATGATCCCCTGGTTGACTGCTTGCTTGAGCTCTACATCGGCATATCCGGCGCCTTCTGTGCCCAGATCGCGTATGGTTGTGAAGCCCGCCATCAGCGTCGCGCGTAGATGATTGGTCGCGCGCGCGACGCGCAACGCGAGCCCCTCGTGCGCGACTTGATCGTTCCACGATGTCTCGCTGTAAGCATGTAAGAGAATGTGCGAGTGGCCCTCGACAAGGCCTGGCATCAAGGTTGCATCTGCGAGATCTATGATTTTTGCGCCCGTGGCGTCGATGCTTGCGGCGGGGCCAGCGGCTTCGATCCGATCCCCTTTGACCCTCACCGCCCAACCTTCGTGCATGGTCTCGCCATCGAAGGTGCGCGCCGCCTTCAGAAGAAAAGTAGTGGCGGGCTCACCAGCCGGCGTTGTCTGGGCCAGTGCTCCACTACGAAAGAGGATGAGGAGGAAACAGGTCGCGCGGAGGCTGCCGATTTTCATAGAGTAATTATCTTAACGAACATACCGTCTCTTTCGGTAATCTCAACTATTACGCTATGCGCATGAACGAAGTATTGCTTGGCTATCAGGCCCGCGTCGTCGAGCTGACTGCAAGCGCATCCCGGTTACGCTCCGGACAAACGATCGCGCGTGCGGTCATGGGTGTCGCAATCATAGCTGTCCTCGCGATAGTATTTCTTGCCGTAGCGCGACGCACTGTGCCGCTATCGTATTCTCTTCTTCCGGTTCCGCTGGTGATTTTTTTTGGACGAATGTCCACAAAACGCAATTCCGCGCTTCTAAAATCATTGCGTCTGGAAGCTTATTACAGGCAAGGGATTGCTCGACTGGAGGGACGGTGGGCCGGCTCAGGGGTGAGAGGTGAGGAGTTCGCGCGCTCAGGCCATCCCTATGACAGAGATCTGCACCTGTTCGGAGAAGGGTCGCTTTTCGAACTATTGTGTACCTGCAGAACAGAAGTGGGACGCCGTCAACTTGCCGAGCACCTGCTTGATGCACCGGACCTGCAAGACGTCTTAGAGCGTCAAGCAGCGGTCCGGGAGCTTCAAAGCAGGAGCGACCTCCGCGAAGAGATCAATTTGCTGGGCGAGTTTTCTTTCCAGGATTCAAGCTGGAACACAATTGCGGATTGGCTGGAATCGCCTGCGGTAGGCGCTTCCGCATCCCTTCGCGCCTTTGCTCTTGGGATGTCGATTTGTTTGACTACACTTCTCCTGCTCGGGGTGAGTTCCATTTTTGCGTGGAGCACTCTTGTCCCTTGGATGGCTGCCATTCTCGTGATTCATAGTGCGTTAGGATTGCGCTACCGGAGCAGGGTAGTCGCCTCTTTGCAAGCGATCCGTTCCGTCGGTTTGGAAATCGGTGTCTTGCGTCAGGGATTGGAGCTCCTGCAGTCCCAGAAATTCAATTCTGCGTTGCTGAGTCGATTTGTAGACTCGTCGAAGCAGCACGATGCGCCTGCAGCTATACGCAGACTGGAACGGCTAATCGGAGCACTGAGCGAGCGGAATAAAGAGTGGTTCTACGCCATTTCGCGTGCTCTGCTGGTTGGGACTCAGGTCTTTTGGGCCATTGAAGAATGGCGGTTCAAAAATTCCGAGACATTGGCTGTATGGCTCTCCGCCTGGGGGGAGTTTGAATCTTTAATGGCCCTTGCCGGCTATGCATACGAACATCCCGACAACGCGTTTCCCAGGTTTCTAGAAAGCGAAACTGCGCTCGAAGGAAAGAACATGGGCCATCCCTTGCTGCCGGTGGACACATGTGTTCGCAACGACGTATCTCTGAATGAGCAGACGAGATTTTACGTTATTAGCGGTTCGAACATGGCGGGGAAGAGCACGTTAATCCGAGCCATTGGGCTGAATGCGGTCCTCGCGTATAGTGGTGCTACGGTGTGTGCGGAAGCCCTTTCTTTGTCATCGTTCTCTGTCTGTGCCTCATTATCGGTTCAAGATTCGCTTCTCACTGGGAGATCCAAGTTCCTCGCAGAAATGGATCGCTTAAAGCAGGCGCTTGATCTGACCGCAGGCCAGAAACCCGTTCTATTCCTTATCGATGAGCTGCTCGGTGGGACTAACTCAAGGGACAGGAGGATCGCGGCGGAGGCCATCGTGAGAGCGCTCATTCAGGGTGGCGCACAAGGTGTTCTTTCCACTCACGATTTGGCCCTCACTGAACTGGCCACATTAGCCGATCTGCGAGGGGCTAACGTACATTTGGGCTCGAAAGATAATTTCGATCCTTTAAAGTTCGATTACAAGCTTGGACCCGGGGTGACGAATGAATCGAACGCTCTTGCGATTGCGAGGCTCGCAGGTGTTTCCGTTTAAGACCTGGTGAACGGCCAGTAACGCTTTGGGCGGCCGTAGCGATTTTCGCGGCGGTGCAACTCTCGGGGGCAGCCGCATCCGCGCCACAGGAATGGCCGTACTACGGTGGCGATCAAGGCGGCTCAAAGTATTCAGCACTCGATCAGATCAATCGCGAAAACGTAAACAAGCTCGAAATAGCTTGGGAATGGCGCACGGGCGAGAAGCCTCTCGCCGAATACGGCACAACGCCGGGCATGTTTGAAGCTACGCCACTGATGATCGGCGGCGTCCTTTATCTCAGTACTCCCTACAATCGCGTGGTCGCGCTCGATGCGCAAACCGGCAAGGAAAAATGGTCGTTCGATCCGAAAGCCTATGAAGACGGCCAGGTACCCAATGGAACCGGCTTCGTACATCGGGGCGTGGCGCTCTGGCGCGATCCGGATAGTCATAAGCTTCGCGTCTTCATCAACTCCCGGTATCGTTTGATTGCGCTCGATTCCGAAACCGGCCAGCCCATCGCCGGCTTCGGCCAAGCAGGCACCGTCAATCTGATCGAAGGCTTGCGCTGGAGCGTGAATCCGAAGAACTACACAAACACCTCTCCGCCTGTCGTCTATAAAAACCTGGTGATCGTCGGCAATGGCGTCGCGGACCGTCTGGTTTACAAGAAGGATCCGCCTGGCGATGTACGCGCGTTTGACGTCGCACCGGCAAGCTCGTCTGGACCTTTCATACCGTGCCGAATCCAGGAGAGATCGGAAGCGAAACGTGGGGCAATGACTCTGAAACGTTCACGGGTCATACAAACGTGTGGGCGCCTATGACGCTTGACGATTCACGCGGCCTGCTTTACTTACCCGTGAGTACGCCGAGCAACGACTTCTATGGCGGCCGCCGTCCCGGGGCAAATCTATTCGCCGATTCCATCGTTTGCCTCGATGCTTCTACGGGAATTCGCAAATGGCATTACCAGCTTGTCCACCATGGTCTGTGGGACTACGACATGCCGTCTCCTCCGAGCCTGGTCGCGATTCGAGTGAACGGCCGCAAGATCGATGCTGTTGTTCAACTGACGAAGCAGGGGTTCGCGTTCGTATTCGATCGGGTATCCGGAAAGCCGGTTTGGCCCATCAAAGAAATCGCCGTTCCCGCGAGCGATGTTCCCGGCGAGCATGCCTGGCCTACGCAGCCTATCCCAAGCAAGCCGCCGGCATTCACGGCTCAAGGCGTCTCGCTCGATGACGCATTCGATCTCACGCCGGAACTCAAAGCCGAGGCGCAAGCGCAAATGCAGAAACTTCGAATCGGCCCGCTCTTTACACCTCCCAGTTTTCAAGGCACGTTGATGCGACCCGGTGTCATCGGTGGAGCGAATTGGGGCGGCGGCGCGTTCGATCCGGAAACACACACGCTGTACGTCAAATCAAGCAATATTCCGGCAGTGGCGAAATTGGTGAAGCCCGATTCAGGGCCGAGCGGTCCCACTGCAACCATCACCGATGCCGAATATGTCATGGAAGGGCGCACCAACGCAAGCTTTCACAGCGGTCTGCCACTCACCAAACCGCCGTATGGACAATTGACTGCTATCGATTTGGATAAAGGCGAGATCGTCTGGCAGATTCCGTTTGGCGACAATCCCGCTGTACGCGCGAATCCGGCACTCAAGGGAGTGAGTTTGCCCGAGCATCTGGGCGCTCCCGGGGTGCAGGGAGCGATTGTCACGAAGGGAGGAATCATTTTTGTTGGCGGTGGCGACGCTGCGTTACATGCGGTCGATACGAAGAGCGGCAAGGATCTCTGGCAATATCCGCTGGGCGTGCGCACCAGTGGAACACCCATGACGTATCGCGCCGAGGACGGCCGGCAATATGTGGTTATCGCGGCCGGGTCCGGCGCGAATGCGCGGCTGGTTGCCTTCGCTCTTCCAAGATGACTATAGTTCTATGATTTCGATTCGTCTGGCGCTTTTGCTCTTTTCTCTGACTAGCTTTACCCTCTCGCAATCGCTTACCGCGGAGCAGCAGAAGATCATCGCATCGGTCAACGCCGACCAGCAAGCTTCCTTAAATCTTCTTCAACAGTTGGTAGATATCAACAGCGGCACGCTCAATACTCCAGGCGTCCGGCAAGTCGCCAGCGTACTGCAGCCCAGATTCGAAGCGCTCGAGTTTTCCTGCCGGTTCATTTCCATGGATGAAGTTCATCGCGCAGGTCACTTGGTCTGCGAAAGAAAGGGCACGCACGGCAAACGCGTGCTTCTGATCGGGCATATGGATACGGTGTTTGAGACCGATAGTCCATTTCAGAAGTTCGTCGTCAACGGCAATACTGCCACGGGACCCGGATCATCAGATATGAAGGGCGGCTTGGTCATTATCCTGAGCGCACTGAAAGCTCTAAACGAAAATCACACGCTGGATGGCAGGAATATCACCGTCTTTCTGACCGGAGATGAAGAACGTCCGGGCGAGCCGCTCTCGATTGCGCGCCGCGATCTGATCGAAGCCGGAAAACAAAGCGACGCCGCTCTCGAATTCGAAGGGGGCGTTCAGATTCAGGGGCACGACGCCGCCAGCATCGCCCGCCGCAGCGCTTATCAATGGATACTCACCACGTCGGGCAAATCAGCTCATTCCGCTGGCGTATTCGGGAAGAACGTTGGCGATGGCGCAATTTACGAGCTCGCGAGAATTCTGGACCAGTTCAATCAGGATCTGCGCGAACCCGACCTCACCTATAACGTGGGGCTCGTGGTCGGTGGCACCAGCGCATCCTACGACGAGGCTACGGCTACCGGCACTGCATCGGGCAAAGTCAACATCGTTGCCGCACACGCGCAAGCTGCGGGAGACATCCGCACCGTTACGGATGAACAATACAAGCGAGTTCAGGACAAAATGCGGCAGATCGTGTCACACCATCTGCCCGGAACGTCGGCCGAAATCCAATTTAAGGAAGGCTATCCTTCCATGCCGGCCACGGGTGCCAACAAGGAATTGCTGAAGGAGTTGAATGAGGTGAATCGCTCTCTCGGGCTCGACATTATGGAGCCGCTCGATCCGAGCCGCCGCGGGGCAGGCGATCTCTCGTTTGTTGCACCGTACGTCGCGAGCATCTCGGGACTCGGCGCCTATGGCAGTGGCGCGCATGCTCCGGGCGAGACCATCAATTTAGCCCGGCAGCCGGATCAAACCCGCCGCGTTGCGCTCTTTATTTATAAGCTGACGCGCTGAGATGCGCTAATACTTCGGCACCGCGGGATCGACTTTATCGCTCCAGGCCGTAATGCCGCCCGTCAGGTTGCGCACATTGGTGAAGCCGTTCTGCTTCAGCAGATCGACCGCCTTCTGGCTGCGGACGCCGCTCTTGCAATGCACGACTATCTCCGCATCCGGATCGAGCTCGTTCAGATGCTTCGGCAGCTCGCCTAGTGGAATCAGCTTTGCACCTGGAATCCGCGCAATCTGATATTCGTACGGCTCGCGCACGTCGATCAGAACAAAATCGTCACCACGATCCAGCTTCTGCTTCACTTCCACTACGTCGATTACCCCTTCCGTAGGCGCGGGCACTGGCTGAGATGTCATAGGTCTAATTCCGCAGAACTCCTGATAGTCAATAAGCTTAGTAATTGTGGGATGATCGCCGCAGACAGGGCAGTTGCGATCGCGCTGCAATTTCAGCTCGCGGAAACGCATATCCAAAGCATCGTAGAGCAGCAAGCGATTCTTCAGCGTCTCGCCTTTACCCAGAATGATCTTCACAGTCTCGGTGGCTTGGACGATGCCGATCAATCCTGGCAAAATCCCAAGCACTCCGCCTTCGGCACAACTCGGCACCAGCCCTGGAGGCGGCGGTTCCGGGTACAGACACCGGTAGCACGGGCCATCTTCATACGCAAACACCGTCGCTTGCCCTTCGAAACGGAAGATGGACCCATACACATTCGGCTTCTTCAACAGTACGCAAGCATCGTTCACCAGATAGCGCGTCGGAAAGTTATCCGTGCCGTCGACAACAATATCGTAGTCCTTCAGAATTTCGAGCGCATTCTCGCTGGTCAGGCTGGTGTCGAACTTGTCGATTCTCACGTTGGGATTGATGTCGCGCATCCGGTCCGCCGCGGAATCCAGCTTCTTGCGTCCGAGATCGCGAGTTCCGTGAATCACCTGCCGCTGCAGGTTCGAAGCATCCACAACGTCGAAATCTACAATTCCGAGACGTCCCACGCCGACGGCTGCCAAGTACAGCCCTAGCGGCGCGCCCAATCCGCCCGCTCCAATCATCACCACTTTGGCCTGCTTCAACTTGAGCTGGCCTTCCATGCCCACTTCAGGCAACATGAGATGGCGGCTATAGCGCGCCAGCTCCTCGTTTGAGAGAGCCGCTGTTTCCGGCTCTGCCACGCCTGCCACGCCGCCCGCAATGCTGGGCACAATCGAAATCGTTTCGTTGCCTTCCAGCTTCGTCTCGTCTTTGTCAAGGTAACGTATGTCGTCATCATTCACATAGACATTCACGAAACTGCGAAGCTTGCCCTGATCGTTGAACAAATTCTTCTTGATGTTCGGATATTTCGCGGTCAGTTGCTTCAACGCATCGGCGACGGTTGTGCCGTTCACGTCCACTGCGTCCTTCTGCTCGGTAAACTGCCGCAGCGCGGTAGGTATCAGGATTTTGGCCATATCAATTCCTCGGGATCCGCCTTTGTCTGCTCTGGATCGGGTAAAAAACTATTGGCGTGAGCGAACTTGCCATTCGTGACGGAAAGCACCACAAACGAGTACCAGGGGCACGAATTCTTCAAGTCCGTTTTGGAAAAATACGCGTCGCAATCGGGATGCGAATGGAAAATTCCGACCAGATCGAGCCCGCTCTTTCGAGCCGCCTTCTCGGCAGCCAGCAAGTCTTGCGGACGCAACTCGTACCGGGTGCGCCGTTCGCCTTCGAAGGCGTTGTTCAGCGCTATCGCTTCGGTCACGATTTTTTTTCCACCCAGAATTCGACCCAGCATTGCTCCGCAACACTCGTTCGGATAGGTCCTCTCCGCATGCAGCACCATTGTGTGCCACGGCTTGGTCTCGATCTCAATCATTCCAGAAAGACTCGCTCAGATACTTTTGTCCGCCATCGCAAAGCACGGTTACTACCAGCGCGCCTTGACCTTCTTTAGATACCTTCTCGGCCACGCGGGTCGCAGCCAAAACGTTTGCCGCCGCCGAAATGCCCACCAGCAATCCTTCTTCGCGAGCCAAGCGGCGCGCCATCGCGTAGGCGTCTTCCGTCTCGATCCACAGGTTGTCGTCGGCAAGATTC
>CAWFWH010000007.1:0-7030 GCA_963819405.1 uncultured Acidobacteriaceae bacterium | reverse complement strand
GGCAGCTGAACCCTGCGAAAGCCGCGTGGACATTTCATCTTTGATCGAGACGCGGACGGATTCGAATCTTCCTGGGCTCAACGATGGCAAGCTGCCCTTTTAATTCGACATTCTTTAACAACAGAAGGGCTTTGCGAAGAGTATCCCGGATTACTCGCTCTGTGGGCGAACGACGACGAAGCCGCACCACGCCAGGTGTATTCTCGGAAGAAAAACGAAGCACGTTTGCGAAGTCTGCATCCAGAGTCACAAGGATGCGATCTTCAGTGGTGGCGAATTCAAGGACCCGCTCGTCATTGGCTCCCGAGAGACCGGCTTCAACTACACCAACGGCGTCATAGCCTTCCGCTCGCAACTCTCTAGCATGGAGAGGCGAAATATTCTCGTCCAAGAAAAGCTTCAACTATGTAGTGACGATGATTTCTTCGGCAGCCAACTGGGCGGCGTATTTGAGAGCTGCCCTGACGTGCTCCGCCTTGAGTTGGGGATAGGCCGCCAGGATCTCGTCTGCCGTTTCTCCTGCCGCGAGCTTTTGGAGAATCAGGTAGACCGGAATTCGTGTGCCGGTGAAACAAGGTTTGCCCATCATGACATCTGAGCGAACCCCGATATGCTCTGGAAACTCCATGTATTGAATTTACCAGTGTGGTGGCCGCTGCTCAAAGGTGATCGACCCGAAAGGCATTCGCACCGCCATGAACCTGTTGGCTGCCCGCACCAAAAGGCTGGCCGATCAATTATCCCCACTGTATCCGTTCGAATATCGTGCGAAGCCGTTTCCCTTCGCAGGATTGACCATCTCCACGAATCCCACCCGCCCCTCGAGGTGTGATCGAAAGGCAGGGTGAGCGTCGCGATTCTGGCTCTCCGGACCCAGGCGAATGCAATTCGTGAGCGTCGCCTTCAGGCGATCGAAATCGCGTCGCATAACATTCATCCGCTGATTGGTCACGAGGCCCGCCAAATGTTGCCGCACGCCTTGGCGCATGATGCGGGTCTTGCGGTGATGCACCATGAAACCTTCTTCCAGCAAAATAGCGGCGACATGTGTTGAAAACCGCTCCACACATCTCTCGAATTCTTCGCTGCCGGAAAACGCCAGATCATCGGCGTAGCGCGTGTATTCGGCGCCCGCCGACTTCGCTAACCCCGCCAGGCGGCAATCGATTCGGAAGGCGCAAAGATTCGCGAGCGCTGGCGATGTTGGCGCTCCTTGCGGCAGATGCGGTCGAGCATACAAGGTGCGCGCCTCTTGAAACTCGAGCCTATCGACGTCGAGCCCAGCATCGTTCCACACATCCCGCGGCGCAACGTTCGTGCAAATGCCCCCAAGCAGATCGGCAACTGTTTCGGGATAGCCAAGTGTTCGAAAAAAGGTCTGAATCCTTGCCGCACGGTAGCAGGCAAAGAAATCCCGCAGGTCCATCCGCAGCACAACTCGTTGGCCCACGTGGGGAGCGGCGAACGTCTTGATCGACCGTCCTTTGACGAACCCGTGCGCCGCTGGATGTGGCGGGATGCATTCAAGAATTCCGGCAAGGATTTGTCGTTGCAACTTCTTCAGTCGCGGCTTCGGCGCTTCAATCAATCGCATGCTGCCCCATCCTTTGGCCAATACTCGGTAATGATAGTGCCGCAGCCGCAAGTGATTCTTCTTGTATCCCAGTCCCTTAAGATCCGCGAACCATTCCAACTCGCCGTGGTCGAGCCAAAACCAATCGGCCAAAGCTCCCGCGGATTCAATGGCCGGAACATCCCACGCCTGCGCCTCGCCAACGGGCTGCATGCGCTGCGGCTCGGTCAGCCATTGCTCGATCGCTAGTTGGTCGAAATGTCTCGACCAAGCGCGTTCAAAACCTCGGTCCTGAAGAATAAATTCGACTACGTCCCGATGCCGCGGACGCGTCTTGCCGGCCACGCTTTCGACATACCGCTTCGCAAGCGTCCTAATCCACCGCCAACGCCGGCCGAGCGTCTCGCTGCTGCGCCCAACAATTTGCTCGAGGTCCGGTTCGCCAGCCAGAAAAGACCTGGCCAGCACGCTCACAACCGACGCTTTTCGCATGGTGTACGGCGGCAGAATGCTCCAACGAGTCTGACCTTGCGTGAGGTGGTCTGCGTACTCGCGCAGCGTCTCTCACGCGACGAAACCTCAGTTCTTCACGTTCCCCTGGGGTAACCCCAGAGAGGCCAAACCGAACCCAGAAGGCTCGATCCACGCCAAGCTTGGAGCATTCCACCGCGCAAGGTAGAATAGCAGGCCCTACCAGTCAATTCGTCGCAGGCCCGGAACGAAGTCAAAATGCTGGTCGCGGGTCAATAGCGGTAAGGAGTGCTGGCGGGCTAACGCCGCAATCCAAACGTCGTTTGCCGGTCTGGGGTGCCCTTTGCGCTTGAGTTCATCACGAATATCTGCGTATCGCTCAGCCGGTTTCTTCGTTCACCGAAAGCACCCGGTAACTCAGAATTGCTTCGGCCAGCCAAGCTTCATATTGCCGCCGCTCACGTGATCGGCGGATGCTGTAGCGATACTCCCCCAGCACAATGACCGGGGCAGCGATCTCGGTTGCCTCACGAAAGATTGGTTCTAACGCCGAATCCCCATCGGCTGCCGCCGACAGCCCGTTATGTCCAGGATCACTCGCGATCCTCCGCCGTAAGCTGACCGAATTCTTGCTCGATTATCTCGTTGATCCTAGCCGTTTCCTTGCGCAGTCTCCGCAGCTTTCCAAATGTTTTCATCCATGGTTTATCGCTGGTTTTGGCGGTCCGTAGCTTGTCCGTCAAAGCCTCAGATAGCAACGCGCGCAACGGAATGCCGCGCTCGGCCGCAACCGACTTTGCGCGCCGGAAGAGCGCGTCCGGGACCTCAATGGTCGTCTTCAACTTACCCATCCTCCCATATTTATGGGTCCATGTCGGTGATACGAACCGTTCTGCAGTACGTCGAGATCGCCGATATCGTTTTGTTAAAGAAAGGCGCACTGACCATTGTCTACGATAATTCCTTGATGCCGAAAAAAAAGAAAACTGAGCCATTTAGCGCTGTCAACGCGCTGCTGAACGCGCATGCCATCAACAATCGCATCAATACTTTTCTGATCCGCAACGTGCCCGATGCCGCCTGGCGTCTGAAATCTCCCGGCGGAAAAGGTCGCGATATATCTTCGATCGTTGCCCACATCCACAACGTGCGTCTAATGTGGCTGAAAAGCGCTGATACAAAAGCGGCGATTCCAGCCAAGCTGGACGGCGATACCGTCACGAAGGAAGAAGCAATCCGCGCTCTCGAAGCAAGCTGGCAGGCGCTCGATGCCCTGCTTCGCGATTCGCTCAGCACAGATGGTCATATCAAGGGCTTCAAGCCCGATGCGGGAAGCTTCCTTGCGTACCTCCTCGCTCACGATGCTCATCATCGCGGGCAGATCTCCATGCTTGCCCGTCAACTTGGCTACCCCATCTCACAAAGCGCTAGGTACGGATTGTGGGAATGGGGAACACGCTAGCCGGTTAGAGACGCCGTTTCACGTTCAGAAGCTTTGCGCCGCTCTTGCGACTCCAGCGGCCTGATACGTATAATGATACGTATCAGGAGCCATCTCGATGCCTACCTTTACAGGGTCCATCACCACGACGGGCAAATCTGAGGCTATCCGCCTCGACAAGGCCCTTTTCCGATTGCACCCCGAATTCCGGCAGAAAGCGAAAGTGCGAGCCCAAGTCATCTCGCCCGGTCATGCCCTTATCACGGTGGTCGACGACGAAGCGGCGCCTGCTGGAGACGAGGACCCGGTCGTGACAGCATTTCTTGCCTTCATTGAGAAGGATTTGAAAGGACATCCTGGCCGCCGTACCCGTTTGTCCAGGACTTCGCTTCGACGAGCAGTCCGCCTGACAAAAGATGTGAAAGTCAGCGACCGCGAGACTCTTCCGAAAGAGATAACTTTCTAATTCGTAAATGCCGGGAGGGCCTTTCGCAACGCGAAACGGATGGCGGTTGTATGCTCATCCAGCCGTCGGAGATAAGTTCGAAAAATTGAGCGATGCCGTTCAAAAGCTTAAAAAAGAACAGCCCAATACCTATGCCGAACATCCAAAGACCAAGCTCCTGAAGCGAGTATTAGTTCTCATTCTCGACGAAATCCCTCGCGATCCGAATGCGACTGAGTTTCAGCTTGGGAACACTTTGGGCCCAGCCCACCGGCACTGGCGCCGCGCAAAGTTTCTGGGACGCTTTCGGCTGTTCTATCGCTTCAGCAGTCTGCACAGGGCGATCATCTACGCATGGGTAAACGATGAATCCACGCTTCGCAAAGCCGGATCTCAAACTGATCCATATGTAATCTTCAACAAGCGGCTGAGAGAGGGCAATCCTCCTGACAACTGGGATGAACTTTTTCGAGGTGCCGGGACAACGAGTCTCACCGTCGATATCACCCCGTGAATGCGGCGCCGCTTCCGTTACAATCTAGCTTTCTCTTCCCGTATTGGTGAACAAGCGCGTCATCCTTCTGTTGCCCTTGCTTCTCGGCATCAAAGCACCGTTCGCGATTCGCGACAAATATGCCTGCTAAGCTGCAATTCTTGTCCTGGCTGTTAGGCAGGTCCCAGTCGCTCAAGTCTTTTTTGCTTCACGTCGATCGGCCTCAAACTCGCGAGATCTCCGAACGCATCAGCGTGATTGATGGGTGGTTCGCGTGGAAAGCGAAAACGTCATCTCCCTCCCTGAAAATAAATGATGCCGATGCGGTGTGGATGCCCGTCGACCGGCCGGACGTAAAGCGCGCTTTCCCAGCGCATTCCTCGCAAGGGTTTCGCATAGTCTTGGACGCCAGCCGCTTCTTTACCGGCCATATTCGATCCGGCCAAGCGCTAAAGCTGCAGCTAGCCATCAACGACACGGTTGTCGCCGAACATCGCTTGCATCTGACCGCGGACATCCTTCCGGAGCCTGCGCTTTCCGACGACCAGCGTCACGCCAAACGGCAGTGGCTCAAAGATCACCTAGCCTGCCCCCTATGTCACGCGGGGTCAGGCAGGCTCGATTTCTCCGACGGGACCATCCAGTGCCGAAGCTGCGGCGAAATCTTCGCGGACCGGGACTCGGTCTTCGATTTCTTGCCACACGATCTGCGCCTCGAATTCCGCATCGAGCACGCGCATGACATCTCCGCGCATCACTACGACGAAGTTGCGACTGCTCTTATCGAAGACGCCCGTCGCGTAGGCGGTAAGGTTCTCGATTGCGGCGCCGGTCTGCGCTCGCGAGTGGACGGAACCGTGATTTGCGTCGAGATAGCACCTTTCCTGCCGTCGACGTCCTGGCCGTCAACCAAAAGTTGCCCTTCCAGAACGAGATCTTCGATTCCGTCCTTTCTCTAAATGTTCTCGAGCACGTGACGGATCCTTTCGCATCTGCCGCCGAGCTAGTGCGGGTGCTAAAGCCCGGCGGCACTCTGTATTGCTGTATTCCCTTTCTCCAGCCGGAACACGGCTATCCGCATCATTACTTCAATGCCACTCGTTCGGGCCTCCGAGAACTATTCCCTCGCGACTTCGAGGTGCTGCAGCACGTCGTCCCACGCTCTGGCGAGCCGGTCTGGACTCTGCAGTGGTTTCTATCCAGGTACGCCGGCCAACTCCCCCCAAGACAAAAAGACACGTTCTTGAACTTGCGCATGAAAGATGTCATCGATAAGCCAATCCAATCCTTACTCGCCGAGCCATGGGTTTGCGACCTCTCGCAAGAAGGCAAGTGGATACTGGCGTCCACCACCGCAGCCGTCTTCCGCAAGCCATCGCCCCCGGAACGGGTAGAATAGCAATCAAGATGGATCGCGTACCCCAACGGCCTGTCAAAGATCCACCCAATGTGATACGGGCCGGTTCATTCTCTCTGGAGCGTCTGTTGAGCCACATCGATCCTGGGCCGGCGGAGGAATCCGAAGCCTTCGTACGCCTCATCTATGAGCAACGCCACAATGATGTTGCCTCCGATCGCAACGGCGAGACTGGTCGTTGACACAGACGTAGTCAGCTTTGTCTTCAAGTGGCACCCGGAATTCGCGCCGCGCTATGTCGATATCATCCGCGGTTCTGAGTTGGTCGTCTCATTCATGACCCTAGCCGAGATGCGCCAAGGTGCCCTGGATGCAAATTGGGGACCGCGCAAGTGCGACGTACTGGAACTCTATCTCGCCGACTTCTCAGCGCTCCATTCTGACAGCGTCTTGTGTTCTATTTGGGCTGCTGTTCGGAATGAGAGCGTGCGAAAGGGACGCCAGATGAGTTCCGCTGACGCATGGATTGCAGCCACCGCTCTGCTTCTGTCGGCGCCGCTCGTATAAAGCATCTTTACGGGTTCCGTAACAGAATCCAAGAGCTTCGAAAACAACAGCCAGAAAGAACGCGCCGTGACCTAGCTTTACCAGAACGCGTTCAATTGCACCTGTTAAGTAAGTATGAACCGGCTCGATGCAAACCGACGTGCTCAAGTGGTCTGCCGTCTCGTGGAAGGAAACTCGATTAACTCCACGGTTCGCATCACTGGCGTTGCGAATACCATCTTGAAGCTGCTGGTGGAACTCGGTTCCGCGTGCTCGAAGTTCCTGGACGGGACGATGCGGAACTTGCCGTGCGAGCGATTACAGGCAGACGAAGCGCGGAGCTTCTGCTACTGCAAGCAGAAACAGGTCACACCCGAGATGTCCGAACAGCACACCGCTGGTGACGTTTGGGTGTGGGCTGCGATTGATGCCGAGACCAAGCTGATACCGTCATGGCTGCTCGGCAAGTGCGCCGCTGGATGCGCCACTGAGTTTATCCAGGACCTATCGAACCGGCTCGCGAATCGCGTTCAACTGACTCGCAATTGACGAACGCCTTTAGAAGATTGAGAACCACTCGGCTTCGGTCGCGCTCTACATGATGTACTACAACTTCGGACGCAAGCACATGACGATCAAAACGAGTCCGGCGGTGAAAGCAGGAATCGCCGATCACATCTGGAGTATCGAAGAGATCGTCGCCT
>CAWFWH010000006.1:0-1159100 GCA_963819405.1 uncultured Acidobacteriaceae bacterium | reverse complement strand
GAGCGACGGGGATCAGGGACGACTTTCATCCCAAACATTTTTACCCATTAATGTTCTTAAGTAAGTGACATTGAGCGTGAGTGACCGGCTCCGATAAAGCGCTCAAACGGTGATTCGGGTTCCATCGAACTTAGTAAATGTAAAGCCGTTGAAGGATTCGTTGTACGTTGCCTTCTGGTCTCGCAGAATGCTAATAGCGACGGCCTCGCCTAGCGGCAGCGACGCAGCATAATCAGAGCGCCAATGCACCGCAGCATGGAGCCGGCCAATGGCGATATTGGCCGCGAGCTTGTCCATCTCGCTTCCGATCGTGATCTTATCTTTATCCGGCCCGGTATATGGCACGAGAGCTGAACCATCGGAAGTGGGTTGCGAAATCTCTGACAAGCTGGCGAAAGGAACGGTATCGTCGAAGAACGCCTTGACCATCGTGGCGCAGGCGCCCGCAACGCTACCGTGACCTTGCCCGTAAGACGGGTGCTGCGGGCAACCTTCCGGAAAGGCATGTGGCAAAAGGTAGCTCCCGTTCCGCTTGAACACTCGATCTACTGCTTCTGAAGCCAAAATATCCGAGCCAATGGGAAACCTCGCGGTCTTAGTCTTAGTGAAATGTACGAGGCCCCCAAACTCTTCCGGCCGAAGGGTTCGGTGCACGAACCATTTCTGGTACCACACGGCCTTCAATGCCCGAGTCGCGGCTTCGGCAAGTAAAGCCTTGAAATGTGGCGCGCCGAAGGTTCCAAACCCCACCTGCGTGCGCGACCCGTTGTAGGGATTCCCCGGGTTCAGAGGCGCGGCGTTATCAACCAACCACAGGCAGGCATTCAGATACGCCTCGAAGAGCACATCGACGTGTACATACGCCGCCAAATCACGACCATTGCGCGCATACCGCGTGACGGGATCGATGAGATTCGAGCCAAACGGGCCGGCGCCGTTTTGGACTGCCAGCCACGAAGCGACATCTGTCATGTAATCCCTGCCGCCATCGCTGATAGCGGGATATGTTGTTAACTTCTGCTCAATGTGAAGGGCGCCGTAGTCAAGAGGTTTTATAAGAAATTGCGAGACGTAGGGGCCGAGAATGATCTCCCGCAGTAAATCCGCGAAAGAGCGTATTGGGGGTGACCTGCCTACCATTTTTCGGGCCATTGAAATTCTTGAGACGGGAAAGCTCGGCACACGCGGCCTGGGCTATGGAGTCGGTTTCGTAATCCTCGAAATTCACATCTCGCAAAAGTGACATCCAATAACATTCGACCGCTTCCGCGGCTCGTGCGGCACTGGCTAAGGGCGGTGGCGGATCCATAGCCGGTTGATGAGCGTCACAACCTTCCATGTCGAAAGCCAATCCTGACTGAGGGTTCACCAGGAGCACGTTTCCGCCCATGGGAATGCGATCAAAGTCGTCGGGATTACCGCAGTTTAATGCGCTAAGCAAACCGTCGTAAGCCAGCTGGTCGACTTCGCCGATGCTGTTGTGCGGCAGCCCCTTCGAATAATTTCCGATCCGATTCGGATACAGATCCTCGTCCCCGTTGGTCGCGTGAGGAGGTAGAGGGAGGTTGCGTTCAGCGGTAGCTGCATTCACGCGAAGCCTGAAAGATTCTTGAGCACGCTTTTTCGCTGGGTCTGAATCGCTCTCCTTGCTTTCTGGGCCTTCCTGCGCCGCGTCTGATCTCAGAGCAATCGCTCCGACGCCGGCAGTGGCTGCAACCGCCCTGCCGGCTATACCGAGAAACATTCGTCTATTAGTTCACAATGAGCTGGTCTGCATGACGTTCTGTGCTTACTCAGAAGTCATGACGAAGAGAAAGTGTGGGCGACCGGCTGCAAATCTCTTAGCTATTCGGCCTTCGGTAATGGGCTTGTCCCGTTCCTAGATGACCTTTACGCTGCTTGCGCTGCGGTTTTTCTGGGTTGGGCGGCGCGGATGCGTTCCAGATAGCGTTCGATTTGCAGGGGTTGAAAATTCGAACCCATTCGCGGCGGGATCGAACGGTTTGTGGTCGTGTTGTGCGGCTACGTAGAGTTTGGAAGCGAGATCGAGCTGTTCGCGTTCTTTGGCTTGGCGGTCCTGTTGGAGGGTGCGGAGCTCGACGGTCTCTTTTTCGCGGCGGCGGGAAAGGCGCGCTTCTTGAAGCTGCAGATTACGGAGTTGTTTCTCGTAGATGAGAAAAGTGTGGACCTCGATGAGACCGCGGCGGACGGAGACGTCGTGATCGTCGAAATGATCGGCAAACTCCATGTAGCCGCGGGCGAAGATGGCCATCTGCAGCGTAACGGCGCGCCGCATACGCCACCAGATATCGGCGATGGATTGAGCCAACTCGCATTCGCGCGCGCCAACCGGTTGGAGCTCTTCTTCGAAGGCTCGGATGTGGGATTCGTAGGCGGCGGTGTCGTCGCTGGGGAGGAGAACGGTGCGGCCGGTGAGCGCGGTTTTGACGGCGTTCAGACAAGATTTGGCTTTGCCTTCCGGAGTTTTGGCTCCGGTGGACAATTGGGCGTTGGCGCGGTTGGCGGCGAGTTGGGAGGGGGAGATAGAGGGCGTTGCGGGCGAGGGGACTTCGACGGACCGCTCCCTGCGGTCACGGCTCGGAATCGAGATCTCGAGGCTTGGCGGTTCTGTTTCGATCAGGGAGGAATTCGCCGTGACTGACTTTTTCGGCTTTGCGGGCGAGTTTGTTGGCTCTGCGCTCTTGGGCGCGGCGGAGGGATCGAGCGGTCATGTTTTTGGTCTCCAGAAATAGATTTGGCTCGCGAGAGGGGTTAGCCTCCTCGCGAGCCTGCCAAAACGTAGCACACGAAGGGGCGAAAACGTTCTAAGTACGTTTCGGAATCGGTGTAAGTGGCTGAGGAATTAGGTATAAATAAATATAGGTGCATCTGTGACTGGGTCACGAGCGTCCGCGTATGGCCACAAAAATCATCCAAACTAAACGAGAGGCGAAGCCGACCGTCGGCAGCCGGATCGGGCGGCGGCGCGAAGTTGTGATCCCAAAGAAGATCGCCGATGAACTCCGCCTTGGCGTCGGGGATGCGGTAGATATCGGTCGGGATGGCGAGTCAGTCGTGATCACGCCGAGCAGTGGCGTCGATCCTGATGACGCGCTCTCGCGGGAGGAAGCGAAGGCGGTGAGGCAGGCCAAGAGAGATGTGGCCGCCGGTCGAGTGATCGGTTGGGCAGACTATAAAAAGACTCATGGCCTGGGCCGTAAGCCTCGCTAAGAGGGCAGCACGGCAGCTGGATGAGCTTCCTGCGGCAGACTGGCCGCGGGTACGCCGTGCGATTGATGATCTCGCGGAAGAGCCTTTACGCGGAAATGTCGTGCCGCTCCAGGGCCCTGAATGGAAGAGCCATTTCCGGAAGCGCGTCGGCAACTTCCGTATTATTTTCACGCTTGATCGCGCGGCGCAGCTTGTTACGGTGTATGCCGTGCTGAGGCGCTCCGAAAAAACCTATCGTCGGTAAGAATCGAAGAATCGGTTCTTAATGAGATCTGCCTCCGGACGATCTCACCACCAACGTACCTAGAAGCTTAAGCAGCAGGGGCCAGCGCGGGAGGGAGCGGGCGCGGCATATCGAGCAGAGTCGCTAGGTCGGCTAATGTCTCGTAAGATGCCCACCCTAATCGCTTCTCGAACTGGCCGACTTGCTGCGTTTCCGAGACGGGTGATCCTTTGATCCCTGGCGCAAGGAGATCTAAACTGATTGGAACACATCGGACGCGGACCGTGTACGGACTCTACACATCAGTTCGAAACACTCGGCTTCTCGCTCCAAAATCCTGTACTCGTCGGAGCATCGCGTTGGGGATTTCAGAATGCAGGCATCCATTTTCACAGAGGCCACCCTAGGCGTTGGCGACCAGGAATAGAATTCCAACTTTGGAACAGGGAATTGAGATTTCTCCAAGCAAAATCTCCGGATGCCATAGGGCGTCTTGAATAACTCATAGCCTCTTGGATAGCTCGGCATGCGCTGGCTGCCCATCTGATTTTGTAACTTGGCATGAATTACTGTTTTTATAACATCGCTCCCTGTCTTCTCGAGAACTGCAATAAAATACTTAAAGTCATGTTTCTGGCCGCCCCGTAGTCCGCTAATTTCCGATTCCGAATGTTTTTTTTAAAATCATTAAGATTCAACATATTTTGGTTTCCCTTTCTCGATGGATGCAAAGACAGCATCTATCCTTTGGCGTCATGGAGCAGCATGTCCGCGACGTACTTTAAAGCTTCAAAAATTTATTAAGGGAAGGAAGAACTTTTGAAAAGCTCTAATTTTGCGACAAACGCATTCAGAGCACACGGCTAAGTCGGGAGCGCGACGTCCAAGATTCATTGCGCCCTCGGCCTAACTCACCAATAGTACCCGAAACCTCCGGAGAAAGGCAAGAGATTTTTATGCCGTGAACCGAGCGACTCGCGGAGGCATCCTGAATCGACATGGCGAGGCCCGAAGATTCGCTCTGGCCCATCGACTCCGCAACCACTTACAGCTATGATGCGGAAATGACATAGAGGGCAGGCCTCAACAGCACTTCGCGTTCTGATACTTGCGACGGTGGCGGTGATCGATGAAGGCGCGCCACTCGCGTGCTGAAGCGGGGCGGCCGCTCAGCTTCAGATGGCGCGCATAAGCAGCCTCGTCGGATAGTTCGCGAGCGAGGGCGAGGAAGAATGTGAAGATCCTGCGGATGGAGGTCATGCGCTCTCTGCCTCCAAGCGCGAGGGGACAAATGGCGATTCGGAACTTACCACCGGTCGAGTGCCGCGCAGCAAGCCGTACCATACGCGCAAGGAATCGATCACGATTACGGCGACAAGAAAAAGAAATATCCCACAGAGAATTGCATCGAGCCGCTCGTTAAATATCACGGCACGCGTATCGGCGATTTTGGCTGCGGCGATGCGACCCGAGGCGATTGCATTTTCGAGAGCCGCGGCGTGGGATAGAAACCCAAGTCGCGGCTCATTGGAAAAGATCTTTTCAAGACCGGCGGTAAAGGTAACCACTACCAACCATACGAGAGGCGCTGCGGTAACCCAGATGTATTTCGCTCGATGCATCTTCAGAAGCACTGTCGTGGCGACGCATAACGCAATTGCACTTAGTAGTTGATTGGAAATTCCGAACAGAGGCCACAGAGTGTTGATACCGCCGAGTGGATCTATCACACCCTGATACAGGAAATAGCCCCACCCTCCGACAATCATTGCGCTGGTGGCAAGCACTCCGGGCATCCAGCCGATTCTTCCTAGCGGTTTGTGTACATGGCCCAGAAGATCTTGCAACATGAAGCGGCCTACGCGAGTGCCGGCATCCATAATCGTCAGGATGAAAAGCGCTTCGAACATGATGGCGAAGTGATACCAGAAACTCAGAAGGCCTTGGGTAACGCCTGTCGATCGTACGGCTGCCCCGAAGATTTGGGCCATTCCGAGAGCGAGTGAAGGCGCGCCACCGGTGCGACCGAAAAGGTTGGTTTCGCCAACACTGTGCGCAAGCTGAGCCATGGTTGCGGCGGAAACTGGGAATCCCCAACCGCTGATAGTTTTCACCGCGGACTCGGGTGTTAAGCCCACAACGCCAGGCGGCGAGTTCACCGAGAAGAATACGCCAGGCGCCAAGGATGCCGCGGCTACGAGGGCCATGATGGCGACGAAACCTTCGAGGAGCATGGCTCCGTATCCAATCGGCCAGGCATGCCCTTCTTTAGCAATCATCTTCGGCGTCGTACCGGAAGCGACGAGCGCATGGAAGCCGGAAACTGCTCCGCACGCGATGGTGATGAAGCAGAACGGGAAAATCTTGCCGGCAAAGATGGGACCAGTTCCATCAACAAATTGCGTGAGTGGAGGCAGAGCGAGATGCGGATGCGTAAACAAGATTCCCACAGCCAACAGAAACACGACGCCTAATTTGACGAAGGTGCTCAAGTAATCTCGCGGAGCAAGCAGCAACCAAACGGGTAGGACGCTGGCCAAGAAGCCGTAGACGATCATGGCGACGGCGAGTGAGACGCCACCCCAGGTAAACCAACGGGACCATATCGGAGAAGCTGTGACAACCCTGCCACCGTAGATGCTGAGGACGATGAAGACAAACCCCACAATGGAGCATTCCAGCACTTTTCCCGGCCGCGCGAATCGCAAATACAAGCCCATGAACACGGCAATGGGGATGGTCATGGCAAGGGTGAAGGTTGCCCAAGGGCTGTCCTTCAGCGCGTTAACTACGACCAAGCCAACGACCGCCAGTAAAACGATCATGATCAGGAGAACAGTGACGAGCGAGATGATGCCTCCGACTCTGCCGATCTCTTCGCGCGCCATTTGCCCGAGCGTTTTTCCGTCTCGTCGCATAGAACAAAACAAGATCACAAAATCCTGCACTGCGCCACCCAGAACGGCTCCGAAAAGAATCCAGAGCACGCCTGGCAAGTATCCGAACTGTGCCGCCAAGGTGGGACCGACCAAAGGACCCGGCCCGGCGATCGCCGCGAAATGGTGACCGAGGAGAATCCATTTGTTAGTCGGTTCGAAGTCGTGTCCATCCCGATAGCGTTCGGCAGGCGTTGCTCTGCAGTCGTCGAGTACCATCACTCGAGCGGCTATGAATTTTGCGTAGAACCGGAAGCCGAGAAGAAAAATGGATGCGGCTGCTGCAACCAGCCAGAGACTGTTCACAGGTTCGCCATGACTGAGGGCGATAGTTGCGATACAGATTGCCGCGAGTACGGAGATGAGTGCCCAGAGCACTCTGTACAGGTAACGCCGCATTCCGCGCTACATTCTGGAGAGTGCAGTTATCAGAGCCGCCAAAAGGGACATCAAAGCGCCGATTCCAAGCGTGGCGAGGGCTTTGTTCATGGACGAGTCCTCGCGAGGCTCGAGGCGGATTCCGATGATCGGAGCGGGGCCGGGCCTTCGGCGCGACGTGTCGAGAAATGGCTTCTCGCTGTCTTCGTCTGCATGCGGCATTTCGATGACGCGCTTTATGCGAGGCCCCAATGCGCCAGCCCTGTGCTCGAGTTCTTTGGTCAGCCCGACAATCAACACAGAGCCGTGGGCATCCGAGACAGCGCCAATGTACTGGCGAGGGATCCAGATCTCACGACCAGTACACGAATTCACAACCTGGACTTCGGACCAGGCGCTCGCGCCTAAGATCCACTCATTCGGTTCAGCATTTTTGATGGGTGGGTAGAACGCGAAGCGGCGGCGGCCCACATAGTCGAGCGGCGAAGGCATCAGCGGCGCGCCCATTGGTCTCAGTGTACCGGATGCCCGGCGGCTGGCCCCTCGCTAACGCGCGGGGTTCCGTAACGCGCGCCAGGTTTCGAAAAAGCTGGTGAGCGCATTGCGGCGGCGTTTGCGAAATATAATCTGAAGCACAGCGGCGATGCTCCAGATAAAGAAAGCGGCAGTAATCCACATCCTCCCTTGAGCGCGGAGTGGAGTGGGGAAAACGAACTGAGCAACAAATAGGGCGAACATTCCGGCAGCTTCCCACCAGGCGAATTCCATTTTCAGCAAGAAGATCATTCCCACGAGGCTTTGTCCAATGGTCAACAGCAGCTCGGATTCCTGTTGGGAATCGAATGCGATGAATGAAGGTGTGCCGCGGCTCATCGAGAAGACGACGGGCAACATTGCAACGAGCAGCGTCCATTGATTGATGTTGCTGGAGGCGATATTCATCAGGGCGATGGAGGCGTTTTCCTTTTGGCGCGCGAAATAGAAGGTGGATGCAAGCTCGGGAAACTCGGAGATGATGGGAGCGAACCACTGAATGGCGACGAAGCTTGGGATGCCGATGGCGGTCGCGACAGCCACCAAGCTGCCTAAAAATGGTTCAGCGGTGAAGTAAATGACGACTCCACCGGCGAGAAAACAAGCCGAAATAGCAAAAATGCGGAGCCGCCGCGGGGCGAGAACGATGTGGCGTGGAACAGATTCCAAGTGCTCTACGGCTTCGCGCTTCTCGGGAGGAAGTTTTGAGAGCAAGGCTAGATAGGCGGCGTAGAAGGCCACAAGAATACAGGCATCGTATACATGGAGCGCCGCTTTCCACCAGATGAAGAGCGCGTAAAGGAGGGGAAACAGGAGCCCGATCACCTCTACACTCTGGTGGCGATCGAGTTCAATTTTTTGGAGCGGGGAGCCGGTGCGGCGGCGATGAACTGTTGCTGCAGTCGCGTAGATCATGGGCCAGGCGAGGCCGGTTAGAAGGCGAAGGGCGCCGGTGAGATTCGCTAACAGCAGCGCGGTTTGTTGACGCCAAGCGAGTACGGCTTCGACGGCGAACTCGGGAAGCGTTTGCATCCAGGCGAGAATGGCGAGGGCGAATCCCTGAGCGAGAAAGAATTGCGCAGACTCCGCGCCCCAGGTTATGAGAAGCGAGGCAATCAGGATGGAGGGTACAGTCCAAAGCGCCGTCCAAGGGCTGGAGTGATACAGAGGAACGGCGAAAAAGAGCAGCGCCAGAACGGTTGTTTGAGGCGCCCGGGGCAGTGGAAAACCGGTGCGGGGGCGCTGAACCGGGTGGGGAATACACACATGGTACAACGGGAGCACATGCCAGCCGTCACGGTGGAAACTGGGCCGACAGACCACGGAAATCGATGGTCTGTCCTACCAAACTTAATTGAGCGGGGCATTTTGGGGCGTGTTCGGGAATTCATTCCCGAGCGATCAGGCAAGCTTTTTGTGGTGACCACTGAGGAGGTTTGGCAACTGCACGGGCAAAAACTCGAGCAGCAATTCACCGGGAAGGATTTGAGCGTTCTGTTTTTACGAGGCGGCGAAGCGAGGAAGAGGCTCGGGTCAGTGGAGGAATTAGCCGAACAGATGGTCTCCGGCGGCGCGGATCGCACTAGCCTGGTGATCGGATTCGGCGGCGGGATCGTGACGGACGTGAGTGGATTTCTCGCGGCCATCTTCATGCGCGGCATTCCGGTGCTGCAAATTCCGACAACGTTGCTGGCTCAAGTGGATGCGGCGATTGGCGGTAAGACGGGGGTCAATCTGGTGAGCGGGAAGAATTTGATCGGAAGTTTCCATCAACCGCTTGCGGTGTTGATCGATCCGGATGTGCTTGCGACGCTTCCCGATCGCGAGTATCGGGCGGGATTGTTTGAAGTGATCAAGTGCGGTATTATTCGCGATTCTGCTTTATTCCGTCTGCTCGAGGAGAGAGTGGAAGAAGTGCTGGCGATGGAACCTGCGATTGTCGATGAGCTGATCTCCGCTGCGGTCCGCATAAAAGCGGAGGTTGTATCGAGGGATGAGCGGGAAAGCGATTTGCGGCGCATCCTGAACTTCGGCCATACCATAGGTCACGCCATCGAGGCCGAGACGGAATACGTCCGTTTCTTGCACGGCGAGGCGGTCGGTTGGGGAATGCTGGCGGCCACGCGCCTAGCCGAATTGCTTCACATGCTGGACACGAGCGAGGCGCAGCGTATTAAGCGCGTCATCTGCCGCTACGGACCGCTGCCTTGCGCGAAGGATTTGGATGCGGATCACCTGATTCGAAGGCTTGCGAGCGACAAAAAGACCTTGCATGGCGAGGTGCATTTCGTGCTGCCCACGGCGGTCGGGAACGTCAAGGTGATTTCCGGAATCGATCCTGCGATCGTTCGGGAAGCAATCGTAGATTCGCTAGAGTTGCATTCGTGAATACGACGGCAGGTACGACACCGCCGGGCACGCACAGCGAACAGGAGGCTGCCGAGTGGGTGCGGCGAATGTTCGCGGGAATCGCTCCGAAGTACGATTTCCTGAATCACCTGCTTTCCTTTAACATCGATCGCGGGTGGCGGAGGGCTCTCGTAAAGCGCTTAGCGCCTGTACTGGAGCGGCCGGACGCGACCGTGCTGGATCTCTGCTGCGGTACGGGCGATGTACTGCTCGATCTAAAGGGCGTCGCAAACGCGCAGATTATAGGGGCGGACTTCTGTCACCCGATGCTGGTTTCGGCGCAGCGCGAAAATAGCGCGGAGAGGTTTCGATGCGCCACTGCTCGAAGGTGACGCGCTGCAGTTGCCGATTGCCGCGAATGCGCTGGACGGCATTTCTATTTCGTTTGGCTTTCGTAACCTGGCGAATTATGAGGCGGCGCTTCGAGAGTTTGAGCGCGTGCTGAGACCGGGAGGAGTTCTCGCGATTCTGGAGTTTTCGCACCCGCCGGGGCTGATCATGAAGGCGGCGTATGGCTTTTACTCGAGTGTTTTATTGCCGGCGATCGGCACTCTGGTTTCCGGGTCACCACAAGCCTACCTATATTTGCCGGATTCGATTCGCAAATTTCCGAAGGCGGAGCAACTACGCGTGCATGATGGAGCGGGCGGGTTTCGAGCATACGAATTTTGAGTTATTGACGGGTGGGATTGCGGCGTTGCATAGCGGGCGGGTTAGCGACTAGCGGCGCTGGCGACGCTGCGGTTGATTTCGTCGCGAAGGCCGAGATTCCGGACAAGGCGAAGCAGATAATTCGGATGCAAACCCAACAGGCGGGCCGCTTGTTTATAGTCGCCATTGCCTTGAACGTAGGCGTCGAGAATAGCTTCTCGCTTGGCGTGTCCAACTGATGAGTGATACTTTGCCCCGGTATCGCGCGGCGCAGCCTCTAACAAGCTCTCCGGCAGGTCTTCGGGCAGAACCGATTCGGAGACCCCGAGCACGACGGCGCGCTCCATGGCATTCTCGAGCTCGCGCACATTACCCGGCCAAGAATATTGCATCATGATCTCCGCGGCTTCCGGCGAGAGACCATCCACCTGACGCTTGCAGCGCGCGGCCGACTGTTGAAGGAAATGCTGCGCAAGCAATGGAATGTCTTCTTTTCGCTCGCGCAGCGGCGGAGAATCGAGCGTAACGACATTGAGGCGGTGATAGAGATCTTCGCGGAACCTACCTTCGCGCACATCATCGGCGAGATCACGATTGGTGGCTGCAATCACGCGGATATCAAGCGGATGCACTTGCGTTCCGCCAACGCGCTCAAACTCACGCTGTTGGAGGACACGCAGCAATTTGGCTTGGAGGGAAGGCGCGAGCTCGCCGATTTCGTCCAGGAAAATAGTTCCACCTTCGGCGAGCTCGAAACGGCCCTTTTTCAATGCAATTGCTCCGGTAAATGCGCCTTTCTCGTGGCCGAATAGCTCGCTCTCAAACAGTGTTTCGCTCATTGCGGCGCAGTTTACAGCAACGAAACGATGGTCGCGCCGCAGACTACTCTGATGAAGAGCGCGGGCGATGAGTTCCTTGCCGGTTCCACTTTCGCCGGTTATGAGGACCGTGGTATCGCGAGGACCGAGACGATCGATCAAGTCGAGGATTCGGCGAGTCATGGGACTCTTTCCGACAATGCCGGTGTTGGTCGAGATCTGCTCCTGAAGCAGCGCATTTTCCACTTTCAGAGTCTCGATTTCGCGATTTGCTTCGAAACCGATGGAGGCGAGCGAAGCCACTGCTGTTAGGGTTTCCAGGTGAGCGGACAAGCGGCCGATTTCGCGATCCGGAATGCGGATGATGAGCGCGCCTCCCAGAGTGCCGGCGAGATAGAGAGGCACTCCGATCATTTGAGTTTCGACATCTGCAAACGCGCCTTCATTGCTGACGCGAGAAAGTGCAGGCTCAAAATCAGACTTGTAGCCGGAGCGGCGCTCTCTATAGCGGGCCAGCAATTCAGAAGCACTAGCGCCCAGCAGCAAGAGGCCGTCCTCGGAAGGCAAGAGATCCGCAATGAGCCGCAGAATCTGGGTTTGCAAAATGTCGCGTTGCGCTTCAACGGAAGTGGCTGCAAGCGCGCGGAACAGAAACAGGAGCGAGCAAGCGTCGAGCAGTACCGGCTTAGTATCGGCTGCGGCCGCCGCGATAGTGTCTTCAGCGGCGGCTTCTCCCGAGCGAAACATCAGAATTGTTTTACCGATGCCGATCTGGTCGCGATCTTCGAGCCAGCGCTCCGCCGAGCGCATGCCATTCACATAGGTGCCGAGCGAGCTGCGGAGATCGATGACGAGAAAGCGATCGCCCTGCTGCCGAATCTGGCAATGACGCCACCCGATCTCCGGCTCACTAAGGACAAGGTTAGAAGTGGGCGCGCGGCCGATGAGAATTTCGCCTTTTCCGAGCGCGTACCGGGTTCCGGCAAGCGGACCATTGACGGCGATCAGCTCCGCGCTCATAAACGCCTAGGCGGTTGGAAGCGTAACCAACGCTTCTGCGCCAGCGAAAAAGCCGGATTCTTCGCTGTGTCCATCCAGATCGAGAAAGCGGGTATCCAAGAGCCTCTCTGTTTCGACCTTACCCATAGCAGAAAGCAGCGTCTCTTTCAAGAACGGATGCTCCTTTTCTATTTCGGCGAATAGATCGCGGAGAGTGCGCCGGACCGTTCCTGTCTTTTGAGAGCAACCGCAGGGGACTACAGGAGCCCCGAGCGTGGCGGCGAACGCGCGCGTGAGGTCTTCGGTGACATAGACGAGCGGGCGTATGAGGCGGAACTCGCGCTTGCTCGACCAAGTCATAGGCGGCAATGTGCTGAGGCGGCCCGTGAACATGGCATTGCGCAGGAACGATTCACAAAAATCGTCGGCAGTGTGGCCAAAGGCGATCACGTTGGCGCCGAGTTTTCGCGCCACTTCGTATACGGCGCGGCGACGAAAGCGGCTGCAGATATCGCATCCGTGGCCGGGCTGCTCGGTTAATAGTCTGAGGGACGGCTTGTCTTCAACATAGGTCCAATCGATTCCGCGCCCGCGCAAATAGGCGCCGACCGGCTCAATAGAAGACAAGAATTTGCCTTGCTCAATTGTGAAGGCGCAGACGGCGAAATCGATGGGAGCGCGTTTTTGCAGCAGCAAGTAGCGCTTCGAGCAGAGTGAGCGAGTCTTTGCCGCCCGAGACGCCGACAGCGATGCGATCGCCATCGCGAATCATTCGGAAACGGCCGATCGCCTCGCCAACCTTGCGCAGAATGGCTTTTTCGAGTTCCACCTTCTACACGATACCGGATGAGTCAATCAGCTAGGACCGTGCGCGGCCTACGGGTCACCTTGCCATCATAGGCCGTACTGCCGGTAACAGCACCATCTGCCGTACCAGGTCATCTAGCGGCGCAGTGATTCCCAGCCCATACTGGCGGGCATGAGGGGCGCCCGCGCTCGGAAGATCGATCCACCACTTCCGTGTTCGTCCGCGGCATTGGACATCGCATTGGACACCCCACAAAAGAGGTCGAGCTCTTCCTTGACTCTCCTGATGGGCGCGTTGGCTATCGGGATAGCCACGCAGATCTTCGGACCGCCCTGGGTGCGCTCGATTATGGAAGTGGTAAAGCTGAACAGCGTCGGCGCGTTCAGCGCGGTATTGGCTGCGCTATGTGCCGCAATGGTGTTCCATGAGGCGGGTCACCTAGTGGCAGCGCTTCTGTTGGACTTCGAGATACTCGGAGGGTCACTCGGACCGATTCGGGCCACTCACCTCCACGGGAAATGGACGGTGCAGTTTTCAAATGCAGCGGCTTTCGCGGGATCGGTTTCGGCAATCCCACGAGACGACCGCTCGTGGCGAACGCGTATGCTCGTCGTTATCGCCGCAGGTCCGGCTGCCACCTTCGTGACGGGAATCGCCTCGGCACTGATTGTTCTATACAGCGGTAGCACCGGCTGGACTACCACTTTTCTGGGAGCACTGGCGCAATTCAGCTTCTTCATCTTCGTTCTTGGGCTGATTCCAAATGGGCCAAGAGCGAAGGTGCGGAATGATGCAAGGCTGTTTTCTTGCGTTTGGCGCAACACACCCGAAGCGCAAGAGATTCTTCTTTATCATGTAACTGCGCAGTTGGGCAGCAGCCGGTGTAAGGCCACGGGACTATCCCGACCAAGTCATCCGAGAGCTGGCCGTTGCGAGCACACGACATGAAGCTGGGCTGCTGTATGCACATATCATCGCGATGTGGGCAATCGATCGCGGCGATATCGAAACGGCAGATGCGTGGGATCGACGGTCGATGGAGCTGAGCAGGCTCTGCGATGCACGGCTGCGGAATGTAGCGCTTGCCAGATCGGCGTGCTTCGATGTGCTGTTTCGTGACGATCTCGCAGCTGCCAGGACAAAGTTTGACGATGTAAGGTTCGACACGCTTACACCTGCTTGTTTTATGCACCGCGCGAATGCGGCTCGGTGGATTGTAAAAGGTAAGTTCGCTGAAGCTCTTGCCGAGACGCGCCTGGCTGAATCTTCGTTTCCGAAAGAGCTGCCTTTTTACGAGTTTGAAAGAATGCTGCTCAGCCGATTGCGCCGGAAGGCGCGCGAGGCCGGGTCGGAGAATTATCTATTTGCTGTACCAGTCGCGCAATCTCACCTCAATACCAGTACCGGCTAAATCGGCCTGGAAAGTTTTGATGTCTGAGCCGCGGTAATGGTACGGATACACGATTTTCGGGTGAAATGCCTTCACGGCGTCTGCTGCTTCTTCAGGAGTCATGGTGTACGGCAGGTTCATAGGAACGAATGCCACATCGATGTTCTTGAGATTTCGCATTTCGGGCGTGCCTTCGGTGTCGCCCGCTATGTAAAACCGCATACCTCCGTAAGTGAGCACATATCCATTTCCGCGGCCTTTATCGTGATAGTACGTCCCTGGTGACGGTCCGCGCTTCATGTTGTACATGGGTACGGCTTCGATGGTCCAGCTATCCCAAGTTGTCTTTTCGCCATTCGAAAGAACCTGCGCTTCGGAAATTGTTTTCGCGACCGCCGGAGGCGCGATGATCTTGGTGCCGTCCTTCTTGAGCGCGGCGACAGCGCCAGGGTCCATGTGATCGCCGTGAATATCGGTTATGAGAATCAAGTCTGCTTTCGGGCGGCTGGTGAACAGCGCTTCGGGGGAAGGATCGATATAGATGAGTTTTCCACCCGATTCCAACGTCAGGCTCGCGTGCTGAATGGGCGTCATAGTAACGGGTCCGGCGGAGGTCTGAAACGTATCTGGGGAAGCGAAGGTCAAAGCTAATGGCGGGAGTGCCAGTACGAGAGCAGACAAACAAGCGCAACGGAACCATAGGAGACTTAAGAGGCCGAGGTATCTCATACGGCAAATTCTAGCTGGTCGCGAACAGAACGAACGCTTGCTAACGCGCGCGGTTCAGTAAAGTTCAAGTCACACTATTAGAGAGCATCCTGACTTGCCAGTGCCTACGAATACGCGGCGCCGTTTAGCTATTCTGTTCTTCGTTCCCCTGGCGTTTAGTCTGGTTTTCTTTTTCGTCAATCTAGCGGCGGAACACACCGACACTGGCCTCCTTGAAATCCAGAATCTTTCGTCCAGTGTCGCGCAGCTCCGCGCTCTGGCAAACGACGCGGAAGCAGGCGAGCACGGATTTTTGCTCACTGGGGATGAACGCATATCTGTTTCCGTTACAGCAAGCGAACGCATCGCTAAAAGATCAGATCCGCTCCTGCCTAAGGAACGTCGATGAGCGGCCGGCGTTTCGGACGCAAGTGGAGCTGGTAGCCAGCCTGGTGAGAAGGAGGTTTGAGGAGGCGAACCAAGTACTCGCGGCGCAGCGCACCAATGGCCCCGCGGCTGCTCTGGATTTGGCAAAATCCGGCGAGTCGCAGCAGACCATGAGCGATCTCCGGCGCGCGGTGACCAAGCTACAGGCCAGCCTGGATGAGGACGAAAGGCAATATCTGGAGCGCGAGCGTGCGCTCAATGAGTGGGAGTTCTTTTTCTTTCTGATCGGCACGCTGGTCATGATTGTGGTGCTGGTGTGGTTGTACAACGAGCTAGTTTCCTATCTTCAGGCGCGCGATGCGGCGCATGCGCAACTACAGGCGTTGAATGCCGAGCTCGAGGCGCGAATCAATGAGAGAACGCATGAACTTCAGCAGTCGAACGAAGAGCTACAAGAATTCGCGTATGTGGCGAGCCATGATCTGCAGGAACCGTTGCGAACGATCACCAGCTTCACGCAGCTTCTCGAGAGCCGCTATAAGGGGCGTCTGGATGAAGATGCCGACGAGTTTATAGGCTACATCGTCACGGCTTCCCGGCGCATGATGGATCTGATCAACGGTTTACTTGCGCTGGTGCGATTGCGCAAGGCTGGACAGCCGACGGCGCCCGTTTCCTTTGAAACGCTGCTGGAGGAAGCGATCATGGCCTGCAGGCGGCGATCCGTGAGAGTCAGGCGCAGATTGAGCATGGACCGCTTCCGGCGTTAGTGATCGATCGGGTGCAATTCTCGCAGTTATTGCAAAATTTGATTTCAAATTCGATCAAATATCGCCGCGAGGAGCCGCCGGTCATTCGGGTTGAAGCGAAGCGAGACTCCAGCAACTGGATCTTTTCCGTTTCAGATAACGGGCAGGGATTCAACCAGCAATTCGCGGAGCGGATCTTCGGACTGTTTCAACGGCTGCACGGCCGGGATGCTGCTGGCACGGGCATGGGCCTTTCGATCGCACGCAAGGTCGTTGAAAGGCATGGCGGACGGATCTGGGCGGAATCCGCCGAGGGAGTGGGATCGACGTTCTATTTCAGCCTGCCTGTAAGTCTGGAAGGATCGCGGAACGAAGTCGACCGACGAGTCTGCGAAAGCAGTCGGGCAAGCGCAGTAGTTCGGAAGCGGGTCGTGCAGCTGATTAATGTGCGGCGGCGGCGCGGCCAGGGGCTGGTCTTCCTCATGAGGAAAACAGGGGAATCAGCGCGCCAAACACAATTCCCATCAGCCAGAAACAATCGATATAGGACAACGTACTCGCTTGCTGCTGCAGCGTGCGCATGATCATCGCGTAAGGCCATTGCCTGTTCCCCTGCCAAAGATGCGAGTGGCGGAATTCACAGCCTGATTGAAGTTAGGATTTAATGCAGTGGTGCGCTCGATGAGCCGCGCCTGATGGAACTGCGCGCGACGCGCAAGAATCGTGGTCACGAGCGAAATACCCAGACTGCCGCCGACGTTTCTCGCCAAATTGATGAGACCGGATGCCGCATTGTTCTTGTTCGGAGGCACAAAGGCGTATGCGGCCGTGTTGATGGGCACAAATAGAAACGCGAGCCCGGCGGCTTGGAAGCAACGCGCGATAACCGCGTACTTGAAATCCATGTACGTATCGAAGTTCGTCATGTGAATCAAGGCAAGCGAGGTGATAGCGAGTCCTATGCCGATCATCCAGCGGGACTCGACTTTGCTGAGCAAGAACCCGACGAGAGGCAAGAGGCCCATGACGAGCAGCCCTCCCGGAGAGATGGCGAGCCCGGCCTCGCGTCGCCGAATAGCCCATCACGAGCTGCAGATACTGAGGAATGAGAACCGTGCTCCCCAGCAGCACGACTCCGACCATGAACATCAGAAACGCCGAGATGCCAAAATTGCGATTTTTCAGAAGACTGAGATCCACGACGGGATCCTTATACGTCAGCTCCCAATACACGGCCAAGATCAGTCCGGCCGCCGCAACCAGCGCACAGGCGCGAATAAAGTTTGAAGCCCACCAATCGTCGCGCTCGCCTTTATCCAATACAATCTGTAGAAATCCAAGACCGAGCGCGACGAAAATGATGCCCCAGTAATCGACACGCAGTTTTGTTTTCAGCTTTTCAGTGCGTTCTTTAACGAAGTAGGGCGGATCTTCGAGCATGAAGCTGGTCAGAATGAGCGAGAGGATGCCGACGGGAATGTTGATGAAGAAGATCCAGCGCCAGGTAAAGTTGTCGGTAATCCATCCGCCGAGCGTGGGACCGATTGCGGGAGCGGTGACGACGGCGACGCCGTAGATTGCAAACGCCATGCCACGCTGCCGCGGGAGAAATGTGTCGGCGAGAATCGCCTGTTCGCTTGGCTGCAAACCGCCGCCGCCGATGCCTTGCAGAACTCGAAAGAGCACAAGAAAGCCGAGCGTCGGAGCAATGCCGCAGAGGAAGGAGCTCAACGTGAATAGCGCGACGCAGGTCATATAGAAGCGCTTTCGCCCGAGCAAGAGGGAAAGCCATCCACTCAAAGGCAGGACGATGGCGTTCGAGACCAAGTAGGACGTAAGCACCCAGGTGCTTTCGTCTTCAGTTGCGGACATGCCGCCGGCGATGTGCGGCAGGGCTACATTGGCGATGCTGGTATCGAGCACCTCCATGAAGCTGGCTAAGGTCACGGTGAGCGCAATCAGCCATGGATTGAACGACGGCCTCCATTGAGGCTGCGATCCCTGGCCGGCAAGTTGCGAGTTAGCCGTTTGGTTGGCCATGCCGTCGGTAAGCGCTTCTAGGGGGCGTTGCTGTTCAAGAGCACAGTGGGGGTCACGGACATGCCTGGGCAGAGCAGATGATCGCGGTTCTCGCCCGGTTCCAAAACAATTTTGACTGGGACCCGCTGCACAACTTTCACGTAATTTCCAGTTGCATTCTCGGGCGGCAGAAGGCTGAACTTAGCGCCGGAGGCAGCCGCGATGCTGTCAATGTGGGCATTGTATTTGCGGCTGCTTCCATACGTGTCTACTTCGATGATGACCTTCTGGCCAACGCGCATCTTCTTGAGCTGCGTCTCTTTGAAGTTAGCGGTGACCCAAATATCATCCAGCGGAACCAGCGCCATAATCTGCTGGCCGGCCGCAACTTGCATGCCCGGTTCGGCAGCTTTCCGGCTGACGACCCCGTCGACAGGCGCCTTGATGATGGTGTATTCGATGTTAAGCTGCGCCTGCTCGAGGTCGGCCTGGCGCTGCTGCACCTGCGCTTGCGCTTGCTTATAGCGCGCCTGGCTGACGGCCTCTTGTCGTGAGCGAATTTGCTCACTCTGACGCCTCTGTACTGCAGCGGTGGCAAGCCTCGCCTTTGCTTCGTTCAATTGCGCTATGGATTGATCGAGATTGTGCTGGGCCTCGATAATGTCCGCCTTCGCCGATTCCACCTGGGCCGCGTTTCCTTCCGCGGCCGCTACAGCGGAATCGTAATCCTGTTTCGAAATCTCGTCCTTCTCAACCAGATCCTTCATGCGGACAAGATCTTTTTGCGCCTTGACATAATTAGCCTGTTTTTCATTGAGCGAGGCTGTGGCGGAGCTCAACCTGGCGCGCGCCGCATCCACGCCTTCCTGTGCCGAAGCAACGCCCGCCTGCGCCTGATCCACTTGAGTGGCGGTGGTGCTGACCTGGCTGCGAGTGTTGATGGATGTTATCGGAACGTTTTCTTGCGATTCGGATGTATTCGCCTGAGAGCTTGTCAACTGAGCCTGCGCTTGCTGACGGGCCACCTGATAATCGCGAGGATCCAGTTCTACGAGCTCCTGACCTGCTGTCACCGGCAGATTGTCATCGACCAGAACCTGAAGGATGGTGCCGTTGATGCGTGGGCTGATGGGAATAACATGACCATCCACCTGGGCATCGTCTGTCGATTCGCGCACAGAATAGTAGGCGTACACAGGAATAGCGACAATAGCGGCAACCACCAGTAGAGCCAGGACAATGAAGCGAATGGTCCTCTTTCGCCGGGGGTTTGAAGGTTTCTTCTTGGGCTCTTCTTGCTTCTCTTGTTCTTGATCGTCCGCCATACTCGCTATCCTTGGTTCCTAAACCGTATGACAGGGAACCGAATCTCGTGTTACACAGCTATCCGCATGCGCTCTTAAGCTCGCGCGGGTTTTCCTCAAGAGGTTCAAAAGCGCCTCTTTCTCGCCGGTCGTCAGATCCTGAAAGAGCCCACTTATATTGCGGAAATGCACTGGTATGAATTCATCCAGCAGCGCCTCGGCCTTTCTCGTGATCCGCGCATGGCGCGCGCGCCGGTCACCCGCATCCACGACGCGCTTAACGTAGCCTTTCTCTTCCAGATGATCGATCAATCCTGTAATATTCGCTCTACTCACGAGAAGCAGCTCGCCGAGGTCGTGAAGTTGCATACCGTCGGACGGGCCGTGGCGCAGCAGCATCAGAATATTCAATGTGGATTTCGAAAGACCGTAATCGGCCATATACCTGGCTGTCAGTTGATGGAAAATATCATAAGTGTAAAGTAAGTCGAGCGTGATTTCGGACGACAGAAGATCGAAGTTTTGATACTGCGGTCCGGCTGCCCTGAGGCGTTCGGAATAAAAGACGTCACGGCGGTCTGCTGGCACGTTCGTTTGATTCCGGGGAAAATAGTAAGGTTCCTAATTATTTGCACGAAACGGAGAAGATTGCATGCGAAGACTCTTATTGTCCGCCGCCTTGATCTTTGGCAGCGGGTGCGTAGCCTGCGCAGCGGAGATGCAGGGCGTAATTGCAGACTGGGACTGCACGCAAGATATGGTGCGAAACGGCCGGGAAGCGACGCTCAAGCAGCGCCCCGGTTGCTCTCTCATGAAGAATTACAACAAGGCTGAATACGGTCTAATCACGGACGGCAAGAACTTCTATAAACTGGATGACGCTGGAAACAGGCAGGCTCGTTTGCTCTTAAAAAACACGCGCGACAGGGATGATCTCAAAGTCGTGGTAACTGGCGATGTCAGCGGTAATACGATCAAAGTCGCCACGATGAGTCTGCTGTAGGCGTTCAAGCTACCGGGTCGCTGGTCGCTTGCGATCATCACGCGCCTCCTTTGCTATTTCGATTTTGCGTTCTTGCGCTGATGGCGCGTTTGCACGAAGGCGCGTAGCACGTTGTTCATGCGGGTCTGGTACCCTCTGCCGGTTGACCTGAACCACTCCAACACATCATGGTCGATGCGGATATTGATATGGTCTTTGGGAGTCGGGATACCCATAATGGTCTGCGTCCAGTCGGGTTCGCCTTGAAGGTCATCGGGGTCGGCGCGTATCGATGCTTCAAGCTTTTTACCGGTCACGGCGTTCACTTTGGCCCAGTTCGTCCGGTCGTCGCCCCGCGCAATTTTGTCTTTGATCTGTCTAACGGTATAGCGCACGGTATCGTTTTTCTTCCGCATCTCTTGCCCTCCTTGCTGTAATAATTCGCACGGTTCCGTCCCGCCACGTCCATATGACGGCAAAGAATTTCCTTTCAATTGGTCCAATGCTCAGAAATCGCTCCTGGTCGCCCCGTGGCGCTGGCACTGTGAGAAGGGGACGACCATCGAACAAGGCGAAGGCGACGCGGAGAAAATCTATCCCACGTTCAGCCAGCACCCATTCGCGCTTCGGCTCGTGCCAGCTAAATTCCACGAGACACTATACCCACAAGTGTACCCACAATTAGGAAGAAACATTCAAGCAACCGGGTCGCCGTGAATCTCTACTGGCTCGCGCTCTTCTGCTGACGCGGGCTCGGGGAGCTTGCCGGTCCAATTCGCCCAACCCCAAAAAATTGCAGTGGATGAGCTGAGCGCACCGGAAGCTGCGCCGATCGCCCGCACGCTGAACGATTGGGAGGCAGTGCCGGCGGCGAGCATCGAAAGCATCATTGTGGACCAGCTCATGGTTTCAATGGTGGAGAAGACGCGGCCGCGATAGCGGTCATCGACATGCTTCAACAAATGCGACCAGTTCAAAACGGAGCTGACTGCCACACTTGCGCGCGAGAGTCCCATGAAGAAAAGCGCCCAACCCCAGTTGTGCATCTGGCTGAAGATAACGTAGGACGCGCCGTGCAACACGTAACAGAAGAACACAGTTTTCTTGTAAGCCTCAAATCCAATCGTCTTTCCCAGACGGTTGCCGACGAATCCGCCAATTAAGAGGCCGACGCCGGCTATGCTCCACAATTGGCCGAGCCCCTGCGCACCGCGCTTGAATACCATTTCGCTAAAGAGCGTGAAGAGGACTTGTGCCGCGCCGCCGCCGCTTGCCCATCCAACCGCGATAAGGCCTATGCCCAAAATCAGCGGAGTCGTCACCATGTACCCGAGTCCTTCGCGGTATTCGTGCCAAGGCCGGGCGACTTTGGTTTCGTCCAGACTTCGATTCTCTGCCCGGAAGTGTCCGCGAACCGCGCGGAGATTCGCGATACAGGATGCCGAGAAAAAGAAGGACAGCGAGTTAAACACGAAGGCGAGCTGATAGCCAAATTTGGCAACTGCCGTGCCGCCGAAGAAAGCTCCGACCGCGAGAGTCAGCCAACCAGTGGTTTGCGTCAGCGAGTTGGCCGTGTGCAATTCGTGCCGGTCGGTGATGGAGGGCAAAATCGCGGAGCGGCCGCTGGTGAAGAACGGTGAGGCGAGCATTAACAGAGCGCTGAGCAGGTACAGGAGCCAGGTCTGCTTGTAGCCGATGGCGAGAATGAAACCAAGGGCGACGATTCCGCGAATAAGATCGCTCGCGATCATGATGCGCTTGCGATCGAAGCGGTCGAGCAGAACTCCGGCAAGGGGTCCTGCCATAACGGCTGGAATGGCGCGTGACAGCATCAAGGCCGCGATGACCGCGCCGCTGTGGGTCTCTTCAACCGCGAGACTCAGGACTGCGACGTTGTTGAAGTGGTCGCCAGCTTCGCTAACGATTTGCCCGATCCAGGTGTATCGATAATTGCGGTTTTGCCGCAGTAGTCGAGTAAAGTCCGACACGCGCTTAACGCATATTTCCAGTGTGGCCGAGCGAATAACGGCCAGGCTGGGGGTACACACACATTCCGTGTGGCGACGCCCCCACTCTGATGCGCGCCCGCAGACTGCCGTTCGAAGTATTGAAAACGTAGACCTCGCTGTTGTAGCGGCCTGAGAGCCACAGCGATTTACCGTCAGCCGAGACGCCGCCCATGTCCGGGCTTCCACCGCCAGGAATTACCCACCTATTCGCAACCTTGCGGGTGGCCACGTCGATCAACGATACCGTTCCCTCGCCGCGATTCGAGACGTAGAGAAATTTCCAATCGCGACTGAAATAAAGACCGTGGGCGCCTTTGCCGGTATGTACGAATCCGATCTGCTTGAACGTATCGCCGTCGATCAGGTGCACGCCATCGGCCTCCATATTCGCCACATAGAAAATCTTTCCATCAGGCGAGATCCTGCAATCTTGGGGCATTCCCGCGGGGGTCAGCTTCAGGTGAGCAAGCACCTTCTGCCCGGCTACATCCACTTTGATGAGCTCGTTTGAGAATTCGCAGGTGGCGATCATGTAGCGCCCGTCGATTGAGAAATCGGCATGATTCACACCCTCGCATCCGACAGGAACTCTGTTGACGACCTTCATCGTCTGCGCGTCCCGGAAATCCATGCGCTTTTCGCGCTCGGCCATCACAATTGCGTATTTTCCATCCGGCGTGTAGTACATGTTGTAGGGATCGTCAACGTGAATCGTTTCGCCGGGCTTTCCAGTCTGAGGATCAATCAGAGTTAATTGATCTCCAAGATCCTGCGCAACCCAGAGTTTCTTCAGATCCCAGGAAGGCACGACGTGTTGGGGCTCTAAAAGGCCTTGCGAATGTTTCGGGAGAGCGAAGTGCCCGATGATTTTGTAAGTGTCGGGGTCGATGATATCGACCGTATCGCTCTTGGAGTTCGGTACATAAACGCGGCTTGGAAAGTCCTTGACACTCGGGTTCAGCATGCCAGCGCCGTCGGCTGAATAGAGGTTGTTCGGATCCAACACCGGCGGCATTCCGGGCAGAAGATTCAACTTCGCAGGCGCGCTTGTCCTCGCGAACGCAAGACCGATTTCTCCTCTCCCGCCGACCGCCCGAAACATCAATGCGGCCGCGACTAAGACGCACAGCGCGAGAGCCGCAACCAATCCATAAGAAAGACGCATAGCTTTATTTGTAGGGTAACCCGTTGCTGCCCGGTCCTCAGCCATATGAATATCAAGTACAATTCAAAGTAGAAATGTTGCAGACTCGCGAAAATGAAACTGAGATTTTGCTCGGCAATAAGCAACTGCTCGGAATCTTCTTTATCGTTGCCATTCTTCTCGGTATCGCTTTCACGGGCGGCTACATGGTTGGGAAAGGTTCACCCGCCAGCAAAGTAACGGCGGGCCCCATTACGCCGGTGGAGACAGCTTCGCCGGCAAACAGCACCCCAGCGGTAGGCGAGACGCATTCGGTCCCGGCAGACTCCTCAACCGACACGAGGCCGGCAACCACTGCGCCAACGGGCACCGAAGAGCCGCCTTTAGGCTCGCCGCGCCGGAAGTCCTTCGAGCAAACGCACCCGCGGGAGGCGACCCCAGCGCCGGCAGTAAACGCCACCGACGCATTCACGCCCGAACCCGGCCAAACTTTTTTGCAAGTTGCAGCAGTGGAGCGCGACGAAGCTGTAGCGGTCGCAGACGTTCTGCACAAGAAAGGTTTTCGAGCCCACGCAGTTCCCCTTCTCGGAAATGGGAAGATTTATCGGGTGCTTATCGGTCCGATCGCCGACGCTGCCGATCTGTCCTCGACGCGAGACTCGCTACGCAGGACAGGATTTCGCGAAGTGATTGTGCGGAAGTATTAGTCCCGCTTTCCGTTTATGATACCAGAAACTGGGCGTCCAAAACGGAAATTGCGGCTGAGATCCTTTTCGTCCTATCTGTGTTCCTGTTTACCGCCACCATCAATGCACGACAAGCCTCAATAGATCGAGACGCGGCCATCAAAGCTCTGACGGAATGGACAAAAGTCTGCAATACATACACGTTCTTGTGGGGCAGAACACTATGCGGGCCGACTCTGTTGGCTGATCCCTCAACCCATTCAGTGGTCACCAATACAGATGCCGGCGCTGGATTTGAAAAAAGCGATGGCGTTTACATCGGCAGACTGCCGGAACAATTCACGCCGGCGAATACCTCGATTGCCTGGCAAGGCCGTGAGTGGGCGATGATCATGCTGCCTCTGCCAAGCGATCCATTCCTGCGATTCGCTTTGCTTGCGCATGAATCGTTCCATCGCATTCAACCCGGCCTCGGTTTGAACGCGTCGGATGCACCGGATCCGTCTCTTGATACGGAGCCAGGGCGTGTGTGGTTGCGTTTGGAACTGCGCGCTCTCGCCCGCGCTTTGCGATCGGACGGCAGCGCCGGGCGTGAGAGTGCGGTCGACGCCACGCTCTTCCGAACTTATCGTGATCGATTATGCCCGGGTACCGAGGAAATGGAGGCAGCAATGGAGAAGCAGGAGGGCCTGGCAGAGCACACGGGCATCTTCGTTGCACTGCGGGAAACCGGCGAGACCATCAGCCGCGAGGCACGTGCGATTGAGGCTTTCGAAGATAGCAATGCGTTTGCGCGTTCGTTCGGCTATGCCGTGGGTCCCGCGCTTGGACTATTGCTGGACCGCTATGCGCCGGGTGGCGCAAGCGCGCGTCATCCGCGCCCTCGCTCGATTCCCTACTGATCTCAGCCTTGAATGTGCACTTCGGGCCGGATCTCCAGCGGCTCGCGACTGAACGTGCGGCGGTGTACGGTTACAGCGCGGTACTGTCGGCCGAGGATGAGCGTGAGCAAAGACAGCAAGTCTTCTTGAGCCGGTTGCGAAAGGAGTTTCTCGACGGACCAACACTCGAATTCCCAGTGCGCCAGAAATGAGGAGGAATTTCAATCCTCAGACGCTAGTCCCGATGCCGCCGTATGGCACGTATTACCCGAACGGACATTTGCTGCAAATTGGGGGAGGCTGGAGGTGGAGTCCGGAGGAGTGCTAGTCTCGCCCGACAACCGTTCTTTGCGGATCCCAGCGCCCGCTGACAGCGAAGCTCGCCCAATTCGAGGCCCCGGATGGGTTCTGCAACTTGCGCCAAGCTGGGCAATTCGGCCGGCCGACGCCCGGTAGTTACGCCCCTACCATTCGACTCGCTTACCTTGCGTCAGTGTCCAAACCTCGATCGAATCTTTTTTCAGTTTTTCGGCCAGCTCCTCGGGACGTCCGGTTAGCTGGGGAAAGGTCCCGAAATGCATCGGAATCACTCGCTTCACCTTCAACAAACGCGCGGCATGCGCGGCCTCGTGAGGATCCATCGTGAAGTGACCGCCAATCGGAAGGAAGGCAAGCTCGGGTTCGTACAGCTCGCTTATTAAGGTCATATCGTAGAAGACCGCCGTGTCGCCTGCAAAATAAGCGCGACGTCCGTCCTTCAGCGTGAGGACATATCCGGCCGCTTCGCCACCGTAAAGCAACTCATCCCCATCTTTGATAGCGCAGCTGTGAATTGCGTGAGTCATGGTGAGCTTGACGAAGCCGAGATCCACGGTTCCGCCCTTGTTTATGCCAATCGTGTTCTTCACTCCTTTTTTTTCGAGCCACGAAGCGGTCTCGAAAATCGCCACGACTTTTGGATTAAATTTCTTCGATAGCGGGATTGCATCGTTGATGTGATCGAAATGCGCGTGCGAGATAGCGATGGCATCCACCTTTTGAACTTTGTGATCTTTGGGATAGGCAGGGTTGCCGTCGATCCACGGGTCCATCACTAAAACTTCGCCGGAGTCGAAGCGAAGCTCAAACGTAGCGTGTCCAAGCCAGGTGATCTGTGTCATTCCGATCCGTTAGATGCGGTTTTGGCTTTAGCTGGTACATCGATACCATCACCGACCTTTGCAATTCCCGGAATAGAAACGGGCATCTTGCCGGTGATGGGAATCTCGCCCAGAATGGCTTTCGCCGCGGCGGTTTCTGAAGTTGACGACGTGCTGAACGTTGCGACGTAGGAGGAAACATTTGGAAAATCGCGCAAGAGATAAGGGTTGCCTAATGAAATCAACGCAACCGGCACGGACCCGCGCAGGAGAGCGTTCATGAAGGCGTTCAGCCCGCCCTCGAGCGCAACGCTGCCGCGATTTGCGGCCACAGTGACGAACGCCGCGACGTAAATCTGCTTGCAATGCGAGCTATCGTTTACTATCGCGGTGAGAACATCTTCCGGAATGGCGGGATTCACGACATACGTCTTCAGCTCTGCTGCTCGATTGTGCAGTTCGGCGGCCAAGGTCTGGCCCCGCGTTGAAAATTCTCCTTCGCTCATGACGACAAGGCAGGAGCCGTCGGAAGTGGGCATCGGAAACAGATGCTTATCGTCTTTGACGAGAGTGACGGCGCGATCGGCCACGCGTTGGGCGAGTTGATCTATTTTCGGATCTTCTATGTCATCGCTGATGACATCCAGATTGACTAAATGGCTGCGGAAGAGGCCAACGCGCTGCTTTGCGGCCATGACTTTCGAGGCGCTCGAGTCGATTCTCTGGCGTGATATCCGCCCGCTCTTCACCGCCGCCATAAGCGCACGAATACAAGCTTCGGGGTCGCTTGGCATCAGGAGCATATCGGCTCCGGCTTCAATCGCCCGCACTGCCGCTTCGCCTGGCGAGTACAACGACGCAATCCCTTGCATCTCCATTGCGTCAGTAACGATGAGGCCTTTGAAACCAAGCTCGTCGCGAAGCAAGCCAGTAAGCACATTTCTGGAAACTGTCGCGGGCATCTCCTGAGGCTCGAAGGCGGGAACCGCCATATGCGCGGTCATGATCGAATCGACGTCATGCTGCACGGCGGCACGGAACGGAACCAGTTCGACGGACTCGATTCGCTCTTTGGGCTGATCGAGTTTTGCGAGCTGCATGTGGCTGTCTTCCGCCGTGTCTCCATGTCCCGGGAAATGCTTCGCGGTTACAAGGACATAATTTCCCGGATCCGAATGCGCTCCGTCGATAAACGCTGAAATACCGTCGGCGACACTGCGCGGATCCTCGCCGTACGAACGCACGTTGATGATCGGATTGTCCGGATTGTTATTTACATCGGCATCGGGAGCGAACACCCAGGTGACGCCGAGCGCTCGCGCTTCGCGGGCGGTAGCTGCGCCCAGTTCTTTGGTCGCGGTCAGGTCATGAGCAGCGCCGAAGGCCATGAGATATGGAAATCTCGCGGTTTCAGCAACGCGCATGGAGGCTCCGCGCTCAAAATCGGAGGCGACCAGGAGCGGCGTCTTTGCCAAGCGCTGCATGTGATTGATGAACGCCGCCATTTCAAATGGCTGCGCTGGAATGACGTTGCCGTTCTGAATCCGGCCGGCAACGATAAATCCTCCGACGCGATCCTGTCGAACCAACCGGGCGAAATTGCGATATTCGGGATTGTCGCGCGGCGGATAATCTCCGTAACCGCGGATAATAATGAGCTGTGCGATGCGATCGTGCAGTGACAGCGAACGAAGCAAAGCAGATCCGCGTGAGCGTGCGGAAGCGGCAGGACGAGCGGGCTTGGTGGTCGCAGGAACGGCAGCAGTTCCGGCGGAACTGAAGAAAAATGCCGTTAGTGCGCACAGCACCAAGCGTTTATGGAGAGCCATGAGCTATTGTCTCGAACGCGGTTATGATCTCGCACCGCTCCCCTACGGTCACGGCTCTGAAACCGGCGGTTCTAGGATTCGCTTCCCGCGGTATTTGAGCGGGGCGGCGTCTTATCAGGACGATGTGAGCCGGCCGGCTTCTTGGGAGGGCTCAGCAAACGCTTTGCATGCCGCACCAGATTTGCCACCTCATTCGCGCTCTTTTGAATGACAACGTCCGCGCCCGTGTTCTCAGCGCGCAGTCCGAGACTCTCAGCAAAGCCCGTCAAGAGAATGATGGGAGTGCGGAACTCTTGTTGTCGCAGTTTAGCGATAAGTTCCAGGCCATCCATGGGCGACATCTTGTAGTCGGTTATGACCAGATCGAAATTTTGCTCTTCGATGCTTTGCAAGGCATCGCGGCCACAGGAAGCGGACACGACCGTATAGCCCAGCTCTTCGAGTACAGAGCGGCGGGCAATCATGCCATCACGATTATCGTCAACGAGAAGAACGAGTGCAGGCGTGGGCGCGCGATAGGAAGGAGCAGATCGCATCGAGACCCAGTGAAGTTAACAGAGGCTGTCGAAACTGTCAATGACTCTCTATCGAGTTCAAACAATTGCAGATCGAGTGCTTGACAGACGGCGCGAGTATCAGTCGACTTCGCGCGGCGCCTTATAGCCGGCTTTCGCGATGACCTGATACTTGATGGGCTTGTTCTTGGCGTTCAGCATTTTCAGCGGCTCGTTGTCGTCGGGGTTTATCAGCTCCACTTTGATGTGACGAAATTTACCATCGCGCGCAACATTAGTCGGATGATATGCGAGCGAATATTCGTTTCTCATCGCCTCTTCGATCTGCCTGAAAACCGACGGATATTCGCCTAGAAACCGCGGAAAGAACGCCTGACCGCCGGTCTCTCTTGCGAACGTCTTCATCTCGTTATCCGCTTGAAGAAAAGTCAAATCGGCCGGCCCGCTCATTCCTTGCGCCTCCGCCATCATGCGGGCAATCTGCAAAATACTGATGGAGTAAATGGGCACGCCTGATTCCTGGAGCGATTTCCGCGCTGTATCGAAGGTGATTTTGCTGAAGGTGTCCAGGCCCGTTGCGATCACCAGAATTGCTTTACGGCCCTCAATACCCGACATGCGATCCGCCATGTCCGTCAGGGCGTCGAAAATATTCGATTCGCTGAAACCGGGAATCCTCAGACGCGCCATCGCCTCTTCCGCGCGACGCTTATCCGGCGAGAAATCGGACAGAATCGTTGTCCGGAGATCGTAGGTGACGACAGCCACATTGTCGTCCGGTTTGAGCGTTTCCAAAAAGCCGTACGAAGCTTGCAGAGTTTCGTACCAGCCTTGGCTCCAAAACGCCTGGTACCGCCCGCTGAACTCAATCAGCATACAGATGGTCATGGGCGCTTCGCTCACGCCGAATTGGGAGATTTGTTGTGGAACTCCGTCCTCGAGCACACGAAACTTATTCGCCGCCAGGTTCGGAATGAAATGTCCTTTATCGTCGAGAACGGAAACATCGACATTGACGGTAGTGGCGTTGGAGCGGAACGTGGGCGTGTCTTTCGGAATATCTTTCGGCTTCTTAAATTCCGAAGGAATTGTCTTGTCATCAGCCGTGGGCGTGTTGTCGCCGGGCTTCTTCTTCGGCTTCGCCACCGAGTCGTTGTTCTGCGGTTGCGGCGGTTCCTGAGCGTAAAGACTTAGGGGAATGAGGCTCGCCAAGAGGAAACCGAAACCGGCGAGACCAGCGGAAAAAACACGGTACTTCATCACTATTTACCTCTGCTGGATGTATTAATTCTAATGCACCCAGCGATCACGATTGGAATCTTGTTTTTTAAGGTATACCTCAAACTTCTTCTTTGCCCGGCGAAGCTTCCAGTCCTTGTAGCCTATAACAATCGGCTCGCGAATCTGCGAGCGCAAGCGTCTCCCGCGCAACAGGAGATATCCCGCCACAAGGCCCCCAAGGTGAGCCACGACAGCAACGCCGCTCCCTTGGCCACCAACAGTCGCGGTGTAGGACTGGAGAAAGACGATGCCTCCGATGATCATTACGAAGTATTTCGATTTTATGGGAATGAGGAAGCCAAAGAGAATCGTCTGGTCGGGAAACACGACAGCATAACCCATCAAGATGCCGTAAACTGCACCCGACGAGCCCACGGTCCTGATATCGATACCGCCAAAGATATACGCGGCCACAACCACGGTGAGTGCCGCGCAAATACCGCAGGTGAAATAAAATCTGAGGAACTTCGCAGTACCCCACAAACGTTCCAGCTCGGCGCCAAACCACCACAGTGCGAGCATGTTCCACAAAATGTGGAGAAAGCCCGCATGGATGAACATGTAGGTGACGAGCTGCCAGACGGCGAACGTCTGAACTACTTGGGACGGTACAAGGGCGAAGTTGTCAAGAACCGGACCCAGCGCGCGCTGAACGAAGATGGAGATGACGAAAATCGCGATGTTTACGATCAGCAGCCATTTCAGTCCGACCGGAAAGCGGTTCGAGGGGATGTAGCGATTCACGTACGAACGCGAACTGAAAGGCATCGCGGGAGGGGGTTCCTCACTTGAGGATAACAGAGCGATTGCGCGTTTATTTTAGCGATTGCGCGTTTATTTTTCAGTCTGCGTATGGCGCTTCAGTATGCTGGAGGCGAGGTTAACCAGGATAGCGATACTTAACCACACTAACCAGTTGGATAAAGGACCGGTTGAGAACACGAACGTGTTAGTCCAGCCCAGGTTGGCCGCCAGACTCCAGACGGCGAACGCATAGGCGGAAAACACCGCCGGTCCCATCAACGCCGAGACAAGCGCGCCAAATTGCTGAGCAGTATCGGTTGCCCAAGTTCCCACACGCCCTACGAGGGTTCCCGTTCCTTGGAGCACTGTCAAAGCCCAGACGCGGGCCGGTTCGGTTCGGATTGCGATCGCGGTCGTTCGTGTTCCACGCATGATTTTTGTTCTTCTACTTTCTCGATGCACGCCAAGTACCGAAGGTTGCGGCAGCTCCGAATATCAACTTTTGGGCGAATTTATCAGAAGTACATCGCAAAAACGGAAGGTTATAGTGCATGTAAAAAATTCGGTCAGCCGAGCGAAAATTGCGGACAGGCAAGCGCTACAGCTTCTGGTATCGAGCGCTATGAGAATCGGGACACGTGGTCGACGATCACCCGCTAGTCCTGCGCATACCGGTTGAGCAGACGCGCGAACAGTAATAGTACTGCCGCCGCGCAGAGCCATACCTGCCAATGGGAGAAAAGACCAGTTGAAATGAAAAAACCGCTGGTCCAACGAAACTCGGCGGCAATGCCCCAAGCAGCAATTGTGAACGCGATCAGGGCAGAGGGCGAAAGCAACGCAGCCAGCGCCTGGACAACTCTTGGAAAGTGAGGCCGAGCGCGCTTTCGCGATTTCAGACGAATGCGAACCAACATTCGAGACCCCGTTACAACCAGACTAACAGCCGGCGATGAGCGCCTACAGAGGAGCGCGCTCGCATATACTCTTTCCAGAATGCAAAAAATTAAGACGGCGATTGTTGGGACTGGTTTCATGGGCAAGGTACACGCCGAAAATGTCCGTCGTCTGGGAAACGTCGAAATCGCGGCGGTGGTCGGCAGCCGGCCAGAGACAGCGCGGAAGTTCGCGGAGAGCGCCGGAATTCCGCTTGCGACGAGCAATATTAACGATGTTTTAGAGAACAAGGAAATCGTGGCGATCCACATCTGCACTCCGAACGTGGATCATTTCCCGATGTCGCTGGCCTCGATAGATGCGGGGAAAGCTGTCCTGTGCGAGAAGCCGCTGACGATGAATGTAGACGAGGCGCGTCGACTGGTGGATGCGGCCAAGGCGAAAAACGCCGTGAACTGCGTTCAACATAATTTGCGGTACTACCCGGTGGTTCAGCAAATACGGCAGATGATTGCGGCCGGCGACCTGGGCGACATCCTCATCGTGCAAGGAACGTATTCGCAAGATTGGCTGCTGTACGACACGGACTGGAACTGGCGCCTCGATTCCAAAGAAAATGGCAAGTTGCGGGTGATGGGCGACATCGGGTCTCATTGGATGGACATGATTCAACATCTCACTGGGCTCGAGATCACGGCTGTGTGCGCAGATCTTGCCACCTTTCACAAGACGCGCAAACGTCCCAAGGGATCGGTCGAGACGTTCTCGGGTAAGAAACTGCAGGCGCGGGATTACGAAGAGGTTCCCATCGATACCGATGACTTCGGAGTCGTAATGCTGCGGCTTGGCGATAGAGCGCGCGGCGCGTTCACGGTCAGCCAGATGTCAGCCGGCCGCAAGAATCGTTTTGCTTTCGAGATTTTCGGTACCAAAGCCGGAGTCGCCTGGGACCAGGAGCAGCCGGACACGCTATGGATCGGGCATCGGAACGAACCAAATCAAACCATGATTAAGGACGGTTCGTTGTTTTATCCGGCAGCCGCAACCTTCGCCGACTTGCCGGGCGGGCATAGCGAGGGCTATGACGATTCGCACAAACAGGTGTTCAAGAGATTTTATGCGAAAGTCGCCGATCCATCGGCGCCGGTGGATTATCCCACCTTCGAAGACGGGCTTCGCGGCATGATTCTGCTCGAGAAAGTGGCTCAGAGTGCGGCGAAAAAGGCGTGGGTCGAGGTGCGGTAGGGGATTTATCCCAGCGCCTGGTCGATATCCCAAATCAGATCGTCTACATCCTCCAAGCCGATCGAGAGGCGGACCAGCTCCGGAGTCACACCGGCTTCCGCCTGCTCCGCCAGACCGAGCTGCTGATGGGTCGTCGAAGCGGGATGGATCACGAGGCTGCGCGAATCGCCGAGATTAGCTAGATGGGAGAAGATCCTCAGCTTGTTTATGAACTTCTTCCCCGCCTCATAGCCACCTTTTATACCGAAGGAGAAGACGGCGCCCGCGCCCTTCGGTGTGTACTTTTGAGCTAGGGCGTAATACGGGCTCGAGGGTATGGAGGCGTACTTCACCCACTCGACCATGTTATGGCTCTCCAGGTGTTTGACCACGGCGATCGTGTTTTCGAGATGCCGCTCCATCCGCATACCCAGTGTTTCGATGCCCTGCAAGAACAGGAATGAATTGAAGGGGCTGACGCAGGGGCCCATGTCGCGCAATCCTTCCACGCGAGTTTTGATGATGAAGCTAATGTTGCCGAACGTGTCCCAAAACTTCATCCCGTGATAGGCGGGTGAGGGGTCAGTGAATTGCCGGAAATTGCCATTATTCCAAGGGAACTTGCCGCTGTCGACAATAATTCCGCCGATTGAGTTGCCATGTCCGCCCATGAACTTGGTGAGCGAATGCACCACAACGTCCGCACCGAAATCGATAGGCCGGGTGACATAGGGAGTCGACAAGGTGTTATCGATGACCAGCGGCAGGCCGTGATCGTGCGCAATCTTCGCGACTGCCGCAATATCAAGAACGTTGCTGCGCGGATTTCCGATGGTCTCGCCGTACAGCAGCTTGGTCTTGGGCGTGATCGCTTTACGAAAGTTCTCCGGATCGTCGGGCTCGACAAACACGACGTCATAACCTAAGCGGCGCATCGTAACGTCCAATTGCGTGTAGGTGCCGCCGTAAAGGGTACTGGCGGAAATGATCTGATCACCGGGCGCGGCAATCGTGGTCAGAGCGAGAAACTGCGACGCTTGACCGCTCGATAGAGCCAATGCCGCCGCGCCGTTTTCAAGCGAGGCGACACGCTCTTCGAGCACCGCAGTGGTGGGATTCATGATCCGCGTATAGATATTGCCGAATTCTTCCAGCGCAAACAGGCGGGCGGCGTGCTCGGTGTCATCGAACGTGAAGGACGTCGTTTGATAAATGGGCACGGCGCGGGCGTGCGTGGTGGGATCGGGATCGTAGCCTGCGTGCAGCGCTCGTGTGTTGAAGCCAAGCGGTCTTTCAATATCTTTGGTGCGCATTGACTCAGTATAAGTTCATGGCCGGGGCGCGCGGAGATTGAGCGCTGCGAGCGTCGCGCCCACGAGTAAGCAGGTCCAGGCGAACCAATCCCCGTGGCGGGCATAGAACGTGGTGCTCTCAACTACTCCGTAGCGCACCGGAGATGCAAGCTCCTCGTAGGACGGCAGGCGCTTGACGATGCGGCCGGCGGGGTCGATGATGGCCGTTATTCCGTCGTTTGTAGCTCGTAACACGTAGCGGCGATTTTCGACCGCGCGCATGCGCACCAGCAGCAGATGTTGCTGGCGGGCCTCGGACCGCCCGAAATACGCATCGTTCGAGAGATTCACGAGAACGTCAGCTCCTTGTCTTGTGAACTGCCGGACCAGATCGGGAAAAGCGGATTCGTAGCAGATAAACACTCCAAGGCGATGACCGGCGGCAGGCAGAATCTTGATGTCGTGGCCAGGGACGAAGTCGCCAGCCTCTTGCGTGATCCGGTTGACGAAGGAGAAGAGAGGCGGCACGAATTCGCCAAACGGCACGAGATCGATCTTGTCGTAGCGGCCCACCTCCAAGCCATTCGGCCCCAGCAGAACGGCGGAGTTCATGGGCTGGTTTTCGCGAGTGTACGCAACTGTGCCAAACAAGAAATAGCCATGCCGCTTGGCGATTTGCGTGGCGGCATCGCGAAACTCGGGATCGCTGTAGTAATAGAGCGGCGCGGGCAGCTCAGGCCAGATGACGAGCGGCGCGGGCAGAGCCTGCGATAAAAGGCTGAGTTGCTGTTCGGTCTTCTCCTGGAGCAGGCCGGTCCATTGGATGTCGGGATCGATGTTGGGTTGGATTATTAGCGCCCTCTCGCTAGCCGGAACTCGCTGAGGTATCCCGGGAAGAAGCCACAAAACCAACAAAAGTACCAGGGGTACGAGCCGAATTCGGGAATATCGCAGAATGACGCAAGCGAGGGCCGTGGCGAGCATGCAGAAGACGAAGGAAAGCCCGTAAACGCCGACGATGGGCGCAAGGCGTAATGGCACCGACATATCGATTCCTGCGTTCCCTAGCGCGAGCCAGGCGAAGCCGAAAGTTCCATGGGTGCGTTCAAGGCCGGTCCAGAGCGCCGCAACAGCCGGAACCGCGTAGGCGCGCCGCATCAGCGGGCCAGCCAGCCAACCGAACACACCGAGATGAAGGCCTTTCAGTATGGCGAAAAGAAAGAATGATCCCCAGCCACCCCAACGGCCCATGCCGCCGTGCACTTCCAGAACGAACTGAATCCAAGTACATAAACAGAACCAGAAACAGATGCCGGCTCCCCAACCGTAAATGAATCGCTGCCAGCCATCTGTAGTGCGTGCCAGAGCGATAAGCAGCGGAGTGAGCGCGACCGGCGCCAAGAGCGGCAGATTGAATTTCGGGAAAATCAGAACCAGCAGGATCGCGGACGAAATGGAGAGCAGAGCGTGGAGAAAGATGCGCCTGTAGTGAGGCGGGAAGGCTCCGCCCACATTAGGCATTTGCCTGGACGGCTTCTTCGTTGATGTGCTCCGCCATGTAGGAACTGCGAACGAATGGCCCGCTGAACACCATTTTGAAGCCGAGCGAGAGCCCATAATCGCGGTAGGCGTCGAACTGCTCAGGAGTTACATACTCGGCCACCCGCAGATTGTGGCGGGTGGGCTGAAGGTACTGGCCGATTGTGGCGACATCGACATTGGATTCAATGAGATCGGAGAGCAGTCGATGCACTTCTTCGCGTGACTCGCCCAGACCGGCCATCAGGCCCGATTTGGTGAGGGCAGCCGGTCGATACTCTTTTGCAAACCGTAGCACTTGCAAGGATTGCCGATAGTTGGCCTGCGGGCGAACGCGGCGGTATAGCCGGGACACGGTTTCCATATTGTGATTGAAGACGTGAGGCCCGGCATCGAGCACGCGGGCGACGGCGTCCAAATTTCCGCAAAAGTCTGGGGTGAGGACCTCCACCCGTGCTCGCGGAAGCGCCGAACGGACCTGGCGCACTGTTTCGGCGAAGTGGCGGGACCCGCCATCGGAGAGATCGTCCCGGTTTACGGAGGTGATGACGACATACCGCAGCTTCATTTGGGCGGCCATCTCGGCTACTTGCCAAGGTTCTTGGGGGTCGAGGGAAAACTCTCTTCTTGGCCGGCGAACCTTTCGGGACCGAGCAGAACCCGCAGCCTCGCGTACACAAGTTGCCTAGAATCATGAAGGTGGCGGCACCGCGGTGGAAGCATTCGTGGATGTTCGGACAGCGGGCGGACTCGCATACCGTGTGCAGGCGCCGCTGGCGCAGTTCCGTCTTGAGCAGATGGACCGATTCGAAATGGGTCTGCGGGCTTGCGGAGCCAGGTGGGAAGCCGCGGTTGGGCTAAAGGAGCCCCGGAATTTTGGATCTGAACGAGCGAGGCCGGGGTCACGAACTTCAAAGTACCAAACGAACTGTCTTTGATTTGACGGACAGCGTAGAATGGTAGCCACTTCCGGATTCGTTTTGACGCGTTCACAAATGAAACCCTTAGCCTATCTGTCTCTTTTGTTCGCGGCAGCGCTAGGCGCACAAACGCCGAATCCTCGAATGGCGTCGCCGGCTCCCAGCGCGGAATTCAATCTGCCCAGCCAGAAAGTTGGACCTGACGACCTACTCTCTGTGTCGGTCGCCGATTGTCCCGAATTATCGCGGAACTTTCGCGTCGGGGCGGATGGCACGGTGCCTCTGCCGCTTTTGAAGGAACGCCTGAAGGTTGCGGGTAAGTATCCTACCGAAATCGAGGACGAAATTGCCGAAGCGCTGGTGAACGAGCAGATACTAGTACGCCCCGTTGTTTCAGTTTCAGTCGCGGAATATAGGAGCGTTCCCGTAACGGTCTCAGGAGCGGTGCGCCATCCAATCACGTTTCAGGCTGTTGGCGAGGTGACACTTCTCGATGCGCTGACGAAGGCGGACGGCTTGGCTCCGGATGCAGGATCGGAAATTCTGGTTAGCGAAACACACCCTTCGGAGAACGATGGCCCGCCGGGACTGGTGCAACGCATCCCTATCAAGGGATTGATTGAGGAGTCCAATCCGGCGTTGAATATCAGACTACATGGCGGAGAAGAGGTCCGCGTTCCGCTGGCAGGCAGAGTATATGTAATCGGCAACGTAAAGAAATCGGGTGCGTACCCGATTCAGGACAGCGGTGACACAACCGTTCTGAAAGTGCTGGCGCTGTCGGAAGGTCTGCTGCCCTACTCAACTAATGACGCGTATATTTATAGGCGCGAGGCGGGGAAAGCGGGACGCGACGAGATTCCGATTCAACTGAGCCAGATTATGAAGCGAAAGGCGCCGGATGTCAGCATGCAGTCCGATGACATTCTGTACGTTCCCGACAACAAACATCGCAGAATGACGGTCACGACTCTGGAGAAAATCGCAGGAGTTGGTGCGGCGACGGCATCGGGCCTGTTGATTTTCAGATAGAGGACTGCGGTGGCAGGAACAAATGGAAAGGTGATGAAACAGCTTGAGCGGGGTCCTTCTGAGCTAGTGGACGCGCGACGGATCCCTCAATATCTTGCGCCACAGCCCTATGCGGAATTCGAGGCCGCCCGGCCCGTAATCTCGCCTTCGCACTACCTGTTAGTGGTTCTCCGCCAGAAGTGGAAGATCCTGGGGTTCGTCGCCACTTGTCTGCTGGTCACGTTTCTGTTCTCTTCCCGGCTGACTCCTATTTACGAGGCAACGGCAAAAATCGATGTGGATCGGCGCGCCCCTTCAGGTGTGATTGGGCAAGAGGCAAGTCAGGCCCCCTCGGTGGATGATTCGGACACCTTCATCACCACGCAGATAGAGCTGATCCAGTCTGACGCTGTGCTGCGTCCGGTGGCGGAGCGTTTTAACCTTCTGCAGCGCGAGAGCCAACTCGAGAAGCTTGCAGCAGAGAATGCCCGCAGAAAAGCCGACGCACCGGTCTATTTAAAACAGCTCAAAATTTCGCATCCATTGAACAGTTATATTTTGCACATCAGCTACCGCTCACCCGATCCGCAACTCGCTGCCGACGTCGCAAATGCGATCGCGCAATCGTACCTGGAACACACTTTTGAAATTCGCGTCCGCTCCTCGAGCGCCTTATCGGTTTTCATGGAGAAACAGCTTGATGAATTAAAAGCGAAGATGGAGCGCTCCAGCCTGGCACTTGCGAAATTTGAGCAGCAGCTGGGCGTGATCAACCCCGTGGAGAAGACCAACATTCTATCCGCGAGATTGTTGCTTTTGAATACGGAATACACCAATGCGCAATCCGACCGGGTGCGCAAAGAAGCGGGATTCAACGGCCTTCAGAATAAGTCGGTCGCGTCGGCTGAAATATCGACGCAAGGCGAGGAACTGAACAAGCTGCAAGACCGGATCAACCAGGCAAAACAGCATCTCGCCGATGTATCGACGATCTACGGCCCGAATCACGCTGAGTACCGAAAAGCGGCAAACGATCTGGCGGAGGTCCAACGGCAATTTGAGGAAATGCGGCACAACGTCGAACTTCGGGTGGAGGCGGATTACCATCAAGCGCTGAACCGGGAACAGATGCTGGAGAAGGCAGTCGCTGCGACTAAAGCGGAATACGATCGACTGAATTCGCGATCGTTCGAATACCAGCAATTAAAGCGCGATGCGGAGGCCGACAAGGCACTGTATGCAGACCTGGACCGGCACAGAAGGGAAGCAGTCTTCAACGCTGGTTTTCAGAACAACTCCATTCGGATCGCGGATCTTGCGCGTCCACCCGATGCGCCGGTTTTCCCGAACAAGAAGCTGAATCTGTTGTTGGCGTTTATTATTTCTTCGGTGATCGCCATCTGCGGCGCGATTTTGGGCGATGTTCTCGATAACACGATCCGCGATCCCGAACAGGCCGCACGGGCACTGGATACCAGCGTAATCGGAACGCTGCCCGCGGTGAAGGACATGAGGCGGCTGATCGGCCCAATGGCGCAGAACTTGCCGGAAATGACGGCTGGCGCCGATAATGGCGGTCCACCGAGCGGTGTCGGGTTGATCCGATACAGCGGGGCCGGAAATAGCGCTGGCAAGAAGGCTGCCAAAGATAAACGAAACGATGCAAAGACGACCGCGGCCTCTGCTTACGATGATTTCTCGTCATACGAGGAGGCGATTCGCGCTTTACGGCATTCGATTCTGTTGCCCGATTTCGACCGCAGCGTGAAATCGCTGATGATCACGAGCGCGACTCCCGGCGAAGGAAAGTCTACGGCGGTGATTCATCTTGCGATCGCGCATGCCGAACAAGGTAAGAAAACGCTAATCATCGATGCGGACCTGCGCCGTCCAAGCGTTCACAAGAAGCTGAGTTTGAGCGGCGCCTTGGGATTGTCCAATGTTTTGCTGGGCGAGCTGAGCTGGAAAGACGCAGTGTTGAAGACCGAGCATTGGCCTGAGTTGGACGTACTCCCGGCTGGAATGGCGTCGCGCCGCGCTTCCGACCTGGTCGGTTCAATGATGATCGACATCCTGGACGAGGCATCAAAGGATTACGATTTGATCTTCGTAGACACTCCGCCACTGCTCGGCTTTGCAGAAGCGATGCAGGTGGCGACAGCGGTTGATGGGGTGGTGATAATGGCTCGCGCGGGACAGACCAGCCGTAAAGCGGTTGCAATTGTACTCGCCACGCTGAAGCGGCTTCGAGCCAACGTCATCGGTCTCGTGCTGAACCAAGTGGATAAGAATACTTCTCACGGGTATTACTACTACACGGACTACCGGAAGTATTACGCGGAAAATGCATCTCAAAATAGTTAATTGCTAGAGCAGCTGAAACGTCAAGCTCATCTGCTCCACGATATGGTGTCCGTTTACGGCATCCATTTCGCCAATCAGGTGATTCCGCTGGTGACTGTGCCGTATCTCTCGCGGACCCTCGGGCCGGCGGGCTGGGGATTGGTTGCAATGGCGCAAGCGTTCGCGCTATATGGAAATCTCGTGGTGGAATACGGATTTGTTTATTCCGCGACGAGACAATTGGCAACGGCATCGACAGACCAAGAAGTTGAAGAAACCATAGCCGGCGTGATGGGAGCGAAAGGGCTGCTGAGTCTGGCAGCATTGGTGGCCGCGTGCGGGGCCTACCTGCTCGTTCCTTTGTTCCGCGAACATCCCTCGCTTTTATGGACAGCGGTGTTGTCGGAAATGATCAAAGCGATGCTTCCCATTTATTACTTCTACGGGATCAAGCGCGTGGCCACAGCATCCTACCTGGAGATATCGGCGCGAGCCGCGGCGACCGTGGGGATCTTCCTCTTTGTGCATAAGCCGGAAGACGCATGGAAAGTGTTTGCGCTGAATGGCGCGACGGCGATCGTCACCCTGGTCGTCAGCCACGCGATGATTTACTCGCGGTACGCGCTGCGCTGGCCGCGCCTGAAGGACGGCATGAACATGCTGCGCCAGGGCTGGGCGATGTTTCTGTTTCGCAGTGCCCATAATATCTACGCGCTGGGTAATGCATTTATTCTTGGCTTGTTCGTATCACCGCAAGCGGTCGGCTATTATTCCGGCGCGGAAAAAATCAATACCGCAGCCACCGGACTGCTATCGCCATTTACTACCGTCTTGTATCCACGCGCAGCCACGCTGGTCAAAAGTTCTTTCGGCCAAGCGGCGCGATGGACGAGAGTGTCCTTGTATGTAATGGGCGGGGCGAGCGTGATCTTAGGGTTGACGATGTGGTTCGGGTCTCCGTTGTTTATCCCTATCATCTTGGGACGCAACTTCACGCCCTCCGAGAGCGTTTTCAAGATCCTCAGCTTAAGAGCGCCCATGATCGCCTGGACCAACGTGCTTGGATTCCAGTGGCTCCTCGTGCTTGGATTGGAGAGGCAATTTCAGAAGATCACGCTGGCTGCCCTGATCGTTAATGTCCTGCTCGCAACTTGCCTTGCGCCGCGATATTCGTACAACGGGATGGCATGGGCGGTCGTCATTTCCCAAGCGGCTGCCGCTTTCGGTATCTATATTGTCTTGCGCCGGCGCGGATTGAATCCTTTTACAATTTCGTCGGATGCCTCGAATGCCTGAGGTATCTTGTGCGGTCCTGGTGGTCTCGTGCGACGCGTACCGGGATTTGTGGGCTCCATTTTTTAACCTGTTTTGGCGGAATTGGCCGGATTGCCCATTTCCGGTCTATCTGGGCAGCAATCATGAACGATACGAGGACGAACGGGTTAGCTCGCTGAACGCTGGAGAGGATCGATCCTGGAGCAGAAATCTGAGGTTTTTCCTCGAGCGCATCGATGCGCAATACGTTCTGCTTCTTCTCGAAGATTTTTTCTTAGATCGGCCGGTTTCAACTGAAAAAGTTAGGGAGCACCTAAACGCTCTTCACGAGCTTGGCGGGACGGTACTTCGTCTATATCCTCACCCCAGGCCCAACATCAGGATGGAAGGGTATGAATCGATCGGCTCCATTCATCGCTTCGCCCCATATCGCGTTTCTACTCAGGCCGCCTTATGGAATCGCGCCGAGCTGCTCGGCTTATTGCGAGACAACGAATCGGCCTGGGAATTCGAAACTGAAGGAACGATCCGCAGTCGCGCAAAAGCAGATGGGTTCTTGTGTACCTACGTTCCGGTTCTGTCCTATTGTCATGTCATCGAGCAAGGAGAATGGTTTCGATTCGCAAAAAAGCGCTACGAGAAGGAAGAGATAGGCTGCGACTTCAGCGCCCGGCCTGTCATCGGACCGCTCAACGCGGCGAGAAAGAGGATAAGAAACTGCTGTAAATGGGTGCTCGATCGTAACCGCGAACTGACGCTTCGCATGCGTTCGGAAGAGTTTTCCCAGCTTCAAAATCAGTCGGACGGTTCGAAGCTGCCGATTCGCGTCGCGTTCTTGACTAACTTGATTCCTCCTTACCAAAAGCCGGTGCTGGATGTGCTATCGAACCGGTTCGCAGCAATGCGCGTCCTGCTCTCGACGCCGATGGAGTCAAACCGCCCCTGGAAACCGGAGTGGGACGGGCTCGATGTCATCGTTCAGAAGACAATTACGCTGAAGGGGCTTTGGCGCCATCCACAAGGATTTCGAGAGCCGTTTGCATTGCACCTACCAATGGATACGGTGCAGCAACTCAGAAGATTTAGCGCGGATGTCGTTATATCCAGCGAGATGGGCTTTCGCACTGCGCTCGCCGTAGTCTACCGAAAGATACGCAGCAACTCGAAATTGATCGTGTTGGCGGACGTTGCCGAATCGACGGAGCAGGGGCGCGGCTGGACTCGTGGGATGCTGCGAAGGTTGGTACACAGGCAGGTGGATGCATTTCTGGTTGTGGGCGATAGCGGTATCCGGTACATACAAAGCCTGGGCGTGGACAACCAGAAAATATTCAAGCTGTTGTATACGACCGACGTGTCCCAATTTGCTTGTGTCCCGCTTGCGCGAGGCAGCGATCGTGCGAAGCGTCTCCTTTTCGTCGGGCAATTAATCGAGCGTAAGGGTCTCATACCGTTTCTGGCGGCTTTATCCAAATGGGCATCGGCAAATCGGGATTGCGCCGTCGACTTCGTTTTTGCGGGCGATGGATCTCTTCGCGGCAAGTTGCAGCAGACGTCTGTTCCATCGAACGTTACGCTGACGTTTCTGGGCAGCTTCCAATACGACGATCTCCCGAAGGTATATGGTGAAGCAGGCATTCTCGTGCTCCCCACATTGGCCGATACGTGGGGAGTGGTTGTGAATGAGGCTATGGCTGCCGGTCTGCCAGTCTTAGGGAGTACTTACGCTCAGGCGGTGATGGAATTAGTAAAAGATGGCGAAAACGGTTGGACATTCCGAGCAGATGATGCGCAAGGAATGTATGATGCGCTTGATCGAAGCATGAAAACCTCGGCGGAGAAGTTACACGAGATGCGGGAATGCGCCCGCAGGACCGCGACCGAACTAACGCCGGCTTATGTCGCGGATCTCATCACGACCGCAATCTGCGCATGCGCCAACGATTCTCGTTTAGCGCGATCATGACGCTTCCATCCATTTTGTACATTCTATTGTTCCTTGCGGCACTGTTTGCGCCGCTGCGATGGAGCATGGTTGCCTGCCTGCTACTTTGCAATATCGATTTCAGCTCCGACAGCACCGGGATAGGATTGCCGAATTTGCTGAAGGGCATTGTTCTTCCGCTTTACCTGTTGTGGAGATTACGGGCCTACGCCGGCCACCAGAAGACGATAATTGCGCCGATCGCATGGATTCTGTTGGCGATCTATGCGGCCATCGCGGCATCCTGGTCGTTTTTCCCTTTGGCTGCTCTCAAACTCGCGGGACAGATGACGGGCTCGCTGCTGATCTGCTTCGTGTTTCTCAGAGCGGCGAAGGGAGGTTATCTCGCGCCCAGCGTGGTGGTGCCCGTCACGATTGGAACGCTTGCGCTTGCGGCTTTGCATTCATTATTCGACCCGCATTCGGGAAGCGATCACAGGTTTTCATCGTATGCCTATGCGCAGACATTTGCAGCGTTCGTGGCGGCGCTCTATTGTGTCGCTCTGTGCTCGAAGACCTTGCGGCTCAGCATCCGTGTTTCACTCTGCGCCATTCTGGCGGCGACAATTGTTTTCGACGGCAGCAGGATCTGGTTTATCGGAATTTTGATAGCCACATTGCTAGCTCTGCTGATCTCCGAAATGCGCCCCTGGCTGAAGATCTGCGCGTTTGGGTTAGCGATTAGCTCAGCTGCTGTATTCGTCGCGAGCGCCGATCGAATAATGGCTCTCCTTGCACAGCACGCGGAATCGAATCGAATTGCAGCCGCGATCACGGCAGCATATCAGGGCGACATTAAATCGGCGGGGCTCGGGACCTATCGCTTCAGGCGGGGCGCTGACGCAAAAGAAATCGAGGCCATCAAAGATTCGTCGATCACAGAGCTGATTTTCGGACATGGGACTTCCAATGGAGGCTTGGTGATTGTCGGATCCGGATTCAAGGCGAATATGGACCCCAACAGGCTTATGCACAACGAATGGCTACGGGTGATGTACGAGTGGGGCATCATTGGGCTGACGTTATGGCTAATGTTTTTGGTGTCTATAGGTGTGTTTGCATTCCAAGGCTTGCGCAATGACGGCAATGGTTACGCAAAACCGCTGTTGGTTTATCTGCCCGCGTTCCTGGTAGCGCTTGCCGGAGAAAACATTATCGCCGGAGCAGGTACCGCGGCAAATATGGGATTCCTCCTCTTGATCGCTCTGGCCAGTCTTTCGCATCGGCGGTTCAGGGGCTACATGCCGGGCAGAGTGATGGCGCCTAGCGCTGCTGACCGGAATGTGCCGGTCCTGCAAGGAAGAAAGGCGCGCGGCGAGAATGTCATGGCGCCCCGCGAATGAAAGTCCTCCAGGTCCACAATTTTTATCAGCACGCGGGCGGCGAGGACCAAGTTTACGCGGCGGAATACGAGCTACTGACAAAGCATGGACACGAAGTAGAGCAGTACTCGGCTGATAACCAGGCTATCGAGACGATGTCCAGCATTGGCATCGGTGTCCGCACGATCTTCAATAGAGAAACCTATCGGGAAATCAGGAAGGCGATCGCGCGGGAGAGACCCGACGTCGTCCATGCGCATAACACTTTCCCGATCATTTCGCCGTCGCTCTATTTCGCAGCGGCGGCTGAGAGTGTGCCGGTGATTCAGACGCTTCACAATTATCGGCTGCTGTGCCCGGCGGCGACATTCTTTCGGGATGGCGCCGTGTGCGAGGAATGTCTCGGTTCAAAAGTACCGTATAAGGCTGTCTTGCACCGGTGCTATCGGAAGAGCGCGTTTGCGAGTTCGGCGGTAGCCTCGATGTTGGCTAGCCATTGGATGGCGCAGACCTGGACAACCAAGATACACACCTACATCGCGCTAACAAATTTCGCAAAAGAAAAATTCATCGAGGGAGGTCTTCCCGCCGGAAAGATCGTTGTAAAACCCAATTTTCTTCCTCGGGATCCCGGCATCGGAAACGGTAACGGCAACTATGCATTTTTTGTGGGCCGGCTCTCGGAGGAAAAGGGATTGCGCACGCTCCTGGATGCATGGGAACGGCTGGGTGCAACGATCGCGTTAAAAATTGCCGGTGATGGCCCTCTTGCGGCCTTAGTGAAAGAGCGGGCAGATCGCCTGCCGAATGTAGAATGGCTGGGCGGCACTGAACACGCGAGAGTGATTGAGCTAATGAAGGAGGCGATATTTCTCGTCGTACCTTCCGAATGGCAGGAACCTTTCGGAATGGTTATTATCGAAGCCTCAGCCTGCGGCACTCCCGTAATCGCGTCCGCAGTAGGATCGACTACCGAGTTGATCCAAGATGGCGTGAATGGATTTCACTTCACTGCGGGTGACGTGAACAGTCTCATCGACCGGGTGCAAGCAATCATGGCGCGGCCAGGCGACCTAGCTGCCGTCCGACAATCGTCGCGTTTATGTTATGAGCAAAACTACACGGCCGAGCGCAATTATGAATTGCTCATGCAGATCTATCACAGAACGGCTAGTACCAGGAACTAACCAAAAAGCAATCTCAAGCTTGTATGATGGATTACTTGTCCACAGCCGTATAAACCGCTGCGAAGTATGAGTGCCGCTGCCGCTGAACGCGCCGTTGTCCTACCGGAGGCAAAACAACGTTCGTGGGCCACGCTTGCGATTTTGCTCATCGACATAATTGCGCTCGAGCTGGCTTTGCTTCTCGGGTGCCTGACCCGCTTTCTTCTACACTCGATTTTTCCGATCGGCCTCGGAAGGGCTCAATACCAGGGGCTGGCGCTCGGCGTCTTAACACTTCCGCTGGTGTATTACTGGGTCGGACTGTATCCGGGCTATGGCATGGGTGCAGTGGAACGACTGCGGGCGCGAGTGTATGCGACGTTTACGGTATTTGTCGTGCTGCTGACGTGGAACTACGTCTTTCACGACAGGCAGTGGTCGCGAGGCGTGCTACTGATCACTATGGTGTTCGCGCTGGTATTGCCGCCAGCGTTCGAGTCCATCGTACGGCGATTTCTGATTGCGCGCGGCGTGTGTGGACTACCGGTGATTATCTTGGGCGCGGGACGGACTGGCGCTCAGGTGGCGAAGACGCTGCAGAAGCAGTGCGATCTGGGATTTCTGCCCATTGGCTTTCCTCGATGACGATTCTCGAAAATGGGGACAAACTATCCATGGAGTCCCGGTCCTGGGACCTCTCTCGGCAGTTCAACGCTTTCAAGGCCGCGCGAAAGTAGCGTTGGTTGCTATGCCCGGCATGAATCACAATCGCTTAACACAGATTGTCCAAAATCTTTCGTTCTCCAGTGTGATTTTTATTCCCGACCTATTCGGGATACAGAGCCTTTGGATCACGTCTCGCGATTTGGGCGGAATGCTGGGTCTGGAAGTGAGAAAGAACTTGCTGGTTCCGGCCAACCGCGTGCTTAAGAGGATTCTCGACTATCTGATAGCGCTGCCTGGTTTTTTGATTACAGTGCCGTTCGTGGCAGTCTGCGCGGTTTGGATCAAGATCGTCAGCCCAGGCACTGCATTCTTTCGACAGGAGCGTGAGGGCGCTGGAGGAAAGCGCATCGCAGTCTATAAGCTGAGGACGATGTTTCCCGATGCTGAACGGCTGCTGGGGCAATATCTCGAAGCGCACGGCGAGGAGAACGCGAGTTGGTTGCGTTATTACAAGCTCAAAAAAGATCCGCGCATATTGCCGGGTATCGGCTGGTTTCTTCGGCGCTATAGCCTGGATGAGCTGCCGCAATTGTGGAACGTGCTGCGCGGCGAGATGAGCCTTGTAGGGCCCAGACCCTTTCCGTATTACCACTTGGACAGCTTTTCGGGCGCATTCCGAAATCTGCGTACGAGCGTTATGCCGGGCGTAACGGGACTTTGGCAAGTGTCCGACCGCAGCGACGGAGATCTGAAGAATCAGGAGATCGAGGACACCTATTACATCCGGAATTGGTCTCTCTGGCTTGACGTTTATATCCTGATCCGGACTGCGCAAAGAGTGCTGATGCCAAAGGGCGCCTATTGAGGCCGCAGAGATTGTGTCTCTTGGTTTTCGATCCGAACATTACCGCAACGAGTCCCGCTGGAAGCTGCCTTTTGACAATGCTTCAGGGAATGATCGGACTTTGGACTATGCACCTCTTTATCAACCGCACCGATCTTCCGGATGCGGAACTCGTACGGAAAACCAAGATACCTGTTCCACGCCGCCCGATATTCGCGAGCTCGGTTCTGTTCACGATCTTTTCTATCTGCGCTTACGCGATGTATGGACGGACTAGCCGAGGCCTGCGGCTCAGCACGGAAGGCGCGTTTCCATTCTGCGATCTCTGCTACGCCCATTCCTGCCACAGACTATTTTTGTCACGGTATCGAAGGTTCATCGGCGGCGGTTGGCTGAGGCGCGCGGCGCGAATCCTCAACCAGTGCTGGGGCGCAGTGACTGAGCGAATTGCGTTCCGGTTCGCAAGAACAATCGTTGTACCGTCAGAGGGCTTGGCGCGCGAACTGAAATCAGTGTACCCGAAAGTTGTGCAGGGGAAGATACGCGTCATCCCGAATCCGGTGGACACCGCCGCTTTTGCGCGACCAGCCGATTTCTTACATGAAGGAGTACGCGATCAGCTCGGGATTCCACGCGATGCGTTTGTGCTCAGTTTCTGCGCGCTTGGAAATTTTGAATGGAAAGGGTCTGGGTTTGGTGCTGGAAGCGCTGCGCGGCGTGTCCGGGATCTCCGTCCACCTGATTGTCATTGGAGGCTCGAGGAGCGAAGTCCGCGAGTACGAAAAAATCGCAGAGCGCCTCGGAATCGCCAACGCGGTGCATTTTACGGGATTCGAAGACGACATTCGTCCCTACCTTTGGGCTGCAGATGGCTTTCGTCTTTCCATCGGTGTATGAGACGTTTCCGCTGGTTTGTTTGCAGGCGGCCGCGGCTGGCCTGCCGTTGATCACGACGCGCCTCTACGGGGTCGAAGAGTTCATGCTGGATGGCGCGACTGGCTGGATTGTAGAGCGCTCGAGCTGCTCCATCGGCTCTGCTATCCGCAGCGCAGCTTCTGATCGTCAAAGAACTGCGCAGATGGGCCGCGAAGCTAGAGAGCGGGTTGAAATGTACAGCAACGATAGGTTCCGCGCTCGATGGTCGGCGCTGCTCGAAGAAGAATTTGAAGTGCTTAAACTTCGAGACCGGCAACACTATGCCTAGCGGAGCAATTCCGGTCAGCACCGTTCTTCAGCCATCGGCGAGCACGAAGCGAAATGTTAGTCGCGCGCGGCAACTGGACGGACTTCGAGGAATCGCGGCATTGACCGTGGTGTTTTGCCACTTTTTCGATTTGTTTCCTGTCGGCATGGCGACGACAGTTTGGAAGTTGTCTCCTTTGTATATTCTTATCGCGGGCGGAGAGGCGGTAGTACTCTTTTTCGTATTGAGCGGCTTCGCGCTCGCATCGCATGTATGCCAGCTCGAGAGCCGCAGGTTATGGCGGCTTCGCGGTGCGACGGACAATCCGCATCTACGGACCCTATTTGGGTGCTCTGGCGATTGCGATCACGGCCGATTACCTGCTTTCGAGAGGCTACAGAAGTCATTTCAATCCCTGGTTCAACCGCACCTGGACGCTTCCCGTCCGTTGGAGCGATATCTGGGCGCATGTCGCTTTTCTTGGCGTGTACAACAATGCCACCTTCGACGCATCATTTTGGTCGCTCGTTCATGAGATGCGCATATCGCTGATTTTCCCGTTCCTGTATTTGCTCGCAGCCGGAAAGGCTGTATCGCGGCAAATCAGCGTGGCGTTGCTGCTGCTGGTGGCGGGCACTGTTGCAACCGCCACGTTTGCAAGGAATACGGATCTCGGCCAGTCCGTGCATTTCGCTGGACTGTTCATTCTGGGCATTTTCGTTTCAGAGCGAAAGACCCGTTTGGCTGAGTGGTACCGGTCACTCGCACAACGCCAGCGCATTATCTTTGCGATACTCAGCGCGATCTTGTTCTACTACGGCAGACTGATTTCGCATGCTTTTCCCACGCCTTTCGCGGGATTTCTCGATATTCCCGTTGGAGCCGGCGCCACGGGACTTCTTGTGCTGGCGTTCAGTTCCGCGGCGATTAGGGCAGTTTCTTACTAGCAAACCGGTCTCCTGGCTAGGAGATGTTTCCTACAGCCTGTATCTGATTCACGGAAGCATTCTATTTGGACTGGTGAACGTGCTGAACCTGCAATCGCCGCATCTTTCACTGCTTGTGTTGTATGTTCCATTGGCCCTGCTCGCCGCGGGCGGCTTCCATGCGGCGATAGAGAAACCGCTGCTGAATCTGAGTCGTAAGCTTACTGCCGCCGGTTAGAAGCCACTCTGCGAACCGCCATCATCGATTTGATGAGCGGACCAATTTTCTCCATTCGAACTTCGGCATCCGGAAAAAGCAAACGAAATTCCCGAAGCGAGAGCAGCCTGATTTGTTCCACATCTATTCGGGCTTTTAAATAGCTCGGCTCGGCGGGCAACCAGCCCAGATTCAATTTCCGATGAAGCGCCGTGCGGCACCACACGGGAAGTTGCGCCCAGCCCGGGACATGAAAGTGCGGCTCAAGCGGGAAATACCGGTAAGGCGTCTGGACGAAGTAGCCCTGAGCCACGCGGCGGATTTCGTTCGCCATTCTCTCCTGATCGGCAAGCGTACCCACGTGCTCAATGACGGAATTCGAAAAACAATAATCGAACTCGCGGGTTTCAAAGCGCGACAGGTCTCGCGCATCGCCGGCTACCGAAGTGATTGGCAACTTTCCCGAGGTTTTCTCCGCGGTCAAATTAAGCAAGGTGATGGAGAGCTCCGGCCAGTTTTGGTTCCAGGCGTTGGCCCAAAACTCTTCGGTTCCTCCGACATCCAAAACGCGTTTAGGGCCGTCGCCTGGCGGGATCAGGTCGAAGAACTGCGCGAGACGGGCCCTGCGCATTTTCGACGCCCAAGACTGTGGATTCGAATTCTCGGCAAACGGCAGTCGCAATGATTCTGAATTGACCCGCGCCTTACTCGCGCCCGATGGCCCTAGTCGTCGCTCGAGAAGAAACTACCTAAGCTGCCGCTCGCGATCGCGCTGAGCGGATTCTTTTCGTCGCCGGCATGGCGGTGCTCCGAAGGCGCCAGCTCATGCCGCAAGCGTTCGAGAGTCATACTTTGCAAGATCACACGGCCAGGGCCGGTAAGAGTCGTAAGGAAGATACCTTCGCCGCCGAAGATCGCGGTTCGAATGCTTCCAACCATCTGAATGTCGTAGTTCACCGATGGATCGAAGGCGACCAGGTGCCCACTCTGGACCTGCAGCGTTTCACCAGGCGCGAGCGTAAAATCGACGTGGTCTCCGCCGGCATGTACGAAGACAGCGCCCGGACCGGTCAACTTCTGGAGAATGAAGCCTTCGCCGCCCAGCAATCCCGCTCCGAGCCGGCGCACCATCGCGATGTCCAGCGTAACGGTGTTTTGCGCAAACAAGAAGCCATCGCGCTGCACCATGATAGTTTGACCCGGCGCCAGTTCAAACACCTGAATCTTGCCGGGATAATGGCCAGCGAATCCGACCTCACCATCCGCCCCAGTCGCGCGGAAGTATGTAAAGAAGAGCGTTTCGCCCATGAGCTTGCGTTTAATGGCGCCGATGATCTTGTCGCCCAGAGACTGGCCGGTCATGCGGGTTGTCCAGTCCACGTTGGCTGATTTGTAGATCATCTTGCCGGCTTCCGCGTAGATTTCCTGGCCGGGTTGGAGGTGTACCTTGGCGATCTGAAGGTTGTGGCCCTCGATGTCATATTTCAGCGGTCCAACTGCGGGAGCAGGCGGATAGTAGGCCGCGGCTGTGGTGTCTCCAGCGGGTTGACCGCAATTCAGGCAGAATTTGGCAGAGTCGGTGAGTTGTGTTCCGCAATTCGTACAGAAGGCCATGCGTCTCCTTTAAAGCGCGTAGCGGGCGCGAATGCCTTTTGCGCTTCTTCTAATGTTGTTTACGCTTCTTCTTATGCTAACCGGCGATGATCTATTCTGGGGAACAGGAGTGCCGCTGTGGATCTAAAGAGGGAAATCATTCTTCACGTTGAGAGTCTGTCATTAGAACAGCAGCGCCAGGTACTCGCGTACTTCGATGCGTTGAAGCACACGCTCCCGCGAGGAGAGAACGGCACGGCTTTGCTTCCGTTCTCTGGCATTCTGGACCATACATCGGCGGCAGAAATGAACGAGGCTATCGAATCCGCCTGCGAAGCCATTGATTCTCGTGAATGGTAGATACCTTCTCGACACGAATATTCTGATTGCCCTACTGAACGGCGAATCGAGTGTCCGAGACGCAATAGCGCAGGCCAAAGAAATCTTTTTGCCTGCTATTGCCATAGGCGAATTGTATTTCGGAGCGGCAAGATCAGGGCGTCCGGAAGCGAATCGCGCTTGTCAGTAGAGACCAGCACTTTCGTGAAATCGGGGAGCTGACTACCGCAAGCTGGTAGCAGGGCCTAGGGATATCATTCAAAGCTGAATTTCAGAACCAAGATATGGATAGGGAGTTGGCAGCCCCTTATGGTCCCAATGAGTGGGAAACACATCGATATTATGGTTTCCGCAAGGCTCTCCCGCTCGTTATGGATCGGTTTACGCGCCGCGATTTTATCGCCACTTCAGCTGCACTTGCAATCTCGCCGCGAATCCCTCCAAAGGAATCGCCCGATCGCGAGACTATTCCAGAAGAACTGACGCTCTGGTATGACAAGCCCGCGGCGCAATGGGTGGACGCTCTGCCTATTGGCAACGGGCACCTCGGAGCGATGGTCTTCGGTGGTGGCGATGATGGCTCTCCAGCGAAAGAAATCCTGCAATTCAACGAGGACACGCTTTGGTCCGGCAAGCCGCGGGATGGCAATAATCGGGATGCAAAGAAATATCTACCAGACATTCGCCAGGCGGTGCTCGAAGAGCAGGACTACCACAAGGCCGATCAACTCTGCCAGAAGATGCAGGGCTTATTCGCGGAAGCATATCAGCCGCTCGGCAACTTACGCCTCAATTTCATTCACGGCGGCGCTCCCACGGGGTATCGTCGGGAGCTGAAGCTGGATACGGCCTGCGCTCGTAGCTCTTATACAGTCGATGACGTCTGCTTCGAGCGCCAAGCCTTCGCGTCAGGGCCAGATCAGGTTCTTGTCGTACACGCAAAAGCGAGCGTGCCCGGACAATTGCATTGCACCATCTCGATCGACGGCCCGCTGCAGAAGGCGGTATCGACTCCTGGACCTGGCCGCTTGCTGCTGACAGGGAAGGCGGCTGCGCATATCGCCGGCGCTGGTCATCCCGGAAGTGAGAAGCCGGTAGCCTTTTCTGACCAGCCGGGTGAAGGCATGTACTTCGCTTCGATTCTGGAAGTAAAGGCACGCGATGGAAAAATCGATACCAAGCCGGACCACCTCGAAGTTACAGATGCTACCGAGCTCACAATTCTCGTCGCTGCATCGACCGGGTATCGCGGCTTCCAGTTCCCGCCCGATACACCGCTGGAAGATGTGATTGCCAAAGCCCAGGCCCATCTCGATTCCGCGGCACGGAAAACACTCGAGGAGTTGCAGGCGCGTCAATTGAGTGATCACCAGCGTCTTTTTCGTCGTGTATCTCTCCGCTTGGCATCGCCGAAGGATGTCTCGAATAAACCGACTGACCAGCGCCTCAAAGACTTTGCAACGTCACTCGATCCATCGCTTCTTGCTCTTTACTTCCAGTACGGCCGCTATCTCTTGATCAGCAGCTCGCGTCCTGATTCGCAACCAGCTAACTTGCAAGGTATTTGGAACTATCAGGTAACTCCGCCATGGAGTTGTAACTGGACTGCCAACATCAATATCCAGATGAACTACTGGCCGGCGGAGACATGCAATCTCCGTGACTGTGCCGAGCCGCTATTCGACTTCATCAACGACCTGAGCAAGACGGGCAGGCAGGCAGCAGAAGAAACCTACGGCCTTCCGGGTTGGGTTTCGCATCACAACATCGATATCTGGGGCGCTGCCAACCCCGTCGGCGAGGGCGTCGGCCAGCCGACTTGGGCGAATTGGAACATGAGCGGGCCGTGGCTCTGCCAGCACCTCTTCGAGCATTACCTGTTCACCAGAGATCTTGAGTTTCTGCGTACTCGCGCGTATCCGCTGATGAAGGGCGCAGCCGAATTCTGCCTTGCATGGCTGATTGAGGATGGCAAAGGACACCTGACCACGTGTCCCTCTGAGTCCACGGAAAACAACTTCATGGCGCCCGATGGCAAGCCCGCAATGACGAGCGCCGGCTGCACTATGGACATGGCCCTGGTTCGCGAGCTATTTGCAAATTGTGTGACCGCTTCGAAGGAGCTTGGCGTCGATGCGGACTTCGCCTCAAAGCTTGTCGCGGCTTCGAAGCGGCTAATTCCGTATCAGACCGGAAAATATGGGCAGCTCCAGGAGTGGTCGATCGATTTTGAAGAGAGCACACCCGGGCAGCGTCACATGTCACACTTGTACCCGCTTTACCCGGGTAATCAGATCACACCCACCGGCACTCCCGAGCTTGCGCAGGCAGCACGCGTTTCTCTCGAGCGTCGTCTAGCCAATGGGGGCGCGTACACCGGCTGGAGCCGTGCCTGGGCGATCGGCTTCTGGGCGCGACTTGGCGACGGCGATCAAGCGTGGGAGTCGCTGTCCATGCTGATGCAACACAGCACGAACCTGAATCTGTTCGACACGCATCCGGCAAAAGGCGGCCCTATCTTCCAGGTTGACGGAAACTTTGGCGCCACAGCCGCTATTGCCGAGATGCTGGTTCAGAGCCATACTGACAGCATCGATTTGCTGCCGGCCTTGCCATCGGTCTGGGCTGATGGAGAAGTTACCGGACTTTGTGCGCGTGGCGGATTGAGCGTTGACCTCCGCTGGTCCGGCGGAAGAATCGATAACTGCACGGTTCGGCCTGGCTTGACGGGCGAGTACACGTTTCCGCCCTCCGAAACGGCAACGGATCGCCCGGCTCTCAACCGAGTCGGGCTCACCCGCACTAACTCGAAGCGCCGGAGGCGGCATTCGCTGCAGGCTCCAGGGCGGACGCACGTATCACTTGAGTTTCGCCTCGGATGCGGCATAAACAAGTCGCTCTAGGGCGTCTGAGCCGCGGGGAACAGAAACTTCAAAGCGCTACGCATGCGATAGCCCCAGGCTTTCTCGTTGTGCCCAGCGCCCTCGTCTTCCACGAACTTCAGATCATGCCCGGGCTGCCAACCTTTTGCTACGAGCGCGTCTCGAAGGTCTTGGGCATTCTTGATGCAGACTTGAGGATTCTGTCCCTCGCAGGTACCGGTGTCGAGCCAGATTCTCTGATCAAGCTTCTGGCGCAGCTTTCGAATTTCGCGGAGGATGGCGCGATTTGCCCACCACACCGAGGGCGACATGACGATCAGCTTTCCGAAAGTTTGCGGATGGTGCAGACCCAGATAAAGCGTGACTAAGCCGCCAAGCGACGAACCACCGAGTCCGGTGTTCTCGAAATCCGGCAGAGTTCGATATTCGGCATCGATGAAGGGCTTCAGGTCGTCGACAATCAGCTTTCCATAGGCACGCGCGCGCCCGCCACGGCCCCAGCGGTCGCGGATGTGCGTGTACTCAGACATTCGTCGCGGCCCGGTGTTGTAAATGCCAACCATGATGAGAGGCTGAATTTGCCGGCTCTCAATCAGCTCTTCGGCAACTTCATCAAGGCCCCATTCGTTGCCCCCGAAGGCCGTGGCGGAGTCGAAAAGATTCTGGCCGTCGTGCAAATAAAGAACCGGATAGCGGCGATCCGGAGCCGAATTATAATCCGGCGGCAAATATGTGATGACATCGCGCGGCTCTTTCAGAAACCGCGATCTCAGCGCCTTGTGAAGCCTGAGAGTACCGGTAAGAGTGTGATCCAAAGCTGTTGTGAGATGCTGTCGGAGGTCTCCTAGCTCTTAACAAACTCGAGCGCAGCGGAGTTCATGCAATAACGCAATCCGGTCGGCTTCGGGCCGTCTTCGAATACATGACCAAGATGCGCATCGCACTTGGCGCAACGGACTTCGGTGCGATCCATTCCCAAGGATGAGTCCACCCGATCTACGACATTTTCTTTGGCGATTGGCTGCCAGAAACTCGGCCAGCCCGTCCCCGACTCGAACTTAGTATCCGACGAGAATAGCGCGTTGCCGCAGCATATACAGCGGTAAATACCATGTTCGTGGTTGTTCCAGTACTTGCCTGTGAACGCGGGCTCAGTGCCGGCGTGGCGAGTGACTTCGTATTCCTCGGGGGTCAACTGCTGCCGCCATTCCGCGTCCGTCTTTGCAACCTTTTCCACTTCGATTACTCCCTTCCGCTGTCCTGCATCCGTGAAATCGACGAGCTTCACCGTCTTGGGTGATTTAAAGAAACCGGAACCGCGCGCTCGGAAACCGGCGCCCCAACTCAGTCCAGCGCCTGCCAGGAGCGAAACACTGCTGGCTAGAAACTTTCTGCGTCGCATATCTATATGGTAAATCGTCGCCTGATAATTTAGAAGCATGCCGATTTTCGAATACTCTTGCGACGATTGTGGGAACAAGTTTGAGAAGTTGGTCCGCCGGAGCGCGGAAGCCAATGCAGTGCGCTGTCCGTCATGCGGCCAGGATCATTTGACGACACAGTACTCGACATTTGCCGCCAGATCGGCGGCGAAGAGCTCCGCTGAGCCGGTGGGCGAATGCGGCGCAGGGATGTGCGGGGCCGATATGTGCCAGGGCGGCATGTGCGGCATGAACATGAACTGAGAAAAAACCCCGCCCTAGCGAACCTGTTCCTGCGACTCCGGCGTTGATACACAGCTCACCAGTTCCGGCGACGCTGCTTTCGGCGTTTGCCGCCTGGCAAGAGCCAAGCTCAAGACAATTCCAATCGCAGTACCACCGATGTTGATGAGAACGTCGGTAATGGCCGGATCCCGTCCAGGGAAGAAGCGCTGCAGGAACTCACTGCACGAGCCAACCAACGCTCCGGCTAGAAGAATACGAGCAATCTTCCACTGGGAGTTCGAAAGAAGCTTCCAAAGCAGGGTTGCCAGAATGAGAAACATCATGACGTGCAAACCTTTGTCGGCGAGCAAGTGCAGAAGGCCATAGGAAGGATCGTCAGTCCGTAAATGGCCGAACAAAATTCCAGAAAGAAAACTAAAGGCGTGTTCGCACCACTCGGCGGCAAGTGAAGTAGACGAGAAAAAAATTACTCCAATCCACCCGAGGACAGCCAAAGCCCACAAGTTCAGGCGCGGAAATGTCATTCATACGCAGTGTTGCACGGTCACGCCAAACTTTCGCACTCGCGAGCGGCCCACGGTCTAAGCGACGGCCCGGCTGGCGCTTCGTTTACGCGCCGTCTTCTTGGAAGCAGCCCTTCCCAGAGGATGCGGATTTTTCCGCGGCTGAGGTGCGCGAGAGGCTTTGCTGAAGTGCTTGCATCAGATCCATCACTGGCGCGGCCTTCGGTTGCCGGATGGGCGTAACCTTCTGACCTTTTCGCTTTTTCTGGATCAGCTCTTCCACATTCTGTTTATATTCATCGTGATATCGCTCAGGCTTGAAAGGACTGGCCAGTGTTTCGATCAGTTTCTTTGCCAGATCGATTTCTTTCTTGTCGAATTTGCCCGCCGCAGGTACGGTTACTTCGTTGGCCTTATGCAGCTCATCCACAAAGTACATTGTGTGCAGAACGATTCCATGCTGGGCTGGCCGAAGAATAACGATATGCTCCCGGCCGTGCATCGAGACCTTTGCGAGCGCATCGTATTCGGTCTCCTTCATGGCTTCGAGTAGCAGCGAGTAGGGCCGGCTCACAGCCTGTTCCGGCGCAACATAATACGACGTCTCCAGAAAGACCGGATCGACCTCGCTCATTCGGACAAACTGAAGAATTTCCATGACTGTCGCGGTTGGCGGAGCCATTTTTTCCAGCTCCTCGGGCTCGACTACGACGTACCGGTTCTTCTCATACTCGTATCCCTTCACGATTTCGGAACGGTCGAGCGGTTTGTCTTCTTTGGCGCAAAACATCACCTCTTTGATTCTTGAAAGATCTTTCTTGTGTAACAAGTGGAAGTGTATAGGCTGCGGGCGCGCGGCGGCAAAAAGGCGAATCGGGAAGGAGACTAATCCAAAGGTGAGATACCCTTTCCAAACGGTGGCTGGCATACCAGATAGAGGTCGGCAAGCGGCGTGCCATTTCGCGGTTACGTAAATATACAGCCGGGATGTACAGTAAGGAAGTCAATGAAAATGAGCAGTGAACTAGCGACGGTTGCGGAAGAGACGGCCGAACTGCTGGCGGATCTTGGCGTCCCGCAGAGCGCGTTCGCTCTTGGCGAGCTGGAAGTGTCGACGCCGATCACGGGCCAAACGATCGCAAGAGCGCAGGTAACGAGTCCTGAAGCGGCGGAGAACGCCATTTCCAAAGCGCATGACGCCTTTCTTCTGTGGCGCAACGTACCCGCGCCGCGCCGTGGCGATCTGGTACGCCTACTGGGGGAAGAGCTGCGCAACGCGAAGAGCGCCCTAGGCCGGCTGGTCACTGTCGAATCGGGAAAGATTTTGTCCGAAGGTTTGGGCGAGGTGCAGGAGATGATCGATATCTGCACCTTTGCCGCCGGTTTATCCCGACAGCTTTGCGGATTGACCATTTCATCGGAGCGGCCTGACCACCGGATGATGGAGACTTGGCATCCTCTCGGGGTCATCGGCATTATCTCGGCATTCAACTTCCCCGTAGCTGTTTGGTCCTGGAATGCCGCGCTGGCGCTGGTGTGCGGCAACTCCGTGGTTTGGAAGCCGTCGGAGAAGACTCCGCTCTGCGCGTTGGCAACGCAGGCCCTATTCGAGCGAGCTGCTGCGCGTTTCGGAGACGCGCCGCCCGGCCTCTCGGCGGTTTTGATCGGTGGCCGCGAAGTAGGAGAGCTGTTAGTGAATCATCCCAAGGTGCCGCTTGTCTCGGCGACCGGTTCCACGGCCATGGGCCGGCAAGTCGCGCCGCGCCTAGCAGCCCGCTTTGGACGGGCCGTTCTCGAATTGGGCGGTAACAATGCGGCCATTGTCTGCCCGTCGGCGGATCTCGAATTGGCAGTTCGCGCAATCGCGTTCGCCGCGATGGGCACCGCCGGGCAACGCTGCACAACTTTGCGTCGGTTGATTGTCCATGAGAGCATTTACGATCCGTTGATGGCGAGACTCAAAAGCGTCTATGGTTCCGTTCGTGTCGGCGATCCCAGCGATAGCAGGACTCTAGTCGGGCCCCTGATCGATCGCCAGGCATTCGAAGCGATGCAGAAAAGCCTGGAAGAGACGAAGACGGCGGGAGGCCGGGTATTCGGGGGCGAACGTGTTCAAACTGGAGACGCCCAAGCGTTCTATGTGCAGCCGGCGCTTGTCGAGATGCCGAGCCAGACGGACACGGTTAAGCGCGAGACCTTTGCGCCCATTCTCTACGTCATGAAATACCGTGAGTTTGAAGAAGCCCTCCGCTTGCACAATGACGTGCCGCAGGGATTGGCCTCCTCTATCTTCACGACCGATGTTCGCGAAGCGGAACGCTTCATGTCGGTAAATGGATCGGATTGCGGCATCGCGAATGTGAACATCGGGCCATCGGGTGCCGAGATTGGGGGCGCCTTTGGCGGCGAGAAAGAGACGGGCGGAGGACGTGAATCCGGATCGGACGTTTGGAAGTCATATATGCGCCGGGCGACAAACACAATCAATTACGGCACAGAACTTCCGCTCGCTCAGGGAGTGAAGTTCGACATCGATTGACGCACGCCACACTGCCCAGTCCTGCTTCTTTGGCAAATGCCGCGATGTTAACCCCGGCGAATTGGGAACGAAACAATCGGCTTCGGTCCACGTATTACTTCGTGTTCTTCCGTTTAACCCGTAACCGGTATGGATTGCTGCATTGCATTCAAGAAGAAACGGAGGCATGGGGTTACTTGGGTTGGAGCAAGATTGTGATCAACGCGCCGAATGAACAGAAGAGAGTGACAGAATAGGATCCATGACCGTGCGATCTCATGAGCTTGGCCGAGGTAAGACAATTGCAGGAGTCTATCCAGGATCGACGTAATTGACCACGACTCGACGCGCGGTCAGCTCTTGACTCCGGAACAGTTCGCGGCTGTTGGGAACCTCACGGTCACTTTCAACGAACTCGATGAACTGCTTGAGATCTGGCTTATCTCTCTGACCGAGGTGCAAGAGCTACGCATTGCCGAGGTCATTGTGGCGGACCAATCGTTCTCCCAAAAAGCGGAATTGCTTAAGAAGGTCGTGAGAACCTGGGCGCTTATTCATCCCAATCTTGAAATGTTAGCTTCTTGCGTCGTTGATCTCATTGGCCGGACGAAGATTATCGCGATTACGCGGAATCGGCTAATTCACAGTACGAGCGGTTTGGTTATGGACAGTAAAGGCAAGTTCACTGGTGATGTGGGTTTCTCTTATGGCAGTGAACTGGTCGCCGTTAATCCTGAACGCATACTACGAGCGGTTGCTGAAATCGAGGAGGTTAGAATGTCTTTAAGGGAACGGCTGCACGACCTTGCAGTGTTGTTACAGGACTTCACAGCCGAAGCTGATTACTCTTCGATTCCAACTGCAAAAGGATTAGCTACATTCAGCGCCGCGTTCCGTTCGAATAACGCGTCGTTCGAGCGATGGCCATTACCGCTCATTACCTTCGGATCACCTTTTTTAGCATTACGCATGTCGAAGATGCTCCAGATCGACAGGTACGCGCGCGATCCGCGGCCGTGGCGAATTTACGCCCAGCATAGTCTCGACGCCTCGCGGGTGCTCTTCACGCACAAACCGTTAATAACGCTGTGCTTTCCAGCGGCTACGCTCGGTCATCATGCGATCGAGGCGTTTCTCAAGACCGCGCTGATCTGCGAGGGTATGACCATCTTTGATCCTGCGAAGCTACGCTTCTTGGATCCCAATATAGAGCTCGATAAAGCCGATTGCGCATGGGGCCATCGTCTCGTGGCGCTCGCTGGGCAACTGACGAAGAAGCGCACTGAATTTGATCTTTCGGCAAACTTGCAGATGAATTATTGGCCACACAAGATGCCCAAGACGATCAATTCCGGCCTCGCTATGTTCGATCCGTTCTTCTCGGAACTTCGCTATCCACAGGAACTGCAAGAGCTTGAAGGAATCGGGCCGGACGATGTGGTCGTCTTGGATGCGCTGGTTGAAGTGCTTCTGCCTTTCGTGAGCGAGGCGATGTAACCCCGTCCTAAGGTCCCAGTCAGGTCCTATTGACAAAACTGAGTGCGGACACATTGTGCTCTGCTCCTTGATGTTTGGTAACTGGAATTTGAATCCGATAGGGAGCGCCAGGGCGGGTTCACTTGGGCCAACTTCCGGTTGGTGCGTCACTTGCTCAGAGTGGCTGAGGTCCTCCCTTCCATCCACTCGGCGCGGCGTTAGCATGGTAGGCGAGTCGGGCGCTGCTATCCTCCATCCGTTAAAACGTGACGCAAGGTCGACGGCAGACAATGCCATTTCATGCATAGGTATCTCTTCGCTCACAAGATCAGAACCGTGGCGCTCTTGAGTGCGCCTTTGAATCTTCAGTCCTTCCGATTTGACCGGCTTCGACGGCGATGAATCGGAGGCTTGAAGATGGCGCGGAAGAGGCAATTGGCGCCGAACGTAGCTGATGGTATAAATGATTCCAGACAGCGGCTCCTTCGATCGTCGACGCGCTGGCGGTTGTTACGCGGTGCAGCTTTTCCCGGTCCAGCCTCCTCGCCATGCTTGGACGTAAACACTGATCACTCTTGCTGTTTCGACATATCCGTCACAGTCCGACTGTTGGCATGCTGTTCGGTACGTGGAGCAGATCGGAGACGTAGAAAAGCTACTTACCATTGAAAGCTCTGCGACGCTACGGTATTTCCGCGCGCTGAACTGGAGAATCGTTCATGTTGAGGCGTGCTTGTTGGGCCTCCGATGACGGGACATTAACGACAATCACACGTCAATGCAACACGTGTGGAGGACAATACAGCTACGGCGGCACTGACCGAGAGCAGCTGAGACAGACCCTCGGGGACGATGCATACAATCAACTTTATGTCAAAGAACACGGTTCTGTTCGTCACAGACTTTTGCACGGGCGCGGCATAGATGAGCACCGTGCAGTGCCAGTATGTGCGGATGTCTACGCCCAGATCGTCAAGTACATACAAAAGGAATGCGATCTGAAGTTCGTCATGGACATTGTTGATGCCCCACGCCGATTCGACAGCCTTGAGTGGTTTGGGGCCTTCCTAAAATGCCGGACCGGCCAAATACCTCGCTTGCTGGAAATCGATCAGAACTGGCAAAACGTGGGTCATTGTCGATGCTGTACCCGGTTCTGAAAGCGTACGTCCGTAGCGCCGCACCGCGTGCTGTCGCTTGTTGACCAACACGTCGAGGCGGGGGTATTTCTGCCGGATCTGCTCCGCGAGCGCTCGAACGGATGCCTGCGACGACATGTCCGCGATCAGCAGATCAACCTGCGAAGATCCGGATTCCCGCCGAATCTCCTCCAGCGCCGCTTTCCCTTTTTCTGCGTTCCGGCAGATCATGACCACGCGCGCGCCCATCTGGGCGAGGCCGAGCGCTGTCTCTTTCCCAATCCCACTGTTCGCGCCCGTTACGATACATATTTTCCCGCTCATACTCGCCGGTGGCATCCTATGTGACCTTTCGAACGTATTGCTTGAATACACGACCAACTTTTCGCGTGGAGGGCCTCCTAAGTGACGGCCTGAAGTCCACACGCATGTTATGAGACTACGGGATTCGCCGTGAGAAAAAATTCATTGTGTCACGTCCTAACGGTTCGTATGGATAATTTCTTAAATTGACGGCTGAAGTCCAGACGAAGGCTATTGAGCTACAGGGATTCGCCGTGGACTATCGTTCCACAACTGCCGGTGCCGACTTTCTGGCCGACCACTCTCCAGAGTTCGTCGGCTTATGTTCGAAGACAAGATCATCGCACCTGATGTTCCAGGCCGTGCAATGAGCCTCTCCACATTGCACTAGGACCGTCCGGGCTGCCCAAATAACGATTTCATTTGCCGAATGAACTCGGCGATGGCGATATAGATATTCAGAAGACCCAAACCGCTGAGAGCCCCGCGGAAATAGCGGCTCATCCAGATGCTTGAAAGGAGCGGCGAGTGCATCGGAACCCAGTTCAAGTCCCATGCGCTGAGCCATGGAAAAAGCAAAAGGAACAGACCAAGCTCAAAAGCGAAAACCGCTAAACAAAATCCGAGCACCCGGCGATGCCAGCGCATGAAGCGGGTCGGTTTCGTCGGGGGTGGGGCTGCGGGGGTGCTCATACTGGCGCCTCGGCCGCCGTCAATTCCACCAAAGCCAGATCGTCAATCGTGTCGTCGAAAAGCTCGCATTGGATTGGCGCGTCGCTGATATAGCCGGTCCAATGAACTCTTTCGCTATTGGCACGCACGGGTTCGAAGCTGAAGCGATGCAGCAGCGTAGGGCCATGTTTGCGGAGAGCGCGTTTGTGATCGGGAGTGGAGTAGCCCTTGTTCGAAGCCAAATTGTATTGAGGGAAAACTTGGTCCCACTGCGCGAGGCATGCGTCACGGTGAACCTTCGCGATGATCGATGCGGCAGCTATCGCGCGGCAGCGGGCGTCGCCATCTATGAGCGGAAGCTGCTCGACGGGAAAATCGATTTTAATGGCGTCTATCAGCAGAAAATCCGGTCGCAACGCGAGCGCTTCGACGGCACGCCTCATAGCCAGACGGGAAGCCTGGTAGATATTGATCTGATCGATCTCGAACACGTCCGCGCCCCCAACAGCCCAGCAAATAGACCGCGCTTTGATTTGCTTTGCCAGCTTGCCGCGCTCTTCGGCATCCAGGATTTTGCTGTCATGAAGACCCCGAATGGGGCGGAGCGGATCCAAAATTACAGCAGCGGCAAAAACGGGTCCGAATAAGCAGCCACGACCCACTTCATCGACACCGGCAATCTGTGAAAAGCCGCGCTCGCGAGCCTCGCGCTCGTAGGAGCTGACGCAGCGGATAGAGGGCTGACCAGCGCCGCATGCAGAAGCCTTGCGACGCGGAGACTCGATCTTTCCGCTATCGGCCACGGCGGCTGAATCCAACCGTTATTCGCGCTCGCGAAGACGAGCGGCTTTGCCCTTCAGGCCGCGCAGATAGTAGAGCTTGGCCCGGCGCACGCGGCCCGTCCGCACCAGATCGATGTGATCGATCACTGGCGCGTGCACAGGGAAGATGCGTTCCACGCCGTGACCAAAACTAACCTTGCGCACGGTGATGGTTTCGCCCAGGCCGGTGTTCTTGCGGGCTATAACGGTTCCTTCGAACACCTGCAGACGCTCCTTGTCGCCTTCCTTAATTCTGACGTGTACGCGAATCGTGTCGCCGGGCCGGAACTCCGGGTGCGGCGTAGCGCGAGCGTGCTTACTGATGAACTTACTCACAAGAGCGTTTTGCATGGTTTAGTTCTGCCTTAAGTGGCGGCTGCCGATTAGATCGGGGCGAAGCCGCTCTGTTTTCTCGCGCGACGCAGCCCGGCGCCAGCGCTTGATCTCCTCATGATTTCCACCCAGCAGTACCTCGGGCACTTTCCAGCCGCGGAACTCCGCCGGTCTGGTGTACTGCGGGCAGTCCAATAAACCTTCATTTTCCTCGCTGAAGCTTTCGTTCCGCGAGGAATCCTGGTTGCCGAGAACCCCCGGCAATAATCGCGCAACCGAATCCACAATCACGGCAGCCGCCAGTTCACCGCCACTCAGCACGACATCCCCGATCGATATCTCGTCATCGGCAAGGTGCTGGGCCACACGCTCATCGACGCCTTCGTACCGCCCGCAAATCAACAGCAAATCCTGCAGCGCGGAATACTTGCTGGCCAGCGATTGGGTGAACCGCTTGCCCTGCGCTGACAGCAGAATCACCCGCTCCTTAGCGCTTCGCGCCGGCAATATCGCTTCCACTGCCTCAAACAAAGGCTGCGGCTTCAGCAACATGCCTTCGCCTCCGCCAAATGGCCGGTCATCGATGGTCCGATGACGGTCGTATGTCCAGTGTCTCAGATCGTGAATGTGAATCTCCAATCGACCATTCGCCTGCGCCCTTTCAATGACGCCGTGCTCGAAAGGTCCGGAGAAAAATTCCGGGAAAATCGTGACGATGTGAAATTTCATCGCAGCTCGCGCCACTGCGCTACAGTTCCAGCAAACCTTCCGGCAATTCGACCCTGATCGTCCGGCGGTCCAGATCTACCTCTGGGCAAATCGCGCTCACGAATGGGATCAACACTTCCCGTCCATTTACCGATACTGCCATCAACGGGCGCCCGCCGAACTCGTGCCAGCCTTCCACCACGCCCAAACTCTTGCCGGTCATGCTGTCGATCACGTTGCAGCCAACTAAATCCGATTGGAAAAACTCGCCATCAGGCAGACTGGCGCGATCCTGCAACTGCACCCATACCTCGGCCCCTCGGAACCGCTCCGCCGCATCGATCGAATCGACGCCCTCGAATTTTAGGACCCAATCTGCGCCATGCGCCCACGCTTCCGAGATCTCGATCGCAACGTCAGATCCGCCGGTCAACCTCGCTTGAGCCTGTTTCAGATGCTCCAGCCTGCCGGGTATGTCGCTTTGACATTGCGCCAGCAACTCGCCTCGATTTCCGCGAGGGCGCAGAATTTCGGCTATGACAATCCTGTCGCGGTCCATGGAGCGGGATGCGCGAATCCTCGGCTATTCGAGAATCTCAAGTGAAAACCGGCGGTTCAACTTGGTCCCGACCGCGCCAAGTAAAGTTCGAATTGAGCGCGCCGTGCGACCCTGCTTTCCAATCACCTTGCCTAAATCGCCCTCAGCTACGCGCAGCTCGAAGACTGTGGCATGCTCGCCCGCGATTTCATTGACCACCACCCCGTCGGGCGCGTCCACAAGTGCCTTGGCAATCTCTTCGACCAGCGTCTTTACGCCGTTGCTCTCGTTCATGTTGACCTAATCTGTTGCCGAGCCGCGACCGTCAGGCGGCCCATATCGCCATCGACCGCTAGCCGATTGCCGGCGCTTGAGCTGGATTCCTCTTCAGCAAGCGGCTGACCGTCTCTGAAGGTTGCGCCCCATTCTTTAGCCAGAAATCGATGCGCTCGTGCTCGAGATGCACCTGCGCCGGCTTGGCGATCGGATTATAATGACCGACTACTTCGACCGATCGGCTGTTCCGCGCCCGATCCTTCTCAATGACGACCACGCGATAGGTGGGCTTCTTCTTAGCGCCGAAACGCGCCAGGCGAATTGCTAACATCGTAACCTTTTCTTTTTTCTATTGTTACAAACTTCTGATGCTCTAAAATCCTGGAATCCCGGGCAGCTTCATCTTGGCCAGCTTTTTTCCCAGAAATCCCGCTTGACCAGTAAGGCTCCTCATCATTTTACGTGCTTGGGCATATTGCTTCAGGAGATTATTCACATCCTGCACGCTCGTACCGCTTCCCTTGGCAATGCGGCGCCGTCTCGAACCATTGACAAGCATATGGTTTCGACGCTCTTTGGGTGTCATCGAATCGATAATGGCTACTATCCGGCCCACTTCGTTCTCGTCAATCTTGGCGTCTTTTAGATCTTTGAGCGGCCCGATCTTCGGCATCATGTCCAGGAGACCGCCCAACGATCCTAGTTTTCGAATCTGTTTGATCTGATCGCGAAAATCTTCGAGCGTGAAGTCATCGCCCAGAAGCTTTTCCTGCATCTTCTCGGCGGCCTTCTCGTCAAACGCGCCCTGGACCTTATCGATCAGCGAAAGAACATCGCCCATGCCAAGAATGCGCGAGGCCACGCGATCGGGATAGAAGGGCTCGAGTGCGTCGGTCTTCTCGCCGACCCCCACAAACTTCAGCGGCTGGCCGGTGATAGAACGGATGGAAAGCGCAGCGCCGCCCCGGGCATCCCCATCCATTTTGGTCAGGATTACGCCGGTGATGCCGAGCTGCTTGTGGAACTCGTCGGCCGAGCGCACAGCATCCTGGCCTGTCATCGCGTCGGCGACGAACAAAATCTCCGTCGGACTGAGCGCTTCCTTCAGCTCGCGCAGCTCGCGCATCAACTCATCATCTATATGCTGACGGCCGGCTGTATCCACCAGGAGCACGTCGCGCCCGGTCTGCATGGCTTCGCGCCGCGCCGATTTGGCTAAATCGAGCGGTTTCGTCTCGTCTGGCGCGCCTTCGTAGATCGGCGTGTTTACGTTTTTCGCCAGAATGCTCAGTTGGTGCCGGGCAGCGGGCCGGTAAACGTCCACCGACACAAGCTGCGATTTACTTCCTTCTTTAGCCAGAAACCGCGCCAGTTTCGCGGCGCTGGTAGTCTTTCCCGATCCCTGCAGACCGACCACCATAACCACAGTCGGCGGCTCGCTTGCAAAACGCAGCCTGGATTGATGGCTGCCCAACATCTTGGTCAATTCATCGCGAACGATCTTAATGACTTGCTGGCCTGGAGAAAGCGCGTTCAGCACCTCTTCGCCCATGGCCTTCTGTTTGACCTGCTCGATGAATTGCTTGACTACTTTGAAATGGACGTCGGCCTCGAGCAGGGCCACGCGAATCTCGCGAAGCGCCTCCTCCATATTGGCGGCCGTCAGTTTTCCTTCGCCGCGGAGATTCTTGAATATCCGCTGAAGCTTGTCGGATAGGTTTTCGAACATGATTTGTTTGCTGGACTTGCGGGGAACTGCAAATGCCTTGGCAACCGCTTGCTGGTTGACTAGGAATCGCCAGCTTCAGGACGAGTATAGCGGATCTCGACCCCCCACGTTGGGCGTCACAGGTCCCTTCTTGGAAATTTCGGTTCAGAACGGCATCTCCGGCCCAAATTGGAACAGGCATTAAGCCGGTGACGGATTTCAAAGAAATTCCTTTTGCCATTAAATCAGAGACTTACGCGGATTTTAAACGGCTGAGATGAGGCTCCCAAATGTACCCTCGTGTGCGAAAGGAATTTCAGCACTTATGATCCCTCCAATCATTATTGATTTTTTGATGTTCTGCTTCTAGTAACGTTTTAGTCAACGTCACTTCGGTAAGCAGAGCCGAGTTAGGTAATACCCTCAAAGGGTGATAGAGTACTCTTAAACGGATTTTCTGTTCAGGATGATCTCTGTCGCCCAGAACCTGGGCCGGGCAGGCCCTTGCGCTGTGGCTCCTCTCGGCTCTTCTGCCGCAGCCTGTGCTATGTTTTGCGCAGGCCGGCCTACGCAGTGCACGCCAGATCCGAAACACTGCGTTATTCGCTGATCAATTTGACTCGGCATTCGCGGCAGGTGAAAAACAAAAGAAGAGCGGGCGTTTCGCGGAAGCTCTGGACATTTTTTCCCGCGCCGCGCGTTTAGCTCATCATGCCGGCGATATAGATCGCGAAGCAAAGGCCTTGCTCCGCGTGGGCGGTTGTCAAATCCGCCTGTTTCAGTATGGCGCCGCTCTTGAAACTTTGGGAACAGTCCGCCAATTGGCGCTTCAGGCGAACGACAATTTTCTGGCAGGCGCAGCCGCGGTTAATCTTTCAACAATTTACACCCAGTTAGGCGACCTCGCCTTGGCCGCCAAAGAGGCACAGATTTCAGTGCGTCTGCTTGAGCAGTGCGATCACAAGGACTCCTTGGCTACAGCACTGCTGAACGATGCCTCGCTCGAGCTTCGACAGGGCGAGCTTCGCGCGGGAATCCAATCATCCGACCGTGCAATCGCTGTGGCGCAGCAAGCTGGTCTTCCCGGTGTGGAGGCGATGGCTTGGGATCTCCGGGGAATTTCATTGCTGCTTGCAGGCGACACGTCTCATGCCTCAGATGCCCTACTGAAGGCATATTCGGCGCGTTTGAAGATGCACGACGAGGATGGTCTTGCGATCACCGAAGAACACCTTGCGGAACTTTATCTAAAGAAGGGCGATTATCCGCGCGCCTTAGCGTTTATTAGACAGGTATTTGCTTCCCCAAGCCCGAACTTCAAATTAAATCCGCAGTACTACCCACTCCATGTGTGGGGTCAGATCCTTTTACGTTCAGGCCGAACGCCGGAGGCACTAGTCAAGCTTCGCCTAGCCGTCGAGTCGGCGAATCAATGGCGGCAGGGGGCCCTTCCGGGCGACGTCACCAGCATTCGAACAGTCAGTATGCTCCACGGCGTTTACGAAGATTACACCGTACTGGCGGCGGAACTTGCTCTGAAACGTCAGGATCCCGCTCTGGCTAGAGAGGCTCTAGCGGTCATAGCTGAAAACCGCGCCGCCAGCCTTCGCGAGCAGTCGGCTCGGGCCTTGGGCCGCGAGCTACGCCTTCCGCCTCGATACTTCGAGCTGCTCTCGGAGCTTCAATCTTTGCAATCACAGGTAACACTAGGGGAAAACCCTCGGGAAAATGAAGCGAAACTCCAAGATATTCGGGTTCAATTATCGGAATTACAGAATCAAATAGGAATAACAGCCTATAATATTGCATCGAGAGGAGAGAAAACTCCGCATAAGAATTCACTTAGAGATATTCAGTCCAGCCTAAGCGGCAGCGAAATGCTGCTCAGTTTTTGCTTGGGCGAGCGTAAATCGTTTCTTTGGGCCGTGACGGGGGATCACGTTGATTTGTACGAATTACCGCGAGAAAGCGAAATTGCGACTAAATCGAAGGCGTTTTCCGACGCCATTCGGAACGGCTCAAACGCCGCGCAGCTAGGCCGATCTCTTAGTCAAGAGCTGTTTGGAAAATTGGGCCTCGATGCTTCGCGAAAACCAGATTGGCTCATTGTTGCCGATGGCGCGCTCCTCAGCGGCGTTCCCTTTGCCGCGCTCCCCGATGCCAGATCTTCGGCCAATTCTTTCCTAACCGCCGCCCACACCCTGCGCTTTCTGCCTAGCGAACTGATGCTGCCAACGCGCAAAGCGCCCGAGCCGGAGCAAGGTTTCCTTGGCGTCGGTGATCCTATCTATAATGTTGCCGATTCGCGCCGCGCACGAAGTCCGAAGTTTGTTCAAGCCAAACACGAAAACAATTCCATAGCACTGGCGCGCTTGGCTGGTAGCGATCGGGAGATCCGGGAAGCGGCCAAGCTGAGCGGCATGGCGGAAACACGAATGCTCGTGGGCAGCGAAGCCTCAGGGACGATGTTACGCGAGGCATTGCTGAAAACGCCTGAAGTTTTGCATTTCGCCGTCCATGTTGTGAGTCCACCCGAACGGCCCCAAGAGGCTGCGCTGGCACTGAGCATCATGGAAGACAACATGCCCGAATTGCTTACCGCAGAAGTTATCGCGGCCTATCGCGTCCCCGGCACCATCGTCGTTCTGAGTGGTTGTTCGTCTCAGCAGGGCGAAACATTGCCGAGCGCGGGATTAATGGGCTTGAGCCGCGCCTGGTTGTTGGCGGGCGCCTCGGCGGTCATCGTTAGCGCCTGGCCGACTCCCGATGATTCCGGCCAATTCTTTTCGGCTTTTTACAATCATTTTCAAACCATGAAAACCGGCCCGCTTGCGAAGCGGGCAGCCGCCGCGCTCCGAGCGGCGCAATTAGACATGCAGCGAAGCAGCGGATACCGAAGTGCGCCCTCGTTTTGGGCTGCCTATTCTATCATTTCTAAGGAGTAACCCAAGCGATGTCGGCCACACAACTGAAGCGTTCCCCCGCGCCTTCCGGGGATGGCGACCAGGCCAGCCAGGAGCCTAAAGAAAAGAGTTCCAGGCCGGGTTTTGCGTCCGTGGAATGGCACGTCCTGGTTGCCCAGGTAAAGGCCGGCGAGGACGCCGGGATGGAACAGCTATACAAACTGTTTAGCCGCGGTATCCGCTATTATCTTTGCCGCCAGCTTGGACCGCAAGAACTCGAAGACAAGGTTCACGACACATTTCTGATTGTCGTGCACGCGATTAAGCGCGGCGACTTGCGAGAACCCGAACGTCTCATGGGTTTTGTCCGGACGGTAGTGCGCAGGCAAGTGGCTGCATACATCGAGCAAGCGGTGCACACGCGCCGCGAACAGACAGATCTCGAAACGGGCATTACGGTCGCCGACCGCAAGAAAAACCCCGAGCAGGAAGCCATGCTTCACGAAAAAGCTGAGCTGATGAAGAGCGCGCTTCAATCTCTGTCGCAACGCGATCGCGATATCCTGGTGCGTTTCTATTTGATGGAGCAGCCGCAAGATCAGATTTGCCGTGAGATGTCGTTGTCAGAGACTCAGTTCCGCCTTCTTAAATCGCGGGCCAAAGCAAAGTTCGGCGAGATAGGCCGGAAAAAACTGGCGAGTAGCGGAATTTTCTCAGTTTTTGTGAGAGCGCAAGCTGGGTAATCGCCACTTACTGTATGGAAGAACTGAAACCCCATTGAGGAGGGCCTATGCAGAACTCATATCTGGAACATCCTCCCGAAGAGACATTAGAGCGCTTTCTCTTGAACCAGTCTCAAGAAGAAGAGCTTGAAGTTGTCGAAACACATATACTCGCATGTGAATCGTGCGTTTCCAAACTCGAAGCTCTCGAAATTCAAATTGGAGCAATGAAGCTCGCGCTCGCGGAATTACAGGGCAAACAGCGTGCAAAGGAGATCGCCAAGGCGCGGAATCCATGGAAAAACTGGTTTACGGTTCCGAAACTGTCCTGGGCTTCGGCCACTGCTGTTCTGGCTCTAGCTTTATTTGTTTTTGTGCCGCGCAACGTGGATCTCACGTCCTATCGCGGATCCGGAAACGTCATCGTGCCGGCGGGCCATCCCTTGCGTTTGCATCTAAATGCCAACGATCTGCCTGAGGGGCCAGTCACTGTCGAGATTGTAGATGCGACCGGAACGCAGATCTGGAAGGGCGCGGCTGCGATCCGCCATGATCGAGTGGACGTCGCAGTGCCAAGCATCCGTGAACATGGATCTCACTTCTTGCGCTTATACGCTCCCGCCCGCGGAAACTCCGAAGGTGGGTTGCTACGCGAGTTCGCCTTTAAGACGAAATAGCCGGCGCCTCGTACTTCTTCAAGAGCTCGTCCCACGCACCGCGCGATTTTAAAAGGAGCTCGATCACTTCCCGCACCGCGCCCGAGCCACCGGGGGCATCCGTCACAAGATGCGCCGAAAGCTTCACCTCAGGTCGAGCATTCGCCGTAGCGCACGACAAGCCGACACGGCGCATAATCACCACATCGGTCAAATCATCGCCAATATAGGCGATTTCGGCTGGCGTAACTTCTGCTTCAGCGAGGATCTTTTCATACAACGGGATTTTCTCTATATGACCCTGGAAAACCCACGTCATGGCAACTTGCCGCGCGCGCTCGGCAGTAGCGGGAGATTCACGACCGCTGATCACGCCGGTCTTAATGTTGAACCAACTGAGCCATCGCAGGGCTATTCCATCCTGCGAATCGAAGCCTTTGGTTTCCACCATGTTGCCCTCGGCGTCCGGCACTAAATAGAGGTGACCGTCGGTAAGAACACCGTCGACATCCATCAGCAACACCTTTATGCCGGCGGCGATCCTATGAAGCTCACCTTCAGTGAAGGCCGGGTTTACGCGCATGAGAGGTCTGGACAGCTAATCGAGACTTACAATGTCGATATTGGGCGAGACTTTAACCGAGCGGGTGGCGGGAATCATCCCTCGTTATAGCATGGTGTCTCCCGGCGATCGGGTGGGGGTAGCAGTTTCTGGAGGAGCCGATTCCGTCGTGCTGCTGCACATTCTCCATGGCCTCTCCGAACGGCTTCAGATCGAGCTTTTCGTTCTTCATCTGAACCATCGATTGAGAGGAGCGGAGTCGGATGAAGACGAAGAGTTCGTACGTCGACTGGCGGAGTCCCTTCGGCTGCCGGTCGCAGTCGAGCATGCGCAGTTAGGGGGTGGCAATCTGGAGCAGGGTGCCCGCATAGCTCGGCAAGAGTTTTTCGGACGAGCCATGGAACGGCACGCGTTAAACAAAGTGGCGCTCGGACACACAAGAAGCGATCAGGCGGAGACCGTTCTGTTTCGATTGTTGCGAGGGTCCGGACTGTCCGGTCTGGCGGGAATGCGCCCGATGACCCGGAATGGCCTGATCCGGCCGTTGTTGACGACCAGCCGCGACGAAGTGCGCCGATGGGCGGCGACGGCGGGAATCGATTGGCGGGAAGATTCTTCTAATGCCGATCTTGGTTTCGCCCGAAACCGGCTGCGGCAGCAGACACTTCCGACGCTGGCGGAAGGCTTCAATCCCAATTTAGAGGGCGTCCTGGCGGGAACGGCGGAGTTGGCGCAAGCGGAAGAAGAGTACTGGTTTCAGCACATTGAACCTATTTACCGGCAAATTACCAAACGAACTCATTTGGGTTCGATTTTGCATATCCCCGATTTACGGGCCTTGCACCTGGCCGAGCAGCGGCGATTGATCCGGCGTGCTCTGGTGGATGTAAGGGGTGACCTACGCTCCCTCGACCTCGCGCATGTGGAAGCGATTTTAGGGCTTTGCGCCAGCGAGCAGGGGCATGATCGGGTGATCGTACCCGGCGTTGACGCTTTGCGGTCGTATAACAAATTGCTATTAGCTCTTCCTCGGACGTTAAATTCGCAGCCCAGGCATTATCACCTAGAGCTGAAATTGGGCGAAGAATGCCAGCTGCCGTACGATGCTGGATCTATTTATGTCAACTGGGAAAACACCGCAGCAGATTTTTGTGCTAATTTCAAGGAAGAACAAGAATTTACAGTCGAAGTCGCCCATTTGAGTCCGCCCGCTCTGCGCGGACAGGAAACGGTACCTTCGTTATGCGTGCGCAATTGGGAGCCGGGCGACGAGTTGCAGCGCCCCGGACACACAGGAGCAGACAAGATCAAGTCGCTTTTTCAGCAGCATCGCGTTTTGCTTTGGGAGCGCCGGCACTGGCCTGTGGTGATGTCCGGCGAAGAAATCGTCTGGGTTCGACGATTCGGAAGCGCGGCTAAGTTCAGCGGGTCGGGCGATAACCGCCAAGTACTACATCTAATCTATCGGCCCACGGAATGAGTAAGAGAAACCGAGGTACGTGCGAATCGAACCCCATAGAATTGACGTCTCTCATAGTGAGGGTAGAACCGGGTGATTGCACTCGGGCTGGTGGGAGCTTAAGCCAGCGGAAGGTGAGTTCATGACTTCAAATGTAAAAACCGCCGTTTTCTGGGTGGTCATCGTGTGTGCGGTCATTCTGGTGTACATGGCCGTCAAGACCGGCAGGGGTCCGGCGCCGCACAATCTCTCGGTATCGGAGTTTGTCACCTATATCCAGGATGGAAAGATAAAGGACGCCACAATCACCGGAACGGATGTTCAGGGCACGATGGTCGAGGGGGGCGTCAGCTCGCCGTACCACACAGTCATTCCTTCGAACTATCCCGATGTTTACAAGATGCTCCAGGAGAAGGGCGTCAAGTGGACCTCGAAGGACACCAGCGGGAACGGTTGGATCGGAATTCTGTTTAACGCAATACCGATACTGATTCTGCTTGGGCTGTGGATCTTCATGATGCGCCAGATGCAGAGCGGCGGGAACAAGGCTCTCAGCTTTGGAAAGAGCCGGGCGCGATTGCACTCTTCGCAACAGAAGAAGGTCACCTTTAAGGATGTTGCGGGGGTGGAGGAAGCGAAGGAAGAGCTGCAGGAAATTATCGAATTCTTGCGGGAGCCGCAGAAGTTCCAAAAACTCGGCGGCCGCATTCCCAAGGGTGTTCTGCTAATCGGCCCTCCTGGAACTGGGAAGACTTTGCTGGCTCGAGCGATTGCCGGCGAAGCGAACGTACCGTTCTTCTCGATCTCCGGTTCGGATTTCGTCGAGATGTTTGTCGGGGTAGGCGCGAGCCGCGTCCGCGATCTTTTCGAGCAAGGCAAGAAAAACGCGCCGTGCATTATCTTCATCGATGAAATCGATGCCGTGGGTCGCCATAGAGGCGCCGGACTGGGCGGAGGTCACGATGAGCGTGAGCAGACTCTAAATCAATTGCTGGTTGAGATGGACGGGTTTGAATCGAATGAAGGAGTGATCCTGGTGGCCGCAACGAACCGGCCCGATGTGCTCGATCCGGCACTGCTGCGTCCCGGACGTTTCGATCGGCGGGTGGTTGTCGATCGCCCCGATGTGCGTGGCCGCGAGAGCATCCTGAAAGTTCATACCAAGAAAACGCCGCTCGGGGACGACGTAGATCTGTCGGTGATTGCCCGCGGTACTCCGGGCTTTGCCGGTGCGGATTTGGCCAACCTGGTGAATGAGGCTGCGCTTGTGGCGGCGCGCCAGAATCGCAAGGTGGTGACTCAATTCGATTTTGAGCTGGCAAAAGACAAGGTGCTGATGGGCGTCGAGCGGAAGAGCTTGATCATCAGCGACAAAGAGAAGAAGATGACGGCTTACCACGAAGCCGGCCATGCGCTTGTGGCGGCGCTGCTGGAACATGCCGACCCGCTGCACAAAGTGACGATTATTCCTCGCGGAATGGCGCTGGGCGTGACCATGCAGTTGCCGATCGACGACAAGCTGTCGCATGACAAGAATTATCTGGAAACGCGCTTAGCCATTTTGATGGGCGGTCGCATCTCCGAAGAGATCTTCTTGCACCAGATGACGACGGGGGCCGGCAACGACATTGAGCGCGCGACAGAACTGGCGCACAAGATGGTATGCGAATGGGGTATGAGCGAGCTCGGCCCGTTGAGCTTCGGCAAAAAGGACGAACAGATCTTCTTGGGCCGCGAGATTGCGCAACATCGCGACTACAGCGAAGCCACGGCGATTAAGATCGACGAGCAAGTGCGTAAGCTGGTCGAGGATTCTTACAACAAAGCGAAGCAGATCATCGAAGCGCGCTCTGAAGCGCTGGTGAAGATCGCCGAGGCATTGTTGGAGCGCGAGGTTTTGGATGGTGCAGAGGTACTGGACTTGATCAGCGGCAAGCAGCTGCCGAAACAGGTCAGCACCGGATCGAAGCCGACACCGCCGCCAGATGGTGGTACGGTCATCGCTCCGCACCCGAGCTCAATTCCCGGAATGGTGGGTGGAGAGAGTCCGCAGCCGGCGTGACGCTAGCGATAGACGGTCAGCGGCGCTTCCAAGCGAAAGGTGAGTACGCTCTCGGACGGAATTTTCACCTGCTGTCCGTGTGTGAATAGCTGATAGCCCGCGCCGGCTCCGCCACCCGCAGCGGATCCAATGGCTGCGCCCTTGCCACCGCCGGCAATCGCGCCAATGACTGCGCCCGCGGCAGCGCCAATTCCCGTGCGCTCGATGCTCTGTTTGCCGCGTGCTTTGCCTTGTTCTTCATAGATGCTGCTGTTTATGCGGTAGCTGCGGCCTTGGTACTGCAACCTCGATAGACGCACTTCCAGTTGACTTTGGCCTTTGATTCGGCCAGCATCTTTCGCTTCCGCCAGGACTACGGAAACAGATGCTCCAGCGGGCACGATCACCCGGCCGCGTGAACTCAAAGGAGCATAGAGCGACGCTCTAAAGACTTGGCCGGTCTGGTTGCGCGCTGAATCGATCGAGTCGATCATGCGAACAGAGACGCGCTCACCCGCAGGAATTGTGATCGCAACAGGTTCGACAGGATTGGAGCCGGGGGGCGGTTGATTCGGCTCCTGCGGAGGTCCCGGCGGATACGAAGGTGGTGTTTGCGCTGGAGGACTACCTGCGTTCGGAAGCTGGTTCGCCGCCTGCACTCCGTTCACCGTCATCTGATCGTTTACGCTGCTGACGCCGGCAGTACCGTTGGCGACCTTCATGGCTTCGAGTTCGACGTCGGAGCTGGGCACATCTCCGCTCAGCGTCGCAACCCCGTTCTTCACCGCGACATTTACATTGGCGGATTTGGTTGCAGGGTCGGCGTATAGTTTCGCCTGGATATCGGTTGTGAGCGTCCGGTCGTCAGCCGACTTCTTCCCGCATCCGCAAATCAGGATCGCTAGCGCGCCGGTGGTAAGCAGTATTGCTCTTGTCGCTATCATGTTTATATCCAGACTACCGCGAAAATGCTGTTACGGCCTGCGAGCGCCGTACGGCATCGGCCTGCGGCCACGAAGCGACAGCTGCCGATCACACTTATCCTCATCGGCGCACTGGCCGTGATCCTGAGTCTTACTACCTTGGGCTTTGGGCTGCTGACCTTTTCTTCAATTCAGTACCGAAGGAACAAGCCGCACCAGGCCGTTGCCCCAAGAGTGCCGCCCGCCGCCGCGCCGGTTCCTGTGGTTGCAGACTTCAAAATCATCGAAGAGCACTTGCGCGAGGCGAAGGCGCGCGCGCAGCAGCTGGATGAGAACGAGCAGCAGGCGCATATTGGCATCGCATCATTGGAGCAACAGGAACTTCAGCTAACACAAGCAATCGAACAACGGCAATCCGCGATTCGCGATGCGCAGGTTGACCTTCGTCGCCTCAAAGAGGAACAGCAACGCATCCAGGCGCTTCGCACCGAAGCTGCCGATCTGGAGCGCCGCATAGCTGCGCTGCGGGCAAGCATCGAGGCGGCGCGCCAGACGGCCAATATCGGTCGCGCAGCAGAAGCAACTACGTCACAGATTGTCGAGTGCGTGCGCGGCGGCATAATTCTGGAGCCCCAACAGACCCAGATAGCATTCTCTGCTCTGCAAGGCAGCGTACTCGCCTCACTCGCGCGCAAACGCGGCGTGTACTTTCTCGTACGGCCCAGCGGGTTTGAAAGCTTCATCGCAGCGCGAGACATTGCGCGCAGCGCTGGTAAAGTTGTCGGCTATGAACCAGTGCAGCCGGGCGCGGAGGATCGGTAAATGCGGCTGCACTGGAAATCGGCGCTCGACCCCTTGCTCCTGTTCATGGTTGCGCTTGGCATTGGAACGATCTGGCTAATCGGCCCGATAGCGCACAAAAAGGATATAACGATCTCGCGCACACACGTACACAGGGACATTGAACGCGCCCCCAGTGCGGTGATACCGAAGGCGTCCGGTCCGCACGAGTCGCACGAGAAAAAGGCGCCGGACGCCAGAATAGTGCGGGCGGAACTCGCAGGCTGCGGAGGCGGATGTTCGTGCGAAGCTCACGGATGTGGAAGCTTCGAAGACCGACCTCGACCTGGCGCAACGCCGCGTGGATACTCTTCGCGTGGAACTGGCGGCGCTTGAAGCGCAAAAGGCCGCGCTCCGGCAGAGTCGCGAGTCATTGGCGCAAGCGACGCGAGTTTCCGATGTGGCAGCGATTACGGATCAGCGCCGCGAAGAGGTCACAAGCCTCGAAAGCGATCTCGAGCGCGTCAAAGCTTCGATCCCTCGGCCGGGTCCTCAAAATTTGCGACTGACGCGCGCCATCGAGCCGGTGGACAAACTTCCTGTTCTCGTGGAATTATTTGAAAATCGAATCACGCCAGTGACGAAAGATTATTTCCGATTTCCCGTACTTGCGTTGAAGCCGCTATTTACCGTTAAGCGGACCCGCCTGGGAGAGACCATCGCTGAGGCACAGCGGCCAGGCAGCAGGTTTGCTCGCTTCCTCTCCACAATCCATCCGCAGCAATCTTATCTCTCTTGTCTGCTGAACGCCGATTCGTTCCAGGCGTTCTATGCTGTCCGGCAGCTAACCGAAAAAGCGCGAATCGACATTGGATGGGAACCGGCGCAAACAAGCAGTGGGATTATTTCAGTCCTTGGAGTGAGGCTGGCGACTCCAAAGGACAAGCAGCGGGTACGGGTGCCTGATATTGTTTCGAAACCAGAGGGCGTGCGGTAGAGGGCCCGATGCTGGACTGCACACGGGAGCGCGCGACCTCTCTCTCCGCGCCGATAAAGCCCCACGTTACCCAGACATGGCCCGTCACAATCCGACGGAAATAAGCTTGGGACGTCGGTAAATCGCCGTTGTATAAATACCAATTCCCCACGCCATACGCGACGGTATCGAACTGCAGCTCGGCTTCCGTATCAGTGGAGTCTTTGGGCGGCTCCGGCGGAACCACATCGGATTCCTTCATGGCGCCTTGGAAAAATCGTATGAGATTTAGATAGAACTGGGAGTGCCCGCTCGTCTTCATATCCGCGGGGATCGTGGTAAGAACCTGGGCTGCTTCTTTGGGCTGATTCGCGCGGCGCAGCGATGCATACAGCCAGTTAGAAGAATTGATTCGGCCGTCATTGTCAGGCGCAAGTTCGACGGCGTGGCGGAACGCTTCGGCTGATTCCGCGAACTCGCCGAGAAAATAGTGGGACAAGCCGAGATGATAGTACGCGTCCACTTTCTTGGGATTCAGCGATACGGCGCGATTCAGATCTGAGCGCGCCTGGGTGAAGTCGCGCAGGCCCAGCTCGCGGTGGCCGCGTTCGAGATAAAGGTCGGCATTCGAGGGTGCGATGGCGAGCGCTTGAGTGCATGTCTCAACGGCTTCGCGATATTGCCACACGACGGCTTGCGCCTGCGCCAGTTTCAAAAGTAGGTCCACATTCTTTGGATCTGCCTGAAGGTTTTTCCGGGCTGCCGCGACAACTCCCTTTTCATCGGCAAGCGAATAAAATTTGGTGCCCAGCGGAGAAGTGACTTCCAGCTGTAATCCCGGCGAAGGTCCAGCCTGAGCGTACAAAAGGGACGCCGCCAGAAATATCGATGTGATGCCGACCATTCCGTAAGTGTATTCACAATGTTGACGTGCAGCAAAGCTTCGCCCTTTATTCGCCTATAATATTTAAAGAATATGGCGCGATGCCGCCTACATCGAATTGCACGCACGCTCTGCATTTTCCTTTTTGGAAGGCGCGTCGCTGCCGGAGGATCTGGCATCGCGTTGCGGCGAGTTCAATCAATCAGCGATGGCCATAACCGATGCCCACGGCGTGTATGGCTCGCCACGTTTTCACCTGGCAGCGAAAAAGCTCGGAATTCGAGCGTTGATTGGCGCTGAAGTTGGCTCTTCCGATAATTGCCGCTATACGCTTCTCGCGGAAAACAGGCAAGGTTACCAGAATCTCTGCCGTCTGATTACCCGCACTAAATTTCGCGCGGACAAACCCGGCAAACCGGAAAATCCGTTCGCAACGCCTGAAGATTTTAGCGACTATGCGGCGGGCTTGGTTTGTCTTACGGGCGGCGAAGAAGGACCTTTGGCGCAGATGTTTCAAAACTTCGAAGGTCCGACCGCCGCACAAGCAGCGCGAAAACGTCTCGAGCTTTTGATGGGCTTATTCGGCGCAAGGAATGTCTTTGTGGAAGTGCAGCGGCATTATCGCCGCGAACAGGAGCATCGTAATCAGGCGCTGGTGGAAATGGCGCGAAGCATGAATCTGCCGCTGTTGGCTACCAATGGCGTGACACATGCGACAGAAGACCGTCGGGAATTGCAAGACGTCCTCACCTGTGTCCGGCACAAGACCACTATTGCGGAAGCCGGAACGCTGCTCAATTTCAATGCGGAGCGGCACCTGAAGAGCTCTCGCGAAATGCGGGAATTGTTTACCGATTTGCCGGATGCATTCGGAAATACCAGCGAGTTGGCGAATCGGCTCGATTTTACGCTTACCGATCTCGGCTATCAGTTTCCGCGTTATCCGGTCCCACACGGCGAGACCGAAATGTCTTACTTACGCCAGCTTGCAGATGCCGGAGCGCGGCAGCGGTATCAACCTTATTATCAGGCGGCGCAACGGCAAGTAGAGCGCGAACTGTCGCTGATAAAAAAACTGAATCTTGCCGGTTACTTTCTGATCGTGTGGGACATTGTCGACTTCTGCCGTAAGAACAACATTCTTGTGCAAGGGCGTGGCTCAGCCGCAAACAGTGCAGTTTGTTATTCACTCGGCATCACCGCTGTAGATCCGGTTGGAATGGATCTGCTGTTTGAGCGTTTTCTTTCCGAAGAGCGCGGCGAAATGCCGGATATCGATCTGGATTTGCCCAGCGGAGATGAGCGTGAGCGGGCGATTCAATATGTGTACGAGCGGTATGGGAAACTCGGCGCGGCGATGACAGCGAATCTCATTACCTATCGCGGCCGCTCGGCTGTTCGGGATGTAGGCAAGGCGCTCGGATATGCGGAAGACGAGATTGCTCGCCTCGCCAGCCAGATCAACCCGTTTGAGTGGAAAGATTCGAAAGATTCACTCGAACGGCGGTTCGCCGATCAAGGTTTCGATTTGCGCGATCCTCGCACACTGAAATTTTTCTCATTGACGAATGAAATTCTCGATTTGCCCCGCCACCTCGGGCAGCATTCCGGAGGCATGGTCGTTTGCCAAAGCCAGCTCGATTGCATTGTTCCGCTCGAGCCGGCCACCATGCCTGGCCGCGTGGTCGTTCAGTGGGACAAAGATGATTGCGCGGATCTCGGGATTATCAAAGTGGATTTGCTCGGCCTCGGAATGATGGCGGTGCTAAAAGATACCATTGAGATCATTCGCGATCGATACGGCCAGGAATTGGATCTCGCGCACTTGCCGCAAGACGATGAGGACGTTTACGCCTGTTTGCAGAAGGCGGACACTGTCGGTTTATTTCAGGTGGAGAGCCGCGCGCAGATGTCGTGCCTGCCGCGAATGAAACCAGTAAAATTTTACGACATCGTAGTGCAGGTGGCGATTATTCGCCCGGGTCCGATCGTGGGGCAAATGCTGCATCCATATTTAAAGCGGCGGCAGGGTTTGGAAGAACCCGTGTGCCTGCATCCCTCGCTCGAGCCAGTGTTGAAGAGGACCTTAGGCGTTCCGTTGTTCCAGGAACAACTGATCAAGATTGCAATGATTGCGGCGGGGTTCACTGGCGGGCAAGCGGAAGAATTGCGCCGGGCCTTTGGGTTCAAGCGTTCGGAAAGGCGCATGCGCGAAGTGGAGGTGAAACTGCGCGACGGCATGGAACGAAATGGCATTGTTGGTGAAACGCAGGAACGCATTGTAAAAGCCATCACATCATTCGCGCTCTATGGCTTTCCGGAATCGCATGCCGCAAGTTTCGCGCTGATTGCGTATGCCAGCGCTTACTTGAAGTGCCATTATCTGGCGGCTTTCACGGTCGCGATGCTGAATAATCAGCCGATGGGATTTTATTCACCCGCGACGTTGGTTAAAGATGCGCAACGTCACGGACAGCGATTCAGACCCGTCGATATCCTGCGATCGGATTATCTCTGCACAGTCGAAACAGATGGGAAGGCGAAGTATGTGCGTCTGGGATTGAATTATGTGTGCGGCTTAAACTCCGCGACAGCTCGAAAAATCGAGCAAGAGCGTAAGCAGGCGCCGTTTACGTCATTGCGCGATTTGGTTCGGCGTGTGCCTGAGCTGCAAAAGGACGAAATCGCGGCTCTTTCTGAGCTGGGCGCTTTGAATGCTTTGCCCAAAGATAAGTCGGACCGGCATCGCCGCGGCGCATTGTGGCAAGCTGAGCTGGCGCTAAAGCCAGTCGGGGAACTGCTTGAATGTGCGGCCGACGACAGCACCGTCTCGCCACTGCAACCCATGACACCCGGGCAGCGCACCTATGCCGATTTCGATAACAGCGGTGTCACTATCGGGAAGCATCCCATGGCCTATTACCGCGAGCGGATGCGTGAAATGGGAGTACTGGATGCAGCCACAGCGAAGGCGCAGCGCAATGGCATGGTCGTGAAAGTCGGCGGCTGCGTGATTACACGCCAGCGCCCGGGAACTGCAAAAGGGTTCGTGTTCATGAGCCTGGAAGACGAGACCGGAATTATCAATATTATTGTGCAGCCGGATCTCTTCGATAGAAGCCGCCACGTCTGCACGACATCGCCATACGTGCTGGTGAAAGGCGTGTTGCAGAGTATTACGGGCGTGATTTCAGTGAAGGCGGGAGACATTGAAGAACTAAGTTTTCGCGATGCCGCAATCATGCGTTCGCATGATTTTCACTAAGGAACAAATCTGCTACCGCGACTGAAAATCCAGGCAGCAGATCTCCGCCCTCGAGCCTCTGCGACGCATCCAGTACCGCAACCTGTTCACCTGCACGGAAAACATAAATGCACTTCGTCTTCGGATACAGTATCCAAACTTGCCTTGCGCCTGATTGCAAATACTGGTCCACTTTTACCTGCAGGTCTTCCGCCGAATCCGAGGGCGATACGATTTCTACTGCCAATTCAGGCGCACCTTCAAAGTAGCCGTCGGGATCGGCGCTTTTTATCCGAGCTTTACTGAGCACCGATACGTCCGGTTGTCGAATGGTCAGCGGATCGCGAGAAAGAATGTAGCCAGCCTCGGCGAACGCCCGCGCCTCGCCTTGCTTTCTCAAATAATTTTGCAACACTTCAAACAAAAGCGAAGCGATCAATGCATGCAATGCTTTTGGCGGCGGCAATGTTTTAAGTTCTCCAGCACTAAGCTCGTGTTGTTCTGTGCCTCGAGCCAGCCTGGCAAACTCATCCAGCGTGATTGGCGCGGTCGTGATTGTCGCCATATATAGCCAGTGTAAATGGAGCGAGCCGAAATTAATCCAGTTTGCTTACGCGTTTGAACAGGTGCGGAACGCACGAAGGAAACCGGAGTTTCTCTCCACAGTTAATTTCTATGACTAATGCTCGTCTGAGCTGCATCATTCAAACAGGGGGCCAGTTCACGAATTGCAGAAAATGGCGGGAAAACATCGCGTGGTTATCTTGGGCGGAGGTTTCGGCGGCCTCTATGCCGCGCGTGCGCTTAGGCGTGCGCCGGTCAGCGTAACTGTAATAGATCATCGCAACTTCCACTTATTTCAGCCACTGCTATACCAGGTCGCGACTGGATCGCTATCGCCCGGAGAAATCGCAGCGCCCATTCGTAGCGTCTTGAGCGCGCAGAAAAATACGCGCGTATTGCTGGGCGAAGCCATCGATCTCGATCCGTCCAAGAAGCAGGTCTTGCTTAAAGACGGCGCATCCGTCGAGTACGATTCGCTGATTGTCGCGACTGGATCTCAAAGCGCTTACTTCGGACACGAGAAGTGGCGTGAATGGGCGCCAAGCCTGAAGAGTGTTGAAGAAGCGACGATGATCCGCCACAAGATTCTGGTGGCGTTCGAAGCAGCGGAACGAATTGACGATCCTAAGGAACGCAGCGCGTGGCTCACGTTCGTAATCGTGGGCGCGGGAGCAACCGGCGTCGAACTAGGCGGGGCGTTGGGTGAGATCGCGCTGCATACTTTGAAAAACGATTTTCGCTCGATTCATCCAGCCGATGCCAGAATTCTGGTTCTGGATCACGGGTCGCGAGTGCTCGCGAGCTACCCTGAGGATCTCTCCAAAAAGGCGGAACGGTCTCTGTTAAGGCTCGGTGTTCGAGTGCGCTGTGGAGTGGATGTAACGGGGGTGGACGCCGACGGCGTGACTCTAACGACAAGGTCCGGATCAGAGCACATCGCTTCGCATACCGTCATATGGGCCGCCGGAGTGACAGTTTCAAATTTTGGTCGCGAGCTGGCCAAACGCACCGCAACCGAAACAGACAAATCGGGGCGTATTAAAGTTACGCCGAACCTGACCCTGCCGAATTATCCCGGCATCTTCGTAATCGGCGATTTGGCCTTCTCAACAAAGCCGGATGGCCAGCCACTTCCAGGAGTTGCGCAGGTCGCCATGCAAGGCGGAGCGTACGCGGCGCGGGTCATCGTTGAGCGCCTGAAAGGGAACCAAGAGATTAAGCCTTTTCACTATTTCGATAAGGGAGACTTAGCTGTGATTGGGCGCGCCTCCGCAGTCGCGAACGTGTTTGGAGTGCATCTATCGGGCTTCCTCGCGTGGCTGGTCTGGCTGTTCGTTCACTTGTTCTACATTGTCGAGTTTCAGAGCCGCGTGCTCGTCTTTATCCAGTGGGGTTTCCAATATCTGACCTTCAACCGCGGAGCACGTCTGATCACCGGCACCGCCGCGGTGAGATCGGTTGCTAGTACCGATCCGCTCGAAAACGTTACTGACGAGTAGTACTTCTTTGATCGCGCACACCGGCCCCAAACGTGCTACGGCTATCGTTAGTAACGTTAGAATTCAAAAATGGAGTTGATGATTTCTGGGCCGGAAGGCTCCTCCGCCACTATCGAGCTGAAGAAATCTTTGTCTCTGGGCCGGTCCGCGGATAACGACCTTGCTTATCCGGAAGACCCCTGGTTGTCGCGGTACCACCTGTCTTTCGACCAAGAGGATAAAGGCTGGATTGTCAAAGACTGCGCCAGCCGCAACGGGACCGTAGTCAATGCGACAACCTTGAAGGAGCCTCACCGGTTAAAACCCGGCGATCGTATTTATGCGGGGCACCTGACCATCGAGGTGCGCGATGCGCGCGCGAGGCCGCAGCACACTGTTATCTCTTTTGTGCCTCAGGAAAAAACCACGCGAGAGGCCACCATCGTAACCAGCCTCGATAAGGTACTTGGCAAGACTGCGACTACCGATCAGCAGAAAGAGGCGCCGCTCAACACCACGCGCGTAGTTCGCGCTCTGATTCACGCCGGCCAGGAGCTCGCCGGCCATCGTCCCTTGGAAGAACTCTTCGCCGTGATTCTCAATCTTGCACTCTCGGCGATGGAAGCGAAGCGGGGCGTCATTCTCACGCTTGAAGATGGAGAACTTGTCGTTCGTGCCAGCAAGGGTGAGGGCTTCTCCCTCAGCACCGCGGTGCGCGATCGCGTCATCAGAGAGAAGTGCTCCCTGGTTGTCAGCGACGCGCAAATGGATGACGAGCTGAAGCAACATAAGAGCATCGTGATGCAGCGGGTGCGCAGCATGATGGCCGTACCGCTTCAGACCGGAAACCGCGTCATCGGATTGATCTACGTGGATAACGGCTCGTTTCTTCTTCCCTTTTCGCAAGAGGATTTAGATCTGCTCACTGTAATGGCCAATGTCGCGGCGATTCGCATTGAGCATGCGCGCCTGTCTGCCGTTGAGCAATCGGAAAAGTTGATGGAATTGGAGCTCACACAGGCGAGCGAGATTCAGCAAAGCCTTTTGCCCCCTCAGGCGCCGGCCTACGCAGGTTACGATCTTGCCGGCTTGAATCTCCCTTGCCGGACAGTGGGCGGCGACTACTATGACTTTCTGCCCTACAAAGACGGCCGGCTTGGTCTGGTCGTCGGCGATGTATCCGGCAAGGGATTGCCAGCCGCGCTTCTCATGTCGAGCCTCCAAGCCCGTGTTCAGATGCTGGTTGAAACAGGACCGGACCCTGCATCCGCTGTCACAACGCTGAACCGGAATCTGGCGGAACGCTGCCCGCTCGGTAAGTTCATCACGTTCTTTTATGGAGTGCTGGATACGATGACCGGCACTCTGAGTTACAGCAACGCGGGCCATAATTATCCGCTCTTGCTTCGAGCGGGCGGATCTGTCGAACAGCTTCCCGGCAGCGGCATGGTGATGGGAATTTTTCCGCACCTGCAATATGAGCTCATGGAGACGAAACTGGAACGCGGGGACATGCTGGCGCTATTTAGCGACGGCGTCACGGAAGCCTGCACTGCCAATGATGAAGAGTTTGGCGAGCGCGGATTGGCGGAGTTCCTGGCAGGGCGTAAATCCGAACCATGCTCCGCGATTGTGAAACAATTGGCGGAGCACGTCCGCGGGTGGCGCGGTCAGTCCTCGTTTGCCGACGATTTCACCATCGTGCTCGTCCGCCGGGATTGATAGACTGCGATCGCATAAAATGAGCTCTCCGATGAAACCGATGTTCCTCCCCGGTGTTGAGAATCAGCCTAAGCCCAGCGCGTATCTCGATATCATCCGCACCATGCAGAACTCGCAAGCCGAGTACCCGCAGATCTGGCATTTGTTCGCGTTCCTTCCCCGTGCCACCGAGCACCTGGCCCGATTTACGCAAGAGATCCTTCGCGAAGAGGCACCCCTCAGCCCGGGACTTCGCGAGCTGATCGCGGCGTATACGTCTTATGAGAACAACTGTCCATTTTGAATAAAGTCGCACGCCGCAGTTGCGGCGGAATTCCTGGGAAGTGAAGAGCTGGTGTGGGGTGTTTTGCGCGACCTGGAATCGTCGGCTCTATCCGATAACGAGAAGGTCCTGTTTCGCTTCGTCAGCAAGGTGAACCGCAATTCCCCACAGATCACCGCGGACGATATGAAGCCGCTTTACGAGGCTGGCTGGACCGACGAAGCCATCTATTACGCCATCACAGTCTGCGCATTGTTCAACTTTTTCAACCGATGGGTAGATGCCTCGGGCGTACATCCTCTCTCCGATGAGGCGCACCGGCAGGGCGGGAAGCGAAGCGCAGCGCAAGGCTACGTGCGGAAGTAAGCGGGCATCGCCCACGATGAAATGTCTGGCGTACGCTGGTTGAGGATGCCTCGACTAACGCCTCTATTCCCTCTCTGCTTTATTTGCTTACCGGCACTTTGCCAGCAATCAACGGCTCCGCCTACCAAAGAGCTGGACCAAAGTATCGCCTCTGCTCTGGCCGCCGCCGGAGCTTCCAGTTTGTCGGTGGCAGTAGTTCAAAACGGCCAAATCACGTATGCGCGGGCGTTCGGGAAAGCGGATATCGGGAATAATCGTCCAGCTCAGACGAGCACGCGCTATGCCGTCGGTTCCATCAGCAAGCAGTTCACGGCGGCGAGTTTGCTCCTGGAAGAAGAGCAAGGCAAGCTGTCGCTGGACGACAAAGTTTCGAAGTACTTCCCCGGCTTGACGCGAGCGAATGAGATTACCATTCGTGAGCTGCTTTCGCACACCTCCGGCTATGAAGACTATGCGCCGCAGGATTACCTGATTCCGGACTGGACAAAACCAACCACAGCGGATGCGATCCTAAATCGCTGGGCCAAAAAGCCGCTCAACTTCGACCCGGGAACGCGATGGCAATACAGCAACACGAATTATGTTCTTGCGGGGAAAATTCTGGAGAAGGTCTCGGGCGAGAGTCTTTTGCCATTTCTCAAGGAGCATATTTTTCAGCCGCTGGGAATGACGACGGCCAGCGATTGCGAAGTTAAAAGCCCGAACGACGCAACCGCTTATACGAGGTACGCCCTGGGACCACCGCGGCAGGTGGGACGTGAGGCGAACGGCTGGTATTTCGCGGCTGGCGAGCTGTGCATGACTCCTTCGGACCTGGCGCGCTGGGACATCGCCTTTCTCCAGAAGAAAATTTTATCTGCCAAATCGTATGACGAGTTCACGCGCGAGGTCAAGCTGAAAGATGGCAAGCCAACGCATTACGCGCTTGGGCTTCAGGTGAGCGAGTTTCATGGCACGCCGATGGTCTCCCACAGCGGCGAAGTTTCCGGTTTCCTGGCGAGCAATAGCGTTTACCCGGCCAAGAACACGGCCGTGGTCGTGTTATCGAATGAGGACGGTGTCAACCTTATCGGCCCCGTGTCGCAACAGGTTTCGTCGCTGCTTCTGCAACCGCCAAACGACGCGGCGGAGAAGCAAGACCGTGAAGTCCGAACGATTCTTGAAGGATTGCAACAGGGCCGCATCGATCGCTCACGGTTCACGCCCAACGCTAATTCTTATTTTGGTGAAATCGCGCTCAACGATTACAAGAACTCGCTGGCCCCTCTGGGCAAACTGCAGTTGCTGACGCGCGCGGGCGAGCAGCTTCGCGGCGGGATGACTCATTTGACCTATCGGGCTCACTTCGAAAAGAGCACGGTGGTTCTCAACATCTATCTGATGCCCGACGGCAAATTCGAACAATTTCTGGTGGAAGAACAGATCTGATCACCGGCGCAGGATGACCCTGCCCCGAGTGATACCATGACGGCAGGTTTACAGACTTATGAGCTCACGACGTACGTTTCTCGGGCAAGTTGCATCTGGCATCGGAGGTTTGGCGATCCCGCGCGGCGTACTCGGCGCCAATGATCGCCTGCGCTTCGGCATCATCGGTTATGGCGCTCGCGGGCAGGAGATTGTTCGAGACGCGCTCAACTGTCCAAACACTGAGTTCGCCTCCGTTTGCGACATCTACACCGATCAGCGGGAAAAAGCCAAGTCCATCGCGCCGGGCATCAAGACCTTCATCGACCATCGGCTAATGCTCGACCAGAAGGATCTCGACTTCGTCTTGGTTGCCACGCCTCAGCACTTGCACTGCGAGCACTTTGTCGATTCGCTTCATGCCGGCAAGCACGTGTATCAAGAGAAGACGATGGCGTTCACAGTCGAGCACGCGAAACGAATGCGCGCTGCGTACGAGCCGGTGAAAGCCAAACAGGTGGTGCAAGTCGGCCACCAAGCCTGCTCATCGGGACACGTTCCGGATGCGCTGGGCTTTCTTTCCGACGGGAAACTCGGCCAAATCACGGGGATCGATGCGACCATGTACCGGAACACGCCTCACGGCAAGCCGCAATGGTCGCGTCCCATAAAGCCGGATATGACGCCGGAAAATATCGTCTGGAGCAAGTTCCTGGGCGAGGCGCCCAAAGTTCCTTTCGATCCGAACCGCTATGAGAATTGGCGTTTTTTCTGGGACTACTCCGGCGGCAATGTTTATGAAAATATGTGTCACCAAGTCGCGTTCTGGTACAAAGTTTTAGACTTGAAAATACCGCAAGCGGTGACCATGACCGGCGGCCTGTATCTCTGGAAGGACGGTCGGCAAGTGCCCGATACGATGACCGTCTCCATGATCCAGCCCGAGGAAATGGTGTTCAGTTGGGTTTCGGGCTTCGGCAACGCGAGCCTTGGAGTTACCGAGCAGGTACTCGGCTCCGATGGCACCATCGCGCGCGGCCCGCAGATCCGATATCTACCCGAAAAAGCAAATCGTCCCGACGGAGAGGCGCTGATCGGACAGACGCCGACTCAACGCTCCTGCCACATGCAAAACTTCATCGATGCAATTCGCGATGGGAAAGAAATAAACTGCCCGTTCGATCTTGGACTGCGCGTCGCCATCGCCTGCCGCATGGCCGTTGAAAGCTATCGTCACGGGCGGACCATGCGCTGGGACGCGGCAAAAGAAGAGATCGTGTAAGCAGCGCCCTCGTTCGCATGCGCCTTACCGCTGGGTGCTTGTTGCGGACGCGCCGTTCTGCATCTGCGCCGCCATCATCTTCACTAGTTCAGCGTTGCTCATGGGATGCCAGCCGTGCGGTTTCATGGGACGGCCGTATTCGAATGTGGCGCCTGAGTCAGTCGTCTTCAGAAAATCTTCAAGCAGATAGACGGCGACATTCAAATAGAAACTGTCCATGTCGCCGCAGTAGATATGCAGCTTCCCTTTGAGCTGAGGACCGATCTTAGCCCAATTCTTGCTCATGTACTCTCGAAGATCGTACCCATGATCACGCATGTAATTCGCCACTTCGCGGTCAATCTTTCCAGTCATTTTGTCCCATAGCGGACGCGGATAACCGTCGGTTCCCACTGGTCCATACACCGCTTCCCAAGCCTCGAATTGTTGGGCGGAGCGGCCGTGGCTACCGAGCACATCCTCCAACTCGCTCATGCCGCGCATCGTCTCGAGCATTTGTCCGTCGGGCGTGCGCATCATGGGACGTTCCGGAATCGCATAGTCGAACCCTGGAACCTCGAAGGCGCTCTCATCCTGGTAAATATTCACCAACTGATAGCGGCGGAAATCGACGGGATCGGGGAAAAAGGTCCAAGTGCCGTTGAAGAAATCGGGATGATAGACCTGCAGCGCGAGCGATTCCCATCCTCCCGTTGAACCGCCCGTCAGCGTGCGCGCGTGAGGATCGCGGCTCATGCGGAAATGCTCTTCGAGAAACGGGATGAGCTCCTGAAACAGCGCATCGCCATACGGACCGTTGTTTGCTGAATTCACTGCATAAGAATCGTCGAAATAAGGCGTCGGATGCTGGAAAGTGACGGCAATGACGCGCGGAAAATCGTTCGATATCCATTGCTGGTAAAACTCATATCCGCCGCGTTGATTTCCGGACGCGGACTGGCGATCCGTGAAGCCGAACGGCGCGCCGAGACCGAAGTGTCCCTGGCTATAAATCACCGGGTAACGCTCATCCGGGTGCTCGTCGTAGCCGCTGGGCAACAAGACCGTGGCGCCGAGATACATCGGGTGTCCCCAGAACTGGGTCAACAATTTGCTTTGGATCTTCACGCGCTTCACCCATTTCGTATCGGCGATGACCTGAACGGGCGGGACGATCTGATCCATCTGCAGCTTTATCGTCTCCGTCGATGCGGGGTCGAAATGCACCCGCTGTGTCTTGCTATACAGATTTCCCGGCGATCGATTGAACTGCTGGCCCTCCCATTGGTCCATGTGTACCCAGATGGTGTGTCTATCAGCCCGGTGAACCTCGGTGTAAACGTTGATCAGCGCCTGCGCGTAATAATCTCCCGCGGGTACATCCTTCAAATATTTGATTGGATAGCCGAGGGCATCCGGCGCGATCGCAACCGCATCGCCGGCTTTCAGTTGCGAAACATCCTGTCCAAAAATCAGCCCGGGCGCGCGCCATCCTCCTGATTGGAGTCGCGGCTCTGGCGTTTCTTTCTTCGCAAGCATCACGAACACGCGTCCCGTAATGGGCGCCGAGTGCGCGGATGCGGCGAACGAGACCTCAAACTTCGGTCCGGCCGACTGCTGACTCGCTCTAACTGCGGAGCCTAAGAACGCGCATGCCGCGATCGCCGCGATCGAAATAAAACGACACCTGCTGAATGACCTCATGATTTATGCAGTGTACTCCTTAAGGGGTGTCGCGGCGCTAGCCATTCAACAAGGTTTCTATATCGCGTGCGCCGTGGATGACATGGAGGATTTCGATGCCATCGCGTTTAGGCAAATAAAAAATCAGCCAATTCTCAAAATCCCTCACAGGCCATCGCCGCACACCTTGCAAAGCGCGCCTGCTGAATCCGCACACAGCGCCTGCTCTGGGCGTTACCGCCAGTGCTTCAAACGTGTCCTGCGCGGCGTTCACAAAGCGCTCGGCCAGTTCTAAACCCCCCTGCCCTTCTAGATAACCGGCGGTTTGCAGAATGTCACGGCGTGCGCGGGCACGTACAAGGACACGCGCCAAGTTTACGATTCCCTGGTCGCCTTACGCGCCTTAGCGCGCTCCGTCATTTCGTGCCGGAGAGTCGCCCACCATTCGCGCGTGGCTTCCACGGGCTTGCCTTCTTTGAGCGCTGCCAGCAGGGTTTGCTCCAGCGCTTCCTTGGTTTTCCGTTTCTGGTCGGTTCGCACTAGTTCGCGTACATATTCGCTAGCGCTGCTGTAACCGCCCGCGCTTACCTGTTCCTCGACGTACTGCTTCATGGGGTCGGGAAGTGAAATGTTCATGGTCTGCATGGCGGATACTCCTCGTCCACAATCCTACCGATTTTTGGCATTTATTGTCAATTCTTGCCAGAACCCGCCGTTCTAAAGCTTGCTCAGAACCGTGTCGCGTACCTCATCCGTTGAGCTGCGTCCGCCTAAATCCGGCGTCCGAACGCGTTCTTCGGCCAGAACTGAACGGACAACGCTGTCGATCCGGGCGGCGGCCTCTCCCAGCCCCAAGTGATCGAGCATCATGGCTGCTGAAAAGATCGCCGCAAGCGGATTTGCGATTCCCTTTCCGGCAATGTCGGGCGCCGAGCCGTGAACAGGCTCAAACATAGACGGAAACGTTCGCGTGGGGTCGAGATTGGCGCTCGCCGCGAGACCGATGCTGCCGGTGACCATCGCGGAAAGGTCGCTCAGAATATCGCCGAAAAGATTCGACGCCACCACAACGTCGAAACTTTGCGGCCGCCGGACAAAGTTCATAGCCGCAGCGTCCACGAGCAGCGATTCCGTTTCGATATCGCTGTAATCGGAAGCGACCTGCTGAAAAACGCGGTCCCACAGCACCATGCTGAAGCCTTGTGCGTTCGACTTGGTAACAGAGGTGACCTTTCGTTTCTTATTCCGGCGCCGCGCCAGTTCGAATGCGAAGCGAATCACGCGCTCAACGCCGTGTCTTGTGAAGACACTGGTCTGGATCGCGACTTCCTGCGTTCCACCTTCGTAAACGAATCCGCCGACTTGCGCGTATTCGCCCTCTGTGTTCTCGCGCACCACGATCATGTCCACGTCACCGGCCTGAAGACCCTTCAATGGAGACGTCACGCCCTGATACAAAGTGGCCGGCCGTACATTTGCGAACTGATCGAAGCCGCGGCGAATCGGGAGCAACAAGCCATTCAGCGTCACGTGGTCCGGAACATCCGGATGACCGACCGCGCCAAGCAGAATCGCGTCATGAGAACGAAGCCGGGCGATCCCGTCAACCGGCATCATGCGCCCATGCTTCAGAAAATAGTCGCTGCCCCAATCGTAAGAAGTGGGCTCAAGCGATGCGCCCAAACGCGAGGCCGCGCGAACCGCAACTTCATAAGCCGCCGGTGTGACTTCCTGTCCGATTCCATCACCCGGAATCATTCCGATCGAAAAGCTGCTCATAATGCCGGTCCATTCAGGTTACAATCGCCGGGAAGGAACCGAGCTTCGATGAGCCTGGCCGCTAAATCAAAAGCATCGAATTCTATCGCGGAAGCCGCTGTATATCGAAAAGTCACGTGGCGCTTCATGCCCATCCTGTTCCTTTGCTACATCCTGAATTATCTCGACCGCGTCAACGTCGGCTTCGGCAAACTCCAGATGCAGCAGCAGCTTCATTTAACCGACGCTGTGTATGGGCTCGCCGCCGGAATATTTTTCCTAAGCTACATCGCGTTTCAGGTGCCGAGTAACGTCGCTCTTCAGAAAATCGGCGCGCGCCGTTGGATCGGTCCCATCATGATCCTCTGGGGCATGGTCTCAGCTTCCACTATGTTTGTGAACGGCGCCCGATCCTTCTACGCCCTGCGCTTGCTATTAGGATTCGTGGAATCGGGATTCTTTCCCGGCGTGATTTTATATCTCACGTTCTGGTACACACGAAAACAGCGCGCTCGAATCATCGCTCTATTCATGAGCGCCATTGCGCTGTCCGGATTCATAGGCGGACCTATCTCCGGATGGATTTTGGAGACGATGTCGGGCGTCCACTTTATGGCTGGCTGGCGGTGGATGTTCCTCCTGGAAGGACTTCCGTCGATAGCGATGGGCCTTGCACTGATTTTCTTCTTGGATGATGGTCCGGCAACGGCTCGGTGGCTCTCGAGCGAAGAGAAAGATGTTCTCCTTCGAGAGCTGGCCGAAGAAGAAGTTCGCAAGCGGCAGGAGGGACATCATCGCCACTCTCTGCGCGACGCTTTTCACAGCGGCAAAGTGTGGCTGCTCTGCTTCGTCTACATGGGTCTGGTGATTGGCAATTATGGACTCAGCTTCTGGTTGCCGCAGATCTTGAAAGACACTATCACTCAAGATCCCTGGCGGATTGGCCTGCTCTCCATGATTCCGTGGGGTGCCGGAGCGGCTGCAATGATCTGGTGGGGACGTCACTCCGATCGCACTACAGAGAGGCGATGGCATCTCGCCGCTTCCGCGATGCTTGGCAGCATCGGTTTCGCCGTGAGTGGAATCCGCGGCATTTCCGGATATGCGGGATTAGTCGCTCTGACTGTTGCGACGGTGGGCGTAATGTCGGCTATGTCCATCTCCTGGACGCTGCCCACGTCTATCCTCTCGGGTGCCGCGGCCGCCGCCGGAATCGCATGGATCAATTCAGTTGCTCATATCGGCGCTTTCGCGTGCCCTTACATCATCGGCTGGATCCGCGACACCACCGGAAAGATGCTGCTCGCGTTGCTGTTCCTGTCGGCAGCATGTCTCGCCTCCGCTGCCATTGCGCTCTATGTAGCGCGGCCACTTCGTAAAGCCATCTAAAGCTCCCGTAAGTGCCGGATTATTGCGCACCCTTCCATCGCGGCAATTCCGGAATTGCCTCACCATCCGCGCGCGGATCGGAAGCTCCGTAATTGATTCCACGCTGGTCGCGCATGACGGCATTTCCCCGCCCCATTTCCGTCGAATAAGCGTCTACCACACCTAATTGATGCCCGCGAGTCGTCAGCTCGTTGCGCACTGCGTCTGGAACGCGCGATTCAATCATCACATCGCATCCACCGAAAGTTCCCTTCGTAAAGCGCGCCGCGCTCAGAGCCGCTTGAATATTCATTCCGAAATCCGCAATATTCGAGACAAACTGTGCATGCGCCTGCGCCTGATTAAACCCACCCATGATGCCGAACCCGATCGTTTCGCCATCTTTCTCCATAAACGCCGGAATGATTGTGTGAAGAGGCCGTTTGTGCGGCGCCAATGAATTAGGCTTGCCGGGTTCGAGTGTGAAGAGCTGTCCCCGATTTTGAAGAGCGAATCCCGTCCCCGGCGCAACCAATCCTGTTCCGAATGCGCTGTAATTGCTCTGAATCAGCGACACGATGTTTCCCTGCTCATCGATGACGGTCAAATAAGTCGTATCCCGTCCCATCGCATTCAGCTTTTCATTGAGCTCCGATGGCAATACACTGCAGTGTGCCTTCGAAGGATCGATGAAATCGGCGCGCTTCTTCGCCAGCTCTTTCGACAAGAGTTGCTGCACGGGGATCTGGCTGAATTTCGGATCGCCGACATATTGCATCAAATCCGCATACGCCAGCTTTTTCGCTTCGATCATCACGTGCAGCGCCTTTGCGCTGTTATGCCCAAATTCACCTCAGAGGAAACTGCTCCATGATGTTGAGCATGGAGAGCGCCGCAATGCCCTGGCTGTTGGGCGGCAATTCCGAAACCTTCCACCCCCGATAAGTTGTCGAGATCGGTTCTACCCATTCGGGCTGGAAGTCTGCAAGATCCTGTTCGGTCATCGTGCCTCCCTGCTCGGCGGAGAAGTGGATCAATTTCTGCGCGAGGGCGCCTCGATAAAAACCGTCGCGCCCGTGCTCGGCGATGAGTTGCAGGGATTGCGCGAGATCGGAATCGTGGAAGATCTCGCCGGTTTTGGGTGCATGGCCACCCGGCAAAAACGTCTCGCGGAAACCTGGCTGATTTTCGAGCGTTGCGCCTGCTATAGCCCAGACCTGCGAGACCACTTCCGCGATTGGCACTCCGCTGTTTGCGTAGAAGATCGCCGGCTCCAGCACTCGGTCCAGCGGCAGTTTCCCGAAACGCTTGTGCAGCGCGTCCCATCCCGCAACGGCGCCAGGCACGGTCACTGCTTGGATACTTCTGCGGGGCAGTGTTTTCCCGATGCCCTTCGATTTGACGAACTCGATGCTCAACCCCGCCGGCGCCCATCCGCTTGAGTTAAGACCGTACAGCTTCTTCGAATTCGCATCGTAGACGATGGCGAACAGATCGCCGCCAATCCCGTTCATCATCGGCTCCGTTACGCCTAGAACGGCGTTGGCCGCGATGGCCGCATCCACCGCGCTGCCGTGTTGTCTCAGAATGTCAGCGCCCGCTGCGGATGCAAGCGTTTGGCTGGTCGCCACAATCCCATAACGGCTGACCACCATGGAGCGGCCATAATCACGTCCGGGTTCGCCCTTCGACGCTGTATTTTGGGTGAACGATATAGGAGCGGCCATAAACAGGAGAAGTAATGGAATGGTGGCATGAAGTCGCATATAGAGATCCCGGGATCAGAATATCTCAAATGACGGGTTTCCGTACGTCGAAAATTTTTTCCCGGCTTCGCGTACCTTGCTATGATTGCCTTCGAGCTGATTCCGACTTCTGAATTGCTTTGTCGCATGCGATTATCAAAATTCAGCACAAAGGGCAGGTAACCATTCGACTCGCCTGCGTGTCCAAGCCGGCTGTCCGAGGGTGACCTCGTTGAGGCCGTCTTTAAAGGTGGAAAGATTGTCCTCACCCCAAAGGTATTGATCGATCGTTCTAAGTTTTCAAATGCTGACGATGAGTACACGCCAGCGCAACGCCGAATCATTGATGCCCGGCTGGCGGAATCTGAGGAAGATCTCAAGAAGGTCGAACGTTTGGACCCTTCAATACGGCCGATGAAATGATTGCCTCGATGAAGCGCGAACTGAAGAAGAGAGCGCTACAAGAAAACAAAGCGCTCTCGATGAAGGTCGATTACCTCCCACGGGCTCTGAAAGCCCTGGAAGATGCTCCTGGGGAGGTGAGAAGGGCTTTCTTCAAGCAGGTAAATTCCTTGAGCAGAACCTCAAGCATCCTCCTTACACGCGAAGAAATATGACGAAGCCAAAGATCTCTGGCAAGCACGAGTAAACCAGAGTTGGCGGTTTTACTTTAATATTGCCGGTGACACATACATCATTCGCGACATCATTCCTCACCCCAAGTAGCTATATGACCCTACGGTCCTTTGACCCAATCTGTACACCGGGCGCCGGTAAGTACTGGTTCTTAAACCGCCTTTATGCGGAGGCCGCGGATTCATGCCCGGAATTTGATTCTGGTTCGGCGGAACTCCGATTTTCACTCCGATCACTTCGCCCGATACCACCAGTTCCACTCGCCGATTCAGCTTACGCCCGGAGGCGGTATCGTTCGAGGCCACCGGATAGCTCTTGCCGTAACCGAGCGCCGTTATCGTCTGAGGATTGACGCCTTGCCCAATCAGGTAATCATGTACGGCATTGGCCCGCTGTTCGGAAAGCCTCTGATTTAGCTCGTCGCCTCCCGTGCTGTCCGTGTATCCTTCCACCTGAACGTTGAGGCCCGGATGCGAGACCACAATACCGGAAAACTTGGCAAGCGCCTCTCGAGCTGGCTCTTTCAACGTGTACTTGCCCGTGTCAAACAATACGTCTGCTAGGTTGACCACCAACCCGCGCGGCGTTTCGTGCGTGGGTAGAACGGCGTTGAACTGCTGCAGCAGTTGCTCGCGCAATTGGTTCTTCTCAGCTTCCGCTTGTTGCCGGAGGCGGTCAGCCTCGGCCGCGGATTGATTCGCTCTCTGCTGCCTCGGCGGCCGCTTGCGCACGCGCCGCATCGGCCTCTTCCTTCGCCTTCTCAGCGAGCGCCTGCTGTTGCGCTGACTGCTGCGCCTGCTGGTCGGCTAATTCTCTTTGCCGGGCCTGCTCTGCCGCCTGCTGTTGCGCCAACTCAGCTTGCTGCTGCGACTGTTGAGCTGCTTGCTGGGCCGCAGCCTGCCGTGCCGCTGCTTCCTGACGTTCCTGGTCCAGCGCCATCTGCTGTTGACGTCTCAGCGAAATGAGCCGCGCGTCTTCAGCTTTCTGCACCGCTTCCTTGGCCGTCATATTGGCGGGATTCCATTCCTTCCGCGCTGTGTAATCCTCTGCTTGGCTTAAGAGTTTAGCCGCGTCGTTGAACGTATCGCCGCCGTACTGGTCCGCCCTGGCGTACCGCGCAATTTGAACCGCGTTCATCGCTTCATAAAGTTCCAGCGGACTCTTCTTGCTCGAGTTCATCACCACCGGGTGCAACTGCGATTCCGGAACGTGATATGTGTACTGCCCTCGTGGCAGCAACTCGTATTTTGCATCTACCACTTCGTACTTCCCTATGGTGTCTTGACGGATGATGTTCTCCATCACCACCACGTCGCTCGGCTGACGCACCGCGAAATATGGCTCGGCAGTGACGATCAATCCGAACGATTGCAATTCAGTCGTCACATCACCCTTGAAATTTCCATTGGAATCGACCACTACCTCGCCGAGGTTGGCCGCATGCCCGTCGGGCGTAATCGCCCAAAGAACGTAAGTTAAAAATTCCGATCCGAAGGTGCTCGCAGCCGGAAGGTTCTTAGCATCGAGCTTTATCTCCATGTGTCCCAAGCGGCTATTCACATCCGCTGTGCCCTTGGCTTGCGGCGCAAGCGAGGTGCCTTGAAAATCGATTTTGGTCCAGCCGCTGCGATTGCGGTAACTCACCGCCTGAATCGAGCGCGACACTACTTGAACACGAAAAATCGGGGTCGAAGTTTGTCCGCTTTGCTGGTTATTCGAAGTTGGATTGCGTTCCTGGCCCAATATGGCTAATGGGAGGAACAGTAGTACAGTTGACGCAAACGCTCTCATAACAAAGGTATAGCAGCACGGCGAGTACCAAAGTTAAACTCACACGCTTTCAACTACTTACAAGCGCGCTATCCGAGCCGTCTATGTACTTTTTGCAGGTATTCGAGTGTCAGCTGATGCTCACATAACGCATACCGCCACGCGTGACTTTGTCTCTGTCCAAGGCGTGCCGCCCGTCCAAGATGAACGGGGAGCGCATTTTTGCAGCCAGGGGCTCCCAATCGAGATCCCGATACTCGTTCCACTCGGTCACCAGCACCAGCGCGTCGCAGCCCTCCACGACTTCGCAAATGTTCTTACAAAGCTGGACCCCCATGCTACCGTGCTCCCGCTCGAACCGCTCCAAAGCGATCGGATCATGTGCTTTGACGCGCACGCCCCGATCGATTAATTTCTGCGCGATTTCGATGGCCGGTGCCTCGCGCAGGTCGTCGGTGTTCGGCTTAAACGCCAAACCGAGCAGCCCAATCGTCCGCCCCTTTAGGATCTTCAGCTCCTGCAAAAGCTTCTCGACTACGCGATCCCGTTGCCGGCAGTTGATCTTCCGCGCCGCTTCGACAATCGGCAAGTTCAGGCCATACTCGCCCGCCGTCGCCATCAACGCCGCTGTGTCCTTACCAAAGCACGACCCACCCCAGCCAATGCCCGCACTCAAGAATCGAGGCCCAATCCGCGAATCCAATCCGATGCCGCGGCCCACCTCCGAAATGTTGGCGCCCACCCGCTCGGCAACCAATCCAATCTCGTTGATGAAGCTGATCTTCAATGCCAGAAACGCATTTGCCGCGTATTTGATCAGCTCCGCCGAAGCCACGTCGGTGGAAAGCAGCGGCACCGCGCCCACTGTCTCGGGTCTCGGCAAATATGTCGGCGCGCTGAAGGTCTGGTCCAAAATCGGCCGGTACAAAGAATAGAGCACCTCGAGTGCCCGCGGCTCATCCGCCCCGATGACAATCCGGTCCGGATATAGGCTGTCGTGCAGCGCTGTGCCTTCCCGCAGAAATTCCGGGTTCGAGGCCACGGAGAACTCGGCAGCCGATCGCCCCTGGCGCTGCTCGCATGCCTCGCGCAATAATGATCCCACCCAGTTGCCGCTGCCAATCGGGACCGTCGATTTATTCACCACAACCGTAAAATCGCCGTTGGCGTATTGACCAATGCAGCGCGCCGCCTGCGACAAGAATTCCAGGTTTGGAGCGCCCGATGGCGTAGGCGGAGTTCCCACCGCAATGAACACCACTTCCGCTCCCGGAATCGCTTCCGCATAGCTCGTCGTGAAGTGCAGATTGGGTCGAGCCTCTTCGAGCAACTCCTCTAAATTGGGCTCATAGATCGGAATTCGACCTGCTCTTAGAGCCTCGATCTTGGACTCGTCTGTATCCAGGCAAGAAACCGAATGTCCGACAAAGGCCAGGCACACACCCGTTGTCAGACCCACGTAGCCGGTTCCGATAATTGCGACGCGCATAGTTTTTATCTGGGCACTCGATCGGATTCGTTGAGACGAATAATGTCGTATGATAACCCAATGAAAAAATTCGCCCTCATCGGGCTGTGCATTGCCGTCGGTCAGATTATGTTTGCCCAAGATAGTGGGCAAAACTCTGGTTAACGAGCTCGTGAAGCACTGGGAAATATCGAAGAGCCTTTCGCTGGCGGTCGCCGAAGCGATGCCGGAAGACGCCTACACCTTCAAGGCCACCGCAGCTGAGATGAGTTTTGGCGAGCAGATCAATCATATTGCTCTGGCGAATCAGAATTATTGCGGGGCCGCTACCGCCCGCAAAGGTCCGCTGACCAAAGGGACCGACAACACCAAAGCGACCGCGATCAAGAATCTCACTGCTTCGTACGACTTTTGCCTCGACGGATTGAAGGCGATGAGCGACGCGGATCTTCAGAAGCCGATGACGACTCGAGGCGGAGAAATAACACCCTTCGAGCTGTTTTGGGGTGGATTCACCCACGCCGCACACCACCGCGGCCAAACGGAAGTCTACCTGCGCCTCAAAGGGATTACGCCACCCGAGTACAAGTTCTGAGCCTCGCCGCTACGCCATCCTTTTCATCCTCGCGTGCGAAAATGCCAACGTGATTGAGGTCATTCGACGTGGCGCGTCTGCCGCGAAAGCCAAAGTTGTCATCCTGGATTTCGATGGCACTTTGTCTTTAGTCCGCTGCGGCTGGAAAGATGTCATGGTGCCCATGTGCGTGGAGCAGCTCGTATCCTTGCGAACGGGAGAGCCCGAATCCACTCTGCTCCAGCTAGTCGAGGAGTTCGTTTGGCGACTCACCGGCAAAGAGACGATTTATCAGATGATGGCTCTTGCCGATGCCGTTCGCGAGCGTGGCGGCCAGCCGCTCGACCCTTTGGCTTACAAGAAGATTTATCTCGACCGCCTCTGGCTGCGAATTAAAAATCGGATCGAGGATCTCCGCGCAAGGCGCGTATCTCCCGAAAGCTATCTGGTGCCCGGGTACAAGGCAACTCCTCGAGCTATTAGTCAGCCGTGGTTTGCGGCTCTATCTGGCAAGCGGAACCGATGACGCGAATGTAAAGGAAGAAGCCGCGCTTCTTGACGTCTCGCGCTATTTTGAAGACCGGATTTTTGGCGCCCAAGATGACCTCAAGAGCTTCTCGAAGGCTCTCCTGGTGCAGCAGATACTCTCGCGGGCTGCATTCCAAGCCGAAGAATTGCTGGTCTTCGGCGATGGCTATGTCGAAATCGAGGAAGTGAAGAAGGTGGGGGGGATCGCGGTCGGCGTTGCTACCGATGAGCCGCTTTGCCTCTCCATCGATCCCTGGAAACGCCAGCGCCTGCAAAACGTCGGCGCCGACTTTATTGTTCCGAATTATCTGGAAATCGAGCAGTTAACAACGGTTCTTTTCGATAACCCGGTTCTGGTCTCCTAATCCTCACCCCTGGCCTAGGGACATCCATGGTTCTTGCCTCCGGTGAGGATTTTTTGATATCAGAGGGATACAAATGCATTAACCGCTGCATCGTACGTGTGAGAGGAATTACGCTTTGACGTCACCAATCGCTAACTTAAGCGCTCCCGCACTGCCAAAATTACTACTGGCCGATGACCACCACCTGATTCTGGACGCGCTTCAAGTGATGATGCGGAAAGATTTCGATATTCTTGCCGTAGACAACACGCCCGCGTTCATCGACGCCGTCGAGGATTTTCATCCGGATGTGGCCATCTTGGACGTCAGCATGCCCGATGGAGACGGCTTCGCAACCGCTAAAAGAGTTCTTGAGCGCCGGCCTTCCCTGCCTATCGTCTTCCTCTCGATGCATGCGGGTTCCAGCTACGTGAATCAAGCGGTAGAGGTAGGCGCAAAAGCATATTTGTCCAAGCGCGTTCCTGCCCAGGAGCTGATTTCCGCGCTGCGTGCGGTACTCGATGGAGGAACCCTGCTCACTCCGGCTGCGAACGGCGATAACCCGCCGGCCCTGTCACAGCAAGGTAAGGCCGAATTGACCCGGCGTCAACGCGAAGTGCTGCGCCTGATTGCCCTCGGCTCGAGCGCCAAAGATATTGCCAACAGATTGAACATCTCCGTAAGAACCGCTGAGTTTCATCGTGCCGCCATCATGCAAAGGTTGGGATTACACTCGACCGCGCAGATGACCCGGTACGCGATCACACACGGCATCGCATAAGCAAGCGGCTTCTTTTGGCCGTAACGACTCTCACAGGCACGAATCAAATCTGCGGAGGGGCGAAGTGCGTATTCGACTGAGTAAAGTTTTGGGAACAGCGGGTTGCGCCGGCCTTTTCTTGCTTTCTGCCGCCGCCATAACGGCACAAAATACTAGCAGCCAGCAAATGGACAACGGCGCAAAGAAGATGATGAAGTCGGCCGACACCACCTTTGCGATGAAGGCGGCGCAGGGCGGCATGGCGGAAGTTCAGATGGGAAAATTGGCAGCCGATAAAGCCAGCAATCCGGATGTGAAAGCTTTCGGACAGCAGATGGTGGACGACCATTCCAAAGCCAATGACGATCTCAAGTCAGTCGCGGCAAAGGAAGGAATGACGCTGCCCGCGGACATGGACGCTAAGCAGCAGGCGACCTATAACCGGCTTCAAAAGCTTTCCGGAGCGAATTTCGATCGCGCCTACGTTAAAGATATGGTGATGGATCACCAGGAAGACGTGAAGGAGTTCCAAAAGGAAGCGAACAACGGCAAGGACGATCAGATCAAAAGCTTTGCCTCTCGCACCCTGCCCGTCCTCCAAGGGCACCTCGATAAGATCAAGTCCATACAATCCAAGATGAGCGGCAGCTCATCGATGTAGGAGACGACCAGCTCGTCCATGTAGCCCTATGAAATACAAAGTTGTGTTCCGGGAACGCTCCAACAGAAAAGGCGAGAAAGCCGACGATCCTGCCAGTTTCTTAGATGCCGAACTGGACGACGAAACCGTTCTCGATAAGGTGTTTGTCGGACGTAATAGTCCCGACGCGCAACATTCGTCCGACGTTCTGGAAGAAGATGACGATTTCCTCAGCCTGGGCAGCGAGATCTGGGAGTATGACGTTGCCGAAGGGAAAGATCAGGATTTCAAGGACGCGCTTCTCAACTCAGGCATGGTAATGGAGTTTGAGCCGCTGGAATCGAGCGACGAGCTTGGCGTCCCCTGAGTACGGACAGTACCCGAACGCGCGAATTTTCTGATAGGGTGGAAGGCGTTAGACCTAAGGAGGTCATCCGCTCGATGCTGCGTTTGGTGCTGATTATTATCTTGTTCCTGCTTTTGCTGGGCGCATTACCGTTGTGGCCGTATAGCGGCGCGTGGGGATATTATCCAAGCGGCGGCTTAGGTCTTCTCCTCGTCATTGTGCTGGTTTTGTTCCTCGTCGATCGGCGCGGTCTGCCCTAAAGCTAGATCGCCAAAATCTACATCCTTCCACCGAAACTCGAGGCCCCAGCGCGAATCCAACTCGTGGAAGGAAAACAATGAGCGATCCATTAAAGAACAAACGTGTGGCGATATTGGCGACTGAAGGCTTCGAGTACGTGGAGCTGGCCGAGCCCAGAAAGGCGCTGGAGAAAGCTGGTGCAAAAACCGAGGTCATTTCTCCGAAAGACGGAAAAATAAAAGGTTGGAACCATACCGATTGGGGCGATTCCGTTTCCGTGGATGTAAGCCTCAAATCCGCCGACCCGAACAAGTATGATGCCCTGCTGCTTCCTGGCGGAGTCATGAACCCCGACCGTTTGCGGCAGGACCCTGCTGCGGTTCAGTTCGTTAAGGCGTTCTTCGACGCCCATAAGCCCGTGGCCGCAATATGCCATGGTCCCTGGATGCTCGTTGAGGCCAACGTCGTGCGAGGCAGAAAACTCACCTCCTGGCCATCGCTAAAAACCGACATCAGAAACGCTGGCGGGGAATGGACCGATCAGGAAGTTGTAACCGATCAAGGATTAGTGACCAGTCGCAAACCTGCGGACATTCCGGCGTTCACCAAGAAGATGATTGAAGAGTTCGCCGAGGGAAGACACCAGGCTCAACATGCCTGACCGCTCGCTCTTCTGCGGCTGAGGTTATACGGCTGTCCGTCCGCCGCCCAGGTGCATAATAAGGCCGACCAGAAACAGAACCAGAAACACTCCAAAGAGAATCTTGGCGATGGTAGCCGCTGCCGCTGCAAGAAAGCCAAATCCTAAAATCGCGGCAACAATCGCGATGACCAAGAAAATCAATGCATAGCGCAGCATATCTCTTCTCCTGGTCAGTCTGATCGGTTTTGGCCAATAAAGTTTCTCCGCGCCGTGCAGCATGATGGAAGCATGAAGACGCTGGCCATCGATATCGGAGGCACGAAGTTTACGCTCGGCGCCTTCGACGGCGACAGCCTGCTTCTTCGCGAGACGCGCCTCACTGATCGAAGCGGAGGACCCGAGTGGATGCTCTCCGAAATAGAGGGAATCTTCCAATGTTGGCGCGACGTCCACGCTTTCCACCCCGATCATTGCGGCATAGGCTTCGGCGGTCCGGTCGATTTTCCATCGCAGACAGTCACTTTATCCACCCATGTGGAGGGCTGGGTACGCTACCCGTTAGTCCCGCGCCTAAGGCAGCTTACAGGCGTCGCGACGGTCATGGACAACGATGCGAACGTCGGAGCTCTGGGCGAAGCCATCTATGGCGCCGGACGCCAAACTGACCCGCTGTTTTATGTAACTCTCTCGACCGGCATAGGCGGTGGACTGATTATCGATCGAAAAATATACCGTGGCGCAGACTCCTTCGCGGGCGAGATCGGCCATTTGACCGTTGAGCCAAACGGACCAGAGTGTCTGTGCGGCTCGCGCGGGTGCCTCGAACGCATGTGCAGCGGCTTGTGGCTCGAGCGTGACTACGGCGCGCCCGCCAAAGAACTTCTCCTGAATCCCGAGTTCGTCACCCGCTACGTCGTCTATCTCGCAAGGGGTCTAAAGGCGGCTATCATGCTGCTCAATCCAGCCAGGATCGTCATCGGCGGAGGCATCGGCAAGGCTGGCGAACGGCTGTTCGGGCCGCTTCGGGAGGAACTCGGCCGCCAAGTAACACCGTGGTCGCGCGCCCGCCGCGATGTGGTCGCCGCGCGGCTGGGCGACGACAGCATACTGTATGGCGCTCTCGCCCTTGCAAGAATGTAGAAGTGATCTCCTACCACTTTATGGAAAATTAATGTTTGTAGGCGCCGTTTTTGAGAATGGTCTTCCCCGGGAAGCGCTACTAGTGGAATTAGGATTGTAGTGACGTTATTCAACCGATCCATAGCAATTCTTTCCGTTGGTTTTGGACTAGTGATTACTGGCGCCGTTCCCGTCTCGGCCGCAGGAAATGGCTGGTTCCAGGAAGGCCCCGGCTCACCCGATCTTCGCGGCGTCATTGACCGCACGCAGAACGACTTGCAAGCTGCGGCTCAGCTCGAGCAGAGTCAGAAGGAGCGCGACCGCTATAAGAACACGCAGAGAAAGCTATCCGAATTGGATCGCGCCCTCTCGAAAGGCCGCCTCCACAAGGGAAGGCTCGACGATTCGATCAAGGATCTTGAGGCTATCCTGAATCACAACACCTTGCAGCCGAGCACCCGTGACGCACTGCGCAGCGACGTCGCCGATCTCAAAGTTGCCCGCGACCGCGCCTATTAACCAATGCCCTCTGTGGCTGCGCCGGCTGTCATGCACTACAATGTAGTGCATGAAGACAGAAGTATATAGCTGGCGCGTTTCCACCGATCTCAAATCGGAGTTGGAGCGGGAAGCCCGACTTCGTAAGTCATCGATATCGTCAGTCCTGGAATCGGCAATCCGCGAATGGCTGAGCAAGAGAGATGTGGACAATGAGCAAGCCGAGGTGCAGGAGAGACTTCATGCAGCGGCAGCAAGCTGTTTTGGGGTCCTCGCCGGCCGCGGCACTCGCCGGGCCGAAACCGCGCGACAATTAATTCGGCAGCGTTTGCGCCGCCGGTATGCGCGTTAGCGCTCTGATCGACACCGGCGCGATTTTGGCGCTGCTGGACAGAAGGGACCGATGGCACCAGCTCTGCGTCGACGCATTCGGTCAACTCGCGCTACCGCTACTGACCTCCGAAGCTGTATTGACGGAGTTGTTCCACCTCATCGGCGATACCCGCGCTGAAAGAGAGGCGACGTGGAAATTCATCCGTTCTGGAGCGCTAGTGCATGGAACCATCGATGATGCGGAATTGCAGCATCTGCACGAATTGATGTCTCGCTATTGGGATCGTCCCATGGATTTCGCCGACGCCACTCTCGTATACCTTGCGAAACGAGAATCTGTCGCTACCATTCTCACCGTGGACCACGCTGATTTCGAGACGTACCGGATCGAAGGGAGACGCCGGTTCCGCGTACTTCCCTCGAGAAGGCCGTAGCTCTCCGTTACCTCGTACCCATTTATCCGGCGCTCTGTCCTTGTAGCGTACCCGCGAGACCCAGTTCCGTCGCGCGGGCCTTCATCGCCTCTATGCAGAACGCAATGTGTTCTTCCAGCGGGACCCCAAGCTCCTGCGCGCCCGTGGCGATGTCTTCGCGATTCACATTCCGCGCGAAAGCTTTGTCCTTGAGCTTCCGCTTCACCGACGGCACATCCACCTCGTGGATGCTGCGCCCGGGCTTGACGTAAGAGCAAGCCGTAAGAAAGCCCGTGAGTTCGTCGCACGCAAACAACGCCCGCTCCATCAGTGAAACTCGAGGAACACCGCTATAGCTCGCGTGCGACAGAATCGCGCGGCGCGTCACCTCATCCACTCCGCGCTCCGCAAGAATGGCTTCGCCTTTCATCGGATGATCGGGCGCAGCCGGGTGAATCTCCCAATCGAAATCGTGGAGCAGCGCCGTCACGGCCCATCGCTCCTGATCCTCTCCAAACTTCTGCGCGTAAGCGACCATGCACGCTTCGACGCCTAAAATGTGGCGCCTCAAAGCATCGCTTTGAACAAATTCGCAGACAATCTTCCAAGCTTCGTCTCTGGTCATCGACGCTCTTGAACTACGCCTCTTCCACCTTCACAGACTTGATCCGGTCGCCTTGCTTGATCGAATTCACCACGTCCTGTCCGGAACGAACCTCTCCGAAGACGGTGTGCTTCCCGTCCAACCAATTCGTAACCACGTGCGTGATGAAGAATTGGCTGCCGTTCGTATCCGGTCCCGAATTCGCCATCGACAAAGATCCAACTTTGTGTTTGTGCGGATTGCCCTTGGTCTCATCTTCAAACTTGTAGCCCGGCCCGCCTCGTCCCGTGCCGGTCGGATCGCCTCCCTGGATCATGAAGTCCGCGAGGACGCGGTGAAACACCGTGCCATCATAAAAACCTTCCCGCGCGAGAAATACAAAATTGTTGACTGTCTTGGGTGCGTCCTTCGCGAAGAGGTCCACAACAATTGTTCCGCGAGATGTTTCAATGGTCGCTCCGTATTTTTTGGCAGGATCAATCGTCATCGCCGGCGCCTTGGAATACTGTTTGCTCATCACCCTAGTATGCCAATGCGCGCGCACTGTAGAGTAGTCGTAGCAGTATGGCATTCGACATCGACGTGTTCAGCCAACCCGTTGCTTCCATCCTCGCCAAGCACGCGATTCGCCCGCTGCCTTTGACTCGCACGAACGATTGCAGCCGTGACGATAGCCTGATTCTTCGCGAGACTTCCGCCGCATCGCTCTTCCCGGGTGCGCGCGATCCCGCTGCGTCTGTCGCCGGCTTACTGCTCTTACTCGGCTGTTGGGACGAAAGTCACAACGTTTCGCAAGATAATCCTTCTGCCGAAGGAAGCTATTGGCACGCGATCGCGCATCGCATCGAGCCAGACTCGAGCAACGCGGGCTATTGGTTTCGACGCGTCGGTCAGCATCCCATTTTCCCCGAGCTCCATCGAAAAGCCTCTGAAATACTCCGCGCCAGTAGTAACGCCGCCTGGCGCCTGAAGAAAGCTTGGGACCCGTTCCTGTTCATCGAATGGTGCGACGAGGCGCGCCAAGACGCCGGCAGCGCCAAAGAACACCTGGCTATCGCCATACAAAAAGCCGAGTGGGACTTGTTGTTTCAGTGGTGCGCCGTGGAACCTGTCTGATCTCCTTGAGTCTGCAACCGCTTAGCTATTGAAGCCGGCCGCATCTCCGGCGTCGGATTTCGCCCCCATTCGGTACACTAGGGAGTTTGAGTTTGCGTTTCGGGGTTTCTTCAATCTTCGGTCTCCTGGCTACGCTGAAACCGGCGTAGGCCACGCAACGTCAGGGGAGTGTCGCGCGGCATGGAAAGGATTCGCTCTTAGATGATTCATCACAGGCTTCGAAGCCTGCGTATGCCAACATCGCTAATTTCCGTCATATCGAGCGTTTGCCTCCTTAGCGCGTTGGGCGTATCCGGAGCCAGCGCCTCACCGCAGTCGGCCAGCAGTCAGGCAGTCGAACAAATCAATACGCAGCAGGATTCCGCGCAATCGCAAAATCCGCCGCAATCGCAGAATCCGCCTCCACAGCAAAATCCTCCACAACAGCAAAATCCGCCGAAACAGAATCCGCCTCAGCAGCAGACTCCTCCTAAGCCGCCAACCCCGCCTCAACCGCAGAAGCCGAATCCATTTGAGAATGTTCCGCAAGAGCAGCAAAAGCCGGCTCAGCCAACCAATCCTGCGAACGTTCAGGAAGCGAAGCCTGCCCCCGTGGGCGAGAACATCATCGAGGAGGTCCAGTTCCGCGGTCAGCACAAAGTGCCTCAAGATACACTGCGTGCGCTCATTTTTACGAAGAAGGGCGACGTCTACGACGAAGAAGCAATTCATCGCGATTTCATTTCTTTGTGGAACACCGGGCGCTTTGACGATCTGCGGGTTGAAAAAGAAAAGGGACCGAATGGTGGCATCGTGCTGCGTTTTGTCGTGACCGAACGCCGCACGGTTCACACCATCGATTACACCGGCAATAAATCGATTAGCAAATCGGAAATCTTGGACCGCTTCAAGGATCGCAAGGTCGCCTTGTCGCCCGAATCGCAGTACGATCCTGGCAAGGTGCAGCGCGCGAAGAACGTTCTGCAGGAATACGAAGCGGAGCGCGGCCATCAGTACGCCACCGTCACGCCGCAGTTACGTCAAGTGCCTCCCGGCGGAGTCGACATCACCTTTGCGATCAACGAAGGGCCGAAGGTGAAGGTCGGCCACATCATCATTCAAGGGAACAACGCCTTCAGCTCCAAAGAAGTCATCCGCGCCATGAAGAATCTCAAGCCCATCGGCATTCCGCATTCATGGCTTTTCGAGAGCCTCTTCCCGCGCACCTACGATTCGACCAAGCTCGAAGAAGATTCTGAACGCATCCGCCAAGCCTATCAATCCAAGGGCTATTTCCAAGCCCGCGTCATCAACCATTCCGAGAAAGTCTACGACGTTTATGGCCGTGGCATAAAGATCCCTCTCTTCAATCCGAAGAAGCCCGGCAAACACGTCGACGTCACGATGGTCGTCTCCGAGGGCGACCTGTATTATCTCCGCAACTTCAACTTCGTCGGCATGAAGCTTTTCCGCACGCCCGATCTGATTGGCCGCCAAGTCTTCGGAATGGCCCCGGGCGCGGTCTTCTCCACCGAAAAACTTCAAAAGGGCTTGGAGAGCCTGAAGAAGCTCTACGGAAACTTCGGCTACATCGATTTCGTTCCCTCGCCCGATCCCGAACCGGTTTCCGGTAAAGATCAAATCGACCTCACCATTGACGTCGATGAAGGCCACCAGTTCTTCATTCGCCGCATCGATTTCCAGGGCAACACGAGTACGCGTGACAAAGTCATTCGCCGCGAGTTGCTCATCCTCGAAGGAGATCTCTACAGCCAACAACTCTTGGACACCAGCATTCTTAAGCTGAACCAGCTCGGCTATTTCGATCCGCTCAAGCCTGAGGACGCCTGGGGAATCACCCGCGACACCAAGACCAACACCGTGGACCTTCTGCTGAAGGTCCACGAACGCGGCAAAAACTCCATTCAGTTGAACGGAGGAGTTTCCGGTATTTCGGGCAGCTTTATCGGTTTTTCCTATTCCACCAACAACTTCTTAGGTCTCGGCGAGACCCTCAGCTTAAACAGCCAGATCGGCAGCCTTCTCAGCAGCGTATCTTTCGGGTTCACCGAACCCTATCTTTTCGATAAGCCGATTCAAACCGGCTTCACGATTTTCTATCAAAGATACAGCTACGATCAGGGACAACAAGCCTCCATCCTCGCCGGCCAGAACTTGATCTCGTACTACAACGCCCTGGGTTCGGAGGGATGCCCGACTGGCCAAACCAATTGCAATCTGCTCAATTACGTTTCGAACGGTAGAGGCTTTACTACGTTTGCAAGCTACCAGCTGAGGCGCGGCTTTGCTCGCGTCGGCCTCACTTACGGCTATAACATTCAGACGCTGAAACCGCTCACGACTGCCGCCTCATCGTACTTCGGCTACCTCGATTTTGAGGGCGTCGGCGGCCCCAATTCTCTGGCCGGCGGCGCCAGCACGTGCGCCAGCTTAGGACTGTCGACCGCAACCGCTTGTAATGAGCTGACCGGAATCCGCACCAGCACCATCACTCCCTCATTCGCTTACAACACTGTCAACCATCCAATCATTCCGACTCACGGTTTACGTGTGAGTTTCAGCGCCGGATTTTCTGGCAGCGTGATCGGCGGTAACGTGAACACTATTCAGCCGGCCATCGACGCGGCGTACTTCCGGCGAGGAATCTTCAAAAACAATGTCATGGGCTTCCACCTGAATGCCCGGTTCATCAGTGGCTTCGGCGGCAAGGTGGCGCCGCCGTACAGCCGGTACTACATGGGCGGAGAAGACGACATTCGCGGCTTCGATATCTTGACTATCAGCCCCATCGCCTTCATCCCGACTAGCACGACCGTCAACGTCTTGAACAACGATGGCACCCCGCGCGTGCAGAAGATCGTAAACTCCGACGGTTCGATCGGCACCAATCCCGTGACCCAGACGATCCCGGTTTATCAACTGATTTTGCCCGGCGGTGACACCGCCACCGTGTTCAATTATGAGTACCGTATTCCGATTGTCGGGCCAGTCACTCTAGCGCCGTTTATAGATGCTGGAGTCGACCGCCTGACGCTGCCGAGTCAACTCGGACTTAACCCCGATCGCGTGGCACAGTTGAACGCCATTTTCCCGCAGGCCGACTTCAATGCGCGCGCCTACATCGCGCCCGGCACCCAAAAACCACGTATTTCAACCGGCCTCGAGCTGCAGGTGTTGATGCCGGTAGTCAACGCGCCGTTCCGCCTCTATTGGGCGTATAACCTGAGTTACGTCAATACGAATTTGCAGCCTCCGATTGTGGCCGACCGCTCGTTTTTCCCAAATAACGCCACCTACCAGAGCGCCATACAAGCGTTCGGTCAGGCCATTCCCTACGACGAAAGGCGGTCCTTGTTCCGCTTCTCCATTGGACGGACCTTTTAATGAGCCCGGTGGCACTGTTGCCGCCTAGGCAACGCAATTTGACTATAATCAAAGAATCACGGAAGGAACCAGTAAGTAGATGTTAATGAGAAGTAGCTTGATTTCGGCGGCGGCTTTATCCCTCGCCTTTGGCGCATTCGCACAGCAAGCGCCTGTCAAAGTAGGTGTCATCAGCTTGCAGGGTGCCCTGGTCGGCACCAAGGACGGTCAGAAGGCGTCTCAGGAGCTCGAGGTGAAATACTTCGCTCCCAAACGGAAGGAGTTTGAAGCTCGTCAAACCGAACTGGCCCAGCTCCAGGACCAATACAACAAGGGCGGCACTCTGATGAGCGAGGAAAAACGCAATCAGCTCGCCCGCGACATCGACGAGAAAAAGAAGCGTCTCGACCGCGACATGCAGGATGCCCAGGAAGAGCTTAACAACGAACAGCAGCGTGTTCTGCAGGGCCTCGGCCAACGCCTCATGGCCGTCATCGAAAAGTATGCGAAGGACAACGGCTACACAATGGTCCTTGACGACAGCAATCCCAGCACGCCGATCCTTTACGCATCGATGGGCATCGACATCACGCAGGACATCATTACCCTCTACGACAAGAACCCGCCGCCTGCGACTGCTACACCCACCGCCCCGGTCAAGCCCGGCGCTGTGACACCGAAGCCCGGTAGCCCTCCTGGACCAGGCGCTGTCAAACCCTAAAAAAATCCGGGACTGACTTAAGCGCCATAAGTAAATTACGGGAATGCAATCACACGACGAGGCGCGTCTGTCTGTCCCGGATTTTTTGCTATCCCGTCAGTAAGCGGGTCTTTCCACCTCTTACTGCTTGTAGTTCTGAATATACGAATCTCGCGGCAGTCCCATGCTCCGCACTTTACGCTTAAGCCGCATTGCGTCCTCCCGGTTCATCTGGCCGCCCGCAACCACTAAGTAGGGGCCACTCGGCCCATTTGGCGTAAACGTCTCGACGCCCAACCCCGGATACTTTCCGTTTAGGAGCCGCGCCTTATTTTGCGCCTCGTCCGCCCGCGAGTAGGTGTAAAGGATCACGCGCCAAACCGGTCCATTCACCGTCGGCGTTTCGCCTTTTTCGGCTGCCTCCGTGCGCTTTGGAGCCTCGGGCACTTGCCGCTTCGCTGTCTGCTGTACGGGTTGTCGCGGGGGACTGCTGATAGCGCCTTCGGGAGATAGCGTCTGAGTAGGCCAGACGCTATGACCTCCTGCAGCTGCATTTGCCGCGGGAGCCGATCTCTGCGCCACCGGCCCACTCCGCGTCGGCCGCTTCGATCGCGTGAGCAAAATCACGCCAATCAGTAGCAGCAGCCCCACTGCCGCATAAACCCACACTCGACCGCGTGAAGGCTCCGGCACAGCGACGGCTCGCCGCCGCTCAAAACTCGATTGCTCCGGCACAACTGCTACTTCCGGCCGCTTTTCGGCTAGGCTCGCGGCCGCTGCGGTTTGATACTGCGCCTCGATCTCTGCTAACTTGCCCCGCGTCTCCGGATCCGGGTCAAGGCAGCGTTGCGCAATCTCACCATACGGCGCCGGCAATCTTGCTGCCTCTTCCCGGCAATCTGTCCCGCACTCCTTCTGCGTCAACACTTCGAATAAAGTCGCGCCTAAACACCACACGTCCGCGGCGGCTGTCACATTTTGCTCGCCGCTCTCAGGAGCCAGGTATCTGGGCATCGCCAATTCCACTGCTCGCTCGGAATCGATCCGGCGAACACACTCCGTAGACAGTTTGACCGATTCGCCGATCGCGATAATCTGTTCCGGTGAAACATATCCATGCGCCAGTCCGCGGCTGTGCAGATGTTCCAGCGCCCGCACGCAACTCCGCAGCACATCGCCTGCCTCTTGCCTGTTGAGCGCACGAGCCGAAAGTATATCGCTCAGCCTTTCGTCCGGCCGCCTCAGAACGACGTAGATAAGACTGGCGCCCCCGACCTCCGTGCTGCCTGTCGCCAAAGGTGCACTGAGATTCGGATGTTGGAGCTCCTTGGCGTTCTCCCAAACCGCGAGCTGCTCCTCTGCGGCTTCGCCTTGCGCAACAGTCACGCGAACATAAACCTTTGCAGACGAGTCCCCAAGCACCCGCAACGTGAAGCTTGCGCCGGCATGATCCGCCTCGAGCAACTCCTCAATTTGATAGCCGCCCTCCAGCACTGTGCCTCGAAGGCTGGTCCAATCGCGTTTCGTCAGAGCCGTAGCTGTGCCTGTACTTTCCATAGCTATGATGAATTGGAAATTCTCCCAGAGTAAAAGCGCGGCTTACTTAGCCGCGACTCGCACAGAAACTCGCGTAGTCTCCCATTCGAGCACCAGATCGGCGCTATCGTTACCGTTCTTTTTCCACGAAATCGTGAACTGCTCCACCGGCTGCGGGATCGTCGACTTTTGCATGTCCACACGCGCGAAGTCTTTATCCTTGTCGTAGTCCGTTCCCCATTGCCCGGTCTGCTTGTTGATGATCAGCTTCCACGTACCTTCCGAGGGAAGAGTCCACAGCGTGTATTTGCCCGCAGGCACCGCGGTCCCGCCAATATCCAAATCGACGGGCGTGGTCAATGTAGTCGCCTCATTCGCGCCGGTGCGCCAAACTTGGCCGTAAGGCACCAGATCGCCCATAATTTTTCTGCCGCGCATCGAGGGCCGCCCGTAAGTGATCGTGATCTGCTTCCCTTTCAGCGTCACGTCCGCCGTTCCAGGAGGGCTCTGCGCGCCCGCATACCCGGCGAACATCAATATCAGCGCCGGCACTCCTGCCAACACGTTCCCGCCATGCATCTTCATTTCTCCTCCGATTCAGCCGTTATCTCAAGCTATTTTACGCCTCGCGGCCTCGGGCGACTCATTGCGATCGAAGTAGCGCGGCTCAAGGTGGCGAGTTACTGCACCGGGTAACAGAATTAATTCAAAACTCATCGGCGATAACTACAATTCATTCGCAATAAATTTAAACAGGCTGTATACTAATCCCACGCCGCAGTAGTTAAGGAAGAGCGCGTGCGCACTCAAGTTAAGGAGCAGCCATGTCTATCCTGAAGTCATCCACGAGAATCTTCGGATTCTGCTTCGCGGTCACTCTTACTCTCTGGCTCGCTTCACCTACCCGCAGCCTCGCCGCAAGCTGGACACCACTGACTAATCTTGCCCCGGCAGGCGCCGGCGTCATGCTCCAGTTGACTGACGGTACGATCATGATCCAAAGCGGCAACTCGGCCAACTGGATGAGGTTGACACCCGATATCCACGGCAGCTATCTCAACGGCGTTTGGACCGCGAATCCTATCAACCCGATGAGCTTTCCCCGGCTGTACTTTGCCTCCCAGGTTTTGCCGGACGGCAGGGTCTGGGTGTTAGGCGGTGAATACACAGGGCCGTTCTTAGACCCAAACATTGCTCCGTCCGGCCAAATATGGGATCCCGTGACCAACTCGTGGTCCGATATAGCGCCGTATCCGAATGAGCCTGGTGGTTGCGGGGCAGTTACCGTCACCTCCAACGCGAACATAACCACTGGCTCTAACGTGATCACGGGAATTTATTCTACAGACCGCTTTCAAGTCGGCTGGACCGTCACTGGCACGGGGATTCCCGCGGGCACGACCGTCACCAGCGTGGACTCCTTAACCCAGGTACATATTTCGCAGAACGCTACCGCGACGGGCATCGCAAGGCTCACGTTCCACGGCCCAACGTTAGCATGCTTCGGCGACGACCCCTCAATCCTGATCCCAGGCGGGAATATTCTGGCGGGGAACATTTTCAATCGGTCCACCTATATTTATTCCATCGCCACAAACTCATGGAGCTTGGCGGCGAATAAGTTTTATAACGATCGCAGCGATGAGGAAGGCTGGACCAAGCTGCCCGGTAACACCGTGCTGACCTACGATCTTTTCCAGAGCGTCAGCGCGGGCACAGGCTTCGCTGAGATCTACAACCCGAGTTCGAACTCATGGACCGGCATCAGTCCCGCTGACGGTACGGCAAACGGCACGCTTCCAGTCTTAAGCAGTTCCGCGGTCGGGTTTGAACTGGGTCCGCTACTGCGCTTGCAAGACGGTCGCGTCATTGTCATAGGCGCCAATAATCACACCGCTCTTTACACCCCATCTACCAACACCTGGGCCGCTGGGCCGGACATCGCCGGTATCCTCAGTAATGCGTTTGGTAGCATCTTTCCCGCCGCGTTTGGCGCTGACGACGCACCGGCCGCCCTGCTACCCAATGGTCACGTGATCCTTGCTGCCGATGCGGGCGCCAACCCAGTAACCACCACTGGAGATACAACTGCCGGTTCCAATATCATTACCAACATTCCATCCACCGCTGGTTTGCAAGTCGGGTGGTCCGTTGTTCAAGCAAACGGGATGACCACGGTAATTCCTTCAGGCACGAGTATCACCAGTGTGGACTCGGCCACCCAAATCCACATTTCGAAGAGTGCGCTCGCTACGACCACAGGTCTCGGGCTCCGGTTTGGCGGCACTTTCAGCACGCCCACACAGCTCTTTGATTTCAATCCCGGTACGAATGCTATATCGCCGGTTTCGCCCGGTATTCCCGATCCGCGGCTTTCTTCCAGCCCTTCCTTTGTGACCAGGATGTTGGTGCTTCCTACCGGACAGTTGCTCTTCTCGGATTCAACCAACCAGCTTTGGATATACACAGCCGACGGTGGGCCCAATCCGTCCTTGCGCCCCGTCGTTAATAACGTGGCTTACAACGGCAGTGGCCTTTTCACCTTGACCGGCCAACAGCTCAATGGGCAGTCGGATACATCCTCCTACGGCGATGACATTCAGAGCGACGAAAATTATCCCATCGTACGGCTGGTAAGTTCGAGCGGGAATGTCTATTACTGCCGCACCACTAACTGGAGCTCGACCGCCGTCGCAGGTGGCTCCACGCCTCAGACCGTCAACTTTACTTTGAACCCTGCAGTTACGGCAGGAAACTACGTGCTCATGGTGAGCGGCGCAGGAATATCCTCCTTCCCGCTTGCCCTAAACATTACACAGGCCGAGGTGAATGGCCAATAAAAAAGGAAGACTATTATGAACCGCCACTTATCAGCATTCGCGCGCCTGGGTATCTGCATTTCCGTGTTTATGATTCCCGCACTTTCTCCAGCCGCCACTCTGCTTTTCAGCAACTTCGGGCCCGGCTCGAGTTACAACATCTCGCAGGGCAATCCGGTTGGGAACGCTTTCGATGGCAATGATTATGCCGAAGGTGACACATTTATTCTTTCCGGCAATGCCACTTTCAACTCTTTGAGCATCGCACTGAGTTGCTTTGCTACCTGCACGGATTCGTTCCATGTAGCGTTGACCCGGGATGCCGGCAATCAGCCAGGCACGGCGCTAGAAACCTTTACCGTTGCGCCCGGCGCTTTAGGCCCATTAGGCGCGAACAATCCGCCTCTGGTCCTCAACTCCGTGCTGGACCCGATGCTTACCGGCGGCACGCGCTATTGGATCACGGTCAGCTCTGATCTCAATGATTCGATCGATTGGAATCTGAATTCGATTGGCGATCAGAGCGCTGAGGCCATCTCGACAGATGGCGGTGCAACCTGGTTTTCACCCTCGGGCAACACCCCAGGCGCCTTCGCTGTGAGTGGCACCGTCCCCGAGCCCAGCAGCATAGGACTCCTGCTCAGCTCCGGACTGCTACTCGGCCTAGTCAGAAGAAGACTGCGCGACCACCGATAGTTCGGGTTACGGCCAAAGAGTTAGAAGCCCATCACGCGAGCTTTGTGCTTTTTAAAACCCGTTAAAACCCGTCGTTAAAACCCGTGACCGTTAAAACCCTGACAGTACACTCATTCACCATACTTTTCCCCAACGCTTGCAGCCTGCTACATTGTGAAAACGTGATGAGCGCTTCCAGTCCGCCCTCATTTCGAGAACAGATCGCCTCAATCCACGCGTTGTTACTCAAAGACCGGAAACTCGTGACAGGACACTCATTTCACGATAGTTTTCTCCAATGTTCACAGCCTGCTAAATTGCCAAAAAGTGATGAGCGCTCCCAATCCGCCCTCATTTCGAGAACCGTCGGAAACTCGTGACCGTCGGAAACTCGTGACCGTCGGAAACTCGTGACAGGACACTCATTTTAATCCCTTGGGGTCTGTTCCAATCTCGGGAGGCCCTGCCTGGATCAATTCCGACCGTTACGAGATCAACGCGAAAGCGGAGGGTCCTCAAAGCCAGGGAGCGATGAATGGCCCATGCTTCAAGCGCTTCTCGAAGACCGATTCAAGCTGAAGGTCCATCGCCAGACCAGAGAGGCCACAGTCTATGCGTTGACTGTTGCCAAGGGCGACCCCAAGCTGCAGCCGTTTAAAGAAGGAAGTTGCATTCCTGCGGACCTTGACCATTCACTGCCCCCGCCAGTGCCAGGGCACCCCCTCCCCCAGTTGTGCGGAATGTTCCATGGCACAAATAATGGGTTTGACGTGCATGGTGAAACGATGGCGGATTTTTGCGCGTTTCTCTCGACCTCGGTCCAATTGGACCGGCAAGTCATCGACAAAACGGGGATCGCGGGAATGTTTGATATCCATCTGGATTTGTACCTCGCCGACCTCGGACACCCGGGTCCCGGGCTAAGTGATCCAGCGGCGCCCGCGACCGCGACTGACCAAGGGGACATCTTTACCGCAGCAAAGAGCGCGGTAAAGAAACTCGGGCTGAATCTCGAGCCGACCAAAGGGCCCGGCGAATTCCTCGTTATCGATCACATCGAAAGACCCTCCGAGAACTAGCCCTTACTGAACATCTCCGGCAATATGAGAAAATGGGAACGCCTTGAGCTACTACAATGTAGTAGAATCAGATACGAAGTAGTGGAACGAAAATGAGGCAGCCGAAACTCACCAGGCTTGAACTTCAAATCCTGGAGGCCCTCTGGGCCTATGGGAAAGCATCCATTCGCGAGATTCAGGAAGCCTTTCCCGAGCCTCGCCCTGCCTACACCACCATTCAAACCACCGTGTACCGGCTGGAAGGGAAGAAGGCCGTGCGCCGCGTCCGGAAAATCAGCAATGCCCATATTTTTGAGCCGACCGTTGCCCGCGACGTGACGCGGCACCGGCTGCTCGACGAGATTCTGAGTTTCTTCGGAGGGCGGGCCCAACCTATGATGGCGCAGTTGGCCGAGGCCGGGAAACTTTCACTCGACGACGTTCGCGAGTTGGAGAAGACCATCAGGAAGTTCGAGCTGCAACAAAGAAGCGAAGGGAGGCGTAAATCGAAATGATCGGGGAACTGACGAACCATCTCTGGCAATCAACGTTCTTCGCGGTAGTGGCAGGGCTACTGACTCTCGCTTTCCGCAAGAACCGCGCACAGGTCCGCCATTGGTTATGGTTCAGCGCGTCGTTAAAGTTCCTCGTTCCCTTCTCCTTACTGTTGAGTTTGGGAAACCACCTGCCGTGGACATCCGCCGCGAAGAAGATTGCGGCGCCGGCTGTCTCGATCACGATGGTGCAAATCACTCAGCCATTTCCCAACACCACGCCCTTTGTACCCTCCACGCCAGACAGCACCGATTGGACGACCGTCGCATTGCTTGCTGTGTGGGCGTGCGGATTCGCGACCATTGCACTGATCCGGTTTCAAGGCTGGCGCCGCATTCGCGCCGCGGTACGCTCCAGCACTCTGCTTGATATTCCGGCACCCGTCGAGGTTCGCTCTTCCCCAGGCCTGCTGGAACCCGGAGTAGTCGGGTTGTTCCGCCCCATCCTCCTTCTACCTGCGGGTATCGTGGAACGCGTGACGCCGCGTCAATTCGAGGCGCTGCTCGCACACGAGCTCTGCCACATCCGTCGCCGCGATAACCTGTCCGCTTCGATCCACATGATCGTAGAGGCGGTCTTCTGGTTTTATCCGCTAGTGTGGTGGATCGGCGCGCGGCTGGTCGAAGAACGCGAGCGAGCCTGCGACGAAGCCGTGCTGAGCCTCGGCAACGAGCCGCACGTCTACGCCGAAGGAATTCTCACCATTTGTAAGAACTACGTGGAATCGCCACTGTCTTGCGTCTCCGGAGTGAGCGGGTCAAATCTGAAGAAGCGAATCCAAGCAATCCTTACGGGGCGCATCGCGCGCGACCTGAACTTTGCAAAAAAACTGACCCTCGCAGCAGCCGGGATAGCGGCTCTCAGCGTGCCCATCATTGCGGGCCTCGTCGGTGCGCCCACGCCAAAATTCGAAGCGGCATCCATCAAGCCCTGCAAGGCCTTTCGCAGCAGGAGCCTCCAAGACTTGTTGTCTCCAGGGAGGCTGCTTTCGGGTTGCACGACTGTGGAGCGCCTCATCCAGCAAGCGTATGGCGAATACGCGAATGGTCATGTGAACCGCGTATCGTCTGTCGCCGTCACCGGGGGTCCGGCCTGGATCAGGTCTGACTTTTACCAGGTCGACGCGAAAGCGGAGGGGCGTCCAAGCCACGCAATGATGAATGGACCCATGCTGCAAGCGCTTCTCGAAGACAGGTTTAAGTTGAAGACCCATCGCGAGACCAGAGAAGTCCCGGTCTATGCGCTGACTGTGGCCAAGAGCGGCCCCAAACTGCAGCCATTTAACGGAACGTGTATTCCTTGGGACTTTGACAATCCACCGGCGCATCCGCCGCCTCCTTCGCTGCAGTGTGGAAGAGGCCATTCCACAAGTAATGGACTTGACCTGGATGCTGCGACAATGACGGACCTCCGCATGTTTTTCCTTGTCACCTTGGACCGGCCCGTCGTCGACAAAACCGGGATGACAGGACGGTTCAATTTCCATCTGGAGTTGCCCCCTGAAGCCATCGAAGATTTCAGACACCACGCACGTGGATTGCCCGCAGGAAGTGATCCGGCCGCGCCCGCGCCCGCAACTGATCCCTCTCTTATTTCTGCAATAAAGACCGCAGTGAAGAAACTCGGGCTGAACCTCGAGCCAACCAACGGGCCCGGCGAATTCCTCATTATCGATCACGTCGAGAAGCCCTCCGGGAACTAGCGTCGATCACACCGCACACGTCCATGGCACGATCTTTCTGTGCATCTCCGTATCGTCTCGCTCGTCCTCTTCGCAGCCGCAGGCCTGTCTTTCGAGCAAACACCTCTGCGACCCTACAGCGTTCCGCTTGCCGATGCGCCCGAGCTCGCCGCGCGCGGAAGGTATTCCGTCGGAGTTCGCACGATCGAAATCGTGCATCGCCAGTGCCCGGGCGCGATCGTCCCGCAGTTTTACCGCCGTTTGAAATTACCGATCAGCTTTGCGCGACGCACGTCCTCTTGCGGGCTGAGTTGACTATTGCGGTTCGGCGCAATGCTGCATTTTCAGGACGTCGATTGGCGGTTTTCCGCGTTAGCTTTTTTACCCAAGATGTTATCGTACGGTTCGACTGACTAGTCAGTCAACTAAAGTAACCGAGGATTTATGTCAAAGGTTCCAGTTCTGATCGTAGGCGCCGGTCCGAGCGGTTTGAATCTCTCACTAGCCCTGGCGCGCCGGAATGTTCCTCATCGTGTCATCTCGGATGCAGACGGACCGGGCGAGCAATCACGCGCCATGGTGGTGCAGGCGCGCACGCTCGAATTCTACGATCAGTTCGATTTTGCCGAAGAAGTGGTCAAGCAAGGTGTAATCGCCGAAACGGCCCATGTGCGAGAGGGCGGCAAATCCGGCGATGGTCGGGAAGTTCTGTCTATTAGCTTTAAGGAAATGGGAGGTGGCCTGAGCCCTTATCCATTTGCCTTGGCCTATCCACAGGACGATCACGAACGGTTCTTGATAAAGAAGCTCAAAGAGGCGGGAGTTGAGATCGAGTGGAGCGCGAAGCTGACAGGCTTTAGCGACGGCCCGAATGGAGTATACGCTACCATCGAGCACACTGGCGGCCGCGTTGAGCAGGCGGAAGCCGCCTACATCTGCGGTTGTGACGGCGCGCGTAGCTGCGTGCGCGAAACTCTCAAGCTCGGTTTCCCTGGGGGTACCTATGAACAACTCTTCTATGTCGCAGACGTGAAAATCGCGCGCGGCTTCACCCGTGATCTCTATATCAACCTGGGCGAGCACATTCTTTCGTTGATGTTCCCAGTGCGGTCGAGCGGGATGCAGCGATTGATCGGTCTTGTACCCCCCGAACTCTCAGATCGCGAGATGCTCAGTTTCGAAGACATCCGCAGTCACGTCGAGCCGCTCCTTGGTGTGAAAGTGACGGAGCTGAATTGGTTCTCTACTTATCGCGTCCACCATCGGGTTGCCGACAAGTTCCGGGCTGGGCACGCATTTCTTGTCGGGGACGCTGGCCACATTCACAGTCCCGCAGGCGGTCAGGGCATGAACACTGGAATCGGCGACGCCATCAACCTCGGCTGGAAGCTTGCGCACGTGTTGCAGGACCGAGCTGATCCGTCATTGCTTGACACCTACGAGCCCGAGCGGATCGGGTTTGCACGTTCGTTAGTGTCGACTACAGATCGCGCCTTCACGGGCATGGTCGCCGAAGGATTGGTGGGCGAGTTTACGAGAAGGATTGCCGCACCTCTGATTTTCGCCGTCGCCACTCGCTTCAGTCTGAGCCGCCATGCGATGTTCCGCACAGTTTCTCAAGTGCGCATCCATTATCCGGATAGTCCACTTAGCGAAGGCATGGCTGGCGATGTTCATGGGGGCGATCGCCTGCCCTGGATTGGTGCTGACGGAAATGACAACTTTACGGCCCTGCGATCGCTCGACTGGCAAGCGCACGTATACGGCGAGGTACGAGAAGATCTTCAAACAGCTTGTCGTGAGCTCAACCTGCCCCTGCATCATTTTGCCTGGACCGACGGCGCAAAAGGAGCGGGAATCAAGCGCGATGCCCTGTATCTGGTTAGGCCTGACGGATATGTGGCGCTCGCTTCTGCAGAGCAGCATGCCAGTCAACTTAAGTCGTATGTGGCTCGTTTTCGTTTGTGTTTCCCGAAAACTCCGCAGTAGCCGGCGTGGGCCAGCCGAAATGTTGATCAATCCAAAGCTAGATCCCGTCGATCACGTTCAGGAGATCAGCCATGGTCAGACCTTCGCTTGACTTCGACTCTCGGAAGGTCGCGACCTTAAGGCAATCCACATCTTCGAGTGCGATCAGTGATGGCTTCCGGCAGTTCGACAGCAACTGGGATAGTCGCTCACCGGTCAGTTCGGTCCTCGCAGCGGCACCGAATAGATCGGCAGCTTGAAGTGCGACGCGACAGCCAGAATCAATGTCGACTTACCGGTGCCTGGCGGCCCGGTCAGCAGGTACCCTCGCCGATACGGGATGCCAAGATCCGTATAGATCTTCTTCGAGCCCAGGTAGGTCTGAACGTCTCCGATCAGATCCCGGATCAGCCCCTCAGGATGATAGACAGACTTCAGGGCCCGAGGCGGAATGGCTTGCTCGTTCCAATCTCCGTATTGATCTGTCTGAAAGTACTCAACCATGATCGGCTGTGTCTCCTCATAGGCAGTCTTGGCCTCCCGGACGATGTCGAGAATGATATTCCGGTCCCAAGCAAGCCAGATCTGCAGCCGCATGTAGTGCGTAGGCCGCATCCGCGTCATGTTCGGCTGACTGTCTTTGCGGTGCTCAATCACCATCAGCCGCTTCTTGTATCTCATGTAATAGGTGCCGTACTCCGGGATAAGCCGGAGCTGTGGACCCTCTCTTGAGGAGTCGTCATCGTCGTCCCCATGCTTTCGCAGCAGGAGCGAGTTGATTCGCCGATGCCGGATGATCCCAATGCTGATGACCACCTGTAAGACCCTGATGCTGCCGCTAGCCAGCAAATACTGCACACCCTGCCGCACCACGACGCGCACATCTATCGCGCGATCGACAACAATTACATAGGCCCTGGTCACCGGGAAGATGAACAGCATCCCCATGGCAACCACTGCGTACCAGCCCTGAAAAGCAATATCTCGTGCAGTGCAAACGATAATCACGGTCAGGAACGGCAGCGGGCCGGCTATCGCTGCCGTATCCAGAAGCAGCAGCCGCACGGCGCGCATCCGGGTTTACCGCCGTCGCTGTCTTATAGAACAACGAAAGGAAGAATACGGCGATCGCGGTCAGTTCAAGGGCAGTGCCCGGAGCCGCAATGACGTTCAACGCGGGCCGCAGGTCCAGAGTAAAGGTGTGGTGATGCAACAGCAGCCCATCCAGAAACGCTATAAATGCAGCATTGGCCAGCATCGGACCCAGCAGTATCCATTTGACCCACGGATGATCCCGATCGAAGGCAAGCGGCTCCGGGAAAGTTATGCCGAAGTAAGCCAATGCGATTGGGCCGAGGCGAATGACGCCTCCGCTGAAAGCAGTTAAAAATGGCTGTAATGAATCCTCATTTCCGTAGATGGTGCGGCCCTCTGTAATCAGGTTCGCCACGCTCAGCATTATGAAAAGCAAATTCCACGCCGCGCGGTCATACACGCGCACGGCTGCCACCCAGAATCCGAGAGCCATGCACAGGATCGGTGTTGCGATCCGGGACCCCAGGAGCCTGGTGACATGACACGATGTTTCTGTGCACCGTATCGTCTCGCTCATCCTCTTCGCAGCCTTCAGCCTCTCTTTCCGGCAAATGCCCCTGCGACCCTACAGCGTTCCACTTGCCGATGCGCCCGAACTCGCCGCGCGCGGAAGCTATTCCGCCGGAGTCCGCACGATCGAAATCGTGCATCGCCATCAAATCGACATCTTGCATTTTGACAAGCAAACCGGTAAGGCCCCACAGTATGACCGCCCTCTCACAATCGAGGTCTGGTACCCCGCTGCCATTCCCAAAGGACAGGATGAGCGAACCACTTATCGAATGCCAGTGCCCGGGCGCGATCGTCCCGCAGATTCACCACCGTTTGAAATTACCGATCAGGCCTTGCGCGACGCACCTCCTGTTGCTGGCTCCCAATTCCCGCTTGTGGTTGTCTCGCACGGTTACCCAGGATCGCGTTATCTTCTCACGTACCTGACGACCAACCTCGCATCCAAAGGATATGTGGTTGCTGCTATCGATCACACCGACTCCGTCTTCGGCAGTATTCGCGGTTTCGAGAGCACTCTGCTCAATAGATCGAATGACCAGTTGTTCACAATCCAGACTCTCGATGAGCTCGCGCAGCAGCCGAATCATTTCCTTCATGGATTGGTCGACACAAGTAAGGTTGCAATCGTCGGCTATTCAATGGGTGGATACGGCGCGCTGATCAGTGCTGGCGCAGGCTTGAGTTCAACGAGCCCCTTGATGCAGCTTGTCCCTGGCGGATACCTGCGTGACTGGGCTGCCGATAACCAGAAATTCCAGACCCTTGACCGGAGCACCATTAAAGCGGTTGTCGCGATTGCGCCTTGGGGTGAACAGCCGCCGCAACGGGCCTGGAGTCCTCAAGGACTCGCCGCAATCAACATTCCGTCGTTGTTTATTGCTGGCGATCATGATGATGTGGCCGACTACGCAAACGGAATTAAACCGGCCTTCGAGCTGGCTGTTCAGTCCGATCGATGCATGCTAGTTTATGAAAACGCCCGCCATAATACCGGGGGAGATCCTGCGCCCTCAAACGCCGCTCTGGATTACCCTCTGATGCAGTCACTCGAGGAGCCCGTCTGGCGCAAAGACCGCATCAATGCGATCAATCAGCATTTCATCACCGCTTTCTTAGATTTGTATTTGAAGGGCGATCGCAACAAAGCTGCATACCTGCATGTGGCGCCGGTCCATTCTAACGACGGCAAGTGGATCGTGCCTCCGGGCCAGCGTGATACGGGTACATATAGTACAGGTACAGACGAGTCGGGAAACCAGTTCTGGAAGGGCTTCCAGCGGCGCTGGGCTTTAGGTCTGGAAATGTATTGCGACTCAGCCGGAAAACCCGCGTCGTCCGAACCGCGATAGAACGAGCATCACGCGCTGAACTCCCCCATCTGCGAAAGCCTATTTCTATCTGGATCGGCACCGCCTCTTCTTCTTTGAGCTACTTAGAAAGAGACGCGCCTATCGGGCACTTAGGTCTCGGGGAAGAGTACGATAGCCGCGCCAAAAATCAGGCGCAGCGTGATGGATCACAGCGGCGTCGAGCGCCCGGATTTATGGTCTTCGAGTGCCCGTTCGGCGAGTGAAAGGAGCTTACCATTTTTCGCATCGGCTTCGATTTTCTGGTCCCAAATCTCGGCTTCAAAATGCAAGAACCAGTTCCGAAATGCATTTAGTTCGGCAGGACTGAGCTCTTTTATTTGGTCTTCGACCTGTTCAACTCTGCTCATGATCAACTCCACCTTCAGACCACTAGCGAATGCGTTCAATTGGTCAACCAACACTCTGTGCCGTGTAATGCTCAGTATCGGCCACGCTGTTGCACTGAGCGGCCCAGAGTGCCATTATATCGATTCCTTTGCACTCAAAAACTAGGCTTCTCAGGAGTACCAATCAACCATGCGGAAGTGATCACGGGACGCAGAGCGCTTATCGATACCGATCTGCGAAACAATGTGGCGGAGCTTATTTGCTGATATTGGGCGAATCGGGGGCTTAATCGGATTACGACTTTGTATCCGCCCCGCACCACCTAAAGAGTCATTTGGGCGAAAAACGCGCTGCAATTTCTAAAATGTCAGGTTTTGCTCTATAATCGTTTCTCTATGGTCCCAAGGGCGATCTTCGTTCTTGCTGCGCTTGCGTTAGGCGCCACTCTGAAGGCTGCGTTGCTCGCCGACGCTACGAGCCAAGATGCTCAGTGGTTTAGCAAGAGCCTCAGCAGAGATAAGCGTTACTACGAGGGGGTTCTCGATCAACCGAACGCAAAGCAAGCTTATGAAGTCATCGGATTCTTCGCTTCCGCCGGTTCCAACAGAGATCCTCTAGACGCTCACCCCCCAAAGAACTCACAGTTGCACGCCTGGTTTTATTTGCCGTCAGAAGACCTGCACTCAAAGCCCAAGTCTGTGACGATTCGGGTTAAGCAGATTGCGAGTCGAACCAACTATCTGATGCAATCCAGAGATGACGCAATCTCGCCTAAACCCGGTGAGTGGGACCACTTCGATTGGAGCACAGATACGATAATCTATACGCACAAAATCGATGCAAGTAGCTTGGGCGTAATCGCGAGGTTAGACAGTCATAACCCTGATAAAGACGACATCGCGCCTGTTATTCTCTGCCTCCAATGCAAAGACGAAGAGATAACTCACTATGAACTATTTCTGAAAATTCAGCGTTACAGTCTATCGGATCTCCGTTATGAGATCCGCATCCCGGGCAGTGCAAAGCCGACCACGTGTTACTTCACAATTTCTGACCCGTGCGTTTTCCCACGACCGAGGCAGAATAGTCCGATAGAGGTTGGCACGGTGATAAAGCTGCCCTTGAGTGTGATTGCTCCTACAGGCGAAGTTGCTCCGGCAGGCGAAGTTACAGTCCATATCACCGGCCAGTATAAAGACAGCAGTGAACAACTTGAACTCACCTACAAGTTCTTCCATGAGCCGGTCTTTCGGGGCAAGCCTTGAAGACGATTTCGCTATCGAGCCTAATTAAGCGCCCAAGATTTTGGGTTCTGGCGGCTGTCGTAACAGTCGTCGTCGCGATAACTATTGTTGCCCTGCGAACAAGCGAAACAGACTTTACCGCGTCGGTTGAGACGAAGAGCATTGTATTCACCTTGGGAGATTGGCCAGATTCGGCAGGCATCTTCGTACAAGGAAGCGCGCCCGTCGACTTAACAGTTCAGAGTCCGTGTCAGCTGTTCAGCGAATCAACCGGAAAACTCTTGAAGGATCGAACTCTCACAGGGGAGACTTTTCCCAAGGTGGTCCTGCTGTCCATGGACGCCTCTAAAGGCGTTCGGATGGCAACGGACGTTGAAGATGGAATTCTGATTTTTAATTTGGAAAGTTCTGCCGCGGAACGAACCTCCTCGAACGACGAACCCGATAGGCGAATCGGCCCCTTACGTTTCCAATTGACCGATAGCTCTCTCGCATCGCTGTTGCCGTCCCGCCGCCCACAAAAAGAGCACCTGAAGCTTACACCCGTCGAAGACCGTCAGCACATGGAATTCTCAATCCGATTCCGAAGCAACCCCGAGCCCCAAACCAACATTCCACTTGCAGGCGGGAGCGCCGTCTCGTTCCAGAAGGACGGCGAATCGCAGTTACTTCCTGGGAAGGCAGTACTGTTATTACGTGGGCCCAAAAGGACACGCCAGGGCGACTTCGTGGGGCTCTCAATCGGACAGTTGAAAAACGGCGGTATAGAGGAGCTAGTGTTGCAACCTAAACCGTCAGTCTCGTCCCGTGCCCAGATAGAAGCTCCTGTTGACCCGCGCGCCCCTTACCAGAATGATGGAAAATCATTTTTTATCGATTTCTTATCTGTAAGGCTTAGTGGAACCGCAAAGGGTATTTACGTCCGAGACGCACCGGGCGCTAAGGCGGAGGAAGTTACGGCCAACTGGTTCCAGAACCACGGATTGTTAAACAACCTTTCGTCGCGGCTTCAGGCGGTCGGGACTATTTTGACGGGTCTCCTAGCGGTCTTTATCGAGGAGATGCTTCGGCAACATCGAGAAAACAAACTGAAAAAGTCTAGCTGATCCAAAGGAAGCGAATGCGCTCAGGAGTACTTAGAAGCCATATGAGACTAAATGCCGTTCTAGCAGCCGTACTCATTAATTGGGCGCTGTTGCCGCTGTCGGCACAAACATCGGTCGAGGACATCGTAAAGCGCTCCCAGGACGCTCGGGCAAAGTACATTGAGGCGATGTCGCAGGGAATTGTGCTCGTCGAGGCGTACAAAGATGAAGCTCGTAAGGACCCGGAACTCGGGACGGGCATTGTTCTTACTTCGTCTCCGGATAAGATCTGGATTCTGACTGCCCTCCACGTGGTGAGAGAGGCACGATCCGTTGATATCATGTTCTACTCCACCAGGCCGACGCGCTATCGTGCAAGCATACTTGCTCGCCGAAGTGACTCGCTTGACCTGGCGTTACTAGAAGTGTCATCCCAGCCAACTGCAAAGGTTCCCCTCACGTTCCCCGCGTATAAGTTTCTTCAGAACAGTGCCTTGCACTTGGGAGACCCGATCTACAGCGTGAATGGCGACTGGAGCCTTGTCCCAAACACGATTTCACATCTCAGCCATGAGGGAGATGCGCAGCGATTCGAGTATACGAACACATCGGTCGGCGTCGGTTTCTCCGGTGGGCCAGTGTTCGATCAGTACGGAAACGTAGTCGGCATGCACGACGCCCTTTCTGGCGATGAGGCGCATTATGCAATCGCGATCAAAATCGACTCTGCGCTTCAAACTTTGGGGGCCCTCGACTATGCGGTTCCAAAAGCAGTTCCATTTAGCATGCCGCAGTTCAGTGCTTCCGGTGTTCCGGCAACTCCCGTTTCGGGGGCCAGCGCGAGCGATATAACCACACATAACTCCGGGCTGTCAGACACGGAACTTTACCAAAAAGCGCTGCTATCGCGAGATCCCGCTGCCATTGAAGCCGCCGCCGACAAAATGTCCAATCCGACACTGGCGAGCGCACTCCGAATGCAGGCGAAGGCCCTCCGAGCCACGATCGCCGCCGCCGCCACGCCTGGCAATGTCGCCGGCACGGTGCCCACCTCCCGAATGAAAGCTGAAACTGAATACACCAAGGTTCACGCAGATGCCTTTGCGGCAAGGGGAAATTATAAACAAGCTTTCCCGTTGTACCGGCAGCTCGCCGAGGCGGGCGACTCGGAGTCGATGGTCAACGTTGGCTACCTTTACTACGACGGATGGGGAGTTTCGCAGGATTATGGGGAGGCTGCAAAATGGTTTAAAAAGGCGGGAGACGCGGGCGAAACAAAAGTGATGAGTACGCTGGGCTTGATGTATGCGATGGGCCGAGGCGTCGAACAGAATGACAAGCTTGCCGTGGAATGGAATCGGAAGGCAGCTGCGGTCGGCGATCCAATCGGCATGCTGGGTCTTGGAGCCATGTATTATAGCGGCCGAGGCGTGCCTAAGGACTTGACCGAAGCGGCGAATTGGTATCGAAAGGCGGCAGCTCTTGGCAACGAAGCTGCAAAGCAGAACCTTCGGAAAATGGGACTCACCCCATGAGTATGCGGTTAAATTTTGCAGTTCGAAGCAGATCCACTCGTCGTGCAGCGGAATCTGCCCCAACGCGCTTGAGGAGGGCCAACTAACGCCAAGCCCCGTGGAAGAGCCTCACCGGTCTGTAAAACGCATTCATCGCAGGGTAACGCGCTCGTTTCCTTACGCCCCCTCTCCACCCTCAAAAACCCCCAAAATGAAAAAACGAACCCAATCGAGTTCGTTCGGTAATTAGCCGCCTCGCGCCTCGCCGTCGTCCCGCCCTGAACCCCATCCTCGCTCCCGTTCAAAAATCCAAAGAATAATTTCATCCTCAGAATCAACAGCTTGACCCCGCTTCTTCCCTTGCAGCGCACTGCCCTCCGCGCAAACTATAGGCGGAACATCCCAATGGACGATCTAATAAAAGAAGAAGCTCCTGTAGCCGACGAGGCCGGCGCCATCGACTCTTCAGGCCACGAATCTCCGGCGCCCGAGCAGCGCACCGGCCCTACAGGTCCGCGTACGATCGCGGGCAAAGCCATATCCAGCGAAAATCGTATCGATCACGGCTGCCGTTCCGAAAAAACTGTCTTGCGCACCGAAGATCCCGCCGAATTCGAGTCTTGCGTCAACGGCTGGTTCGAGTATTACGAACCGAAAAGTTCCGTCGCCATCGTCCTGGTTCAAGAGACCGCGCGCGCTCACTGGCTCTACAAACGAGCCTCCAAGTGCCTCGAAGACGTGGCCTGGAGACTCCCCGGCGACGCTTGGTGCTGGACCGAAGAGAACCATCGACTCTTCAGCAATTTCAGCCGCTATAAAACCGCAGCCGAGCGCACCTTTAATCGTTTCTTCAAAGAAGCAGAACGTCATTTCGATAAGCTCCTCCGCATGGAGGAGATGCACGAACACGCCCGCGAAACTATGGCCCGAATCGACATGAAATGGCTTACCGAAAAGGAGAAATCCGCGCCGTCGGACATGCTAGTCCGGCAGATTATCGACGTGGAGGTGATTGACGGCAAGTGCACGTCATCCTACTACCCTCCCACCGATTCGCTCATCAAAAAAATGGCCGAAAGGCCCTCGTCTCCGGCAATCATGACTCGTTGCATCCGCTTCCCGCACGGCGTACCGCCCGAATACGCCTGGGCGTATCCGAACCACATCCAGGAATTCACGAACACTGCCGGCGTTCAGACGATGTCTTACGATTTTTGGCGCGATGTTGTCGTCGAGCGTGAAAAGGCTACCGGGCACGCCGGACCCTCGGGAGTGGTGACCAGCAACTAACCATCCTCAGACCGTCCCAATCTCCTTTATGCTGGAATTGCTATGACGCTCTGGAACGACCTTCGCTACGCCATCCGGCAGCTCCGCAAGAGTCCCGCGTTCACCATCACGGTGCTCGCCACGCTCGGCCTCTGCATTGGCGCGAACACCGCCATCTATACAGTCGTCGACGAGGTTTTCTTTCGCCCGCTCCCCTATCCGGATCCCGGCCGTCTCGTAATGCTCGTCAGAGTGTTTAGCCGGAACGGCGTATCGGAAGCCCCGCAAACAGGCCAGAGCGGGTCCATGTGGGAATTAGTGCGCGATCATGCCTCTTTCCTCAACAGTGCCGTGTCTGGTGGCGCCACCGGCGTCAACCTCTTCGCTGCAGGCCATGTCGAATACGTGCAACAGCAGAGTGTCAGCGCCAATTTCTTCAACGTGCTCGGCATTCATCCTCTCCTGGGCCGCGAATTCTCTCGTCAAGAGGATGTCCCGGGTGGCCCTCCGCTCACCGTTCTCAGCTACGCCATCTGGCAGCGCTTATTTCGGGGCGATCCCGCCATAATAGGTCGCACCATCGACCTTCGTGGCGCGCCGTTCACTGTCATCGGCATCATGCCTCGCAACTTCCGGACCGATGCGCCGGCTGATCTTTGGACTCCCCTTCAACCCTCCACTTCCGGCAAAGGTGGAGGAATAAATTACGACATCATCGCCCGCCTCAAACCAGGCGTGACGTTCGCGCGAGCCAACGGTCAGTTGAGTTCAGTCATGCGCCCCATGACTGATGAAATGCACTTGCCGCGCGGCGCCTCCATGGATGAAAAAGCAATCCCTCTGCAGGTGGGACTCACAACCGGCATGCGATCGAAGATCAGCATCATGTGGGGCGCAGTCGGCTTGGTTCTGCTGATCGGCTGCATCAATATCGCTGGCATTCTACTCGCTCGCTCTGCTGGGCGCGGACGCGAGATCGCCACTCGCCTGGCAATTGGCGCAAGCCGGCCCACCATCGTGCGCCAACTACTCGCGGAGGCTGTTCTGCTTGCCATCGGAGGCGGTTTCATCGGCTTGCTGATTGGTCAGCTCGTGCTAAAAGGTCTAACAGCGCTGAATCCATCCGCCTTCGAAATCTGGGGGCCAGTTCATCTCGACATCCGGGTCATGGCGGTCATGCTCGCCATATCCCTTGCCACCAGCATTCTCTTCGGTCTCTTTCCCGCTTTCGAAGCCACATCGGTGGACTTGCGCTCTGCCCTTTCCGAAGGCGGCCGTGGCACTGCCGGTACTCGCCGCCAGTGGAAGCGTCAAGCCTTGGTGTTCGCCGAAGTGGCGCTCGGAGTCGTGCTCGTCATTGGGGCTGGTCTACTCGTTCGCACCCTGACCACTCTCATGAACTTGAATCCCGGGTTCAATCCCAACCATGTCATGACTGCCTCTCTGTCCTTGCAGGACGCCCGTTATAAAACTACTGCTGCTGGTGCTCGCCTTTTCCGTGAAAGCCTTGACCGCATCCGCCAGATCCCGGGGTTGAATCCGCCGGGGTGGCTTTGAACCTTCCCTATCAGCAACAGTTGAATCTCAATCTTCGGCAGGTCTCTGGACGAGCCATCGCTTTACAGGACAGCTTGGTCAACGTCAACTACGCCATGCCTGGCATGTTTGAAGCCCTGCAGATTCCACTCCTCCGTGGTCGCGTGTTTACAAATGCCGATGGACCGAACAGCGCCAGGGTCACGGTGGTCAACGACACGTTCGTCAGGCACTACTTCTCAGGTAAGCGCGATCCGCTGGTTGCCCCGATTGGTTCCCAGGTCGAAATCTCGGGCGTCGGCACGTACCAAATTGTTGGCGTCGTACACGCCGTGCAGCAAAAACCCGGCTGGGGTTCCTACGGCCCGCTCGCTACGATGCCTCAGATTTACATTCCCGCCAGTCAGGTTCCGGATAGCATATTCGAATTGATCAATGGCTTCATGTCGCCGAATTGGATTGTTCGCACCCACGGCGACCTCCCGGGTCTGGCGGAAGCCATGCGTCACGCGCTCGAAACCGTCGATCCGCGCCTTCCGTTTTCCGCCTTCCACAGCATGTCGGAAATTCGTGGAGCATCCTTGCGCGACCAGCGTTATCAGGCCACCCTGTTCTCCGCTCTCGCCGGTCTTGCGATGCTTCTCGCAGCTCTCGGAGTCTACGGGCTGATTGCGCAATCCGTCGCGCAACGCACTCGTGAAATGGGCATCCGTCTCGCGCTCGGCGCAACCTCCCAGAACGTCGTTCGCTCAGCCGCGGCGCCTGGTGTAACGCTCTCGCTAGCCGGAATCGCCTGCGGCCTAATCTTGGCCATCTTCGCCAGCCGTCTGCTAAATCACCTCATCTGGGGCGTGACAGCGACTGATCCCGCTACCTATGTAGCTGTCGCCCTATTGCTGCTCCTGATCGCCGCGCTCTCGAGCATCATTCCCGCCCTCCGCCTGGCGCGCTTAGATCCCGCCCAAACCCTGCGAAACGAATAACACTTAAAAATTCGGGACTGACTTAAGCGCCACGACCGAAAGAACGGAAACGTATTCACACTTCGAGGGCGCGTCTGTCTGTCCCGAATTTTTCCTGCCGACACCCTCGTCCGCCATACTAAAAGTAGCCATGCTTCAGGAGCGACCTCTCGATTCCCGCGGGTATTCTCTACCCGAAGTCCACGAGAGCGTTGCTACCTCCCACACGCAATTTTGGAGACGTCTTTTCGCCTTCGCCGGACCGGCCTATCTCGTAAGCGTCGGTTACATGGACCCCGGCAACTGGGCCACCGATCTCGAGGGCGGCGCGCGATTCGGTTACCGCCTGCTCTGGGTGCTGGTGATGTCGAATCTCATGGCATTGCTGCTCCAGACCTTAAGCTCGCGCCTCGGCATCGTCACCCGCCGCGATCTTGCCCAAGCCTGCCGCGATGAGTATCCTAGGGCCGTCTCTTATACGCTTTGGATCCTGTGTGAGCTGGCCATCGTCGCCTGCGATTTGGCCGAGGTTCTGGGAGCGGCCATCGGGCTGAATCTTCTTTTCCATCTGCCCCTGCTCATCGGCGTGCTCGTCACCGCCGCCGATACCTTGTTGGTCCTTTGGTTCACTCGCCTCGGAATCCGTGTCATTGAAGCGTTCGTGCTGGTGCTGATCGCTACCATCGCGGGCTGCTTCGCATTTGAGATCTTCTTGGCGCGCCCCGATGTTCCCGAAGTGGTGAGTGGGTTGCTCCCGCGCCTCAATCTCCAAAGCCTCTACATTGCGGTTGCCATTCTCGGAGCCACCGTGATGCCGCACAATTTGTACCTCCACTCGGCGCTGGTCCAAACCCGCCAGATCGGCGAGACCGCAGCCGAGAAGCGCCAGGCTTGCAGGTACAACTTCCTCGATGTGAGCATTGCGCTCAATGGCGCCCTTTTCGTGAATGCCGCCATCCTCGTGATGGCTGCAGCAGTGTTTTTCAAGCGTCACATCATCGTCACTGAGATCCAACAGGCTCATCAGCTTCTTTCACCGCTGCTCGGTACCACCGCCGCCAGCGTCCTGTTCGCGTTAGCCCTACTTTCCTCCGGACAATCCTCCACGCTGACCGGAACTATGGCCGGCCAAATCGTGATGGAAGGTTTTCTGCACTTCAGGATGCAGCCCTGGCTGCGCCGCGCCGTCACCCGTTTCTTCGCCATCACGCCCGCGGCCTTAACCATCTACTTCGCGGGTGAGTCCGGTAGTTACAAGTTACTCATCCTGAGCCAAGTCATTCTTAGCCTCCAGCTCCCGTTTGCCGTCATCCCTCTGGTCCATTTCACCAGCGATCGCAAACGTATGGGCGAGTTCGCCAACGGCCGCTGGCTGCAAATAGGCTCCTGGGTCTGCGCGGCGGTTGTCCTCATCTTGAACATCTGGCTTCTGTGGAATCAGGTAGGCGCCTGGACATCCAGCAGCGGCAGTTATCGGCCATTTGTGGTGGGCGCGTCGATTGTGGTTAGCATCGGTTTCGTTGCTCTATTAGCGGCGATTACGGTTTGGCCCTGGATCCGCCACGCGCCCCTTGCCGCGGAGCGCGTCGCCGTCACTGTCCCGGAGCAGACCGCTCCCGTATATCCTGTTCGTACGTACTCCAGCATCCTGGTTCCGTTGGATCATAGCGATTCGGATCACGAAGCGCTCGGAAACGCGCTCGCCCTGGCCCGAATGCATCACGCGCGGATCATTCTGTTGCACGTCGAAGAGGGCGTCACCAGCCAGATGTTCGGCTCCTTGTCATCCACTGCCGAAATAACCGAAGGACAAGACTATCTCGCCCACATCGTCTCCTCCTTACGCGAGCAGAACGTGACCGTTGACGTAGTTGTCCGCCACGGAAAGAGCCCTGCAAACGAAATCGCAGCCGCTGTTCAAGACCTTCAGCCCGACCTGGTCATCATGGCCTCGCACGGCCATCGCGGAATCAAGGATTTAATTTTCGGTACTACTATCAACGATGTACGCCACCGGGTGAAGGTCCCTCTGCTCATCGTCAGTGGATCATAAGACCAAACAGCAATGACCGATCTCTCCAAAGGCAGGATACTTGTGACCGGTGGCGCAGGCTTCATTGGCAGTGCGCTGATCTGGGAACTCAATCGCCGTGGCCTTACGAATATTCTCGTGGCCGATTTTCTCGGCCAGGACGAAAAATGGAAAAATCTCGTTCCGTTGCGTTTCGCCGATTACCTCGAAGCCGATGAACTGCTCCAGCGCGTCGAAAAATCGCCACAGCTTTTCAGCAATATAGATGTCATTTTTCATCTCGGTGCCTGTTCCTCGACCACGGAAACGGACGCCGCCTACTTGATCCGGAACAATTTCGAATTTTCCAAAAAGATGGCCCAGTTCGCGCTCGAAGGCGGACGCCGCTTCGTCTACGCGTCCTCCGCCGCTACATATGGCGGCCTCGAGGCCAGCCTGCCCGAAGCCGCCTCTCTCGAAAGTTTGCGGCCGCTGAACATGTATGGCTATTCCAAGCACCTCTTCGATTGCTACGCCGACCGCAGCGGTATATTGCCGCGCCTGACCGGCCTCAAGTACTTCAACATCTTCGGTCCTAACGAGTATCACAAGGCCGACATGCGCAGCGTCGTCCATAAGGCCTTCCATCAGATCCGCGAAACTGGTTCGGTCGCTCTGTTCAAAAGCTATCGGCCCGAGTTCCCGGATGGCGGTCAGCGCCGCGATTTTATGTACGTCAAAGATGCGGTTGCAGCCACCCTGTTCCTCGCCGAAAAAGTCGACGGCGGCGGCCTATTCAACATCGGCTCTGGCGAGCCGAATACCTGGCTCTCCTTGGTGAATCCGATTTTCACCGCCCTCGGACGCGAGCCAAAAATCGAGTTCATCGAAATGCCCGATTACCTCCGTGAAAAATATCAATACTTCACCTGCGCCCACATCGACAAACTCCGTTCTGCGGGATTTACGCAGAAGATCACGCCCCTTGCCGAGGCGATCAGCGAATACGTCCGCGACTACCTCGTGCCCAGCCGCTATCTCGGCGATACTTGAGCTATGTTTTTTCGCCGCGCGAGACCGAAACTCCCTTCCTTCGTCGAACGCGTCGACCTGCTGAGAAAGGCAGGTTTCGAAATCGAGAATCTTCCCGATGACCGCGTGAAGATCAGTAAGCACGGCGTTGGCGCAATCATCGGAGACGGCATCGAGAAAGCCGGCATTCTGGTTGGCTCCGAAATCACCACCCTATTGAATGCGGGCTACCAGATGTTCCTCGAGACCCCTGGCGGCAAACGCCTGCCCGCGACCGCCGAACAACTGAAAGCTCTGCATGAATTCGAGGACGACGTCAAAGAAGCGCTCGGCTTGGTGAATCTGTACAACACCTCGCTCGGCACCACCAGCCGAAAGCACATGTACGATCGCCTATTCAGGAAGACTCCAACGGAACCGCTTGAAACTGAGCCGGAAGCGTAAGCGACCGTATTCTCAGCGAAGTTGCCGGCGCATCTCTCCAAACGAGACGGCCGCATATAGATCCCCGAATTGCGGTATGAAGGGCTGCACAAGTATCTTGCGCGCCTCGTCCGCCCTGCCCGCTCGATCGAGCGAGGATGCCAGCATCGCCCGTGCTCTCAAATCTGTTCCGCCCGAGTTCTTCAGGGACTCCTGCCAGATTTGAACAGCTTCCGGATAATGCCCATAGAGGAAAAAGCCATAACCGAGCAGGATCTGTTTGTCCGACCCGCTGAGTGCGGAGGAATTCACCTCGTCTCGCCACCGGTCAACGGGTTCGTCTCCCCGCGCCAGGAGACGCGACAGGGCAGCGAACGAACTCGGGAGCCCGGCGGCTAAGGTGGCGCTCTTCTTCGCGGCTGCGAAATCCTTTTCCATGAGCTGCCACATCGCCGTCTGGATCAGTGCGACGGGTCGATTGTCAAAGCCCTGTATCGCGTCGATTGCTTTACCGGTTTGGCCGGAGAGTGCGAGCCATGTAGCGTGATAAGCCTGTTTCACATCGGGATATAACGAGGTAGCGAATTTATCGGCCATCGCGTTCGCACGCGCGGCATCGCCTTCTAATAAAATGCACACGGCTAGCTCGTACAGAATGGCGGGACTGTTCGTCAGTCCGGCAAAGACCTTCTCCGCGTCCCTGAATCGCCGCGTTTCCAGAAGTCCTTCGGCAAGCTGGCGAAGAATGTTCACATTCCCAGGACTCAGTTCCAGTGCCCGGCGCATCAGCTGTTCGCCGCCGGTCGAATCGCTCTGCAAAAACCGGTACGACCCGAGCGTCGCGACTGCATCCACATCGTTTGGCGCAAGCTTTACCATCGCCGCGGTCGAGTTTGCCTGTTGCGTGAGCGGCGCATGCGAGAACCGGCTCTCAAGTGCATCGAATCGCGCTCGGTCAAACGCATTGAATGAATTGCGATGACTCGCCGCGGATACCATCAGAGGCGCAATGTTCGACCCGCCTGTCTGCACAGCCGCGATGTACGCGAGCCCAAACGCAGGATCTATCGCCATAGCGTCGTTCAAGAGTTTCGCTCTCGCTTCGACGCTCGCCGATTCCGCCGCCATCGCGTAAGTTCGGAGCGCTCGATCGCTCTTCGTTGAGAAATCGATGGCCCGGCTGTCGAGTTGTTTCGCCAGCGCATTCAACGATGACAGCAATCCACCGGAAAAAACTCCATTCACCTGAAGCACTTGGCGGTTTCGCTGTGTAGAGGTGTCCGTGAGGGTTGCTTCAATAGTGATGCGACCGTTCCGATTTTCAACGGTGGTTCGCAGCACCGCACTGGCGCCGCGCTCATAAGCGCCGGATTCGTTGTTCGCGACCGAAACTACGAAAGTACGCGAAGTCGCCAGATCTTCCTGCAACACGATAGGAACCGCTTCGGCGATCCATTCGGACGCTGGATCGTCAATCAGAACATTGCCAGGCAGAATTGTGAGCCGCTGTAAAGAGGCATTCGAGTTGCGTGAACAACTCGAGATCAGAACGAGGAGTGCACCTGCAATTGCTGAACCGCGCGCGTAAGCAAGCGGTCCGGGTCTTGTGCTAAAGAGGCTTAGGATCTTCCGCAAGAAGCTGTTTGAAAGCGGGATCGGTCTTCAGTGAAGCGAATTCCGGCATATCCGGAATCTTCTTACGGTCTTTCACGCCCTCTTCGAGAGCCTTGCGCAAATAGATCAGCGCGCGATCGTTGGCGCCCGATTTGGCGTACATCTTCGCAAGGTAAAGATGGAATGTAGCTCGTTCTTCAACCGTCCGCTCCTGCATCAGCGTGCCGAAAGTGCCGTGATGCTCGAATACGTCGGGATCGAGCTTCAAAGCCTCTTCGTAGAATTCAGTGGCGCGCTTGTAATCTTTGCGGCCGAAATAAGCGGCGCCGAGATTCGCGTAAATAGAAGCCGTCGGCGAGGAGTAGCGCAACGCTTTCTTGTAATAGCCAATCGCGCGCCGATAGCTCTTTTCCGCGTAATAGATCGTGCCCAGGTTGTTGATCGCTTCAGCATACTTGGGGTTCAGTTTAATGGCGCGCTCGTAGTTCTTCTTCGCCAAATCGAACAGCAAGAGCTGGTGGAAAGCGATGCCGGTCTTATTCGCTAGAACAGCGGAGTCCGATGGGCCCGAGCGGTACATGTCGATGGCCTCGCGGTACATCTTGCGAGCCATGTAGATGTCGCCGCGCGTTTCGTTAGTCAGAGGCGGCATTGCTGCCGTATTCGACGGGATCGAAGCAGAAGCGCGGAGATCTTGAGAAGAAGCCGGTGTTTGTTGTTGTGCGACAGCTCCGAACGGACCGAGGCAAAGCGCTAAACAGCAGGAGGCGAGAATGGCAGTTCTAAAAGAGATCATACAGATCCCCCTTGTATGACCACTATATACCTTTTTAAGCGGCCCCGGGACGGGAACTTCTAATGAAAGATGCTTTTGAGCTTATCGAGGAAACCGCGCTTCTTGTCGGGCGCCTTGTTTGACGACGGAGCCGGATAATTTGGATTCACCGGGATTTCGCCTACATTCGGCATTGGCTGGCCCGGAGCGACAATCGGCGAACTCGGCGGTGCCGCCGGCGCCGCTTCCCACCCGGCTATCTCGGTCGCCCCGCCCTGGTGCAGAGAACAGAATTGCGCGGGTTGCGTGCCCAGCAGGTAGTATTCGGTCTGAACCTGCGGGCATGCGCTGGTCGCAAGCTGGCCCGTCGCCGGGTCGACCTGCGCGCTCACGACGCCTTGCGGAACGGCAAATTGGGCCACATCGCGATAGGCGCGGTGCTTGTGAGCACGCTTCATGAACTCTGTCCAGATCGGAAGCGCCGCATCCGCCCCCTGCATCTTGATGTCCTGATAATCGTCGAGACCCACCCACACGATGCAGAGCAACTTGGTCGTGAATCCTGCGAACCAGGCATCGTGGGACGTACCAGTCTTGCCGGCTGCGGGCAGCGTGAAGCCGCGAGCGCGAACACCGGCGCCCGTGCCGCTTCGAAGGACCTCCTGCATCAGACTTACCATCAGGAAATTGACGCGGGGATCCAGGATCTTCTCGGTTTCGGGTTGCGAGGACCATACGTCGCTCACGGATTTATCGACTACGCGCGAGATCATCCGAGGCTGAACCATGACTCCGTTGTTGGCAAAGAGCGTGTATGCTCCGGCGATTTCAAGCGGAGTGACATCGTAGGAGCCAAGCGCCATGGCGGGTGTTGCGCGAATGTCCTCCAAGCCGACCTTATGAGCTAGTTGGGCCACCGCTTCATACCCGGCGGCTTCGGCTACTTCGATCGTAGGCACGTTCAGCGATCTGGCAAAAGCGGTTCGCAAAGTAACATCCCCGAGCCATTGACCATGGTGGAAATCGACGGGTTCATATGCCTTCCCATCGAAGAAGAAGGTTCGCGGCTCATCCGGGAATACGCTGGACGGAGTGATTGGGTCCGGCTGGCTCGAGAGTCCGCTATTGAGTGCTACCGCGTAGACAAAGGGCTTAAAAACGCTGCCGGACGGACGCTTCGCCTGCACGTGATTCAACTGGCTGACGCCATAGTTCTTTCCGCCGATGAGAGCTTTCACTTCTCCGGTATGAGGGTCGAGGCAGATCAGCGCCACTTGCGGATCTTCGACCGGGGCGCCTTCTTTGTGCCGCTTCGCCAGAATAGCGTCGACCTCACGTAAGCCGAGAGCAACGGCCGCGGCTGCGTCCCGCTGCAAGTCGGGATCTAACGTTGTATAGATCTTCGATCCCGAGTCTTGAAAATCGCGATCCTGAAACTCGTTCGCAAGCCGCTCATTCACGAGATCCACAAAGTACGGCGCATCGGCAGACTCGATGCCTTGCCGCGCTATCACCATGGGCGCTTGGCTCGCCGCGTCGTACTGCGATTGCGAGATGAAACGGTTGTCCTCCATCTGCTTGAGCACTACGTTGCGGCGGGCCTTCGCGCGATCGGGCCATCGAACGGGATTTCGAAAACTTGGCTCTTGAATCAAGCCCGCCAAGGTAGCCGCTTCCGGAAGCGTTAACTGGCGAATGTCTTTGCCGAAATAGGCCTGCGAGGCTTCGCCAAAGCCGCGGATGGCGAAAGATCCACGGCGGCCTAGATCCACCTGATTTGCGTAGTATTCAAAAATCTTCTGCTTCGTAAGCTTGCGTTCCAGGTGAATCGTTATCAGCAGCTCATCGAATTTGCGGGTCCATGTCTTCCGGTTGTCGAGCCATAAGTTTCGCGCAAGCTGCTGAGTGATTGTCGATGCGCCTTGAGCGTGCCGTCGCTGTTTAACATCGATGAAGATTGCCTTCACGATGCGAATGGGATCGAAACCGGAATGTTGAAAAAAGCGCTTGTCCTCGATGGAAACCACCGCTTGCACCAATACGGGCGGGATGTCGTCGTACTTTACGAGGCGGCGTTTTTCGCGATTCTTATCGTAAAGGCTGCTCAACAGTTGCGGCTCGAGTGTGTATTGCGTGCGCGACGTATTATCGCTGAGCGCAATGATCGACGAGATTTTGCCATCTTCGAATCGCAGTACCCCAGGCTCGGAGCCCGCGTAGGAGTGCGCTCCCGGAAAGACTTCGATCGCGTTCGGACGCAGATGATACCACCCGCTCGAGTTCGTGCGCGCGTCTTCGCTGTAGCCGCTTTCGCGCAAGCGCGCCGCGAATTGCAGTGGCGTGCCCGGGTCGCCGATGCCGATCGATTGCGGAGCAGCGTACAGCAGCGACGAATTGGGAAACGGACCTTGCGTCAGCTTTTCGTCAGTGAGGCGCGAGTACTTCGCGTAATAAAAAGAAATGACGATCAGGGCGATGATGGCTAGCGCGATGCCGCCAAAAAGGAAGGAGTTAAGGAGAGGAATGGGCCGCCCGGAGGTCACCCCACGAGCCAATTTGGCAGGAACTCTGATGCGTACGGGCAAATGTCTGGCCTAGATCGACTTCTCTATTTTTGGACGCTCGGCATTCACCTGGGTTACTTTCGGGCCTGATAGTACGATTCTAACTCTTTCCAGATGTTGTCGTCGTGGGGTTGCCAATCGGGCGTTTGCCGTCCTGTAATCTGCAGTTCTTCAATGCTCAAAGTTCCATGTCCAAAGGGACAGATCCACTCGGTCTTAGGCCGACCGAAGGTGACCATGTGTCCCCAGGAACCCATTCGCACGGGCATGATGAGCCGCCGCAAACAAGTGCGGCAGCGCCGGCGCTGATCCCAAACAATGAGAGAGAACAGCCCAGCGGCAACAAGCCAGACCCCGAAAATCGCGAACGTGAAGGGCAGATCGTGCATGAACATCGGCTGCGGCTTCCCGAAACGGGGTAAAGGTGGCGGCGGAAGCGGAAAGAGATCTTCCACTATGGTTTGGAGCACGTACACGACCCCAAACCAAGCAGCCAGCTTGGCGATAAGGTAAAGCCAGTACTTCACTACTACCATTAGACTCCTTTCCTGAGTGCCGAGTTCCCCGGGCCGCGTTCATCAACGCCGCAGCAAATTCCTCGCCAGGAACAAAACATTCGCCGGACGTTCCGCCAGCCGGCGCATAAAGTACGGATACCAGGCATCGCCGTACGGAACGTACAAGCGCAACCGAAACCCTTGCGCAACCAGTTCGCGCTGCAGGTCGCGTCTGATGCCGTAGAGCATCTGAAATTCAAAACGCTCGGGCGAGATCTTTTGTTCCCTTATGTGCCGTACGCCTTCGCGGATAATGTTTTCGTCGTGGCTCGCGATAGCGGGATAAGTTCCTCGCTCAAGCAGCAACTTCATTAAACTGACATAATTCGTGTCGACGTCGGACTTGCGCGGAAACGCGACGTTCGCTGGCTCGTTGTAAGCACCTTTACAGAGGCGGATTGGAATGCTCCGCTCTGAAAGCGTTCGAATGTCCGCTTCGCTTCGGTAAAGATACGCCTGAATCACCGCGCGCAAGTTCCCTCCAAAGCTTTCTTGCAGTCGAGTAACCATTTGGAGCGTACGGTCGGTGTACTCACTGGATTCCATATCGACTTCGATACGGCTATCCATTGCTTTCGCGCGCTGGACAAGCGCACTAACGTTGCTTCGGCAAGCCTCTTCGGAGAAATCGAGTCCGAATTGAGTCAGTTTGATGGATACAGTAGCCGATAGGTTGGCGCGTTCAATCTCGGCCAATGCGGCGAGATAAGAATCTCTCGATCGAGCGGCTTCTTCCAAAGATGTGACGTTTTCGCCAAGAAAATCAAGTGTTCCAAGCACTTGTTCGCTCGAAAGGATCTCGAGAACGCCAATGCCATCGGCGAGAGTGCTGCCGGCAATGAAACGCGAGGTGAGCTTGCGCGACAGGGCCGAACGCTCCATCCAGCGGCGAAGCCATTTTTGTTCTGAAAGATATAGAAAGCTTCGGCGCAGCATTATCACTGGGCCGTCGTCGGTTTAATCACGTGAAGAGGGCATGGCTGCCGAATGCCAACCCGGTTCCGAGCAGAGCGGCAACCACGACATCGCTGAGAAAATGCATGCCCAATAGAATGCGTGATACTGCGATGCAGACTGCGCAGAACAGGAGAGCGGGGAACAAGGCCGGATAAAATTCGCCCAGCGCGATGGCCGTCGCAAACGCCGTAATGGTATGGCCGGAAGGAAAAGAAAAGCGGTCGGGAGGCAGGAGCGTGGCCCAGCAGTGCGGCTCGATTTCGTAGGGGCGCTTGCGGCTGGAGAACTTCTTTATCAGGACAAAGATGCCCACGCCAACCAGCGCTGCTGAGCCGGCGGCTGCGGTGGCCGTGAACCGGTTCCTTCCACCCCATATCAAGATAGATAATCCGGTGAGATACCAGAGCCAACCGTCCCCCGCGCGGGTCGCCGCAATCGCAAACAAGCGGACCCATTTAGGAGCAGGCCACTTGTTTACTTTACGCATCAGTTTGTAGTCGCCGGTGGCAATAAACTGAAGCATGCTGCAACCAGTTTACGATTTCGGATTGCCAGCGCCGCTTTCGGTTTCGACATTCTTCAACGAGCCCTTCTGACGAATGAGATTTTTGACGCCGAATAGCGATTCCAGCACGTCCTCCCAGAACGGCGCGCCAACACTGAGCAGCAGCGTCATGAAAATCCAGCCCAGCAGGCGAACGACATCCTGACCACGGGAGTGCCAAAATCCAGGCGCTGCCGGATTTAGAGTTCCCAACCATCCGGAAATAGCTGTACGGGTCAAAGGCTGCAATTGGAATTGTTGATATAAATTGACATTGGCCTGAATGTCATTGAGGGACTGCTTGAGATCGGGCGCCGGTTGACCTGCGGCAATCTTATTGTTAACCGTGTCGGCCATTTGTATGATCGAGTTCCTGGTTTGCTCATTGCCGCTAAGGGTTCGATAGATCTTGAACACATTCGCGTTCATGATCACCACGATGATGAAGCTGAGTACCAACCCCCAGGTCTTCATGCCGCGGGTGTAGCGCTCGTCGAAACTTTGCATCACGGTATCGAACCAAGTGTCTACGTGATCGATTCGCGCATGCAGCGGGGCGAGCGCGGCATCAACCTCCTGTCGCAGCCGCGTCATCATTTCCGCCAAAGCGCGCAACGCTTTGGAGAGCGTGTCGAGATCGATCTTGGCTTGGCCGGTTGCCTTAGCCGCCTGCTCTTGGACACTGTCTTGCACTTCGCCGAGCAGCTGGAACACGTCGGTGAGCGAAATCCTGCGAATTTCAAGTACGTGTTCGATGGCCAACCCGGGATTTACGGTACCGCCGGTTGTCACGGCCGAAAGATCATTAAGCAGAGGCGCGAGCCGGTCGCGCAAGGCCGCGAACTTCGCGCTCGACGAGCCGGTGAGAGCGGCGGTGTCGATGGCATTTAAAGCGTTCTGCAGCTCTGCTATCTGATTGCACGCGGCTTGAAAGACGTCGCCGAAGTTTCCGCCGGGCAGTAAAGTGCCGGGAGCTATTTTGCGGATCACTTTTAGCAGATCCTCCTTCGCGATGGAATCGAGCATTACCTTGCCGGATTGAGCCACGCGCCCGATCTTGCGAAACTCGTCCATCACTGCTGTATAGAGGCTTCTCACTTCCGGCGCAGCCTTGTCCAGCGACGTTTCGCGACGCATCATCATGGTGAGAATCGGCGAAACTGCTCTTTCCTCTGACTGACCCTTTCCGAGCACGCTCTCGAACAGATCGAGAAGCGATTCCTCGAGCTGCCGCGACTTAATTTTGAGCAGCTTCTTAAAGCCTGTCTGGACGGATTGGACCAGGAGACACAGACCGAGAATGATTATGACGAGCGCAATCAGATTGTTGAGAATCGCAGAGTTCAGCATCGTGGTTTCAGTAATTATATTGCTAATCGGCGCAATCTGCGGGGATGCCGGGGCAAGTAGGATAAAGATTGCCAAACGCGCCCACGCTCGATTTCGTCTACTTCGATGCGGGTGGCGGGCATCGCAGCGCTGCAATGGCTCTGCAGTCGGTTATCGCTTCGCAAGGTTACGGATGGAACGTCAGATTAGTAAACCTGCAGGAGGTGTTGGATCCGCTAGACGTTTTTCGGAAGATCACGCGGATCCGCTTGCAAGACATTTACAACCTGCTACTGGCACGCGGATGGACACTCGGCACGGGCCATCTTTTACCGATGATGCAGTCTGTCATCCGGATATATCATTCGGCGCAGGTAAGGCTTCTCACCGCGTATTGGCAGCAGCAGCGTCCGGACATGGTTGTATCGCTGGTGCCGAATTTCAATCGGGCGTTGTTTCAGAGCCTGCACCGGGCGTTGCCAGAGGTTCCTTTCGTCACGATTCTCACGGATTTAGCGGATTATCCGCCGCACTTCTGGATGGAGCGGCAGACCCAGTACTTTATTTGTGGAACTGAGCGGGCGAGGGAACAAGCCGTGGAAATGGGGCACGCGAGCTCTCGTATTTTTCAGGTGAGCGGAATGATTTTACGGCCAGAGTTTTATGAACCGCAGGACATCGACCGCCGCCGCGCACGCGAACAGTTAGGGCTAGATCCCGATTTGCCAACCGGTTTGGTCCTGTTCGGCAGCGAAGGACGCAACGTAATGTTCTCAATCGGCGAGCGGTTGGGAAACTGTGGAATCGATCTGCAGCTCATTCTCATTTGCGGCCGCAATAAGAAGCTAAGAAGCCGGCTGGAACGATTGAAGACGCGGAATAAACTTTTCGTGGAAGGATTCACCAAAGAGATTCGGCACTACATGCGCCTTTCGGATTTCTTCATTGGCAAACCGGGCCCCGGAAGCATTTCGGAAGCATTGCACATGAATCTGCCGGTGATTGTGGAGCGCAATGCCTGGACACTTCCACAAGAGCGATACAACGCGCAATGGGTTCGCGAACAAGGCGTCGGGATTGTGTTGAACAGCTTTGGGCAGATTGAGAACGCGGTGAAGGAGTTGCTCTCAGGCGACCGGCTGAATGAGATGAAGCAGAATATTAGCCGTCTGAACAATCGTGCCGTCTTCGAGGTTCCTGCAATTTTGGAAAAGATACTACTCTTCCCGCAGCGCGGCTGAAGGATCGATCTTTACCGCACGCCAGCTCGGGATTGTCGCCGCTACGATCGCGCAGAAGACAACAGCTCCAGACCCGGCGATGAAGGAAAGTGGATCGAGCGGATCTACTCCAAACAGCAAGTGCCTGGTTAATTTGAGCAAAAGAACCGACGCGATTACGCCACCCGCCAAACCGAAGCCGACAGACCAAGTCATACGTCCGCAGACGGTTTGTAAAATGTGGCGGACCTGGGCTCCGACGGCGATGCGAATACCGAGCTCGCGACTTCTTTGGGTCACCGAATAGGCGAGCGCGCCATACAGCCCAAGGGCCGCGAGCGCGAGGGCGACTATGGCGAAAAACATGGACAGGATCGCCACTAATCTTTCCTGCCAAAGCGAATTTTGGACTTCCTGCTCCAGCGTGGATATTTCAATGATAGGTACGGAAGAATCCAGCCTGCGAATCACGCCGCGAACGGCACTGATGATATGAACTGGATCGCCATATGTGCGCACGTACATAAGCAGTGGGCCGGTATGGCCGTCACCCAGAAGTAGCGAGTCATTGAGGTTGTCATCCAGAAGAGTGTAAAAAGTGGCGGATCCGGCTCTCGCATCGAGCGATACTTCGCTGTTCCGGCGACCCCAACGATAATCCCCATCGGCGGTTTCGTGCCATCAAAACCACCGACAAGGAATTTGCCCACGCGCATTCTTGTGAGGAAAGAGAAGATCGGCGAGTGCCCGATTAATCACCATGGGCACGGGTTTCTTTTCTCGATCTCCGCTTTGCAAGCTTCTGCCGGCTAACAGAGGCGTACCCGTGGCTTCAAAATAGCTGGCTGAAACGTCATTGGAACTAGTGTTCAAAAAAGTGGTGCGAGGCAGCACGACACCTTGAGGCGCAACGGTCATTTTGATACCCGCTCCGCGCATGAGACCACGACTGGCGTAAGTAACTGCCCGGACGCCGGGGACCGTGGCAACTCGTTCTTTAAGCTCGCGAAAGAAGACGCGGGACTGCGCCGCCGAATAACCCGCATCTCCAGGATCGAGGGTGAATCCGACAATGTGCGCGCGGTCGAATCCGGGATTAAGGTGCTCGAGGTTCCAGAATGTCCGCAGCATGAGGCTGGCCGCCGCAAGCAACACCACGCTTAACGCTACCTGGACGGCAACGGGCGCGAGGCCAGGCATTCGCCGCGCACTGGTTCTGCCGCTTCCTTTCAGCTCGGAATTTAAATCGAGTTTCGTCCCTTGCCAGGCCGGCACCAGCCCGAAAGCAAAGATGGTTATCGAGCTGAGCGCCAAGCTGAAGAGCAAAACCCTTACATCCGGCGTGACACTTAAAATTCTGGGGCTTGCATATTGGTCAAGGCTTCTGGCGGCCGGCAACAGTCGTATCATCAGCGGAGACAAAGCATACACAAAAGTGAGGCCCAGCAACGCGGCAGACGCTGCAAGCACTAAATTCTCCGACAAGAGTTGGCGTAAGATCCGTACACGGGTTGCTCCCATCGAAAGTCGAATAGAGATCTCCGATCTGCGTGTTTCGGATTTCGCGAGGAGCAGACCACTGACGTTAATGCACACTCCGAATAAAAGCAAGAGGACGGCGCCCATGAGCAGTTGCAGCGCTCTTGAGAACTGATCGCGCAATTGCGAAATCCCTCGTCCCGCGAACTGCAATTCCAGATGATAGTCGTTCATCGATCGGATATAGTCGTTGAAGCAATTGCGCTGACTGCGGATGAGGATCGCGCGCATTTGATTGCCGCAAGAGCCATTCTTATTTCGAGTCGCATTTCGCGGAAGAAGCGCCGCAGCGGCTTGCGCTGGCGATACATGCGGAGCTAGTCGGACGCAGAATTTCAAAGCCGTACGTGGTCGTGATTCGTCATCCTCCGTTACTGGGCTTGCCGGTCAGTGCGAGCGCAGCCGAGATTGGCATACGCACGTCGGGCGCACGTTCGATATCGAGGCTGTGAAAATCGCGCGGCAAGACACCGACGATCAGAAACGGGTAATTCTTCAGGCGAATTGTCTTTCCCACGATGTCGCGCCGCCCGGCAAAAGCAGATTGCCAGAATTGATAACTGAGGACAACGGGAATGTTCGCGGATGTATTGGCGTCCGACTCGGTTAAAACCCTTCCAAGAGCGGCGTTGATTCCAAGTTTTGAAAAGTAATTTGGAGAGACGATCTGCGTCATCACGAGCCGGACACCGCCCACATCGCCCATCGGTAGGAGGTTCTCCTCCGTCCACGCTTGCGCGGCTATGACTTCTGAGAACAAATCCGTGCGCTGCGCCGCCTGTTCGAATAGCGAGTAGCTGAACCATGTATCCGGTCGTACCTGCTGCTGCCTGACCTTCTGCAACAAGAAAAGATTTCCAGGATTTCGCACCGGCAAAGGTTTCAGCAGTAGAGCGTTTACGAAGCTGAAAATCAGCGTGTTCGAGCCGACGCCGATGGCGAGAAGCAGGATGACAACTGCGCTGAACAGCTTATTGCGCCGCAATTGCCGGAAGCCATATTGGATGTCGCGAAACATTTTCGAACTGGCCGCGGCGCCGCCTCTGACCATGTTAGAAGATAGAAAGTGTGCGGAATTGCGGGGTTCACCCATCTCGGTCGCAAACCCGTTTCCGATGTGCTCCGGCGGGCAATCGATGTTTTACATCACCGCGGCCCAGATCAGAGGGGCACCTTTGAATCGCCGAATGCGTCGATCGGTGCAGTACGGCTAAAGATCATCGACCTTCAAGGCGGTGACCAGCCGATGCGCACGGAGGATGGGGACTGCGTCATTGCGTTCAATGGTGAGATTTACAACCACGTAGAGCTTCGCCACGAACTAGAACAGCTCGGCCACAAATTTCAATCACATTGCGATACGGAAGTGGCCTTGCGCGCCTTCGTCCAGTGGGACACAGAGTGTTTTCGCCGCTTTCGGGGAATGTTTGCGGCGGCTTTTTGGCGGGAATCCGAGCGGCGGCTCGTGCTAGTTCGCGACCGCCTCGGAATTAAGCCACTCTACTATGCGATTCGGAACGGAAACGTCTACTTCGGCTCCGAATTGAAGGCGATATTCGAGCATCCCGAGATTCCGCGGCATCTTTCTCAGAAGGCGCTGGCGTATTTTCTATCGCTAAACTACGTACCAACCCCGTTGACTCTAGTCGACGGAATCGAGAAGGTTCGGCCCGGAACTTGGGTCGAATCTCGTGATGGAAAGCTCAACAGCGGTTCATACTGGCGCAACACCTTTCAACCGCAGAGAATCGAGTTACAAGAAGCTTGTGACCACTTAGATCAGCTACTTAGTAAGTCCATTGCAGAGCATCTTATTTCGGATGTTCCGCTGGGAATCTGGGCTAGCGGAGGATTGGATTCGTCCGCAATTCTGCATTATGCGGCGCAAGCATCATCGCGAAAGCTGCAAACATTCTCGATCTCGTTTGCAGGTAGACGATTTGACGAGAGCAGATATTTTCGTCTGTTGGCGGAGCAGTACAACACTTCGCATCAAGAGTTCGATCTCAGCAGCGATCTCGACCTGACAGACGCAATCCACGATATTTCGTATTACTCGGATGAGCCGAGTGCCGATGCGGGCGCACTTCCGGTGTGGTTCCTGTCGCGGATGACTGCTAATCACGTAACTGTGGCGCTGAGCGGCGAAGGCGCGGACGAAGTGTTCGGCGGATATCAAACGTATCTGGCAGATCGCTACGCCAATGTTGCCAGGCAGCTTCCCTCGCCTCTTCTTCGGATGGCATTGAAGGCCACTAATTTGATACCAGTGTCAGATGACAAGATTGGCCTGGAGTACAAAATGAAGCGCTTCCTTGCGGGCGCGCTGCTTCCGAGCGACGAGGCTCACTTTTATTGGAACGGCACTTTCTCGAGCGACGAGCAGCAAAAATTAGGCGCGGCTTATCCTCCACAACAGCTCAGCTCATTGTGCAGAGCACTGCCCGGTCTGCCGCCGCCCGGCGACATTATCAATCGTTATCTTTTTGTGGATCAGCACTATTTTCTGCCCGATGACATCCTCTATAAGTGCGATCGCATGAGCATGGCGCATTCACTCGAGGTAAGACCGCCGTTTTTGGACCACCGGGTTGTAGAGTTTGCGGCACAATTGCCGGCGGAGCTCAAGATCTCCGGACGCAGCACGAAGCGGGTTCTGCGTGAGCTCATGCGTAAGAAACTGCCGCCGGCCATTTTGCAGCGTCCAAAGGAAGGGCTCGACATTCCCGCGCACGAGTGGCTTCGCGGACCACTGCGCCCATTGCTTCAGGATGCGCTCAGCCCCGAATCGGTCGGGAGCGCGGGGATATTTTCGCCCGGCAGCGATCAGCGCGCTTGTCGAGCGGCACCTCTCGCGCAAGGCGAATCTCGGATACCATTTGTGGGGTCTTCTTACCCTCCACCTTTGGATTCGGCGCTGGAAGATCGAAGTTCCGGACAAGGCCGCGCAAGCTTCGGAGCTCGCCGTGGCACTCTAGCGGGAGGGTAAGTAATGCGAGCTGGACTGACTCTGTTTGCTCTAGTGGCGGTTGCCGGAGCGGCTGCGACAGATTGGAATGCCGCCGGGAAAGCGTGGTGGAAGAATGTCGAATACCTTGCGAGCGACGAGCTGCAGGGCCGGAATGTAGGCTCTCCCGGATACGACAAGGCTGCGGATTATGTTGCCGCTCAATTCGAGCGGGCAGGACTGAAACCAGCTGGAGGCGGAAATTACTTTCAGCCCGTCGGGTTTACGGAAGTATCGCTGGATCCTTCTAAATCGAGCCTTGCGCTGATCCGCAAAAACCAGACCGTCAATGTACCGGTTCCGGAAGAGGCGCAGCTTGGATATTCAGCTACTTCAGCAGCGTCGCTTGAAGCGCCGGTTGTATTTGCCGGGTATGGCCTGGTGATTCCCGAAGCGCAGTATGACGACCTGAAGGGTCTGCCAGTTAAAGGAGCGATTGTTGCGTTCCTGACGGGCGGGCCGGAAAAGATCGAGGGGAACCTTCGCTCGCATTACTCTTCGGCGGAGGAGCGATGGAAGGCGTTGCACGCGGCTGGGGCAATTGGAACGATTTCGATTCCGAATCCGAAAAGTATGGAGATCCCGTGGGCGCGGCAAGCGGCTGGATGGGGAAGGCCTCGGATGAGTTTGGCGGATCCGGCGCTGGCTGGGAGCCGTGGATGGAAGTTTAGCGCGTCATGGAATCCGGATAAGGCGGATGACCTGCTGGCAGGCTCCGGACACACATTCGCGGAGATTCTGGATGCCGCTAATGGACAACGGGCACTGCCGCATTTCGCTCTATCATCCTCGATAAAAGCAACCGTAGCGATTTCCACCAAGCCGGTCGCATCGAAGAACGTCGTAGGGTTGCGGCTCGGCAACGATCCGAAGCTGAAGAATGAATACGTTGTTATCTCGGCACATTTGGACCACTTGGGCGTGGGTAAGCCGGTGAACGGCGATGCCATCTATAACGGGGCGATGGATGATGCCTCAGGTGTCGCGTCGCTGATCGAGATCGCAAAAACTCTGCACGCGCAGAATGCGGTGACGAAGCGCTCGCTTCTGTTTCTTGCGGTCACGGGTGAGGAGAAAGGCGAGTTGGGCTCTATCTATTTCGCGAGTCATCCCACCGTCACGGGCCGCATAGTCGCGGACCTGAATATGGATATGTTTCTCCCACTGTTTCCGCTCAAGTGGCTCGAGGTGCAGGGGCTGAATGAATCCACGCTGGGTGACGATATACGGGTTGTCGCAGAAGCAGCGGGCGTTAAGGTACAGGCGGATAAGGAGCCGAATCGGAATCGATTCATCCGCAGCGACCAGTACAGTTTTATAAAGAAGGGCGTTCCCTCGCTCGCCTTTAAGTTCGGCTACATTCCAGGCGGGCCGGAGGAAAAGATCTTCAAAGATTGGTACACCGAGCGATATCACGGCGTGACGGATGATGTGAAGCAGCCGGTTGATCTAGGGGCCGCGGCGCAGTTTAACGACATTTTGAAAAACCTGGCGCTGCGGGTGGCGAATGCCGATCAGGCGCCAAGCTGGGAATCTAATAGTTTCTTCCGCCGGTTCGCTAAACAGACCGAATAGGTTGCATCTCAGTCGCTAGGATTTGCGGGCGCGTTTGGATGATTTCTTGCTAGCTTCCGCGACCGGGGCCGATTGATTCCCGCCTTGGATGCGCTCTAATGCATCCTCGAGTTTTTGTCCACCTTGTAAGACTGGGGCGAACAAATCGCCCACGCGCGTAAACCTCTCAATGGTGTTGTCTATGCGGAAATCACTGGGTTTTAAACCACGCTTGACTTCGTCCCAAGCGAGCGGCGTAGCGACTGGGGCGCCATCATACGCGCGCACAACGTAAGGCGCGGCGATGGTTTTGCCGATGCCGATCTGCAGGTAATCGAAATAGACGCGACCTTTCTTACGCTTGTCGACACTTCGCGGTGTCGTAAACAGGTTAGGCTCGCGGTCAACGGCCAGATGCGAAACGATCTCGGCGAAACTGCGCACTTGGTCATATTTGTAATTAGGCTCCAGAGGCACATAGACATGCATGCCATCGCCGCCCGTCGTCTTCGGGTAGCCCTTCAAGTCAAGGCTCGATAAAATCTCGCGAACGAGTAGCGCTGCTTCGACGATCTGGTCAAAGGATGCCTCTACGGGATCAAGATCCAGGAGCATCCAGTCCGGCCGATCCAGATTGCCGACACGGCTCATCCAGGGATTCTGATCGATGCACGCAAGGTTCGCCAGATATAAAAGGCTGGCGCGATCATTCGCAAGAGGGTAATAGTTGACTTTCGGCGGGTGATGTTCGGTGATGGGTTCGCAATGCATCCATTCGGGGAAGTGAGTGCCTGCGTTCTTCTGAAAGAAAAACTCCGCCGCGATTCCGTTAGGGTAGCGCTTCATGGAGAGCGGGCGATCTTTCAGATGCGGCAGCAACCAGGGCGAAACACGGTCGTAGAATGCGATCAAATCGCGTTTCTTCCAGCCGTCTTTCGGAAATAGTACTTTGTCGAGGTTCGTGAACTTCAGACGATGACCATCGACTTCGACGGTTGCCTCACGCCCGCTCAGGTCCAAGCCGCCGCTGTTCTCCGCGGATAACGCTTCAGGAGAAGCCGGTTCTTCACGGACTACTTCTTCTGGAGCTTTATCGTCGCGTAGGGCGATGAAAACCGGAGCGCGCAACATTCCTTCATCAGTCCATTCGAGGAATCGCACCTGGCAAATTAGCTCCGGGCGAACCCAGGTGACATTCTTGAGCCCATCCTTGATCTTGGGCTTCTTCTCGAACGGGCAGGTAGTGGTGATGAGAGGCTTCAGCCGGGCGTAGATGGCCTTCATCAATTTTTGATCGAAACCCGTGCCCACCTGACCGGCGTGCCGCAACTTTCCGTCCTCCTGCACGCCCAGCACCAGTGCTCCGAAATATTCACGCTCGCCCTTTGTGAAACCGGCGATTACGAATTCCTGCTCATTCAGGACCTTGAGTTTCAACCAACGCGTGGATCGCCTCGATTCGTAACCGCTACGGCGATCTTTCGCTAGGATGCCTTCGAGACCCATCTGGCGCGCAGCCTCGAACATGTGCTCGCCGTCTGTTTCGAACGCCTCGGAGATTCGTATGTGTTCGTTTGGAACTACGAGCGTGTTCAGCAGGCGCTTGCGTTCCTCGAGTGGTACGCCGCGTAAGTCATATCCGTCCATGTACAAGATGTCGAACAGAAAAAGAGTCGCAGGCGTGCTCTCGGCCAGGCGAGCGGCTGCGTCGCCTTTGACGGAAATACGGTGCTGGAGCATTTCAAATCGCGCCCGCCCTTGTTCGTCGAGCACGCAGATTTCACCATCGAGCCAAGCGGTTTTCGCGTTCACTTGGCCGGGCAAGTCGTGGAGCTCAGGATATTGCTTCTCGCATCTGAGACCACGCCGCGAATGAATTTCGAGTGAGCCATTCTTTACCAGGCAGAGCGCCCGCACTCCGTCCCACTTGATCTCATAGAACCATTCGGGGCCCGTGGGCGGCTTATTCACCGCGGTTGCGGACATTGGCTCGAGACTAGCCGGAACTGCTGATTTCCGTATACCGGGTAGATCCGCAATGCTTACCGGATCGACATTCTCAGCGATCTCTTCCTGCGTGCGCTTGGTGGCGACGCTCCATGCGAACTGATCGATGTCGTAATCCGGAACTGCAAATTCATCCTTCTTCTTGATCAGCAGCCATTCGTTACCCTTGCGGGCGTGCTTCATATGCACGATGGCGAAGGAGCCCTTCAACTTGGCGCCATTCAACTGAAATTTGAAGTCTCCGCGCTCGAGTTGCTCCTCAGCGGATGCATCGCCAAGAACTTCATAGGTGCCCTTGTCCCAAAGCATGACGCTTCCGCCGCCGTAATTTCCCGCGGGTATATTGCCTTCGAAGGTTCCGTAATCCAGCGGGTGGTCTTCCACCTTCATGGCCAGCGCTTTACGCGTGGGATCGAGGCTAGGCCCTTTCGGAACAGCCCAGCTTACAAGGACTCCGTTGACTTCCAGCCGGAAGTCGTAATGAAGACGTGTCGCGTCGTGCCGCTGCACGCAGAAGAATCCGCCGCGTCCGCCATGCTTTGCCGGTGGCGCCTGCGGCTTTGGCTCAGGCGTCTTCTCGAAGTTCCGTTTTTGTGCATACTCTTTAAGACCCATACGCTGCGGCTATTATGGCAATCTCGCCATGCCGCGGGGCGGCAGCGGGTTGCTAATCTAAGAACACCTCCCCGTCTCAACCAACGCTTGAATTTCGCCGAACAACTCAAAAGTCAGCTGAACATTGTAGATGTTGTCAGTCAGTATGTCCGGCTGAAACGCCAGGGCGCAGGGCCACGCTATGTAGGGTTGTGTCCATTTCACTCGGAGAAGACGCCATCCTTTGGGGTCCACAGCGCGCTGCAGTATTACAAGTGCTTCGGCTGCGACGCTGCCGGCGATGTGTTCAATTTTGTGCAGCAGATAGAAACACTGACATTCCCCGAAACACTGAAGGTGCTCGCGGAACGATACGGCATTCCAATCCCGGAGCGGCAACGGTTCGATGATCCGGAAGAGCAGCGCCGCGCGGCTGTGCTCGAAATGCACGAGATAGCCGCTGACGTATTTCAGAGTAATCTTCGCGGCGGCGTTGGGGCCGATGCGCGCAGGTATCTCGAATCTCGTGGCGTTTCGCCGGCGGCGATGGCTGAATTCCGGCTCGGTCTGTCCGATCCGTCGGGGCAGCAATTGGCGCAAAGGCTGCAGAAGTTCGGGCCCGCGCTGCTCGAACAATCCGGGTTGGTTATGAAACGCGAGGAGGACGGCGGCTTCTTTGACCGGTTCCGCGGGCGACTCATGTTCCCAATTCATAACGAATCGGGGAAAGTAATCGCATTCGGCGGAAGAGCGCTTCGGCCGAACGATGAACCGAAATATCTGAACTCGCCCGAGACGAAGATTTACAAAAAATCCGCGGTGCTATACAACCTACATCGCGCGAAAGTAGACGCACGCAAACACGATCGCATGATCCTGGTGGAAGGATACATGGACGTGATCGGCATTTATTCCGCCGGCGTGCATGAGGTGGTCGCCAGCAGCGGGACATCGTTGGCGACGGAGCAAGTGAGGGCGATCAAGCGTCAGATTTCGCACCAGCAGGCAAGCACCGGGCAAATCATTCTGAGCTTCGATCCTGATCCGGCGGGCGCGCGCTCCACCGAGAAATACATAGCATCGCTATTGACTGAAGGGCTCCGCGTGAGAGTGTTGGAAATCCCCGGTGGACTCGATGCGGACGAGTATATCCAGAAGAACGGCGCCGATGCGTATCGAAAAGAACTCGATGCGGCCACTTCGTACTTTCATTGGCTGGCGGACCGCGCGCGGAAGAAATTCGACATGCGGAGCGCGGAAGGGCGAGTGGACGCGTTCAAGTTCCTGTCACCCGCCATCCAACTGGTGAATGACCGGGTAGAGCGATCCGCAATCGCAAACGAAATGGCCGAGTACCTGAACGTCGATCGCGATGTCATAAGGCAGAGCTTCCGGCAAATGGCCGCTCCGGAGGCGGCCCAACGGCCGCGGGATATTTGGTCGGCGATTCCGCCAAATGAAAAGCTGCTACTTGCATGTCTGTTATCGAGCGCCGAAGCGCGAACGGCAATAAAACATTACCTGGCTGGTTCGGACCTTCTTCAGCTTCTGGAACTGAGAAGTATCTTCGAAGCTGTCATGGGCCTGGATGCAGAGGGTGTTCCGTTTTCGATGGAAGCAGTAGCAGGCCGCTTGGAACCACGCGTGCAGCGAATTTTGACGGATCTGAGTTTTTCAGAGTTCGGAATTAGCGAAGAAGATGCCGCGGAACAAGCACTACATTGTCTGAGAGCATTGGAAGCGAAGTCCGTGAGTGCGCGACGCGATATTCTCCGGAGGCGTATTCGGGAGCTGGAACAGGAAGGAAATGTCGAAGAGGCTTTGCGTCTCATGGATGAGTTGAACCAGATGAAACGCCCAAATTCAGGAGAGTGAAACCTGTTGTACTATGGGGAGTCGAGGAAGTGATAGGGGCACCTTCGAAAGAGTTTTGAGGTTAGAACCGTAGCAACTTTCTTTCCATCAATCGATCGCCTACTGGATTGATGAAGGCAGTTCATGGAAGACAGTAACGACAAAGCCTTCGCTCTGTACGATGACACAAACGGAGCCGTGCGCGACGACCTGGCGGCCGGCAGCGATTTAGATCTCTTTGCCGATGCCGATTTCGAGAGCGCGCCGGTCGACCTGCTGGAAGATCCGAAAGAGTTCGATAAAAAAGACGATGAGATCGAGGACCTTTCGGACGCCGACCTATCGGCGGGAACGCTTGACAAGAGCAATGATTCGGTTCGCGTTTACCTGCGTGAGATGGGCATGGTGCCATTGCTTACGCGCGAGGGCGAAATCGAGCTCGCGAAACAGATCGAGCGTGGTGAGAACGCAGTGCGAAAGGCCTTATCCCGGTCTCGCCTGATCGTTCATGTTCTGCTGGAGACCAAATATAACGTAGAGCGTGGCAATCTTCCGATCGTCGAGGTCTTGCAGCCGTCTGACCCTCAATTGTGTGTAGACGAGCAGGATGAAGTGCGTTCACTGAAGAGACAGCTGCTCGATGCCATCCAGGAGATTGAAAAGCTGCATCGAAAGGCGCAACAGACGCAGCAGAAACTGTTCAGCACATCGCGGAACATGAAACCAAAGCAGTATCGCAAGGTGCGGTTCGAATACGCGCGTCTTATAGTTTGCATTTCGCGCCGCATTCGCGCAATACCATTCACGACACGATACCGGCGGTTACTGTGCGATGCGCTGCGAACAAATGTGGACGAGTTGAGGCCACTCGAGGAAGAAATTGCGCGGCTACAGCGGAAGCTCGAGCAAGTGGCTCATTCGGCCTCAGCTTCGGCAATGCGGAAGGAATTGAAAGCTCTCTCCGGACAACTGCAGGTGATCGAGGATAGATGCGGCGCCCCAGCGAGCGAACTGCGCCGGACTTTGCAGATCGTAGAACGCGGCGAGATTGAAACGGAATGCGCGAAGAAGAGGCTGATTGAGGCTAATCTTCGCCTCGTGGTGTCAGTCGCAAAGCGATATACCAACCGCGGCATGCAGTTCCTCGACCTCATCCAGGAAGGCAACATCGGCCTGATGCGGGCCGTCGACAAATTCGATTACAAGCGGGGTTACAAGTTCTCTACTTATGCCACTTGGTGGGTGCGCCAAGCGGTTACGCGAGCTATTGCGGATCAAGCACGCACGATTCGCATCCCTGTCCACATGATCGAGACCATAAACAAATTGGTTCGGCTGCAGCGCAGCATGCAGCAAGAACTCGGGCGCGAGCCAAACACGGACGAACTGGCAAGCCGCATGGAGCTTTCCCCGACGAAGATCCGGCGCGTGCTGCGAATCGCACAAGAGCCGATCTCGCTTCAGACGCCGGTGGGCGAGGAAGAGGAATCGAACCTTGGCGATTTTCTAGTCGACGGCAGGATGATTTCGCCATCTGAAGCAGTCATCAATCTCAATCTCCGGGAACAGACGGCGGAGGTCCTAAAAACATTGAGCCCACGCGAAGAGAAGATCGTAAAGATGCGCTTTGGGTTGCAGGATGGCAGCGAGCACACACTGGAAGAAGTCGGCCAAAACTTTGCAGTGACGCGTGAACGCATCCGCCAGATTGAAGCTAAAGCCCTCCGCAAGCTGCGGCATCCAAGCCGCAGCCATCGGCTTCGGAATTTCCTGGAAAACGGCGCCCCGTCTTAATGGCCTCGATCAGACTTCTGATCGTTCTTCACTTCTATTTGATTATCGATGTTCCCGTCACCGGCGTATTTGCGCGCATGCTCTTCAATCGCCCGCTTCTCGTCGTCCGAATGAACCGGGCCTCTAAGGGTGACCTTGCCGTGTTGCGCCACGATTTTGACATTATGACCATAGCTCGATAATGATTTGTCATGCACGACATCTTGCCTGATCCGTTTCGACAGGTCGCGATCGGAAAGGTTGTTCTTGGCCTGATCCGCCGTCGGTTGTTTGTCTCGATTCACCCTGGTGTTGTCGGGGGCAGGATGTTGGGCGTTCTGCCGCGCTTGAACATTACCAGTAACTAAGAACGCGCCGGTCAGGACGATACCACAAAGTAGGGATGTGAAACTGCGATTCATAGATCTCCTCAAGGGCAAGAAGGCACGGCAAGGGCCATTGATCCGATAGAGGCGCTGATCGAGCGCTCGAAAATTTATACGAGACGAGAAAAGCCGTGGGTTTTGAGGGTCTTGAAGCGTCGCCCCGCGTGCGTCAGGTTGCCTCTCGCAGCAGCACACAAGGCGCATTAAGCTGGCTAAATCCAGGTAATCTTTTCCTGTAAGCGTGCTGCAAGCTATAATAGCTAAGGAGTTCCCTCATTGAATTTGCGCGGATCTGTGCGTCTTTTCGCGCACATACAGTTGCTTCCCATCCTCGAAAACGGCGAAGAGACCACCCTGGTGGGCGGGCAAGCCGTTATGGAGGGCGTGATGATGCGCTCTCCTCACAGTTATTGCGTGGCTGTGCGTAAATCGACTGGCGAAATGGTGACGGAAGAGAGTCCGCTGCCCCGTTTATCCGACCGCTATCCAATTTTCAAGGTGCCTGTGATCCGCGGATTGGGCACCCTTGGTCACGCCATGTGGCTGGGAATGAAGGCGCTGAAGTTTTCCGCCGATTGCGCGATCGAAGAGCTTTGCGGAATTGACGAGGCGAAGAAGAAGGAAGCCGGCAAGTGGGCAATGGCCCTTCAGGTTCTGCTTTCACTGGCGTTCATGATCGGGCTCTACAAGCTTGTTCCGCTATACCTTGCTACTCTGCTTGGGGCGCACGTACACGCGGTAGGCAGCCGCTTCGGCATCAATATGGTTGATGGAATGCTCCGCATCGCCATCTTTCTTGGATTGATGTTTCTGCTATCTCGAATGAAAGAGATGCACCGGCTATTCGAATATCACGGCGCCGAGCACAAGGTTGTTTTTAATTTTGAATCAGGCCAGCCGGTGAATGTCGAAAATGCGCAGCGATTTGTGACCTGGCATCCTCGTTGCGGAACGAGTTTTTTGATGGTGGTCCTGATTATTGCGCTCATCAGTTACGCCTTTTTGCCAGTCGATAGCTTCTGGGCGAAAATTGCGTGGAGAATTGCACTACTTCCAGTGATCGTCGGGGTCAGCTATGAGGTTATTCGCTACGCTGCGAAACGTCAGGGCGGACTAATGTCCGTGCTCACTCGCCCGGGTCTTTGGCTGCAACGTGTAACCACCCAGCCGCCATCCAATTCGCAGACGGAAGTCGCGATCTGCGCTCTGGATCGAGCAATGGAGCTCGAGAGGGCGCAGGGCGGCGAGCTCGTCATCGCCTAATACCAGGCTCACCACTCGGCGGCATGCATGCAATATAAAGATCGTCTGGACGAAGCAGAAGCGCGGTTTAACGAGTTGACGGCGCGCATGGCGGACCCCGCTGTTATCTATGACTCCGAGCAATATCGCAAAACGACCAAAGCGCAGAGCGAGCTCGGTGAGCTGGTGGCGAAATATCGCGACTGGAAGAAGGCCGAGCGAGAGTTGCGTGAAGCCCGGGTCATGTTGACGGAGACAGACCCCGAATTGCGGCAGATGGCCGAAATGGAAGTAACGCGGCTGGAGCCTGAGGTTGCCGCTATTGAACAGGATTTGGAGGTTTTGCTTCTGCCGAAGGATCCTAACGACGAAAAAGATGTCGTGCTGGAGATTCGGAAAGGCGCCGGGGGCGATGAAGCGTCGCTTTTTGCTGGCGAAGTCTTTCGCATGTACACGCGCTATGCCGAAGAACAGCGTTGGAAGGTTGAGATCACTTCGCTGAGCGAATCATCAGTGGGCGGCCTGAGCGAAGTAATCGCGCTGATCAGCGGGAAAAAAGTTTATAGCCGGATGAAATATGAGAGCGGCGTACACCGCGTCCAGCGCGTTCCCGCCACCGAGACGCAGGGGCGCGTTCACACCTCGACGATAACTGTTGTGGTTATGCCGGAAGCAGACGAAGTGGATGTACAGGTGGATCCGAAAGATCTGCGCATCGACACATTTTGCTCTTCCGGCCCTGGCGGTCAATCGGTAAACACGACGTATTCAGCAGTGCGGATTACGCATTTGCCGACGAATACTGTGGTCTCATGCCAGGACGAGAAATCGCAGATCAAGAACCGCAGTAAGGCGATGCAGGTACTGCGTTCCCGTCTGTATCAGATGGAGCTCGAAAAACAGCTTGCGCAGATTGGCGCCGAACGCAAGAGCATGGTGGGGACTGGCGATCGAAGCGAGAAGATCCGCACGTATAACTTCCCGCAAAACCGCGTGACCGATCACCGGATAGGCTTGACATTGCATCAGCTCGACTTGGTAATGGAGGGGCGCTTGCAGCCGATCATCGACGCGCTGACCAACTATTATCAGTCTCAACGCATGCGGAATGACGGGCGAGATTATGGCGATGATGACGATCGGCTCGCGGTACCCGCATAGATAAAACGATCGCACGTTTCGCGATCTTCCGGACCGGTGACGGTTAAGACGGCACTTCTTCAGGGCGCTGAAATTCTTGACAAGGCGGCTATTCCTGTTGCGCGCCTTACTGCTGAAGTGCTTCTGTGTCACGCCATGCAATGCGATCGAACATACTTGTATGCGCACGGCGATGATGAGCTGACGGAGCTCGCCTGGATTCATTATGGCCGGTATCTGAATGACCGGCTAAAAGGCAAGCCAACCCAATACATCACCCATCGTCAGGAATTCTATGGGCGCGACTTCTACGTAAACTCGGACGTTCTGATTCCGCGCCCTGAGACTGAGCACTTAATCGAAGCCGCGATCTCATTCTTGAAATGTCATCCGAATTCGCGCGTTCTGGATGCAGGGACGGGATCCGGCGCAATCGCTGTCAGTGTGGCGCTCGAGACCGGAGCCTTCGTGCTTGCCTCCGACATTTCCCTGCCCGCGTTGGCTGTCGCTGAGCGAAATCGTCGCGCGCATAATGCTCCCGTTACATTCTTCGCGGCCGATCTTATGGATGCCATTGCTCCCCGCAGTATCGATCTGCTGCTATCGAATCCACCGTATGTTCCTGGCTCGGACGCAGCCAATATGCAGACCGAGGTACGCGGTTGGGAACCGCATATTGCACTCTTTGCCGGTGATACCGGTTTCGAGATTTACGGACGGCTGATCTCAGGGGCTGCATTGGCGCTGAAGCCCGGCGGGCGCCTAATTATGGAGCTCGGGTATCGTTCGCTCGATCACGTCCGTGAAATACTTTCAGCGCAGTGGACCGACATTGAAGTAATCTCGGATTTGGCGGGATTGCCTCGCGTGATTGGCGCGACGCTTCCCCACTGATAGACATGCACCGCCTTGTTTGCCACGTCGACATGGATGCATTTTTCGTTTCGGTGGAGGAGTTGTTCGATCCATCGCTGAAGGGCAAACCTGTGGTCGTCGGCGGAAAAGCTAATGAGCGCGGCGTGGTGGCTGCGGCTTCGTATGCCGCTCGCAAGTTCGGCGTGCACTCCGCCATGCCGTTGCGCACTGCCGCGCGATTGTGCCCTCAAGCAATTTTCATCGAGGGACACACGCACAGGTATCGCGAATATTCGAAAAAAGTCTTCGCAATCCTGATGCGCTTCTCCCCGCAGGTGGAGATGGCCTCGATCGATGAGGCTTATCTGGATCTAACCGGCACAGATAGGCTGCTCGGTCCACCGCTTCGAGCGGCGCACTCTCTGCATGAGGCGATTCGTTCGGAAACAAACCTCAAGTGCTCGTTGGGACTTGCATCCTCGCGGCTGGTTGCGAAAGTCTCATCCGATCAGGCGAAGCCGAACGGAGTGCTGTACATTCTGCCCGGCCAGGAGGCGCGGTTCCTGGCTCCGCTTGAGGTGCGCAAAATTCCAGGCGTCGGAAAAAAAACCGAAGCTTCGCTTCATAACATCGGAATCCACAGAGTCGGCGATCTCGCCACGCTCGATGAAAACTTCCTTGCATCGCATTTTGGGCGTTGGGGTCTGGCGCTGGCGGGAAAGGCTCGCGGCGAAGATGCAGGCGGCTGGTTCGATGCGGCGATCGGAGCGGACGAAGATCCCAAGTCGATCAGCCACGAGAATACCTTTGCCGAAGACACGTCCGATCGGGATCAACTCGAAACCGCGCTACTCAAACTATCCGAGATGGTGGCGAAGCGTTTGCGAGAGCATCGGCTTTACTCGCGCACCATTCAGCTCAAATTGCGGTATGAGGATTTCTCCACGATCACGCGCGCCTGTTCGCTCGATCATGCGACGCAGCTCGACCGCGAAATCGCGACCGCGGTCATCAGTCTGTTTCGTCAGTCCTGGGACGGCAAAGCTCGCATCCGTCTGCTAGGTGTTCATGCCGGATCCTTGCAGGATTCTGAAGGGCAAATGAACCTGCTTGAAGAGCCGCAAACCGCACGGCTCCGTGAAGCATTTCGATCCGTGGATCACATTCGCGGCCGGTTTGGAGAGGGAACTATATCGCTCGCCAAGACTCTCAACGCCGGCATTCGGGAGAAAGTCCACGAGAACCCCTTCGATCTGCCGGGCAAGTCGGCAACAGACAAAGGGAAACCCGCCGACTGACTGGCGCTTATTTCTCAGCTTGTGCCGCGGTCGTTGTCTCCGGCTGATTCAGGTGCTGGCTGAACCATTCCAACTGATGTCGAACCAGTTCGATTTGGTGATTGGGCTCCGAAATGCCGTGGCCTTCCCGTGGAAAGCGGATAAAGACCGTGTCTACGCCGTTGGATTTGAGCGCCCGGTAATATTCTTCCGCCTGCTGAATGGGAACGCGCCGGTCTTGCTCTCCGTGCGTAATCATGATGGGAGTCTTCACGTTCTGTACGTAAGTCATCGGCGAATACTTGCGGTATGTTGCCGCCGCTTTCCAGGGATCGCCGCCAAATCCGTAAAACATGAGACCCGGAATATCGCTTTGACCGAAAAAGCTGTACCAATCGCTAATGCCTGCGTGGCCAATCGCAGCTTTGAAACGGTTGGTTTGCGTGACGGTCCAAAATGTCATGAACCCGCCGTAGCTGCCGCCCATTACCAGCAACTTATTCGGATCGGCAATCCCTTTCGTGATTAACGTATCGACGCCCGCCATCAGGTCGCGGAAATCTTTGCCACCCCAATCGCCTACATCAGCTTGCTCGAATTTCACACCATAGCCGGTGGATCCCCGGGGATTCGGGGCCAACACAGCATAGCCCTGCGCGGAAAAGATTTGCGCGCGCGCATCGAAATGTGCGCTATTTGCTCCATATGGACCGCCATGGATGGACAAAATCAGCGGATAGCGTTTGCCCGATTCATAATCGAGCGGCAGTGTCAGCCATCCTTCCACATCGAAATCATCCGGACCCTTCCATTTGACGAGCTCTGAACGCGCGACAGCGAAATCCTCCATTTGGGGATTCGCATGGGAGATGCGCGTCCTGCCACTGCCCTTCATGTCGAGCGCCCAAATATCCGGCGGCGCGTTTCCGTTGTCAATCGAGCACGCGATGTGATTTCCATCGTGGGAGAGGTTGAAATCGGAGTAGATCGTGTCTCCCTCCGTAACATGAACTGCTGGGCCACCCGACACGTTCATGCGGAAGATTTGATGTCGCACGCCCTCCTCCGCGTCCCAATACAGACTGCTGCCATCAGGGGACCACGTGAGATTGCCTCCGGCGGAATCGGGAAGCTGGGCGGTCAGATTTCGCGGCGTGCCTCCGCTTGCCGAAACTATCATGATGTTGCTTTTGTCAGCCCACGAGTTCGGATCGGCTTCGCCCACATACGCAATCTGTGAACCATCGGGCGACCAAATCGGATTCGCATCCGGGCCGGGACTCGAGGTCAATTGCCGCGCCGTACCGCCTTCCGCATTCACCACGTAAATATCGGTGTTGCGATCTGCGATTAGACCGGAAAATGAACTTTCCTGCGTCCCTATTTTCGATTGCACGTACGCAATAGAACGAGAGTCGGGCGACCATCGAGGCGAGGACACGCTGGCCGCACCGTCCGTCAGCCGCTTCTTGGATTTGTCCGCGAGCTCGATTGTCCACAAGTGTGCGTATGTGTAATCCGTGTCTACGACGATTGCGTCGAATTTATCCTTCTTCCGCTTTTCGCGCTCGGCTTTGTCTTTCGGTGTGTCGCGGGTGATGAAGGCGATGCGTTTACCGTCCGGGGCCCAGCGAAACTCGCTGATCGGGTTGTCTTCGGCAGTCAACTTTTCGGCCTCACCGCCGTTTGGTCGAATCAGCCAGATCTGATTGCCGTTCTTTGCGTCCGCAGCGCCGCGATCCGCAAGGAAGGCGATACGTGTTCCATCGGGCGACCATTGCGGTGACGTTTCTCCCTTTTCGCCGTTAGTCAGTTGCACGGGCGCGGGGTTATTGGTGCTCGCGATCCATAGATGAGGGACTTGCCGGTCGTTCTTACGATCCCATTCGGTTTCCGTGTAGACGACCCAATTGCCATCAGGCGAGAATCGCGGGCCGGCAACCCGGTGGATCGCCAGCGAGTCTTCGACTGTGATCTTCTTGGTTCCACCCTGCGCTATAGCGCTCAATAAGAAGAGGCAAATGCAAACCTGCATTACGCCTAATCGCCGGTATTTCATAAACTACTCCTCCCAATTATGTCCGGATCGCTCAATACTATACACCCTTATGCTGCGTTCACGATTTTGACGAAAGACTGCGGGTCGAGGCTGGCGCCGCCAACTAATGCGCCGTCGATCTCTGTCTCCTTCATCAGGCCTTCGATATTGTCGGGCTTTACGCTACCACCGTAGAGAATGCGCAGTTGCTGCGCCGCCTCTTTGCCGAATCGCTTTTCTGCTTCCGAGCGGATCAGCTCATGAGCGCTCGAAGCAATCTGCGGAGTCGCCGTGTGCCCCGTCCCAATCGCCCATACAGGTTCGTAAGCGATAACGATACGCGCGAACTGCTCCTCCGTGAGACCGGCAATCCCGCCAGCGAACTGCCGCACCAAAACCTCCTGCGCTTTCCCCGCTTGGTGTTCCTCCAGGCGCTCTCCTATGCAGACGATTGGCGTCAATCCGGCATCTATAGCCGCTTGTGTTTTCTTCAGGACATCTGAGTCGGTCTCGTGGAAATACTGCCGACGTTCACTGTGTCCTACAAGAACCCAATTTGCGCCCACTGCGCGAAGCATCTCACCCGAAACCTCGCCTGTATACGCGCCCTCTCTCATCCAGAACAAATTCTGTCCGCCGATGTGCGTCGAAGTCCCGCGGCTCGCGTCGACGGCCATCGGTATGTTGACGCTCGCCGGGAAAACGACTATTTCGCAGTTCGTGTCGCCCTTAGACAAGCCATTGAATTGTTCGAAAAACGCGGCTGTTTGCTGAGCCGTTTTGTACATCTTCCAATTCGCAGCGATGACGCGCCGTCTCATATGCTTCGCAGATCCTGGAGAAAGCTCGTGCCAGACTGAATGGCCGTTCCGAAATTCTCCGCGACCGTCTGACCAATATCCGCAAGGGTTGCGCGCGTGCCAAGGTTCACACCGCTCCGGACGCGGCCTCCATAGACCAGCAGTGGAGTATATTCCCGCGAGTGGTCGGTCGAGGGAGTCGTGGGATCGCATCCATGGTCCGCAGTTAACACAACCATGTCGCTGTCCTTCAGTTCCAAATTCGGCAGCCAACGATCCACTGCTTCCAAAGCTCCCGCATATCCCTCGACGTCATTGCGATGACCGAATTGCTGGTCGAAATCGACCAGGTTGACAAAGATCAATCCGTTCGGCTGATCGCGCATGGCCTGCTGCGTCCTCTGCATGCCATCCTTGTTGTTCGTCGTTTTCACGTAACGGCTTATACCGCGCTGTAAAAAGATATCGGAGATCTTGCCGATGCTGTAAACCGGCACGTGCTCATCAGCCAAGCGATCGAGCAGCATGCCGTGGGGTGGTGGAACAGCATAGTCCTTGCGACTCGAGGTACGAACAAATCTGCCCGGCCCACCCTCGAAAGGCCTGGCGATTACCCGCCCTACTTCATGCGGCCCGCGCAAGAGGTCTCGCGCGATCTGACATATTCGATACAATTCATCCAGCGCAATCACGCGTTCGTGGGCCGCGATCTGGAACACGCTATCCGCGGAGGTGTATACGATCGGCCATCCGGTGCGAACGTGCTCTTCCCCCAGTTCGTTGATGATCTCGGTCCCGGACGCCGCCTTGTTTCCAAGAGTTTTCCGCCCGATCTTTGTCTCGAATGGCTTCATCACCTCGGGCGGGAAACCGTGAGGATATGTCGGAAATGGTTTCGTGAGTAAGATTCCAGCCATTTCCCAATGCCCGGTTGTGGTGTCTTTGCCAGGCGAAGCCAGTGTGCATTTTCCGTAGGCGCCTGCTGGATCGTCGGCTGGCGGCAAGCCAGACAACGGCTTGATATTGCCTAATCCCAGTCGCAGCAAATTTGGAAGAGTGAGCTTACGCTGCTTCGCAATGTTGCCCAGCGTATCGCTGCCTTCATCGCCGAACGCAGCGGCATCAGGCATCGCTCCAATACCGACGCTATCCAATACGATCCAGATCACGCGATCAAAGCGCTGGGCGTTCATTCCTGTTTCTGATCGCCAGATGCAGCGGGGACGCCAGCTTGAAACTCATCCTTCAATCTGGCCGCGCGTTCTCGCACTAAATGCATGAATGATTCGTGCGCCGTGATACGTGTGAGCAATGGAACGAACTGTTGCGGCGCGACAAGCTGCTTCCGCAGCCACATAGACTCAATTTCTGCCAGGGCGTCATTTACACCAAGCTTGTCGTAACGCATCGTGCGATCGAGTTCGATATAGGCGTGCTCTGTCGCTGCGATCTGCTCGAAACGGTCAAGCAGTTGTTGAGCCGTTTCATTGATCGAATAGTTGAACGACACCTCCGTCGGACTTCCACTCCCGTTTTCATAGCGAAACGTCTTCTTTCCCGTGTTGGCGACCTTTAGTCCTGATTCCAGGGGCGATTTGAAGAATTCGAGTTTTTCAGCCATAGAGAATAGTGTCGCGGTGTCCGCCTCTCGCAATTGGGCCTTGAGAGGCTGATCCTCTTTAACCGATTCCTTGTATTCCAGAAGCGCCCGTGCGGTCCACGTTCACGCAGACATAATCGGGCACACTGCCCGGAAAGCTCTTCGTGAAAACCAACTTCGGAGTGGCAGCGCAGAGGGAGCCGCAAAAGACCAGCGCGAGGATGACGGTCCTCATCACCGCTCGCCTGCAGCCTGCGGAAATCTCCATCGCGTCCCGTGACAAATTGCGACAGCTAATGCATCGCTCGCGTCGTATGACTCAAACTGCTGTCCATTTCCCAGCAGCGAATGCACCATCATTTGCACCTGCTGCTTCTCGGCTCGCCCATATCCCACGACGCTCATCTTTACTTCAAGAGCAGAGTACTCGCTGACAGGCAATCCAGCTTCCGCCGCCAACAGCAATGCTACGCCCCGCACATGCGCCAACTTCAGCGCGGATTTTGCATTGACTGCATAGAACACTTCCTCTACTGCAACGGCTTCCGGAGCGAAATTTTCCAAGACGCCGCGCAGCTCTTGAGCGATAAAGTGGAGTCTTCGCTCGAGCGGATCTACCGTCCTGGTGCGAATGACGCCGGCTGAGATCAATTGGTGAGAGCGGCCATCCGTGTCGATAACACCGAAACCGGTCCTTTCGGTTCCGCAATCTATTCCGACGATTCGCATCCAGAGTTATATCAATGAGCGGTCCGGCGCGCATCCGGTCTGCTACGCCATGGCTTCTACTTCGGCCTCATCCACTTCGTAATTTCCATACACGTTTTGGACATCGTCGTGCTCTTCTAGCACGTCGTACAGCTTCAGCATGGCTTGTGCGTTCTTGCCTTCCAGCTTGATCGTGTTTTTTGGCACCATAGCGATCTCAGCTGATTCTGTCGCAATTCGGGCCTTCTCGAGAGCCTGTAAAACAGCTTCATGCGCCTCGGGAGGCGACAAGATTTCCCATGTCCCGCCATGATCCCGAAGATCGTCCGCGCCTGCATCCAGCACAATACCCATCAAGTGGTCTTCGGTTGCTTTCTCGCCGTCGACAATGATCTGGCTCTTACGCTCGAACATCCAGGACACGCTGCCCTGCTCACCCAGGTTGCCGCCATGTTTGGAGAAGGCGTGGCGAATCTCGCTGACAGTGCGATTCCGGTTGTCGGTCGCAACGTTCACGAGCACCGCGGCTCCGCCGGGTCCGTAGCCTTCGAACAATATTTCATCGATCTGACCACCTTCGAGCTCACCCGTGCCGCGCATAATGGCGCGTTTGATGTTGTCGGCGGGCATGCTGACACTTTTTGCCGCGACAATTGCAGTGCGCAGCCGCGGGTTCATATCGGGATCCCCGCCACTCCGCGCAGCGATCATGATTTCTTTAATCACGCGCGTGAAGACCTTACCACGCTTGGCATCCAGGGCCCCCTTCTTGTGTTTAATCGTGGCCCATTTACTATGTCCGGACATCGAACAACCTCGTTCTCTTAACTTTCGAGGATAACAAAGACAGATGTACCGGAAGATATCCTTAAGTCTTCCAGCAGATCAGCTTCAGCTCCGTCATTTCCTCAATCGCGTAATGTGGACCTTCCCGTCCCAAACCGCTGTGCTTTGTTCCGCCATATGGCATATTATCCATGCGAAACGTTGGCACGTCGTTGATCATGATGCCGCCAAACTGCAGCTTTCTTGCTGCAGAGAAAGCTCGCGTCAGGTCGTTGGTGAAAATGCCGGCCTGCAATCCGTAAGGCGTGTTGTTTGCTTGCACGATGGCTTCGTCCAGCGACTTATATGAGAATATCGCCAGAACTGGCCCAAACACTTCTTCGCACGCAATGTGAGCCGAAGAAGGAACGTCCGTCAAAACCGTGGGTTCGATGGTAGCGAACTTACGCTTGCCGCCGCACAGCAGCCGTGCGCCGCCATCCGCTGCTTGCTGTATCCACGACTCGACGCGCACTGCCGCGTTCTCATCGATCAGCGACGAAACGTCAGTCGATTGTTCATAAGGGTGGCCCATGCGCAGTTTCTTGGCTGCGGAAACCACTCCATCGACATACTTGTTCATCACGGATTCATGGACAAACGCACGCTGCATTGAGATGCAGATCTGCCCGCTATGCCCGAATGCGCCCTGAACCGAGCGCCCGATTGCAGTTTCGAGATCGGCATCAGGTTCGATGATTGCCGCGGAGTTATTACCGAGCTCGAGGGTGATGCGCTTCAATCCGGCCTTCGCGCGCAGCTCCGTCCCTACCTTCATGCTTCCGGTAAAGGTGATCATCGCGATGCCGGTGTGCCGGAGCATTTCGTCCGCCAAAGCCGGACCATCGCCCGTGATCACGTTGTACGCGCCCTTCGGTGCGCCTGCTTGATCAACCAATTGGGCCAGCCTAAGCGCACTGAGAGGCGTCCGTTCCGCCGGCTTGTGTACGACGGCGTTGCCTCCGGCCAGAGCCGGCGCAAGCTTGTGGAGCGCAAGATTCAGAGGAAAGTTGAAGGGCGTGATTGCGCCAATTACGCCAAGCGGCTCGCGCACGGTCATGGCCATTCGCCCTTTGGCCCCGGCGGCGAATTCCATCGGAATCACCTCGCCGCGCAACTCACGCGCCTCGTGCGCAGCCGCTATCAGCGTGTTCACGCTCCGGCCCGCCTCGACGCGAGCTTCCTTAATCGGCTTACCCGTTTCTGAGCAAATGAGTTGCGCCAGATGCTCCTGGTCCTTCGTGACCTCGTCCGCGATCCGAAGTAGCAAATCGGCGCGTTCGTGATTCGCAAGCGACGCCATTTTCGCAGCGCCTTGTTCGGCAGCCGCAATCGCCGCATTCACGTCGGCGGCGGTCGCGCGAGCCACTAGACCCACAACAGAGCCGTCATATGGCAGTTTTACTTCGTCCTGTTTATCTGTTTCGACCCACTTGCCGCCAATGTACAGTCCATACTTCGCGGATACCAGTGGTTCGGTTAAAGAAGCGGTAGCAGTGCCCATACCTCCACTGTCTCACCAAATCAAAAGAGACGGTTAGCGGCCGCAATGCGGTAGCCCTGGCATGCGCTAAGTTTGCGCGATGCCGTTCTTCCTTAGGCGTCGAAGGACAGAATGGACTAACGACGTTGATTCCGGGATTCCAGTAAGCATGGTCCCGCCGAAATAAACAGCTCCATAAACAGGAATTACGATACAGGCCAGCAGATGCGGGTAGGCTGTGCCAATCGCCATCTTGATGAGATAGCCGAGAACTGCGCCGAGGAACGCCACGGCCCACAGTTTGGCTGTGAAATCAGCAGGGAGCGGCGTTTTGCCGATTCGCTGAGCGAGAGCGTGACGCAACAGCACGAATTCGACCCAGCCTGCAATTCCCGCAGACGCGGTAAGACCTGCCACGCCCCATTTCGGATCGATTCCGAGCCAATGCGGTAGACGCAGAGCAAAAACGTAGCCCAGCGCGGCCGTGATTGCGACTCGGATTAGCGCGAAGCGCAGAGGAGTGCGTGTGTCGAGAAGCGCATAGAAGGCCGATGAGTAGAGGCGCCCAAGACAAGTCGCGAGTAGACCAACGGCGGCGCCTGCGAGCACCGACCAGACGTAACCGGCGTCCGCATGATGGAAATGCCCGTATTGATAAAGCGCTGCAGCCAAGATATCTCCGAGAACCAGGAACGCGACCGCCGATGGAACGACGAAGAATGCGATGCGGCGAAGGCCGGGTGTTAGCCGCTGCTGCAGAACTGCGGCAATTTCGGCGGGCGTGCCGATGGCGCTGGAGAGAGCCGGAAGCTCAGCCGCGGAGACGGACATGCTGAAAAGACTGATGGGCAGCATGGATATGACCTGGGCGTAACCCAACGTAGAGATTGCGACGGCGCCAAGGTAGCTGCCGATGATCTGATCGACATAGGCGCTGATCTGAACGACGCCACGGCTGAGAGACACCGGCCCAAAATTCCGGATCACGATCCTGACATGTTCGGAGCGAACATCAAGAACGGGGCGGAATGCGGGCAATAGCTCCAAAACACGAGGCAACTGAACAGCGAATTGGAGCACGGCGCCGAGCACGGAGGCCCATGCGAGATCGAATACCAATTGCTGCTGAACCGAATAAGGGCCGAACAGCACAGCCGCGGTGATCATGGTGACGTTCATCGCGACGGGGGCCATATACGAGAGAAGGAATCTGCGGTGGCTGTTAAGAATTCCCAAACACCAGGCGCTCATAACAAGCATTCCTGCGCCGGGAAATAAGATGCGGACTAAATGAACGGTCAGGGTACGATCCTCGCCCTTGAAGCCTGGGACGATGAAGTCGATCAGCAGCGGCGCTGCTGCGACTCCTGCGAGCACGAGAGCCGCGCAAACCAATGCGAGGACGCCGAAGATTGCGGCGGCAACATGATCTGCCTCTTCATCCTGCTCTCTCGCACGGAGCTTTGCGTAGACGGTAACAAAGGCGGCGGAGAGGACGCCTTCTCCGAAGAGGTTGCTCAGGAGGTTAGGAATGCGAATAGCGGCGCGGAAGACGCCCGCCACGGACGAGTTGCCGAAGAAATTCGCGATGACGCTCTCACGGATGAGGCCGGTGACGCGGCTGACTAGAATACCGGCGGCAACGAGAGAGGATGCGCCCGCCGAACTGCGGAGTTGATTGACAGCCGCCCGATTAGGGGGCTGCGGCGCGAAATCGGGCACGCGAGGCTTTGACCAGCGCGATACTCGAATACGAACTTGCAAATTGCGAGTGTACTGTCTGAGATTAACAATTTGTTGCGAATTTAATTGAGGCTGTTGCATCAATACGGTGCAGAGGTGTTCGATGAGATTGAAGGTCGCGGTATGTACATCGGTTGTGCTGGCAATTTCGTATGCGCCTGCAGCTGTTGCTCAACAGGCGGCCAATGATGGGTCTCAAGGAAAGCCCGCCGAAAACAAGGCCCCCGCTCTGCCGAATCCTCAGAAGATGGACGTTCTGAGGGAATTGAGTACGTCGTTCGAAGAAATATCGCAACGGTCGGGACGAGCGGTGGTGCAGATTTTCGTGCGGAGCTACGTGACGGCGGAAAGTTCCGGGAACAGCGGCGAGCTATTGACGGCCGAAAACAGCAGTGGATCGGGTATCATCATGACTCCCGATGGATACATCCTGACGAATGCACACGTGGTGAAGGGGGCGCATTCGGTAAAGGTGCAATTGAACGTGCGCGCAGAAGCGGAAAAACGCGAGCAGGGCGATAGATCTTTCAATCGACCTATAACGGGCAGCGTGGTTGGACTGGACCACGACAGCGATTTAGCTGTTATCAAGATCGATAAGGCGAATTTGCCATACCTGGTGTTTGGCGATTCCGACGAATTGAAACAGGGTCAAATCGTGCTGGCGTTAGGGAACCCGCTTGGCCTGGATAATTCGGTGAGCCTGGGAGTGGTCAGCGCGGTGGCTCGCCAGATCAAGCCGGAAGATCCCATGGTCTATATCCAAACGGATGCACCGATCAATCCGGGTAACAGCGGCGGACCTTTGGTGGACGCGGACGGGCGAGTCGTGGGAATAAATACGTTCATCCTGACGCAATCAGGCGGGAGCGAAGGAATCGGTTTCTCGATCCCAAGCAATATCGCGCGTGGGGTATACACGCAGTTGAAGGCGCACGGGCATGTTCATCGCGCGCAGCTTGGGTTGGTAGGCGAAACGATCACTCCGGAGATGGCCGAGGGATTGGAGCTGGAAACAGATCACGGGGTGATTGTCTCAGACGTGAATCGTGGTGGCGCTTCCGATAACGCCGGCGTTCAAGCGGACGACATTATTATTGCGCTTAACGGCAAGAGGATGGCCAGCGTGCGCCAATTGGAGGCGAATGTTTACCGGGTCGCGCCGGGAACGAAGGTTACTTTGCGAGTCCAACGCGGCGGCGATCAGTTGGACCTGCCTGTCGTAACGGAAGAACAGTCCGGAGGAGAGCTGGACGCGCTCGCGGACGCCGTTGATCCAGTGAAGAATCTGGTTCCCGAGTTGGGCATTGTAGGACTGGATTTGACCAAAACGGTGCTGCAACTGCTGCCCGAATTGCGGCGGCCAGCGGGAGTTGTGATTGCCGCACGCAAGGCCAACGCGCCGTATTCGGGACCGCCGCTCCAGGCAGGGGACGTGATCTATGCAGTGAACCGGCACGTCATCAATAACGTGGCTCAACTGCGACGCGTGCTGGATACCATCAAGACCGGCCAAGCGGCAGTATTGCTGATTGAACGCGATGGCCGTCTAGTTTATCTGCCATTGGAGTTGGATTGATGGAAGAGACTCGCGGGCCGATCGCCAGTTTTCTCAAACATCATTACCGGCATTTCAACGCGGCGACGCTCATCGAAGCCGCGCAAGGTTATCTTGCGCATCTCGAAGAAGGCGGCAAGATGTTTCTCACGTTGGCGGGCGCAATGAGCACGGCTGAATTGGGAGTGTCGCTGGCGGAGATGATCCGGCAAGGCAAAGTACACGGCATCTCATGCACGGGCGCGAATCTGGAAGAAGACGTCTTCAACCTGGTCGCGCATGAGTTCTACGAGCGCGTTCCACACTGGCGCGATTTGAGGCCGGAAGACGAGCAGGCTTTGCTCGACAAACACATGAACCGCGTTACGGATACGTGCATCCCGGAAGAAGAGGCGATGCGGCGAATCGAAGGCGTGATTTTGAAAGAGTGGATGGCGGCAGATGCCAAGGGCGAGCGGTGCTTCCCGCACGAATTCTTTTTCCGGATTTTACAATCGCCGGAGTTGCAGAAAAACTTTCAAATTGACGTGAAGGATAGCTGGCTCTACGCGGCTATGGAGCGGCACCTGCCGATGTTTGTGCCGGGTTGGGAAGATTCCACGCTTGGGAACATATACGCGGGCCATTGCATCTCAGGCGATGTGAAGAACATACACACTGTGCGGACGGGAATCGAGTACATGATTTCGCTGGCTGACTGGTACACGAAGACCGCGCCGGAATCGTCAATTGGATTCTTCCAGATTGGAGGCGGCATCGCGGGGGATTTTCCGATTTGCGTGGTGCCGATGCTGCGGCAAGATTTGGAACGGGACTCGACGCCGCTGTGGGGTTACTTCTGCCAGATCAGCGACTCGACGACGAGCTACGGATCATATTCGGGCGCAATTCCGAATGAGAAGATTACGTGGGAAAAATTGGGCATTCACACGCCGAAATACGTTATTGAATCCGATGCATCGATTGTTGCGCCGTTGATTTTCGCGATCGTGCTCGGCTGGTAGCAGTCTTGCCCGCAAGCCAATGTGACCTGCTTTGTCGATTTTGACTTATTGCGCTCGTTTACGAAACTTGAACATTGTTAATGGCGTATTAGATTATGCACGCCGTGATTCTAATTCGTTTGCTCGGAAGGCTAGTGTAAACGGATTGTCGATGTTGCGGGATAAAGAATTTGTTCTTTTCACGACGTGATCTTTGACTGGAGCAGTAACTGTCGGTGCGAGAGCGCTCTTGGCCAGTTGTCAAAAGGCTGCCGAGGGGCCTGGCTCGACTACTTCTCAGCCGGCCAATGTCACGATTCGAATCGGTCCGGTGCTATCGCTTAATCTTCGAAGTAGCGAGAGGCTTGTTGGCCGGTTTGCTTTGCGGAGGACGCAGCGCCGTTGTGCGAGCGCAGGATTCGATGCCTGGTATGTCTATGCCGGTCCCGCAAACAGTCGAGAAGAATTCCGCTGGCATGTTTCCCACGAATCTGTTGCCGGAACGGCAACGACGCGGCGGCGTGACGGTTTTTGCGGTTCCAAACCGGATGAGTTTCGTTGGGGCGGCGCAGTTTTTGGTGTGGCACCTGGCGCAACCCGAGGGGCTCAAAGCGGGGTGTCGGACCCGAACCAGAGCATCTGTCGAATACTCCAAGCCCCTGACGGGTAAAAGCTGGTCATCGAGCATCATCTGGGGCAGGAATCAGAGCACCTACACTAAACGCAATCTGAATTCCTACACAGTCGAATCGGTTTTTGCCAATCCATCGAAACAGCTTCATTACTGGGCGCATGGAGCGCGCCGATAAAGGGCGGGCTGTTCGATCGGCAACCGAATGGTCAAGAGTTGCTCGACGCGCTTTATGGCAGCACGTTTGGCATTGGCGGATATATCGTCGGCTAGATTGGTAAGTTAGATACGTGGTGAGGTGCGAGAGTGGTTGAATCGGGCGGTCTCGAAAACCGTTGAACCTTTGCGGGTTCCGTGGGTTCGAATCCCACCCTCACCGCCAGAATAAAGTCAGTAAGTTAACGAGATTATGCTTTTTTATCGGGCAATATCGGACAAACAGTTGTACAACGAGGCATGGCGCTTAGCCTGTATCGCCGCCACCGCCGGGGCTGCAAAGCAGGACATCCAGAGGAATTTCACTCAGGGGATTTTGAGGAGCGCAAGAAGGGCTGGAAGAACTGCCCTCATAAACGTGTGACAGGCCAGAATTCATTTAACGTCGTCGCGCCCAAGTAGTCATCGCCCCGCACTCCGCAGACGATTCAGCTTCATAACGGCACTCTCTGAAGATGTGCTCGACCGCTACATTCGTAAGCTTCCCATCGATCCAATGATTCGTATCAAGCGCGAATTGTATGTCGTGCCGACCGAGAAAGTCTTGCGCGGCCGAGAGCATTTCAATTTCCGAACCCTCGATGTCTACTTTGGCAAAGGCCGGGATGCCGTAACGCGCACACGCATCGGCGAGACTGAACATTTGAACGGTTTCAATGGTGCCTAGTGCCACGCGAGTTGATTGACGCTGAAGCATGGAACCCATTGTTCCTTCGGAAGAAAAAGCAGCGAGTTCCGACCGCCCTGCAACCCCGGCTTGTACCGGCTCGACATTGGTCAAACCGTGTCGCGCGATGTTTCTTAGCAGCAGTGAATAATTGAGGGGGTCCGGCTCGAATGCCACGACCTTTCCGGCACTTCCTACGCATTGCGAAAAGAAGTAGGTAGACACGCCACAATAAGCCCCAATATCGAAAGCAGTGTCTCCAGTCTGCGGACGGTACCAATGGAAATATCCTTCGATGGCCTCGGTTTCTTCCGGAATCGAGGCGATTTCGAATTCTAGGCCGTTCGCGTAACGCTGGAGCTTCGGCCCGGAGTAATCGACCACATCGTACTGACTCTGCCTATCGGGAACGACTTGCGAAAAGTACATATCAAAGCTGTGAGCCATATCGACGGCGTACGGGAAATGTTTTGCTGCGATGCGAATTGCCCTGTTGTCGCGACGGATCTCCAGTTTGTCCTCGCTAAATGCTAACGAGGCCGGACGGCAACGCACCCGGAGCATAGCCTGAATAAGCGGATTGCGCGGGCCCATATTCACGGCCAGCCTAGTCAAGTACTGATGAAGGTTTGACATAAGGGCCAATCTTACTTTTTTGTTGCCCGCTTCTTACGGGTATGCGCCCGCTTCCATTTGGCTTTCTCTTTGAGAATCTCTGACCGGGGCACCGAAATTACAGCGCGAAAGAGTTGGTCGAACTTCTCGAACTGATATCTCAGCATCTACTTGCCTCGACGCGCCCTGTTCCGGAGATCGAGAGCAGAGCACGTTTTTGAGTTCTTTCGCTGTACACGCGGCGACGAAACACGGGAGTAGGAACTTTGGAGGCAAAGTCGCACGAATTTCGAACAGGAATCGATACAGTTGCATCGCGACATGGCGCGCTGGTTCTTAGAAAGCCCATAGGTTTCATTTCGAATCATCCGAGTTCCTGCGATAGAGGCGCCAGATTCTCGTTTCGGCAATGACATGAAAGTGCCTGCGGAGATAAGGCCCGTAGATGCGGAGAGTGTCCTCATTATCATCGGGAAAGCGCGAATCCGCCGAATACCTGTTCGGCGCTATCACAAGATTCGCAGACCCAAAGAGCCACTCTGCGGAGGGCCTGTGCGCGTCATTGAATGTGGTTTTGTACTGAAGCACAGTGGCGCCGCCTCGGGCCGGCTTCAAGCCGAGACCATAAGAAAACGGGTTGCAAAAATCGAGCGACATCAGCGTATCGCCGGGCCGCAGGTTCTTTCGGATTAACGCGAAGCCTTCGTTAAAGACGATCGGATAATTGGGTTCGTCATAGGTAACAGTAAATCCTTTCAGATTGGGCGCATCGAAGGATTGCGTGTCCGCCTTTCTCAAAAATTTTTGAACGAACCCATAGGACAGACCCAGTCCACCCGAAAAAAGCGAGCCGACGATGAAAGCTGAGCCTACCACCAGAACAGCGGTGCGAAAGAGGTTTGGTTGTGCCGAAATCCGCCGGTTAATGGCGTCGATGATAACGATCGCAAGAAACACCGCAAGTGGAAACCCATTCTGTTCGTAATTGCCGAAAATGATCAAGATTCCGGTCAGACAGACCGCAAGCGCCGCAATGAGAATTGCGCGTGCCGATCGCCAATTGTTTTCGCTCATCATCAGCAGCGCGGCAGCGATGGCAAATGCCAGTGCCAGCCCGGCGTCTTGAAAGATGCCATCCAGGATGTACCACCTGATGCGAATGTGTTTTCCACCCGCGATCATCCGCAGGTCGTTAATCAGCGGCATCATGTTGAAGCGGAAATAGGCGCAACACAGAAGGCACGTTCCTGCAAAACCCAAGATCAAACCGCGCCACCGCAGCCGAATTTGGGTGCGGCACGGCAACAAGACAGCTAACAGAAAGAGCGCAGCCCCGAAGTAGGTTATTTTCAAAAACAATAAGAGCCCGACAGCCACACCGGATGAAATTCCACCCCAAAAATCATCCCGCGCTTGAGTCCGTCGGGAGTCCGTGAACGCCTCGATCAGGATCAGAGCGATCATTGCATATCCGTGCCGGTTGTAGGTCATGCCGGGGCTGAGGCTGAGCGGAACGAAACCTAACGAAAAAGAGGCAGTCGCCATGAGCACGACGCCGAGACACATAAGCGCCAGCGCGGCATCCGAGAGCCGCCTACGGCCCAAGACATAGGCCCAAACTCCGAGGAGGAACCCAACCAGGGCCTCTCCATAACCGAAACCGGCAGCGGTGCCGTGCGATATCCACAAACCAACCAGCGTCGGCAGATAGCTAAGGATTCCCACGTGGCTGTAGAAATCGGTATGCGGCCGTTGCCCGTTCAGCATCCGCCACGCGCCGTCAAAGAGCATGAAAGCGTCGTGTGTGAAAAGCGAGCTTCCAGTCAAACCGATCCAGGCTCTGATCAGGCAGATTGCAGCGATTGTAAGAAGCAAAACAGCGCGAGCGGTCTTTCGGCGCAGGAAGGGAACCTGCCACATCGCGTTGAACCGATCTGCACATTGCGTGAACAGATTCGCGCGATCGCCAGTTAGCGTCGCCTCATGAATTGAAACCGATTGTCCCTGGGTCTGCATTGCGTTTAAAGATCAACTGCAAAGATGTCTGCTACCTTTCGGGGGCGTCCAGGCAGCATGATCACCGTTCGATTTCGGCGAGGAAGTGTCCCTTCCAAAACTTTATCGATTTGACAGTTCCCCCGGCCTGAGCCAGCTTTGCAAATTCCGGAACAAATCCTGGATCGGCATAGACCAGAAAATGAGGTACGGAGCTCACGAAGTCGTGAAGTGCGCGTTCCGGATTATATTCCGTCGGGCACCATTTTCGAAGATTGCGGAGCCCGGGCAGGTCGTAATTACCATTGGACACGCTCACGTAATAGAGCCGCGGCCGCAGACGTGGGGAGTAATACGTAAGGTAAATAAATTCAAGCCCGCGAGGTACAACTATGGGAAGGCTATCGCCTGCGTCCGAGAGAAGCAGTTTGTGAATCGCCAAGGGATCGCCCGGTGTGGTGTCGAGAAACAGGCCCGCGCTGGGCTCCCACAGGTCTTCCCCCTTTCCGTGATACCGGTGCCATAAGAGCGCTGAAAATTGCCAACCGGCAGAGCAACCCATGACAAGGACCAGTACGGCCGCAAGCCAGTCACGGTGCCTCCGGGTCCCAACTCCCAGTCCGACTAGCATGCAAAGCCCAATAATTGCAGACAAATAATAACGAGCGAAAAACGGCCCGTGAACTAACCGGTTGAGAGCTAAGCCAAACACCGGTAATAACAGAAACGCCGCTCCGAGCAGTATTTCCGACGCAGCGTTCGATGAACTATCGGCTTGTTTAAAGCTTCTAAAGCGAGAACCGATCACCCGGTCGGCTGCCAGAATCGCAACTGCGCAGACGATTACGGTAATGCATGGCCAGAGAACGGAATCATAAAACGAGGTGATCTGGGTCACGCTGGGCGGAAACTCATCCGGAAAGCTACTTCCACCCAGCCCCGACTTGTATGCCAGGAAGAGAGGTACATACGAAGCAACTGCGATTGCAGCTGGCAACACAAGCGCAAACCACATAGGCCAATTGATGCGGCGAGATTGAAGGTTCCGCTTAATCTCCACAATCGCAAACGGAATCACAATGAGCAACGCATAGCAATGCACCGTGAACGCCCCAAGCAAACAGGCACTTAGTGCAACAAGCCAGCGCCGCTTACGCGGGTCTTCCAAGGACATTTGCCAGCAAACAATTGCCAAGCCACAGAAGCCTAGAGTTATGCCATGAGCTCGAGCCTCATAAGCGTAGTAGAAGCCGCCGGTCATGGTAGGCAGCAACATCGCAATTACACCCGCCAGCGGACCGCCCCGTCGATTCACAAACCGGAATAGGCAAAGACACAACACCCAAAATCCGATGATCTGCGGCATCCGCATACCAATCAGGTTCTCGCCAAGAACGGCTTTGCTTGCCCTCGTAAGAATGTAAAACAAGGGCGGATTGTAATCCACGCCATGTATCAAGGCCTGCCAGACGGCGTGCAAATTCGGCAGCCGACACATGTATACTGTGACAATTTCGTCGAACCAAAAATACTTCTCTGAAGCTCGAATCAAGACATCTGTGAAATAGAAGATCGAAAACCCGATCAATATCAGCCAAGTAGTAATGCTCTTTCTGCCGGTCTGGGTCTGCTGCGGCTCGCGCAGCTCCACTTCGGAAACAGACACGTTTACAAGTCTATCGTCTGAACCCAAGGGGAAAAAAGAGCGCGAAATTCAGGTTCGTACTAACCGTCAGAACTACTAGCTTGTAAGCTACTTTATTCGTGGGGAATAGCTCCGCTTGGCGAAGCAAATCAGGGCTATAAAGCGATCTTTGCGCAGCACGGCGAGACGGCACGCGTGCGCCGGAACAACGAGGCGGCGAGCCCGCCAACCAGATCGGCAATCGAGTAGTTGCTCGGCAATGGGCAAACGGCCTATGCAAGGCTTCGGGGGAGTAAAGCCTCAAGACGAATGCACGAACAACGGATCCGAATCTTTCAGCTCGCGCAATGGCTCGCCAGGGCTGTACTCGAAGTTGACCCGTTCTTTCTCCACCACGTGGGGATGATTCAATACCTGGGTATGAATCGCTCCAATATACTCGCCCAGAATTCCCATGGACACCAACTGCACTGATCCGAAAAAGAACAGACCGATCACCATCGGGGCGATTCCCAACTCGAAATTTTGCCAAAAAACCAGTTTGTAGACCAGATACGCGAAGGCTGCGAACAGAGAAAGCAGGCCTGTAGCGAAGCCCATGAAAGTGACGAGCCGCAGGGGAACCTTCGACAGGTTGGTGATCCCCAGCATCGCCAGGTCATACAGGGTATAAAAATTGTTCTTGGTAATGCCGCGAATTCGACGAGGCTGCTCGAAGGTCAGCGCATAATAGGGCAGCCCAATCTCGGCGATCATGCCCCGGAAATACGGATAAGCGTCTCCGAAAGATCGCACCGTATCCACGACTTTGCGGTCGTATAAACCGAATCCGGTGAAATTCTCGAACGTCTCGATGGAAGAGAGCCGCTGTACGATTCGGTAATACTGAGTCCGAACCCAAAACATAAGGCGGTTCTCCTGGCTCGCGTGCTTAACGCAAAGAACCATGGAGTAGCCCTCTTCCCATTTGGCAATCATTTCCGGAATGACCTCGGGCGGGTCTTGCAGATCGGCGGCCAGCCCAATCACCACATCGCCGGTGGTCTGCAAAAACGCGTGATACGGGGAACGAATATGGCCGAAATTTCTCGAGTTTACGATGATCTTTACGTTGTGGTCCCGGCTCGCGATCCGCTTCAGAATGGCGACAGTTTTGTCTCGCGAACTGTTGTCGATAAAAATGTGCTCGTACGGATACCGCCCGACCTTCAGCATCGCCGCTCGTACGCGGTTGTACAGATCCTCGACGTTTTCTTCCTCGTTATAGCAGGGAGTAATGATGCTGACGGTTTTCATCTGTCCTGATAAATTAGTGCCGATCGGCCAATATTCTCACTCGTAAAGCAGAATGACGTCGTTCTTTAATGCCAGATCGTCTCGGATCTGATCGTATATCTCGCGCTGGAATCCACGCGAGGAAATCAGGATCGGCTCAGTGCGGCCGGCAATGTCCGTTGGCTTAATGATATGCACGCCGTGCAGACTGTGCCCCTGATACTTAGGGTTAGAGTCGATGAAGGCGCGGATGATCACATCTTCAAAAGCCCCGGTTGCGATCAGACGCTGCGTGTGGCTGCCTGTGCCCCAAACCAGAATTTCCTTGCCCTTGGCTTTTTCATCGATGATATTTCGAATTCTGGAATCGGCCGCTTGAGATTCTTCGATGTATCGGGCAAGTCCTCGCTCGCTTTCCTCATCGCGCTTTAAGACGCCCCTGTACCCGTTCACGCGCTCATAAATGCCATAAGCGGCCGGGCAGGTGGTATTTTCATTTTGCTGGCGCACCGGTTTGCCGGTATCGACCATCCTGAAGCCATTCAACTCAAAGAGATTAGTCAGTGAAGTGGTGGAAAAAAAATTGATGTGTTCGGTACTGAACTCCTGAAACGGAGCATCGGGCCGACCCGCTAGACGACTTCCGTCCGGAACTTCTGCGTAAACGCGCCCGCCATCGGAAAGTAATTCACGAACCTTCTGTATGGCTACTTGAAGATGCTCGACGTGCTCGAGAACCCCAACCAGAATGATGAAATCGTACGAGCCCGGTTCGGCCGGGACATTGAACAGGCTGCTCGCGAACACCGGAATCCTGTAGAGTTCCCAAGCGGCTTTGGCGCATCCGGGAGAAGGATCGAGTCCTTGGATATGCGGGAACCCTAGTTCCCGAAGCCGTGCAAGCAACCCGCCGGTGGCGCATCCAAGTTCTAGAATCCGTGCTTCCCGGGCTGGAATGGCGCCCACCAGGCTGCTCGCGATATCGCGAAAGCGTCCTTCGTCCGACTCAGATTCCCTTCCCCCTCGATACTGATATTCGTACTTCGAAAGGTCGCGGTAATACTCATCGAACACGTCCTGCGCGGGAATTCCATCCGCGAAACCGGCGCCGCAAGTATCACAAGTTACGACATCGTAGCCCGTCAGGAAGGTCACTTCGGAGAGCTGCTCGAACCGCTGTTGGAAGAGCCGCTTCCGTCCCAGGGCGCCGCACACCGGACAAGGCCGGGTTCGCTGCATTGCAAAATCCGCCGTGCCCGAGGTCTTCTTCGGCGTATCAGTGATTGAAGTCATTGAAGATGGTTTCTCCTAAGGCGATGCGCGCCTAACGCGAAAAGCTGGGCTGAAAAATTGTCTCCGCCTGAACGGTCCTGGCTGCCAGCAGCGCTTCGACAAGTTCACGTACCGCTCCGTTGCCCCCGTTGTTGACCGCAACAAAACTCGCGCACTGGCGCGCCACAGGTTGGGCATTCGCGGGTACAGCGGCAACACCCGCCAGTTCCATGGCCCCCACGTCATTAATGTCGTCACCCATGAAACAGATTTCAGATAAGGCCAACCCGGTTCGTTCCGCAAAACGGCGCAACGCGCTGGCCTTATCCTTACAATTCTTCTCGATGAATGTTATGCCCATCTTTGCGGCGAAACGGTCCACAAGAGGACTGTCTTCGCCGGAGATGAGGGCAATCACAAGACCCGCTTTGCGCGCTAATGAGACGCCCATTATGTCGGCAAAGCAGAATCGCTTCCACTCCTCGCCCCCGGGGCCCCACCAAATGCCTCCATCGGTGAGCACTCCGTCGACATCAAGAGCAAGCGCCTTGATTCCGGTCATGCCGGAATCGGGGAAGCGCCTACGCGTCTTAGCTTTTTGATAATCGGGTACTCGCGTTCGAAAACACGCTTCTGACCGTCGCCTAGCGATTGCTCGATGAGCCGGATGTCGCGCACCACGCGCGAAATTCCATTGGGCTCGAGCGAGGCAGCGTGATCGCTTCCCCACATGGCGCGATCCATCGTGATATGCCGCTCGACGCAGCACGCGCCTAAAACCACGGCCGCAACCGTCGACGGAATACCAGTCTCGTGACCGGAATATCCTACCGGAATCTCGTATCGTTCGCGCAAAGCAGGAATCGTACGCAGGTTCAATTCCTCATACAGAGCCGGGTAGGTGCTGCACGCATGCAGAAGTACGAGATTCTCCATGCTCAGCACATCCAGCGCATGATCGATCTCTTCAAGCGTGCTCATTCCCGTTGAAAGGATCAACGGCTTCCCTGTCGTTCGCGTATACCGCAATAGATTATCGTCGGTCAGTGATGCCGAAGCAATTTTGAAACAAGGCACGTCGAACTGGTTGATGAAATCCACGGATTGTTCGTCCCAACAGGAAGCGAACCACGGAATTCGGACGGCTTTGCAATAAGCATCGATGTCCTCGAATTCTTCATACCCAAACTCGAGCCCCCGCTTCAGATCCCCGTTGGTCGTGCCGAATGGACTCTCCCTGGGCTTGGCCAACTCTTCCGGAGTGTAGACGACATCGACAGTTCGTTTCTGAAACTTAACCGCGTCGCACCCGGCAGCGATCGCTACGCTGATCAGCCGCTTTGCGATATCGAGATCGCCATTGTGGTTGATTCCGATTTCCGCGACTATGTAACAAGGCTGATCGTCTCCAATCAGCTTGTTCCCGATTCTCACCGATTTTTGCGCTAGGGCCATCAAAACTTCTCCAATCTTCCTGGATTATGGCATAGGGATTGACGTTCCCGCGCCGCCGCTGTACCGGCACGGCTGATATCCACAATTACCTCAGCGGGGAATTTGTTGGCTTTGCGGCGAGGGGATTACGATACAGATATGGCCACTTACACGACCGCAGCGCCCGCCGCTCTGGATTTTCCGCGCGAATACAGATCAAAACTCTTGAGTGCTCTTGAAACGATCGACCTCGATGCCGTTTCCCGCGCTATCGAAATTTTGGCCGAAGCCCGCGATCAAGGCCGTCACGTCTTCACCTGCGGAAATGGGGGCAGCGCTTCCACGGCGTCCCATTTCGTCACCGACATGGTGAAAGGGGCCAGCTACAACCGGAACTCGCGCTTCCGCATCATGGCCCTGACCGATTCGATGCCGACCATCACGGCCTATTCGAATGACGTCAGCTACAACTGCATCTTCGCCGAGCAGCTTAAGAACTTCGCTCAACCCGGCGACGTGCTGATTGCCATCAGCGGATCTGGAAACTCGCCCAACGTGATTTGCGCCATGGAATATGCGAATTCAGTCGGCTGCCAAACCATCGCCCTGACCGGAAGAGACGGCGGCAAACTGGGACCTCTGGCCAAGTTGCAGATTCGTGTGGCGGAGCCCCACATGGGCCGCATCGAAGATGGTCACCTGATCGTTTGTCACATGATCTGTTATTACTTCATGGAAAACTAGCCGTTGTAAGAACCGGCACGACTCCTTTCGCAGACTATCTCAAAGATGATCAAGCTTTCCGATTACATGATGGCGTGTGTCGCCGAGCAGGGTGTGAAGCATGTTTTCCTGGTCACCGGCGGCGGCGCGATGTTCCTCAACGAGGCGCTCTCCCGCGAGAAGCGCCTGGAATGGGTTTGTAACTCTCACGAGCAGGCGTGCGCGATTTGCGCGGAGGCCTACGCCAAAGCCAACGATAATCTCGGCTGCTTAATGGTCACCACTGGACCGGGTGGAACCAACGCGGTCACGGGCCTCGCCGGCGCGTGGCTCGATTCCACGCCTGTGCTCATTATCTCCGGGCAAGTAAAGCGCTCCGATCGCATGTTCAAACCGGATGGCACGCCGCTCGGAGTTCGCCAGTTGGGTCCGCAGGAACTCGACATCATCTCCGTAGTCAAACCGCTGACCAAGTACGCGGTCACCGTGCTCGAACCGGAGGAGATCCGCTATCACTTGGAAAAAGCTCTATATCTGGCGCGGAATGGCCGGCCCGGGCCGGTATGGCTCGATATCCCGCTCGATGTTCAATCTGCCCCGATCGACCCTGGCGCTCTCAGGGGCTTCGATCCGTCGGAGTTGCCTTCGCCTCCCGTCGTTGATCTCAGACCGCTCGCCGCTGAGATTATCGAGAAATTTAACCAGTCCGAGCGGCCGCTGCTCATGGTAGGCAATGGCGTGCGGCTCGCACACGCGGTGCCCGAATTGCGGCAGCTCATGGATCTGCTGCAAGTCCCCACTGCGGTCACCTGGGTGGCGGGCGATCTTGTCGCAAGCGACGATCCCCTCTTCGCCGGCCGTCCCGGCGCGCTTGCTTCTCGCGGCTCCAACTTCACGATTCAAAACTGTGATTTTCTCTTGATCCTCGGATCGCGCATGGATAATGCGCTGACCGCCTTCGCGCCCAAGAACCTTGCGCGTGCGGCCTGGAAGGCAATCGTGGATGTCGATGGCGCGGAGCTCGCCAAATTCGATGGCGCGGCAAACAGCGCGATCTGCGCGGATGCGGGCGCGTTCTTGCGCGAGTTGCTGGCCCAAAAATCGCGCCTTCGACCGAAAGACCGTTCGGCTTGGCGTTCGCGCGTGGCCGAATGGCAGAAGTGTTACCCACTGGTAACGGATGAGCATCGCAAGCCTGATGGCCTGGTCAGTATTTACAATTTTGCTGAGATCCTCAGTCAAGAAGTAAGACCTGAGGACATGATCGTTTCCGGCAGTTCGGGGAGCGCCATTGAGGTTTTCATTTTTAGCTATCCCACGCGCGCAGGCCAACGGGTCTTCCACACCGCTGGGTTGGGCTCTTGCGGCTTCGGTCTGCCGGCCAGTATCGGCGTCTGCCTAGCCGGAGATCGGCGGCGGACCATCTGCGTTGACGGAGATGGCAGTTTTCAGTTCAACATCCATGAGCTCGAGACGGTCGCGCGGCTCAAGCTTCCTATCAAGTTCTTCATCTTTAACAACAATGGATACGCGTCCAACCGCAATTCGCAAGCGGCCTGGTTCGGGAGGCCGGTCATCGGCGCGGACGCGACAAACGGCCTCACCGTGCCGGATTTAAGCAAAATTGCCTCATCTTACGGCATTACGCCTCACATTATCGAAGACCAGCGCAATTTGCGGAACGAGATTCGCAAAGTGCTTGAAATGCCGGGGCCTGTCCTGGTCGACATGCACATGAATCAGAACGAGATTCGCGGGCCGCGCGTGCAATCGATGCAGCTACCGGACGGCCGCATTGTTTCGAAACCGCTTGAAGACCTCTTCCCTTATCTTTTGCGCGAAGAGTTCCGGGCCAACATGATCATCCCGCCGCTCGAAGAATAGCGTGCAAAAAATTCTGATAACCGGGGGTTCCGGCTTCATTGGCAGAAACCTCGCCGAGATCTTCGCGGGACGATACCAGGTTCTCGCCCCGTCACGGCAGGAACTCGATCTGATCGACGACGCCGCGGTGCACGCCTATCTTCGCGCCCATCGATTCGACGTCGTCGTGCACGCCGCGACGGGGCGATCAAACCGGAAGACCACGGCGCCCAATCTCTTCAAGAATAATTGCCGCATGTTCTTCAACTTCGCGCGCAATCAGCACCTCTATGGGCGTATGCTCCATACGGGCTCCGGCGCCGAGTTCGGCGTTCGCACGCCCCGCATGCCCGAGTCGTTCTTCGATAATTGTGTGCCCACCGACGACTACGCGTTCGCCAAATATATTGCGGCGAAATACACCGAGGCTGTAAGCGGGAACATCTATAACCTGCGCGTGTTCGGAGTCTTCGGCAAGTACGAGTTCTGGGACGTCCGCTTCATCTCAAACGCCATTTGCCGCGTGTTGTTCGACATTCCCATCAGCATGCGACAAAACGTGCTTTTTGATTACCTTTACATCGATGACCTGGCTGAACTGGTCGCCTGGTTCATTGATCATGAGCCAAAACACAAGACGTACAACATCTGCCGAGGTGAAACTTACGATCTTTTGTCGCTGGCGCAAATGGTCGCGGACATTTCAGGCAAGAATCCCCCGATTAAAGTTCAACACGACGGCCTTGCTCCGGAATACAGCGGCGACAACTCGCGGCTGCTTGGCGAAATCGGCGAGTTCCGTTTCACACCGATGAAAGAATCGATCTGCGATCTCTACGCGTGGTATGAAGCGCACCGTTCGGAAATCGATCCGGCCTTACTGCACTTCGATGCTTAACCGGCCAAGCCATGGTTGTCCGGCTAGGAATGCGATTCCACCAACTCCCGCTCGGAAAGTTCATCGGGGGAAGCAGCCAGGAAACGCTGATACCAGGCAATCGTCCGCCTCAATCCTTCGTCAAGAGTGAAGAGCGGATGCCATCCCAATTCAGCCCGTGCCCTCGCAGCGCTTAGGTACTGATGCTTTATCTCGTTCGAGGCCTCGTTGCGGATCTCAGGTTCGAGGTTCGAAGCCATATTCCGCAGAATTCGTTCGACCAATTCGGTCACCGTGACTTCGATTTCGTTGGAGAAGTTGTAGCTCTGGCCGCACACGCGTTCGCTGTCGAGAACCAGGCGCTCGGCGAGGAGCATGTAGCACGCCGCCCCATCCTCCACGTAAAAGTAATCGCGAATATACTTGCCGTCCGAACGAATCACCGGACGCTGACCGCGAATTACGGAACGGATGGTGCCCGGCACGATGCGATTCCAATTCAAATCGCCGCCCCCGTAAAAGTTCCCACATCGCGTGATGGCGACGGGCAGGCCGTACGTGACCCCATACGCCTGCGCGATCAGATCGGCGCATGATTTGCTGACGTCGTAAGGGTGACGGCCCTCCAGCGGCGTATTTTCGGAATACGGTAGCTTCTCTTGGTCGCCGTAGGCTTTGTCGGAAGAGGCAATCACAATCGCTTTAACCAAGGGCGATCTGCGGCAAGCCTCGAGCACATTCCATGTCCCCTGGATATTGCTCTCGAAAGTTGAGATGGGGTTGCGATTTGCAATCCCGACGATGGTCTGGGCAGCCAGGTGAAAAACCGTATTGATCTCGTACTCGCCCAACGTACGCTCTAGAATCTCGCGATCGCATATATCGCCTCGAACGACTTTGACGCGATCCAGTGTTCCGCCGCGCACCACTTCGCTCTGTGGCACCCAATCGCGAATCAGGCAGACGACATCCGCGTCGGATTCTATTAGTCTCCGTGTCAGCCAGCTTCCAAGCAGGCCCGTACCGCCTGTGATTAGAACCGGCCGGTCGCGCCAAAAGCTTCGGTCTAGGTCCATCTTTTCCACGGCGCCTCGCCCGATTTCCAAAGATCATTTAAAACCTGGTATTCGCGATACGTATCCATGGCGTAAAAAAATCCTTCATGGTTGTATGCCATCAACTGTCCTTCCCGAGCAAGCCGCTCTAGAGGTTCGCGCTCGAGAATTGTCTGGTCGCCCTTTATGTAATCGAAAATCTTCCGTTCGAAAACGAAAAAACCCGCGCTCGCCCACGCGTCGGATTTTGGCTTTTCGATGAAGTTCATTACCTGTTGCGCCTTGCTGATGTCCAGAATTCCGAATCGCGAAACGGGGCGAAAAGTGGTAACGGTTGCCAGCTTGCCGTGGCTCCGGTGAAATTCCAGAAGTTTGCATATATCCACGTCGCTTAATCCGTCTCCGTAGGTCAACATGAAGCGATCCTCATTTTCGAGATAACGTTGTGCACGCTTCAGTCGCCCGCCCGTCATCGATTCCGCGCCTGTTTCGGCGAGCGTTACCCGGAAATCCTGCTCCTCGTGATTATCGTTGTACTGTACATGAGCTTTCCTGCCCAGGCAAATGGTGAAATCATTGTTCATGGCCTCGTAATTCAGGAAATATTCTTTAATCATGTTCCCGCGGTAGCCCAGGCAGAGAATGAATTCTCGAAACCCGAAATGCGCGTATAACTTCATGATGTGCCAAAGGATGGGGCGTCCTCCCACATCGACGAGCGGCTTCGGGCGAAACTCGGTTTCTTCACGCAGACGTGTACCCAGTCCGCCACACAGAATGACGACTTTCATTTGAGAATCATACTTCCAGGTTCAGGCTCCTCCCAGGGCGCTTGCGTCGCGGTCTGTTTCGCTTCTGCGTCGCCAGACCGCCGCAAAACAAAGGATATCTTTATCGGCTCCCCACCGTCAGCTAAAATTACTGAGTTGCCTCCCATCGCCTCTGTAACAGAATCGTGACTAGATAAGTCATCCCGTCGTTGGCGCCCTAATGCAGATGATGACAGCTACAGAAGACATTCGCAATACGACAACGGAACGAGTCGGTACAAGCCGTACGTTCGCGATTGCCGGCGCGATTGCGGTCGCGATCGTGACTCTCGTCTATCTGTTTCTGTTTTGGAATCATTTTGCAGGGCTGCGGTCCGGAAGCGGAGAGTATGGTGGCGGCAGGGAATGGCTTGCAGGGTATCGGCCGTACCGGGATTACTTTACCGCCTGTACGCCTCTCAACATTCTGAAATCCGCTCTGGTTCTATCAATTTTCGGGAAGGCCTATATCGTCACTCGCGCGGCCGCTGTATTCGAACGTGCCGTTCTAGCCGTTTTGCTTTACGTTTGGCTGTTGCGGCTGTTTCGTGTCAGTCACGCAGCTCTGGCGGCAATGGTTACGATCATCATCTGTACGGGCGATCTGACCGATCCGCTGGGATCCTACAATCACGATGCAATCCTCTTTGCTGTTGGCGCGGGCTTGTTAGCGAGTTACGCGCTGGATCGGCAGCGATCGTCGCGGGCGATCACGCTGCTTGCTTTCTGTTCCGGGGCATCCGCCGCCCTTTCGTTCACCGCAAAACAAACCATCGGATTCAGTACTACTGTCGCAATAGCCGTCGTCGTATGTGCTTGCCTGTTGCGACTCGAAAATCTTCGGAGAGCCGGCCTTTTCTTGGCCGCGTTTTGTGGCGGCTGGGTAATTGGTGCGGGATCGTTCGTTCTGTGGCTTCTAAAGCTCGGAATCCTGAGCAGCTTTCTGGAGCAAATCTTCGTTCGAGGGCCGGCTGCGAAAGCTTCCAACCCGGCTGATTTTGTGGTGCGCGAGCTCGTCTTTATGCAGCACTTGTGGTGGGCGGTTGCAGCCGCCATTCTGGGTATCGTCCTGTGCTGGCGGTTATGGCGCAGATCGGCGGCGGAGAATCCGAGACGTTCGATTTCGCGAGTTCAAGCTGTTACGGTTCTGTTCCTAGGTTTTGCGGCGATCGCGGCCGGATATTTGGCTTCCATTGTGCAATTTCAATACGCCCGGGTCGTGTTGAAACCCACCATTTATTTCACGTTTTTTGCTGTTATCCTGCTATGTCTCGTATACGCTATTTCATTGTTGAAAGGCAAACTTTCCCGGCGGGAATCGCAGTTTTTCCTGTGCGCCGCCGTAGGACTTTCCGTTGCTTTCATGCTTTCTCTGTCGTTTCCGGCCTTTGAGCCGATGGTGATTCCCGGTTTGGGGTTGCTGATCGGCGCCGTTCTCGATGCCTCAACAGGCTGGCGCTTGGCGCTTGCATACAGCGCTTGTGCGCTGCTTATCGCGTCGGAGACTTGCGCCAAATTGAACCAGCCATTTGGATTCGCGGATTTCAATGAACCGCCCGTGCGCATGGCCCATGCGACATCGACTTTACCCCTAATGAAGGGCTTTGTTCTCCCCGAATCCACGGTTCGTTTCATTGACGAAACGACCCGCATCATCGAACAGAATACGACTCCTCAAGACACGATCTACTCTTATCCGGAGTTTGGACTTTTCTATGCCCTCTCGGGACGCCGCTGCCCCACGCTGACCTGTTCGCATAACATCGATGTCGTTAATGACGATTTCGCCAGGAGCGAAGCGGCTCGCATTCTGGCCGGGAGGCCAGCGGTACTCATCTGCCACCGAAATCCGGAAGCTTACCTGGCCGGCGAAGAATTGATTTGGCGTCACGGGCGTCCAAGCGGTAATCGCGCCATCATTGCCGCTGTTGAGAAACTCGAGAAGCAGTATCGTCTCGCTGCGAGCTTCGACCTTCCCCCAGATAACTACCAAATCGATGTTTACGTGCGACCGCGTTAGTCTTCTTTTTGGCCGAGTGGAAGTGAACCGGCTCCCATGAGGCTGGACTGGGGCACCGCGCCTCTCAGCGCTCTGGAACTGCTTGAAATATGCCTTGCGCTGGTCTGCATCGCCATTGCGTTCCTCCGTCCCGCAATAGCGCGTAACTGGTTTTCCTATTTCGAGAGCGTGCTGCTAGCCATCACTCGCAAGCGTTGGCTTGCTCCGCTCCTCATCGCACTTTTCCCCATTGTGTTGCGGCTGCTACTGCTACCCGTGTATGGCGTACCCTCTCCGCTCATTTCCGACGAATACGCCTACCTCTTGCAATCCGACACGTTCGCATCGGGAAGGTTGACCAATCCGCCTCCTCCCCTGGCGGAACACTTCACTTCCGTCTACGTCTTCACCAATCCCACGTACACAGCCGAGTACCAAGTCGCGCAAGGACTCTTGCTAGCGGTCGGCCAAGCGCTCACAGGCATTCCCTGGGTTGGCGTAATGGCTAGCATGGCAGTGCTTTGCGTCCTGATCTACTGGGCTTTGCTCGATTGGGTTCCTCGCGTGTGGGCGTTCGCCGGGACTTTGGTCATTGTCGATATTCCGCTCGGGGTTCTGAGCTATTGGATGAACAGTTATTGGGGTGGATGTATTCCCGGTATCGGAGGAGCGCTTGTCCTGGGCGGCCTAGTCCGCCTGCGGCATGGAAGCCGGATCCGATATTCGCTCATTGCCGCTGCCGGGCTAATCATCCTTTTCAACAGCAGGCCGCTTGAAGGAATCGCCTTGACGGTGCTGACAGGAGCCGCAGTCCTCTATTGGGTGTTCATCGCGCGGGAACTCACGTTCGCGACGGCTTTGGCTCGCATTTGCTTGCCCGCCGCGCTCTCGCTTGGCGCCGCAATGACCTTCATGGGTTACTACGATTACCGCGTCACGGGGGACGCGGCGCAGTTGCCTTATCTGCTTTATCGCGATCGCTACGGCGTCCCCCAGGGCTTCTTCTGGCAGAAGCCGGTCATCGTAAACACGCCCATGCCGGTCGAGATCAGGGCGGAGTACGAAGATCAACTGCAGCAGCATGAACGACGAACATCGCTTAGGGCGCTCGCGCTCGCAACCGGCGGGAAATTGCGGCGGTTCTGGGATTTCTATATAGGCGTGCCGCTCACGGTGACTCTCCTGTTCATTCCATTCATCTGGCGTGAACGGAACATGGGACTCGCGCTGTGGGCGTTAATTCTCGTCCTCGGGATTGAGAACATGACTTTTTTCGCGTATTTTCCACACTACTCGGCCGCTGTTATTGCGGTCATCGTGCTCGTGTTGATTCAGTGCCTGCGGCGCATGCGCGCTAGCGGGGAAACGGGACTCTTTCTCGCCCGCGCTCTTCCGATTGTTACTTTCCTCGGCTTGATGATTCCCTTGTGCAGCCGCCTAGTCGCGATACCAGCGCTCACTCGCATTTCGGCTTCGGAATTTCAGCACGAAATATCGCGCGAGAAGTTCGTGCCCGAACTCGAAAGAGAGCCAGGCCGTCAGCTTGTGCTGGTGCGCTACAACGCGTCTATACCGGGCAAGAAAAAGGCTTGGATTTACAACCGGGCCAATATTGCGGAATCGAAAATTATCTGGGCTCGGGAGTCGGATGACCAGGAATCAAACCGCAAGCTGCTGCAATGCTTTCCCGGACGCCAGGTGTGGCTGGCGAAACCGGACACCAATCCTCCCGAAGTGATCCGCTACCCCGCGGATTCACTGCGGCCGTGAATTAGAGGCGGCCGTGAAGCGATACAACTGGATCTGTCCCGAAGCGGATCGCGCGTTGCCGGGAAATGTCGCGATCAGCCGAAACAGTCCGGAATTTCTGATCGCCTGCTTAACGAGCCCGTCATGCAGGAACTGCCCCTGCGCCGCCAACGTGTCTACAACTACGATTTCGATGTGGTTTTCCTGAAGATATTGCACGACCTCTGAAGGGGTGGAAACAAAACTCCGGTATTGGGAAGCATTCCAGTCTACCTGAGCAAGACCCTTCGTGCCTCTGATAATTACGTGGCTCGGACGCGGTTCGCGCATGGCGATCTCCGAGATGAGCAGGCCTTCGCCGCCCGATTCGGAGGACACCAAAATCTTCGCCGCGTTCAGTCTCGAATCGGAGGCGATGAAGCGAGCCGCTTCGATATACCCATAGCGCTTCTCGCGAGGGATTGCAAACGTCTGGATACAGAAACAAAGCGCACCGGCGATGGCAACCAGACCCGTTCGCCAATTCACGAGGCGTCCGCTGAACGGAAGCCGTTCAGCAACCCAAAAGCCGCCGGCAAATATAAAGAGAATTAGCGCGGGAACAGCCATGATCAGCTTCCGATCTTCGATACCCGCGGGTACCAGGGAATGAAAGACCCAATCCGCAATCATGAGCGAAATCATCACGGCCGCGCTCGATTCAATCGATCCTCGAATGAGAGGCACCAGCACTCTATCCACAATGCCTAACAATGCCAAGGCCGAGAGAAAAAAGCCCACCAACCCAGAGGTGATGACTAGAAATTGCCCTAGGGCGCTGATCGTGTAGCTTAAATTCGGGCTGGAGCCGCCCACCCATCCCTGCTCCGCCATCCGCATTGTGAAGAGCTGCCAAGGCAGGCACAGTACCGCGACAGTAAAGACCGCGAGCCAAAAAGAGGGCCGCAAGACCAGGCGAAGGTTGCGTGTGAGCAGCAGAGCCAACGGAGGAAGCAATGCCAGAAGCCAACCGCTGCCTTTGGTTAACACAGCCAAAGAAAAGAACAGAGCAAACGCGAGACTGTCCTGCCAGCGCTTCGAATCCAAGTAGCGCGCAAAGTAGATCGCGCTCCAGAAACACGTAAGTGCAAGCAGCGTTTCCGACATTTCCTCATCGCTGTATCTCTGCACGAGAGGAAGGCAGATTGTCAACAAGCCCGCCACGACGGCGGCGTCCCAATTAAACCAACGCCGCGCCTCCAGGTACACCGAATAGCCAAGAAGGGCGGTAGTGAAGGCCAGTTGTAACAGAATTGAAGCGCGGGATGCGGAGAAAATCGTCATCCAAAGCGCCTGAATCAGATAAAAGAAAGGCGGCCAGTGCCCAATAGCGACCTTCGGATAATGGTGATAGTACTCGTGCGCAAACTGGATTGGCGAACGCCAGTGGAGTCCTGTGATGTAGCCGTGCACCATAAGAGAGGTGACGTAATGTGCGGGTTCATCCGGATATCCGCCGAATTCACTGTGATATGCGCCGCTGAAGATTTGAAGCAGAACAACAGCAATAAAAAATGAAACAAAAATGATGGCATTCCGCGTTGGGGAGGAGGGTTGCACCTCGCCTCGCCAGCGGGTTATCTTCCGGCGAGCTAAGGGAGTTTCCAGCTCATTTTGCAGGATCATTCGATGCCCGTCGCGAGAACCTGGAAGGCACCAGGCGCCACTCCCTTATGATACGTTCTCTGGAGTGTAATGATACGTTCTCTGGAGTATAGTTTCGTCTTTGTTTCCCGAGCAATTATTCGCGACTTGCGACTCTAATCTAATCTCGTTCTCTCTAATGAAAGCTGTAGAACGCATTTGGCAGTTCATGGTGACGCTCAGCCCGCTTCGAATGGGCTTGCTGCTGTTTGCTGCCGCTTTCCTGGTGCGTGTTGCTTTTATTCTGGTGTTTCGTCCCTACCTGGATTTGGGACGCTATGAACTCGAGCGCATCGCCATTTCACTCGCGACGACAGGCGTCTACGGCAATCCGTACGCGGTACCGACTGGTCCAAGCGCGCATGTGTCTCCCGGTTATACCCTGATCCTGGCCGCCGTGTTTCGAATTTTCGGCACCGGCATTCCAGGCGAGATCGTGAAGGAACTGCTCGCGACCGCCGTTACGGCTCTTTCCTGCGCGCTGCTGCCCGCAGTCGCGAAGGGGCTGTTCCTGGGACGAGAGGCGGGCATCATCGCTGGATTCATTTGCGCGTTGTATCCAGAAAGGCCGCTGGTTCAGATTGAGGGCGATTGGGAAACACCTTATACCGTTCTGGGGCTGATGCTCATCTCGGTTCTCTCCGTAAAACTTTGGAAAGAGCAGCGGCTCACCATCAAGAATGCCGCGTTCCACGGATTCTGCTGGGGAACCGTGTTGCTTTTCGTTGGGGCTCTGGTGCCCATGTTCATCGCATTTATCGCGATCGGAACGTATTTTTTCCGACGCACCGGAATAAGGCGCTACCTTGTCTTCAGTGCAATCGAAATCTTGGCGGTTGGAATCTGTATTGCGCCCTGGGCCATCCGTAATTACTACGCGCTCGGTTCGGCCATTCCGACGCGCAGCAATTTCGGGCTCGAGATGCGGATCTCGAATAACGACCGAGCCAGCCCAAACGAAAAAGTGAACTACCTGAATGGCCTTTACGCGACATTTCATCCACTTCAGAGCGTGACCGAGGCTACGAAGGTGCGCGAGATGGGAGAGGTCGCGTACAACAAGATGGCCATGAAGGAGGCAGAACAGTGGATTGCCCGCCACCCGGGCCGCTTCATTGACCTTTGCCTCGGCCGCGCACGCTGCTTTTGGTTTTATTTGGATCGAACATCTATCAGCAAAACGATGTTTCTGGCAATAACTGCCGCGATGGGACTACTCGGGTTGGCATTCCTGTTTCCGGAACAGCCCTTGACGGGTGTCGTATTGGCGATCATGCTTCTGATTTACCCACTGCCGAATTATCTTGTGCACGTTGGACTACGGCAGGAGTATCCGATTCAATGGCTGATGACCCTCTTGACTGTCTTTCTGGTTATGAAGGCGGGCGAGAGAGCTTCGCGCCCCGAAGCATCCGTTGAAGCACACGCCAGAACTTATGCGGCCGGAGCTTCCTCCCGCTTTTCGGCCTTTTCCTCGTGATACTCCTGCTCGGTATTTAACGCCCACAGATTATCGCGGCTGCGGACGCCCTGCAATTACTGAACGAACGGGGTGGCTGCTTTTCTGTGCGATTCTACAGAAGAAACGCCGTGCGTGGGCGCGCGCTACGCCGCGTTGTTCAGTTCCGTTGCCCGCTTCGCCACCGGCTTTCGGGCGCGCCGATTCCACCAAATTAGCGGTCCCGTAATCGCCATCACGGGCAACGCCAGGCTGAGCAGACACGCCAGAATCCGCGTCGGCATGCCAAGAATATCTCCAGTATGAATCTCGCGATTCCAGAGCTTTATTATCCGGAAGCCGAGAGGCCCTGTTCGAGAGCTCAGCAGAAACACGCTCTTTCCGCTGTACGGATCAATAAAGAGATTCGTGCGCCCGGCAGGAGTGCTGTCCTCCGGATATTTCATCGCTACGCGAATCGGATTTCCTATTAGCTCGATACTCGTAACGCGCGCACCCGGAACCGTGCTCTGCGCGATCGTAAGCAGGCGGTCGGGATCCAGCGCAACCGCCATACTCGACGGCGGCCGTTGTCTTGGAAATGTGGGTGCTTCCGGCGAACCGGTCAGGCGATTCGCAACAGCGGTGGCCGCGGCATCCCAGTGAATCACGATTCCGGTTAGCGCGAAGAGGAACAGGAACACGGAGAAATAGATTCCGATCGTCTGGTGCAGATCGAAGTTCAGCTTTTTGGCCGGACTGCGCCAGTTCACTCGCAGAACCTTGCGCGGCCACCATAGCACCAGGCCCGTGATGGACAAAAACAGAAGAAAAACCGCCGCCCAGGTAACGATTGCCGCGCCCGTGTTCCGCATCAGTAGGTGAGTGTGAAACTGGTGAACCGAGTTCACGAAATTATTGCGGTCCGCATCCGTTCCCAGAATCCGGCCCGTGTACGGATCGAACGCCACGCCAATTCCTTTGCGAAGTTTCTGCGATTGCAGGAAAGCATCCCATGCCATATCGCTTCGCGCCGGGATCGCGAGCCCAGCCAGTCTGTAGCTTGCATACGTTCCTTCGAGCTTGCCCTTCATTTCGCTCAACGAGAGCCGCTTATCGCCGGGATGAACCCAGGTGAGCTTTGCGTTCAGAGCGCGATCAATTTCGTTCTCAAAGACCATGAAGCTGCCGGTCACCCCCAGCAGAATCAAAAAGAGCGCCGCGCATAAACCGGCCAGCAGATGGGCGTTCAGAATGAACTTGCGATAAGACATCGAGCCCGCCTGATCAACGTCTAGAGAGGACTTGCAGCGTGATATCGCCCGACGGAGTTTTTTCCAAGCCGACCATCAGACGCTTGTCAATGTCTTCGACAAATTTTTCAACGCGCAAGATTGAGTCTGCGTCAACGGTATCCCCGATTTGGATTGGCAGTGTCAGCCGGCTCCTTACTTCCGGAGCTTCGGCCTGCCCGTGAAGCCCGATCGCAACTAACTTCCCGGCGAGCTCACCGCGCTCGGCGGCCTTCGTGTTTAGAAGGAGCTGCGCTATCCCTTCTTGATCGAGTGCCCCTTGGAAACGGAAACGTCGCCCGCTGATCTCTACCTCGCCTGTAGCTCCTCCCTGCTCGGGAGGCCACGCATCCAACGTATAAGCACGCGGCTCCACGCCTTGCGCCGGCAAATGGAACTGGATGATGATCTGCAAATTCCCGGCGGGTTGGGTCTTCGGATCGTATTGCCATTGCAACACCGACCAGAGGACTGGCCGCCTCAGCTCTTGCGGTCCGCTGACCACGTGTGCGTCGGAGACGCCGCCGCGGTCGTCAATGGTCACATCCACTGTGACAAGCCCTTCGATGCGCCTTTCGATCACCCACCCTGGGTACTCCAAGGACGCGCGGTGAACCAGATTCTCGCTGCCGCGCTCCACCTGGATCGGCGCCGCTGACTGCTCCTGCGTACGAGCTTCGGATACAAGAGGAAAAAAGATGGCGACTACGCGCGCGAGGATCAGCATGGCAGCGAGTCCCGCCACAGCCGCCGAAATCAGACGCCGTCTCGAGATCTCCGACGCATTGACGATACCTGCGATTCGCTTCACTAACTGACCGCGCCATAGGAAAAGCGTAGCTGGCGCCAGGCGGCTCTTCTCGCTCATTCCCGCCGCATCGAGCAACGCTTCCAGGTAGCCGTCCCGTGAGCCTGTGACCTGAATAACTTCGAGGTCTACCACTTCCTCGCGAGCCAAGCGAATTTGCGATACCAGCCACCACACGGCGGGATTAAACCAGAGCGCCGCGGCCACGAATTCTTCCATCACGGTGAAGAGCCAGTCGTGGCGGCGAACATGGATCAGCTCGTGACACGCGATCGCCCGCTGAGTCTCGCGCTTCATCGCGCTGAAAGTCGGGGGCAAAGCGATTACCGGCGCACGGAAGCCGAATGTAATAGGGCTGCTGATCTTTTCGCAGATCTTGAAATCGGCTCGTACGCCCGACCGCTTTTGGAACTCAGCGATGAGAGCCGGCATTTCACGCCAGGGCGAGCCTCTGCGGCGATACACATAAAGGCTGCAGAACCCAAGTAGTAGCCAAGCCATTCGGATCGCAATCCCGCCGCCCAGGATGACCGGTATCGCGTCCACGAATGAGAACCGGTACGATTGCACCCCGCCGGCAATCGTGCCTTGAGAGTCCGCGCCGCCAACCGAGCCTGCCGATTTTATGTCGACGGCCGAGGGCGCCGCAGGCACTTTCCACGTCTGTAAAAACGGAAGAATCAGACATACGACCAACACGGTCTGCAGACAAGCGAGCCGGACCGCAGGTACCCGTAGTCTGAACAATTTCATTAGCACCGCACTGCCCGCCACCAGCACTATCGTTTGAAGAGCGTGTGCGAGGACGTTGTAACACCAGACCGGTAGCATCACTTTGTCTCCTTTTTGACCATGCGCCTGATCTCTCGAAGGTCGGACGCAGACAACTGTTGATCCTCCAACAGGTGCACCATCAACGGTTGGGCGGACCCGTTGAATACGCGATCCACGAATTCGCGGACCATTTTCTTGACCACCTGATTCTTCGGGTGAGCCGGTTTGTACGTATACGCTCGATTCTCTTGTGAGGCTTTAAGGTAGCCCTTCTGTTCAAGCGTCCTCATCGTCGTCATCACCGTGGTGTAGGCGATCTTACGGCGCTGAAGCAACTCCTCATAAACATCTCTCACAGTGACGGCCTCGCGCTGCCAGATAATTTGCATCATTTCCAGCTCGTGATCGGTGAGTGTGCTCTTACGTGGTCGCATCAACTATAGAACTAGTACTAATGAAGCCGTATGTCAAGCAAAAATTTAGTTGACTTGTATGGCCGGGAAGATGCTTACCCTTTGGGAGGCCGAATCAACTGCGCGATCTGCACGATGACGAATTCTGCCGGGCGTACGGGCGCCATCCCTACGATCATGATCAGGCGCCCTACATCCAAATCCCCCTGCGTCATCGTCGTCTCATCACACCGCACGAAGAATGCCTGCTGCGGCGTTTCTCCTTTCAGCGCCCCGGCCTTCCAAATCCCCAGCAGGAAGCCTTCCACGGACAGGCGCACGGCTGCCCACAGCGGCTCGCCATTGGGTTCGAACACCATCCACTGCAATCCCGACAGCAGCGACTGTTCGACAAAGATCATCAACCGCCGCACGCTGACGTACTGAAAATCCGCATCACCGCCCGTCGTCCGCTCACCCCAGAGCAGCGTCCCTTTCCCCGGAAAGAAGCGAATCGTATTGATGCCCTTGGATTGCAACGTTTCCGATTGGGCCGCGGTGAGATCCTGCGAAAGCGCTTTGACGCCCGTAATGGCAATAGCCGCAGGCGAAGAATGCGCGCTCCCCACATCGCTCCGCGCATAAACTCCCGCAACATGGCCGCACGGCGGAATGGTGATGTCGCTCGTTGCATTAGAACCCGCTACCGTAAGCCACGGATAATAGTACGCCGCGTATGACGACCGGACCGGTACCGCATGCGATGCCTCCGGCATCACTGGCTCTGTCGATTGCAGGATGCAGATCCGATCGCGTCGCTCTTCACAATGCGCACTGATCGCTTCCGCAGCGTTCGGGAATCTCTGCTCATCTGGGCAGCAAAGAATCGAGATAGGTTTCGTCGCCAGAGCCGCGAGTCCAGCTTGCAGCGATTCGCCCGCTGCTACAAGCGCCACATAGCATCGTGTTCCGCCGTTGTTGAAAAATCCTCGCACCGCCCCCGCGAGATAAGCGCTCGCCTGCGCCCCGATGGTATCTTCAAAATCCGCCAAGCTGGTAATCTCCGCGGGCGCAAGAGTCCGCTCTGAGATGCCGAGGAATCCGGCTGTACCGGTCGAAACGCCTTCTATCGGAACCGCCGTCGGCACTTCTTGAACGTAGACACCGGGAGCAACATAGTCAGGCATGGGCCTCCAGATTACTTCGTTCTGCAGGCCGCAAGCAAATGCCGCTATTTTGGGCCTTGGGGCGGCCCAACACTTACCTTTGGTTCCTGTTGAGTACCGACCACGTGGCGACGAATCCACAAAATCGCAAAGATCAGAAGAACGATCGCGACGATCAAGATCCAGAGGGATCGCAGATCAAGTCGTGGTAGCCGCTCAAACCGCATACGCAACTCAGATCCATATCCTATCGCGCCCGGGCGCTCACCGTCCGCTTCAACGGCTCTCAGTTCGCCTATCCGCTCAAAGATTCTTCGCTTTTCTGAACTCGCGAGCTATCCAACTCGCAGCGCCGTCATCGGATCGATCCGCGCTGCACGGCGCGCTGGAATGAAGCTGGCCAAGAGCGCGATGAAAACGAACAGAACAGCGATGCCTATGAACGTCGCTGGATCGGCAGCGCTGACGTGGAAAAGTAATCTGGCCATCACCCGCGTGAGCGCGAACGCTCCGCCAATGCCGATCACTACGCCGCCCACCGCCAAGCTCAAACCCTGCCCGAGCATGAGCCGCAAAATGTCACTCTGCTGCGCCCCGAGTGCCCGCCGAATGCCCACTTCTTGAATGCGCTGCGCCGCCGAATACGCGATCACTCCGTAAATCCCGATGACGGCCAGCAGCAGTGCCACTCCTGCGAACAGTCCCAGCAGCAGCATGGTCAAGCGCCGCTGTCCCATCGTCGCCTCGAACACCGCCTCCATTGTTCTGACTTCCGAGACGGCTTGATCGCGATCGACGGCCGCCACCTCCGCGCGAATGGCGCCGGCGAAGCGCAGTGGGTCGCCGTGCGTTCGCACCGCTAAATAGGCGGTCTGTGGCGGGTGCACGACACAAGGGAGATAGAATTCGGGGACTGCGTTTGAAGCGAGACCGCCTTCGTGGATGTCAGCTGCGATGCCGACGACCTCCATCCAGCCAACAGCTTTATCGTAAGCTTCTTTAACGTGCTGGCCGATCGGATTGAGGCCGCCCGGATACTCCAGCCAGAGTCGGCGAGCCAGGCTTTCGTTGACGATCATCACCGGTGGCGCGCCGCGAGAGTTGTCGCGCGCGGTAAATTCTCGCCCCCGGACCAGCGAAATTCCCAGCGTGCGGAAATAGTCTGGCGTCACACTCTGTATCACGCCAAAGGATGCAGGGTCGCCGGGATCTGGATCGGGCTGTCCCTCAACCGCGGTAATATTCGTTCTGATCCAGGTTGTCGTCGGGAGCGTCATGGCCATGGTGGCGGCTTGTACCCCAGGTGATGTTTCCACGCGCGGAAGCAGTTGCTCGAAAAATGCCGCTCTCTTCTGATCCACGTTATAGCGCGCTGGCGGCAAAGCGATCTTCATGGTCAACAAATTCTCCTGATGGAATCCCGGATTGACGCTGTGCAGATGAGCGAAGCTCTCAATCAGCAGTGCGGCGCCGATCAGTAGCACGATCGATAACGCGACTTGTCCCACTACCAGAAGCCCGCGCGTATTTAGCGTTCCCCTCCGTCCAGCTGCAGCCGCGCCGCTCTGTCGGAGCACATCTGCGAGATTCGGCCGCGACACTTGTAGCGCGGGGAACAGCCCGAAGAGAACGCCGGTCGCAATCGACAGCGCGATGGTGAACCCAAGGACAATGCCGTCAAGCCGGATGTCGCTTGCGCCCGGCAAATAGAGTGCGTTGACCCCTGTAGTCAGAGAGCGGGGATCCACATGCGTGATCGCCTTCAATGCCCATTTCGCGAGTACGACACCCACCATACCGCCCGCAGCCGCAAGGACCAGGCTCTCGATCAATAGTTGGCGCATCAACCGGCCGCGAGCTGCGCCGATCGCTGCCCGAACCGCGAACTCACGGGACCGGGACATCGCGCGGGCCAGCAGCAGGCTCGCCACATTTGCGCAGGCGATCAAAAGCACGAAGCCCACTGCGCCGAAGAGCGTCCAAAGCATTGGGCGGATGTTCGCCACCAACCGATCCCTTAGCCACACCACACGCACCGTTCCGCCTTTTTCAAGAATCGACGGATGCGCGTGGATGTATTGCTGATTCAGCACCTCCATCTCGGCGCGCGCCTGTTCGAGAGTCACTCGCGGTTTCAAACGGCCGAATCCGGTCAAGATTGCTATGCCCCAGTAACGGGCCGGAAGCACGGACCACTCGGAGGGTCTTGTAAACCAGACGTCCACGCCGGCGAACGGGAACTCAAAGCCCTCGGGAAGCACTCCGATGATCGTGCAGGACGTGGAGTCGAGCGTCACCACTTTGCCAACCACCCGTGGATCGGCTCCAAATTTGCGCTTCCACAGCCTGGCACTTATCATCACCACGGGGTGCCCGCCGCGCTGATCCTCTTCGGGAAGAAAGCTCCGTCCAAGGATGGATTGCACGCCAAGAATGTCCAGGAAGTTTGCTGAGACGCGAGCGACCTTCAGCGCTTCTGGCTCACCGGCGCCGGACAGCGTCACATTGTCAGGCCGGCCATAAGCCCCAAGTCCCCCAAAAGATTTCGCAGCGGCCTTCATGTCCTCGAACTGCGTCAGAGTAAAGGAGGCGTCCTGCACGTTTCGCCGTGGGTTGTCGATCGAGAAATACACCAGCCGGTCGGGGTCGCGGTACTCGAGTGGCTTCAGCAGCACCGAGCGAATGACCGTAAAGATCGCGGTGTTGCCGCCGATACCCAGGGCCAGTGTCAGCACGGCCGTGAGGGCAAACGCGGAGTTCTTGCGCATTGTTCGCAGCGCATAAGCGATGTCCTGCCAGATGGCTTCTAGAAATGTGAGCCTATTCATGCGATCCGCGGCCTCATTGAAGCATACTGGAAAAAGACCCTCCATGCCCACCGACGTCTCCGCTCCCCTCGATCTCCTCACCGAACCAGAAAAGTACTTCGAGAGACTCGACGGCGAGCTGGTGCGAAGAACCTTGGGCGGCCGAACGCACTCCAGCTTTCTGTACAGGCTTGTAACTCTACTGACGCCGGTCGCCGCCCAGAGAAACGCGCAAGTTTTGCCAGAATGGTCACTCGCCAAAGGCGACGAATGGATGACCCCAGACGTGATGCTCTCTTTCCCAGGCGAGATTCGCGAGGACGCCAGAGGCTACCTGATCGCTCCCGCATTCCTTTGCATCGAGATCCTCTCGCCGAGCGATCGATTACCGGAAGTATTTCGGAAATGCAATCGCTATCATGCTTGGGGCGTCCCGCACTGCTGGATCATCGATCCCCAAACGAAAGCTTGCTTCGAGCACCACGGCGGGAATGATTTCATTCTCGCGGACGAGCAGGGCGCGCTCACCGCCGCCGATATTCGCATTTCGGTCTCTGAGATCTTCGCCGAGTGAACCAATTCACCCCCCTAATGCAAACTACATTGCTCCTCGTGACTGCCGACCAGCACTTGAAGAAACATCCCGAGATCGAAACCATCTGGTGACGGAACGCGCAATTTGAAAAAACGAACCCATTTCCCTGGCTTCGTTTCGTAAACCCTCCTAAGTCACTGAAACCAGAACACCTATACGAAATTGAGTTCGTTCGGTAAAACCGCTTAAACCCCTAACCCCACCCTAGTTCGTTTGGTAATTTCGCCCCGGTACCCGAAAATGGCCCCATGGCCCGACGCCGCTTCTTTGTCCCGGAGATCCGCCGCGGCACCGCCCACGTCACCGGCCCCGACGCCCAGCACCTCGTCCGCGTCCTCCGCGTCGAGCCTGGCCAGCTCTACGAAATCTCCGACAACCACGATCTCTATCTCGCCGAAATCCAGCTCGCCCGCGGCTCCGTTGTCTCCTTCCGCGTCCTCGAAAAGCTCCCTCCGCCCGCCCCCACCGTCCACATCTCCCTCCTGGCCGCCCTCATCAAGTTCGACCGCTTCGAATGGCTCGTCGAGAAGGCCACGGAGCTAGGCGTCGCCTCCATTCAGCCCTTTGAAGCCGCCCGCACCGATCCCGGCCTCGCCCGCGCCGCCGCCAAACGCCTCGCCCGTTGGGAAAAGGTTGCCTTGGCCGCCAGCCAGCAGTCCCGTCGCGCTCATCTCCCCCGCATCGGGCCGCCGGTTCGTTTCGCAGAGGCACTTCAGACCGGCGCAAACGTCCGGTTACTGCTCGACGAAAATCCGGATGTCCTGCCAATTCTTCAACTTCTGCCCGAATCCCGCACCGTCGCCGATCGCGTAGCTTTACTCTTGGGACCAGAAGGAGGTTGGACCGACGACGAGCGGCAGGACGCGATAGCTGCCGGTTGGCGCCCGGGTTCGTTTGGTAAAACGATCCTGCGAGCCGAAACCGCTGCCGTCGCCGGCTTAGCAATTATTCAGGCGGCCTGGGATTCCGCTCTACGCTAATCGCGGCACCACCGCCGCGTGTACCGGTTTATTTCCCACCGGAACCATCGCGAACAGCGCCGCTCCGGATTTGTGCCGGTATCCGAACCCGGCATCTTCCGACAGCTCCATCGCGCGAATATGGATCACCGCCATATCTCCGGAGGCTTCGTCGAGCACCAGCGCGTACTGGTTATCGGGCGTTATCGCAATGTATGCCGGTCGCTGTCCCACGTCGACCAGTCCGATCACTTTGCGGTTATCCACGTCCATAATGCATACGTCCGAGCCGGTGCCGCTGCCCACGAATAGATAGGAAGGGTTCCCCCCGGAGCACGCCATCACCGCTGGATCGCGCCCGGCAAGCACAGTTTGCTCGACCTGTATGGTCTGGTATGGGAAGACGATGGCGACTCCGTCCATGCCTTCGCCAGTTACGAATAATTGGCCTTGGTCGGAGTTGAAGCACAGATTGTCGGGCTGCATGGCGAGTGGCAAGTCCACTGTCGTCCGCAGCGTGGGGACGTCCAGAGCGGTTAACGAACGGTCGTGAAAGTTGGCGACCAGCAGCAGTTGGCCGTCGGCTCGAAAGCGCACGCGCTCCGATCTGGCCAGATAACTGGGTATGCGCATGTTGGCCGGTAGTTAGGTTGAACAGCGCGACGGTCCCATGCTCGCCGGTCGACACCGCTACTAAGGAGGTGTCAGTTCCCGGGAGTTGAACTAGATCGAGCGCGAGCGGCGCCGCGTCCAGCTTATGCCGCCGGAGAACCTTAAGAGAGGTTGCATCGGCTTCGATAAGCTCGTGGCTCTTGGCCGCAATCGCCACAAGGCGTTTCGCGTCCGGTGTTATGCGGATCTCGGAAAGCTCGTCCGCCAGTCTGTGCGACGAGACGCGCTGCAGGTTCCTGTCCACCACGTGGACGGTTCCGGTCGAGGGGGTTAAAACGTAACTGCAATTTTCGGGGCCGCCCGGCACTACTGCTGTAGGAGCCGCATCCAAGGGGATCGGCTTCAGCAAGCGAAAAGCCGTCAAATCCACCACCGCCAGGCTGTTGTCGCCCGACGTGGCAACCAATGCATAGCCTGCGTATCCGGTCCCTTTTGGTCGCCCGCAAGCTGAAGAAAGGACAAGGGCGCTCATGGCGAGCCATTCACGGCGGGTCATCGTTGCCCTAAACGCAAGCATCTGAAAATGGTTTATCCTATATTAGCCTCTATTAGCCTCCGAGGGAGTCTTCGTCCCATTTAGGACAGTCTTTTCATGAATTTCAGGTCCGTATTCAGCGTCTTTTCTTCAGATCTTGCGATCGATCTGGGGACCGCGAACACACTGGTCTTCGCTAAAGGAAAAGGCATCGTCGTAAATGAGCCCTCTATCGTCGCTATTAATAAGAATAACGGCGAAATTGAGGCTGTCGGCAAAGAAGCCAAAGACATGGTAGGCCGCACTCCCGGCAATATCGTGGCCATCCGTCCTATGAAAGACGGCGTCATTGCCGATTTCAAAGTCACCGAGCGGATGTTGAATTACTTCATCCTGAAGGCGCATGGGCGCAAGATGCTCGTCCATCCGCGCATCGTTATCGGAGTGCCGAGCGAGATCACTCAGGTGGAAAAGCGCGCCGTCAGCGAGTCGGCCTATCGCGCCAAGGCCAGTGAAGTTCACCTGGTCGAACAGGCTATGGTCGCGGCCATTGGCGCCGGGCTGCAGATCACGGAGCCGCAAGGCAACATGATCGTCGATATCGGCGGAGGCACCACGGACGTCGCCGTTATTTCGCTCTCCGGCATTGTCTACTCCCGCTCGGTGCGCGTTGCCGGGAACGAGATGGACGATGCCATCATGAGCTATCTGAAACGGAAGTACAACCTGCTGATCGGCGAGCGCACGGCTGAGCAGATCAAGATCCAGATCGGCTCCGCATACCCTCTGGATCATCCGCTGACTATGGAGATCAAGGGCCGCAACCTGATTGAAGGCGTCCCCAAGACCGTTACCATTGAAGACGGTGAAATTCGCGAAGCGCTCTCCGACTGTATCTCCACTATCTTGAATGCCATTCGTGTCGCGCTGGAACGGACGCCTCCTGAATTGAGTGCCGACATCAGCGATCACGGGATTGTGCTGACCGGCGGTGGCGCATTGATCAAGAACCTCGATCGCCGCATTCGCGACGAGACCGGCCTTCCAGTCTCGATTGCGGAGGACCCGCTCGCGTCCGTTGTTTTGGGAACCGGCAAGATGCTCACGGATTTCAAGCTCCTGCGCCGCATTGCCATCGAATAATGGGGCTTTCTGGCCGCGCTCGCCGAGCGGACCCTTACAGTTAAAGAAGGAAAGCCATGGAAGCTCTGTTGAGCCGGTTTCGGAACCTCACGGTTCTGCTGGTCGTCGTTGTCGCGCAACTCCTGTATCTGGCGTATCAGGTAAAGACCAACCGCGATGAACGATTAATCCGCGTGTGGGCGGTCACCGCCGTCACTCCCATGGCTGGAATTGTCGAAGTCATCCGGCACAACACCATTGGATTCTTGCAAGACTACTTCATCCTCCTCGATACACGAGAGGAGAATCGGAAGCTGAAGGCAGACAATGACAAGCTGCGCATGGAGAACGTTTACTTCAGAAATCAGCTGTCAACGGCCGAGCATGCCCGCGCTCTCATCTTGTTCCAACAGCAGTCCCCCTCAAAGACGGTAGCGGCGCGCGTAATTGCCAATAGCACTGTCGCTACCGCCAAGGCGGTTTTTATCGATCGCGGATCGACAAGCGGAATTGAAAAGGGTATGGCCGTGGTTACGCCCGACGGTATTATCGGCAAAGTTGTCGCCGTTTACCCGCTTGTTTCGCAGGTGTTGCTGGTAATCGATCCCACTTTCAAGGTGGGAGTGGAATCGCAGAAAGGCCACATCCATGGTGTCCTCAACTGCGGAGCCAGCACGTGCGTCGTCGAAGACATCCAAAACGAAGAGAAGGTGGACCGCGGCGAGTGGTTCTTCACATCTGGTGAGGATCGAATATTCCCGAAAGGCTTTCCTGTCGGCACCGTCACGTCATCGCAGCCCGGTCAAGGAATGAAAGATGTGAAGTTGAACCTGAGCGGAGCTCCCGCCGCAGCCGACGAAGTGCTGGTCGTGTTGCAAGGTGTTCATCGCCCCATTCCCACCGCGCCTGTGCAGGAGGAAGCCGCGGAGACGACGCTTCCGCCGCCACCGCCCGAAACTGGAAACACCGCCGCCGCGATCACCAGGCCACAGACCGAAGCCGACAAGATTTTGCAGAAGTACGATGCGCTCGGCAAGCAGGAGGGTCACGTCTACGGCGCCCTCGGATCGAATCTTCCGAACTTCAATGCCAAGCCCGAGACAAAGTCCGGGACCGAAGCCGCGAGCGCGCAACCGCGCGCGACCCAAACAGGAACGGGCGCGCCAGCGCAGAATCCGCCAGCAGCCGCGAAACCACTCGCCGCGCAACCTCCCGCTGTTGAAACGCAGCCCAAGACCAGTCCGGGACCAGTTCTTCCTTTGGGTGCGCCCCGCCACAAACCCGCAGCAAATACCACATCTTCCGGGCCGCAACGGCCACCGGCGCAGCAAAAGCCTCCGCTGCAACAATGAACGAAATCAGCGATCAGTTACTGAGACCGCCTGTCAGGGAGAGTTGGTTCAGCCGTTTTCAGGTTGTCGCCCTCGCCACTCTTACGCTCATCGCCATCATCGGCAAGTTCTATCTGCCGCGATTGATTCCGCAAACGGAGTGGCTCGAGTTGCCGCTGCTCCTCACCATTTATTTTGGCTTGATGCGCCGCAGCCCGATTGCTTCACTCTTGTTCGGCGCGTTCGTCGGATTGGCCGAGGATTCGCTTTCGCCGGCTAACCTTCCCATCGGCATGTACGGGATCACCAAGACTCTGGTGGGTTATTTCGCTGCCCAGGTGAGCCTGCGCTTCGACGTGGAGAGGTCCGTCATCCGAATGGTTCTCTGTTTCTTCTTCTACTTCTTCCACGCATTTTTCTACTGGATCATGCGCCGCGCTCTGCTCGGACAAGTGGTGCCGTTCGATCCACGCGACACTTTCGTTCACGGCGCGCTGAATGCGCTCATTGCGGTTCCTTTGTTCGCCGTACTCGATAAAATGAAATTATCGGGGAACTCGTAATCTCTCATGCCAATCATTGACAGCGAAAACAGGCGTCACGAGAAGCTTTCCCAAAAATCGATGCTTCACGACGACCCTAAGCCGGCGTCTGGCAAGATTGCGATCTTCCAGTATTTGACGGTTGCCGTATTCATATTCCTGGTATCCGGATTCTGGACGCTCCAGGTAAAGAACCCGGATGTGTACAGCGAAGCCGCCGAACGCAACCGCATCAAGAGTGTGCCGATCCTGGCGCCGAGAGGAAAGATCCTCGATCGCGATGGCCGCGTCATCGTCGACAATAAGGCCTCCTATTCGCTGCTGCTGAATCGCGATCAAATCAAGCCGGAACATCTTCCCGCGATTGCCGATGCGCTAAAGCTTGACTACGGCGAGCTTGCTAGCAAGATCCATCGCATGGGATCGGCGCCCCAGATCATTATTAAGGATCAACTGACGCGAGACGAAATTGCCTGGGTGGAATCGCACCGGGACTTCGATACCTACCCCGAGATGCAGTTGATTAAAGCCTGGCGACGGCAGTATCCGCAAGATGGTTTTGCGGCGCACGTCATCGGGTATGTGGGAGAAATCAGCGAATCGGAGCTGAATTCCCCTCAATTCATCAATAATCAACCAGGGGACGTTATCGGCAAAGATGGCCTGGAGAAGCAATACGACCAGACGCTTCGCGGAGTCGATGGGAAGCAGCGCGTACTGGTCGATAATATGGGCCGCGAGCGCCAGATGGAAGCAACGGAAGACGCAGTTCCGGGCAAAGACTTGCGGACCACGCTCGATCTCGATCTGCAAGCCGTGGCCGAGCTCGCCATGGAAGGAAAGCGCGGCGCGGTCGTAGCGCTCGACCCGCGCAACGGCGAGGTCCTGGCGATGGTCAGCCGCCCCGCGTTCGATCCGAACAAATTCACAGGACGCATCAGCCGAAGCGATTGGGATGCGATTGCAAACGATCCTTACAAGCCGCTGATGGATCGCGCCATTCAAGCGCAGCTTGCGCCCGGTTCGACATTTAAACCGATCGAGGCCATCGCCGGACTCGAAACCGGCGTGATCGACGATCACACCAAGTTCCATTGCTCAGGCGGCGCATCCTTCTATGGCCACTACTTCGCTTGTCACATGAAGCGCGGGCACGGCGATATCGAGTTGCATCGCGCCATAACGCAATCCTGCGATGTCTTCTTCTACAACGTCGGCAATCGCCTTGGCATCGACCGGCTTGCGCAGTATGGGGAGCTTGCCGGAATCGGCCATAAGACTGGAATCGACCTGCCCAATGAGACGCCAGGCACCATGCCCTCCAGTAAGTGGAAGATGCGCATGTTCCGGCAGAAGTGGTATGCGGGAGAGACGATCTCCGTCGCCATCGGCCAAGGAGCAGTAACCGTTTCTCCTCTGCAGATCGCTTCCGCGCTCGGAGGTCTGGGAGAGGGCGGCAAGTGGTACAAGCCGCACCTGGTGACCGGTCAGACGCCGGTGCTGCTGCGCCGCGCAAACTTCAATCCTGAAAATTTGGCGCAGGTCATTTCGGGTATGTACGGAGTGGTGAACGAAGGCGGCACGGGACGCGCGGCCGTGTTGCCCAACGTGAAGATCTGCGGCAAAACCGGTACGGCGCAAGTCGCCTCGAGCGATTTGACCAAAGGCGCGAAGCTGCGAAGCGCCATGGCAAACAACGTCTGGTTCGTCGGCTTTGGGCCCATGGATTCGCCTGAAATCGTGGTTTCCGCTCTTTTTGAACACGGCGAGGAGAGTTACAACGCCGTGCCGATCGTGCGCGATGTTCTGAAGGCCTACTTCGATAAGAAAGCCCGCCAATCGCCGATCCAAAGTGCCAAGTCCCGGCCTTTCATTCCGCCGACGATTTTGTCTTCACCGCTGGGTGCGCTTGCCACCCTGAACACCCCGCTGCCGGGAAGGTTAGCGCAATAATGGCAGTCTACCGACCCGTTCGCGAGATGGATTGGGCCTTGCTGATCGTCACGCTCGCCCTGTGTACATTGGGCGTCCTGCAAATCTACAGCGCGACGGTCGGCACCAGATGGGGAGACGCCTGGTGGAAGCAGATCGTCTGGGTCGTGACGGGTCTGGCCATGATGTGGGTGATGGCGTTGGTGGATTATCACTCGCTGCTGGGACCGCGCGCCATCTATCTTTATATAGTTGCGGTTGTGCTGTTAATTGCGACGGGGTTTGCCGGAAACAAAGTTTTTGGATCGACACGCTGGATCAGGGTAGCTGGTTTTACGCTGCAAACCTCGGAGTTCGTGAAGATCGTTCTGATAGTTCTGGTGACCAAACTCCTCACGGAGCTAAAAACCGACAAGCTCGAATGGAAAGGGCTGGCGAAGCTCGCCGGCTTTGTCGCGGTTCCCATGTTGCTGGTTATGAAGGAGCCAGACTTGGGGACCGCTCTGACGTACCTGCCGATCCTCATTTGTGGCGTCCTGATGGCGGGTCTGCGATGGAAGTATCTTTTGATCATTGCCGCTATCCTGCTGACTGCCTTGCCGATTGGATATCATTTTCTTAAGCCTTATCAAAAGGACCGGCTGGTGAGTTTCATCTATCCGGACCGCGATCCGAAGGGGACGGGCTTTCAGGTGATCCAATCGAGAATCGCCGTGGGTAACGGCGGAATGTGGGGGCGTGGCGCAAAGGAGAGCTCGCAAACACACTTAGGTTTTCTGCCCGTGCCGCACACGGATTTTATTTTTTCCTCGTTCGCGGAAGAGCACGGATTCGTGGGGGTGATTATCGCGCTCGTCTTGTATTTTCTGCTGATTATGCAGATCGTGCAGAACGCCCAAACGGCCCCGGATAAAGCAGGTCTGTATGTCTGCATGGGCGTGGCGGCGCTGTTGTTATTTCACGTATTGGTAAATGTTGGAATGGTGGTGGGCAGGATGCCGATCACCGGGATTCCGCTCCCGCTGATGAGTTCGGGAGGGTCAAACACCTGGTCGATATTCCTGATGCTGGGTTTAGTGAACAGCGTCAGATTGCGTAGATTTGTGAATTAAGGTTCTGAGTTATAAGTTAGGCGGCCTTTGTTGTAGAAGGCCGGTTCGACAATAACGGGTCGAACTGAGTAGGACAAAAGAGTTTCGGATTGCTGACGAGATTTCGCAGTTACTGCGATATGCAAGCGTAAATTGGACGCGGATGTTATTGAGCAGGTCTCCATCCGCGTTCATGGCAGAGGTTTTGCTTCGCCCGCGTTTAGAGTGATCGGCGGGGGGCAACTCCGGAGTTCTCTGTACTCTCATCATCGGCCCGGCAAGGCGGTGATAAATGAGTAAGGAATTGGTGGTTGGATCCAATCGCCATGAAACGAAAGTAGCGGTTTTAGAAGACGACCAGCTGGTCGAGATCTATTTTCAGCGCGAAAACGAATATTCTCTAGCCGGCAGCATTCATAAGGGCCGGGTAACCCGCGTGCTTCCGGGCATGCAGTCGGCATTCGTCGATCTGGGTCTGGAGCGGGACACTTTCCTGTACGTCTCCGATTTCTTCGAGGAACACGAAGACTTCGAGCCGCTCGTGGAAGATAAGCCCGTTCGTGGCGAGCGGCGCCCGCCTTCTCCCGAACCTATCGAAGTTATCGAGAGTGTGCCGCCGCGTCCTGCCGTGACGGCGTTAGCTACATCAGCGAATCCGGAGAGCAGGCCCGCCGAAAAGACGGATCCCGACCGGGGATTTCAGGGCGACAGGCGAGGCAGACGATCACGACGCAGACGGCAGCGCGGGTTCGGATTTCCAGAAAACAAGTACGCTCAACCCGGGCCTTCTCAGCCCGCAGTTGAACCGCGGCCTGTGCCATCGCGCGATCCTGTGGCGTCGCGAGATGAGGAAGAATCGAAACCGGCGGACGTCATCATTCTTCCCGGCGAATCATTGGCCAAGTACCGCCACGCTTCCGCAGGTCCAGAGGAAGAGGCTCCGGTTAACCCTCCGAACGAGATTGATCCAGTTGAGCAGGAGGCGATTGAGACGGAAGCCGAAGAACTCGCTACCGCGGAAAAGGTTTTTGGTCATCACGACGAGGAATCGGTCGTAGACATAGAAGAAAAGATCGAAGAAGTAAAAGAGGATCAGCCGGAACCTCCACCAAGCGAAATCCCGGAGACCGAATCGACGGAAGATCTGGAACAGATCGAGCCTTCGGAAATCGAAGAAATACCCGAGGACGAGGCAAAGGCAGAGACCGAGCCTAAGGACACGACACAAACACCCGCCGCGCAAACCGCGAGCGTTCGCGAACAAGGCGGACGTTACATGCATCGCGTGTCGCGGCGCATGCGCCGGAGGCGAGGAGGGAATCGCTTTTCACAAGAAGGCCCGCAGCCGGCTAGCGGCGGCAGTGCAGGAGTTGCAGCGGCGCCCGCGATAGAGCCCGAGCCACGCACGGAAGCGCGGCGAGAAGTACAGGAGGAACGCTCGACGGATAAGCCGGAGCAGCCCACGCCATCCATCGCGGATTTGCTGAAGCCCGGCCAGGAAATCATCGTTCAAATCGCTAAGGAACCGCTCGGGCAGAAGGGCGCGCGCATCACGTCCCATGTGGCGTTGCCAGGCCGCTACGTCGTGTTCATGCCGAGCGTGCATCATTTGGGCGTATCCCGTAGGGTCTCGAGCGAAGAGGAGCGTCAGAGGCTGAAACGGATTTTGCAAACCCACCGGGTCGGCACCACCGGCGGCTTCATCATTCGTACGGCTGGCGAGGGTGTCCCGGAAGAAGAGATCGCGGCCGATATGAATTATCTTTACGGCCTGTGGCTCGACATCCGGCAGAAGGCGGAAAAGAAGCCCGCGCCTGCGCTCTTGCACTACGATCTCGATATCGTCCAGCGCATCCTGCGCGACCAGGTCACCGAAGATTTCAAGGCGATTTGGGTGGATAACGAGGAGCTGTATGAGAACGTGCTGAATTTCATGGAGCGCTTCCAACCGGCCCTGGTGAACCGCGTCAAGATGTACACGCGGTCGACGCCCATCTTCGACGCGTTCAATATCACGCAGGAACTGGAGAAGGCTCTGCGGCCAAAGGTGTGGCTGAAATCAGGCGGCTACATCGTTATCAACCAGACCGAGGCGCTGGTCGCCATCGATATCAATACGGGCAAGTACGTGGGGAAATCCAATCGGCTGGAAGACACGATTGTCAAGACCAATACCGAAGCCGTGAAGGAGATTGTACGCCAGATCCGGCTGCGGGATTTAGGCGGGATCATCGTCGTCGATTTCATCGACATGGATGAGCGCAAGAATCGGCAGAAGGTGATGCAGGCGCTCGAAGAAGCCATGCGCTCCGACAAAGCGCCATACAAAATTCTGCAGTTCAACGATTTCGGGCTGGTGGCGATTACGCGCAAGCGGGTGAAGCAGAGCCTGGAACGGACTCTGTGCGCGCCGTGCCCTTATTGCGATGGCGCAGGCTACGTCAAAAGCGTTCAGACAATTGTCAGCGAGATCCTGGCAGAGGCCCAGAAGATCTCAAGGGCGATCGAAGGCAAGGATGTGGTGCTGCGAGTGCATCCGGATGTGGCGAAGGTTTTGAAGGCCAGCAACAATCGATATTTGGAAGAGCTGGAGGAGATTTTGAAGCGGCCGGTGCTGGTGAGGGGCGACATCGCTCTGCATCACGAAAAATTCGATTTAGCATAGAGGCTCGCGGGCTCATCCAAGAACCCCAAAAACGGAGAGATGGCCGAGTGGTTGAAGGCGCACGCTTGGAAAGCGTGTTTAGGGGAAACTCTAACGTGGGTTCGAATCCCACTCTCTCCGCCAATGTCCCTGTACTCTAAATTTCACTACCGAGGCTGCAGCTCTGCTTCCTCCACGGCTCACCACGGCACCATCTCCGATGCGTCCAGCTCGAAACAGGTTTTTCCTTTTCCATGGCGCCAATAGCCCGAGCGGTAGGTGCCAGATGATGCGGTTATGTCATTCGAAGAGAAGTTGGCGCATAATTCGTACTGGTTTCCAGATTTCGGCCGATACTCGTATACTGCGTGCGTTTCGGGATCGCTCACCTGCGAAGCGTTGATTCTTCTCGCTCGAATCAAATCTGTCAAAGTCGCCGGAATGGGTGCGTTTGGATGAGCTACTGGCGCCTGGTAATGCCATGCGTTTATGGCCAGCGCTAGGGCGTGGAGGTCTTCGACTCGCTTCCGGTCCGCCTCTACCTGTCTCTGTTGTGGCGGCGTGCCGGCCACGGCGAGCCCGATGCAGAACGTTGTAATCACTGCCAGTGCCGATGCTCCGGCGAAGATCAGAGTGCGGGATCTCGCGCGTGACGCGTTGGTGCTTCGATTCCATCTGAGCGTAGCCAGATAGTAAGCAAAAATCCCGCCGGAGATTACCATCACAGTCGCCGCTTTCAGCATGAACCGCGGAGTGATCTCGCCGGTCAACAAGTAATCGAGAAACCAGATCAGATCGCAAATCATGGCGCCGGCGGTCCCCAGCAGCGCAATGTAGGTAAGCCATTTGCGAACGCCCGATTGCAGCCGCTCGGGGTGACTCATGGACTCGCGGAAGGTGAGCCTCGTCACCAGCAGGTAGATCGGAAACGCGACCGCAATACGCGCCATCTGCCAGGTAATTGTCGAGCGCAGATCGAACACGACGTTTCGAGATACCGGATCAGGAAGCCAGTGATTAATAAACTGGAAAATCATGCCGCCCAGCGCGGTTGCCCAGGTTGCGAGCGTGGCGAAGACCAGCAGATAAAGGAACGCATCTCGCGACGATTCCCCGATATCGCCGGGTTGCGGAAGGGCGATGCCTGTTACTTGCTCCCAGTACCGCCCTAAAGCTGCGTAGACCTCGTCCGCGCTCCAGCCGCGCCGCGTTAAGAAGGCTGCCAGGAACTCGTCCGATGCTCCTTTGCTCTTGGTGGCCGTAATAAAGTCGTCGAGTCCTGCCGTGTCCTTTGGTTGCATCTTGGTTCCTCTTTCGCTCTGAAGGAGTGCAACCTCATGGCCAGGACGCCTGCCGCTAGCTGTCAACAACTTAGGTCGGTGCTGCTTCAAATCCGGCAGCGGCTCGATGGCATTTCATGCTGTAGGAAGTACGCGAAATGTACACCATTCATCGGCGGTAGACTGACGGGATGCGACGAATCCTGTTCTTCTTCCTTGCTGGTAGCATTCTGATCCTGGCCTGTTCGGCTGCGGATGACAATGGTCCTGAAGCCACGGTTCAGCGGCTCTTCGATGCGATGGCTGCGCACGACGCCGCTGCTGCTCGTTCACTATTCACGCCCGAGGCAACTTTGCTGGGAGTGCGCGCGGACGGCACGGCCACAACCACCTCGCACGATCAGTTCGCGGAGCGCGTCGGCTCGAGTAAAGATGCGTGGCTCGAGCGCATGTGGAACCCGACCGTTCTGACGCACGGCAGTATCGCGGTGGTTTGGGCGGAATACGATTTTCACCTGAACGGAAAGTTCAACCATTGTGGAGTCGACGAAGTCAACCTGTTGAAGACTGCCACGGGATGGAAGATTTCAGGGATCGCGTACACATCGGAGACATCGGGCTGCGCACCCAGTCCGCTCGGCCCACCTGCCAAGTGAAGCGGGCGAGTCCGCCGAATCAACTACGGCTTGCTGCCTACGCCGTATTTTTTCAGGATCTGCTGAACGCGATCAATCGGGATTGCTTCGGCGCTGCCGAACCGCGAGTGAACCGGGAGTTGCTTGCAAGAGTGAATTGTAAACGGCTTCCTCTGTTGCCTCGAGCGCCATTTCAAACAGCGGAGAAACAGCATCGGCCGGCAGCACGGTGGAAGGCGTAGGCTGGTTTGTCCCATTCTTCACGCGCAGCGAAGGCGCAGTCGAGAAGGCGATCGCATAGTCGCCACTCCCATTGCTGTAGGAGGATCCGGTACGCGCCAATCCGAATACGGCGCGAGCCGCCAGCCGCCGAAGATCTGTGGCGGTAAGCGGAGCGTCGGTGGCCACGACGATCATGCAAGAGCCATTTCCCGACGAAGCGTTTCGCGCTGAAGCGTTTCGCGCTCCCGAATAGGCGTATTTGCCGAGCTCGCGGCCCACGGGCGCGCCTCCCATGGTCAGTATGCCGCCGAAATTCGTCTGCACCAGCACGCCGACTATGTAACCGCCATATTGTTTGGGAGCGATGCGGGAAGACGTGCCGATGCCGCCTTTCCAGCCGAAACAAATCGTTCCGGTTCCAGCTCCCACACTGCCTTCGGCTACTGGGCCGCCCTTTGCGTTTCGAATCGCCTCCAGAACATGCTCACGCTTCACATGCATTCCGCGGATGTCGTTCAAGCCGCCATCGTTCGTCTCGCCCACCAACGCGTTCACCGACCGGACATCTTCATTCCCCGGCTGCGCGAGCGTATAGGCAATCACCGCTTCCATTGCTGTTCCCACGTTCAAAGTGTTCGTAAGCACAATGGGCGTTTCGATGGTCCCCAGCTCCTGGACTTGTGTGGATCCAGCGAGCTTGCCGAAGGCGTTGCCGACGAAGATTGCACCAGGGACCTTCTCCTGAAACAAGTTCCCGTCCGCCGGCAAAATCGCGGTGACGCCCGTCCGCACGTCGTCGCCCTGAATGATTGTCACGTGTCCCACCCGGACACCAGTGACATCGGTGATCGAGTTGAGCGGTCCTGCTGGAAAAACACCAGGTGCGAGCCCTAGATCCCGCGCCCTAGGCCTTTCCGCCTGAGCTGCAACCAGCATAGCGGCCGCCGCTACCAGCAATAGTCCTGGAAACGCACTTTTCATTTGCACCGCCGTCCCGCAAACGAGTGTATCGCCCCGGCAGATTCCCCTGCTACACTAGGAAACTGAACCCCTCTCGAGCTCAAGGAGTCCCGCGTTTGTCAATGAAATCCATTTTCACGTCCGAGTCGGTCACCGAAGGTCACCCGGATAAGATCGCAGATCAGGTCTCAGACGCCGTTTTAGACGCCGTTCTGGCCGATGATCCTCATGGCCGGGTCGCCTGCGAGACCCTGGTCACCACCGGTATCTGTATTGTCGCGGGCGAGATTACAACGAAGACCTACGTAGACGTTCCGAAGCTGGTCCGGGGAGTCATTAACAGCATCGGCTATACCGACGCTGCGATGGGATTCGACTGCAAAACCTGCGCTGTCGTCAATATGATCCAATCCCAATCGCCCGATATTGCCATGGGTGTAGACACGGGCGGAGCGGGCGATCAGGGTTTGATGTTCGGCTACGCTTGCGACGAAACTCCGGAATTCATGCCGTTGCCGATCATGATGGCTCACAAGCTGGTGCGGCGGCTCAGCGAATCGCGGCGGGAAGGCGAGCTGCCCTATCTTCGACCGGACGGGAAGAGCCAGGTTAGCGTGGAATACGTCGACGGAAAGCCCAGGCGCATCGATGCAGTGGTCATCTCCACCCAGCATGACGACGATGTCACCACAGAGCAACTGCGCGCCGACGTAAAGAAGTACATCATCGACCCGGTGATTCCATCGAACATGGTCGATTCTCGCACGCATTTCCACATCAACCCGACGGGGCGCTTTGTTATCGGCGGACCTCACGGCGACACGGGCCTGACTGGCCGCAAAATTATCGTCGATACCTACGGCGGAATGGGACGTCACGGAGGCGGGGCATTTTCAGGGAAAGATCCGACCAAGGTAGACCGCTCAGCCTGCTACATGGCTCGTTACGTGGCTAAGAATCTGGTGGCATCCGGATTGACGTCGCGAGTGGAAGTCCAGCTTGCGTACGCAATCGGAGTTGCCGAGCCAGTGTCGGTGATGGTGAACACTTTCGGAACGGGCAAGGTGGAAGATCACCGTCTCGCTGAGTTGATCCGGGAAAGCTTCTCGCTCACGCCCGCGGGCATGATCAATTATTTGGATCTGCGCCGTCCCATTTATAGGAAGACTGCCGCGTTCGGACATTTCGGCCGCACGGAAGAATCTTTCACCTGGGAAGTGACGGATAAGGCCGAAGCGCTGCGGGAATCCGCGCAACTCACCGCCGCGGCTGTGTAAGCAAGCCGGTCCTCTGCGAGGAGAAAACGCAAACGTAGTGGCAACAGCTGTCGATTGCAAGCGTTCGATCGAAGTCGAGATTCCGTTGGAAGAAGTGGAACGCGCCAGAGAGCGCGTTACGAATTCGATTAAGCAACGCGTTCGTCTGCCTGGATTCCGTCCTGGCAAAGCTCCCGCCAATCTGATTAAATCGCGCTTCGAGAGCGAGATTCGGAACGAAGTCTTGGAGGTTCTTCTCCCGCAGGCGTTCCGCGACCGGGTGCAGAAGGACGATCTGAAGGTCGTCGGACAACCGGATATCACCGATCTCCGCTTCGAACCTGGCCAACCGATCCGCTTCAAGGCGGATTTCGAGGTTGCTCCTGAATTTGAGTTGGGAGAGTATAAGGGCATTTCGGTGAAGTACGAGGAGCCGACCGTATCCGACGAAGAAGTCGAACAACGGCTAGAAGCAACGCGGGAGAACAAGGCTGAGTACGTGAATCTCGACCCGCGGCCAATCGAGAAGGGCGACTATGTACTGGTGCATTTGAAATCGCTCTCCGGGCTTGCGGAGCCGATCGATCAGGATGTGCAGCTTCAGGTGGGCGGCGAGGACACGCTTCCGGAGTTCAACGAGAATTTGTTAGGCGCCCTTCCCGAAGACGTCAAAGAATTCGATGTCACCTATCCCGAGGATTTTGCTCAAGAGCGCCTGGCAGGGAAAAGCGTTCGTTTTCAGCTGACGCCCAAGGTGGTTCGAAGGAAGGAACTTCCTGCTCTCGATGATGAATTCGCCCGGGATCTGGGCGATTATCAAACTTTGGACGAGCTGCGGGAATCCATAAAGAAGACCATTTTCCACGAAAAGCAATATGTGGCGCAGCAGGCAGCGAAAGAAGAGCTGATCGACAAGCTCGTTCAAGGTGTTGATTTTCCGGTCCCAGAAACCTACATCGACCGGCAGATTGAGAACCAGGTGCGACTACAGCTTCGCGACATCGCAGGACGTGGCATCGATCCGAATACGATCAAGCTCGATTGGCAGAAAGTAAAAGAGAACCAGCGCGATAAGGCCGTCAGGAGCGTGAAAGCTTCTCTCTTGCTCGAAAAAATCTCTGACCGCGAGGGCATCCGGGCCACGAAAGACGAGGTCGACCGGGAGGTTCAGCGTATTGCTCGCCAGGAGCGTGAAGCCGTGGCCGTCACTAGGGCGCGCTTGGATAAGGAGGGCACTTTGGCTCGCATCGCAAGTCACATTCAGACCGAAAAAACCCTTCACTTTTTATTCGAGCAAGCCCAGAAGGGCGGATAGCTGCTATTCCGGGGCAGCCGGTACGGGGAACAAACCTGATCATGTAAGGTCTTGAATTTTCTTCGGATTTAAGGTTACATAGTGTTGATATACTGGTGGTTGACATCACTTCGTTCAGGTCAGGGGATCCCTTGATTTTTCTTTCTATAGGAGAACCAGCTTGAAGCGTGCCGGATCTGACGATTCCCTCCGCTGTTCGTTCTGTCATAAGAGTCAAGACGTAGTCGGCAAGCTCATCTCCTCGCCTAGCGATTATCCCCGGGCCTACATCTGCGACGAGTGTATTGCCGTTTGCAATTCGATTATCGAGGATGATCGGCATGAGCAGAGCTACGGGACTCCCGGCAAGTTGCCTCGTCCGCTGGAGTTGAAGGAATATCTGGATCAGTACGTCATCGGGCAAGAAGCGACCAAGAAGAAGCTGGCGGTCGCTGTTTACAACCATTACAAACGCATTCAGATGAACAAGCAGCGCGGCAGCGAAGTCGAGCTGTCGAAGTCGAACATACTGCTCATCGGCCCTACGGGGACCGGTAAAACATTGCTGGCTCAAACGCTTGCGCGAATCCTGGATGTGCCGTTCGCGATCGTGGATGCCACCACGCTTACCGAAGCGGGATACGTGGGCGAAGACGTCGAGAATATCATTCTGCGACTTTTGCAAAATGCGGATTGGGACGTTCCACGGGCGCAGACCGGCATTATCTATATCGACGAAATCGACAAGATCGGGCGGAAGGACGAGAATCCTTCCATTACGCGCGATGTTTCGGGCGAAGGGGTTCAGCAGGCGCTACTCAAGATTCTGGAAGGCACCATCGCGAACGTGCCGCCGCAAGGGGGCCGAAAGCATCCGCACCAGGAGTTTACGCCGGTCGATACCACGAACATTCTATTTATTTGCGGCGGAGCTTTTATAGGTCTGGAGAAAGTGATCGCGCGCCGTTCGGGGACGAAGAGTATCGGTTTCGTGGCTCCGGACGATAAGGAATCCGTGCGGCGAGGCGCGAGCTCGGTCCGCCGAGACATCGATTTGCTTTCGCAGTGCCAGCCGGTCGACCTGATCAAATACGGCTTTATTCCTGAGTTCATTGGTCGCATGCCGGTTACGGCTGTTCTCGAAGACCTGGCGAAGGACGCTTTGGTCCAGATTCTGACGAAGCCGAAAAACGCCATCGTACGTCAGTATCAAAAGCTCTTTGAATTCGAGAATGTTAAGCTCAAGTTTAGCGAGGACGCCCTGGATGCCGTTGCGCAACTCGCAATGGAACGCAAAGTGGGTGCCCGCGGTCTACGCATGATTCTGGAAGACCTCATGCTAGACCTGATGTACTACCTCCCGACATTTAAGAAAGTTCGCGAGTTCGTGGTCACGAAGGAGATGGTGCTCTCGCAAAAGATCAACATGGCTGTGCTTGAAAAGGCGGGCTAGCCAGCCGCGTTTTTACCTGAGAGAGTTTCCCGCTTGCGCAGCGTCTAAAGGTAAAAGCTGCACATCATCTATTTCCCCCTGCCGAACGCGACAATCCGCCTAGAAAGGCCAAATGGTTACGACGAAAGATAAAACCGACACCAAACGATTGCCCATGATGCCCATTCGGGACGTGGTCATTTTCCCGTACATGATGACGCCGTTTGTGGTTGGCCGGGAATCGAGCGTGCGTGCTCTGGAAGAGGCGCTCTTAGGCGACAAGAAAATCTTTCTAGCCACCCAGCACGATGCATCGGTCGACGAACCCAGGCCGGACGAGATTTACTCCGTCGGTACGGTCGCCAACATCGTCCAAAGCCTGAAACAGCCGGATGGCAATATCAAGGTTCTGGTCGAGGGCGTGGAGCGTGGCAAAATCATCACCGTCAGCGAGGAAGAAGGCTATTTCCGCGCCGTCGTCAAAACCACAACATTCAAGACGGAGCAGGGAAGCCAGCTCGAGGGTTTGACTGGCCGTGTCACGAATTTGTTCGAGCAATACGTAAAGCTCAGCCAGAATCTGAACTACGAAACAATGATCGCGGCCATTCGCGTGGACGATCCTGGCAAGCTCGCAGACACCGTCGGCGCCAACCTGCAACTCACTATTGAAGAGAAACAGGAACTGCTTGAAATCTTCGATCCCATCGACCGGCTTACACGAGTGGCGGATTTGCTGGATATCGAGATCGAGAAGCTGAACGTCGACCGCACCATTCAAGGCCGCGTAAAACGGCAAATGGAGCGAGCGCAGAAAGAGTACTATCTCAACGAAAAAATCAAGGCTATTCAGAAGGAACTCGGCCGCGGCGAGAAGAGCGAGTTCGATGAGCTAAAGAAGAAGATCGATACCGCGGGTATGACGAAAGACGCTCACGAGAAGGCGACTGCCGAGTTGAAGCGTCTGGAGGGCATGCCGCCCATGTCGGCGGAGTCCACGGTTTCCCGCAACTATCTCGATTGGCTGCTCGCCGTGCCGTGGAAGAAGCGCACGAAAGAAATCCGCGATCTGCGTTATGCGGGTCAAATTCTCGAAGGCGATCACTATGGCCTTGAGAAGATCAAGGAACGAATTCTGGAGTTCCTGTCGGTCCGGCGGCTTGGTGCAGAATCCGAAGGGTTCCATCCTGTGTTTTGTCGGACCTCCCGGAGTGGGCAAGACCTCATTGGGGATGTCGATTGCGAAGGCGACGGGGCGCAAGTTTGTCCGTCTGTCACTCGGCGGCGTGCGGGATGAGGCCGAAATTCGTGGCCACCGGCGCACCTATATCGGCGCACTGCCAGGGCAAGTGATCCAGATGATGAAAAAGGCGGGAACAAGAAATCCCATCGTCATGCTGGACGAAGTCGACAAGATGTCAATGGATTTTCGAGGCGATCCGTCCGCGGCCTTGCTCGAAGTGCTCGATCCGGAACAGAACTACATGTTCATGGATCACTATTTGGACGTCGAGTACGATTTGAGCCAGGTGTTCTTCATTGCGACGGCCAATGTGCTGCACACCATTCCGCCGGCTTTGCAGGATCGCATGGAAGTGATCCGGTTATCGGGCTATACGGAACTCGAAAAGCTCGAGATCGCAAGACGGTTCCTGGTTAAGAAGCAGAGAAAAGATACGGGCGTCGGCGAAGATCAGGTCGAGTTCACAAGCGAAGGATTGCAATCGCTGATCCAGTCCTATACTCGCGAAGCAGGCGTCCGGAACCTGGAGCGCGAGATTGGAAACCTCTGCCGCAAGGTCGCTCGCAAAGTTGTCGACGCGCAATGCGTAACCACAGAGGAGCCGGTGCCGGACAGTGCCGAGTCAATCGAAGTGATTGAAGAGGAGATGCAGGCGGACGAGTCCGTAGAAACCGCGGAGCCGGCGAAGAAGACCAAGAAGAAGGCGAAGAAGGAAGAGGCGCCTCTGATTCCGATTGACAAGATAGTTGTTACACGAGAGAAAGTAATTGAGCTGCTGGGGCCTGAACGATTCCGCGATCTCGATCTGGACAAGCAGAACGAAATCGGCGCAACCACGGGGCTTGCTTGGACGGAGGTCGGCGGCTCGATTCTGACCACCGAAGCAATGGTGATGGAAGGCCGCGGCAAGCTGATGACTACCGGTAAACTGGGCGACGTGATGCAGGAATCGGCGCAGGCGGCCATGAGTTATGTACGCTCGCGGGCGCAATACCTAGGACTGCCAAAGGATTTTTACCGTCATCTGGATATTCACGTGCACGTGCCGGAAGGCGCAATTCCTAAGGATGGGCCTTCTGCCGGCATTACAATCGCGACAAGCATCTGCAGTTCATTGACGGGCATCCCGGTTCGTTGCGATCTGGCAATGACGGGTGAGATTACGGTCCGAGGGCGCGTGCTGCCCATCGGCGGATTGAAGGAAAAGCTTCTTGCGGCACATCGGCATGGCATATTCGAGCTAATTCTGCCAAGGGATAACGAAAAGGATTTGGTAGACATTCCCGAGAATGTCCGTAAGGAGATGAAATTGCATTTCATCTCTTCGATGGACGAAGTGCTGAAGCTTGCGTTGGAACGCGAGATTGTAGCGTTGCCGTTGGCGCCGGCCGCGACAGCAGCAGAGCTGGCCGTACGGCCGAGCGAAGACAATCTGACGCACTGAGGAATTTTCAGCTAACAGGATCCCGCGTCCGAATATTGGAAAAGCTGTGGTGGAAACCGAAGCAGCATCGGGCGTATTGAAACGCTCACAACGGGCAGGGCTCGAATGCGCCTGTGAGCTGATCATCAGTGCAGCGCATCCGCGACAGTTCCCGGCGGAGGACGCGCGGGAGGGCACTTTAGAGGTTGCCTTTTTAGGGCGCAGCAATGTCGGCAAGTCAAGCTTGTTGAATTCGATTGTGCGGCAACCCGGGTTGGCGTTTACCAGCGCCCGTCCAGGATGTACTCAGCTGATCAACTTTTACCGGATCGACGATGAGATCCGGTTCGTGGATCTGCCCGGATACGGGTACGCGCGGGTATCGCTTGAAGAGCGCGCGAGCTGGAAGAAATTGATTGAAAGCTATTTGTTGGACCGGCAAAACCTTGTTTTGTCGTTCCTGCTTATCGACGCCCGTCGCGGGTGGATGGATATGGACCTGGAACTCAAGTCTTGGCTCGAGTTCCATAACCGCCGGTATCAGGTGATAGTCACCAAAGCCGACAAACTGAAAAGTAATAACCAACTGAAAGCCGGATTGGCCGCGATCCAGAAGGAATTGAAGGATCAGGAGCCAATCGCATTCTCGACCATCGACGGCCGGGGAGTGAGGGAAATTTGGCAAATCATCTCGACGATCAAGAACCAGCAGTAACCCCCGCGGTTGCCTCCGAAGGTAACCCCACCGAGAAGCCACACGAGACAGACGGCGAACGCGTGCCCGCTACAGACACGAATGATGCTAAACCTGTTGAGGCGGCTGAGAACAGGGCCAGTGAGCCACGAGCCGAGAGGCCGACCGCCAACAGATTGCGCACAGCCGCGAACGAAGCCCGGGCAGCCGAGCCGAGAGGCAATGGCAGAGGGTCTGAAGCCAGGCTGCAGGCCAAACCTGGTGGCATTGAAGGAAGGCAAGGCCGCAGGCGCTGAAAGCAAGCCCGCAGGCGCGGAGATAAGGCCTGGAACTGAAAACAGGCCGCCCGATGCTGCCGCGCCCAGCGCTCAAACGCCGCCTGTGCCAGCTCCACAACAACAGATCCAACAGCGTCGCGGACGGCATTCGATGGGCAACACGGGCGCTCAAGGGCAAAGAAACGGAGCCACGACACTCGATTTGGTGGAGCTGAAGGATATGAATATTCAAGCTCTGAACCAGATCGCGAAGGATCTTGGCGTGCCTGGCGCGGCAGGCCTGCGCAAGCAAGAGCTGGTGTTCAAGATCCTCCAAACTCAGGCCGAAAAAAGCGGACTGATCTTTTCCGAAGGCGTGCTGGAATGCTTGCCCGATGGTTTCGGCTTCTTACGCGCGCCCGACTACAATTATCTGCCGGGTCCGGACGATGTCTACGTGTCGCCATCACAGATCCGCCGTTTCGATCTCCGCACGGGCGACACCGTCTCGGGTCAGATTCGACCGCCCAAAGAGGGCGAGCGCTACTTCGCGCTGATCAAAGTCGATGCGATCAACTTTGAGCCACCGGAGGAAGCGCGGAACAAGATATTTTTTGATAACCTCACGCCTCTCTACCCGGATGAGAGGGTGAAGCTCGAAACCAGTAAAGACAACTTTTCGGGCCGTGTTATGGACCTGCTGACACCTCTTGGGTAAAGGGCAGCGCGGTCTGATCGTGGCGCCTCCCCGCACCGGTAAGACGATGCTGCTGCAAAGCATCGCGAATTCCGTCACGACCAATCATCCGGATGTTAGCTTAATCGTTCTCTTGATCGATGAGCGGCCGGAAGAAGTTACGGATATGCAGCGCTCCGTGCGCGGCGAGGTGATCAGCTCTACGTTCGACGAACCAGCTTCACGGCACGTGCAAGTAGCGGAAATGGTGATCGAGAAAGCGAAACGGCTGGTTGAACACAAACGCGATGTGGTGATTCTGCTCGATTCCATCACGCGACTGGCTCGCGCTTACAATACCGTTGTTCCGCCATCGGGCAAGGTGCTCTCGGGCGGCGTGGATTCAAACGCGCTGCAGCGCCCGAAGCGTTTCTTCGGAGCGGCGCGCAATATCGAAGAAGGCGGGTCGCTGACCATTGTCGCCACTGCCTTAATCGACACAGGCAGCCGCATGGATGACGTAATCTTTGAAGAATTCAAAGGCACCGGCAACATGGAAATTCATCTCGATCGCAAGTTGGTCGACAAACGTGTCTTCCCCGCTATCGATATAAACAAGAGCGGTACGCGAAAGGAAGAGCTGCTCATGCCTCGCGAAGAGCTGAATCGTGTATGGATTTTGCGCAAGGTTCTGAACCCGCTCTCGCCGGTGGAGTCGATGGAGCTTCTGCTCGACAAGCTTGGCAAGACGCGTTCGAACGCAGAGTTTCTTGCCGCGATGAGTGGTTGATAGCAGCCCAACACAGCCGCAGCGCCTGTAAATGGGTCGAATACGAATCCTCTCCGACAATGTCGCGAACAAGATTGCGGCAGGCGAGGTGGTGGAGCGGCCAGCTTCTGTCGTTAAAGAACTTCTAGAGAATTCGCTCGATTCCGGCGCCACTGACATACGGATCGATGCAGAGAACGCCGGGCGGCGTCTGCTGCGTATCCAAGATGATGGCTCGGGAATGCTGCGCGATGATGCTCTGCTTGCGTTTGAACGCCACGCCACCAGCAAGCTGAGCGACGTCAAAGACCTGCTTGCGATTGCGACACTCGGATTCCGCGGCGAGGCGTTGCCTTCCATTGCTTCGGTAAGCCGCCTGGTGCTGGAAACGCGTTCGGCTGATGAGCAGACCGGTACGGCGGTTGAATTCGCCGGGGGCAAATTGCTGCGGTGCGATGAAATAGCGCGACCCGTGGGCACCACTATTTCCGTGCGAGATTTGTTCTTTAACGTGCCGGCGCGGAAGAAATTTCTGCGCTCCGATCAGACGGAGCTGGCTCATATCGGCTCGTTGGTCACCCATTACAGCCTCGGCCACTCGAATAAGCGCTTTGAGCTTTACCACGAGGGGCGCGAGTTGTTGAGCGTCACGCCGGTTTCCACTTTGCGCGATCGCGCCTTTCAGGTTTTTGGCTCGGAGGTTATGGAAGAGCTGGTCGATTTAGGTCCGCGCACGTTCGAGTTACGCCTGCCTCCGCCCTACGTGCCGCCAAACGCTAGAGCTTCGCTTCAGAACCCGCCTGAAGCTGAGCTGGCCCAGTTCGCTCTAGAAGGTTTGGTTTCAGGACCCCATGTTCAGAAGCTGAATCGCAATTCCGTGTTTCTGTTCGTGAATGGGCGGCTGATCCGCGATAAAGTTCTGTTGCATGCTATATCGGCGGCGTATTACAACCTGATGCCGGCGAGTTGTTACCCTTTCGCTCTGTTGTTCCTAAACTGCGATGCCAGCGAGGTGGACGTGAATGTTCATCCGGCGAAGACGGAAGTCCGCTTCCGGCACGGATCGATGGTCCACGATTTTGTGCGCGATGCGGTGCGTGAAGTTTTGATGGAAAGCCGCCCGGCTTCGAGCATGCCGCTACCAAGTTCGCCCATACAGCGGCCCACAGTGCAACGCGCAGCCAATCTTCCGTTTTCCGAGTTTTCTGGCAGAGTTGAGGCTGTCGCGGTTGAATTCGAATCATTTGAGCCGAACCCGATTGCAGCGAGCGAACTGCCCGAGATCGCGATCGATGCGCCCCCTCGGCCATCGATTTATGAAGAAAGAACCGCGGTTGCGCAACCTCCTGCCGTGCTGCGCCGGATCCCAGACACGCATGGAGCGCTTGACCAGCTTCCGTCCGATTGGGATCGCGTCGATACTCTTGCAGCGCTTCCAGATCTGCGGCCATTAGGTCAGCTTCACGAGAGCTTCATTGTGGCAGCGGGACGGGACGGGTTGTGGATCATCGATCAGCACGTGGCCCATGAACGCGTTTTGTTTGAGCAGGTGCTGAGGCAGCGCGCTGCCGGCATGGTCGAAATTCAGCAGCTGTTAATGCCGCTCGTCATGCAACTTACAATCGGACAGCAGTTCGAATACGCCCGGATTGCCGATGAGCTCAATGCGCATGGATTCGAAACCGAGCCTTTTGGACAGCGAACCGTAGCGATCAAAGCCGCGCCCGCCGGAGTGGGGCCGGGCGATATTGAAAAAATCGTTCTCGAAATTCTGGAGATTGCGGAAACCGAGCTGAGATCGGCGTCGTTAGATGAGATCCGGCGCAATGTCTGCGCCACGATCGCTTGCAGAGCCGCCATCAAGGTAAACACCAAGCTCGAACCGAAGAAAATCGATTGGCTTTTGCGTGCGTTGGCAGACTGCGAATACCCGATGACCTGCCCGCATGGACGTCCCATCGCACTTCGCTACAGCACGAAAGACATTCTCAAGAGCTTTCATCGGATTTAGCTATTTGCCGAATATTTTGTCTACTTCCGCAAAGAGCTCCGGCAGTGAAATGACTGTGGCTTCATCCGCTTTCAATGAGCCATCCGGGTGAATCCAGATCCCCTCAGGATGCTCCTGCGTCATGATCCACGCCGTACGAGCTTCCGGATCGATGATCCATACGTTAGCCACGCCCCAAGCGAGATAATACTTGCCCTTTTCGAAGATCTTTTTCAGCGGATCTGCGGGCGACCGGATTTCGATACACAGCTCGACTGGCTTTGTCGGGTAAGGCCGCTCGATATTTGAGCGGCTGGCTATGACATCGGGAATCGGCTCCGCATCCGGGACGAGCTTCAATGTGACCTCGGGAAGGGCGTTCCAGCCGCACCTCCGCAAGAGAAGCATCAAAATCAACTGCACAGCGCCATGCACGGATGTGGCCATAGCTTTAGGAACCGCTTCACCAAACCAGTACTCGTAATTCGGTTTCACGCCATCGTATAGCCGATGGAATTCTTCCAAGGAGAGTGAAGTCGTGGCGCTCATCATTCCCATTCTATGGTGCCCGGCGGCTTGTTCGTGACGTCGTAAAAAACTGCCGCGATCTGCGTCAGGTCGAGGAGTCGGGCAGTCAGATGTTCCAGCATTTCTGGCTGCATCAACACGACATCAGCCGTCATGCCATCGACGGAGTTGATGGGGCGCAGAACAATCGATTCACAATTTTCGTCTGTGCCGAGCGGTAGCAGAACGACGGGGAATTGCCAAACTTGATCTTCGAAATCAGTTTCTGTACAGAAAGTACGAACGATCGCGTCCGCTTCGCGAAGAATGTCGAGACGCTGTTTTGTGACTGATGCTTCGAAAATCTTCATCGAGCCAAGTGGGGCTTTCGCGCCGCAAAGCGCCACCACTCGATTTATATCCCGTCGGCTATTGGTCAGAGTTGGAGCCGTGTGGCGAATATCGTCCATCGCCGGTTTACCGGGCAGACAAAGTACGTTGCGATAGCTTCGCGAGTCGCCTTGCACGCCGACCGATTGTACGGGCAGCAAAAAGCCACCCTCAGTCTGCGTCACATCCGCGTGTTTTTGCGAACAGAGACAACGGATCGCGAGACCAGGACCGGGGAAGGGATGGCGCTTCAGAAACTTCTCGGGCACGTCGATTTCCCGCCCGATCTCCCGCACCTCATCTTTATAAAAGGACGTAAGCGGCTCGATGATGCGGCCGCTATCCATCAGAGTCTGGATGCCGGCGACCCGATTATGGTGTGTCTTGATGAGATCGGCCTTTGCGCTCCCGCCGGACTCGATGGTGTCTGGATAGATTGTTCCTTGCCCCAGGATCCAGTGACCATCGAGAAAGTGCTCGGTTGCCAAGATTCGTTCCTGCACCTTGACGAACTGCTCACCGATCGCGCACCGTTTCTGCTCCGGATCATGCAAACCATCGAGGGCCGCGAGAAACTCCTCTTCGGCGTAATCGACAAGAAAGTGGGTTGCGCCGAGCTCGCTAAAAATACAGCGGACGAATTCGGTTTCGTTTTTCCGCATGAGACCCGTGTCGACGTAAATTGCGTTTACCCGCTCCGGCCCCAAAGCCCTCAAGCAAAGCGTATAAGCAACCGTTGAATCGACGCCTCCGCTGACGAAAAAGAATATGTTGCGATCCTTCACGGTTGCGCGGATACGATCTTCCACCACCGGCACGCGCTGCGACACGTCCCAATCCTTGGTTGCGCCGCAAATATCAAAGACGAAGTTTTCCAACATTCGCATGCCGGCATGCGTGTGTACTACTTCGGGATGAAACTGAATGCCAAAGAGCCTGCGCTCGGGATCGGACATGGCCGCTACACCCGATATTTCAGTGCAGGCGGTGACCCTGAAGCCCGTAGGGACCGACGCGACGGAATCGGAATGGCTCATCCAGATCTGCGAATGTTCAATGCCCTTCCACAGAGCGTCTTGGCAGGTCACGCGAAGATGTGCGATGCCATATTCACCGCGCTCGCCTTTTTGAACCTTGCCACCGAGATGGTGAGCGAGCAGTTGATGACCGTAACAGATGCCCAGTACCGGTATCCCGGAGGTCAGAACCTTTGGATCGATGTCAGGGCTGCCCGTCTGATAAACGCTCGCGGGACCGCCGGAAATAATGATGCCTTTCCGCGAATGCAGTTCCATCGCGGGCGTATCGCTCGGCTGAACGTCCGCATATACGCCCAATTCACGCACTCTTCGCGCAATTAAATGAGTGTATTGACCGCCTGTGTCGAGAACGCTGATTTGGGGCGCAGCCTGCTGCTGACCTGTCAACCGATGCAATAGCTTCGAGTTGTGAAGACAAATCAGTCGCGACGCTGGGCGAGTTCGCTACCGGCTCGCCCGCTGCTTTTCGAACCGGCTCTTGGACTCTGCGAGCAGATGAGTCGCCTTCGGCATCGCATCCATAGCCTTTTGCACTTCCGCATCCTGCTCTACGTCTATTTTTTGGGAATCTTCATAGCTGAAAGCGGCGATATACATTTCTCTGCGAACTTGGTCCCGTATCCAGCTATGATCGCGAGTCCAATCGGCTTCGCTGAATTGCGCGCCTTCCTTCATCAGGTAATCGTGGAAATCGTTGAGTACGTCTTCGCCCGGAATCCAGCCCTTGGGCAGTTTGGCGTCGTGATTCGCGAAATAATGGGCAGAGAAATTGAAAAGCGAATTCTTGCGCATCACATTGATCTCGAACAGATCCAGCTTGGGCGCATCGTATTTCTCGTCCGGCGTGATGCCACCGCCGCCATAGACTGTGCGACCCAGATCGGTCTGCTTCACATCGGTCGGATTCTTATCGTCTCCACGCTTGCCGTAGTAATAATCGAGGAACGACATGTTCGAATAATCGCGCTGGATGAGACGCCCGCTCGGAGTGTAGTAGTGCTGGGTCGTGAGCGCCAAACCAGTGTTGTCGTCTAACGGATAGACAGTTTGGACCAGACCCTTGCCGAACGTTGTATCACCTAAGATCCACGCCCGGTCGTGATCCTGCAGAGCGCCGGCTACAATTTCAGCCGCCGAAGCAGAAAGGCGATCCACCAGAACGACCATCGGATAATTCTCGCCGTATTGGCTGCCTCTCGCGAGATATGGCTTCTCAGAGAACGCGCGGCCTTTATGGGAAACCACGACTTGCCCGCGATCCAGCCAGTGTCCCGCGACCGCGACGCCTTCGGAGAGTAAACCGCCGGGATTATCCCGAAGATCGAGAATCAAAGCTTTAATGTTCTGCTCGCCAAGCGCCTTGAGGTTGTCCTCGACTTCCTTGCCAGTGGTCTCAGTGAACGACTGAATCCGCATGTAGGCAGTGCCGGGCTTTACCCAGAATGCCGTGTCAACGCTGTTCAGTGGAATCTCGCCGCGCACGAGATTAAAGGTTATGGGCTTCGTCGCGCCTTCCCGGCTGACGATGACTTGAACTCGGGTGTCTTTCGGGCCGCGGAGCATGTTCTTGATCTCCTCGGTCCCCAAAGTATCCACGCGCTTATCATTCACTTCCAGCAAAACGTCGCCCGGCCGAAGGCCCGCTTTATATGCAGGCGAATCGCCAAACGGACGAATCACAATGGTCCTACCGGTGCGAGGCTGAGGACCAATCATCATGCCGATACCGAAGTACTTGCCGTGTTGCTCCTCGCGAATATTAGCGAAATCTTTGGGATCGAAAAAGTTCGAGTGCGGATCGAGCGTCCGCAACATGCCAGGAATGGCGCCCTTGTAAATGGCCTTGTCGGCGGAAAGCTTATCGGCGTAATTCTGGTCGACGATGTCGTACAGCTTAGTGAACGATGCGATGGCCGCTTTCAGATCCTCGTCTGAAGTTGGACTCACATTTTTCTGCTGCGGAGCTGCGGAAACCGTCTGAGCACCGGGCCCAAACATGCCGCCCAACAAAGCGCATGTGGCCAAAAAAAGTGGGACAAAAAGAAAATAACGCCGCTTGGACGACAATTCAACCTCCAAAGGTCTGTTTTCAGTATAGCCGTTTAAGGAGGCACGGGCACCGCAAGGCTGTTAGCCGACTGCTCGCGCCCGTTTCGCCAGGGAGGTCTCGCTGCGGTTACCCTTCTTAGGGAGCTCATCGAGACGCTTCACTTGATCGCTGACACACACTAGAAACATCGGTTGGCGAGCATTCTTCAGCAGATCGATGATTCGATCCTGCTGGTCTTCGAGGTAAATCGACTTGCCGTCCGTGAGGAGATGCAGCTTGGAATCGGTGGAAAGCACGTCGGCTAAGCGCCGGCCCATCTCGCGCTGGAGAAAGCGCAACACCCGGCGGATCTTCTGCAATGAGAATCCTTTCCGCCGAAGCTCAGCGATGACTGTGATCTCGACTACTTCTTCGGGAAGATAGATTCGCTTATGTCCTTCGTGCCGTGGAGAAACAACCTTCTTTTCGTCCCACCATTGCAGCTGGCGAAGGCTCACCTGCGAGATCTTCGCAACCTCCGTACTTGTGTAGGTCCGTTGTGGCTGAGGTAAATCAGGACGCACTTTCCGTGTTTTGAACATGATGCCTACTTTTCGTTTTGGAGATTCGGACGCTCCCCAAATTGTACTAGAGTTGCCGCAACAGTCAAGCACCAGTACGCACGGCGCTTCCCGGTTCGCTGCTCAAAACCTAGCCGCCGCCCACAAACTCAACGATTTCGATTTGCGAGCCGTTGGAAATCGTCGTTTGTTCCCAATCGCGCTTACGAACGATGGATTTGTTCAGCTCGACCGCTACCCGGTCGGAATTAATCTTCAACCAGTCGAGGAGCATGGCGACTGAATGATCGCCAGGCACCTGCTTCGGCTCTCCGTTTATGGACACGTTAATGAGTTGTGAATGCACTTCGTAACTGGGATTTTCTTCCCGATTCCTGCAGTAATTATATGAAGTTTCCGGTTGCTACTCTGGTATCGGTAAGTCATGCCCGCGAGCTACGCCGAGACTTGGTTTCCTGTTCTCATCCAAATTCTCATCGCGATAGGGGTAGCCGGAGCCATGATCGGCCTTTCGGCTCTGCTTGGGCGGCGCGTTCGCGATCCCATCAAGTCCATGCCTTATGAATCGGGCATGGACCCTGTCGGAAATGCGCGCGGACGGTTCACCGTCAAGTTCTATCTGGTCGGTATGGTCTTCATCCTTTTCGATATTGAAGCTATCTTCCTGTATCCCTGGGCTGTCGTCTACCGCCAACTCAAGCTGTTTGGATTCTTCGAAATGCTGCTGTTTATCGTGCTGGTTTTATGTGGCTTCTTCTATATATGGAAGAAAGGCGTTCTCGACTGGTCCATAGATCAGCAGCGCAAGCAGCAACAAGAGGAAACTACGCGTGCTGCCTGAAGTGGTCGCTCAGAACCCTGCCGCACTCGTGATCGATGAACGCATTTCAGGGGCGATTGTCGATGCGAAATTGGCCGTCGACGGACCGGTCCTGACGATTTCGCCCGCGCAGCTTCTCCCGGTTTGCCGGGTCTTGAAGGAGACAGCCGGTTTCGAGCGTCTGAGTGCGATCACCGCGGTTGATTGGTGGCCGCGCGAGCCCAGATTTGAAGTAGTTTATTTCTTTCACTCGCTGAAGGACAATGCTCGCCTGCGGATAATTGTGCAGGTGGGCGAAGAAGAAGATCTCGATTCCGTATGCTCCGTTTGGCGCGGAGCAAACTGGTACGAACGCGAGGTATTCGACCTGTTTGGAGTCGTCTTTCGCAATCACCCGAATCTGGAGCGAATCATGATGCCTACGGATTGGGAGGGCTATCCTCTTCGCAAGGACTATCCAGTTCACGGCTATAAGTACTCATACCAGGATGAGTAACCCGGGATGAGCAGCGCTTTTTTTTGAAATTGCTCCTGCGCAGATTAATCATAAGGATGCACTCATGATTCAAGGCAAGTCTCATGTCGCATCACTTGATGCGGAGCACGAGCTCAGGCTCGACGATCCATCGGGGATAGCCGCTCCGCTAGAGAACCGGGGCGCCGCGCGGCACATGACCTTAAACATGGGGCCGCAGCATCCATCAACTCATGGAGTGCTCCGGGTGGTTCTCGAGCTGGATGGAGAAACGATTCTCAAGGCTCGGCCTGAAATCGGATATCTTCACACCGGCATTGAAAAGCAATGCGAAGCACTGAAGTACCAGCAGGTGATTCCGCTGACCGATCGCGTCGATTACCTCTCAAATCTCAACAATAATCTTTGCTATTCGCTTGCAGTCGAGAAACTGCTGGGTCTGGAGATTCCGCCAATGGCGCAGTGGATGCGGGTCATGCTCTGCGAGCTGACCCGTGTCGCAAGCCACTTGATTTGGCTGGGAACGCACGCGCTGGATATCGGTGCGATGAGCGTCTATTTCTACTGTTTCCGCGAACGTGAGGAGATCTTGAAGATCTTCGAAATGTTTTCGGGACAACGTATGATGACCAGTTACATCCGCATTGGCGGACTCGCCTTGGAGCCTCCGCGCGGTTGGGAAAAAGTGATCGCGCGGGTCATCGGTCGCCTTTCGAGAGGCATCGACGAGTACCAAAACCTGCTGGCTGCAAATCCAATCTGGGTCAACCGCACCAAGGGCGTTGGTATGCTGCCGGTCGACGTAATGACCGATCTCGGTGTAACCGGCCCCATGCTTAGAGCCGCGGGAGTGAAGATGGACGCCCGCAAGGATTCGCCCCACACCAGCTACGAAAAATTCGATTTCGAAGTGCCGACTCGGACTGCGAACGACGTTTATGCGCGCTTCGAAGTGCGCATGGAAGAGATGCGGCAGAGCGTCCGAATCGTCAGGCAAGCGCTGGAGGGCATGCCCGAAGGCCCTTGGCAGGCCGACGCGCCCCATGTGGTTCTTCCCGATCGCGAAAAGATGAAGACCCAAATGGAGTCCCTTATCTATCACTTCAAGATCGTTACAGAAGGCTTCCGTGTGCCTGAAGGGTCCATCTATCAAGTGGTGGAATCGCCGCGCGGAGAGTTGGGTTACTACGTCGTGAGTGATGGCACTGCCAAGCCGCATCGCGTGTTTATGCGAACTCCCAGCTTCGGCAATCTACAATCGCTCGGCGCCATGCTGCAAAATGTTTTGATTGCCGATTCAATCGCGGTAATGGGAAGTATGGATTTCGTGCTCGGAGATGTCGACCGCTAGAACTATGACTTTTTCACCGGCGCTCGAAGAGAGATTTCAAAAGCTGCTGAACAGCTACCCTTCCGGGCGGCAGCGTTCCGCGGTAGTGCCCATGCTGCTGTATGCGCAGGATGAAATCGGGTGCGTTTCGCAAGAACTCGTGGAAGAGGTGGCGCGCCGCTGTGGAGTTACGCCGCTGCAAGTGGATGAAGTCATCGGATACTATTCGATGCTTCACCGCAAGCCGCTGGGGAAATATCACGTGCAGGTCTGTACCAATATTGCCTGCCAGGTGGTCGGCGGAGAGGATCTCTATACACACGCGAGCCGGACGTTAGGGCTAAGGAATAAGCAAGTGACCGAAGACGGCCTGATTTCCTTAGAAGAGGTGGAGTGCATGGGAGCTTGTTCCTGGGCGCCCGCAATCCAGGTGAACTACGATTTTCATCATTTCGTCACGCCTGAGCGCTTCGATCGATTGATGCAAGCGCTGCGTGATGGCACGTACGAGACGAAGGCTTCTTAGACCCTGCAATGCGGTACAACGAGCCTAGCGCCTTAGAAACCCGGATCATTTCGCAGCGATTCGATCTTCCTAATTCCGCTTCCATCGACACGTACCTGGCGCATGAAGGATATGTTGCGATTCGAAAAGTAATCGGGATGGATGCGGAGGCGATTATCGATGAGCTGAAGGCTTCCACTTTGCGCGGTCGCGGCGGCGCGGGATTTCCTACCGGAATGAAGTGGAGCTTTGTGCCACGGAATACCGGCAAGCCCGCATATATCATCTGCAACTCCGACGAGAGCGAGCCCGGCACTTGCAAAGACCGTTTGCTGATGGAGAACGATCCGCATCAGTTGATGGAGGGCATGCTGATTGCGGGTTGGACCATCAAGGCGAATAAGGGCTACGTCTTTATTCGCGGCGAATACCGCTATCTGATCGACATCGTCGATCGCGCTATCGGCGAAGCGTATCAGCGGGGGTATCTAGGGAAAAACATTCTGGGCACCGGCTGGGACTTCGACCTTTACACGCACACTGGTGCTGGCGCCTACGAGTGCGGCGAAGAGTCGGCCCTGTTGGAGTCGCTCGAAGGCAAGCGCGGCATTCCACGCCTGAAGCCACCATTTCCCGCCGTCGTTGGCGCATTTCAATCTCCCACGATTCTGAATAACTGCGAGACGTTCTCGGCCGTTCCGTGGATCTTTCGTCACAGCGGCCGCGAGTTTGCAGAGTTGGGCTCGACAAAGAATGGCGGCACGCGATTGATGTGCGTCTCCGGACACGTGAATAAAACGGGCGTGTACGAGTTGCCCATGGGCTTTCCGATGATGCGCCTCATCAACGAAGTCTGCGGCGGCGTGCGAAACGGCAAGAAGTTGAAAGCCGTTATTCCCGGCGGTTCCTCGTCCCCGGTGCTGAAAGCTGACGAATGCGACATTCCCCTGGACTTCGATTCCCTCGCCAAGGCCAAGACGATGGCTGGTTCGGGCGGTCTTGTCATTCTCGATGAGGATACCGACATCGTGGCCGTGGCGCTTCGAACCATCAAGTTTTACGCTCACGAGAGTTGTGGCTGGTGCATCCCCTGCCGCGAAGGCACAACCTGGTTGAAAAAGATTCTTACCCGCTTTCATGATGGCGGCGGTAAGCAGAGCGATATCGATTTGATCGCTGAACTGTCCAATAACATGCTGGGTCGCACTTTCTGCGCACTCGGTGATGCAGCGGCTATGCCTACGGCCGCCTTTGTAGCCAAGTTTCGCGATGAGTTCGAAGCATATCTTGGGAAGTCCCGACCCGCGGTGCAGGCGCCGGAGCTAACCCTTGTTTAGTAACGTCTTGAGCTATGGCTGATTTGATCAACTTCACCATCGACGGTCGCGCATTGCAGGCGGCTCCGGGAACGCTGCTGATTAACGCTGCCAGACAAGCGGGAATAGAAATTCCTGGCTTTTGCTATTACGACGGGCTGTCGCTCCAGGCAGCCTGCCGGATGTGCCTGGTTGAAGTTGAGAAGACTCCCAAGTTGCAGGTCGCTTGCACACTGCCCATCGCAGAAGGAATGGTGGCGCACACCGATTCCGCTCAGGTTCGTCAAGCGCGCAAAGGGACGCTCGAATTCCTTCTGACGAATCATCCGCTCGATTGCCCGGTCTGCGACAAGGGCGGCGAATGCGAATTACAGGACATGGTGTTCCGGTATGGAGCTGGCGAGAGCCGCTTTACGGAAGCCAAGATCCACGTAGATGAAAAGCAGTGGTCGCCGATCGTTTTCTACGATGCTCCGCGTTGCATCCTTTGTTATCGCTGTGTTCGAATTTGCGGCGAAGGGCTGGGCGTAAGCGCCCTCGGAATCGGCAATAGGGGCGCCGCGGCGGAGATTGTTCCCAATCGAGGCGATCACCTCGAGTGCGATGAGTGCGGAGCCTGCATCGACATTTGCCCTGTGGGAGCCCTCACGAGCGGTCCTTATCGATATAAGACGCGCCCATGGGAAATGGAGCACGTTGGCACCATCTGTACGCATTGCTCCAACGGTTGCAAGACTACTCTCGGCGTTCGTAACGGCCAAATCATACGCGCCAACAATCGCGACCGTTCCGGCATTAACGGCGAGTTCCTCTGCGTGAAGGGACGCTACGCTTTCGATTTCAATGAACATCCGGAACGCCTCACCACGCCGCTGGTTCGCACGAACGGTGAGCTGAGGCCGGTTTCCTGGGCGCAGGCAATCGCGACCGTTGTAAAGAGATTCAGTGAGCTGAGGGCAAGGAACGGCAAGTTTGCAGTCATCGGTTCCAATCACACGACAAACGAAGAGAACTTCTTGCTGCAAAAATTTGCGCGGCAAGTACTGCGAACGTCGAACATAGATCATCACCGCACTGGCGATATCGCCGCTCTGCTGGATGCTCTCCATGGCAGACGCGACGTTCTGGCAGCCACCGCGGATCTTTACAATACGAAAGCTGCGCTGGTCATCGACAGCGATCTTGCTCAGGAGCAGCCTTTCCTCGCGTTCCAATTGCGCTCGAACTGGCGGCACCACAAAGCTCACGTTTATGCAGTAACTCCGGGACCCGTTCGAGAGGACAATTACGCGACAACGGTCCGCGCGGAATTGGGCCGCGAGTTTGAAGCTTTGGAATCGTTACGCGAACGCCTCACTGCCGAACCGCAACTTGTGATCCTCTTCGGCGATGCAATCAAGGGTGAAGCCGTGCGCCGCCTCGTGGAATTCGGGGATTCGCTGAAGATTCAGGTGAAATACGTCTGTCTGGTCGATTATTCGAACTCGCGCGGAGCTTCCGACATGGGGCTGTTGCCGGACTTGCTGCCGGGCTACCGTAGCCTCGCTGAGAGCGGGCTTGAACCTGGATTGAACTACAACCAGATTTTGGCCGCTATCGATCTCGATGCGCTGTGGATCGTTGGGGCGAATCCGTTCTCGCGCCAGCCACTCGCTGCCGCAAACGCATTCGTCGGTGGTGCAGGATATGTTCCTGACCGAGACTGCACGGCGGGCTGATGTCGTGCTGCCGGCTGCTTCCGTATATGAGAAGAATGGCACCGTCACAAATGTCTGTGGAGAGGTCCAGAAGATAAGTCGCGGGCCCAAGACCATGGGCACGAAGTCGGATCTTGAAATCATTGCGCTGCTTGCCAAGGAAATGCGCGAGGAACTGGGTTCCACGACGCCCGAAGCTGTTTTTCGGGAGATCCGAAAGACGGTGCGCGGCTACGAAATCCCTATCGCGGTCATCGAGACCGGCGGCGCGGCGCGAACGGCGCCTTTGAATGGACGCCCTCTCGATGGACGCATAGACTTCGCCCCTCAGCCTGAGCTGATCAGTTCCGCGCATAATACGCTTTTCACGTCGGGCACGCTGGGGCGGTTCTCGAAAATGCTGAACTCGGTTATCGAATCGCCGGGCGAGCTATATCGCGATCCGCGTAAGGAACCGATCGTCCACGAAGGCAGCGTGCAAGTGGAAACAGTGAGGCGGGACCAATGAGTTTTTTCATCATCAGCCTCATCAAGATCGCCATCGTTTTCGCTATTTTCATGACTACGCTCGCTTATTTGCAGTGGGTCGAGCGAAAAGTGCTGGCGCATATTCAGTCCCGGACCGGGCCGTTGCGCGTCGGGCCACACGGCTTGATGCAACCCATGGCTGACGTATTGAAGCTGCTCACGAAAGAAGATCTTTTGCCGCCTTACGTGAACCGGTTCTTTTATCTATTGGCGCCGTTTATGGCCGTCTCTCTCGCGCTGATCTCAATTTCCATCATTCCCTTCGGGCCCGAAGTTAGCATCTTCGGCTATCACACTTACATGCAGATCAGCGATGTGCGAGTTGGTATCTTGTTTGTCCTCGCCATCAGTGCAGTGAGCGTCTATGGTGTGGCGCTCGCCGGCTGGTCATCCAACAACAAATATTCCTTACTCGGCGGTCTGCGGAGCGGCGCGCAGATGATCAGTTATGAGCTGCCGCTGACGTTAGTGATCGTTTCGCCGCTGTTGCTCAGCAATCACCTGAGCTTTCGCGCTATCAGCGATAGTCAAGCGGGTTATTATCTTGGATTCATCCCGCGCTGGAACATCTTTCAGATGCCGTTCCCGCAGATCTTCGGCTTCATCATATTTATGATTGCTGCGTTCGCGGAGACGAACCGCCTTCCTTTCGATTTGCCCGAGGCCGAGAACGAGCTTGTCGCCGGATTCCACACTGAATACAGCAGCATGAAATTTGCCTGCTTCTTCATGTCGGAATACGCCAATATGGTGACCATCACTTGCGTCGCCACCTTGTTGTTTCTCGGCGGTTGGCATCCGCTCTTCCCCGCTCCCTACTCAAACTATGTCGCGACGGCGGCATTCGTGGTTGCGGCGCTTTTGTGCTTCTATCATGCAATCGAGCCGGCCCGGAAGAGAGATCGCCATACATTTCCCGTTTTCGGAATCGCTTTCTTAATTCTTGCGGTACTCTTCGCGATTCCGCTTTTCCAGACAGTGCTGATCCCCGCCTTCTGGTTCGCGGCGAAGGTCGGCTTCTTACTCTTCACTTATATCTGGATTCGAGGTACACTGCCTCGCTTCCGCTACGACCAGCTCATGCATTTTGCGTGGACGTTTCTGTTCCCCTGCGCGCTGCTCAACTTGCTGCTGACCGCGCTTTGCGTGGCGGTGTTCTGAGGAGCGGCACTCCCCATGGATACGATTCTCTTTATTGTTTTCGCCATTGTGGCCATTGTCTGTGCCTTCAACCTAGTCCTTCAAAAGCACCCCATTTCGAGCGCGCTATCGCTTATCGGTGTCATGGGTTCCCTTGCGGTCCTCTATTTGTTGCTTGGCGCCGAGTTCATCGCTATGGCGCAGGTGATCGTATACGGTGGCGCGGTCATGGTCCTCTTCGTATTCGTCATCATGCTGTTGAACGCGGGCACGGAAAAGGCTAGCGGTAAATCGTGGTTGGCGCAGATCGCCGGGCTGCCGTTGCTGCTCGCTTTCGTTGCCCTGCTCGGCTATCTCATCCGCAGCGCGCTGCCCCCGCTCAGGCATGTGCATTTCGGGAGTTGGGAAGGAGGAACGGCGCAGCGCATCGGGCAAATGCTCTTCACCGAATATCTGCTGCCGTTCGAGGTAATTTCCATCCTCATTCTGATCGCGATTTTGGGAGCAGTGGTCTTGGCGCGAAAGGAGATCGATTAGCATGCCTCAGATATCGCCAGTTCCTTTGTCCTGGTACTTAATGTTGAGCGCGGTGCTATTCGCTCTCGGCGTAGCTGGGTTTCTCTATCGCAAAAGCATCATAACGGTGTTTATGTCTATCGAGCTCATGCTCAACGCTGTGAATCTCAGTTTCGTCTCGTTCTCCTATGAATTGCATCGCATTGAAGGCCACATTTATTCGTTTTTCGTGATGGTCGTGGCTGCCGCCGAAGCCGCTGTTGGGCTCGCGATCATCCTTACAATTTTCAAGAACCGTGGCACTCTCCAAATTGATGAAATCGATTCCATGAAGCTCTAAGCCAAAACGGTCATGAATCTCTGGCTCATCCCGTTCTTTCCGCTCATCGGCTTTCTGCTTAACGGCGTGATTGGTAAGCGCTTGCCGAAATCGGTTGTAAATGTGATCGCGATCGGCTCCGTCGCGCTTTCGTTTGTTTACGTCCTGATTCTCTTGTCGAAACTGTATCCGCTAACTACGGCATATTCGCAGCATTATTTCACTTGGATACAAAGCGGATTTCTGCAGGTAGGATTCGATCTCACGGTAGACCGCCTTACCGCGGTGATGCTTTTGATCGTAACCGGCGTCGGGTTGCTCATCCATATATACGCCATGGGCTATATGGCACATGAAGGTGGTTACTACCGGTTTTTCAGCTACTTCAATCTATTCGTCTTTTTCATGCTGCTGCTCGTGCTCGCCTCGAACCTGCTGCTGATGTTTGTCGGTTGGGAGGGCGTGGGCCTCTGCAGCTATCTCCTCATCGGTTTCTATTTCCTCGAAGAGTTCGCCGGAAACGCAGCCAACAAAGCTTTCATCGTGAACCGAATCGGCGACTTCGGATTCTTGCTCGGCATGTTTCTAGTCACGATTGTGTTCAAGACTTTCGACTTTGGCAAAATCGCCGCGGCTGTTGTGACGATGCCTGTTGAAACCCGCGTGGGCGCGCTGACAGCCATCACACTGCTGCTCTTCGCGGGCGCTGTTGGCAAGTCTGCTCAGTTTCCTTTGTATGTTTGGTTGCCGGACGCGATGGCCGGTCCTACGCCCGTTTCAGCTCTCATCCACGCCGCGACTATGGTGACGGCGGGCGTGTACATGATTGCTCGCGTTTCCTTCCTTTACGATCATGCGCAGTTGGCGATGCACGTGGTTGCCGTTATCGGATTGTTCACAGCTGTTTTCGCCGCCACCATCGGCATCACGCAAAACGACATTAAACGAGTATTCGCTTATTCGACCGTGTCTCAGCTTGGGTATATGTTCCTGGGAGTCGGAGTCGGCGCCTATTCAGCCGGTATCTTTCACCTGATGACGCACGCGTTTTTTAAGGCCTTACTGTTCCTGGGCGCGGGGAGCGTCATTCACGGTCTCGGCGGTGAGCAGGATCTCCGTCACATGGGTGGGCTAAGAAAAATTATGCCGATTACGTTCTTTACACTCGGCATCGCGAGTCTTGCCATCTCCGGTTTCCCTGGATTCTCCGGCTTCTTTAGTAAGGACGCGATTCTTTCGGCGGCTTACGTCCACGCACCCTGGATGTTTTGGGTGGGCGCCATCACGGCGGGCATTACTGCCTTTTATGTGTTCCGCGCCTATTTCTTAGCATTCTTCGGCACCTATCGCGGTCATCATCATCCGCATGAATCGCCGCTCGTGATGACTGTGCCACTCATTGTGCTGGCGATATTTTCGGCGGGTGGCGGATTCCTCAACGTTCCTACCTGGCTTTCTCCCGCGTTCCCCTTATCCGAGCACGAGAACGTGACCGCGATGGTCATTTCCGCTTCCTTCGGAATTATTGGGATTATTATCGCCTTGTTCTTGTATGTCGTGAAGCCCGCTCTTGCCGACTCGCTCAAGGCCAGTGCCGGTCCCTTATATACGCTGGTGGCGAACAAATACTACGTGGATGAGGTGTATTCATCCGTCATTGTAAAGCCGCTCGAAGGCATTTCACGTTTCGTGCTTTGGAAAGGCATCGACGAAGCGCTCATCGATTCCTCTCTTGTTAACGGACTGGGCCGCGTCGTCCGAGATTGGGGCGCGCTGCTTCGCCGCGTGCAATCGGGAAGCATTCGCAATTACGCCACGTGGGTGCTCGCCGGATCTCTGATGGTCATCTTTTTCCTCGGCTTGTTCGGAGGTGGTCGTTGAACTTACTCGCGATCACCCTTGCGCTCCCGCTGATCGGCTTCTTGGTTCTTCTTTTCATTCCTCACGAATCGAAGTCCTCGTTTTCGATTGCCTTGCTCGCGACACTTCTAGCCTTTATCGCTTCTTTGGGATTGATTAGTCCGGTACTCGCTAACGGCGCACAATTTAGCTCGAGCGTCAATTCCACCTGGATCGACAGCCCCGGATTGCAGATCCGCTTTCACCTTGCGATTGACGGCATCAATTTGTGGCTGGTCCTGTTGACGACGCTGCTTCTGCCCATTGGCGTCTGGATTTCCGGGACGATGATCAAGGATCGGAAAAAGAACTTTTTCGCGCTGCTGCTGCTGTTTGAGTTCGGTCTGATTGGCGTCTTCTCAGCGCTCGATTTATTCGTCTTCTACGTTTTTTGGGAAGTGGCGCTCGTGCCCATGTACCTGATGGTCGGCGGCTGGGGCGGTGCGACACGCGGGCCCGCTGCAGTCAAGTTCTTTGTGTACACAATGCTCGGCTCCGTGCTGATGCTCGCCTCCATCCTCTACCTTCATGCCCAGACCGGCACGTTCGACTACGTTGACATCTTGAACGCATTGGGATCTGGTCGCATGGTTTTATCCGCGAGTCAACAGATGCTGCTGTTCTTGGGATTTTTCGCGGCGTTTGCTGTAAAGGTGCCCATTTTCCCGCTGCACACCTGGTTGCCCGACACTTATACCGAAGCGCCTGCCCCAGCCACGTTCTTAATCGCCGCTGTCATGTCGAAGATGGGAGCGTACGGCCTCATTCGTTATTGCGTGGCGCTCACTCCGACGGCGGCGCAACGATGCGCAGGCTGGATCGCCGTGCTCGCGATTATCGGCATCATCTATGGCGCGCTGCTTGCCTTGATTCAGCCGAATATCAAGCGCCTGATCGCCTATTCATCCGTCAGTCATCTCGGCTTTATTGTGCTCGGCATTTTCACGTTCACACAGCAGGGAGCGGACGGCGCAGTGTATCAAATGATCGCTCACGGTATTTCGACTGGCGCGTTGTTCCTGCTTGCGGGTTATCTCGAAGAACGGCGCGGGTCGATGGAAATCGCGGATTTCGGCGGCATTGCAACGCCTGCGCCAGGATTAGCCACGGCATTTATGATCGCGATGTTTGCGAGTGTCGGCCTCCCCGCGCTGTGCAACTTCATTGGTGAATTCCTGGTGCTGCAAGGCGCTGCGCTGACGAAATTCTCGTGGGCGGCGTGGGCCGCATTAGGCGTCATCCTATCTGCTGCCTACATGCTGTGGATGTACCAACGAACCTTTCTCGGAAAGCCTACTGAGCGAACCGCCTCAACCTACGATTTAACAGCTCGCGATTGGGCTCCCGTGTTGCCGCTGATCCTTTTCATGGTTTGGCTCGGCAGCTATACGCAATCGTTCATGCCGCCGATTTCGACTGCCACAGCGCACCTGCTCGAGCAAAGCAGCATGAACAATGAGTACAAGGTGCAACTAGTCCTGCCTGGCTCCGCTCAGATCGCGGAGGCTACGAATGCCCGGTAATTTCCTGCCGCACGCCTCTGAATATCTCCGCTTTCTACCAGAGATCATCCTCAGCTTGTTCGGCATCGCCATCATGATGCTTGAGGCCGTCACCTCGTCTCGAGCGCAGAAGACATTTCTAGGCGCTATGTCGCTGGTCGGAATCGCGCTGGCATTCGCGGCGAACGTTTGGGCCTATGCCCATCGCGGCCCAGCGTTTCAAAACATGATCGTCATCGATGGCTACGGAAGCTTTTTCCGCGCCCTCGTCTTGGTGATCGCTTTCTTATGCATTTTGATCTCCTTCAGCTATCTCGAGCGCGAAGGTGCCCAAAGCGGCGAATACTACGCGCTCATCCTCTTCTCTGTCGTTGGACAGTGCATACTCGCGACTGCCAGCGACCTCATCATGGTGTTTATCGGGCTTGAGATCTCGTCCATCGCGACATACATCCTGGCGGGATTTCTTCGTGACGACCGGCGCAACAACGAATCTGCTCTGAAGTATTTTCTCCTCGGCTCCTTCGCTACGGCGTTCCTCTTGTATGGCATTGCATGGATCTACGGCCTTACCGGTTCAACCAACTTGGACGAGATCCGCCGCGTCCTAGATCAAGTCCGGCGGCCCTTGATCCTAGCGGGTCTCGCAGCCGCCCTGATGTTCGTCGGGTTCGCCTTCAAAGTCTCTGTCGCGCCGTTTCAGATGTGGACTCCTGACGTTTACCAGGGAGCCGCGGCGCCGGTCAGCGCGTTCATGTCCGCGGGGCCGAAGGCAGCGGCATTCGCGGTGTTCTTCCGCGTTTTCATGACCTCGTTCCGCCCGCTGAACGACCGCTGGATACCACTGGTGTGGGCCTGTGCGCTCCTTTCGATGATCATCGGCAACTTTGCTGCCCTGCTGCAGACCAATGTGAAGCGGCTACTCGGTTATAGCTCCATTGCGCATGCCGGTTATGTGCTCGTCGCGCTCACTGCAGCTTCTCAGATTGGAATGGCAGCGGCGATGTTCTACCTCGCGTCTTACGCGCTGATGAACATCGGCGCTTTCGCGGTCGTCAGCCACGTTGCTGCCAAACATGAAAAGCATGTCAGGATTGAAGACCTCGCCGGCCTCGGTCGCCGTGAGCCGGCCACTGCTGCGCTTCTCGCCGTTTTTGTCTTTTCGCTCATCGGTGTTCCTCTAACCGGCGGTTTTTTCGGTAAGTTCTACGTCTTTCAAGCTGCGCTGGATTCGCATCTGGTCTGGCTGACGGTTCTTGGCCTGGTGAACAGCGCGATAGCCGCCTATTACTACCTAAAAATTATCGTCGCTATTTACATGCGAGAGCCTGGCGCCGCGATGATGGAACTCGCGCCTCCGGCCGCCAGCCTGCGCGTCGCCATCTGGGCGAGTGCAGTTGGGACGCTCATCCTCGGAATTTTCCCTTCCACTTTGCTGTCATTCGCTTCCTTTTCTGCCGCAGCGTTCCGATAGGCCTTGCGCTGTTGTCAATCGACGCGCAGGGCGTCTACCGGCTTCAGTTGCATTATTCGTTCTGTTGCTATCCAGGCCGCTAAAGCTGCCGTAAAGGCTTTGAGTAATGACGCGGCTCTCGCAACCCTCGTAACGTTATACTTCGGATATCAATTTTTATAGGTATATGCTCTGCAACGTTTGCACAATGCGGCAACTCCTGCAACGCCCACTACAGCGCCTGTCGCTGCCGGTAATAAACTTTGGCGCATGATCAGCGCCCGCACATTTCGCGTGGACGCGCTTACCGCCATTCGGCCGCCGATCTCTTGAGGTCTCTCCGCAATCTGAGTAAGACGCGACTCGATAGATACTCGTCATAGCCAGCAGCAGCGCAAATCTTGCAAATATCAAAATCGCGATGGTTTAGAAGCGCGGTCTTGCGAGGGCCTCGCCCAGTCTGTCATCGAAAGTCTTGCGCCAAAAACAGGCACCTGTCGATCCGCGCTTTGAACAGCATCGCGGCAAAGCGCCACGTAGGATTGTGCGTCTCCGTGAACTCTCACCACGAACGTCAGGAAACTCGGAGTACCCTGGTCCGCCGCGAAGAAAAGCTCTGCGGAGCCCTACGTCGGACGGACCGATAGCGCATTGTTTCCACAACCCCCACGATCGTCATCGCTTTTTTCGTCCAGTCCGGAAATCACCCTTCTCCCGATCAGCGACGATCCCGCCGGCTACCCGCGCGAAGTCCGCATTGACCTCCTGGATTTAAGTTCGCACCTTCGTCGAATAAGTATGAACTCGCGGTTAAACCGTATTTTCGTCCCCATAGCGGCAAAGTAACCGGGAGTAACTGCTGCTGGTGATCACCAACGGATATTTCATTACCAGATTCAAAATGAAACGCGCTACGCTTGAATGTCTCGGTCGACCAGTGGCAGGAAACTCCGCGCCGCCCGCCGATTCGACGCCCGGTACGGCTCTCAACCGGTTGAGCACCTCATGATAGTAGCGGCAGCCGCGCGGCGCATCGGCGTCCTCCCGGGTACCCGCTAAAGAGACATTCATCGTGACAATGTGCTTGGTCTCGTAACCGGATGCTTTTTCCAAAAGATCGAGAAAACCGCGTCCCATCGCAAGCGAGGCCGCCAGAATGCTTAAGGCTAAAGCGACCTGCATCGCAATAGCAGGTCACGAGTACGGTTCGCTGCCGATCCCCGTCCATCCACCTGCTGCTCATTGTTCAGCATTAAAACAGGCAAAGCTCCAAACAGTAATCCCGTCAGAAGCCCCGCGCATAGCGCAAAGCTCACCACGCGCCAATCCAAAATCGTGTACTCCTGTAGCACCAATGCCGCCGGTTGCATTTTCGAGGCCAAATCCGCCGCCCATTTTGCTATTCCAAGCCCTGCAATCGATGCAACTTAGCCCGAGCAGAATGCCTTCAGTAATTAATTGCTGCGCCAAACGCGCTTTACTCGCGCCCAGTGCAGTTCTCACCCGCAATTCCCTCTGCCGCTCCGTCATTCGCGACAGCAGCAAGTTCGCCACATTCGCGCAAGCGATCAGCAAAACGAACACCGCCACGCCCATCAACACATTCGAGGCTTGGCGGACCGGACCCGCCAGTTGTTCTCGCAACGCGATCAGTCGTGGCCGATTACTTCAGCGCCGGTGAAACGCTTCGGCGCGATCTGTCGCAGCTCGCCTTCAAACATGCCTTCCGCTTGTTTGAATGTGATGCCCGGCTTTGAGTCGCCCTATCGTCTGCCAGAATATTACTCCCGTTTTCGGGAAGCCGTTCGAAATCGAAAGTCGTGGGCGTCCAGACCGCCGTCCGCGATGGATAATCGAATCCCGCCCGAGCGACTCCTATTACAATCACCGGCGCCCCATTCAAATGGATGGTGGAACCCAGTGCTCTTGAATCGCCTCCGAACATCTGCTGCCATAATCCGTAGCTGATTATCGCCACTCCATTTTTTCCAGGGACGTCTTCATCAGCCGCAAAATTTCGGCCGAGTTGCGGCTCCGTTCCCAGTACTTAAAGAAGTTCGACGTTGTTTCCGTCACGGTCAGCCGCACGGCCGTCGACACTCCGCTCAAGTTCATCTCCGCTGAATCGAATGCCGCGGCGTCTTCCAGATAATGGCTATCACGGGCCCAGGAAGTGAAACGCTGAGGAGCTTTGCCCTGGTCCGCGAAACATCCACAATTGAAAAAGCTTTTCAGAATCTCGAAAAGGAAGAGACCGGATCAGCAACGCGTTTACCACGCTGAACACGCCTGTGGTCGCTCCAATTCCGACGCTCAAGGTCAGAAGAATAAGCAACGTAATGAAAGGACGCCGCCGATAAATTCTCGCTGCGTAGCTGAGATCTTGAAGCAATTCTCGCGAAAATTCGGCAGGCAGGGAAATGGCGAAATCCTTCAGAATCGATAACCAAAGCCAGGCGCGAGCCCATCGCCCATCGCGCTTCCCGGCGTTCGTCCACGAATTGCTGTTCGAGCTGGCGGCTGTATTCTTCGCGAAAGCGCGCAGAACAGTTGAGCAAAGAGCGGTAAATCTTCAGTGCTTGGTCATGAGTTGGCAGCAGGTCATTTTGGGAGGCTCTTGCGTTCCGCCAACGTCACCAGTTCGCGCATACGCACCGCCTCTGCTTGGGCAACTTTCAACCCGAGTGGAGTGATGCGATAGTAGCGGCGCCGTTCGTCATCCAGGTGCGGGTCCGGCCGCTCACCGGATTCGACAATCAAGCCCTGTTCCAGCATCTTGTTGATCGATCCATATAACGCACTCTGTGTCCGAGTTCCGTGCGCCCTTACGTTCGCCACGCAATTTCCGAATCAGCGCATACCCATGCCGTTCCCCTTCGCTCAACACCAGCAGCATGTGAAATGTCGCAGTTGATAAGGGCATCAGCTCGTCAACTGCCTTTTGATTTATCTTTGTCATAGTAGTACGTAAATAGATATACTACTACGTACGCCGATAGTCAAGTGAACACGCTTCCGATATACGATAGAGATCGCGGAGCGGCATGGATATCGCATCTTCGATGCGCTTGTCATCGCGGCGGCCTTGGCGGGATCCTGCAGCACGCTTTATTCAGAAGACATGCACGATGGCCAAGTGATAGAAGGGCTTACAATCCGCAATCCGTTCCTGCGCCACACCGGCTAGCAGCTCCGCCAGCCTCGGTTAACGTCTATCTCTAACCTTCATCGAGGCCCGAAACCAAAGAACGGCCGCCGCTCCAATTACCAGCAATGCCCAGGAAGATGGCTCCGGTACAGGTGCCCCCGCGAGATTGTAGACCGCCTGGAGAGTTCCTGCGCTTACTAATCCCCCGTTCCAAGACACCATCAGCGTGCTTCCAGCGAGAGAGCTGTAGTTCCACCATTACGAATGTATCTGATACTTTTGAAAGGCCGAGCCCACGAATCCCGCGTCGCTAAAGGAAAGTGTAAACGGAGTATTAGTCCCGGCGGAATCTACAACGCCTGTTACGATCAGCTGGGTTGCGGTGAAATTTGCCGTGTCGGTATTGGCCGGAAAAACAGCCCCAAACTCAATCGCTGCTCCGCAATCGTTACTGTCGTACCGCTCGAGTTTTCGTAACCTGTCGCTGGCACAAACCCATTTGCCGGATCGAAGTAGTTCAACGGGTGACCCTGGAATTGCAAAGAACCCGTTACGAGGTTCCCAGGAGACTGGCTCTGCCCGGTACACCAAAGCCAATTAATGCGAGTGCGGATATGAGTGCGAATTGAACGCGTTTATACATCTATACAGTCCAACACTGCTGGCCGCGCAAACACTCGATCCTTTTGCATAGGGATAAAAAGTGTGTGGAAATGTAAACCTGCGCGGGCTATAGATCGTTATTGGCGGTTGGAGGAGTCGATATGAAGCCTGCCGTTAACATTTTGTTGCTTCTGGCTTCGTTGGGAACCGGCCTCTCCCATGCCCAGATCCCCAATTTTCAACACGTCGTCATTATCGTGCAGGAAAATCGTACGCCGGACAACCTTTTTCAGGCCTGTGCGCCCCCCCGTTCGGCTCGTCAACTCCTGCGTGCCGACCCCCGAGCTCGGTCGCAATATGACATTCTGACCAGCAACTGGATCGACAAAACGCGCCCGGCGGAACTATTCAGCCACTGCCCGTGCCCCTGGCCAATAAATATGATCTGAGTCACGCCCACTCCGCGTTTCTGGCCATGTGCACGTGTACCCCTCCAGAAACGTCTGCCAGATGACGGCGCCGCCCGCGTAGCGTGTTCTCGTACCTGCCTCACGCAACCTCAGTTCCGGTACGTTACCAATTCCAGCGGCATCTGAATCCCTATCTCCAGCTAGCTACGCAGTATGGCTGGGCGAATTACATGTTCCAGACCAATCAAGGACCAAGCTTCCCCGCGCATCAATTCTTCTTCGGTGGACTTCCGCACCCTCTGCCTCGACGATGCATCTCGGCATCTTTCGCAGCCGAGAACATGTCCGGAGCTAGCTCCGTCGCAGGATGCCCGCTCCTCCGGCACAACTGTTGCTCTTGATCGATCCCAGGGCGTGGAAAGCCAGAAAACCTATCCGTGTTTTGAGCACGAGACCATGGCCGACTTGCTTCCCTCCGCGATCACGTGGCGGTATTACACCCCGAGCGCCGGCTCCATCTGGACCGCGCCCAATGCCATTCAACATATCTGCGTATCGACCGGACCTGGCGGAAAGTGCAACGGCGTCGCTTGGCAGAGCAATGTGGACCTTGTCTCCAGCACGATGTTCTAAGCGACATCTGCAATTGCCAGCTTCGCTCCGTCAGTTGGGTAATCCCTACCGGCGCCAATTCCGATCATGCGAACACCAACGATGGAGGAGGACCTTCGTGGGTCGCCGCCATCGTCAACGCGATTGGCAACAGCAACTCATGCGACAACAACACTGGGTATTGGCAGAACACCGCCATTTTAATCACCTGGGACGATTGGGGCGGTTGGTACGATCACGAGCCTCCGGCAATCCTCCTTATCCTCTAAGCGATTATCAGTACGGCTTTCGTGTCCCGCTGCTCTTCGTCTCCGCCTACACGCCCCAAGGCTACATCGATAATTCCCGCCACGATTTCGGCAGCATTCTTCAGCTTCGCCGAACATAACTTCGGCATCCCGAAGGCTCGCTTCATTTTCGCCGATGCTCGCGCTAGTACAACTCTGACTTCGTTCTTCGACCTCAATCTTCCTTCACGCACCTTCCAACCTCGCCACCCAAAAAAGGCCAGATTTTTCCTGAACGATAAGCGGCCCCCAACCGTCGGACTAGGAACGTTGCAGCGTCGCGCGTCTTACAAAAAGCTCGTCAGCTCTCTAATACAAGCAACACGCAAAAGCCGTGGATGATGTTCCGGGACAGCTTCATTTTCTAATTGCCAGGTTCGAGGGTGCGGCACATACACTGCCCGTAATCCGGCCGCAAGAGCCGGGTTGATGTCGGACTTGGGTGAGTTGCCAATCATCCAAGTCTTATCGAGACAAAACCCTCGCTCTTGCGCCAACAGGCGGTAAGCCGGTTCATTCTTTTCTTTCACCACGGCCGCATGCTGAAAAAATGAGACTCAATCCGGAGCGGTCGATCTTCATCCGTTGCTCATCGCCGTCGCCCTTTGTAAAAATAGTTAGCTCGTGCCGCCGGGAAAGATCCGCTATGGTCTCCGCGACTCCGTCCAGCAGTTCCACAGGCCGCTCTAGAATCGCGTGTGCGAAATCACTCACCGCCGCAAGGTCGGCTTCGGAAATCTCCCGCTCGGCCAGATGCTTAAAGCACGCCGCTAAATTGCGACCAAAATTCCGCGACCCGTACCCATGAATTCTCGCGTTTACGATTTCTATCTCGTCCAGCACCGCTCGAATTTCTTCCGGCGCCATCGAGGAATGAGCCAGGTAGTCGCAAAACTGATCGAATGCGGCTTCGAAGTAGATGTTGTTTTCCCAAAGCGTATCATCCGCATCGAAAATGAGATGCTGGCGCGTCACCTCGTCTTGCTCTAGAGGCCCGCCGTGTGCTTCGGGTGACCGTTCAGTGGAGCCACTCTTCTCGCCAGCATAATCCGCTCGCGCTGCACAATGTAATCCGGCAACATTGTAACCAGATATTCCAGTCTTTCCACTTCCGACCGCAGCGAAAGAATCGTTTGCCTCTTGTCCGGATCGGAAATAAACTGCGCAAGCTGAAAACTCAGCTGCGGACCTTCGAGCGCGGGTTCGATGATCACGCTGGGCTTTTCCACGTCGCGCAACCGCTGGTAACCGGCTATGGCTTTACGTCGTAAATCGAGCGGCACTTCACCGGCTTCCTCATCGTTGAAGAACTCGACTGCCGCCCGAAGGTACGATTTCTCTTCATCCAGCGACATCAATTGAAAGCGGCGCCGCCCTATCGCGACCAGGTCGAGACGGCCATCGGGATATCGCTGAAGGACACGGTCGACTGTCGCGGTGCATCCAACATTAACGATTCCATCGTCCTTCGCGAGCACCACTCCGAACTCGCCGCGAACAGGAATAATCTCCCCCATCATTTCCTTGTATCGTTCTTCAAAGATGTGCAGCGGTAGCGGCGTTGATGGCAGCAGTACAACGGAAAGCGGAAATAAAGGAAGCAGCTGCGCGGCCATGTGACTATTATCCGACGCAATGCCCGGGCGCTAGTCGACCAAGCCGTGCTTCATGGCGAAGCGGACCAATTCGCCAGTGCTGTGCAGATTCAGCTTCTCCATAATCTTTCCGCGATGGGAATCGACAGTATAGACGCTGAGATTCAAACGCGTCGCGATTTCTTTGTTGGTCTTGCCTTCCGCGATAAGCTGCAACACTTCCCGCTCACGGCTGGAAAGCAGATCGATGGGATCCGTGACGTTCTGACGATAGTCGTTTAATAATGCGCCGGAAACGGCGGGGCTGATATACCCGTCGCCGCGCGCCACAGATCGGACCGCATTCAAGAGTTCCGTATCGATCGCGTCTTTGAGAATGTAGCCACGCGCGCCCGCGCGCAAAATCTCCCGGACGTAGACGGCTTCTTTGTGCATGCTCAACACGAGCACGCGCAACCGGGAATTCGCTTCGACCATCCGGCGGGTTGCCTCAATGCCATTCAGCTCCGGCATCGCCACATCCATCAAGACAATATCCGGACGCAACTTTTGCGCCAGCTCGACAGCTTCCCGGCCGTTTGCGGCTTCGCCTATGACTTTCAGGTCGGGTTGCGCGGAGAGGATAAGCTTCAGACCTTGCCGCACGATGGTGTGATCGTCGGCCAAGAGAACCTTTATCTCGCCGCTGGACACGTGACCTCGAGTTTCAATCCTTTGCCCGCTGCTGTCTCCATCTTGAGCGTGCCGCCGCAACCGCGGGCGCGGGTCTCCATTCCCGCCAAGCCAAGCCCCGCAGCCGCCTGCCGCTCCGTCCTCTCCAACCCACGCCCATTGTCGCCAATCTGCAAGACGACTTCATCGCCATGCGACAACAACTCCACCGATTACGGATGTGGCCTGCGAATGCCGCGCCACATTTGTAAGCGCTTCCTGCGCTATTCGGAACAAGTGCGTCTCGGCTTCATCGCGCAAGCGCTGTCCGTCGAGCTCGCTGCGATATTTCACTTCGATCCCGGTTCGCTGCGAGAAATTTTCTGTCAGCGACCGGAGCGCGGCATCCAGTCCGAAATCGTCAAGAATGGTCGGACGCAACAGCTGTGACATTTCGCGAACGTCCTTTATTGCATGATCTACAAGCTGAAGACAATCGTCCACGCGACGCTCATCTGCCGTGCTGCGCAATGCCGAGAGGTTCGCCTTAACGGCAGTAAGCGCTTGCCCGAGCTCGTCATGCAGCTCATGCGAGAAACGGCGCGCGATGTTCTCTTGCGTTTCTAAAAACTGGTATTGCAGCTTGGTCAGCTCGCCCGATTGCTGTTCGAGCCTTCGAAATAGGGCGGCGGAGGCTCGCACCACCCAGGTGGCGCACAGAAGCGATAACGCGACGCAGGCGGCGAAGATCCAAACTGTCCACCTCAGCAAGCCGTGACCTTCCTGATAGATGCTCTCGCGCAGCAGCTCGGTCTGCTCATACGCCGACTCGAGCGCGGTGCTCATCTCGCGGCGCGCTTGCGCTAATTGATCCAGAATCTCTTCGCGCCGGACCACGTCTTTTCTTCGCGCCAATTGGAGCCACCGGCTGTTGAGGTCGGCTTGTTGTTTCTCGATGCCATCTATTGCGGCTTTCGCAAGCGACTGCCGGTCGGCGAAGGTTTGCGTGTTGCGGTCGATTTGACGGACAGTCCTCAATGCCACCAGCAGAGCGGATAACAGCAGGATGGCCGAGAGGCAAAGGCCGATCAGGAGTAGCCGCTGCAAATGGGCTTGTGTAATGGAATTTCTCTGGCGCACGATGATGATTCTTTCATTAACGCTTGCGTGCGGCTATCCCCAAAATACGGGATCGATATTCGCTATTCGAGGTGATGGTGCAAGAGGCCGCCAACAGTCAAAGTAGAGTTGTGAGCGGCAAGAGAAAAAAACAACCGCCACGAGTTGAAGGAGAAAAACAAATGAAAAAGCTATTTACATCGACCCTGTTGACCGTAGCCGCGGTTCCGTTCCTGATGGCTGCTCCGCGCGCCGCGAAGACTCAGAATCAGTCCACCGCTTCGAACCAGACCCAAAGCACGAGCGCGAAGCCGAAGGTTCATAAGAAGCATGTCCGTAAGGCCCAAAAGAGCACCTCGACCACGGACAGCAACGCAGCCGCCACGTCCACCTCTTCCCCGAAAAAGTAAAACAACACCGCTTTTCTCGGAGGGGCCCAGGTTCAGGTTCGCCTGAATCTGGGCTTTTTTTTTGCGGTACCCCCACCCGCGAGTGGTACCAACGTAACCATCTGATACAAGGCCACCTTGATATTTTCTTGACAAGTTTGCGGTTTAGGCTTACGATGCCCTAAACGCACTAAGTTCAGGGTCCTACGTCTATTGATCTCCAAAAAGGGGTTTTTATGAATCCGAGCTGCAAGCTGCGGCATATGAGTGTGTGTTCGTTTTTCTGCGCGTTAGTAGTTTGCCTTACGCTCGTCCTTGGCCTTGGCACGACGCCGGCCTGGGCGCAAGCGACTTCGACCAGCACCGTCACCGGCCAGGTGGTGGACCAGCAGGGCGCCGCAGTACCCGGCGCGGAAGTCAAGCTCATCGACACCGCAACCAGCACGGAACTGACAACTCTGACAAACACGGATGGCCGCTATGTCTTCGTGAACGTGCAACCTGCGACCTACAATCTCGCCTTCAGCAAGGCCGGATTTGCCAAGTCCAGAGTGGAGGCACAAGCAGGTGGAAGTGGGCACAACGCTCACCGTGAACGCCACGCTACAGATTGGCGCCACCACTACGACGGTCGAGGTGCAGGCTCAAGCGGCCGCCGAGTTGCAGACGACGAACGCAGCGGTAGGAACAACGCTTTCCAACAGCGCCATTATGGCTCTGCCGAATTTGGGTCGCGACGTATCCACGCTGACCGTGCTTCAACCGGGAGTGACCCTCGGCGGCTATACGGCGGGCGCCGTGCAGGATCAGAACACGTACACGCTGGATGGCGGCAACAACAGCGACGACATGGCCGGGAACAGTACGTCCTATGTGACCAATTTCACGGGATTGGGCGGCACGCAGACCGGCGGCACTCCCTCGGGCGTCGTGCCGACATCGGTCGAGACCATCGAAGAATTCAAGGTCACGACGTTCAACCAGACCGCCGATTTCAACAGCTCGATGGGCAGCCAGGTTCAGATGGTGACCAAACGCGGCCAGAATCAATTTCACGGCGCAGCGTACGGATACTACTTTGCGACCAACCTTGGCGCTGCCAATACCTGGATAAATAATCACACCCCGTCCGCGTTGTTCAGGACCTGCCGTACACACCGTTGCCTTCGAACCATCGCGACCGCTGGGGCGGCTCTATCGGTGGACCTTTTGCTCCAAATTTCCTCGGCGGTAAGTGGTACTTCTTCTTCAATTACGAGGGTAGCCGCTTTCCGAACGTAACCACCTACGAGAGGCCAGTGCCTTCAGCGCTGATGCGCGCCGGTGTCATTCAATTGCCGAACAGCGCGACGGGCGTTTACACGCCATATAACCTGAACCCGACGGCGGTTACGGTCGGTGGCGTGACCTATCAGCCGGCCGTTGTGCGGCCGCAATGGCCTTGCGATCCGCGCGGCATCGGTATCAATCCCGTCGTGCAAACAGATCTGGCAACAACCAGATGCCCATGCCGAACGATCCCATCTATCTCGAAGGAGGCGGACCAATTCAACATGCATGGCTTATCTTTCGACCATTCGCGACGCCGCTGACTGAGGATACTTACACCGGCCGCATCGACCATGATTTCTCCGAAAAGTGGCACTTCATGGCCAGCTATCGCTCCATGCGCGAGGTCAACTTGACCACCAACCAGGTGGACATCGGCGGCGTACTTGCCCGGCGACTCGCTGGGGCAGCCGGCGGCAGTAGCGCCGCGCGACCAGGTTCCGTGTTCTGGGTCGTCCGGGCTGACCACTGTGCTCTCGCCCACAGCGACAAACGATTTTGTTTTTAATTACACGCGGAACTTCTGGCAGTGGGGCAGCGTGAATGCTCCCCCGCAGCTTCCCGGCCTGGGAGGCGCGGTCGAGATCGGCAACGGCATTGGCGGCATCGGCGGAAAGCACTGCCGCGCTAATCCCTTATAACGTGAACACGCAAAATGTGCGGCAGCGCTTTTGGGACGGCAAGGACAACTGTTCAAAGACGATCTGACCATGATCAAGGGCAATCACATCTTCCAGTTCGGCGGTGCCTATCAGCGGAACTTCGATTTCCATATGCGCACCGATAACGGGAACGGTAGTCAACAATGCATTCGTGTACCAGATCAGACAGCTCGGGTTTCAATTTCACCAATTCCCGCTTCCCGTCGGGCTTGCCAGCCGCGCAGCAGAGCAACTATCCAAACGCTCTACTCGGAGGTATTGGGCCTGGTCAGCCAGCCGCAAGTAGCATACACGCGCACCGGCACGAACCTCGCCATTCAGCCGGTGGGAAGCTCGGCCTTCGATCAGCAGCATCATCCCTACCTACAACGTGTATTTCAGCGACACATGGCATATGCGAAAGACCTTCACGTTGACCTATGGCCTGGTCTTGGGCATGCGCAATGCCTCCTTACGAGCTCAACGGAAGCAGGTCATGCTGGTTGATCAATCCGGCAACCCGATAGACGGCGGATAGTACCTGGCGCAGCGGAAAGCGGCGGCTTTGGCTGGGCAGGTATATGATCCGACTTCTTGGGTTTCGAGGGTGCGAAACGTGGGCACCGGCCGCAAATATCCCTACAATCCCGTCTGGGACGAATTCAGCCCGCGCGTGGCCATCGCCTGGAACCCGAAGTTTCAGTAGCGGGATTCTAGGCAGCCTGTTTGGCGATGGCAAAACCGTTATTCGCGGCGGGTATGGGCGGATTTTTGGCCGGCTGAACGGCGTGAATCTGGTCTTGGTTCCGCTGCTGGGAGTCGGTTTGCTGCAGCCCGTTACCTGCCCCGGCGCGGTGCAGCATTCGCGGCGCTTGGCAGCCAATGCTGGCACCAACGTGGCGATCCAGCCACCGCCTTCCGCATTGGAACGGACGGAAACGTTGCGCCGCTCCCCGCTGTATCGCAGACCTTGCCTCAACCCTATTTCCCGGGTATTAATGGCAATGCGTCGCCGCAGGCGACGCGAACACGCTCGATCCGAATTATCGGCCGGAGCGCACCGACAACTTCACCTTCTCCATCCAGCGCGCGATCGGCACCAAGATGACGCTCGAGCCGGGCTACATCGGGCGCATCATCCGGAACGAGATGCAGGAGATCAACCTGGATGCTGTGCCGTACATGACCACCTTGAACGGCCAAAGCTTCGCGCAAGCATACGCCGCATACCTATCTCGCCCTCTGCGGCCCAGCCTATGCTCAGACGAGCCCTTCAGCAGCGGCCGGCCAGCGTCCCGACCCAGCCATTTTTCGAAGCAGCTCTTGGCGGCGCAAACTCTGCGTATTGCAAGGGCTTCGCAAGTTGCACGGCAGCCGTTGCTTCAAATAACGCCTCGTCTGTTCAGAAGCACCGCCGGTATCCCAAATCTGGGGCACATGAACAACGCGCCTTCCTGGACACTGGGCCGCACCATGGTCGATGCGAATCCAACGCAAATGACGTCGATAGGGCTTGACTACGTCAGGACGGGTATGGAAACTACAACGCGCTATTTGTGACCTACAGAGCGCGCGATTATCACGGGTTGACCACTATTTCGAACTTCACGTGGGGACGAGCGCTCGGAACCGGCGCAAGTACGCAGGCCAGCAGCGCCCTTACCTCTCCGATCCCTGGAACCATTGCGCCAATTACGGGCCCAAAGCTACGATATACAAGTTCATTTACAATCTGTCGATGACCTATCAACCGCCGTACTATAAGACGCAGCACGGGATAGTCGGGCACATCCTTGGGCGGATGGACGTTCTCGCCGCTATTCACTGCCCAGAGTGGCTCGCATTACTGCAGTCGGCTACACCGAGGGAACCTGTGCAGCGCCGGGTGCGCTGCCAAGCTTTCGGCGAGTCGACGCCGCCGGCGTCAGTCAGCTCGGTCGCCGAGAACGCAGTGCACGCATCGCCGTACACCGGCGGTAACAGCGCAAATTACAATGATGCCCGGTCGTGAATGGAATTGGTACAAACAGTCCAAGTGTCGTAAATCAGTTCAGCAACCCGGCGGCCATCTACTCTGAATTCCGGCCCTGTATTCTGGGTTATGACACCAGTTGCGGCGGCTATGGGCAATATTCGAGGTTTGCCAACGTGGAACCTGGATGCCACGGCGCTGAAGGACATCGGTATTTGGAAGGAAGGGCGAGTTGGCGCGACGCTCAGCTTCCAGATCACGAATGTTCTGAACCACATGCAGCCCAGCGATCCGGGTCCGAGCCTCAGCAGCCCCTCAGAATTTGGCAGGATCACCGGGCAATCCAACATTCCGCGGCAGATGGAATTCGGGATGCGTATCTATTTCTAGGGAACGATCAATCGCAGGGACCGGCAAATCGGTCCCTGCGACATTTTCTTTCGAAGGCTACGCTGCAATCTTGATCCGTTCTTCCTGGATCGCCTTCTTGAACAACTCGAAATCAGCCTCTGTCAAGGCGGCATACTGCAGTCCATAGTCCACGAGCGCCTTCAGCACCTTATCGCAGCTCCCGATGTAGCCCTTGATCATCAGCGCGTCTCCGGAGCGGGCATGCCCCCGCGCAAGCAGCTCGCCCGCCACGACAGCCAAACTGCTCAAGCCTTCGCCACGCAAATGATCGAGGTCTACCTTCCCCTTATGATCATTTAACTGCCGCACGAGATAATCGTGCTCTCCGATTCGCGTCCATCCGAGCAGCAAGTCGGAAACCGGCTGCACTTTGCGCTGGCCGTCGGCCACACGTTGTCCTTGATGTGCATAGTGCGTGGCCTTCAGGTAAGGAGCGTATGCCGAGCGCACTTCTTGCTTGATCTGAAGAAACAAAGGGTCGTTCGCTCCGTTGCCCTCCATCAGCACGAGGTAATCGCGAAGCCCGACGCTTCCCGTCCCCACCACCTTGAAGCCGACGTCGATAGGAGTAAAGAAGTCGAACAGGTGCAGACGCTCCGGCGCAAGCGAATCGCGATAGAGCGGTAGCGCGTCCACCACTTCCTGCCTCTGCTTGCCTTGCAATCTCCACAAGACGTGCTGAATCTTCTTGAAATGCACTTGCCCCCGGGCGCCCTTTTCCGTGTACTTCAACAACAGATCGGAGGGGCGGGCGCGCGCTGCCTGCTGTAGAGCCACAGAGATGGCCTGCGCCTTTTTCACTCGATGGATCTGATGCCGGGCCGCAACCAGGATAGGCTGCTCGGCCAGCATTTCAAGCGATTGACAGTAGCTGGCTACGAAAGCTTCGACTGCCGCGCCACAGGCGGACCGCCGATGACCGCATTCGAAACCGGCGAGCACGATACTAGCCGCCATTCGCTTGACGTCCCACTCCCATGGGCCTGAGATCGTCTCGTCGAAATCGTTGATGTCGAAGACCAGGCGGCCGTCAGGTGCTTCGAATGAGCCAAGATTTTGAACGTGGGCGTCTCCGCATAGTTGGACAATTAGGTCTGTCTGCGGCTCGCAGGCGAGATCGGCGGCCATAATCGAAACTGCGCCCCGGAAAAAGGCAAATGGCGAAGCCGACATGCGCGCATACTTCACTGGCAACAATGCCGGCACTCGGCCCTCTCGAGCGTCTAGAAGCACCTCGAGGGGCTTGAAGTTGCGCCTCTGAGGACGTAGCTCGCCGAGTTTGCTGCGGCTCAGTTGCTTGCGTCGATTACGTCCTTCCTGAAGCCTGTGTTCCCGATTGCCCGCTGCTGCCATCGCGCCGTCCTCCTGCGTCTTTAGAGCGTAACGGATTCTTATCAGCGCTAGGCCTCACACGCGATAATCGGGTGATGTATCGGGAACCGGGCATCACGAGCTAGTTCGCTACGCGAAAGTTCCCCGGAAACTTGCATGGCCTCTCGAAAACGTCGTGGGCGCCGGGCACGCACTCTACGTGAACCTTCCGGTCACGCAAGTGCCAGGAAACCGAATCTCGCGCTGTCTGGGAAAACACACGCGCGGCATCTCGGTGCGGCCGCGGCATTCAAGCTGCGAAGCGGCCTCTGGATCTATCTCCTATTAGCGATCGCTGTTTTCGCGGTGTACATTCAGGTGCTGCACTTTGATTTCGTCAACTATGACGATCCGGATTACGTCACCGAAAACCTTCACGTTAGGGCGGGCCTGACCACCCCAAGCGTGGCGTGGGCCTTCACTTCCTCTTTCGCCGGCAACTGGTTTCCGCTGACCTGGCTCTCCCACATGCTCGATTGCCAACTCTTTGGTCTGGATAGCGGTTGGCACCATTTCACAAACGTATGTATCCATGTTTTAACCACGCTGCTACTATTCGCGGTGCTCCAGCGCATCACCGGAGCGCGCTGGCGGAGCGCGCTAGTGGCCTTTCTTTTCGCGCTTCATCCATTGCACGTCGAGAGCGTCGCGTGGGTCGCGGAGCGAAAGGACGTATTGAGCGCGTTCTTTTGGGTGCTGACCCTGTGGTGCTACGCCACCTATGTCGCGCGCCCGGGACCTCGCCGATACGCTCTGACCCTGCTCGCCTTCTGCCTGGGCCTGATGGCCAAGCCGATGCTCGTGAGCTTGCCCATCGCTCTGCTCCTGCTTGATCGCTGGCCTTTCGAGCGAGGCATTCGCATTCTGGAGAAGCTTCCGTTCTTTGCTCTATCCGTCGCCGGGTCGGTAGTGACCTATCTTGTCCATCGCAACGCGGGGGCAACCGCCTCCTTCGAGCTGGTTCCAATCGCTGTGCGTTTCGAAAATGCGCTCATCTCCTACGTTGTCTACATTCTCAAGATGTTTTGGCCCGCCCGGCTCGCCGTGTTTTATCCGTATTCGCGGGAATCGCTCGTCATACCGGCCGTTTTCTCGGGCCTGGCCTTAGGAACCATTACTGTGCTGGTGCTGCGCGCGTTACCCCGGTGGCCTTATCTCGCGGTCGGATGGCTCTGGTATCTCGTGACGCTCGTGCCGGTGATCGGACTCATTCAGGTGGGCGGGCAGGCGCGGGCGGACCGGTATACATACATCCCAATGATCGGCCTGTCGCTCGCCTTAGTTTGGGGCGTCGCCGAAGTGTTGAGGCGCTGGCCACGTATTCGAATCGCGCTAGCGGGTGCAGTTTGCTCAGCGTGTATCGTGCTTACTTGGTTTCAGCTTGGATACTGGAAGGACGGCTTCTCGCTGTTCCAGCATGCTATCGATGTGACAAGCGGCAACTATGTCGCGCATTTTAACTTGGCATCGCTTCTGGCCGCGCGCGGCGAAGACGGCGAAGCGGTCACGCAACTTCGTGAGGCGGTTCGGATTCGCCCTTACTTTGGCACAGCTCATGCCGAGTTGGGTCAGCTCCTGGCCAAGGAGGGCCACGCCGAAGAAGCCCTGCGGGAGTTGCAAGTGGCAGTACGATTGGCGCCGAACGATCCCGACGCTCACTACCGGCTGGGATCGGTATTGGGCGCGCTGGGGCATTCAGATCAAGCTGCACGCGAATTTTCCGAGACGATTCGACTCCGCCCTGACAACGCCGATGCACATTACAACTTAGGGATAGCGCTGGCCACGCAACACAATCTGCAGGCGGCCGCCCGCGAGTTCAGCGCGACCGTGCGCCTCAGGCCGGAAGATCCTTACGCGCGCTTCAACTTGGGAATTGCACTGGCGAGCCTGGGACAAGTGGATGACGTCCATTGCGCAGCTCTCGGAAGCAGTTCGGATCAAGCCGGATTTCGGCGAAGCTCGCCAGGCCCTTGCAGATGCGATGAATTTGAAGCATCGATCCTCCAGGCCGTGAGTTGGGCCGCCACTCTTTAGTCCAGCAGCGTCAACGGCGATTCGCTTTCGCGCCGTACCTGGCTCAGCAGACAATCGGCGGGACGCTTCTCCGGGCGCCAGCGGAGCAGCTTTGTGCCGTGTCGAAAGCGATTGCCCGAGAAGTGATCGTACTGCACTTCCGCCACGAGTTTTGGCTTGAGAGGTTCCCATTCCGTACTGCGCTCCGTGCTCCAGCGGCTGGGTCCACCCGGTGCAGAGCCCGTGAATCCGGGAGGCTCGATGAGTGATTCCAACTGCTTTGTCAAGGCACCTTTTTGTGCGACGGCCAGGCCCGAAGTGAAGCCGACATGATTCAGCAATCCAGCATCGTCATATAAGCCGAGCAGTAACGAGCCGACCAGCCGATTCTTCGACCCATAGCGAAAGCCGCCCACCACGCAATCCGCGGTTCGCAGGTTTTTGATCTTCACCATCGAATCGCGTTCTCCGGATGCGTAGGGCCGGTCCACACGTTTGGCAATGATTCCATCTAGCGGTCCGGCCATTCGTTTGAACCAGGATTTCGCGATATCGAAGTCGCGAGTGCGCGGCGAAAGACGGATACGCTCTTGACCCTGGAGAAATTTTTGGGCAAACGTTTCGAGTTGGCTCCGCCGCTTGTCCAGAACTTGCCCGGTTAGGTCGTCGCCGCGATCATTCACAAGCAAGTCGAACACGATGAATGTGGCGGGTGTTTCCTTCGCGAGCTTGTTGATCCGGCTTTCGGCGGGATGAATGCGCTGAAGCAAAGCGTCGAAGTTCAGCGTTCGATCCTCGGTTACGATCAACTCGCCATCGAGAATAAACTTCTTCGGAGCCAACAAACGCAGCGCAGCCTCAATCTCCGGGAAATAACGCGCGAGCGGCTGGCCCGATTTGGACATGATATCTAGCTTCTGTCCGTCGCGAAACGCGAGGCACCGGAAGCCATCCCACTTGGGTTCATATTCCCACTCTCCACCGCTTGGAATCTCGCGCGCAGTGTCAGCCTCCATGGGAGCGTAGTCAATGGGAAGAGGGAGGGTCATACGGAAGAGGTCTTTATGCTTCGTACGCTGCGAACTTACCGTTAGACTAAGTCGAATTCCAAGCGCGTGACCGAAGCGGGCGCGAACCGATACGTAATCGGCGACCCGCCTGCGACATTGTTGTCTTGGGCCGGTTTCACAGCCTCGGGTTGATCGAACGTGTTGCGCGCGTGAATGTCAGTCGAGGTAAGCACAGTCGCGCGCAAGCCGCCGATCCGCGAACCCCGCGCGTCGATCTCCGTTATCTGAGCATTCTGAGGGTCTGAATTGACTACCGTCAGCACTCCCTTATTCCCCTTAAGCGAACAGGATCCTGACAGCGCCGGCAAATCGCCAGCCGGTGGAACTGCATGAGCAGGGGCGGAAATGACGGTTCGCACTGACGTGCCGCCTTGGTGTGGCGTATACATTTCAAAAACGTGAAAAATTGGCGTGGTGGTAAACCGGTCATGGAGCGCCAGAAAAGATGTATGAATGTTGTTGATCAGCTGCGCGGCGTTAGCCATCGCCACCTTGTCCGCGTGGCGGTTGAAGATGTCGAGGGTAATGCCGGAGACCAGAGCGTCACGGAGGGTTGGGAAGTAAGCCCACAAATAGCTCGGGTCGATGCTCGGATCGGTATGATGCCACGCGCCCCATTCGTCAACGACGAGCTTCACGCGATGATCCATATCCACCTCACCCATGATTTGCCAGTGATTCTTGATCAGCTCTTCCATGTGATTGGCTTTAGCGAGCAAGGTGTACCACTCATCCACCGTAAATTCATTGGCCACTCCACGCCCCGTCGTGCCGCAGTAATAATGCAGCGCGCACCCAAAGACGTTTCGCAACGATCCTTTGCCCTTTTCGGTCAGCTTTTGAAAGAAGCTGTGCGTCCAGGCATAGTCAGCTCCATTTGGGCCGGACGCTATGAATGCTAAGTCGACGTCGAATCTGGGAACCCATTCAGCAAATCGGCGAAATTCGATGGCATATTCGTCACCGGTGAAATTTCCCCCGCAGCCCCAGCTTTCATTCCCAACTCCCCAGAATCGAACCCGAAACGGATCCGCATCCCCTCCCTGTGCGCGTAAGTCGGCCGGAGAAGTCGTATGAGCCGGAGAATTGCAGTATTCGATCCATTCGTAGAAATCGTGTGGAGTCAGACTCCGTAGATTTGCCGCAAGGTAAGGTTCGGCGCCAGCCAGCTTGCAAAAACGAGCGAACTCATTAGTTCCGAACGCATTCGGATCGTACTTCTGAGGTCCATCAGGCGCTTTTGCAAGATACGGATTGTTAGTCCAAAAATTCGTGTGCCGCGGCCGTTTATCACGCGGACCAACTCCGTCGCGCCAGTTGTAGCTATCCGCGAAGCATCCGCCTGGCCAGCGGATTACTGGCGCCTTCAAACGCTTCAAATTGTCGACAAGCGCCTTCCGTATCCCGCCAATATTCGGAATCTTCGAATCCTCTCCGACCCAGACGCCATCGTAGATGCAACCGCCGAGGTGTTCCGTAAAATGCCCATAGATATTCGGAGAGATCGTCCCAATCTTTTCGTCAGGTAGAATCTCAATTCGAGCTGAGGCGGCAAACGAGGTGCGAGGCGCGAGGAGAGCAAGGCCGGAGAGTAAAAACTGTCGTCGATCCATTCCGACATACTATCGAATCTGGCACGATTGAGAGAATATGGCTCTACTGATTCACTACTTGAAAAAGCACTGGCCACTGGTAGTGTTGGCCCTTGTGCTTGCCGCAGTGAACCAAATCTTTTCATTGCTCGATCCTCTGATTTTCCGGTATATCATCGACAACTACGCGACGAAGTTTCACCAGTACACCACTGCCCAGTTCATTCGCGGCGTGAGCCTTCTGTTGGGCGCGGCTGTCGGCGTCGCGTTCATCTCCCGCGTGGCAAAGAACTTTCAGGACTACTATGTCAACGTCGTCACGCAACGAACCGGTGCGCAGCTATACGCCGATGGAGTAGAGCGATCGCTTTCCCTCCCGTACTCGGTATTTGAAGATCAGCGCAGCGGCGAAACACTTGGAAAGTTGCAAAAGGTCCGCTCCGATGTCGAGCGCTTCATCACGGCCTTCGTCAACATCCTGTTCACTGCGACGGTAGGGATCGTCTTTGTGACGGTGTACGCCCTCCGCGTGGATTGGATCATCGCGCCCGCATTCCTGCTGACGGTGCCTCTGCTCGGCGGTATCAGCTCAGTGCTGAGCCGAAGGATCAAGACAATTCAGAAAACTATTTTTGCCGAAACCGCCGCGCTGGCCGGGGCAACCACTGAATCGCTGCGCAATATCGAACTCGTAAAGACGTTAGGACTCGGCCGTCAGGAAGTGAATCGGCTAAACACCACAACTGAGAAGATCCTGCAGCTGGAGCTCAAGAAAGTGCGCTATCTCCGCAGCCTCAGCTTCTTGCAAGGGACAGCGGTGAATTTGTTGCGAACCAGCATTTTGTTTCTGATGCTTTACCTCATATTTACTCAGCGCATCACGGTTGGAGAATTCTTCTCGCTATTTATCTATTCCTTCTTTATTTTTGGCCCACTGCAGGAGCTCGGGAATATCATCAACATTTACCGTGAAACGGAAGCGTCTCTGAACAACTTGGAAGAGATCCTGCGGATTCCGCCAGAGACGAAGCCGGCGAACCCTGTTGCCTTGGGGAATTTGGAATCGCTCGATTTCGAAAAGGTGAGTTTTAAACACCGAACGGCAAGCCGGCCCGCCGTTTGCAATGTGACGTTTCGCCTCTCTCGCGGTGAGACGGTGGCTTTCGTCGGACCTTCTGGCGCGGGCAAGACCACGCTGGTGAAGTTATTGGTAGGCCTGTATGCGCCGCAAAGCGGCATGGTTCGTTACAACGGCTTCGATGCAGGCGACATCGATTCGGATGAGCTGCGGGCGCAGATTGGCTTCGTGACACAAGACACCCAGCTCTTCTCGGGCAGCATTCGAGAGAACCTTCTCTTTGTGCGGCCGGACGCGACCGATGCAGAGTGCCTGGACGTGTTACGGCGCGCCGCAGCGGACTCATTGCTTGCGCGAGCGGATAAGGGCCTGGATACCTTGATTGGCGAAGGCGGCGTGAAGGTGTCCGGCGGCGAAAAGCAACGCCTCTCGATTGCCCGCGCTCTGCTGCGGAACCCACGGCTCCTGGTGTTCGACGAGGCCACCTCTTCGCTCGACTCCATTACTGAAGAAGAAATCACCCGCACTATCCGCGACGTCGGCGAGCGGTCCGATGTGATGACCATCATAATCGCTCACCGGCTTTCCACCGTGATGCATGCCGAGCGAATCTATGTGCTCGAGAGAGGGCAAATTGTCGAGCAAGGAACCCATGCCCAACTTGTGGCGGATACCGGACTCTATTACGCATTGTGGAGACAACAGATCGGAGAGGGAATGCTCGAGCCTTCCCCCGTTGCGGCCGGCTAGTGAATGCTAATGCGTCTTATTCGCTATTTTGCCATTCAACTCGCCATCATAGGCTCCTTTTTCGCCGCGGCATGCTCGGCGTTTTCCGCTCCAAATCCCGCCGAGGCCGCGCGCGAATGGCGTATTGCACATGCAGCCCAGATCTTACAGGAATTCACCACTTTACTCGCGATCCCAAACGTAGCGAACGACGCGTCCAATATTCGACGGAATGCCGACGCCCTGGTCGCCATGCTGCAACATCGTCAGGTGGAAGCGCGGCTGCTATCGATTCCTGAAGCGCCGCCAATTGTATTCGGAGAAATCAGCGCACCGAACGCAAAGCACACGATCGTTTTCTACGCTCACTATGACGGCCAACCGGTAACGCCTGCAGAGTGGGAAGGCGGCGCTCCATTTAAGCCGTATTTCCGGGATGTGGATGGCGAACGGCGCCTCTATGCGCGATCGGCTTCGGACGATAAGGCCGCCATCATCGCTCAACTAACAGCTCTTGATGCATTGCGTGCCGCAAGCATTCCACTGCGGTCGAATATTCGTTTTGTGTGGGAGGGAGAGGAAGAAGCAGGATCGCCTCATTTAGAGAAGATCCTGGATGCCAACCGCGATCTGATCCGGGGTGACGTGTGGCTGATCTGCGATGGCCCAGTCGATCAGAGTCGCCGGCAAACTGTAGTTTTCGGGGCGCGCGGAGATACACATCTAGAAGTCACGTTATATGGTCCGCGCCATGAGCTGCACAGCGGGCATTATGGCAACTGGGCGCCTAATCCGGCCATGATGCTTGCGCAGTTATTGGGCGGCATGAAGGATGGTGAAGGTCGAGTACTCATTCCGCACTTCTACGACGGCATCACGGCACTCAGCGCCAGCGAGCGGCAGGCAATTGCCGATGCTCCTGTAAATGACAAGAAGCTGGAAGAGGAGTTCTGGCTTGGTCATGTCGATGGCGGCGGCAAGCCGCTGCTCGAACTGCTCAATCTGCCCACGCTAAATATCAACGGCATCTCCTCCGCTCGCACGGGCACTCATGCAAACAACGTGATACCAGCAACCGCAACTGTAGACCTCGACCTTCGGCTAGTGGAGGGCATCGATTGGCAGGAACAACAGATGCGAGTCATCGAATACATAAGATCGCAAGGCTATTACGTGGTGGATTCCGAGCCAAGCCGGGAGACGCGACTCGGCCATCCCAAGGTCGCGTTCGTCAAACGAGACAGCGGCTATAACGCGGTGCGGACGCCGATGGAAATACCGATAGCTCAAGAAGTAGTTCAAGCTGTCGAGAGCGCGCGTGGGCCGGTAATTAAATGGCCAACCATGGGCGGCAGCGTGCCTTTGGGAGCGATTGAACGCGCCGCCTCCACGCATACGATTACGGTCCCGATCGCAAATCACGATAACAATCAGCACAGCGCCAACGAGAACATCCGTCTTCAGAATTTGTGGGACGGAATCGAGACCATGGCCGCGTTGCTCTACATGAACTGATACGGGAGGTCAGAAATTTATATACACAGGATTACTCAGCAGCAGAAGGTGACCGTCCGGGGAGCGAACATTCACGCGCACCCAATGCCTCGCTCCATCGCTGCGCATTTCAAAACTCTTCACCTCATCGTCCTGCCCAACGGCTGGATCGCTGACCAAATCCACCTTGCGGCCATCCTCAATAATTTCAGCGTGCGAACCACTCGCATGGGCGACATGAATTGAGAATTGAATCGCTACGCCCCGCTGTGCGTTCAGCTTTGCACCCATAGAGGTGACGAAATCCCCGGTTCTTGCGAAAAGCTCGAGAACACGATTCTTCGTGCCTTCAACATCGATGAACACTCGGCCCGAGCGAATGCCATCCAGGACCGCAGCTGCAGAGAGATTTTCCGCGTACACGACGGTCGTAGGATGGCCGATGCTCGAGGGCGCACCCACAACGTCTGCATGATGATTGTCGCTGCCACCAATAGCCGTCAGGCGGAAGCCTCGATCCAGCTGCGTTTCCCAAAAGGGAATGCCTGAATATCGGCCGTCGGCATCGCCTCCATTTACTGCCTCTACTGCTTGAACTTGCTGAAAATCCATATCCGGCGCCGTCCACCCGCATCCCATGCACGATTCGCCGGAGGGGTCATCCGGGTGATTGATCGAAATGAGTCCACCGAGCTCGTGTACTCGTTGCAACAAGGCGTTCACAGTTGGCACGTACGGGCTGGTTAATCGGAAGTCGATAAATTGCGTCGTCCCGAAAACATTTGCGTGTCCTTCGAACGTCGTGATCTCGCGTCCGGCAATAAACAGCAGCCGATCGAAATACGGCTGTAATTCCCGCAGAGCGTCGTATTGGGACATAGTGTTGTGATCCGTGATGGCGATGAAATCGAGTCCGCGGTTCACCGCAGCCTCGGCGCTCTTAAATACTGGACAGGGAACCTCGCGGCCACTCTGGTTCTTGCAGGAGCCATCGCTGTGCCCCGTGTGCATGTGAAGATCTCCCCGGAACCAGCCACTCCCCGTATTCACCGGCACAGTCAAAAACGAAGACCCGGACGTCACCGCACCCGCACGCGAGAAGTAGATTTTCGCCTGGAATTCGGAACGGACTCCCTCGCGAATATTCGGTACGCCGAGCACCAGTTTCCAGATACCGGCACGAACTGCGCCTGGCAAGTACGAAGGGGTCGCATCGGTTTCTGAAATAGTGAATTCGGCCTTGTTCCCTCCACTCCAGCCCCGGAAGCGTTCTCCATCGAAGACCCCTAAGTCAATGGTCGTGTGCTGCTCCTTCCCTGTATAGGAAAAATTGACGGTCAAGCGAACAATCCCTTCCGGAACTGTGAAGGGGACTTCGCGATAGGTGTGATAATCGGCCCTGGCGATCACTCCATTCAAAACAATGTCCGGCTTCGGTTCAGCTTGGCCAAACAGAGCGGCACTGCACAGCAGCAAGAGGAAAACTTCGGCAATACGCATAGACTACATCCGATCACACTAGCAGTGCCGTAAAATCGGTTTTCATGAGGCGGCGCGATTTTCTTACAGGTGTTGGACTCGCAACCGGCGCCGCGTTATGCGGTCGAGCGGCGCAACGCCGACGTAAAGCGAGTCCTCGTCATGTTCAAGTGCCATTTTGACCTTGGATTCATTGACACGCAGGCCGGAGTTATGCGCAAGTACTTCCAGGAGTACTACCCGCACGCCATTCAGATTGCTCAAACTATGCGCGATTCGGGCGAAGACCACTATGTGTGGACGACAGGATCCTGGTTGCTCTACGAATACCTGGAGCAGGCCAACGGCACCGAACGCAAACGTATGGAGCAGGCGGTAGTGGCGGGCAACATTGCCTGGCATGCTCTTCCGTTCAGTTGGCAAACCGAGTTACTGGACCGGTCCATGATCGCGGGAACCATTGGATTGTCTCGGTCCTTGGATCATCGCTTCGGCCGCACCACCACGGGCGCCAAGATGACCGATGTTCCGGGTCACACTCGTGGTCTTGTGAGTGCGCTCTCCGCAAACGGGGTGAAATTTTTGGATATCGGAGTGAATTCTGCGAGCACGCCGCCAGACGTTCCATCCCTCTTCGTCTGGAAAGATTCAGATGGAACTTCGCTGGTCATGATGTACCACCAAAAACAATACGGCGGCGTGGTTGAGGTGCCAGGATCGGATCTGGCCATCGATGTCGAAGTGCGTAACGATAACAGCGGTCCACACTCCGTCAATGAGATCCGCCAAATATACGCGAGGTTGCGCCAACAATTCCCGAACGCAACCGTCTCGGCCGCAAACCTGACCGAGATCGGAAACGCAGTGGATGCATTTCGGAGCAACTTCCCAGTTGTGACACATGAGATCGGCGATACATGGATTTACGGAGCGGGAAGTGATCCCATCAAAGTGGCCCGTTACCGCGAAGTCGCTCGGCTGCGTCGAAGCTGGATTGCAAGCGGCCAATTCAAAGAGGCGGACGCGACAGATGTCGCCCTGTTGCGCAGACTTGCGCTGGCCGCGGAACATACCTGGGGCACCGACACGAAGACCTGGCTCGATTTCGATCACTATACGCCCCACGATTTACAGCAGATGCTTGATCGGCCGAATTACCGGACCGTGGAAAAGAGCTGGGTTGAGAAGCGCGACGACATAAACCAAGGTGTCGCAACGCTGCCGGCCGCGCTGCGCCAACAGGCTATGCAGAGGCTTGCAGAACTTAAACCCATCGTGCCCGTTGCCTCAGGATTATCGCCTCACGCAGCTAACGAACAAATTGAAACTGCACATTTCACAATTGGGCTCGATCCCGAAACCGGCGCCATCCGGCGGCTTCGCAGCAAATCGGCTGGCCGGGAGTGGGCGTCGCCGGAGCACCCGCTCGCACTGTTCACGTACCAGACATTATCGAAGGCGGACTACGATCGGTTTCTGGCCAGTTACGTTACGAGCAAAGCCGACTGGGCGCCGAAAGATTTCGGAAAGCCGAACATCGAACACTTCGGAGCGCAAAGCCGTACATGGGCGCCTAAGCTCACCTACTGCTGGTCAGGTAAGGACGCGCGTGGACAGCGCCTTCTCGCGCAACTCCGCATTCACGACGATCCCAGCGAGCGTGCCGGCCTGGTGGCTTGGCCCCAAGACATGTATTTGGAAATCATTTGCCCTGATGCTGAGCCGATTGTTCAGCTCAATTTCTCCTGGTTCGGAAAAAAGGCCAACCGTTTGCCTGAGGCCATGTGGCTCACCTTTCAGCCGAACGCCCCGGAGGCCCAAAACTGGCTGCTCCAGAAAACAGATCGCGCGATCTCCCCATTCGACGTGGTCCGCGGTGGCAATCGGCACATGCATGCGCTTTCGAATGGCCTCACCTACAAAGACGCCCGTGGCAGCTTCTTCATTGAGACGCTCGATGCGCCCGTTATTGCAATTGGAGAAAAATCGCCGATCTACTTCTCTGAGAGCCAGCCGGATATCTCCAAAGGCATCCACTTCAGCCTCTTCAACAATGGATGGGGAACGAATTACATACAGTGGTTTGGCGAAGACGTGCGATTCCGATTCACCCTAAAGGCATAGCTGCTCGTGGTTTCAAAAAGTCCAGCCAATCTTCCATACCTTGACCCGTTTTCGCCGACACTTGAATCACGGGCATACCGGGACGCACGGCGCGGATGTTGTTATTTGTGGCCGCTGAATCAAATTCAACCGCTTGCGCCAGATCGATTTTCGTGATTACCGCAACATCGGCGCTGTTGAAGATCGTGGGATATTTCAGCGGTTTGTCCTCTCCTTCTGTTACGGAAAGCAGGACGAGGCGGAGGTTCTCGCCTAAGTCGTAGGATGACGGGCAGACAAGATTGCCGACATTCTCTATGAACAGAAAATCCAAGTCAGCGAGATTCCATTCTTCAAGGGCGGATTCAACCATCGTGGCTTCCAAATGGCAGACCGTGCCGGTCGTAATTTGTTTTACGGGGACTTGGCTGCGCGCCAATCGCGCAGCATCATTATTCGTCGCGAGATCACCGACAAGCGCGGCAGGGCGGTATTGTTGCTTCAGCAGCGTAAGTGTCTTTTCCAGAAATGCAGTCTTCCCCGAGCCCGGACTCGAAACCAAGCTGACCACAAACACACCGGCATCGTGAAAGCGCTCGCGTAGCGCGCGCGCAACCTGGTCGTTGTGCTTCAATACGTTCTGTCTGACTTCAACGATGCGAGGTGAGGCTGTCATTCGGTCAATTCCAAAGCAGAGATTTGCAACTCCCGGCCGCTTATCACTTCCAATGCCGGCGTGTCGCACTCGGAGCAGCAGAACCATTGAACGGACCTGACCGGACGTTCCGCTTTGCACTTAGAACAATAAATGACGACGGGAACATCCTCGATGATCAGTCGGCAATCTTCGAACGCGCTTTGTTCGCAGGCAAGCTGGTACGCCGACAACAGCGCTTCCTTAACAACGCCGGACAACTGACCAAGCTTGAGGTGGATCGCTTCTACCTGGACATTACCGCGACGCTCCGCCTCTTCCCCCGCGATATCGAGAATACTCAGAGCGATGGAGAGCTCATGCATGCGACTCTCCTGCGATAAAGGCGCCCATCGCCGCTTGTCCTAGACTAATGCCGCCATCGTTCGGCGGAACGGCAGAATTGATCCATATTGTAATTGCGTCCTCTGCAAGCAAAGACTTTACGTCTTTCAGAAGCAGTTCGTTTTGGAAGACGCCGCCCGAGAGCACGACCGTATCGATCACATGTTCTTTGCAAAGCGTTCGAGCCGTATCGCAAAGCCCTTGTGCGACCCCCCTTTGAAACGAGCGCGCAATTTCGTTGGCCTCGCGGCCGCATCGGCGGTCACTCATGACGGCTTCGAGCAGCGGTCTGAAGTCCAGTGTCCCGTCAACCATAGGAAACGGATACGCTTCGCGCGCGAGCGCCTTGCGCGCGATTTGCTCCAGCCACATCGCCGCCTGTCCCTCAAACGTCACCTCGCGAACGAACCCCAGTAAAGCGGCAGCCGCTTCAAACAAACGGCCCATGGAAGTCGTGTCGAATGTTCGGACTCGTTTTTCGAGCAGCCGCAGCGAATCTCGATAGCGTGCGGGGAAGTGAAAAGGCGCAGCTGTGAGATCCGGTAGACCGGCAATTTCGGCCAGGAAGCCCGCTGCACATTGTACGGGATAACGTGCCGCGGCATCTCCACCCGGTAGAGTTGCTTTGCGCAAATGTGACAGACGTTGCCAGCCGTCGCTTAGGCTACCGATGAAGAACTCGCCGCCCCAAATGGTTCCGTCGTCTCCATAGCCGGTTCCATCGAAACTAACGCCAAGAACACGCTTACTCCACGCTTGCTTCTCCGCAACAACGGATGCAATGTGAGCACGGTGATGCTGCACAGCGTATTTTTGCGCGGCTGAAAGCTCCAGAGCGTGTGCTGTCGACGCATATTGCGGATGGCTGTCATGCACGATCGACAGATCATCCCAATCCACTTCATACATTGATACGAGGTCTCGAATCGTCTCGTGAAACGATTTCAAGGACTCGTAATGATCCAGGTCGCCGATATGCTGACTCACGAATGCCTGGCCATCGACCACCAGCGTGACCGTGTTCTTCAGGTCCGAGCCCATCGCCAAAATTGCTCGATCGGTGGGCAAGGTTGTGACTGCTCCAGGCGCATACCCGCGGGAACGGCGTAGGATCACAGGACCGAATGTTCCAGCGCGAGCCACCGAATCGTCCACGCGGCGTGCGATGGGGCGCTCGCCAATTAGAAATGCGTCCGCTATTCCGAACAGGCGCTGGCGAGCATCATCGTCGCGATACGCAATCGGCTCGCTCGATCGGTTTGCGCTGGTCATGACGAGTAGTTCCGGAGCGCCTGCCGCGAACAGTAAGTGATGTAACGGCGCGTAGGCAAGCATGATCCCGAGTTCATCGTTATCGGGAGCGACTTCCGGCAGCTGCACTTTCGCCGGCGCCAGGACAATCGGGCGCGCACGCGATTTTAACAGCGCCTCGGCCTCTGGCGAAAGATCCGCATACGCCCGAGCGACTTCGATATTGTGCGCCATCACCGCAAAAGGCTTCTCTTTTCGATACTTTCGTTCCCGCATCGCGCAAACGGCGCGCGAGTTTTGCGCATCGCACGACAAATGGTAGCCACCGATCCCCTTTACCGCGACAACATAGCCGTCGTTGAGTAAACGAGCTGCGTGTTCAACACTCGCCACGTCTCCAGAAACCGTATGTTCCGCCGTTTCGAGAGAATAATGCGGCCCGCACGCTGAGCAGGCAAGCGGCTGAGCGTGAAAGCGGCGATCGAGCGGATCGCGATATTGAGCGGCACAGAAGGAATCCAGCGGCCACGTCTTCATGGTGGTATTGGATCGATCGTAGGGAAGGCGCTCGACGACTGTATATCTGGGACCGCAGTTGGTGCAGTTGATATACGGATAGAGGTGGCGCGTATCCGCGGGATCGAAAAGCTCGGAAAGGCAGGCGTCACAGACGGGCAGATCAGGAGAGATGCGAACCGATGGACGTCCCTCGTGACGGCTCTTGCGAATTGTAAATTCTGTCAGGCCGATCGCTCGAGACGGGCGAACTTGAATCGCGGTGATTTGCGCGGCGGGAGGCGTTTGAGCGCCCAGGTCACAAAGAAATGCATCGAGCACCGGCTCAGCCCCTTCAATATGAATCGAGACCCCGCCTTCTTCGTTCAGCACCCAACCACCCAGCGATTTCGCGCGTGCCAGACGGAACACAAATGGCCGGAACCCGACGCCTTGCACAACCCCGCGCACCTGAATGGACCGCGCGACAGTCATTCACTCGATCCTCTTGCTACCACGCATCCGCGGCCCTGCCAACCTATTTGAGCCACTTTGCCGTCTTCCAGCAGGACCGGCACGGTGCGCTGACCAGCGGTGGCTGCCTGCATGCGCTTTAAAGCTTCAGCATCGACTTCCACGTCGTACTCGACGAACTCGCGCTTTTTCCATTCCAGCCATTCCCGCATCTCCTGCGTGTACGGGCAGCTCGCGGTTCCGTAGAGTTCAGTCTTCATGAGCAGCCGTTTCCAAAAGCCCGCGGAGCACGTGGTAAATAGACGCTTGCACTTCCTGAATGCGCGGAATGTAATCCGATCGCACAATCAGCGCGTGATCGGCCAGACCTCGCCGCACGATCTCGCCGCCGTCATAGCCCAACAGAGCCATCGTCAGCAAATTTCGTTTGCGAGCCTCTTCGAGCGCCATGATGATATTTCGCGATCCGCCGCTGGTCGAGATCCCGATTGCCACATCGTTCGGCCGCGCTTGCGCGATGAGCTGCCGAAGAAAAATAACCTCTGTTCCGACGTCGTTGGCGAGAGCTGTAATGTTGGCAGGCTCGAGCGACAAGGACACGGCTGGAATGCGCGTGTAACCGGCGGGCGGCGCAATCGAATCCAGCGCCCAGTCATTAGCATCCGTGGCCGAACCTCCGTTACCGAAGAGGATAAGCTTGCCACCCCGCTGAAGGCGGTCGCGAATTGCTAATGCCGCATTTGCGATCTGTTCGGATTCTTCGCGAGCTACTTGCGTGCGGAGCTTCGCGTCCTCTTCGACCTTCATCTTGATCGATGCCGCTACTTCGTCGATGACCCCCGTGGTCTGCTGTTTTTCTTGCCCCAGGAACGGGTACAGAAAACCGGCTTCCCCCACATCGTGGCCCAATTCGCGCCGCTCGAAGAACACGTGAACTGTTTCCCACAATGTGTGATATAGGATCTCGATCATCTCCTGGTGCATGAAATGATCCGAAGTGACAGCACTGAATGCGTAGGAGCCTCGTGCGCCAGGCAACGCAAACGTCATCGCGCCGCGCGTCTCCGCCTCGGCAAGAGATGCCTCGACCTCAGAATCGCCACCGGGAGGCCCGAAACCCATGACGATGTCTTCGGCCTGTACAATCGCTTCCAGCCATGGACCGAAGAGAATCGATAAATCAAGGGCCGGCAACGCGCGTTTCCCCACGATCACTGGATGAACGAATTCAACCGATACGTGTTGAGCGTCGGTGGCATAGGGCCCTTGTCCGAACGCCAGCAATCGGCCCCCCTCCAGAAACCGCTCCGACATTTCGCGGCACGCCACGGCCAGAGGCTCGGCCTGCTCGGAAAAGAACTTGCCAAAAATCTCGTTACGTTCCAGGAGAGCTTTTTCCACCCGGCGCGCGAGTGTGGAGCTGGTGGTCACCATATCAACAGATGCGCGGCAACGGATCGCCGACGAGCATATCGATAACCCGCGTTCCTCCGTAAGCAGTTGTTCCAAGAACAGTAGCGGATGGCTCCTTGCGTATCTCACCTATGACAGTAGCTAGTTCGCCACCCGGACAGCGTCGCAGCGCTTCTAATCCGGCGTCCGCGTATTCGGGGCCGATGACCGCCAGGAACTGACCCTCATTCGCAATGTGAAGAGGATCGAGCCCAAGCAGCTCGCACGCGCCACGAACTGTGTCCCGCATCGGCACTTGTTCTTCCAGCAACAATACGCTCAGATCGCAATCCCGGGCGAGTTCGTTCAGCGAAGTTGCAACTCCTCCGCGCGTTGGATCGCGCATCCAACGAAGGCCCGGTCCCGCCGCGCTCGCCAGCGCTTGAACCAGCGGAAGCACGGAGCGCGTATCCGAATATAACTCGCCTTCCAGATCGAGTTCTCCGCGCGCCAGCAAGATCGTAATCCCGTGATCACCAATCGGCCCACTAATCAGAACTTTGTCGCCAGGGCGCACGGAAGCGGGCGAAATGATTAATCCGGGAATGAGCCGCCCGATCCCGGCAGTCGTCAGATACATTCCATCAGCCTTCCCATGCTCGACCACTTTTGTATCTCCGCCGACGATGGTCACCCCAGCAGTCTCCGCCGCTTTTGCCATCGCGCGAACCTCTGCTTCTAGCACATCGCTCCGAAGGCCCGCCTCCAGCACGTACGTCACCACTAAAACTTCCGCTGTAGCGCCCGACACGGCAAGATCGTTCACCGTGCCATTTACCGCCAGCTCACCAATCGATCCGCCTGGAAACCTCAGCGGCTTGACCACAAAGCTGTCGGTCGTAATGGCAATGCGAGTTCCGTTGATATTCAGATGCGCCGCGTCCCCTAAGGGCCCCGGTGCGGCGCCAAACAGAAGCGGCGCAAACAATCCTTCGACCAATCTGCGGCTCGCCTTGCCTCCAGCTCCATGTGCCATCTCAATTTGGGAGTCGCGAAAACGGAGTTTGGAGAGCACGGCGCTCATGTGCGTTCCTACTCAAACGGCAACGCTCAGCTTGGTCAAACCCTCACTCCTACGATGCCGGTAATTGTAGTAAGCCGCGCATGAACCTTCGGACGAGACCATCAGAGCGCCGACTGGACGCTCGGGCGTACATTCTTTTCCGAACAGTTTGCACTGCACCGGCTTAAGCACGCCTTTCAATACTTCGCCACACTGCGCCGCTTTGGGATCGGTTACGCGCACGCCCGGCACTTCGAAGCGGCGCTCGGCATCCCATTCGGCGTAGGTATCGCGAATCCGCAAAGCTGATTGAGAAATGAAGCCCATACCCCGCCATTCAAAATAATGACGGAGCTCGAATACTTCGGCCATGGCTTTCAGTGCCGCGCGATTTCCTTCCCAAGGCACCACGCGCTTATATTGATTTTCGACCTTTGCTTCGCCTGCCCTGAGCTGTTGCAGCAGCATCACGATCGACTGCAGCACATCCACCGGCTCGAAGCCCGACACCACGATCGGTTTTCCTTCGTTCTTCGCGATCCATTCGTAAGGCCGGCAGCCGATCACAGTCGACACGTGTCCCGGCCCGATGAAGGCGTCAATCCGCATGTCGGGCGAATCGAGAATGGCGCGAATCGCCGGAATGATTGTGACGTGATTGCAAAATACGGAAAAATTGTGAATGCCATTCGCCTTGGCGCGCATGAGAGTCAGAGCCGTCGAAGGCGCCGTAGTCTCGAAGCCGATTGCGAAGAACACCACATGCCTTTCGGGATTTTTCTGCGCGATTTTCAGCGCGTCCGATGGCGAATAGACGATACGCACATCCATGCCGCGCGCCTTGTGCTCCAGCGGGCTCCCATCCCTGCCCGGCACGCGCATCATATCCCCAAACGCGGTGAAGATCACGCCGGCATCCTTGGCAATGGATAAACCATCATCGATCCGGCCCATGGGAAGCACGCATACCGGGCAGCCGGGGCCGTGTACAAGTTCGATATTGGAAGGAAGAAGGTCCTTTAGACCGAAGCGGTAAATAGCATGAGTGTGGCCGCCGCACACTTCCATGAATCGGTAATGGCGTCCTGGCTCCGCGAGCCGGCGGATTTCCTCGGCGGCCTTAGATATTACGCCGGGTTCCCGAAATTCATCTACGAATTTCATATTCTTCAAGGGCCAGCCTTAACTCCCGCTTCGGTCAGACCGTAGCCCTTCACCTCTTCCAAAGCTGCCTCGCTCTCACCAAGCGCGGCGAGAGTTTGTAACTGGTCTAGAGCCTGTTCTTCGCTAATCTTGCTCATGGCAAAACCCACATGGATTAGGACCCAGTCTCCCGTTTTGAGAGCCTCATCTTGAAGCAGTCCGGTATCTATATGGCGCCGGACGCCGACAACTTCCACTAACGCCCGACTCCGTTCATCGGGAAAAAGTTCGACGATCTTGGCTGGTATTGCCAAACACATTTATGAACCCTCTAGAGCTAACATATGCCCTGTCCTTTTTGAATCCGGTGCTCGTTTGCGGGCCACGATATCGAACGAACACTTCAGCTCGTCTTTCAATTTGAGCGTTCCGCCGGCAATCGACACGAGCTTAATTTTGTACGTAGTTTGCAGCAGCGTGAATTCCCCGTGTACGCGTAGAGTATCGCCCATCACTGCCACTTGCGCCGCAGCCGCCTGGCTCGCGATTACACCGTGCAACGACAGTTCGCCTACAAGGTTGATCCAATATTGTCCATCTCCCGCCTTGCTCGCGGATATTTTCGAGCTCGCAAATACGATTTCCGGGTATTTCTCCACTTCCAAAACGTCGCGATTCATCGTGTACTCGATCTCGCTCCGGTCTTTATCACTGATCTTGTCCAGCACGGTGAATGAGTCAGCCTTGATCTTGATCGCAACTGACGCGCATTCGAATGTTCCGGGCACGAATTGCGCCTCACCCGCAAAGTCCCGTATCGCGAGCGTCGGACTATGACCAAGTGCCGAAAGCATTCCGCTTGCGAAAGCTCGCACGGTAAATCTGCTGCTATCCGAATCGATTGCATAGCAGTCAAGTTCCATGGACAGTTCACTTAATGGCTCTCACCGTTTGAATTCTTTGAGACAAGCTCTTCGATAATTCTCACCGCGTCGCCAACCGCCATCGAGACAGGCTCACTCAATCCCATTTGGCCGTCTTCGCCGCCGAGCGTGGCTGGCTCACATGCAACCAATAAAATCCGCTTCGAAATCGGTCCCATCGCTTTTGCCAGACGAAGCACGTTGACGGGGTTCATCGTGTGGCCATCCAGGGTCGCCGGCGCTTCCGCCTCACCTGCTTTGTCGAGATCAGGCTCAATCACATACACTGTGCCGGGCGCCTCGCCGCGAGGACATGCGTCTACCAAGATGATGAGTTCGTATCCATCCAGCAAGGCGTAAGCAAGATCGTAACCGCGAATGCCGAAGTCACGGATGCGCACGCTCGCCGGAAAACTTCGAAGCGCGAGCTGACGCACAACTTCGACCCCGAATGCATCGTCACCGAGGAAAATGTTTCCAATTCCCGCGACAAGAATTCTCGGCTGTTCGACAACCGGGCGGCCTTCGCCGGTTGCGGGCGCCCAGGACTCCACTTCCTCCGGCGTGAAGAAAAAACGATGCCCAGGCTGCCGAAGAACGCCCAAATCAATCCCCGGGTCTTCTTCAAGCACGACCGCGAGATGCAACTTCCCCTCGTAATCCTGCTCAATCGATTCAACGATTGCAACCTGTCCCGCCAGCGCCAGATCGAATATATCGCCGCCTTTCCCTGGGCGCAGAAGGACGCGGTCGCCTTTTTTCACTGCGGTGTCGCCGATCTTGACAGATTCCGCCGGTGTCTTCTCTTCGAGAAGCTGCCATTCCCACTCGTTCACGGCGTCTCCTGATCGGCTCGACGAAGCCCTCGCATCGCGCCGTGCATCTTCATCAACTGCTCTGGCGGCATGCATTCGGTTCTTTGAAGAATCTGCCTCGCGCGCTCATCCCCTTGACCTACTTCGAGCTTTTCCTGGTCCGTCAGCGTCATGATCCGCAAAGTGAGAATTTCGTCGATCTCCGTTCCATCGAATAACGCTCCGGCGCTCTCTGGCGCGATCTGCGGATAATCGTAAAGAATAATCGGCGATGAGAGCATTGCGTCCCGCGTTCCCTCTTCGCCCACCAGCACCGGCCAAGTTCCCAAATTCTGGCACCCGGAGGCAATCGCGCGCAGCTCGTTTGGAGGATCGAGCAGTGAAATGAATTCGCCGCCGCTCAGCCGGACAATCGTATGTGCCGAAACCAGCGATCGCATCAGAGCGTCCTCGCGGCCCGCGCCCGTCTCCTCCAGCGAGCCGGTATTGAACACGCGAATCCGGATCTTGAGTAATCCGTTTCCGAGATCCTCACCCTCGATATCGATTGCACCCTCGACTGACTTCTGCAACATGGTACCCGCCGGGAAGGCAAAACTCCGTCGTATCGGCGCTGCCGCTATTTCCGCGACGTTGAACGAAATCTCGACCTCGCGCTCAACAGCTTCCTGCCAGGTTTGCGAGGTCTGAGATTCCACGCGGCGCTCGATCAGATGCAGAAAGCGAACTCTGACGCTTAGCCTCGCATCGGTCTCGGTCGTCTGCGCCAGGCATTCCGTTTGCATGTTCCATCGATCCGCGCCCCGCTGCGTTTCGGCGAAAGCTTGCGGATACAGTACTCCGAAATTCCAGCGCTGCCGGTTCTTTACGGCGGAAGCGCGGTAGGGATAGAGTATGTAGCCTTCATACAGCACGGCGTCAGCGATTTCTTCTATTCGCTCCGCGTTCATCGTTGCACCGGCTCCTCTTCCGCTGCTAACAGATTCTCAACCGCTCCTTCCCACGTGGGGATCGCCCGCTGCATTTTGTATTGATACAGGCGCTCAAAAATATCGCGGCGAAGGCACAGCCAGGCGCTGTTCGGATAATAGAGGTCCATCATGTCCCGCCAAATACGAGCAGGCAACCGGAAGCGCGCCTCCTTGTCCCAGGAGATCGGAGCAACTTGCAAACTTCCTTCAGCGCCGACGTAAAACACGGTCCCGCTGAACAGCAGATTCAGCGGAATTTCGCCATCGGAAACCGCGTGAAAATATTTCGTAGCAGCCACGTTGAAATCGAACGTGCATGGCACCTGAAGATCGACCACCGTACTGCCCGTAAACGAAGGAATGACGGTGCTCGCGTGAGTCCACAGCATGGGTCGAAGCGTCTTGCTCCAACGTTCCGGCTGCCCGAAGAGATCGAGCAACCGCTCCTTTTCTGTTGGGTCATACTGCCGCCGCGGTGCGTCGATTTGAATCTGCGCCCGAAGCGTAATGGTGTGAATCGCCTCTTCTGCGCTCGCATTACTGACGTGCAGCTTCAAAGCCAGCATGGGCTGCGCAGCAAACGGAACAGCTTCGGCGCCTTCCACCCGGAAACTGAGGTCAGGCATTCGAACCTCTCGGAGCCGCCCGTTCGCTCAATTCGTCGAAAAAACACTGGATCTCTTTCCATACTTCTGTTCCACCAGAGAGGCCGCGCCAATGCGTTCGAATCAGGCCGACCAGCTCATAACACTTATCTACCGGCGCCAGAAAGTACTTCCCGCTTGTCGGATCGAGACGGTTTACTAAGAGCGCTTCCACATCCGGCTGCATCTCGGCTATTTCGGGATTGTTCTGAGCGATGTCGTTCCAGGCATCGAGCGACAGCAGCGATTCGGTCGCACCGGCTGGGCTAGGATACAACGCCAGCACTCGGTGTTCCACGCTGCTTTCAAAAAAGAAAGCCATCCCGATCGGGATTAATAGACTGTCCCATTCCGCATCTGTTATCCGAAACTCTTTCAAGACGCGAACACGCCGCGGCACGCGCTTCAATTTAGTCTCCGGCCCGGAAAGGAACAAAAGTGCGCACGCATCGCATGCGCAGACAAGCTTGCGTGGCGCTGGATCGATCAGATGCTGGTGGTCTGACGATAAACCGGCGCCGCACAACTCGCAACGCTCACGAGGGTCTCGCGCACGAATCAGGTTCCGCACAGCCGTGAACGAGTGGTACTGCGTCTCAGGCATAACGGAACTCATGGCTGCCTGAGGGCGGCAGACGCGCGGGATCCATTCGGGATTTGCAATTTCGCCAGCGGCACAAATCCCGATGCGGCCTGTTCCGCGGGCGACTCGATCACGATATCCGCGGCGTCCGGCGCTGTCTCAGCTAAGCTTTCTCGAATGATCGCCTGGAGCTCATTTGCGGTCGAACCACAACTGTGCCCTACGGTTTTGAACTCCAAACGAACCACACCATCGCTTATCGCGAGTACATCCACCGTCGCTCCCCGCCGGGCGAGCAATTGCCGCGCCTTCTCCACCCCGCGATTCACGCGAGTATCAAAGTCATCGGGGTGAAGATTATATAGGACTAGAAGGCTGCTTACCAGATCGTCCCTTCCTAGAGCTTTGACGATCGCTTCGCCCGCCTCGCCCGCCTTCGATACGATCTCTAAAATGCGTTCGATCCCCACGCTGTGCAGATCCATCACGCATTGCACCAGCTCTTTTGCCGTCGCGCGCAATGCCGGGTCCGCAACGGATTCTATCTCGTGAACCAACCCGGCAATCCGCCCAACCTCTTCGCGGAATCCCTCGCTATCTTTCATTCGAATCCGCTACAGAAGACCGAACATCGGCGAATGCACCGTCTCTAGCGTTTTGCCTTCGCCCAGATACATGTGTACGCCACAAGGCAGACACGGATCGAAGCTCCGAACCGTGCGCATGATGTCGATACCCTTGAAATTCGCCGGGCCGTTCTCCTCGAACAGCGGCGTATTTTGCACGGCATCTTCATACGGTCCCGGCGTTCCGTACATGTCCCGCGGACTCGCGTTCCACGGCGTTGGCGGATAAGGGTGATAGTTCGCGATCTTCCCGTCCCGAATAACCACGTGATGGGACAACACGCCGCGCACCGCTTCGTGGAAGCCGCATCCAATGGCTTCTTCCGGCACTTTGAAATCGCTCCACGTTTTCGTTCTGCCCTCGTGCAAATCCTTCATCGCCTTTTCCGCAAAATGAAGCGCAGCGGCCGCCGCATACGCTTGGAAATAGGTTCGGGCGCGATCGCGCTCGATGGTGTTGCTCCACTGCGGGATCTTCCATTCAAACTCTACTTCGGGCAGTGTGGCGGTCTTCGGAAGATAAATCTTGACGCTCTTTCCCGTGGCTTTGACATAGCCGATGTCCACCAGTCCAGAAAGCGCCGTGGACCAGAACCGCGCCAAAGGTCCTCCACCTGTGTCGAGCGCCAGATAGTCGCCCGTCCGTTTGTCGTACCAGCGCGGCGACATCACCCAGGTGTAGTTTCCTTTGAAATCGCGCTTTTGCGGACGTGGCATCGTGGTCTGATTCCACGGATGCCGCTGATCCACCGGATTTCCCAACGGATCGTTCTTTACAAATGTCTCGCCATTCTGCCAATCGTCGTAATAAGAACTGCCTAGCAGGATTCGGAGGTTGAGATTGATATCCACAAGATCATTCGTCACCAGTTTGCCGTCCACGACAACACCGGGCGTCACATACATGGCGCGCCCCCATTCGGACATGTTCTTGTACTTGTAGTCGCAAACTTTCGGATCGTTCCACGAGCCCCAGCAGCCCAACAATATCCGCCGCTGTCCCACACGCTCGTAACCGGGGAGAGCTTCGTAGAAGAAATTGAACAGATCGTCGTGCAGCGGGACGACCTTCTTCATGAACTCGACGTACTTCATCAGCCGAACGAGGTAATCCGTAAAGAGCTGGACCGTCGGAACCGTACCCACGCCACCCGGATACAACGTGGAGGGATGCACGTGCCGCCCCTCCATGAGACAGAACATTTCGCGCGTCAGGCGGCTCATCTGCAGAGCTTCGCGATAAAAAGATCCCGTGAACGGATTCAGCGCGCGCATGATATCCGCGATAGTTCTGAAACCGTGAAGGCCGGAGTGCTCGGCTGGCGTTGCTTCCGCTTTCGCCAGAACGCTAGGATTGGTTTCCTTCACCATCTGCTCGCAAAAATCGACGCCGACCAGATTGTCTTGAAAGATGTTGTGATCGAACATGTACTCGGCGGCTTCTCCGAGATTGACAATCCACTCTCCGAGGTCCGGCGGGCGAACCTCGAACGCCATGTTCTGCGCGTAGTTCGCGCACGTCGCGTGATTATCGCCGCAAATACCGCAAATACGGCTTGTAATGAAGTGCGCGTCACGCGGATCTTTGCCCTTCATGAAGACGCTGTATCCGCGGAAAATGGACGACGTGCTGTGGCACTCGGCAACTTCGCGGTTATCGAAGTCGATCTTCGTGAAGATCCCCAGGCTGCCGACGATCCGGGTAATCGGGTCCCAATTCATCTCTACGAGATTGCGTGATTTGCGTTCAGCCTCAGATGCCGGTGCGGTCAGGGTGCTCATTTATTTGCTCCTTTACTTAAATAACGCTCAGTAAGCTCTCGGGTGATAACCGGTGGTTAGTTGCTTGCCGCGATGTCGCCATTTCGGTTCTTTGTTTACGGTATCGTTCGTAATAGAGCGCAGCGCTCGAATGGCGCGCCCGTAAACCCCGATAACACCCGACGAAATCCTGGCACCGGGCGGCTCATCCATAAAGGGCATGAATTTATCCGGAAAGCCCGGCATGGTGCATCCGATGCAGATACCACCCACGTTGGGACATCCGCCAATGCCCGCCATCCAACCTCGCTTGGGAACGTTGCAATTCACTACTGGTCCCCAGCAGCCCAGCTTGACCAGGCATAAAGGCGAGCCGTATTCTTCCGCGAACTCAGCTTGCTCGTAGTGGCTCCCGCGATCGCAGCCATCGTGTACCGTCGCGCCAAACAGCCACTTCGGCCGGTTCTGATCGTCCAAAGGGATCATCGGCGCGAGACCCGCCACCTGGTAAAGCAGGTACAGTAACGTCTCCATGAAGTTGTCAGGCTGCACTGGGCAGCCGGGAACATTCACAATCGGCAGTCCGGCTTTCGATTTCCAGCTATGGCCCAGGTAATCCTGCAAACCCATCGCGCCGGTCGCATTCCCGGCCATCGCATGAATTCCGCCGTTGGTCGCGCAAGTGCCGGCCCCAACTACAGCTAATGCCTTCGGCGCCAAGCGATCGATCCAAGTGTTCGTCGTGATCGGCTGTCCTGTCGCCGGATCGGTTCCCAGAGCCGCCCAGTATCCTTCGCTCTTAATGCTCTCGTTAGGAACCGAGCCTTCCAGAACTAAAACGAATGGATCCAGCTTGCCTTCCCATGCCAAATACCAGTACTTCAAAAAATCATCCCCTACCTCATAGGCGATCACGGGATTGTGTACGTGTACCTTGGGAAGTCCCGGAATGGCCCCTAACACGACGTCCTCGATGCTCGGCTGCATTGCAGCGGTGATGGAAACGGAATCGCCATCGCAGCCGAGACCAGTCGTCATCCACACAATGTGGATCTCAGGCACCGGCGAGGGTCTTTGGGTTGAACGGCCGTAAGGAATCTGTCCTGCCATGCTAACGGTCTCCTTTTTGAAGAGCGCGGTTCATATTTCCGCTACTATCCATAGAGACAAATTCAGCAGGATTCTGCGAAGCGGGAGCGTCCCGATTCCGCTATCGGGAAATCCCCGCTAGAAATAATTCGTGTACTAACTCGTTTTCGCTCCGATCGCCCACTCCACCGCGTACTGCACTAGCTCCCGCGAGTTCTTCAACGTCAGCTTCTCCTTGAGATGGGCCTGGTAGGACTCGACAGTCTTTACGCTGAGATGCAGTTCTTCAGCGATCTGACGCGTCGTGTGGCCGTCCCCCATTAGGCGCAGTACCTCGAGTTCGCGATCCGAAAGATCATCGACGGAGGAATGCTTAGCGTGAACCGTGCCGCCCACGAACTGCTGCAACATCTTGTTGGCAATCGCAGGACTGACATAGATCTCGTGATTTAGAATCTGTCGCAGCGCAACTAGAACTTTTTCCGTCGCCTCCTGCTTCATGATGTAGCCATTGGCGCCGGCGCGCAGGGCTCGCTCGGCGTAAATGGATTCGTCGTGCATAGACAAAATCAACATCGGAAGACTGGGGTCTTTCGCCCGGATATTTTTCAATAGATCTAGACCATCCGGGCCCTTCAACGAGAGGTCGACAATCAGGATGTCGGGCTTCAGCACACCAATTAGCTGCAGAGCCCGGTGCATGTCTTCCGCGTCCCCGCAGACCATTAGATCGGCCTCGCGGTTGATCATCTGTGCGAGTCCCTCTCGCACGATCGGATGGTCGTCAACAATAAGGACCCGTCGCTTCATCCCAGGTATCCCGCTTTGTTCATGGGAAAGATACAGGTGACCAGCGTTCCAGTATCGCCGGCACGGCTGATCTGAAATGTTCCACCGATCATGTCCGTCCGGTAATTCATAATGCGAAGCCCCATCCCGGTTTGGCTGGACAGCACGACCGGTATCCCGCAGCCATCATCGCGGATAGTGAGCGCTCCTTCGTCATCTCCCGCCGTCAGCCCTATGAAAACATTCTTTGCGTTTCCATGTTTAACAGCGTTGTGAATCGCCTCTTGCGCGATGTGATAAAGGTGATTGGCAATGCTCTCATCCGGAACCAGGACGGGGTCCTCACACTCGAACCGGCACCTGATCTGGAACACATCTTCCACCTCGCCCGCCCAGTGCTGTAGTGCGGACATCAAGCCATGCGGCTGCGATAGCACAGGCTGAAGACCGCGAGCCAACTCCCGCGCCTTGTGAATCGCCTGGTTCACCAAACGCACAATCTTAGATGCGTCGGCAGCCTCCGGCAGCGATTTCTCTGCCAGTTTCTGCTCCTGCACTTTCGCCAAGAACGCAATACCTGTCAAATGCTGGCCCAAACCATCGTGCAAGTCCTGGGCGATCCGGCGCTGTTCACGCTCGCTGATTTCGAGAATCGTGTTCTCAAGCCGCTTCCGTTCCGTCCTGTCGATTCCGGTCGCAATCACGTATCGGACTACGCCGTCGATGCCCGCGAGAACCGTCGTTGACCACGCGATCACGCGCCGCGACCCGTCTCTAGACACATAGCCGCCTTCGTATTCTTCTCGGGAATCTTTCCCCTTCCCTCCGTCGAGTATTGTTTTAAAGGCGGCGCGCTCTTCCTCCGGAAAGAGATTCCAAAAATATTTGCCCTCGACTTCCTCGAGAGAGTGTCCAGTTGTTTGTTCGCAAGCGCGATTGAATCGCACAATCCGCCCGGAGGAATCAAGCACTGCGACGAGCGCGCCCACCGTATCGAGAATTGCGGATATAAGGTTGCGCTCTTCATCGAGCATTTCTCTATCAGTGGCAAATGTTCGCATTACGTTGTGCATGCGGACCGAAAAGAGGTAACCTTATGAACGCTAGCTTAATCAGGAGGTGAGCATGAAATTTTCGAACGTTCTCAAATACGTACTTTTTGCAGCTGCCATAGCTGGCGTGATTGTTAACCTGCCGGATATTAAGCGCTACATCAAGATTAGTACGATGTAAAGCGCCGGACCGCTTACATCTGTCTTTCCTGCCACTGGCGCTTGGTTCGCCAGTACTCGCCCTATCAGCCGCGGTACCAGTGATCGATGCCGATTCCCTGATTGCAACATCGCGGAACTCCAGCGAACACGTCTTCGTAGTTAAATGAAGGCTCCCCGTGCAGAACATATTCGCTGACATCCGCTACGCCCTCCGGCAGTTTCGCCTTTCTCTGGTGTTCACACTCACCGCCATGCTGACGCTCGCACTCGGTATCGGCGGCACCACCGCGATCTTCTCTCTTATCGATTCCGTAATGCTGCGCTCCCTGCCGGTCGGCGATCCATCGACGCTTTACCGCATTGGCGATGGCAATGATTGTTGCGTAGAAGGCGGACCGCAGGATCGCTGGGGCATGTTCTCGTTCCCGTTGTACGAACGGCTCAAGGCGGCGACCCCCGAGTTCGAGCAGGTCGCTGCGTTTCAGGCCGGCGGTTGGCGCTACAGCGTGCGCCGATCAGCCACTGAGCGCATCGCCAAGCCTCTACGCGGCGAACTCGTCACCGGAAACTATTTCTCCACTCTCGGCATTCGACCCTTCGCCGGCCGTCTCTTTGAAGACTCCGATGATCGCGCGGCCGCAACTCCTGTCGCGGTACTGAGCTACCGCGCCTGGCAAGGCACTTACGGTGGCGAGCCCTCGGTCATCGGTTCCACTTACGTCATCGAGGGCCATCCGTTCACGCTCGTCGGCATTGCTCCGCCTGGCTTTTTCGGCGAAACATTGCGTAGCGATCCACCTGAAATCTGGTTGCCCTTGCAACAAGAGCCTTTGATCAAAGGCGAGAACTCGCTCTTACGGCAGTCGATTTCAGCGTGGCTCCGCGTAATCGGCAGGCTCCGGCCGGGCGCAACTGTCGCAGGCATGTCTCCGAGGCTCACCGGTCTTCTGCGTCAATGGCTGAAGAATGACAGTGGCTATCCCGCGGCTTGGATGCCCCAAATCGTCCGGTTGCTTCCAAAGCAGAATATCGACGTCGTCCCCGCCGGCGGCGGCGTAGAGACTATGAAGGAGGATTACGGCCGCAGTCTCAACATTCTGCTTTGCGTCTGCACTCTTGTCCTGCTGATTGCCTGCGCGAATGTTGCCAATCTCCTGCTCGCCCGCGGCATGGCCCGCCGCAGCCAGACTTCTCTTCGGCTTGCTATGGGCGCCTCGCGTTCGCGCATCGTTTCGCAGTCGTTGGTTGAGAGCGTTCTCTTGTCCCTCGGAGGGGGAATCGCCGGTCTTGCCGTAGCAGCAGGTGCCGGGCGTCTCATTTTGGCGCTCGCCTTCCACGGCGCACATTTTCTTCCCATCAGCACCAACCCTTCACTTCCCGTACTAGGTTTCGCCTTCTTGTTATCTATTCTGACGGGCGTGCTCTTCGGCACCGCTCCCGCTTGGTTCGCGACCAGGAGCGATCCGGTCGAGGCCCTTCGCGGCGCCAATCGCAGCACGCGCGACAGCTCTTCCCTCTCTCGCAAAGCGCTGCTCGTGCTCCAGGCGACCTTGTCCGTCGTCCTCGTTTCCGGCGCTGCTATGCTTACGCGCAGCCTGAATAATCTCGAGCACCAGAATTTCGGATTCCAAACGGCCAACCGGGTCATCGTATCCTTGAACTCGCCGCCTGCTACATACACTCCGGAACGCCTCGACGCTCTGTACCGCGATCTGGAGGATCGTCTCAATCGCATGCCGGGCGTCGAACGCGCAAGCCTCGCGCTTTACAATCCTTTCACTGATAACTGGGGTGAATCCATTTTCGTTGCGGGCAACACGGCTGCCGGTTTCAATGAGAACTCGAACTCTTCCTGGGACCGCGTCAGCCCAGGCTATTTCCAAACCGTCGGTCAGCCCCTAGTTCGCGGAAGAGTTTTCACGGAGGACGACGCCGGCAAAACCGCTCCTATTGCGGTAGTGAACCAAGCCTTCGCCCGCAGATTCTTTCCCAAACAAGATCCCATAGACAAGCGCTTCGGCCTCGATCTGCCGGTTAATGCAGGTACGTTTCGCGTCGTCGGCATAGTTCGGGACGCCAAATATACTCAGCCCGATAAGCCGGTTCGCCCAATGTTTTTCGTGCCCTTGGGGCAATACGTGCCGTATACCAACGATCTGATGCAGAAACTCGAACTGCGCTCTCACTTCATCGGCGGCGCTCTGCTATTGACCCGTACGGATCCGGGCGTTCTGGAGCCGCTGCTCCGAAAGACCTTCGCCGAAGCAGATCCGAATCTGACTATCATCAGAGTTCGCAGCATGCAGGAACAGGTAGATATGAACTTCGATCAGCAGCGCGCCGTGGCCGATCTGGCAGGCTTGTTCGGGATTGTCGCGTTGATCCTGGCGGCTGTCGGACTTTATGGTGTTACGGCTTATACCGTTGCACAGCGCACCAGCGAGATCGGTGTTCGCATGGCTCTCGGCGCCCACCGCGCAAACGTGATCCAACTCGTCCTCCGCACCGCATTAACCAAGGTCGCATTTGGATTGTTACTCGGCATTCCTCTAGCGATCGGCGCCGGCCGCCTCATGTCATCGCAGCTCTACGGCATCCTCGATTGGGATCCCGTCGCCCTTCTAGTCGCCATGGGCTCGCTCACCGCGTGCGCGTTTCTTGCCGCCATGATTCCCGCCACTCGCGCCGCCTCTATCGATCCCATGAAGGCCCTTCGAACAGAGTAATCGCCAGCCATATTGCAGGCAGGCACGCTGGAGGACTGGCCAGACGCCTCGACCGCCGTACAATCGCATGTAGAATGTGAGCATGCGCTCATATCCGGCTTCTGCGCCCCGGCGAGCGCCCCAGCAAGAGCGCGGTGAGCGGCGCGTCGCCGCACTGCTCGAGGCCGCTGCCTGCGTCATCGGGGAAGTTGGATATGACGCGGCGACAATGAGCGAGATCGCATGCCGCGCGGGCGCCTGCATCGGCTCGCTCTATCAATTTTTTCCAAACAAACAGTCCCTCACTCAAGCTCTCCGCGCTCAATATGGAAAGGAATTTCAAACCAGATGGGAATCCCTGGAGCGTCAGGCTGCATCTCTGAGCATTGAGGAACTTGCGGCCCACCTTATCGATACAGCTATTGACTTCGTCGGCGAGCATCCGGCCTTTCTGGCTCTTCTCGATGCGCCTCCTACCACGCGCAATCTTTCTATTCGAAACGTACTTCGGGAGCTCCTCGCGCGCATGTTCCTGCTTCAGAAGCCGTCCCTCTCATCGCCTAAAGCTCTGCGCGTTGCGACCACGACGCTGCAATTGATTAAAGGAATGAATGAGCTATACGCAGGCTCCGATGCTGCCGGGCGCGGGCTTATTGTCCAAGAGTTCAAGACTGTCCTGCGCTGTTATCTGACATGCCGGCTCGGCGCTGCCGAATTCTCCACAAGGCTTAGGAAAAAGTGATCGCGATTACATCAAGACCCAAAAAATCTGTTTCAAGCATGTTTGTTCTGGGCTGTGCCGCCATTGTGCTGGCAGCCTGTGGGCATAAGTCAGAGCAACATGCCGCTCCGCCGCCGCCCGATGTGGGTGTTTCCACCGTTCAGCAGGAAACTGTACCCATCTATGGCAATTGGGTGGCTTCGCTCGAGGGATATGTTACGGCGAATATTCAGCCGCAGGTCAGCGGTTATCTGGTCCGCCAGAACTATCGCGAAGGATCGTATGTGCGAAAGGGCGACGTGCTGTTTGAGATCGATCCCCGGCCATTTCAGGCCGCTCTCGAACAAGCTCAAGGACAGCTTGCACAAGCTCGCGGGCAGCTCGGGCAAGCGCAAGCGCAACTCGGTCTCGCGCAGCTCAACGTCAAACGCGATACTCCGCTCGCCCAAGCGCATGCCATCGCACAGAGCCAGTTGGACACCGACGTTCAGACTGAGCGCCAGGATGAAGCGCTCATCAAATCGGGCCAGGCCGGTATTGAGGCTGCTCAGGCGAGTGTCGCGACGGCGGAGTTGAATCTTGGATTCACGAAAGTTCATTCGCTCATCGATGGCATCGCCGGAATTGCCACCACGCAGATCGGCAATCTAGTGAGCCCAACCAGCGTGCTCACCACCATCTCGCAGGCGGATCCTATCAAAGTCTATTTTTCGATTAGCGAACAGGAGTATATGGGTCTCGCCGACAAAATCAAGACCGGCGCGCCGGGCAGCGATCTTCTGCGCCTGAAAAATCCCGTTCCGCTGCGACTCACTCTGGCGAACGGCATCGTCTATGCGCACTCCGGCCATATACTGTTTGCGGACCGGAGTGTCGACACCCAAACCGGCACCATTCGAATTGTCGGAGCGTTTCCTAACCCGGGCAATATTCTCCGACCCGGACAATTTGGCCGCATCACGGCCCTCACCTCGCTTCAGCAGAACGCGCTGGTTGTGCCGCAGCGCGCGGTTTCGGAATTGCAGGGACGATATCAAATCGCGCTAGTGGGGCCGGATAACAAGATCGGTATTCGTACCGTTCAGATGGGCGACAAAGTGGGCGAGATGTGGGTCGTCCAGAGCGGTCTGAAGGCGGGCGATCGCGTCGTGTCGGAAGGCAGCTCGAAAGTGGCGGATGGGGAAAGAGTCACCCCGCGCGTGGACAAACTCAACGTGGTCTCTCCCTATCCATCGCAAGGGGAGGCCAAGTAGGATGTCGAAATTCTTTATTAACCGTCCGATCGTCGCCATCGTTATCGCCATTCTGATGGTTCTGGTAGGCCTTATCTCCATGCTGCGGCTTCCCATCGCGCAGTTCCCTTCGATTGTTCCGCCCGAAATCCTGGTGCAGGCGATTTATCCCGGCGCTAATGCTCAAACTCTCGAACAATCTGTGGCGACACCGCTCGAGGAACAGATCAGCGGTGTCGACAACATGAACTACATGTACTCGATCAACGGAAGCAACGGACAGACTCAGATCACGGTCGATTTCGACGTCAGCACCGATTCCAACATCGATCAAGTGCTCACGCAACTGCGAACTTCGCAGGCGCAGGCCCAGTTGCCCGCGCAGGTGACGACAGCGGGGCTGACGGTGATCAAATCGCTTTCTTCGCCGCTCATGCTGATTGCTTTGTATTCGCCGCACGGCTCTTACGACAGCCTTTTCCTGGCGAATTATGGCTACATCAATCTAGTCGACCAGTTGACGCGCACACCAGGCATCGCGCGCGTCCAGGTTTTCGGCGCCGGCCAATATGCGATGCGGTGCTGGGTCGATCCCGACAAGCTTGCCAAACTGCAAGTTACTGTGCCGCAGATCGTTTCCGCGCTACAGGCCCAGAACACCGTGAATCCCGCGGGACAGATCGGCGCCGAACCTGCTCCCAATGGCCAGCAATTCACGTATACAGTTCAAGCGCAAGGCCGCCTCATAACTGCCGAACAGTTTGGCAACGTGATCTTGCGCGCAAATCCCGATGGATCGAATCTCCGGTTGAAAGATGTCGCGCGTCTCGAGCTGGGAGCACAAACCTATAACCTTACCGGCCGCTACAACGGCAAGCCATCCGCGATTCTCGCCATTTACCAATTGCCGGGCTCGAACGCCGTGCAGGCAGCCGATAACGTTCGCGCCGCGATCGCTAAGCTCGCCAAGGGCTTTCCGCAAGATCTCGGCTATCAGGTCAGCCTCGATACCACGCGGGCTGTAACTGCCGGCATGCGAGAGATCCTGTACACGCTGCTCGAAGCTCTGGGGCTTGTCGTACTGGTCGTCTATATCTTTTTGCAAGGATGGCGCGCGACCATCATTCCGCTCGCCGCCGTCCCGGTCTCGCTCATCGGAACGTTCGTTGTCTTCCCGATTCTCGGCTTCTCGATCAACACGCTGTCTCTGTTTGGGCTGGTGCTGGCCATTGGTCTTGTTGTCGATGACGCAATCGTGGTCGTCGAGGCCGTGGAACGCCATATCGACGAAGGCATGAATCCGCGCGACGCATCCCTGCAGGCGATGAAGGAGGTCTCGGGCCCGGTTATTGCGACCGCTCTCATCCTCACCGCTGTCTTCGTGCCCACCGTTTTCATTCCCGGAATCACCGGCCGCTTGTATCAGCAGTTTGCCGTGACCATCGCGATATCGGTTATCTTCTCGGCTTTCAATGCGCTGTCGCTGAGCCCCGCGCTTGCGGCGCTCCTGCTTAAGCCGAAGAAGAAATCGCGAGGACTGCTGCGCCGGTTCTTCGATTGGTTCAACCGCGTATTCGGTCACGCCACCGAAGGCTATATTCGCGCATCCGGCGCGTTGATGAGAAAAGCGGGTTTTAGCTTGCTCCTCCTCGCAGCCGCGGCTGCGGTTGCCGTCTTCATCGGAACGAAGCTGCCGGCATCATTTCTTCCGGAAGAGGATCAAGGCTATGTTTTTGTCGCGCTGCAATTGCCTAATGCCGCTTCTTTGCAGCGCACGTCGGCTGCAGCCAGACAGGTGGAAGACGTCATTCTGCATACGCCTGGGGTTGAAGGATGCACTTCGGTCATCGGCTTCAGCCTGCTGAGTAGAGTCCAGAACACCTACAGCGCCTTTTTCTTTGTGACGGAGAAACCTTGGGACGAGCGTAAGAGCGACAACCAAAGCTATACCGCCATACGCAATCACATCGCCGGCCAGCTCGCCAACGTGCAAGACGGCATTGCGTTCTCCTTCACACCGCCTTCTATCCCGGGCGTCGGCACGGCTGGCGGCGTACAGATGGTCCTCGAAGACCGCTCTGGCGGCAATCTGGCCGCGCTTAACCAAAATGTGGATAAGTTTATTGCGGCCGCTCGCAAGCGCAAGGAACTCGTCGGGCTCAACACAACCTTTCTTCCGGCCGTTCCGCAGCAGTACGTCGATGTCGATCGCGCGAAAGTCGAACGCCAGGGAGTGGCTGTCGGCGATGTTTATGAAACTTTGCAAGCCTTCATGGGCGGTTACCTGGTGAACTATTTCAACCGCTTCGGGCGCCAGTGGCAGGTCTATGTCGAGGCCGAAGGTAGCTTTCGCAACGCAACCGACGACCTGCGCCGCTTCTATGTTGCCAACAACAGAGGAGGCATGGTCCCGCTGACCGCAGTCAGCGACATCAAGCCGATCAACGGTCCGGAGTTCACCATACGCTATAACGAATACGAAGCCGCGCAAGTCAACGTCGCCGCCGCGCCCGGTTACAGTACCGGCCAGGCAATGCAGGCGCTGGAGCAAGTGTTTGCCCAGACCATGCCTTCGAACATGGGTTATGACTATACGGGCATGTCGTTCCAGGAGCAGAAGGCGGCGCAGGGTGTTCCGGCGAGCGTCATCTTCGGGCTGTCACTTTTGTTCGTTTTTCTGATCCTTGCCGCGCAGTACGAAAGTTGGTCGCTTCCCTTCAGCGTTTTACTGAGCACGCCGGTCGCAGTGTTCGGCGCGTATCTTTTTCTCTGGCTGCGGCATTTCGATAACGATGTCTACGCCCAAATTGGGCTCATTATGTTAATCGGATTGGCGGCAAAGAACGCGATCCTGATCGTCGAATTCGCTAAGCGCGAATACGAGGAGCACGGCAAAAGCATCGAAGAGGCCGCGCTCATCGGAGCCCGCATCCGTCTCCGGCCCATCCTCATGACCGCCTTCGCGTTCATTCTGGGTTGCGTGCCGCTGTGGAGAGCAGCCGGTTCCGGCGCCGTTTCGCGGCAGGTCCTTGGAACGGCGGTGATCGGCGGGATGCTGTGCGCATCGCTGCTCGCCATTTTCCTGATTCCGGTCATGTTCGATGTTGTCGAGAAGCTCTCGCATCGGATCGGCGGCAGCAAGAAGCGCGCTTCGGCGCCACAGCCGGCCGAGGGTCACGGGGAGCCGGCATGATTCGCCGACTTCCTGCCTCGACAGCAGCCTGCCTCCTGATGTTTTTGCTCGCGGGCTGCACCGTTGGCCCGAATTATAAACGCGCGAAGGTAAACGTCCCGGCCACGTATCGGGGGGCGACGCCCGATCAAACCTCCGCCGCGTCGCTCGGGGATCAAAAGTGGTGGACCGTTTTTCAGGATCCGGTTCTGCAGAATCTGATGCGAACTGCTCTCCAGCAGAATTACGATATTCGCATCGCCGCCACGCGTGTTCTCCAGGCGCAGTCGCAACTTGTGATTACGCGAGCAAATCAATTTCCGACGGCCAGTGGTACCGGCAATATTAATGGAACGCATTTTCCAGGCATTCCCGGAGTTTTTCATTCTTATTCCTACCTCGCCGACGAACTCGAAGTGGCCGGTTCGTGGAACCTCGATTTCTGGGGTCAGTATCGCCGTGCCACGGAAGCGGCTCGCGCGACATTGCGCGAAACCGAATGGGGCCGCCGCGCAGTTTTCACCACGCTGGTCGAGAATCTCGCCACCGCCTATTTCCAGCTTCGTGAATATGATTTGGAGCTGGACATCGCTAGACGCACGCTGGCTTCGCGGCAGGAATCGTTGAAACTGACTGAAACGCTCGAGCAGGGAGGCGCAACATCCCTGGTGGATGTGCGACAGGCCCAGCAGCTTGTTGAGGAGGCGGCTGAAACCATCCCGCAAACCGAGCAGGCGATCGCCCAGGAAGAGAATCAAATCAGCGTTCTCGTTGGCGAGAATCCGACCGACGTTCCACGCGGCCGGGCTATTACCGAACAAGCTCTTCCGGGCACGGTTCCGGCTGGCTTGCCCTCCCAACTCCTGGAGCGCCGCCCCGATATTCGCGAATCGGAAGAGGCGTTGATCGCGGCCAATGCACGTATCGGGGTGGCCCGTGCTCAACTGTTCCCCCAGATCTCGCTCACAGGCAACGGCGGCGTGGAAAGCATCGGTCTGGGAAATCTGTTCAATTGGGCTACCCGCACTTGGACCTGGACCGCCGCCGCAACGCAGCCCATCTTCAACGCGGGCAGTCTTCGCGCGAATGTCCGGCTTGCGGAGGCACAACAGCAACAGGCGTTGCTCACGTATGAACAGACGCTGCAAACGGCCTTCCGCGAAGTGGCCGACTCGCTAAGCGCGTATCAAAAACTTCGTGAATACCGCGAGCACCAGGAGGCGCTGGCGACCGCGGCGCAGGATGCCGCGCACCTCTCCGACATTCGCTATCGCGGCGGCGCGGCAAGTTACCTGGAAGTGCTCACCAACGAGACTTTGTTCTTCTCAGCTGAGCTGAATCTAGCGCGCGCTCGCTTGAACGAGCGGCTGGCGCTGGTACAAATCTACAATGCGCTCGGCGGTGGTTGGCAGCAGTAAAATTCGCGATTTCTATTTTCGCGAGGAAGTTCTGCCCGAGAATGTCCGCCAACACCTTTTGCAGCGCTTTGCGTTCGGTCACTTTGATCCTCAGCCCGATAAGGCAGCGCTGAGATACGAAGTACAAGTATCAACAATTTTTCCTGACAGGGCGAAGCCGATTCATCCAGTAGGCCCATGCCACTGCCAACGAAAAGAACACGAGGCTCACAATTGGCGCCACATGCGGATCGCGAGGCGGTGGCCCAGTTAGATTGTTGTACCAAGCCAGTGTGAGAAGAGCGACGACGCTCCAGTACGCGTAAACGCCCGCTCGTTTCCTGGGATGCGTTGCGCGAGCATACAGAATTACCGCGACGAGCCAGAAGCCACCTTCGACAATGAGGGCGGCGGGAACGCTGCTCCAAAGCCCTAATCCGAAATATCGGTGGACACCCGGCGCAAGTGGCATATCCGGTCTGTGACTGATCCAATCGAGCACCCAGTGGCTAAGAACGACCGCGAAAAGTATCCACGCCCCACGTGGGTAACGTCGCCTCAAGAAATAGACTGCGGCAAACAGACCCGCCCAGACTCCGTCCATCAAAAGGCTGTGGCTCTTGGCGATGTCTGAGGCAGCGAAATAGTTCGTCGCGCCCATCCCAGACTTGAATTGCACATGTTCGATTCCGCCGATCATGAAGACGCACCAGAGAAGATCGGCGATCATGGCCGCCAGCACCAATGTCCCGAGCGAGATTGCCGGCTCGAACCGCTTTGCAGTAAAACCTACCGCGAAGTGTCCTACGAGCACCCCTGATTCTCCCGGTCAGGCGGGGACCCGTGACGAACGTTCGGGCCCGCGAACCACACTTCGCGAGGAACACCAGGAGGCCGCATCATACGTAAATCGGGTAGACACCGCCCCCTGACGGAGGGGCTCGTACTCCATTTCGCGATCCACTCCGCGCCGGCGCCCATCATTAGACCCATCGACTCTGCCATGACAAAACGAACGAAGACCATCCATCCGTGCCCGCGCCGCTCCTCAGCCGCGCTCTCAAATGCGCTCAACATTTCGGCCGCGAACAACGCTTTGTAATCGCGGGGGTACAGCCGAAGCAGTGTTCCGTACGCCCGTTTCATTTCCGCCTCACGCCTCTTTCGTGCCGAGGCGTCCCGCTGCCGCCCGTGTCAGCTGTTTCATTCGGCCCAACTCCAGATGCAGTTGCCTGCGGCCTGCCGAAGTCAGCCTATAGGCTTGTTTCTCTCGTGACGTATCCTTTTGCTCAAAACGTTCGATCCACTGGTCCTCCAGAAGCCGCCGGAGAGCTCCGTAAAGGGTGCCAGTGCTCAACCGAACGCGTCCATTGCTGAGGGCATCAATGTCCTTCATGAGCGCGTATCCGTGGCGAGGTTTATCTGCCAGGCTCATCAGGATTAACAGGACTGGCTCGGTGAGCGGTTTGGGTTCTGTAATGTTAGGTCGCATCACAACATGTCGCCAAGCGACATAATACGTCATTTGGTAAGCGTTTGTCAATTCGGCCCGCTCCCTCTCGGCGTGTACAATATAATCCGCCGTCTAAGCTGTTGTCTCATGTCAAAAAATCATTCTCGTTTTCTCCCCTTCTGCCTCGCTCTTCTCGTCCTTGGATGCTCCCAGACGATCTTCGCCGCGAGCGAAGATTCCGGTACTCGTCTGCTGCGCGAGCCCACGGTGAGCGCCACGAATATTGCTTTCGCCTATGCCAATAACATTTGGATAGTCGATCGCGCGGGCGGTACGGCGCGCAGGCTGACCAGTTCTCAGGGCCTGACCAGCAACCCGCACCTTTCGCCGGACGGAAAGCTGGTTGCCTTCAGCGCGGAGTATGCAGGCAATATCGACGTTTATGTCGTACCCGTCGCGGGCGGCGAGCCCAAACGTTTGACTTGGCATCCCGGGCCCGATCTGGTAGAAGGCTGGACGCCCGATGGCAAAGCCGTCCTCTTTACCTCCACTCGCGCATCATGGGCGCCCAGCGCCGTTCCGCGCTTCTGGACCGTGCCGGTGGAAGGAGGAATTGCCGAGCCGCTGCCGTTGCCTCGCGCATACCAGGGGAAATTTTCGGCCGATGGCTCACATCTCGCTTACCGCATGAACAACTCATGGGACGAAGAACGCCGCAATTATCGGGGCGGTCAAAACCGGCCGATCTGGATCGTCGATTTGAAGAGCTATGACGTCGTATCGCCGCCATGGACAGATTCCAAAGACATGGATCCGATATGGGTAAGCAATTCCGTATACTTCATTTCCGATCGCGATGGCGTGGCGAATATTTGGTCTTATGACCCGAAGACGAAGAAGCTCGCGCAGATCACTAAATTCACCGGTTTCGATGTCAAGTCTTTGGATTCGTGCTCGGGCGCGGTGGTGTTTGAGCAGGGCGGATACGTTCATGAACTCGATCCAAAGACGGGCAAGTCGCACGTGGTGAATATCACGGCAGCCGGTGACTTCCCGTGGATGATGCCGCGATGGGAAGACGTCACCAATCGCATGACGAATCTTACGCTTTCGCCTACCGGCAAGCGGGTGGCCGTTGAAGCACGCGGCGAAATCTTTACGATCCCCGCTGAAAAGGGCGATGTGCGGAACTTGAGCAATTCGAGCGGTTCGGCGGAGCGCGATCCCGCCTGGTCGCCGGACGGCAAATTTCTTTCCTACTTCAGCGATAAATCGGGTGAATACAAGGTGGTTATCGAGTCGCAGGACGGCATAACTCCTCCGCGCGAAATTGCGCTGCCGCACCCGACCCATTACTACACGCCATCGTGGTCGCCGGATTCCAAGAAGCTGCTCTATACGGACACGAACCTGAAGGTTTGGGTACTCGATGTCGCGAGCGGCAAAGCCAAGATCGTCGGCGAGGATCCCTGGATGGTTCCTGCACGCACTCTCAATCCGGTTTGGAGTCCCGATTCCAAATACGTCGCGTATTCCAGCCGGCTGAAGTCGCTCTATCACGCCATCTTTATTAGCGACGTTGAGACCGGAGAAACGAAACAGGTCACCGATGGATTGGCCGATGCAGTGTGGCCGGTGTGGGACGCAAGCGGCAAATATCTATGGTTCTTCGCGTCCACTGATTTCGGATTGAAATCGCAATGGCTCGATATGACCTCCTACGATCATGACGAAGACTTCGCCTTGTACCTGGCGGTTCTCAGCAAGACGGAATCGAGTCCGCTGCTGCCGGAGAGCGACGAAGACAAGGGAATCGGGAGTACGCCGCCTAACCCGGCGGGCCGCGGTGGCGCTGCCGGAAACGCGCAACCCGAAGCCGGGGAGCCGGATCAGCCCACACCCGCAGCTCGCGCTCCGCGCACACCCGTTCACGTTCACATCGATTTCGACGGCCTGCAGCAACGCATTCTGGTAGTGCCTGCTGTTCCCGAGCGTCAATATTTGGAGCTTCGCGCCGGTGTGCCCGGAACAGTCTACTATTTGGAAGCTTCTCCTGGACGAGCCACGCCGGGCGAGAACTTCCGCCGCACGCTGCAGCGCTATCGTCTGAGCGAGCGCAAGCCTACGCAGTTCGCCGCCGGTGTCGCCGATTACAACGTTAGTGCGGATGGACACAAGCTGGTATATACGACGGCGCCTCCCCGTGCCGGTGGTCCGGCGGGTGCACCGCAAGGCCCTCCCGTCGCCCCGTCTCTCTTTCTCGTGGATGCCGATCGCCAGCCGCCGCAAGCCGGACAGGGACATCTCAACGTTTCTCTGCGGATGTTTTTGGACCCGAAGGAAGAGTTCAAGCAGATTTTCTACGAAGGCTGGCGCAATCAGCGGGATTACCTCTATGTGCCCAATATGCACGGCGCGGACTGGCCCAAAATGAAGGAAGAGTACGGTCAGATGTTGCCGTACGTGATGCACCGCGCCGATCTGAATTACCTGCTCGACGTAATGGGCTCGGAAATCGCCATTGGCCACTCGTTCGTGCGCGGCGGCGACATTCCTTTTATTGCCAGCTCGCGCGGCGGATTGCTGGGCGCGGATTTCTCGATTGACAACGGCCGTTACAAAATAACCCGCATTTACGATGCAGAGAGCTGGAATCCCGAACTGCGCGCTCCGTTGGCTGCTCCTGGCGTGAAAGTCTCAGTCGGCGATTACATACTGGCCGTAAACGGAATCGATCTCAGAGCGCCCGACAGCATCTACCGTCTTCTCGACGGCACCGCGGACCGTCAGACTGTTCTCACCGTTAACAGCAGTCCGGTACAAGAAGGCTCATGGCAGATCACTGTTCTTCCCGTTGCCAATGAGCAAGGGCTGCGTACACGAGCCTGGGTGGAATCGAACCGGCGGCTCGTCGATAAGCTATCTGGCGGCCAGCTCGCGTATGTGTACTTGCCCAGCACCGCACAGCCCGGCTACACAAGTTTCAATCGCTATTATTTTGCGCAGCAGGAGAAGAAAGGCGCGATCATCGATGAGCGATTCAACAGCGGCGGATCGGCGGCGGATTACATAATCGACGTGTTGCAGCGCACCTTTGACGGCTACTTCAACAACGTAGCGGGCGAGCGCTATCCGTTCACCAGCCCGGCAGCGGGGATCTGGGGGCCCAAGGTGATGGTCATCAACGAAATGGCTGGATCGGGAGGCGATCTGATGCCGTGGATGTTCCACTACCGGCATGTTGGATTGCTGGTAGGCAAACGCACCTGGGGCGGCCTTGTCCATACGGCGGACACGCCGCCGTTCATTGATGGTGGGTCGATGATTGCGCCTCGCGGAGGTTTCTTCAGCCGGGAGGGTAAATGGGCAGTAGAGAACGAAGGCACTCCGCCTGATGTAGACGTTGAGAACTGGCCCAAGGACGTGATTGCCGGACACGATTCGCAGCTCGAGCGCGCAGTGCAAGAGGCGCTACGAATGCTCAAGGAAAAACCAGTCGACCGGCTAAGTGCAGAACCGCGACCGCCCACCTGGGGCCAGCGTCCAGCGTCTGCATTCCCATCTCCCAAAGCAGGTGACGTCATCAGGCCGAACCAGCAATAAATTTACTTCTGCGCCGGGGGAGGATACACGTTCACGTGATATGTACCTCCGGCATTCGTTGTGTAACTGTACTGGCAGTACGGGGCACGATTTGCGCACTGGGCGGCATTGGGCTGAATGGTGCAGTAAGCGTGTCCGGCATTGATCGCCGTAGGCACTGTGCAAGGGGTAGAACTCCCGAACGAAACTGTCCAACCGCTGTTTCCCTTCCACTGGATAACGTCCAAAGGATGTGGCGCAACTGGTTCCTCCGGAACTGCGGGGTTCGTGTTGCACACAACCGGCGAACCGCTGCTCAGATCCACGCAGTAATTCTTGGGAGCGCTCGCGAGCGCATTCGCACCGCTGCCAGGCTTGCCCTTTGCATCGTCGTGGAAGACCACCGGGTCCTGTGACATCGTGTTGTCATCGAGCGCCCAGTATTTGAAGCTGTAACCTTGTTGCCATACGCTCTGGGAAGTATCGATCGTGCAGACTTCCTTGCCTCCTTTCTCGAATGCAAAATCCGTGCCGCAGGGTGAAATCGCGCCATCGAATTCCACCCACCAGGGGCCTCTCGCTTGCCAGCGGATCGTATATTTTCCCGCGCAGTGGTCGTTCACCTGCTGGTCCGATATGTGAACCTCATGTGGGTTTCCGTCCGCCGCATTGCCGCTTGTTGCAATTCTCACGGTCGTGCTGCATGAGTGCCTGCATCCCGTCGAAATGCCCGCTAAAAATACTGCAATTACCAGGACCGCCATGGTCTTCATTCGAATGCCCCCTTCCTCTACCTGCTTGCAATCTGATTTCCTAGCTGCTGAATCGTGGATCTTTTCTCAGCTCCTGCAATTCCGGCGCATGCATAATATCGAAATGCGAATAACCGAGCCGCGCCGCTTCGCCCACTAGCCTTAACGCCGTTCCGCGCTCTCCCGCCAATTCATACGCCACCGCCTCCCGAAACACCCGGTCGGCATCCGGCTTTCCCAAACTCGCCGCCCGGCCCAGCAATTCCAGCGCGGAAGATTTCTCTCCCAGCTTCGCCCGGTACGTCGCCAAATCTACCAGCGCATCCACGTTGTTTGGATTCACTTTCAGCTCCTCGCCCGCCAAATCCGCCGCCTTCTGCCAGGCGGCCATTGCCTGCGCGCGCCTGTGCAACATCTCATACGCATCGCCCAAATTTCGCCACAGCCCATGTCTCCCCGGATTGAAATCTACCCCCTTCTGATACGCCGCCGCGGCTTCTTTGTACTTGCCCAACCAAAACAGCGCCGTCCCTTGATTCGAGTAAGCTTCGGCCGATGGCAGCAGCGATATCGAGCGGGTCAGCGCCCTATTCGCTTCATCGAACTTCCCCATCTCCAGATAAACTGCCCCCAGATTGCGCCACGGCAGCGCCGCATCCGGAGCCGCAATGGTCGCTTGCCGAAGCAACTGCTCCGCGTGCGCATAATCCGCCCGATCAATATAAAAGTTCGCCCAATCGTTCATGGCCGGCCAATTATTCGGGTTATCGGTCAGCAGCCGTCCATACGTCCGGTCCGCCTCGTTCGCCTGTCCTGAATCTCGATACGCGTGCGCCAGCGTCAACTGCGCATTCGCATCGACGGGGTCGATCCGCAGAGCCCTCTGCAAGTCCGCGATCGCCGCATCGTACTTCCCGCGGCTCACTTCAATCGCCGCCCGGCTCGAATACGCCGCCGGAAGATCGGGCGCAAGCTCCAGCGCTTTACTGCTATTACGCTCCGCCAGATCCAATGCAGCTTGATCGCGTGTCAGGTGAAATCGTCTCGCATATGCATCCGCCAATGCAGCCCATGCTTTCGCGAAACGCGGATCGAGTTCGACCGCCTTCTGCAATTCGGCAATCGCTCTATCCGTATTTGCATACAGCAGGTCGCGTGCTCGCGCATACCCTGCGAACGCTGCGGCATTGGTCGTGTCGCCCGTCGAGCCCTGCATCGAAAGATTCTTCCGCGAGATATCCAGCAGAGCCGCCGCGCGCCCCACCACCAGCGTCGGCAATTCATAGAGCGCTGTCAGCGGACACGTGATTGCAGCCCGCCTGACAATCTCGCCGCTCGCTGTTTTCATCAACTTCAAAGGAATTTCTACCGCCTCTGAGCTTCGCACCAACGCTGCGCTCAACAGCAGCGTCGTTCCGAACAACCCCACCGCTTGCGACGCCTCTGAAACGTTCTGCTGGCGCAGATACCGTGGCGGCACGACGAATAAATCGCGCTCCTCCTGCTCTGCCCGCGCCAGCTCGTTGCTGACCGTGTCCAGCAACCCACTGAGTAGCGATGCGTCCTGCGGTGAACCGCCCTGCCCGGGTGCGGGCAGCAAAGCGACGCGCCTCGGCCGCGGCACCGGATGGATCAAATTTTCAATCGAATCTTTAGACAGCCAACCCGCCCCCGCCAACGCCGCAATCGCGCCCACACTTCCCGCGAGCACTTTGCGTCTACTGGTAAGCATCGGCTCGCGTCTCGGAAGCCCATCGAGCCCTTCAACCACCGCTGCGGCCGATGGAAACCTCAGCTCCGGCTTCGCTTCCATGCAGCGCCGGATGACATTCATCGCGCCGCGCGACAAAGCATCCTTCGGGATCGATTCCGTTTCGGCATTGGCGCCCGTTGCGCTCTTCGCCTGGCCAAAGATCATATCGCGCAGCACGACCCCGAAGCAATACACGTCGCCCGCTGGCGTCGCAGGTCGCCCAAGCAGCGTCTCAGGCGCTATGTAGCCGGGTGTTCCCGCCACAGCCGTGGAATCGTTCGACCCCTCGGCCCAGATCTTCGCCAAACCAAAATCCGTGACCACGGGCCGCACTCCGCCATTCTGGTCCTCTAGAAAAATATTGCCCGGCTTCAGATCGCGATGCACCACACCCGCGCGATGCGCCGCCTCCAGCGCGGCTCCCACTCCACGCGCAATAGCCAGCGCCTCTTGTACCGGCAGCCGCCCGCTCCTCTTTAATCGAGCCGACAGCGTTTCGCCGCGGAGCAGCTTCATCGTCAAGAACCAGATCTCGCCCCTGGCCGATAACGTCGAAAAAAACTCGTGCACCGGGCAGACATTCGGATGCGCTATGGACCGCGCCAGCAAGACCTCGCGCTGGAACCGCGTCCGCACATCCGCGTGAGAGATGTAATCCGGCCGGATCGTTTTCAGTGCGATGCGCGCTCGATTGAGGCGCAGGTCCTCGGCTTCATAAACCTCGCCCATCCCGCCCCTGCCCAACAACTTCCCAATGACAAACCGGTTTTCAAGCACGCAGCCGGGTGTTAATTGCTGACCTGCCGGATCAACATTGGGGTCCCGTGCTGGTTCGGGTTCGGCGCCCACGATCACCTCTGATCACGTCTATCGCAAACGCACAATCTCTTCGTGACGTTTCGTGCGAACTATTTTCTACCAATCGGTCTAGAATCGCAAGAAAATACTTGCATGCTAGATTCCGAAGTAGGCCGAAGCCGAACGCTAGCGCTTCTTGCCGATCCCTTTTAATATTGAATTGAGCGGGTTTTGCGGTTGCTGCTTGTTTTTTTGGTTGGATTGCTGCCCCGTGCCGCCGAGAACGGAACCGAGAATTCCGCTCGCAAGCGAGGAAGGGTTGCCGGTCGTAGGCAGCAGACGGCTCATCTTCATCTTCGCGATGGCCTGAACATCCGGCGTGAAGGTTGGGTGCGCCATGCTCCCGGTCACGAGCACGGGCAAAACCAGTTCGCCCTTGTCGTTGGCAAGCGCCGTATTCAGAAACCCGCCGACGCCGGTGCCGCCGACAGTTGCGGTTGTCGTGTTGGCAAGAACGGCGTTCATATGCAGGTTGATGCCTTCATTCACCAGGCTGAGCGAGCCGTTCGCCGAGAGAGAACCTTCCGGCAGCACTGCGATCAAATTGTTTGTTGTCGCTAGACCGTTCCGAATGTCCAGGGTACCCGAAAACTTTTGAAGAGTTGTGCCGGAAGCGCGCTGCGCCGGTGCGCTATTTAGAAATTTTCCGATCCGCGACAGTTCAGCGAGAATGTTGACGTTTTTCAACTGGCCGTTCGTCACGTTGAAGCTCAGGACGCCATTCAAAGTTTGCGCCAGGTTCGCGCTGGCGTCGACCCCAAAGCTGAGGTTGGCATCCGCTGCCAGACTGCCGTATAGAGTGTCCTTGGCCGAGCTGACGGCCGATAACAAGGCATTTGCATCGACCCCCGACAGGTGAGTCTTGACTGCGCAAAGCGGATGCGCGGGCTTCGTGTCTAGAGTGACAGTGCCGCTTTCCTGACCGCCGAGAACTCCAGCCGTGATGGGCGACAGATACACCACGCCGTTGTTCATCTTGGAGTTTGCGCGAACGTTGTTCAACACGATGCCTTGCGCCTGAATGCTATCCGCAGAGAGGGTGCCTTGCACCTGTGGAGTGTTCACAGTTCCAGTTACGGTCAAGTCGGCGCTTATCGACCCTTTGACCTGGTCACCAGCGATGATATTCAATCCTGCCAGCGAGACTTGCTGGACCGATATGCGCCCGTTGATTGGAATGGATTCCGCATTGCCGGAGGCGAGAGGGCCGGCTGTTCCGCTCAAGGTCAACAGCTCTTTCCCCGCGCCCGGAAAATGAATAGCGCCGTCGAATTCGAATGGTTTTCCAGGCGCAAATCCAGTCAACGTGAGATCGATATGGTTGTAAACGCTTTGGGGCGCTTGCGTACGCTGATCCGTGACCGCAATCTGTCCATCCGAGACCTTCAACCGATTCAGAGTCACTTCAGTCCCCCGGTCAGACGATGCAGTGGCTGTAGATGCAGTAGGTGTGGATGCAGTGGGTGTAGATGAAGTGGGCGCAGTTGCAGTAGCTGTAGATGCCTTTCCTAGGTCCGAGAAATTCCAGGTACCGGCAGCATTCCGGATGAGTTCGATCTGGGGAGCATCGAGCGTCAGGTCATTGATCTGCGGCTGACCGCGAATGAGCGACAGCACACCAGCGCTTACATACACCTCCTTAGCTGAGGCAAATGGGTGCGAGGAAGGAAAGGCCGGCGACTCCCCGATCGAGACGTTGTCGATTCTTATCGAAAAAGGAAACAGGCGCAGGTGAAGGTGGCCCAGCGTAACCGGGCGACCTAGTTTCTGCTGCAGCTCACTCTGGATGCGGGGCCGGTATTTGTCTACATTCAACAGGGTCGCGCCGACGACCAGCAGAATGACGATCGCGACGACAACAACGGAAAGAAGAATAACTACGCGGCGCACATGATTTTACCGATGTTTTCGCGCGGCTTTTCTCCCGCGGCTCGGTTTGGCAGCGCGAGGTTCGTTCGCGGAGCTTGCTGCTGGGGCGTCCGCATTGTTGATATCCTCCACTGCTTTCCAAGATCCGTCCGCCTGCTTCTTGTAAACAGTCACGTATTTGCCCTTCTCCATGATAGGCTTTTTGGTTCTCGGGTCCGTCTGCATCAGCGTGTAAGTTCCTTGCGTATAAGCCATGTCACCGCTCTTGGCCACTTCAGCAGACGCAGTCGTGAAGCTTAGAGAAAGATTCTTATCCTGCAAAAACTGGCTAAGCCCTGTGCGAATTGCATCCTTTCCGCTCATCAACGGCGCGCCAGCAATCATCTCTGTCGCGTTATCCGCGTAGTGGCTCATGATTTTGTCGAGATCTTTGGATGCCCAATCGTTGTTCCAGGCAACTTCTCCGTCGCGGACCGCCTTCTCATCCGCAGCACGTGTATCGACGGCTGTAGATGGCGATTTCGAGCAGCTCGCCGCCAAGAGCAATAAGCCAACCGTGCATCCGATTATGTACGAACGATTCATGCAGTTCCCCCGGAGAAGCAATGATATCGCACAAGCCTGCCACTTAGCTGTTTCAGACTTATCCAATAGCTTCGGCGCGCCTCACTCGTTGGGGTGGAATATACAGTGACACGATGGCGAGATAGAGGACGATGCCGGCATAAATATTCAGAAATGAAATGCCAATCGCGACGAGATAGCCGAGAGGTCCAATCACGTATAGAGTGACCATGCCCCGAGTGCCGGGAGATGGTTCTACGAATCGCTTCTTTCGCGCATAAGCGAGAATTGCCGTATAAAGAAAGCCGTTTATGGTCCAGACGATTCCGTAAACCACCGATGCGAGAGCCGCGTCGGGAGTCATCATGTATTTCGCGATCAATGCGGCGGTGAACGGCACGGCGCAAATCCCGAGCAGCAACATCAGATTCAAAATGTTGAGCGTTGTGTCGACGCGGCGAATGAGCGCGAAGAGACGATGGTGGTTCAGCCATTTGATTCCGACCATGGCGAAGGTCACGATGAACATGATGTAACTGGGGCACTGCTGCGTGACCAGCGCACGAAGCGATATTGGCTCGTTCGGCACTTGGATGTTCAGCACCAAAAGCGTGATAGCGACGGCGAATACGCCATCGCTGAACCCAATCAGACGGCTCGCATCCAAGGGCTCACCAGCACTGGGACCTTCCATTTTGGCTGCACGGCGATAATTACTTACCCTGCGGCTGGAAAAGCGCGAAAACAGCTCCCTGTGGATCTTTCACAACCGCCATGCGGCCGACCTTCGGCATGTCCATCGGCTCGAGCAACAGCTGAGCGCCCAATTCTTTTGCTTTCGCGGCAGCGCCTTTGCAATCGGACGCCAGGAAATAAATCAGCCAGTTCGGCGGTTCTTGCGGATTGCGATGCGCCGATGGAGGAATGCCGCCAATGAAATCGGCCCCATTCTTGATGTGCAGATAGCCGGAGGGATCTTCCTCGCCCGTGCTCAGCTGCCAGCCGAAGAGGCCGCTGTAAAAGCGACTTGCAGACGCAGCGTCCGGCGTGCTCAGATCAGCCCAGCAAACCGTTCCGTCCACTCCGCTAATGCTCGATCCGTGGTGTTTCTTTGCTTCCCAGATCGAAAACATAGCTCCGGCGGGATCGGCAATCACTGACATGCGGCCGTAATCGTATACATCGAACGGAGGGGCGCAGATCTTTGCTCCTAATTCTTGCGCCCGGCGCGCGGAATTGTCTGCGCTCTCGACAGCGATATAAACCATCCAGTTCGGCGGAACTCCCTGGGACCGTTGTTCAGGCTGCATCGTATAGGCCGCTGCAGTATTTTGGCCCTGCAGTTTAAACATGGAGTAATAATTTCCAGGTCCCATAGGAGAGTCATCGACAGACCAGCCGAACAAGGACATGTAGAACTCTTTCGCTGCGGCCTGGTCCGTGGTGCTCAGCTCGAACCAGCAGAATGAGCCGGGATTGTAACGTTCGATAGTAGGCATGGCAAAAGTATACAGAACTTCTGTATGCAGAACTTTGGCCGGCCGACCCGTTACATTGCGACGCTTTTGAATGCTTGTCCGACGTGAAGAACGGCCGACACAGCCCGGCTATAGTTCATTCGCATTGGCCCGAGGACGGCAACGTGAGCTTCGAGCCCATTTGGCAATGCGAAACGGACACCGATGAGCGAAAGCTCGCCCATGCTGGGGTGTACATCGGAGAGCCCCACTTGGATGGCAAGCTCTCCGTCGCGCTGCTCGAGAAAACGTTCGAGTAATTGAAGGACGCGCTTCTTTTCTTCGAGCGCGCGGAACAGCTCGCGCATGCGCTCTCTGGTCAGATGAAGGTCGAGGCCGATCAAATTCTCCGCGCCCTCGAAATGCACTTCCGGCATGAGGCCGAGGTCGAGCAGGCCTTTGGAGTAAAACAAGCTGACTCGCCTGAGGATCGCGTCGTAGGCAGCACTCTCGAGTTCGAAGCGCCGCTTCAACTCGCGATGGATGTTGTGCAGCACCCATCCGCCAAAGTTGTAGTTGATGTAGTTGCGGATAGAGACCAGCTCTTCTTGCGGTATGTGGTCGTCAACCGAAATCACTTTGTTCCTCACCATGCGATCGCGGGTCATGACCACCATGAGGATGCGGCGATCCGGAAGAGCTAAAAGTTCGACTTGGTCGAGCGTCTGATTTCCGGTTGGTATGGCGGCGGCGATGCCGAAGTTCCGGGTTAATTCCGTCAAAAGCTTGGATGAGCGTTCGATGCGGCCCTCGACGGTGCCGGCCCTCTGAATCTCGATATGAAGGCGATCAAGCTCCGCCTGAACGATGCGGCTGCCGAGAAGAGTTTTTACGTAGCTCTGGTAGGCCCGCTCCGTCGGAACACGACCGGCGGAAGTGTGCGGTTGCGAGAGGTAACCCGCCTCCAAAAGGTCTGCCATCATGTTGCGGATAGAAGCCGGGCTCATCGGGTACTTGCGGGCGATGGTGCGGGATGCAACCGCCTCTCCGGTTTCGATGTAATTCTGAACGATCGCGTGAAGGACGTCAAAGTGACGCGACGTAAGCGTTCCGAGATTATTCATCGTCTCTCAATTCGCGCACAACGAGCCTCAACCCGCCCTGTGCGCTTCCCAATTGCATCGAATGTAGAATGTTGACCCTGGTGAAGATAACCGCTAAGCTACAGATCCACCTGAATATAAAGGTGCAGGATTGCGTGGCACATTGTCAATACCGCTAGAGGATTGGCTTTTTCCTATCCAGGCACAAGGTGATCGGCGCCGTCGGCGTAATCGCGCACGCCATAGCGGCGTAAACGTGCCCTGCTGCCGAACCGGCAAGCGTGTGCGCATCAGTCGCGCAAGTCGATCCTTCGAAAACACCCGGAGATAAGTTATAGAGCGCACTAGCTCTGAGGCGGCGAGGGAGCGCGTTTGCGCTTGAGGAGGCAGATGCATCGAGGCATGCCCCAGCGGGCGCACCTGGGGCACTCGGACGGATCAACGATCGGCCTGTGCGGTTCGGGAGCAGGCGCTTTGGGTGGCGGTGCGCTGGGTTTGGGTGGCGCGACGAGTGTGACCTTGTAGCCGATAGCTTCCAAGCGGCGCGAGAGTTTGCGGGCAGTGCGCTCCGGGTTACGGCGGTCGAAGTGATCCCCACCGCGCTCGCGATATTCAACGCCTTGCTCGGCGAGAATATGCCAGGCGATGATCAGTATGCGGTGGGCAACGGCAACGGCCGCCTTCTTCATCCCCCGGCGCTGTGCGGTGCGGAAGAAGACAGCGGCGAGGAAGCAGTCGTTGGAGCGCGAGGCAGCCCAGGCGCTCTGCACCAGAATGCGGCGCACATAACGATCGCCTTTGCGTGCTCGCGCAATTGCCGGATCGGTTTAGGCGGAATAAAGCTGCCGCGCAACAACCCGTATTGCAGGTATTCCGCGATACGCCGCGCATCGATGCGGTCGGTCTTCTGTCCTTGCAGCGCGCGCACCGTTGCCGGATTCACCAGTGTCAAAGTGAACCGGTTACCGCGCTCCAGCACATTCCAGACCGGAATCCAGTACACGCCGGTCGATTCCATCGCCACTTGTCGGACCTTGTGCTTCTTCAACCAACTGCGCAAGCGCTCCAGATCTTGCGTCAACGTCCCGAACACTTCTTCCTCGATCGCCCGTTCCGCTTGTCCGGAAACGCGGCGTCGTATACACACGCTGACGGTATCCCGGTGAATATCTAACCCGGCGCAGCAGCGGTACAGTAACTTCATGTCGCCTCCTTTGCCGCGAGTAAGGGACGCCTGGAAAACCGTTGACTTTCCTTCACGTGCTCTCCGCCTCGCGGCAGAGGCGACAATCGGTTGTGCCATGCACAAACTGCGGGCGCCCGGGCCACGTTCACAGGCGGGCTGAAGAGCTCCAGATTGAAATCGGCCTCTGTCCGCTCCCGGCAACCAGCAGCTTACCGCTTCTCTAGACCGTTTTCATCCCCCGTTGAGGCACCCGCCATGAGGCATTCACAGATCGGCCCACATTTATATTTCCATTGCTCTGAGCAGCTTACGCCCGTTCCGAAACGTACTTAGAACGTTTTCGCCCGTTCGTGTGCTACGTTTTGGCAGGCTCGCGAGGAGGCTAACCCCTCTCGCGAGCCAAATCTATTTCTGGAGACCAAAAACATGACCGCTCGATCCCTCCGCCGCGCCCAAGAGCGCAGAGCCAACAAACTCGCCCGCAAAGCCGACAAAGCAGTTACGGCGAATCCCTCCCCGATCGAAACAGGCCCGCCAAGCCTCGAGATCTCGATTCCGAGCCGTGACCGCAGGGAGCGGTCCGTCGAAGTCCCCTCGCCAGCAACGCCCTCTATCTCCCCCTCTCAACTCGCCGCCAACCGCGCGAACGCCCAATTGTCCACCGGAGCCAAAACTCCGGAAGGCAAAGCCAAATCTTGTCTGAACGCCGTTAAAACCGCGCTCACCGGCCGCACCGTTCTCCTCCCCAGCGACGACACCGCCGACTACGAGTCCCACATCCACGCCTTTGAAGAAGAGCTTCAACCCGTCGGCGCGCGCGAATGCGAGTTGGCCCAATCCATCGCCGATATCTGGTGGCGTATGCGGCGCGCCGTCACGCTCCAGATGGCCATCTTCGCCCGCGGATACATCGAGTTTGCCGATCATTTCGACGATCGCGACGTCTCCGTCCGCCGCGGTCTCATCGAGGTCCACACTTTTCTCACCTACGAGAAACAACTCCGTAATCTGCAGCTTCAAGAAGCGCGCCTTTCCCGCCGCCGCGAAAAAGAGACCGCCGAGCTCGGCACCCTCCAACAGGACCGCCAAGCCAAAGAACGCGAACAGCTCGATCTCGCTTCTAAGCTCTACGTAGCCGCACAACACGACCACAAACCCTTCGACCCCGCCGCGAATGGGTTCGAATTTTCAACCCCTGAAATCGAACACTATCTGGAACGCATCCGCGCCGCCCAACCCCGAAAAACCACAGCCCAAGCCGCGTAAAAAATGCCCATCCCTTTATCCTGAAGATGTTGCCAGTCCCGCGCCTCTTCCTGATCGACACTTTTGGATTCATCTTTCGCGCTTACCACGCCCGCGCGCGCAGCGGCGCTCCGCCCATGCGCACCAGCGCCGGGTTATCCACCGAGGCCGTCTTCATTTTTCACAACATGATCCGGAAGCTCATGACAACCTACAAGCCGGACTACATCGCCTCGATATTTGAGAGCACCGAGCCTACCTTTCGATCCGAAAGTTTCGCCGCTTATAAAGCGAACCGTACGGAAATGCCGCACGATCTCGGTGAGCAGATACCATATGTTCGGCGAATACTTCAGGCGCTGCACATTCCCATCCTTGAATTCGCCGCCTTTGAAGCTGACGATGTTATCGGCGCCATCGCCTGCCGTGAGCACGCGCATCCACTCGAAGTCGTGATCGTTTCCAGCGACAAGGACATGCTTCAGCTTGTTAACGATCGCGTCTTCATGCTGAATCCCATGAAAGATGACGAATGGTACGACGCCGCGAAAGTTGAGCAGTTTTTGGGCGTGAAGCCTTCGCAAGTAGCCGATCTTTTTGCGCTGAAGGGAGACTCGATCGACAACATCCCAGGCGCTCCAGGCATTGGCGATAAAGGCGCCCGAGATCTGATTACCCGCTTCGGGTCCGTGGAAGCAGTACTCGATCGCGCGCAGGAAGTCGAGCGCAAGATGTATCGCGAAAGCCTGCTCCAGAACCGCGATCAGGTCATCCTCAGCAAACAGCTCGCGACAATTCAAACGCAAGTGCCTGTCGAGTGGGAGCTGGAATCCTTGCGCGCCCAGCCGCCAAATAATTCTTCATTGAAGGCTCTCTACAAAGAGCTTGAATTCTTCAGCCTTTTTAAGGACATCGCTCCCGAAGACGACAGCGCCACCCGCGATTACAAAACTCTTTCGGACGCAGATGCGGTTTCGGAATGGCTGAGCAAGCGTCCGCCGGACGCGCCGTTGGCAGTAGCGATCGATCTCACAAACTCGTTCCTGGGACTCTCTTATCACGCGGGCGAAGGTCGTGCTGTTCCCCTCTCGATGCTCGATGCTGTCCGCTCCACGATTGAATCGCAGACCATTTCGAAAATTGTCCACGACGCGAAAGCCTTCCTTATCGGTCTTGCTGATCTCGGCATAACGGCTCAAAACGTCAGCGAGGACGTAATGCTGTACGCGTTTCTGTTGTGTGCCGATCCCGGCGGCTGTTCGCCCGAAAATCTCGCGGAGCGTTTCCTCGATCGCAAGCTGAATGCCGCGGCGGAACAGCAGGCCGAAGCAACGCTCGCCGTCACGGAAATGCTTCGGCCCCAACTCGAACGGCAAGAGCTTCTGAACGTCTATCGCGAAATCGATCTTCCCTTAACGCCTGTCTTGGCGCAAATGGAAACGACAGGCATTCGTATAGACACGGCTGTCCTCTCCGAATTGTCCGGCCGCCTGACTGCGCGAATCGAAAGCATCGCAGAAAAGATCTACAGCCTGGCCGGGCATCCGTTCAATATCAACTCGCCTCAGCAGCTAGGCAAGATTCTGTTCGAAGAAATGGCGCTGCCTTCGCCCGTGAAGTACGGGAAGGGCAAAGTGGTCTCTACCGCGGCCGACATCTTGGAAGCTCTTGCTCCGGCGTACCCTGTCGCCCAGCTCGTGCTCGACTACCGTCAGCTCACGAAACTCAAGGGAACGTACATCGACGCGCTGCCTCAATTGATTCGCGCGGCAACGGGTCGCCTTCACACAACCTTCAACCAGGCTGGAGCGGCCACGGGCCGTCTATCTTCCTCGAATCCAAACCTGCAGAACATTCCGATTCGTACCGAAGAGGGCCGTGAGATTCGCGCTGCCTTCGTCCCGGAGCCGGGCTGGGATCTCATCGTGGCCGATTACTCGCAAATCGAGCTGAGACTTCTCGCGCATATGTCTCGCGATCCCGTACTGGTCGAATCGTTCACGAATAATGAAGACATTCACACCCGTACGGCGGCTGAAGTCTTCAAAATAGACCCGTTGATGGTTTCGCCGGAGATGCGCCGCTCGGCCAAGGCCGTCAATTTCGGTATCGTGTATGGCCAGACGCCCTTTGGACTGGCTCAACAGCTTTGCATCGATCGCAAAGAAGCCGAGCTCTACATCCGCCGCTACTTTGAACGATACGCTGGTGTGCGTGAGTTCATCGATCGCACTATCGCCGAAGTGCGCCAGACTGGGGTTGCCAAGACGCTTTTAGGCCGGCGGCGTCCCATACCGGACATGCAAAGCCGTAATCCCGCAGCCAGGTCATTCGCTGAGCGCACCGCCGTGAACACGCCTCTGCAGGGTACGGCTGCCGATCTCATCAAGCTCGCGATGATTCGTATCGCGGCGCTGCTCAAGAAAGAAAGGATGCAATCCCGTATGCTGTTGCAAGTCCACGATGAGCTGGTGTTTGAAGCACCCCCATCCGAAAGCGCGCGGTTGAAAGAACTTGTAAAAACGGAGATGCAGAACGTGTACGATTTATCGGTTCCGCTGCTCGTCGATGTTGGCTCTGGCCCGAATTGGAGAGATGCAAAATGACGTCCCGCAAGTTGTGTGCCCTCGCGGTTTTGGTGCTTTCAGCCGCCTGCGGCAGGAAGACCGCCGAGCTGAGTCCTGCCCCGGCTCAATACAAAGTGCAGCTTACGACCACGAAAGGAGACGTGCTCATCTTGGTTCATCGCGATTGGTCGCCGCTTGGCGCCGATCACTTCTATCAACTCGTGAAGGCCGGCTTCTATGACGGCAATCGATTCTTTCGCGCGCTACCCGGATTTATTGTGCAGTGGGGAATGAACGGAGATCCCAAAACCAATAAGCAGTGGAGCGACTCGACCATTAAGGACGATCCTCCGAAGGTCAGCAATAAAGTTGGAACCATTGTGTTTGCCAAACCAAACGCACCTGATTCCCGTTCCACCCAGGTCTTTGTGAATCTAGGTGACAACAGCGCCAGCCTCGATCCACAGGGGTTTACCCCGTTCGGTGAAGTGGTCCAAGGTCTGGACAATATCGCCGGAGTGTATGCGGGCTACGGCGAGGGAGCCCCGAGCGGCGCGGGTCCGGATCAGGCTGCCATCGCCCAGAGCGGCAACGCATATCTCGAAGAGCATTTCCCAAAACTCGACTACATCAAGACCGCCCGAATCGTGCCCTAACAGCTTTGTGGGGCTAGCGTCCTCGCCTGCAGGCCGGAGCCGCTTTGACGTTTACAGCTTCACCGTTACGGTCTTAATTTCAGAGTATTGCTGCAAGCCGTATTCGCCGAGTTCGCGTCCCATTCCGGATTGCTTGAAGCCGCCGAACGGCGCTGCCGCATCGAAAACGTCGTAGCAGTTCACCCAAACGGTACCCGCCCGAACGTTGTTCGCCACATGGTGCGCTTTGCCGATGTCGCGGGTCCAAACAGCCGCCGCGAGCCCGTACATGGTCTTATTGGCGCGATCCACCAACTCGTCCATGTCTTTGAACTTCAGGATGCTCATGACCGGTCCGAAGATCTCTTCCTGAGCGATCTTCATATCGTCCTTTACATCCGCGAACACCGTCGGAGCAACAAAGTAGCCGCGATCGCCCACTCGCTCTCCGCCGCACATCAGCTTGGCGCCTTCCTTCTTACCCGCGTCGACATAGCTCAAAACTTTGGTGAATTGATCGTTGTCGACTTGAGGACCCTGCTCGGTTTTCTTGTCCAATGGATCACCCACGGTCCGGCGTTTCGCGCGGTCGGTACTGCGTTGCACAAACTCATCGTAGATTTTTTCCTCGACGAAGACTCGCGAGCCCGCGCAACAGCATTGTCCTTGATTGAAGAAGAGCGCGAAGTGCGAACCTTCGACGGCTTGGTCGAGATCTGAATCCGCGAATACGATGTTCGGGCTTTTGCCGCCCAGTTCAAGCGTCACGCGCTTGAGATTTGTTTCGGCCGCAGCTTTCATGATCAGATGTCCAACTTCGGTCGATCCCGTGAAAGCGACCTTGTCTACATCCATGTGCCGCGCGATTGCTCCGCCGGCGGTGGGACCGTATCCAGGGAGGATGTTGACCACGCCCTCCGGGAATCCGGCTTCGACGATCAACTCCCCGACGCGAAGGGCAGAGAGAGGCGTCTGTTCCGCCACCTTCAGCACAACCGTGTTGCCGCAGGCCAATGCCGGACCGAGTTTCCAGGCTTGCATGAGCAGCGGAAAATTCCACGGAATAATTTGGCCAACCACGCCTACGGGCTCATGGCGGGTGTAGCAGAAGTAGTCGCCGCCAATGGGAATGGTTTTGCCTTGGATCTTATCCGCCCAGCCGGCATAGTAGCGATAGCAGGCAACCGACAGCGGGATATCCGCGGCAAGGGCCACGTGCCGGGGCTTCCCGTTATCGAGCGATTCGAGAGTCGCGAGCTCCTCGGCGTTCTTTTCCATCAGATCTGCTAAGCGGTTTAGCAACTTGCCGCGCTCAGCTGCTGACATCTTGCGCCAGGGGGCCTTCGAATGAAAAGCCTTGCGAGCGGCTTTCACAGCCAGATCGACATCGGCGGCATCGGCCTCCGCGACCTTTGCTAAGACCTCGCCGGTTGCGGGATTAACGGTTTCAAATGTTTTTCCGGAGACGCTGTCGAGCCAGCGATTGTCGATCAAGATCTTGGTTTGCTTGATGGGCGTTTTGACGGGGGATTGAGGTTCGGTAACAACGGTAGCCATGATTCTCCTTTCCAGTTTCTACACGGAGCCATCATATTCCAATCGGATGGCCCTGGCAACGGGATGGTACCGTTGGGAGCCGCGGCCATTTGGCTGAGCCGTGACCATAGGGAGCGGAATCCGGATACAAACGCGCCTGTGACTTATCTCATCACCTTCGCCTGCTACGGCCGCCATCTGCACGGGGATGAATCGGGTTCCGTCGACCGAAAACATAATGTTCCCGGGAGCCGCCTGCTCGAATTCGATCAGAAGCGCCTCCGTGGAACGGCAACAAATGCACCAGCCGCCATATTCCATGGACGCAAGACGGCGGGACGCAGTGCTGGCAGGGTTGCTGGAGCGCTGCTCAGAGCACCGCTGGACTCTGCTGGCGGCTCACGTGCGCACTAATCACGTGCATGTCGTGCTGGAAGGGCTCGGCATGGGAGCACGCGATGGCTGTGGAAGCGGCAGAATGTCTCAGATGCGATTCGGTATGTCGTTGATGAGCAGGGTGAGCCAACGGCAGTTTTCGAGGCCGTTGAGGTCTGACGGGCCGCTCCCTCTGGTCACGGCTCAGCCCAGCCCGGATTCGCATAAAGATAAGCTCAAGCGGCAAGTCATTGACATCCTTCACTGTCGGAAGTACTATACTAAGCAAACATTAGAACATGCGGTAGAAGTTGCACCGCAAAGGGGTAGTATGGCAGGAAAAACAGTAGTTCTTTCACTGGCTCTTTTAATAGGGGCCTTCAGCGCGTCCGCGCAAGTCAATGCAACCGGTAGTTTGATCGGAACTGTAACCGACGCTTCGGGCGCTGCCGTTCCAGATACAGATCTCAAGGCGGTCCAGAAAAGTACGGGTATGACGCGTGAGACGAAATCGGGTGAAAACGGCGTCTACCGGTTCGATCTTTTGCCGGCTGGAATTTATGACCTCACCGCGACCAAACCGGGGTTTGGAACACCAAGATATGAAAACCTCGAAATTTCGGTTACTCAGACAACGGAACAGAACATCTCTTTATCGCCTAGCGCTCAGTCTACGATCGTGACTGTAGAAGCCTCCGGCGCTGGTCTGGTCGACACCGAAAAGACGGACGTAAGCGTCCCGATTACCACCAAAGAGATCGAAGATTTGCCGTTGAACGGTCGCGATTTTGTAAATCTCGCTTACCTCGCGCCCGGCGCCCGGCCAGTCAACTCCTACGATCCAACCAAGAACCGGATCGGTGTGTTTGCCGTGGATGGATCGAACGGGCGTAACGTGAACGTTACCGTGAACGGCATCGACGATAAAGACAACACGGTGGGCGGACCCGTCATGCAGTTGCCGCTCGAAGCGGTGGCAGAATTCAAGATCAGCACGCAACGTTTCTCTGCCGCCAATGGGCGGAGCGAAGGCGCGGCGATCACGGCAATTACGAGATCCGGGACGAATGTCTTTCATGGCTCGCTTTATTTGTTCGACCGTAACGAAGCCCTGAATGCCAACGATTATTTCGATAAGCAGGCTGGCAACCCCAAGTCCCCTTACTCCCGGCAACAGTTCGGCGGATCGATAGGCGGTCCTGTTCGTAAGGACAAGGATTTCTTGTTCTTCACGCTGGAAAGGGAGCGGGAAGCCACTAGTATCACGGTTGATCCCGCACTGTACAAAGAACTGGTGCTCGCGGAGCCTCTCGGCGCCAAACCGGTGACCGCCATCCCCACACCCTATTTCGATTGGCGCTACAACGGACGATGGGATCACAACATCAACGACAAAAATAATTTTTTCGTTAGCTACACCAACCAGAACAATATTGGCCAGAATGACCAGTCAGGAAGCAATAACGACCTCACGGCGGGTAATTTCACAAAAAACCAGCTAATCCTGGCAAGCTTTGATCTCAATTCGGTGATCAGTCCCACGATTGTGAACGCCGCCACAGTTGGATACCAGTATTGGAACAATCTGATCGACTCAACACAGAAGTTCCCCACTGTGACTTTCGCCTCCGGCGAATTCTTCGGAACGAACGGCAATGTGCCGCAGCAGTCGTTTCAAAAGAAGTGGCAGTTCAAGGACGACATTTCCATAACGCGGGGCAAGCACAATTTCAAGACGGGTATCGATTACCTGAAAGAGCCGAGCCTGGGCGGATTTTTTGAATTCACGCCGACGCCGGCCGTCACTTTCATTGCTGACCCTAGCCAGATTCTCGGTAATCCGACGCTGTATCCGCAAGGATTTTCGACTCCTGGACTGATTACCAATATCTCGGAAACGTCCGGCAATCCATACTTCCTCCTAAGCACGAACATGCTCGGGCTTTATTTCCAGGATGACTGGAAAGTCAGCCGGCGCCTAACGCTCAACCTTGGAGTGAGGTGGGATAAAGATTTCAACCTGGTGGCGGGAGGAATTCAAGCCAAATCCCGTGCGTACGAGGAACTGAAGGCAATCGGGAGTCCTTACGCGGGCGCTCTTCCGCACGACGACAACAAGGATTTCAGCCCTCGCATCGGCTTTGCATATGATTTGACCGGACGCGGCAAACACATCCTTCGCGGTGGATTTGGCCTGTACTACGGACAGATTTTCGAGAACATCACGCTGTTCATGATCCAACAGGCAAACCCAACCATCTTTGCAACCGTGCTGAACCTCAATAGTGTCGGGCCTGGCGATCCTAATGCCGATCCGGTTCCGGGAACTGGCAAGCTGCTTTCGCAGTGGCGATATGGGGTCGATCCCATTCCTACGCCTCCGCCTCCGCCCACCAGCCTTCCCGCGGGTTCCACTGGCCGCCTCATCGATCCGTTCTACCGCAACCCCTACACGGAACAATACAACGTCGGATATAGCTGGCAGCTCAGTGACGCCAACGTCATTGAAGTGGAATATACACACGTGCTAAGCCTGCACGAATCGAAAAGCGTGCAACTGAATCCCAAGAGCCCCAATTTTTCCGGTCGCCTGCTGGACTCGGCATTCCGAGCCGCTGGACAGCCGGTGCTCGGAAGCATCACGGATTTCGCGTCCATCGGGCGCTCGCGTTATGACGGCCTCAATTTCTCTTACCGGCGGCGATTGAGCCGGAGGTTCAGCGTCAATACGAGCTACGTGTTTTCAAAGGCTGTCGCCTACAACGGTTCTGCCGCGAACTTCGGTCAGGGAGCGACAGATCCCTCCAATATTTTTGCCGCGCATGATTTCGGCCCTTCACCAGTTGATGAACGGCACCGTTGGGTCACCAGCGGCGTCATCGATTTGCCGTGGGGTATCCGCATCGCACCCCTCATGCAACTCGCCTCCGCGCGCCCCTATTCGGCAAAGCAAGGGATCGACTACTTCGGCGTGGGCAACGGCAGCACGACCGATTTCGCAGTGCTCTTGAACAGTGACCCCACCAATTATTTGGCCACCAAGTCCTATACTGCGCCTCAATTGCGCGCCTGCATCGCCGGCGGCACTTGCCATATTTCATCTTTTGATGCGCTGCGCGGTTCACCATTTTATCAACTGGACGCTCGATTCAGCAAACTTATTCACATTCGTGAAAGGGCGACGCTCGAATTCATGTTCCAGGCGTTCGACCTGACCAATCGAGCAAACTTTGGTGGCAACTACCAGACCAACATTACAAGCGGCCAGTTCGGTAAGCCAACCGGGTTTGTAACGCCGTCGAGCGTTGTCGTCCCACAGTTCTTCTCGGGCGAAGGCGGCTTCATTTTCCGCTTCTAAGCCAGACTTCCTTACACCTACTCGCAGGAGGCTTTGCTCAGCCGCCATGTTCCGGCGCTGTAAAGAAAAGCTCCACCCGCAAGTGGCTGAGCATTCTGGTCATTGACACCCGATGTAAGAAGGGTGTAAGCTATCCCCAAATTGCTCTAAAGTACGAAGTTGCTTTAGCTGAAGGGGAAGCTATGAAGATTTTTCGTTGTTTGCTGTCTTTTGGTCTGCTGTCCGGGCTGCTGCTTTTGAGTTCGCTGGCCTTTGGACAAACGCTCACTACTGCTGATTTAACGGGCACCGTCACCGACACTACTGGTGCAGTAGTGCCGGGGGTCGTCGTGACCCTCCGGTTCGTCGACACAAACGAAACCCGGACGGCCGCCACGAATGAACAGGGCCAGTACCGCTTCGAGCTGCTGCAGCCCGGAAATTACACTCTCTCCGCGGAAAGGGGCGCCTTGAAAACGGCCGTGCAAAAGTTCACGCTTCTCCTGGGACAGGAACAGACGGTGAACCTGACCATGCAGGTGCAGGGCACGCAACAGGTGGTACAGGTGACGGCCGAGACTGCCATGGTTCAGACCGAAAACGCGAACCGCGACGACTTCCTTGAACACTCAGCAAGTGATCGACCTGCCTGCGCCGGGCGGTGATCTGACCACTTTGGCTATGACAACGCCGGGAATCCGCGTGAATATTCAAGGCGGATCGGGCAACATGAACTCCGAAGGCATCCCGGGTTCTTCAATCCTATTCACCCTGAACGGCTCCGACGTCATGGATCCGTACAACAATCTGAATAATTCGGGCGCCAGCAACAACCTTCTCGGGCAAAACGAGGTAGCGGAAGCGGCGGTGGTCCTCAACGCTTATAGCGCCGAGTACGGAAGAATGGCGGGCGGGCAGGTCAATCTAATCGGTAAGACCGGCACGAACGAGTTTCACGGCAATCTGCTCTATAACTACAACGACCGGATTTTCAACGCGAACGACTTCTTCAATAATGTAAGTAGAACTCCGCGAGGCGTCGCAATATCGAACCAGTATGGCGGCTCGATCGGTGGGCCGGTCTGGTTCCCGAAGCTCTATAACGGCAAGAACAAGACGTTCTTCTACTTCGATACGGAGGGACTTCGCTATGTGACGCCAAGCGCCACGACGGTATCGATCCCTTCACCGCAGTTCGAGCAATATACCCTTGCCCACATCCCTGCCGCATCTGTTCCGCTTTACCAAGACGCGTTCAATCTCTTACAACAATGCGATTGGCATAGGGCGCGCCGTGCCGGTGACCGCCGGCTCTACTGTATTGCAGGACAAAAATCTGGGCTGCCAGACACAAGGATCATTTGCCGGTACACCTTATGCGGGCGGCGGAGGTTTCGCTGCCGGAACTTTCGGCGTAAACGTTCCGTGCGCGCTGGCGTTCGGGACCAACGTTTCGCAACTGAATACGGAGTCGCTTCTGATCGCGCGCGTCGATCAGAAGATCACCGACAAGCAGAAGCTCAACTTCCGCTATGAATACGATTGGGGCCTCCAGGCCACTGCCGCGAGCCCGATCAACCCCGTCTTCAATTCGGTGAGCAACCAGCCGCAACACGCCGGGCAATTGAACTACAGTTACGTGATCACTCCCAACGTGGTCAACAATCTCATTGCGGGCGCGAGCTGGTATACGCGCGATCTTCGGAGTGGCGGATTTTGAAAAGGCGCAATCGCTGATGCCGGAGCGCTTCACGTTTTCGGATGGAGGCGCAAGCGGCAGTTCGAACTTCGCAACGGTGGGCGCCAGCTTCCCGACCGGCAGGAACGTCGGACAAGGTCAACTGATCGACGATTTATCGTGGATTGTCGGCAGGCATACGATCAAGGTCGGCGGCAACTACCGGTACAACAAGATTACCGACACGAGCATTGCGAGCGGCTCGCAAGAAGGCACCTATAATTTCCAGGACCTAGCCGACTTCGCAGCGGGTTCGGTAGGCTGCGGTCAGCAAGAGCGCATTGGCCAGCAGTTTCACTCAGTCCTACCCGCTGCTCTATGCCGCGCACATTCGACTTTACTCGCTGAACTTCTATGGCCAGGACGAATGGAGCGTCACTAAGAGTCTGAAGCTGACGTTCGGCTACCGTTTCGAGCGCGATGGAAATCCGGCCTGCGTCGATAACTGCTTCGCGCGCATGAATGTGCAGTTTGGGGCCACAGGTTATCAAGGTGGGGCGAACATTCCCTACAATCAGACCATCACGACGGGCTTGCACAACGCATACGCCAGCCTGGAACCGATGATTGCGGAGCCGCGTCTCGGCTTTGCGTGGAGCCCGTTTGGGCCAAGCAAGACGGTGCTCCGCGGCGGCGTAGGCTTGTTTGCAAACCTGTTTGCAGGCAGCGTTGCCTCGAGTGTCTTTAACAACTCACCGAACAAATTCTCGCCATCGGTACCGTTTGGCACAGTCGGGTTCGCGAATGATCCGGCCAGCGGGGCGGCCTCGGCAGCGGCTTCCGATACTGCTTTTGAAAATGGGTTCTCGCAGGGTTACACGATGGCCCAAATTCAGGCGTCGCTGCCCAAGGGATTCACCTTCACACCGCCTGGCTATTACTCGCCGCCGGAACTTTTCAAGGCGCCGAAGGTTTTGGAGTGGAGCTTCGAAATCCAGCAGCCGCTCACTCCTCATAACGTGCTCGACGTCACGTATGCGGGGAACCATGGTTACAACCAATCGATTTCAAACTTCTGGCCGAACTTCTACCTTAAAAACACGACGTAATTACCCGAACGGGTTCGGCGGGCCTTCCAACCGCTCCGCTCGATCCTCGATTCTATTCGGTAAACCAGGTACTAACAGCCGGCTATTCGAATTACGATGCGCTCTCAGCCCAGGTTCGCCACTCGTTCAGCTATGGCTTCCAGGGTCAGATTGGATATACATGGAGTCACGCGCTGGGAACGGCTTATACGAGCACCCCTGCTGATTGAACCCGATACAATCTCGAGCTCAGTACGGCAATCTTCCCTTCGATACGCGGCATCAGTTGACCGGGGATATGGTTTGGAACTCTCCCAAGTTGAACAATCGAGGCTCTGGACCTTATCGCAGGAGGATGGACCATTGGCGCGAAGCTTTATCTTTATAGTGGATCGCCGTTCAACGGACAAACAGTGCCATCCCGGGAAAGATCAACTCCCTTTACACCGGCGTTACGATTCTCGCAGATCTGTATACCCCGTCTTACTTGGGGACAACCTGCGGCAAAGCCGCATCAGCGTGTCGTGCTTCGCATCGCGCACAGTTCGGGCCTGCGGCCAGTCCCAAGTCCAATCCTTCCTTCACCAACGTGCAGACCGATTTCGGCAACATTCCCCCGAACAGTTTCTACGGCCCCGGATATTTCGATATCGATACGCAGGTCACGAAGTCCTTCAGCATGGGTGAGCGTGCGAGATTCGCAATCGGCGCCCAGACTTATAATTTGCTGAATCATCCCAATTTCCTCAATCCGTCGGGAAGCGTTACCTCCGGCGCGATTCGGGAAGATCACTTCGACGGCGACGCCCCCGACCAGCCCTTACGGCTCCTTCCAAGGCTCGGCTGTTTCCGGTCGCGTCCTGGTCGTAACCGGGAAGTTTACGTTTTAGAGGGTTAACTGAGCAGGAAGCGTAAGCGACCAAAGGAGCACCCTCGGTAGGGTCGCTTACGCTCCCCGGCTCGGATCGACTTCCATAAATCGGAAAGCTCCTGTCCGGATCTGCTGGATTTGGTATTCCCCGCAACCGAGCCAGCCTGAAATCTAAGACTTACCCACCTTCAAGTGGGTGGCCCCTCGCGTGCTACCACGGCCATCAAGTGGGTGTGAGGTTGGTGGTAGGGTGTGCGATCTCGCGCCCGAAACTTCATTGCTTCAAGGGGTCTTATGTTATCGATCTTTCGCTCAAAGGGGATTTCCCTCTCTTTTCTCTTCCTTCTGTGCCTGGCCGTGCCGTCCGCATGGGCCCAGACTTCGGCCGCATCCGGCGCCGTTACGGGTGTCGTAAAGGATCAAACCGGGGCTGTTGTTCCGAATGCGACCGTTATCCTGACGGCCCAGTCGGGCGCGAACACGCAGAAAATTACCGGCAACGACGGCAGCTTTACATTCCCATTGCTGCCGCCGGGCACCTACTCGCTTTCTGTTGAGGCGCCAGGATTTGGCAAAGTGACTCTCAACGACATCAAAGTCGACGTGACCCAGACCACCTCGACGCCGATCACGCTGCAGGTCGGTCAAACGAGTTCGACCGTCGCGGTCACGGCCGAAGCAACGCAGGTGAACACGGCCAACTCAACGCTTGGTAACGTGCTTCCCGGCGTGACGATTGAGAGTATGCCTCTTGCAACCAGAAACTTCACAAATCTTTTGGCTCTGAACGCGAACGCCAGTTCCACGCTCCCTAATGCCTCCGTTGCCGGCCGAGGGTCGTCCACTGTTTTCGTCGATGGACAACGCGGCACCAATAACAATCTGGTGATCAACGGCGTAGATGCGAACAATCTCGGAAACAACAATTTCGGAGCTGTTCCGATTCCCTGCTCCTGACACGCTTGATGAATTCCGGGTTCAGACCAGCCTTTATGATGCTTCCGAGGGAAAAACTTCCGGCGGAAATATCAACGTGTTGACCAAAGGCGGCAGCCCCCATTTTCACGGCGAGGTTTTCGAATTCTTCCGCAATGAAGACATGAACGCGGATTCCTGGTTCTTTAATCAGCAGGGTCTTCCTCGTCCGCTTCTCCGGCAGAACCAGTTTGGCGGTGACCTCGGCGGGCCGCGTGCCGAAGATGGGCCAAACCTTCTTCTTCGGCTCCTATCAGGGCACCTATCAGACCAACGGCCAGTCCGGGGCGATCAACACCGTTTTCCCGGTGTTACCGGCGGTTCGCAGCCAGGCGAATATCGAGAAGGCGTTCGGCTTGACGCCGGGCAGCCTTGATCCAGTTGCATTGAAGCTCCTGAACTTACCCGGCCAATTCGGCGGTTATCTCGTTCCCTCCGGCACCGGAGCCGCTCCGGGCCAGTACGGAAATATCAGCGTATCCGTGCCGCTAAAGTTCAGCGAAGATCAATACAATTTGAACGGCGATCACAACTTCGGCGACAAGTACCATCTTTCGCTGCGCTACTTCCACGCCAATGCCGTCAGCGTTAATCCGCTAGGCGGAGGATCTACTTTCGGGAGCGGCGAAACGGACCCGATCATTAATCACAACGCCTCCCTCAATCTCACCTCGAGCATCAGCGCTCGCCTGGTGAACGAATCGCGCATCGGATTCAACCGTATCTACACGGCAGCGGTCGCTCCCGATCCTGCCACCGTTTCGCAAATCGGAATGACGCGCTACAACTCTTCGATTTTCCCTGGGATACCGCTGTTTACTACTCTCGACCTTAGTGCTTCATTCGGTGGCATCAGCACGAATAACGATCAGGCGGCTTTCAACAATACGATTGATTATTCCGACACGCTCGCCTATAGCCGCGGTAAGCACACCATCCGAATCGGGTTTGAAGGTCGTCAATATCAGATCAACCTGTTTAACAACTTCGCCTCTCGTGGATTCCTGCAATACAACACCTTTGCGGACATTTTGAAGGGAAATATTCAGGAGGAGTTCACCGGCACCGGCCAGACTTTTCGCGATTTCCGGGCCCATGACCTGTCCGCCTTTGTTCAAGACGATTTCAAAGTGACGCCCCGGCTCACGCTGAACCTTGGCCTGCGCTACGACTATTTGAGTCCTTCAACCGATAAACGCGACCGGCTCGGAAACTTTGATCCCAGCCGCCTCGACGCAAACACTCTCGCGGTCGGAGGCCCCGGTCTGATTAACGGATTCATTCTGCCCGCGAGTGCAAATTTCGGATCGATCAAGGGAACTCCGGGCGTTTCCGATTCAACCTTCAGCATTGCCAACAACCTGAATTTTGCGCCGCAGAGTTGGATTCGCGTGGGATCCCTTCGGTGATGGAAAGACGGCGATCCGCGGTGGGTATGGCATCTACTATGTGCGCATTTCCAATCAGACCTTGCTCCAACTCATTACCGCTGCGCCATTCTTCCAGCTTTCCGCCATTGTCAATCCTGGAACTTCTAACGCCAATCCGTTCCCGAATCTCCCGCTGCCATCGCAATTTCCCATCTTTCCGAGTTTCCCGACCTTCACGGGCTACAATGCGAGCGGCTCGCCGGTGTTCAGCGGCGGAAGCTTGATTGCGCTGAATCCATTCCAGCGCAATATGCGAACTCCGTACGCGGAGCAGTTCAACTTCTCTATCCAGAGACAGCTTCCAGCGAAATTCGCGCTGGAAGTCGGCTATGCGGGATCTCAAGGGGTCCGGTTAATCGATAGCTTGCAGGAGAACCAGGCTTTCTTAGCCAATCCCGCAAATCCGATACGCGGCCTTGCTGCGAATTCTGCGCGGAATGCAACGGTGCGGGTTCCAGTGATCGGACTTAGCACAACCGGCTTGAATGAAGTTACAGCGGCCGGCCACTCCAGCTACAACGCATTGGTCACCACGCTCACCCGTCGTATGGATACCTCATACATCCAGATTTCGTACACGTATTCGAAGTCCATAGATAATAACTCTGGCTCTTCCACGCAGGATCTGGGCAGTTCGGGCGGAAATAACCTCGATCCGGCACTGCAGCGCGGACTGTCCGATTTCGATCGTCCGCATCGCTTCGTCGCAACCTACCAGCACGATCTGCCGAGCCCATCCCATGGGCTGCTCAAAGCAGTAATCGGAGGATGGAGCTTGGCGGGTACGACAACTCTGCAATCGTCGCTTCCCATCAATTTCACCTGCACCTGCGGCAGCAACAACGTGGATGGCATTACGTCGAGTCTGTTTCCCGAGGTCATCGGCAACCTTCAGAATATTTTCGTGAGCAACAACTGGCGCAACTTTACATCAGCCTGGAACATCGGCTTTCAATGCCACGGGCATTCTTGAGGTTGTGCCGACGGTACCCGCAGGCGGCACGCTCACCAATTTGAATGTACTCAGCGCTCCGGGCCCAAATAATTACCCGGTAGGCGGTCCTGGACCTGCGGCGAACAACGTGGCGCAGCCGTTCGGCAATATGGGTCGCAACCCGAACCTCAGAGGTCCCTTCCAGAGTCTTTGGGATATGGCGCTGGTCAAGAGATTCAAAATCTTCGAGAATGCCGGCTTCGAGCTTCGCGGGGAGGCATTCAACGTGTTCAATCATCCCATCTTCAGCTCTCCGAACAGCAACGTCGGTTCAGCGTCGTTCGGCCGCATTAGCAGTACGATTACGGCGCCCCGCATATTGCAGATTGCTGCGAAGATCACCTTCTAGAGGCAATAGGGCAGCTCACTCGAAAGCCAGGGCTCAAGTAATCCTGGCTTTTTCTTTGGCTTGTACCGGCGATCGCGTCGATTCAAGCTTCCAGCCCATAACCACGCCTGTGCTGAAATAAAGATGCAAATCCATTAATGACTAAAAAGATCCGTTCGACGACGATTCTATGCGTCCGCCGCAACGGCAAAGTGATTCTCGCGGGTGACGGGCAAGTCACCATGGGTAGCGAAGTCTTGAAGAGCGGCGCGCGCAAGCTTCGGCGCCTTTATAACGGCAAGATCGTATCGGGCTTCGCGGGATCGACCGCGGACGCATTCGCCTTGTTTGCGCGCTTTGAGGCGAAGCTCGAGCAGCACAGTGGGAATCTGCCGCGCAGCGTGGTGGAGCTCGCCAAGGAGTGGCGCACGGACCGGATGTTGCGTCATCTGGAAGCGCTGCTTCTGGTGGCTGACATTCAGAACATATATATAGTGAGTGGTACGGGTGACGTCATTGAGCCGGACAGTCCAATAGCCGCCATTGGATCGGGCGGGGCGTTCGCGAAGTGCGCCGCGGTCGCGCTGCTCGAAAATACAAACTTGGGAGCTCGCGAAATTGTCGAGAAAGCAATGAAGATCGCTGGAGACGTGTGCATCTACACGAATGAAAACGTCACCTACGAAGAGTTGTCGTAAATGGTTATTTATCTTCCACAGCAATCGTCCGACGCGACGCCTCTGCTCGACGAGCTGACGCCTCGCGAAATAGTCGCCGAACTGGATAAGCACGTCATCGGTCAGGCAGACGCGAAACGATCCGTCGCGATCGCCTTGAGAAACCGGGTTCGTCGGCAAAAGCTCGAGCCGGAAATGGCCGAAGAAGTGATGCCGAAGAACATCCTCATGATCGGCCCCACCGGCGTCGGCAAAACTGAAATCGCGCGGCGGCTGGCGAAGCTCGCAAATTCGCCCTTCCTCAAGGTGGAAGCGAGTAAGTTCACCGAGGTAGGTTACGTCGGCCGCGACGTGGAATCGATGATCCGCGACTTGGTCGATATCGCCATCGACATGGTTCGCGAAGAGCGGCTGGAACAGGTGGCTGATCGGGCCGAGCAGCAAGCCGAAGAGCGTCTGCTGGATCTGTTGATGCCGCCTCAGCCCGAATCGAGCGAGAGCGCCGAGCGCACCCGCGAGAAGCTGCGCGAGAAATTGCGCGCCGGCAAGCTGGACGACCGCAGCGTGGAAGTCGACGTGAAGGAGCGTGGTCCTACTTTCGAAGTCTCGACGAACGGCAATGTCGAAGAGATGGACATCAACTTGAAAGATGTCATCCCCGGGCTGTTCGGGCCTCGTACCAGGAAGCGCAACATGCGCGTGTCGGAAGCGCTCGAATATCTGATTCAGGAAGAAGAGCAGAAATTGGTCGACATGGATCAGGTGACGCGTATTGCGCTCGAGCGAGTCGAGCGGAACGGCATCGTCTTCCTTGATGAAATCGACAAGATCGCGGGCAGGGAAGGTGGTCACGGGCCGGACGTGAGCCGTGAGGGCGTGCAGCGCGACATTCTGCCGATTGTGGAGGGCACTACCGTAAATACCCGGCACGGATTCGTTCGCACCGACCACATTTTGTTTGTGGCAGCGGGCGCATTCCATGTCTCGAAACCCTCCGATCTCATCCCGGAATTGCAGGGCCGCTTTCCGATCCGCGTGGAGCTTAAGTCGCTCACCGAAGGCGATTTCATACGCATCTTGAAAGAGCCGAAATCCGCGCTTGTAAAACAATACACAGCTCTGCTCGAGACCGAAGGCATCAAGCTCAGCTTCACTGAGGATGCCGTCGTCGAAGTGGCGCGCATTGCGGCGCAGGTGAATGAAAACGCCGAAAACATCGGCGCGCGCCGCCTTCACACCATCATGGAGAAGCTTCTCGAAGATATCTCTTTTGATGGACCCGATCTGAAAAAAAAGAACATCAGAATCGATGCGGTCTACGTCCGCAAACAGCTCGCGGAGATCGTAAAGGACCAGGACCTCAGCAGGTATATTCTCTAGTGCGCGCTGCTGCGGTCGCAGTCCTAGCCCCCACAGTCCTCTTGAGCGGTTGCGGATACGTCGGCCCGATTATGCCTCCTTCGCCGGAACTTCCGAATGCAGTCATCGACCTTCACGCAGTCGAGCGTGGCGATCGCATCGTGATCACTTTTTCCACGCCTCCGCGTACCACTGACAATCTGGCGATCAAACAGTTTTCCGATATCGATTTGCGCGTCGGACCGGCGATTACTCCTTGGGATTTTGAGCGCTGGTCCGGCGCCGCGACAGCAGTATCGTTTGCCTCTACCCCACGCGAACGATCCCGATGATCCAAAGCCGATTCCGATGTCCGATTCGCTTCCGGTATCGCCATGGCTCGGTAAGCATGTTGCCATAGCGGTCCGCACCGGCGTCAAGAAAACAGACCACTACTCAAGTTGGTCGAATGTCGAGCGTCTCGAAATTGTTCCGCCACTCGAGCCGCCGACAATCAAAGCGCAAGCAACCGCGAAAGGCGTCCGGCTTACTTGGCCTTCCGAAGGCGCCGATCTGCGCTACCGCATCTTCCGCAAAGCTCCGCCCGATAAAACTTCGGTCGAGCTGGGCACTGCGGACAAGCCAGAATACCTTGACACGACCGCTGAATTCGAGAAGCACTACGAATACACCGTCGTCGCGGAACAGGGCTCGGCCGCGAGCCTGCCCTCGGCGCCATTCGACATCACCCCTGTCGACACAATTTCCGCCGTCGGTTCCTGCCAGCTTAACTGCTCTCGCGACTCCCGAGTCGATTGAAGTCTCCTGGCTGCGCAGCCCGGAATCCGACTTGAAGGGCTATTACGTTTACCGCTCGGTTGACGCCGGGCCCTTGGTCCGGCAGGGCGATCTCATCAACTTACCGGTTTACAGCGACCACAATGTCGAGCATGGCAAGACCTACCGTTATGCTGTCAGCTCAGTGGATCAGAAGAACAATGAAAGCGAGAAATCGGCAGTTGCGGAAGTGGTTTTCTAGAAATTTTGGAGCGCGCCGCCATATGGTAGCATCGAGCCATATGTGGGCGAGGTCGCTGCCGGGAGCTCCTACTTGCTCGGATTCCTGAGGACGCCCGTTGCGTCGTTCCAGGAGTTTCTTTTCCTTGCCGGCCGGGCATTCCTCAATCTCATCCGCAGCCCCCACTACTACGATGACGTCTTCCTGCAGATGGACATTATCGGAGTCGGAAGCTTGCCCATCGTCATCCCAACCGGTTTTCTTAGCGGGGCCATTATCGCGCTCCAAATGTCTCGCGCGCTGAATACCTACGGCGCCGCTAGTCAAGTAGGCACCATCGTCGCGTTAACTCAAGTCCGCGAGCTTGGCCCCATGCTGACCGCGTTGCTCGTCGCTGGCCGCAATGCTTCCGGTATAGCGAGCGAGCTTGGCTCCATGAAAGTCACCGAGCAGATCGACGCCATGCGCGCGCTGGGTACCGATCCTATCCAGAAACTTGTTACTCCGCGGCTCACCGCGACGGCCGTCATGCTCCCGTGCCTCACTGTTGTTGCCGATGCTATCGGGCTCTTTGGCGCTTATGTCGTCGCGGTCCCACTTCTGCACCTCATTACCGGGAATGTGTACTGGTCCACTTCATGGCAGGCGCTTGTTTTGAACGATTTAGCTCAGGGCCTTATCAAGCCGCTGTTGTTCGGGATGGTTATTGCCCTGGTCGGCTGTTTCTACGGTCTGCGCACGACCGGCGGGACGCAGGGAGTTGGGCACGCTACTACGCAGGCAGTTGTCTCGGCTTCGATATGGATCTTCTTCGTCACTTTCCTGATGGACAAGATCTTCGTGAATCTCTAATACGCCATGCCTGAAACGCCCGGTCCCATTTTGGAATTCAGCAGCGTGTCTCTGGAGTATGGCGATGCCTGGGCGTTGCGCGACATTTCGCTGACGCTCAATCCAGGAGAGACCCGCATTATTCTAGGCGCGTCAGGAAGCGGAAAAACGACGCTGCTGAAAGCCGTGATAGGCCTGGTCAAGCCGGACTCTGGCGATATCAAGCTATTCGGTGAGAATGTCACCTCGCTTAAAGAACGAGAGCTGTTTCGTCTCCGCAGCCGTGCCGGAATTCTTTTCCAGGAAGGCGGCCTGTTCGATTCCCTTTCAGTGGGAGAGAACGTCGAATATCCGCTGGTTAACCAGCAAACAAGGGGAGCGGGAAAAGAGAGTCAACCCACTGATGGCGAGGCCGAAAGCCGTGTTCGTGAAACCTTGCGTTTTGTCGAGCTGGAAGACACTTTCGACAAATTTCCCAGCGAGCTATCGGGTGGCATGCGCCGTCGAGTCGGCATCGCTCGCGCAATTGTCACGGAGCCGCCACTGATCCTATACGATTCCCCTACTGCCGGACTCGACCCCATTACGGCCAACACGATCATGGCCTTAATCGCAAAAGAGCGGGATGTGCGCAACACCGCGTCGCTCATTGTCACGCACCGCTATCAGGACGGCGAGCTGATGGCAAATTTTCGTTACGATCCTCAGCGGGAGGAGCTGGTTTCTTTAAGCGAGGCAAAAGAAAACGACGGCGATCCACACCGAACCAAATTCATCGTCATGAAAGAAGGAGCGATAGTTTTTCTCGGGTCGCGCAAAGAGCTGGAAAGCTCGGACGACGAGTATGTAAAGAGGTTTGTTAAACAGGAAGGTTAGTCATGCCGAGCAAAGAAAAAGTGAGTTGGGCGCAGTTGAAAGTCGGGATACTAGGGCTGGTAGCGCTGTTCTTTATCGCCCTGCTTGTATTTCTGCTGACCGGCAGCATGGATTGGTTCAAGAAAGACGTCCCTCTGAATGTGTATGTGTCCAACGCAGCCGGCCTGGCCACGGGTGCACCCGTCGATATAAATGGCATTCAAGCGGGCAAAGTAACCAAAGTCGCGCTCTCCGGCCAAACTAACCCACAGCGAGTCATTAGAGTCGATTTTGTAGTCGATGAGGACATGCTCAAGGAGATTCCCGTCGATTCCATAGCGTCCATCTCTTCGAGTAGCCTTCTGGGAAGCTCGCAATTTCTCGGCATCAACAAGGGAACGAACCCGCAAACCATTCAGCCTGGCGCGACCCTTAAGTCAGCCGATACCAGACAGTTCGACGCGCTCGTCCAGCAGGGATACAACGTGCTCGATTCGCTGCAGGTAATCCTCGGAAAAGTGCAAGATATTGTCGGACAAGTAGAGGTGGGGAAAGGCACCATCGGGAAGCTGCTGGTGGATGAGACGCTTTATAACAGCTTGCAAGCCACCGTCGGGCAAGTGCAGCTTCTGGCAACGACCTTGAATTCAAAAACAGGCACGTTTGGGCACCTGATCAACGACAATGCTCTTTACGATCAAGTGCAAGCGATGGTAAATCGCATCGACACGCTCACAGAGGGCCTTCAGAAAGGTGAGGGCACCGCTGGCCTACTGTTGAAAGATCCCAAGATGTATCACGACCTTGATAACGCTGTAAATCAGCTCAACACTATCTTGACCAACCTAAACGCAGGGAAGGGAACGGCGGGCCAATTGCTGAGTGATGACAAACTCGCGAGACAACTTTCCGCCACGCTGGAAAAAGTCAATGTGACCATCGACAAAGTGAATTCCGGACAAGGCACCATCGGCCAGCTCCTCGTCAATCCGCAGCTCTACGATGCCGCGACCGGCACGACGCGGGAACTGCACGAGCTGCTGAAGGATTTTCGAGCTAATCCGAAGAAGTTCCTGACTATTAAGCTGCACATTTTTTGATCGCTTGAAGAGGCTGATCATCAACGCGGATGACTTCGGCTTCACCCAGGATGTGAACGCTGGAATCGTTCATGCGCACCGGGAAGGTGTGCTTACCTCCACGACGTTGATGGCCAACGGCGATGCTTTTGACGATGCGGTCCAACTCGCGCGAAACACGCCGACCCTTGACATCGGCTGTCATCTTGCCTTGGTCCAAGGGCGGTCGCTAATCACCGGAAAGCCGCTGCCGGAGACACTGCTACAGCTCATTGCCGCACTCGCGGCGCGGCGCATTGACGCTTACGCTGAGCTGCGCGCCCAGATAGAAAAGATCGTTTCGGTTGGAATATGCCCCACGCATCTCGACTCCCACAAGCACACGCACATTTTGCCGAATGTTTTCCGCGTCGTCGTCCGGCTCGCTCACGAGTTCGGAATTCCATACGTGCGCCGGCCGGCCTACGCTCTCGCGAACCGCTATTATCGCCGGCTCGCAACCAGCTACAACGTCCGCATGACCGATCATTTCCTAGGATTCCGGCTGACTGGATCGCTTACAGAGGACAGATTTGCGGCGTCGATCCTGTCGCTGCGCGAGGGGACAACCGAGTTCATGTGTCACCCCGGTTTTCTCGGTCCCGAGCTGAAGCAGGCGCGCACGCGGCTGAAGGAATCACGCGTGCGCGAGCTCGAGGCGCTCACATCGCCGCGAATCCGCCAGCTTATGGCCGCAGAATCAATCCGCTTGGAAGCTTTTGGTACATCCAGTTCGGATCCGGCGGCGCAATAAGACGCCCATCGAAGAATGTCTGGATGACCTTGGTATCCGCGATCTTGACCGGATCGATTGAAAAGATATCGTCCGATAGTACGATCAAATCCGCCAGTTTGCCCGGTTCAATGGAGCCTTTGATTTTCTCTTCGAAACTGGCGAATGCCGAGCCCATCGTGTACGCGCGCACCGCTTCTTCCACTGTGATCTTCTGCTCAGGCACCCAGCCTCCGGGATGCTTTCCATCCAGTGTGCGGCGGGTGACCGCTGCATAGATGCCCATCAGCGGACTCATCGGCGCGACATCCCAATCCGAGCCGAAAGCCAGCGTCGCTCCGGAATCGAGCAAAGATCGGAACGCATAGGTGGTCTTGGCGCGCTCGGGTCCAATGCGTTTTTCCGCCCAGCGGCCATCGTCGATGCAATGATACGGCTGCATGGATGCGATTACATGCAGGCGCGCGAAACGCGGGATGTCGGCGGATATCAGATGCTGCGCATGCTCGATTCGCAAGCGGCGATCGCGCTGGCCATGCTCTCGTTCGACGCGCTCATAGAAATCGAGGATCGTGTGATTCGCCTTATCGCCAATTGCATGAATGGCGATCTGCAAGCCTGCGGCGTCCGCATGCTGAATATTGCTCCACATCTGCTCAGGATTCGCAAGCTCCGCGCTGGCGATGCCGCTCGTTTGCGGCGCATCCAGGTACGGCTGAAAAAACAGAGCTGTGGTCGATCCAAGCGAGCCGTCGGCAAAACCCTTTACGCCTCCGATATGCAAATATTCGTTGCCGAAATCCGCGAGCAGCCCCACATTTGCAAGGCGCTGCCAGGAGACAAGCGGCTGATGGCCGGAGATTCGCACTCGCAATTCGCCGTCGCGAAGCATGGTTTGATAAACGCGGAACACCTCGGGCGCGGCGGACATGTCCTGCACGCTGGTGACCCCTTGCGCATTCGCATAAGTCTCCGCGGCGTGAATGGCGTCTCTGATTTGCTGTGGTGAAGGCGCGGGAATGACTCTCTCGACAAGCCCTTGCGCTGCGTCTTTCAAAATTCCTGTTGGGTTCCCGTCCGCATCGCGCACGATCACCCCGCCCGCAACATCTTTTGTGTTCTTATCCACCCCGGCAAGCTTCAACGCAACAGAATTCGCCAAGGACATGTGTCCGTCCAGGCGGTTAATGAAAACCGGCCAGTTCTGCGTAACGGGATCGATGAGCTGGCGCGTAGGCAAACGCGCTGGCGACCAATTCTCGTGATCCCAGTTCCCTCCCGTAATCCACTGGCCTGTCGGACGGTGCCGTGCAAACTCCGCTAGCGTATCGCGGAACTCCTCTTGACTCTTTGAATACCGCAACTGCGGACCGGTCAAATTTGCCCCGCCCGAGTAGAAGTGAACGTGAGCGTCATTGAACCCGGGCAGAACTCGTTTGCTTTGGAGATCGATTACCGGCGTATTGGCCTGTTTGAGCTTTAAGATCTCGGAAGTAGTGCCGACCGCCACAATTCGGTTTCCCGCGATCGCGATTGCTTCAGCCTCCTTCTGCGCCGGATTGCCGGTCCAAATCTTTCCGTTAGTGAGAAGCAATGTGACGGAACTCTGAGCCTGTATCGAAATCGCAGCGCCTACGAGGAGCGCCAATCTTAGCAGAAATCTAAAGCGCAGTGTTGCCATTCTCGAAACCAACAAATTGTACTTCCTCTTCGAGCTGAAAACCAAACCGGTGGAGCACGCGGCATTTCAGCTCACGGATCACCGCAACCAAATCTTCCGCCGTACCCGCGCCGTCATTGTAGACCAGATTTGCGTGATAGGACGCTACCTGAATATCGCCCCGGCGCATACCCTTCACGCCGGTCTGCTCCAGAAACCACGCAGACGGCACCTTGCCTTCCCGCACCACCGTTTCGGGAACTTGGGATTGCACACTGCCCGGCAGCTCCGCAAAAAGAAGATTCTTGAAAACACTGCCCGCGCACTTCATATCCGGAGGATATTTAGCGTCCCGAATGGTACGGATGCCGGTTGCGGTTTTGCTGAGCTCGCCCGGGTCCGCCTCGTGAAAGCGAAGATCGGCGGACAAAATCACCCATTCCTTGTGATCTTTGAAGGTGCTGTCACGGTATCGAAACCGGCATTCTTCGTTGCTGAGCGCGCGCACTCGCTCGCCGTCGGTCAGCTCCACACGTTCTACCAGCTCCTGAATCGAGTGACCATACGCGCCCGCATTCCCATAGATCGCGCCGCTCAAGTATCCGGGAATCCCAGTCATGGTTTCAAGCCCCTTCAAACCAAGCCCGATACTTTGGTCGACGGCATCTTGCAAAACAGCTCCAGCTTCGATGCGCAACACCGTGCCATTTCTGCTGACTCGCGAGCCGGTGTAGCGAAGCACCACCCCATCGAAGCCGTCATCGGAAACGACGAGGTTTGTGCCGCCGCCAATCACAACGCACGGTAATGCAAGCGTTCGAACCGCGCGCAAGGCCGCAATGAAAGCATCCGTATTGCGCGCATCGCAGAGCAGTGCCGCGGGTCCGCCGATCTGAAAACGCGTGTGCGCGGAAAGCGGCGCGTTCACAACCACCGTCACGTTTGGAATAGCAGCCAGGCGATTCAAAGCCGCCGCGGACACGGGCATCGTCCCGATTATAGGGCGCTCTGTCAAAATAGAAATCAATCTCTGCGCCAGGAGCCTTCTACGAATCGCGCAAATCGCCGCCCCTTCCTTCGTTTCTCCGCCTCTATGGTGATCGTCATCATCGCTCTGTTCATGGAGATGCGCTCTCCTCGATACGAAGCCTTCCGCACCGTGGATGTGCTGCTCTTATTCTTCGCGGGCGCAGCATGCGGCGCCGCAATCGTCACGTTGGTGACTAACTTGCGCCAGCGCGGCGACTCTTCCTCAACGTGAGCGTTCGCGCGTCGACTTGTACTCGGTGCCAAGTGAAGACCTGCGCGATCGGTAAGCCGGTTTCTGTGCCCGCCAAAAAGCGGGTAGCAACCATTCGTCTAGGCCTCCCATTACTGGAAGGCTCGAGCGACCTACCCGGAAGTGGTAACGGAGCGGGCCACTCCTCCTCCCCTATTTGGTCTTGCTTCACATGGGGTTTACCCTGCCAATCCGATTGCTCGGATCGCGGTGCGCTCTTACCGCACCTTTTCACCCTTACTCACCGGCAGAACCGGCAAGCGGTATATTTTCTGTGGCACTTTCCGTAGCTTACAGTTTCGCCGTAAACCCCCGGCCGTTAGCCGGCATGCTGCCCTATGAAGACCGGACTTTCCTCTCGACGCGCTCGCGAACGAGCTTGTCCAGCGGTTGCCTGATCGCGCAGGCATTCTCAGTATTGCACTTACACTGAAGGATGGAGCAGATTTGAAGCGAGCGTTCGTTCAGAGTTTCGGATGTCGCGCATCACAGGCCGATGGCGCGGCGATTGAGGCCTCGCTCGAGGACCACGGTTTCGCTACGACGGGCGAGGCCGCATCCGCCGATCTCGTCGTGCTGAATACTTGTACCGTCACGCACGCCGCCGATGTCGACGCGCGGCGCATCATTCGAGGACTTCACCGCGATCATCCGAACGCCGAAATCCTGGTCACCGGCTGCTATGCGCAGCGCGCGCCAGAGGAGCTGGCAAAAATCGAGGGCGTGCGCTGGGTCGTGGGCAACTCCCATAAAACGCAAATTGCCGATATTGTTTCGAGCATCACTGAGGAGTATCACGGCCGCGTGCTGGTAAGCGATATCTCTGCCCAAGCGAATTTTTCGGCGACTCCAGTCAGAGATGTGCGCGAAGATCGCACGCGCCCCAATCTGAAAGTGCAGGACGGGTGCAGTAATCGCTGCTCCTTCTGCATTATTCCCAGTGTTCGGGGAAGAAGCCGGAGCGCCAGCCTCACGAGCATCACCGATCAGGTGCGCGATTTGGCCGGCCGGTATTGCGAAATCGTTCTGAGCGGCATCAATCTGGGGCGCTGGGGACGGGATCTGCCCGGAGCACTGCGCTTCATCGACCTGTTAAAAGCGATTCTCCGCGAGACTGACGTGCGTCGCTTGCGTATCAGTTCTGTGGAGCCGATGGACTGGAGCGATGAGCTGATCGAGCTCGTTGCCAATGAACCGAGGATGGCGAAGCATGCGCACCTGCCGCTGCAATCCGGGTCGGATGCGGTGCTGAAACGCATGTTCCGGAAGTACCGAACGCGCCATTACGCGCGCCGCTTGGAACTTGCATATCGCTTGATGCCGGACGCCGCGATCGGGGCCGACGTGATGACCGGCTTCCCGGGCGAGACCGACAGCGAGTTCAGCGAAACGGTGCAGTTTATTGAGGAGCAGCCGTTTACCTATCTGCACGTGTTCACGTATTCCGAGCGTCCGGGAACTGTAGCGGCGCAATCCGATCAGCCGGTCGCGTTAGGAGCGCGCCGCGAGCGGACTCGCATCTTGCGAGAGCTATCGGAGCGGAAAAATCTCGAGTTCCGGCAGCGTATGATCGGCAAAACATTGCCGGCCGTGACGCTCGAGCAACGGGGGATGGCGCTGACCACGAACTTCTTGAAAGTGCAGATGGCGCAAGCGCGCGAGCCGAACCAGATGGTCGATCTGGAAATAGGCGGAGCCATCGAAGGCGGCCTGCGGGAACGAAGTCTTCTTCCGATAATCTGGTGATCCGGTGCCTCGGGTAGCGCAGACGATCGCCTTATGTCGTCTGTGTCTTGTAGATGAACAGGCAGCCCACGAAGAACGATGGGGCGCCCCACTGTCCAGTTATTCCGGGACACTGCTCCCAGCAACGTGACACTCATGCCCGGAAAGACTTTTGCATAGATCCTGTGGAATGCATTCATCCAGCAGGACCTTCATGCGATCCGCGCAAGCAGGGATTCTTTGGCGCTCTCCAGAGCCGCAATCGCCATTTCTCGAGTCACTCCGGGGAACTGCTCCAGGAAATCATCCAGTGTTTCGCCCCCTTCGAGATAGTCGAGCAACGTCTGGAACGGAACGCGTGTGCCGCGGAAACAAGCCGTGCCGCTCATGATGTCGGGATCTTTGACAATGATTTCGACCATCCAACGATGGTAGCGGACTATCGTCGTTGTTCGCGAAATTTCAACGTTTATAGCCGAACTTTTGCAACAGCTCCACCCGCGCCTTTGCGTGCGCTTCGTCTTCGACTCCTTTCGGAGGAACGCCATCGATGACGCCGAGAACGCCTCGCCCCTGATCCGTTTCGGCGACAATCGCTTCCACTGGATTCGCGGTTGCGCAGTAGATGTTCACAACCTCCGGCACTTGCTGGATTCGCCCGAGCACGTTGATTGGGAACCCGTTTCGCATTGCGACGACAAACACGTGACCCGCGCCAAGCGCAGTCGCATTCCGGATCGCGTTCTGTTTCAGATCCTCGTCGTTACCATCAAAGCGCGTCAGGCAGTCGCCCGAAGCTTCGTTGAAGGCAACCCCGAACTGAATATGAGGCGAGGTATTGACGATGGCTTCGTAAATGTCTTCGACTGTCTTGATGAAATGACTTTGCCCGACGATGAGGTTGCCGTTGTCCGGCACAGTCAGACGAATCGACTTCAGTTCCATGCTCGTCAGGATAGCGGTTCTTATAATTGCGATAGTGCCGAAGCACTTTACGGATGCCAGTTTGCTCGAGCATATTCGCAAGCTGCCACATGCGCGCGCCACATACAAACAATTAGTTCGCGAGCTGCATATGCAGGGCGAAGAACGCGGTGCGCTCGAAGACGCGCTGGACCGTCTTGCGGATAAAGGCCAACTGGTCGAGTTGCGCTCCGGGCATTTCGTCGCGGTGGGCGCGAATCCCGAGTACGTGGCCGGGCGGCTCTCTGTGCATCGCGACGGCTTCGGCTTTCTGATTCCCGATCAGGCCAGTGAAGCTGCTCGCGGCGACATTTTCCTTCCGCCCGGCGAAGCCACGAAAGGAATGCACGGCGATCGGGCGCTGGTACGCATTACGCACATCGGGCGGGAAGGCCGGGCCGAGGGAGAGATCCTGCGCATCCTCCGCCGGGCGCACATCACTGTTGTCGGCGAGTTTCGAATCGGAAAAAAAAGCAACTTCGTTGTGCCATCCGACGAGCGGATTCAGCAATGGATTCAAATTCCGGACGGAATGGAGTTGCCCACCCAGCGCGCTTCGCTTCAGCGCGCTTCGGTCGACCGCGTAGGCGCGGCGCCTAAAGAGGTCAGCTCCGTCGCGGATCTCGACGGGATGATCGTGAACGTCGAGGTTCTGGAATTTCCGGAAGACGGCGATCAGGCCGTGGGCCGCGTGATCGAAGTGCTCGGATATCCGGATGACTTCGGTGTGGACGTGGAGATCATCATCCGCAAGCACCACCTGCCGCACGAATTCCCCCCGGATGTTATCGAGCAAGCGCGCAGCATGCCGCATCAAATCGAAGCCAGCGAAATCAGCGGGCGTCGCGACTTCCGGCAGCTCGACATTGTCACCATCGACGGCGAAACCGCGCGCGATTTCGACGACGCAGTTTGGGTCGAGAAACTTTCCAATGGTCATTTTGCTCTGCAGGTCCACATTGCCGACGTCAGCCATTACGTGAGGCCCGGCACGCCCATTGACCAGGAGGCGGCGCTGCGCGGCACCAGCGTTTACTTCCCGGATCGCGCAGTCCCCATGCTGCCGGTCGAGCTTTCTACCGATATCTGCTCGTTGCGGCCGCACGAAGACCGGCTGGTGCTGTCGGCTCTCCTCGAAATCGACCGCCAGGGCGATATCCTCTCGCAAGAGTTCCTGCGCGGCGTGATTCGCAGCGCCGAGCGCATGACTTACACCAACGTCTTTCGCGTGCTCGAAGGCGATGCGGCCATGCGCGAACGGTATAGCAAGCTCGTCGAGCGCTTCGAGCTCATGCGCGAGCTGGCCCTGATCCTGAACCGGAAGCGCACCCGCCGTGGCTCTATCGATTTCGACATGCCCGAGACCAATATCGAGCTCGACATGTCCGGCCAGATGATCGGCGTCACGCGAGCGGACCGCAATATCGCGCACCGGATCATTGAGGAGTTCATGCTGGCCGCTAACGAAGCCGTAGCGGGGCATCTGGAAACTGCCGGCGTGCCGTCCCTGTATCGAATTCACGAGAATCCCGAGGGCAAACGCGTCATGGAGTTCGAAGAGATCGCGGCGCATTTCGGATATTCGCTGGGTATCGGCGCGATCCCGGTCAAGCGCTTTCCGGTGGCCGAGCGGCGGCGCGATGGCCGCAAAGTACGCAAAGATATCGTCGTGGCGCGCGAGGATTTCAATATCTCATCGCGCAACTATCAACGGCTGATCGCCAAAATCGCCGGGAAGCCCGAAGAACGTATTCTCAGCTATCTGATGCTGCGCTCTCTGAAACAGGCGCGCTACAGCAACATCAATAAAGGGCATTTCGCGCTGGCAGCCGCCGCCTATACGCACTTCACATCTCCCATTCGCCGTTATCCGGATCTGATCGTGCATCGCATACTCGCTCATCACCTCGATACCGCGAAGCCGTTCCTGGACGATGCCGCGCTACGCGAGCTGGGCGAAGACACTTCGTTCACCGAGAGGCGCGCCGCCGAAGCGGAACGTGAGCTGATCGAATGGAAAAAAGTGAAGTTCATGGAGGATCGTGTCGGCGATGAGTTCGACGCGCTGATTATCAGCACCACCAAGTTCGGATTTTTTGTAGAGCTTACCGAGCTATTTATCGAGGGTCTGGTGCCCATAGACACGCTGCCCGGCGATCGCTTTCTCTACCACGAGAACGGACGAAAGATCATTGGGGAGCGGAGCCGCAAAATGTATTCAATCGGGGACCAGGTGCGGGTGCGCCTCGACCGCGCCGACGCGACAGAACGAAAGCTTCAATTCGCGCTTGCTGGTGACAGCGCTCGCACCGGCCGAAAAAAGAAGAAGTAAAAGTTATTCCAGCACGCTGACGAATTCCGCAATCACCTGATACTTCTCTTCTTCCTGATCCAGATCCCAGGAGGGGTATGCGGGATTCAGGCTTTCGAGGCGAATGCGGGTCTGCAGAAAACCGTCCTCGGTGACCGCCTTTTCGCTGCGATAGCGCTTGACGGTGTACTGGTTTTCATCGGCCAGCTCGGAGTTTCGCACCAGGACTAAGCGCCCGTTGCGGGAGCCAACTACTCCCCGCCGGAATACGCACAGGCTCCCGTCGGGAATGTTGGGCTCCATCGATTTGCCTTGTATGCGGGCAATGAACATATCGCTCGCGAGGTGCAGGCCTGGCGGCGCTTCAAGCCATTCTTCCGCCTGCACATCCTCCGGATTCGTGAGGAATGGTCCCGCCGCAACCGCCAGCGAATAGCGCGGCAGATGAGTGCGAAATCGCAGTACTTGCGATGGCACGTGTTCGCGATAAAGCTCGCCCAGCTTTTTGTCGAAATCGCGGACCGTCACCGTTTCGCGATCGGTCACGCGGATCGATTGGGAAGCGGTATTCTCCAGAAATTCGAGTGTGGCGGTCCCGCCGCGCTCCCGGCCCTGCGACAGAAGATCGTCTTCGAGTTCGGCCAGCACCTCGGCGTCTTCCTCGCTGGCAACTGCTTCCCAATCCCGGCGCACGCGAACGCGCAGCGTGTCGGTCGCCGGATCCAGCAGCAAAACGCCGATTGTCGCGAGGCCATGCCCCGGCAAATCGGCCGATAAGAGCGAGTACTCCGCCGGTTTGGGCGCGAATTCGCTAAAGCTGATAACGCGAGCCGGCAATTTAGCTCCAGTGATCAGCTTATCGTCTTTCAACCCGTCAAATCTTAACAGCTAGTACTACCCGTACTAAGAGACAAAATCACGGCGTGGCGGTCGCCGCCGCATAGTAGCCCCTACGCGCTCGGACGTGAACATTACCCACATCCACCACCACTTTCACATTCCGGTAGGTCTTCGACGATTGATTATCTGAAACATAGCGCAGGATGTATTGGGTGGTTATTTCCCCTGCGATATCCGCGACCGCGTGGTACATCTTGCCATCCACTGCCGACCGGTAGGCGCCCGTCCCCACAGTCAAAGCATAGTTTCCGTCATCCGAGGGATGCGATAAATAGCCGTCGGTATCCTTATAGACGTCGCCCAGAGGATAAACCACGCGCCCGCCGGTGTCCACCGCTAGCCGCGCCAGATTCGCGTCGCTTTCGTTGGTGAACCCGAACGCTTCGGTGCTGATGCAGTAAATGGTTACCAGGTTGCGCTGCGCGAGCTCGACCACCTGATTGAGCGAGTGCTTGCTGGCGTTGTCATGCCCATCGCCAATGATGACGATAATTCGCCGCGGCTCGATGGGCTCGCCTTGAACCAGCTTGCGGCTGGTGCAAGCCAAGTAAATTGCATCGTAGAGAGCCGCGCCTCCGCCTGGCTTCAGTTTCCGGATCTTCTCCACCATCGGCTCCGAGTCGCTGCTGGTATTTACGGCAATCTCCGCGTCTTGAGAATAGTCGATCAGATATCCGGAGTACTTCGGGTCGCCCGTCAGAAGGTTCTGGATCAGCTCGATCGAGGCATCCTGGAAATTTTTCCAGTGAACCCGGCTGGATGTGCTCATATCCAGCAGAAAACCGATGACTACCGGTTGGCTCCGCTCACGCGTGAAGAAGCGAATGGCCTGCGGCTTATTCTCTTCGAAGATCTGGAAATCTTTCTGCTCCAAATCGGAAACGAAGCGCCCCTTCTCGTCCGTTACAGTGACGGGGACGATCACTTCAGTGACGGTCGAGCGGATCGTATTATCCGCATCTTTTTTATCTTTGTCGACGGGTGCCGGAACTGTTGCGGTGGTCTGACTGCTGTCAGGAGGTTTTTGTTGCGCCAGCAAGGCCTGGAGTAGAAACAAAAGAACGCCCACACTGGCCGCAACGACTGTCGGCTTACGAAACTGCATGTAGAGGATTGCCTAGTTAGAATTATACCGACCGCAAGCCTTCATTTCATTGTGGAGTGACCCGATTTTTGCGCCATTATGGTCCGCAGCTTTCGCTCCGCCTCGGCGCTCCAATACGCGCAATCGAGTTGGAGAAACACAGTCGTGTATGGAATGGTCAGATTCGTTTTGATGATAAGGACACGGAACGTCTGCCCTGCCTGATCCAGCTTATGGATGAGTTCTTCGTGCGGAAGAGAGGTCGCTTTTGCGCTTGGCAGCAGCGCGGAAAGCTGCTGGCGATAATTGTCGATTCCCGAGGCGTCCGCCTCGCTAATGAAACTCAATTCCCGGTCTCTATAGATGATGGGCCGAACGTGCCTGGACGACGAAAGATCCGCAAGAACTTCCTTCAAAACTTCGATCTGCCCTGTATTGGAGACGATTGTCTCGATGCCCTCCCGCGATTGGGCCGGATAAGCTGAATCGGCGATCACGATCCAATTCCGATGGCCGTATAGCGGAAGGCGGTCGTGCAGAACCTGTTTCCACTCACCCTGGGCGGCCCCAGCATCTACAGGTCCGGCGATTGCGGCGGTACACAGAACGAAATAGACGAGGCTGCTTAGCAGCGCGGTATTTACTCTCATGTGTGGAGGGTATCAGCGATAGCTTGCATCTTGTGTTATCTTGGTATAAATGTACCAAGGTAACAAAGATCCCGCGCGTCTGATCGAACGCGTTCAAACCGGCGTTCGTATTGAGAAGCGGATTCTCAAGGTCATGAAGGCCATCGCCGAATACCATGACCTCACCCTCGGTGATCTGATCGAGGGCATCGTCTTGCACGCCTTCGAAGGCAAGTGCGCCTTCGGAGCGGAAAACCTCAAGCTGATTGCTGAGTTGAAGAGCATCTATCACCTCGATCTTGATGCCAGCGCCAGTCACAAGCTCATCGAGCGCAAACCGGGAAGGAGGAAACGATTATGAACGGGCGCATGAGTGATCACGATCTCATCGCGCAACTGGAAGCGTGTACCCTCCCGGAGGACCGGTTTCATCACTATGACCATTTGCACGCGGCGTGGATGTACCTAACCCGGTTTCCCGCGGCGGAAGCCATCGCGAGATTCTCACAAGCCCTGCGCTCTTACACGGCGTCTCTAGGTAAAGCCAACCGCTATCACGAGACCATCACTTGGGCCTATCTCCTGTTATTGAACGAGCGCGTCCGCCGCTCCGAATCCGTGACAACCTGGGAGCAATTCGCCGCCGCCCACCCCGACCTTTTCGATTGGAAGAATTCGATCCTGCTGAGGTACTACCGCGAGGAAACCCTACAATCCGAGCTGGCGCGCAGGGTCTTTGTCATGCCCGATCGACTTTGAACGCTCAGCTTCTCCATCCTGTCCCGCGTTTGCGTTTGCATGATCTGCGGCGGCAAATGCTTCAGGACTAGGCTATCGAACGCATCAACCGGGGCTGTCAATGAAATATCTCCCGGCGCGAATGCAGTCGTCACCCGTCTACCGGTCAATAGATCTTCGCTCGGCATGAAATCCGCCGCAGGCAGGTCGATTGTAACGGGGACCTTGCGGTTCGACAGATTCACAATCACCAGGATCTCGTCGTCGTTCCCTTTCCTACGCAGAAAGGTAAGCAGACTATTTGGTGCGCTGTTGTTCACCCAAATCAGTTCGCCTGAAGTGAACGCCGGATCCTGTTTCCGCATCTGGAACAGCCTTTTGTATTTCGCTAGCGTGGCTTGCTGTTGGTGAGCGATGGCAGAACGTTCTCCAAGTGCCCAGTGAATTGGCGTGCGTTCCGGATAGTTCGTGGGCGTAGTATCGCCGATTTCCTGACCGTTGTAGAGAAACGGAATTCCGTCCATCGTGAAGTTCAAAACATTGGCCGCGAATGTTGCTTTGTCGCCAAACAGGCGCGTAGCGCGGTCCTGATCGTGATTGTCAGACGAGTAAAGCAGGCGTGAGCCGTGCGGCCACAAAGCTTTTTGCCGCTCCCAGTTCTCACGAATCCGAGTAGCAGGATCGCCGTTCAGAAGTATAGGCTGCAGCCCTTGCTTCAGGTAGCTGAAATTGTAACTAATGTCGAAGGCTTTCAACTGCTGTTGCGGCATTTCAGCCTCTGCCAGCATAAGAGTGTGCGGGTTCATGCGATCCAGAGCGTCACGCGCCTCCTCCCAGAAGCTGAGCGGCACACCTCCGGCAACATCGCATCGGTATCCGTCTAAGTTGTCGTCGCGAACCCAATGCACAAGGTTGTTGATCATGAACTCGCGCAGCTTCGGGCTCGAGTAGTCGGGTCGCGGTCTTCCCCAGTTACCTAGAATCGGCTCGCCGTCGGGCGTGTGCATGTAGTAGGCCGGATCTTGCATCAACGTATTGTCAATGGCCATGTGATAGAGCACGACGTCCATGATTACTTTGAGGCCCAGGCGATGAGCTTCCGCTGTTAATGCCTTCAAATCTGCTTCCGTCCCATACATCGGGTCAATCTTGCTGTAATCTTTGATCCCGTAGGGGCCCGGCAGTGTCCACCCTTTGGCAGCACCTCCTACGCTCGACGCCTCCTGTAACGGACTGAGATAAACGATGCTTGCTCCCAGATCTGCTATGTAAGGCAACCGTGCGGTTGTGGCCTTCAGAGTGGCCTCAGGGGTGAAGGCGCGCATCCAGATCTGGTAAATGGTTGCTTGATTTACCCACTCGGGTTCGTTTCGTGCGTTTTGGGTTGAGAATGAAAGATTTTGTGCGGCAGCAAAGACAGCGCAGCACACAATCAGCAGGAAGTTCGTTCGAAGATTCCGCATCGCGATGCTATTGGCTAACCTTGAAATCCTCGAACAGAGCGCTATCGCGATACGCAAACATTCCGGCATCGAGCTGTTCCGGGGTATCCGGCAGGTCTGCTTCGGCTATTTTTTCCCATGTCTTGCCGTCGCGGCTGCAATAGCCTGTGAATTCGTTGCCCTGGCGTTCGAGCTTGAGCCAGTGCGGCCAAACCGTATAGCCTGAAAACTCGGAATGCTGGTCGAGCAGACCGGTTCCGTGCGACTCCCACTCCAGATAGGAACCTGCCGCAGGCGACGAAGTGACGGCCACATGCGCTCCCGCTTGTCCCGGCTTACCAATATCGCCGCGAACAATGATTCCGGCGCGACCCACCCAATTCGTGCGCAAATCGGGATTTTCGAGCTTTACAGTGACGGACCCGCTGCGGCCCAGAGCTTTCGGCAAGTAAACGGCGCCGTATTGGTCTCCTTGCTGCATCACGGGATGGTCTCCCGCAGCCCGAATGTAGAAAGAGTTGGCTCCATATTGCCGGAATTCGGCGCTGGTGTTTTTCGCTGTGCGGTATGGTGACTCGACATCGTGTCCAGGTGGCATTGATGAGATGACGATGGACTTGGATACCGTGCCGGCACTCAGTTGCTTCTCCCCGGAGTTCTCGATCCGCAAATTCAAGAACCACAATCGGCACACCTGCCCGGCATGCAGCCAAACGTCTCGCGAAACAGTTTGCCCGGGCAACTTGAGATCTACGTGCGCCAATCCTTCCCCGCCAGAATTCCGCACCGTCACGATGGCCGCAAACGGCTGGTTTGCATAGGGCGAGGAAGGCACATCGATGCTTGTGACGTCGGCCGTTGTTTTCGGGAGCACGTTTCCGTTTCGGGAGACGGTCCCGAGGTGCGCGCCTTCGAGCTCAGGCGCACCCGCCGGGTCGCGGTCAGCTTGGAATCCGTTGAGTTCGAGCTCTCGGATGTTGTCGCCGAAAACAGCGGGACGAAGGTCTTTCGCGTCGAACCCGATCCGTACGTTGTTGAGCTCCAGGTGATCAACGTTGCGGCAATAGATGCCATACGACTGCAAGATGGAAAACGGACTGAATCCCTGAAATTGTGACTCGGCTTCGTCGCTGCCCCCGATGAACATCATGCGGACGTTGTTCAGCACGATTGATCGGGCAGGGTTCGACGGCGGCGCTGACACATAGAAGGGAGTCTTGCCGGCCTGCAACACAGTCAAATCCTCGATGATGATCCGCCCGACCCCGAGATTGCCGTTGCTGTAGGGAGCGTCGCCGCTATACGCAACGAACACCGGTGTGCCGACGTTAATCATTGTGATACCGGAGAGCACCATGTTATCGACCGGTCCTCGCGCGGCGTATTTGTTGGTGACGTTCGCCTGATTCGGCAATATTTGAAAGCCGGCCTCCAGCCGGTGGCGCAGCGAACTGCCGGCGGCAAATTGTCCCGGACCGTAGATCACGCAATTCTGGATCAAGACATTTCGTCCGCCAACCCGAATGCCATTGGCCGACGCATTCAAAATGCAATTCGTAACCGTCACGTTTTCCCAGTAGGCGCCCGCGAGCGAATCGTCGCCCGTGTAGAGACGGCAATTCGAGATCGTTGCGTCTTTGGCGTCATGCATGTTCACGCCGTCCCAGCCACCCTGCACCGTGATGCCGTCGATGTTGATCCGCAGACCCTTCCGCACGATCACGGCATAGTTGCTGGAATTGCGGACGGTGATGTCTTTGACGGATAAATCTTCTACGTCGTAAAACATGACGGCGTGCGGTCCGCGAATGTGTTCTTCGCCGTTCGGGTTGAACACCTTGTTGCCATCAATTACCCCGCGTCCCATCACTGCGACATGATGAACGCCCTTTGCGAGCACCAAGGCCTGATACCAATCCTGACCATCGACTGCGGTCCGGTATTGCTTAAGATCCTCGGTGCCGAGGAGTGTAGCGCCGGCATCGAGCAGCAGCGTGATGTTGTCCTTCAGCATCACCGTCCCGGAAAGATAAGTTCCCGCCGGAACGTAAACCGTTCCTCCGCCGGAGCGGGCGCACGCGTCAACAGCCTTGTTGATGGCTTCGGTATCGAGCGTTGTTCCGTTGCCGGCCGCTCCGAACTGCTTCACGTTGCAAAACGGAGAGGTCTGCCCGAAAGCTGCGCATGCGGCGGCACAAAAAATCAAAGCTCGAAGCGAGTGCATCCGGCGTCTAAAACACAATCTTCAGTCCAGCTTGCATGCTTCGCGAATTGCTCGCTCCCGTTATTACTCCGAATGTCGCCGCACTCGACATGTTTGTTCCGGGTGCGTTGAAGTAGGGATGATTGGTCGCATTGTAGGCCTCCAGCCGCAATTCAGCATGCAGCCGTTCACGAATCGCGAAGTTCTTAAATAGCGAAGCATTCACATACGCCTGCACGGGCGCGCGCAATTGGCTGATGTAGGGCACCTGACTTGAAAGGATGTACTGCGATGGCAGTGCCTGGAATGCGTTGATGTTGAAGTATGGGTTCTGGGCGACGCCGTTCACCACGCGATCTCCGAGTCGCTGATCCACGGGACCGCTCTGTTCCGGATCGGCAATAACTAACGGCCGGCCGTTTGCCTGCGTGATGCTCAAAGGCAATCCCGAATCAAGGCTCCATTCGCCCGTCACTTCCCAATCGCCGGCGGCTTCTCGAAGGATATGCCGCGCAAGGCCCGCGCCCGCGAAATGAAATGGCAGATCATACACTACTGCGATGCGAATCAGTTGAGGTTGATCAATCGATGAAATTGAGCGGTAGTGCAGCGCGTTCACCAGGCTGGTGAGGTTGTTGTGCATTTCTTTCGAGAACGTATAAGCGCCGATAACGCTCAAGCCGCGCGTCATCCTTTTCTGGACTTTTGTCTGCAAAGCGTTGTACGTGGTCACACCCGTATTCATGCCGTCGAGGGTCACACTCGTGTACTGGGGATATTGCAGCCAGAGTTGCCTTTGCGTGATTGTGCTGCTCGCGCCGAGCGTTGAATTCGAAGGAAAACGCCCGAAGAAGGGATTCTTCACGGAAGCATTCTGCGCCGAGCCGAGAGCCAGATACTGCGCTTGCAAGTCATTCAGGTTATAGCTCTCCAGTTCTTTCACGCTGAGCATGCCGACGTACGCTGCTTCGATCAGCACACTCGAAGGCAGTTGCTGTTGAACGCTGAACTGCCACTGCTGGTTGTACGGCGAGACGCGGTATGGATTCAGCATGGTGATCGCGTTCCCCGCGTTGGATGCGACTCCAAGGGAGCTTCCGAGTACCGGCTGAAGCCCATTTGGAAACGGATTCGAGATCGTGGTGTAGGGAGTCGCGCCGTTGTCGACGGTGCCCACATACGTGGTGCTGGGGCTAAATGTGGGGAACGAGCCCAGATCGCTCGTATCATCCAGTTGTGAGCTGTAGAACAGCCCATAGCCGCCGCGCAAGACAGTGTTATGGAACAGTTGGTAGGCGAATCCGAATCGCGGTCCGAAGTTATTGGCGTCCAGATTGCCTTCCCGGCGCGAATATCCGTTGGCTGCCACAAATTCCGGACCGCCAACCAAATTCAGGCCGGGCGCCTGGATTGGGAACGGCGCTGTGTAATTGAATCCCCATGCGACGCGGTTGTATCGCTCGTTATACGGCGTTTCCAGTTCGTACCTGACGCCGAAGTTTAGCGTCAATTTCGGCGTTGCCTTCCAGCCATCCTGGATGAACAGGCCCGTGTAGTCCGACTGCAGGGATAATGGGCTGGTGTAACCAAAGGAGCCCGAAGCCGCGACGCCCAGCAACGCCGAAGCCATCGCAGTGCCGCTCGTATTCGCTGTCGTGTTGGTGAAGGGATCTGATTGAGTGAACACTGAGCTGAACGTGAAACTGCCCGCCGCCGCCGTTGTTTGGCTCGCGGTGTTGTATTGGACAATGCGAAAATCGGCGCCGAATTTCAGGGTGTGTTTACCCGCCACTTTCTCGAACGTTCCAAGAAATGCGTGCGTGTTGTTGGCGATCACATTGATTCGGCTGCCGATATCCGGAATGTTCTCGCCCAGATTAAATTCCGGGTAGCCTTTGATGGTCTGGTTATCCGTGATGATGCTCGGGACGCCAAACTTGCTGGGATCGAGACCGTACCCGCCGTAGCTGTCGTTGTTCACGCGGCGCGCAAAACCGTAACTGAAGCTGCCCACCAACGTAGGAGAAAACGTGTAAGTGTCGTTCAGCGCAACCGAAGTTCGCCACTGAAGGTATGTATCCAGATTTGCGCCGCTGCCATTAACCGAGTTAATGCCGGGAAACAGCACGTCGGGATACTGGTCGCGAGTCAAGCGGCTGTAGCGCACAAACATCTTGTCTCTATCGCCGAAGTACTGATCTACTCGTCCTGCAACTTCTCTTTGACCGACGAAATAGTTTGCGTCCTCATACCAGTTATTCCCGCCTATCTGTGCCGCGGCTGGCAGATTGGGAAGCGGGAAGGCATTGAGAATAGCCACACCAATGGGGTTCTGCATGGTCACCGGTATTGTGTTGTTCTGAAACGGTTGCCGCGTGGCCTTCCCGTTAGTGACAACAGTTGAAAAGGGGTTGTAGATGGTGACGGGCCTCGTGCCGACTTTTTCGATGGTCTGCGAAAAATTGCCTTGGCGCTCCAGCGCGGTGGGGACACGGGCTTCTTCGCTCAGGTCGCGAACATCGAAATCGCTCTCCAGCCAGGTTGAAAAGAACGTTTTATTTTTCCCGTTGTAGACTTTCGGGATGTAAACGGGACCACCCAGGTAATAGCCCCACTGATGGTAATTGACGCCCGGCTTGGGCACGCCGTTCTTGTCGTTCTGCCAGGTGTTCGCGTTCAAAAGCGCCCAGCGTTTGAACAAATACGCCGTCCCATGTAGATCGTTTGTGCCGCTCTTGGTTGCAATAGTTACCGCTCCGCCATTCGAATGCCCGTATTCAGCATCGAACATTGTGGTATTCACGCGCATTTCTTGAACCGAATCTACTGTCGGCACGAACACTACGGACCCAGTCGATAACGGAACCGTATCCGGTACCCCGTCGATGATCCACTCGTTCCCTCCCTGGATACCGCCACCGCCGGAGATGCTGATGGCCGTCTGGTTATCGCTGGTGTACGTCCCCATCGATTGTCCGGTCACGCCAGGCGCGAGTCGGGCGAAATTTGCGGCGTTCCGATAAAAGGATTCGGGAACATCAGCCACGTAGTTGGACGGAACGTTTTGACCCAAGTCCGAACTGGCGGTCTCTAATAGGGGTGCTTCCGATTTGACGGTAACAGTCTGGGAATTCGAACCGAGCTCGAGAACCAGATTGACCGTGACGCTTGTGGCGGCCGATACCTGAACATTCGGCTGCTCAGCTTTCTTGAACCCTGTGCGATCAGCTACTACGGTGTAGGTACCCGGCAGCAAAAAGGGAGCCTGATAGTTCCCGTCTGAGTTGCTTTTGGTATTAGCAGCTACCCCGGTTTGGGTGTTAGTGATCGTGATCGCTGCGTCCGGTACTACGGCGCCTGTCGGGTCGGTCACCTGGCCAAGTATTGTGCCGCGGAACTCCTGTCCCAACAAAATACCGGCTAAAAATAGGAACAAACTGACTGAAATGAGACGCATGAATTCTTCCTCACCCCCGCACTGAAGCTCTTTAAACCTGGATGACACATCTTCTTCCGGCGCGCGACCTCGTCGCAAGGGATTTCGCCGTAAAAGGTCGCAGCCATAAAGGACGATGTCTAAGCACTTGGGTTTGTGAGACTTGCGTTCTTTCGGGATAAAGCTCCGGAGCCGGGCGTTTACAGTACCATTTACGTAGCAAGATGAAAGTTGTCTCTCACGACGTAGTGGGAAGCGCCAGATCGGACGGTTTGAACCCGGATGAGTGCCAGGCGCTGGTTCACCGCGTCCTGAAGAGCCGCGGATTCGAAAAGTCGCATCGCCTGCAGCAGTTCCTTATTTATATCTGCGACCGCGCCCGCCTGGACGGTGTGGCTCACATTTACGAACAGGAAATTGGCCATGTGGTCTTTGGCCGGGCGGTCGATTACGACACCAACCAGGACAATATCGTTCGCGTCACGGCTTCGCAGGTACGCCGCAAGCTGGAACAGTTTTTTGCGTCAGAAGGGCGCGCCGAGCCGCTCCTTCTCGAAGTCCCGAAAGGCCAGTACGTTCCATTATTCAGGGAACGGCAGCCTGCACCAATTCAGTTGAAGCCGGTGAGTGACCAGCAGCGAATCGGCGCAAGCCCGCGGACGCTTTCACGCACACAGATTGGGCTTGGATTATGCGCAGCTTTCTTCGCGATTTGCACGCTGGTGCTGGCAGTCCTGCTGGCCCGCGCTTCACGCGCGGCGCGGTCAGATCTGCGTGATTCCCCTGGGCTATACGCTCTATGGTCACAGTTGCTGTCACCGACGGGGCGCACCGACATTGTCGTTTCCGATTCCAGCCTGAGCTTGTTCCAGGAGTTGCGAGACCACCAACTCTCTCTATCGGAGTACCTGAAACCGGACATTTGGGGTCAGGTGCGGGAAGCAGCCGCGAATCCAGAGCTTCAAGCGTTTGCGCAGAGAGCAGCCGAGCGCCGGTTTACGAGTTTGGCTAATGTCACGGTTGCTTACCGTGTAGCCCAAGTGGCGGATCGGGACCAGAGCCGTGTCTCCATCTTCTCCGCCCGTGAGTTCAATATTCGAGAGATGAAGTTCGACAACGCCATCCTGCTGGGGAGCACGCGCGCAAACCCGTGGGTCGAGCTAGTTCAGGACCGCCTCAATTTTCGTTTTGGTTTCGACCAGCAAACGCGACACTCTTACTTCGACAACAAAGAGCCGCACTCCGGCGAACTTGCCAGATTCTCCACGGATTCGAGCAGCAGCTACTGTGACGTGGCCTTCTTGCCCAATCTGGCAAAGACCGGCAACATCCTTATAATCTCTGGAACCGAAACGGAAGGAACGGAAGGTGGTGGTGAATTCGTAACGGACGAACACTCGCTCGAACAACTGATAACGACTTTGAATGCGAAGCCTGGCGCCAAGTTGCCCTACTTCGAAGTCTTGCTCAAGAGCAAGCGGATCGACGGAGCAATTCGCGGCTTTTCGATCGTGAGTGTGCGCTCGCCACGACTGTAATCCGCGTAGCGGGGCGCGTCAGCTTTGGGTGGCTACTGCGGCCGGAACTGCTCCTCAGGACTTCGGTCCCGTTCGTGGGATGCGGCAGGAATCCTATTAATCGCCCGCGACGCGATAGTTTCAGGAATGTGTAGTCGCCAAGCCGTAGAGTAATCTCCGGTAAGCAAGTTGCAGTCGCATAGCCGACATTCATTGGGATCAAACTGATTGAGTCTTCGTGCGAACGCGATCGAGAAACCTCTGTCGCTAACGTGTGCCAGAAAGCAGCTCCTTCGCGACAGCTCCGACGATCGAAAGAAACTCCGTCGGCTGAAGCGGTTTCGACACGTAACGAGTGGCACCGAGCTTTAGTGCTTGGGTTCGATCCTCTGGGGATTGCGAAGACGTAAGGATCACCACAGGGACATGCGCGGATGCCGGATTGTTGCGTATCATCGTGAGCAGCTCAAGGCCAGGCAAGCGTGGAATATTGAGATCAAGAAAGATGAGATCAAGCTCCGATTGCTTGTTTCCCATACGTTGGAATCCAACCAACGCAACCGCGCCATCTTTGAAACGAGTAATTTCGAAATCGATGGCTGCCGTTCTTAAAGCCTCCCGAATCAGTATCACATCAGGTTCGTTATCTTCAACTACGGCGATGCGTGCAGGACCTAACCTCCCATCCATATCGCCTTTTTGTGTGCAGGGACTGAAAACCTGAAAGTAGAGCCTTCCCCGGCTCGCGATTCCACCCAAATTCGACCGCCATGCTTTTCGACAATCTTTTTACAGATTGCCAGTCCGATGCCGGTACCCGGATAGTCGCTTCCGTGCAGCCGTTTGAACACACCAAAGATTTTGTCGTGGTAAGCCGCATCAATACCAATGCCGTTATCACGCACGGAGAACACATACGCAGTGTCGCCCTTCTCGGCCGAAACGCGAATGTGAGGCGGTTCTACACCCCGATACTTGATTGCATTTGAAATGAGGTTCTGAAAAACTTGAGCCCATTGCTTTCCGTTGCCCTGGATGGATGGGAGTGCGTCCACGTCAACTACCGCTTCACTCTCCCCGATCATCGTTTGAAGGTCATCGAGCGCCCGTGCGATCGCCTCATTCAACGAAACATCCGCAGCAGGAGCGCTTTCCTCATTCATCAGACGCGAGTAGCTCAGCAGGTCTTGTATTAGGTTCGTCATACGCACCGCTGCGTCGACAACATAGCTCACATATTGATCAGCCTCGGCATCCAATTTGCTTTTGTACCGTTCGGCAATCAGCTGTGTGAACGCCGTCATGTTCCGCAATGGTTCCTGCAAGTCATGAGATGCGATGTATGCAAAATCGCGTAGATCGGCGTTCGAGCGCGCTAACCGTTCGGTTTGCCGAATCAACTCCTCTTCTGCTCTCTTGCGCTCCGTAATATCCTGCACGACGGCTGTGGCACCCATGACGGCGCCGTTGGGCGCTTTGACCGGATAGTAACTGACCAACCAGCAACGTTGCTGATTCGGCGCAGCTGGCGTAGTGCCAAAAATCTCTCGTTCAAGAACCGGAATACCCGAATGAATAACGTGCAAATAGATTGGCTCAATCTGCTCGGCAATCTTGGGGACGATCTCGCGCAGAGTCCGACCGACGTGTGCCTCGACCGGAGCCCCGTTTATTTCCGCTAAGCGCTCATTGATCCGAACATATCGGAGGTTCGTGTCCATAAAGGACAATCCAATAGGTGCGGTCTTATACAGGTGCTCGAGTTCACGCAATCGCTGTCTGGCCTCTTCTTCCGCCTTTTTCCGATCCGTGATGTCGATTGCTATGCCCCCGACCAGAATGGGCTTGTCGTTCTGGTCAAGGATGGGGAACTTGCTCACTACCGAATAGTGCGGTCCGTCATTTTGCGGGAGGACCTCCACCGTTCGCAGCGCAGATTCCGACGCTAGCGCCAAACGGTCATTCTCTTTGAACTGCCGGGCGATTTCTGCGGGGAAGATCTCATCATCTGTTTTCCCTTGCAGTTCATCTGCGCTTCGGTGAAATATTTGCTCTCCGACTGGATTGACGTAAGCGTAGCGTCCGCACAGGTCTTTCATCCATGCCGCTCCCGGGAGGTGCTGCATGAACATTGCAAACCGTTGTTCACTTTCGCGCAAAGCCTTGAGAGTGCGGTTCTGCTCCGTCACGTCCAGATAGATGCTTATAATGGCGACCGGTTTGCCGGCGGCATCGCGCAACGGTGCCGTGTAGACCCTGATCTCAATGAGCCGTCCATCTTTGCGTAGTCGGCGAACTTCATGATCGGCGAAGCCGAGACCTTGCAAGTCGTGGGCCCGCATCGCGCGATGCTCCTCTAATTTCTCTTCGGGTATGAACGGGATGGGCTTACCAAGGACCTCTTCCGCACTCCAACCAAAAAGACGCTCGGCAGCAGGATTCCAGAGGGTTATGTTGCCATCGCTCGTGAAGACAATAATCGGGAGCGGCGAAGAATCCGTAAGCGCTTGAAGCATTTCATTTGCACCACGCGCCTGCTGCTCAGCACGCTTCTGATTTGTGATGTTCCGCGTCAGGCAGTGTGTGTGGACCAAACGGTCACCGTCCCAGGTCGCGTTTGAACTGACCACCCCGTCACAAATCGAGCCGTCTTTACATCGCAGCCGCACCTCGTAATGGCGCACCGTTTCTTTCGCCGGATGGCCGTGAAGAATCTCTGCAACTGCCGAGTTCTCAGAATAGAACTCTGCGATGTGGTGACCAACATACTCGTGCTTCTCGTAACCAAGCAACTCAAGCTTTCCCTGATTCGCCCAGAGAATTGTTCCGTCAGCACTCACCCGTTCGATCCCCAGACCGGCGCCGTCGATCAGCTTGATAAGCTCTTCTTCGCGTCGGCGAACACATGCGAGTTCGTCTTCAAGTTCGGCTAGTCGTGTGCTACTCGCTCCTAAATCCTCCATATCGCTAAGTCGGTGCCATCCTAACGCGAGACATTACCGTCTGGCTCGTGACGGTTGATCGGCCCTGAGCAGAGTCATTCTCCAAGTGTTACTTCTAATCCTATTCTTTATCTGTCGCCAATTGAGCGCTCCTGGATACCAGGAACCGAGCGGATCATTTGATTACAAATTCCCGGAAGAAGACTGCAAGAGCTATTGGGAGGACCAAACGGGCTCGTTTCTCAATCTCCTCCGGGAGATCGGACTGAAATTGAAAGCCGCCAACGGACCGGTCGAGACATTGATCATTGACCACGCAACCAGGCCCTCTCCTAATTAGCCCGAAGAATTAATTCTCGGATGGCTTCTCCACATGCGTGATTACCAGAATGTCTACAGGCGATTTTCTGGACTCGAGTTTGAGTCCGAGTTGCTCCTGAATGGCGGTATATAGCGATGGACCGGATGAATCGGGCCGCGGTGGAGCGCCTTCCGGGCCAAGTCCGGGGCCGCCCGCCATCATGCGCTCTTCACCCATTTCGGGCGTCCAGTGCAGCGTGAAATCGTAGTACCCCGTGAGGCCAGTCTTGTCCACGACGATCTGGTGTGTCATGCCCGATAATGCATCCGCTAACATCGACATCTGCGCGCCGGCCGAAGTAACTTCGCCGGGCCGCATCCTCATAAGGCCCGCCGCCGCCGGCCGGCGAACCAAGGCACCTCGGCCCACGCGGAATTCGGGCTTGAAATCGGCTGGATTGAAGCTGGACTTTTGCAATTTCGGTCCGCCTTTCGCAACCACCAGCGCGAGCACCTTCATTTCTTTCGTTTTGTGACCGAGCGTCAGTTTGAGGCGATCAGCCAGCAGCGACCTGACCATTTCCTTGAGTTTCTCTGCTCGCTGCTCCGGAGGAAGTTTGTCGAGAGCGGCCCCGGTGGCCTCATCCGGCTTGGCTTCAATGTCGAACTGGTCGTTATCGAACCAGGATGGAGCGCCGGCGATTTGCGCGTCTTTGACGTCGTAGGTTTGCTCCATCAGCATTTTCATGGTGATGCCGCTTGTACTGAAGCGACCGCCGGGCTGGATTCCCAGCATCCCAGGCTTGATGCCGCGCATCCCAGGCTTGGTCGGCCTGATGGAGGCGGCTTCGAATGTGGCGGGCGGCTGGTTGCCGGCAGATTGGGATTGGCTTGCGAGGCCGGTGGCGAGAGGGAGCGCGATGACCACAGCCGCGGCTGCGGCGAGCAGAAGCTTCTTGCGCGCATTGAGGCGCACAGTCAAAGGCGCCGTCATAATATGCACTACGCGCTTCTTCAGGTCCGCGCCGGTAACGCCGGCCGCGCAAGGCAACGGTGATTCGAGATAGAACTGGCAGGTTTTCAGGATGCTTTCGGCATAAATGTGCGGCTGATTCCCGAGACGGAGCACTTCTTCGTCGCAGGCGCGCTCGCGCTCTTCGATCAGCTGCGAGCCGATCCACCAGACCAGGGGATGGAACCAGAAGACGGCTTCGACGAGCATATGCATGACGGCAGCGAGATTGTCGCGGCGGCGGGCATGGCAAAGTTCGTGCGCGAGGATCGCTTCGAGATGCTCTGGCGTGAGGTGATTCGTGATGCCTTCGGGCAACAGCAGCACCGGACGAAAGATGCCGAAGATGCCGGGCTCCATCAGCGATGGCGTCGAAAGGATGGGGAGGGGCGCAGCATGTGATAGCGGACTAGCCGATCGCACAACGGAACGGATTTGTAGCCAGCGGCGCAGCCAGGAAAACAGCACAACCATGAAGCCACAGGTCCATAAGCTCATGAGAACCGTGGGCCAGAAGGCGTCGCCGCCCGTAGGTGCCTCGATGGGAAAGTTGGTTTGAAAGCTTGTAAAGGGCTGATCGATCCGCTGAACTGGCCTTGCGAATGGCACAGTGGTACTCCAATGAACCACGGAACCGGCGGCGATCAGCAAGGAGAACGGGATGAGAAATTTCAGCGACGCCGCAAGCCAAAGGGCGTAGCGCGTCTGGGCGCGGTTGTTTCGCAGCGCGAACGCCAATGCGGCAGCGATCGCGGCGAAGAGAGTGGATTGCCAGAGATGGTTAGCCAGTGCTTGCATCGCTACTTCTCCTTGGATTGCAATTTGCGCAGAGCCTTCTCTGCTTCTTTGATGTCGTCGAGCGTCAGTTTGCCGGATTCGACTAAATGGGCCACAACCGGCTGCGTCCGGCCGCCAAATAACGCGAGCAGTTCCTCGATCAACGTCCGCTGGGCCTCATCCCGCGACACACTCGCCTCGAAAATATGGAAGTTTCCGACCTTCTTGACGCGTTCGACCGCGCCTTTCTCTTCGAGACGGTAGACGGTGGTTTGGATGGTCGTGTAGGCGGGGCGGCGCTTTTCGGGAAAGCTTTCCTGGATCTCGCGGATGGAAGAGTCGCCGCGCCTCCACAGCGCCTCCATGATCTGGAATTCAAGCTTGGTCAGTTTGGGATGCGGCATCTACTATAGCTGTTTGTTATTTTACTACAGCCGTTTGTGATGTCAAAAGGGCAGGCATCCCTAACATGCCGCATTAACCAATCGCGTGCCTCGATATCGCTGGAGGCGTCCCCGAAATGCCGGAGTACGCCGATTCGAGCCCGGGGCTTGCGATTTCACAAGATCCGTTCGTCCACTTGTCGGGTGACGGGTAGCTGGTACTACTTCTGCCGTTAACGCCCGCCCGCTCCATCCCTTGCTATCCTAACCACCACGGCGTCTCAATGCCCTCGTTCCCTAGATCCCTTCCACGCATTTGCGTGGCTTTGGGTCTACCCACTGCATCGCAATTGGGGCGCGCTGCCGAACGCGAGTACAAAGACGGCAATACTTTTTTCGAATTCCGCCTCGATCATCTTTCCGACCCTTCCACCGGCGTAGACGTCATTCGGAGTTTCCGTAAAAACTATCCCGACACCCACATCCTCGCCACCTGCCGTCAGCGGCAGAATAACGGACGCTTTAGTGGCGACATCCAACACCAGATTGCCCTCTTACGAGATGCGGGCAAAGCCGGTGCCGCCGCAATAGACTTCGAAATCGAATCCGCCGAGCACGCCAAGGCTGCGCTCCTTGCGTTGCGTGAAGCCGCGCCTCTGTTCATCTCGTATCACAATTTTCAAAACACTCCCGCGCTCGATCCCGTCTTGCGGCGGCTTCAACGTCTACCGGCTGACGCCTACAAAATCGCCACTACCGCTCGCAAGCCGAGCGATACGCTGCGCCTCATCCAATTCGCTCGCGCCCATCGCCACGCGCCGCTGATTGCTCTCGCTATGTCAGACATGGGAATCGTCACCAGGGTTTTGGCCCCCGCCCTCGGCTGCATTTATACGTATGCCTCGCCGCGTGAAAATGAAGGCACCGCGTCCGGCCAAATCTCCGCAAAGCTGATGCGATCGCTCTATCGTTGCGAAAAGCTAACTGCCCACAGCCGTATCTATGGTGTCATCGCGGATCCTGTCGCCCACTCAAAATCTCCGCTCATTCACAATCGCGCCTTCCAAGCGCGCCGTATGGACGCTGTTTATCTGCCCTTCCTGGTCGGTTCCTCCCATCTCGGCGATTGGATGGATGTTGCCGCCGCATTGCCCGTCGCCGGTTTTAGCGTCACCATCCCCCATAAACAGCGCATGCTCCGTTTCCTCGACGTTGTCGAGCCGCTAGCCAAGCGCATCGGCGCTGTGAATACCGTTTGGCGCAAGGCCGGCAAGTGGCGCGGCAGTGTCACTTCTAATCGGTCCAGCCAGTCACCTTTCATGCCGAAGAAATGGCAACGCAAAGCACACTAGGCGGACCAACATTTTAAGGCTGAGCATTTCATCGGGTGGAAGAACCCCACTGCCGGCTGCAACATTTACCTGTTGCCGGATCGGTGCCGGCAAAGTGGAACACGTTAAATGACCAGTCGCTACCAGTGAAAAAGTATTCGAGGAGGCGACTATTTCTCCTGTTCCGGCGTTGCAGGCACAAGTTCCTCGCCGGCGGCATGCATCGCTGTGCGGAGATCTTGTAGAGAACCCGCGCGGATTTTTTGGCCGTTCAGGAACACGGTTGGGGTGGCGTTAATTCCGAGATCCATTGCCAGGCGTTCGTCCCGCTGCAGAAATTCCTGGAACGCTTTGCCGGTGAGGCAAGAGGCGACCTGTTTGGTATCGAAAGTTTTGTCATGGGACAGAAAGTCCATTGCTTTGCTCGCGAGCGTCTCCTTTGATAGCTCCTGCTGTTCGGAGAACAAGAAATTGTGAAGTTTCCAGAATGCGGCGCGGTCCTGCATTGCGACACAGGCTGCGAGCGCAGCTGCATCCTGCGCCCACGAATGCATATTCAATGGAAATTGCCTGTAAGTGAGTTGTAACTTGGAGCGCTCGCCGGGAGTAAGTTCACTTAGGAAGCCGGCGAACCGCTTGCAGTAAGGGCATTGAAAATCGGTAAAGACCACCATCTTCAACGGGGCGGCGCTCTCGCCGGAGGTCAAGAGCGCTCCATTTTCTAATAGGGCCTCCACTTCCTCTTCTTTCTTGCGGCGCGCTACGGCCGGGTCGACTTTGAGGTCCATAAGTCCGGAGACTAAGTGCTTCCCGTCTGGCGTGAGATAGAGCGTCAGCAGCGGAGCGGGCATGCTGGCGCGGAAGACGAGTTTTCGGTAACAGGCGGAGTCGACGGTGCCGCTGTCGATGAGGGTGAAACTCTGCTGGGGCGACAGTTTGTACCATTGCTGGAGAAATGATTCGAACTGCGGTGTTCGTGCGCTCTCGAGCGGTTGACAGGATTGTCCCGCCATCTCAAGAGCGCAGAAAGGCAAAGCGCACAAGATTTGAGCAACATGTTCGATCATCATGAGTTATAGCTCTTCCGATGCGGAGCGGCCCTATTTTTCGCGGGAGCGTTGTAGGAAGAGCTCTCTGGCTTGCTCAGCAATGATTTGACTGTTGCCGGAACGAGCAATTTCCTTGAGCGCCGAAGTGGCGTTCTCACCGGGTAATGAGCCAAGCCAATATACGGCTTCTAAACGCACCGTTTCGGGTCTAGAGGACAGCGCCACGGCCTCCAATGGCTTAACCGCATCGGGCCCGCCGAGCAGGGCGATGCAGCGCAGCGAAAGCTCCTGGAATCGTATCCTCGGAGAGCTGAGGTACTCTGACAGCACCGGGAGTACATCTCGGCCGAAAGCCGAAATTTCGGCAAACGCGGCGTTTGAAAGTGGGACTCTGGTATAGGCTTGTACTCCAGGCGCGACAACAGTTGTGCCGTCGCGGACGTTCTGCTCAAATAGGCGATCCAATGTTTTCCTCATCTGGTCCCGCGAGGGGTTTTCCGCGCGCGCGAGCAGTTGAGTAGTGATCGCTATTACCGTGGCCAAGAGAGTAAAAAGCCTCAAATACCTATATACCGGTAACGACTCTATTTTGCTCATTGTCGTCTCCTAATTGACTGTACCTTGAGTGTAGGTGTGGTCTTTCCCGGGAAGATTTCCCGTTGTCGTAAGGCTTTGCCCGTATTCGCAATCACGTCTGCCTGTTGTCGTGGTGATGGCGTACGTATTATTGTTGGTATCGACCAGTTGGAATGACTGGGTAACACTTACGCATACATTCTGTATCGTGTTGGTGAAGCAGGTTCCGACCGGTGTGTCGTTGAAGGTGCCATCCGCGGCAGTTGTCGACGGCGTCGCGAACGGCTGATACGTTCCGTTCGTACCGGGTGCGTTTTCAAGAGGCTTCATTCCGGAGACCTGTATGGGGTTGCCGTTTTGATCTTCAACTTGGTATTTAACACTAAAGAAGGAGCCTTGCATACCAGGATCGCAGCCGCCCGAAACTGTGAACGCGTCTATCGCTTCAAAATATGTCGGTACCTGGACAGTAGCCGTGCCGCTCGTCTGCATGCAGAACGCGTCGCCGGATGCATCTATGCCCACTGAGCCTCCCGACTGCCCCGTCACTGTTCCGTTGTAGTCGACTGTGGCGATCGAAGTGTTCTCCGAGCTCCACGTAACGTCGGCGCCTTTGTCGTAGTCGTAGCTTCCCGTGCAGGGCCCGCAGTTTGGCCAGCAAGTGAGGCAATATTGGGCCTGTGCGGGGCCCAGCGTGCCGCCGGTGCCGATTAAGAGGTCCAGTGCATAGCTGTTCAGGTCCAGGCCGCACTCCACGTCCTGTGTACCACAACTAAAACTACGCGCCAGCGCGACGTCGGGACGGGAGACTAGCAGGCGTCCCGTGCCTTCGGAGGCCTTTGGAACCGACCAGCCCACTTCGCCTGTCGTGGCATGTTTCGGTATCACTTTGCCCTTCTTGTCCTTCGCGCCAGTGGCGATTACGTCGTTGATGGAAAGCGATTTGGTCTCCATCGCGGCGAGCTTATATTCTTGTTGCCAGAGGACGCCTGCTGTGCTGATGTTCACGTCGAAGGTTTGATCTGCATTTGAGTGATTAAGGAGCAGCAGGGTGGACGTCATTCCATCTGCGTTGGTCCAGGGGTGCGCGCCGCTATTGGGGTGCTGCTGCTGGTCTTTGCCAATCAGTTGGACTGTTCCGATGCTTGCATCGCCAATGGCCGTCAGATTTGCCGCTAGCGTGCCGGGCGGTGCGCTCGATTGGATGATAAAGGAGTTTCGCATCAGCGCGTCTCCATTGAGCGATAGCTCTATAGTCTTACTAGCAGACGCCGCTAGTGTCGCCGCAGCTACTGTGTTGGAGGACGTACCGGTTTCGTCCGTTGTCGCATAGAGGACCTTTACCACAGCCGGTTGCATGCTGAAGTTGGCTACGGCAATTTCCGTTTTAAATGTGTTTGCGGGGAACAAGTCGCTGTGTCCGACCGGAACGCCAGTGAACACGGTATTGCTGGAGCGCAGCATGCCAGCGTCGATGAAGTTCAGGGCCGTGTACACGGGGTGATGTTGTTCGCCACCCGGTGCGAATCCGTAAACCGCCAGATCGCCAGGTTTTCCGGTGGTTACGACTGAAAGCCCCACCGCGCCGCCTTTTTCGCGCAGGTTCGCCTGATTCCAGCCGTCGTCGAACTTCGATATCCGGTTCGGGCCGGAATCGCACGCACTCGTCAGAATCATTTGCCCTGCTGCGAGCTGCAAGGTTTGCACTGCATTGCTTTTGTCTCCGTGTTCCGATATGCAGGTTACTGAGACAGATTGCGGGCCCGTACTCATGCTCATTAATGCAAGCACCGGGTCGCCAATTACTGAGGACGCTGCAGCCTGATATTTGTTGGAACCCATTGGCGTGGGCATCAGAAACTCTTCCTCCAGATAGATTGGGGGAGAGGTGTCGCTGTCAACAATCGAGAGCTGAGCCACGACTGACATGTCCTTGGCCGCTTTCGTCGCGGGCATAATCTCAACGGAGCCCACCGAAAGGGTCGCGTGTGCTGCATCGAGCAGATCGCCGATTTTCAGGGCCTTTTGAGAGTGCCCCTCCAGTTCCGCGCTGCTCTTAGCGACTTGGACTCCGTGCCGATCCAGGAGGATGACATCCGCTGTGGTCGCGGCGGCGGCGGCGTTCACGATTGTGACGGTGCTGGATAATGCTCCGTTCTGGACAAATAACGGCGCTACCAGAGGCATGGGCATCATTTCTTCCTGAGAAGAGCCTGCGGCCGGGGTGGTCTTGCTTCCAGTAGGTGTGTTTGGCTGTTGCGATGCGCTTGCCAGCGCAGTGACGGCAGTAAGTAAAAGGTAGATGGGAACAACTTGACGCATTTGGTGGCTCTCCTGATTTTGTCGTTTACTCGTTCGGGTTTGGCGCCTTCAAGGTTTTCAGGAATTCGATGATGGCGGCTTGTTGATACGGGCTCAGCGCGGAAAACGCTTGCTGCGTCTGCAACGCTTCGCCAAAATGGTTGAGAATTGCTTCACGGATGGTGGTGAACTGGCCGTGATGAAAGAAGTTCGGCTTGCTGCCAGTGGTCCAAAGGCGGCGGGTGAGGAAGCGTGTGTTGCCGGCGAAAAACTCGGGCGAACCGGCGGTCGCGTTCTGGTTCAGCAGCTCGCGATTCGGATCGTTCGGTCCGCTGCAAATGTCATGCAGCTTGAAATCGGTGTACAGCGGAACCATGACCACGCCGTTTGCCGGCTTCAATCGCGGCTGGGGTAGCTCATCGCTCGCCAGGTCGACCGCAAGCGTGGGCGCCTGGCCCTCCTGCAGGTTGCCGAGTGGATTGTATGGGTTCGGCTCACTGTAGATCCAGCCTTGTTTGTCGAGCGGTAGGGCTGGAATGTGGCACCCAGCGCAGCCGATCTGCTGGAACAACATTTCGCCGTCTTGCGCTGCTATTCGGAATACGGGATCGCTCGAAATTGATCTCGCCGGAACAGGGAGCGTCGCTTGGAAGAGGGTGGCTGCGGTGATGTCGGCGCGAGTCAGCTCGTTTACTACGCCATCGCCGTCCGGGTCGGTGCCGATCCCGAAGCGCTCGGTGGCTTGCATTCCGTGGTGCTGATTGAAGGCGTTCACGGTGAAGACACGTAGAGAAACGAACGCTCCTGCTTGGCTGAAAGGCTGAATGAGGAGAGCCGGGGGATGTCGCGCATCGGATGAAGACACAGATTGCGGAGGGAGGCCTTCGACTACCGAAGTATTCCACGAGCCGTCCGCATTGCGCGAAAGGACGCGAAAGGAGATGCCCTTCGATACCAATTGGGCGTGCTCACCGGCTTGGACGCTGTTTCGAATGCTTTGGAGATCGGCAGTGATTTGCCGGGAGAGCATCTCGTAATAGCCGGAGCCGAACATGTCAGGAGTGGCGCGGCTATTGGCGATAGATTGAAGCGTCACGGCTGCGGACCGCTCGTCGAGGCCTCCGCCTGTGGGGATAAGATCGTTCGCGCTAAAGGTGACGAAATCGAATCGCTGCCCGAGGACGAAGACGTTATTCGAAAGATCTCCCGCGCCACCGGCGAAGGGCACGTTGTGGCAACCGGCGCAGGAGTTGGAATCCGGTCCGGAGATGCGATTGTTATTGCGAGGAAAGGTGAGCCGACTGTTGGGATCGGAGAGAGGTGCTCCGGTGCCTTTCGTTAGAGGACGGCCAGCGCCTTCCTCCGATGTGAAGTGAGCTTCAAACAGTTTTTTCCCGTAGCGGACGAGATCGCAAAGGGGCAGGTCAAACTCTTCCCCATCCTGAAGGTGCCGCGGAATGGCAATTTCGCGCCCGATTTCGATCTGAGTTTGTGATCTTAGAATCGGGACGAAGATAAGCCAATGACGTCCCGCAGGCCACTGCGATCCGTTCGCTCTTCGTCATGAGAGGAACGATACATCAGAATGCCTAGCGGGGACGGCTTAAATCAGCCGAATAACTGCCAAACGTCAGATAAGGCTCAGATAATAATTCCGTGATCGTCCAACGGCAGACTTAAATCAGACTCCTTTTAGAACAAAGATTCTTTTTTCTTCGCGCCTCAAACGCCCCGTGGCTTCAAGTTCGGAACGAACCTGCTTATAATGGCTCTCCGAAAGCCCGAGTAGCTCTGCCATTTCCCGATTGTCCAACGGCGACACGAAACGCACGTCGGCCCCGGACCGGCGTACTCGTAGCACGGTTGCTAATTCCCAAAGAAAGCGCTCGAATCGCTCAACAGGCGGAACGACTTTCAACTCCACGTTTGAAACAGCCAAGTTGTAGAGATCGCGTTTGAGGACTTCCCTCTCAAAGGCGTTGACTTCGGGGTCGTGTTTCTCCGCTTCTCGCATTCGGGCCACATCGAGACGGTACAGCTCGCACGGAGTAATTGTAAATGCCGACACCGGATACGCTATGTGCAAATCGTACGCACACTCCTCCACGAACTGACCGGGATAGCGAAGAGTGAGGACGGATTGTTTTCCGTCCGGCAGATCACAAGCGAGCTTCACAATTCCGCGCGCTACCAAAAACACATCCCGAGGCTCATCGCCTTTTGAAAACAACGATACGTGCTCAGGATATGCTTGCGGAGGTCCTAGCATCAGAAGCCGGCGCCAGGTGTTGAGTGCCTGGGTAGCCCGCAATTCATTCCACTGCGCAACCGAATTCCGCGCTGGTTGCAGATCCATACAGCGATCTTTTTCTATAATATCGCTCCGGATTTCTACTATTCTCAGCAATCACACGCGCTGTTTCTCACAATTCAGTGATAATTCGTGATTGACTCAACGAAGATCAGCGGCGGGTCCACGCCTCCGGCATTTTTCATTTCCGTGGGGCAAGACCCGCCTCAACCCCGCACCACCTACATTTTCTGAAAGGTAGGCGTTCTGCAAATCAGCGCATAAGGCGGTTGATGCAGGTTGTGCGGGTTCAACAATAGGAGGTTCATACCGGTTAGTCGTCTACCATCCCTTGCTATCCTAACCACCACGGCGTCTCAATGCCCTCGTTCCCTAGATCCCTTCCACGCATTTGCGTGGCTTTGGGTTTACCCACTGCATCGCAATTGGGGCGCGCTGCCGAACGCGAGTACAAAGACGGCAATACTTTTTTCGAATTCCGCCTCGATCATCTTTCCGACCCTTCCACTGGCGTGGACGTCATTCGGAGTTTCCGTAAAAACTATCCCGACACGCACATCCTCGCCACCTGCCGTCAGCGGCAGAATAACGGACACTTCAATGGCGATATCCAGCAGCAGATTGCCCTCTTACGCGGTGCTGGCAAAGCCGGTGCCGCCGCACTAGACTTCGAAATCGAATCCGCCGAGCACGCCAAGGCTGCGCTCCTTGCGTTGCGTGAAGCCGCGCCTCTGTTCATCTCGTATCACAATTTTCAAAACACTCCCGCGCTCGATCCCGTCTTGCGGCGGCTTCAACGTCTACCGGCCGACGCCTACAAAATCGCCACTACCGCTCGCAAGCCGAGCGACACGCTGCGCCTCATCCAATTCGCTCGCGCCCATCGCCACGCGCCGCTGATTGCTCTCGCTATGTCAGACATGGGAATCGTCACCAGGGTTTTGGCGCCCGCCCTCGGCTGCATTTATACGTATGCCTCGCCGCGTGAAAATGAAGGCACTGCGTCTGGCCAAATCTCCGCAAAGCTGATGCGATCGCTCTATCGTTGCGAAAAGCTAACTGCCCACAGCCGTATCTACGGTGTCATCGCGGATCCTGTCGCCCACTCAAAATCTCCGCTCATTCACAATCGCGCCTTCCAAGCGCGACGTATGGACGCTGTTTATCTGCCCTTCCTGGTCGGTTCCTCCCATCTCGGCGATTGGATGGACGTTGCCGCCGCATTGCCCGTCGCCGGTTTTAGCGTCACCATCCCCCATAAACAGCGCATGCTCCGTTTCCTCGACGTTGTCGAGCCGCTGGCCAAGCGCATCGGCGCTGTGAATACCGTTTGGCGCAAGGCCGGCAAGTGGCGCGGTACCAATACGGACACTGAAGGAGTGATCAAGCCCCTGAAGCGCCATCTGCATCTGGCGCATGCTTCCGTGCTGATTGCAGGTTATGGAGGCGGCGCCCGCAGTGCAGCCATCGCCCTCTCTGATGCCGGCGCGAACCTCACCATAACTGGCCGCAATATGAAACGTGCCGAGTTGCTCGCCCGTGTCGTCAAAGCCGAAGTCTCCACTCTCGCTCAGGTTCAAAAGCAGCAGTACGACGCCCTCGTACACGCAACTCCCGTCGGCATGTACCCCAAATCCGGCGAGTGCCTGTTCAACGATGCGATCCCCGCCGACGTGGTCCTCGACATGGTCTACAATCCGCAGGAAACTCTTCTCCTGAAGCGTGCGAAAGAGCAAGGTTGTACCGTCGTCCCCGGCTCCGAAATGCTCTTGGAACAAGCTGCCTGTCAATTTGAAATCTGGACCGGCGAATCCGCGCCGCGCTCCATCATGCGGAATGCTCTCGAGCAGCACGCCTAGCGTCGCGTCCCCTATAATGTGCGCATGAGTTCCCCCGGTACATCTCCCATGCGCCTCACGCGTCGCGAGTGGACTGCGCTGCTTGGCGCCGTGCCGCTCATCGGTCAAGTCACCTCGAAAACCCCGCCGCAAGGTGCGCCAGCTCCTCCACAGCCTCCCGCCACGCCAGAGCAGAAGTTGCAAAAAGCTTACGCCGATGTCCACGAGGTCAGCGACCGGTTATCGAAAATCGAAGTGCCCATGAATATCGAACCCGCGTTTGCCTTTCGCCCCTAGCGGCTCATGAAAAAGCCGAAAACCAAACTCGACGAATCCACACTCCCGTTCGCCACCATCGCAGAGCTTAGCCGGGCTCTGCGCAATCGCGATATTTCATCCGTCGAATTGACGAAGTTTTTCGGCAAGCGTCTCGAGACCCTCGGCCCCCAGTACAACGCGCTCGCCTTTTCTCTTGTAAAGCAAGCCCACAGCGCTGCAAAAGATACGGATTACGATCTCAAAAATGAGCGCTTCCGCGGACCTCTGCAAGGCATTCCATACGGCATCAAGGACCTGATTGCTGTCGCGAAATATCCCACAACCTGGGGTGCAAAACCTTTCGCCGATCAGGTCTTCGATTACAACGCGCGAGTTGTCGAGCGCCTCAACAAAGAACAGGCCATCCTCATCGGCAAGTTGTCTATGGTCGAGCTGGCCGGTGGCGGTGGATACAGTTCGGCTTCGGCCTCCCTGCAAGGCCCCGGTTTGAATCCGTGGAACAAACAGTATTGGTCCGGTGGCTCTTCAAGCGGCCCTGGCGCTGCCGTCGCAGCCGGTCTGGTGCCTTATGCGCTCGGCTCCGAAACCTCTGGCTCCATCATGACGCCCGCCAGCTTTTGTAGCGTGAGCGGTCTCCGCCCCACCTATGGCTTAGTGAGCCGCCATGGCGCAATGCCGCTTTCCTGGACGCTCGATAAAATCGGCGTCCTCGCCCGTTCCGCCGATGACTGCGGGCTCGTTTTGCATGCTATCGCTGGCGGAGACGATGAAGATCCCGGCTCTGCCCGCAAGAGCTTCTACTACGCGACCGAGTACTACAGAAAGTTCAGCGATCTCAAATTCGGCTACGCTGAAATCGACTTTACCGAATGGCCCGATGAGCCGTTGCGTCCCGCCTTCATCAACGCTCTTTCGGTGGCGAAATCATTCGGCGCTCAAATGGTCGAGACCAAGCTTCCCGATTTCCCGTACGGTCCGGTCATCGGCGCAATCATCGACACCGAAGCCGCATCCGTCTTCGAGCAGCTCATTCGCAGCGGTAAGATCGACCAGCTCGCCGATCAGAGCCAGATTGATGGTCTGAAGGCTTCCATGACTTACTCGGCCATCGATTATCTCAAGGCGATGCGCGTGCGCACTCAAATTCAGGCAGCCTTTCGCGATCTGTTTGCAAACGTCGATCTCTTGCTTGCGCCAACGCGATTCAGCTTGCCCGATCGTGCGGATCAACCCTTCGATGAGACCCCGCCGAAACGCCCCGATCAAAAAGGCGTCGGCTCCGGTCTGGTGCAGGCCAGCAATCTGTGCGGCCTTCCGGCTTTAAGCATTCCTTGTGGTTTCGTCAACGGCCTTCCCATCGGTCTGCAAGCGGTCGGCCCGCCATTCTCAGAAAACAGGATCATCGCCTTCGGCCGCGAGTTTCAACGCCAAACCGCCTTCCACAAGCAACACCCGCCAATGCTCAACGTTTGACAATCCCCACGAGCAAGAGCGTCGCCAAGAAAACAAGCACTACGCCAGTTCTCTTCCAGTTGGGCCAAAGCGCGTGGAACCCCAAAAACAAGAAGCTGCCCGAAATCACCGCCAGCACAACCGCCGTCCACCACGCGCCGAATTCCGCCACACCGCTCTGGTTCGCTCTGGGCTCGACCAGCGCGCCCACCAAAGTTGCAGCCTCCACCGCGGCGCTAACGCCTATTGCGCTGCGCATGGACATGAGGCTGCGCGTAATCCACCCCAGCGCCAATCCTTCCGGAACTTTGTGCAACGCAAGCCCAAGAGGCACCATTACTGCCGCGACTGGCTGGCCCGCTAAAGCTCTCACACTCCATCCATCCAGAAAACTATGTACGGCTGCTGCGGCAAGCAAGGGTCCTACGAATCCGGGGCGCACTGGGTGATCACCCGCATGATCGCCCGCGTGATCGCCCGCTTGATCACCATGGTTCAGGAGTCGATCCAGCAACGCCATCCCACCGCCCGCCGCGAACGCTAGCCCGAAGGCCCCTAACCACCCCGTTGTTGCTGCGATCTCCGGCATCACCCAGAAAAGAGCAATCCCGAAAAGCAGGCCCCCGCCCGCTGCCGCCAAGTGCGATGAAAAGTTGCGTGATTGACCCAGAAGCACCCCGGCAACCACGCCGCCGAGCGCCAGCAGAGTCAACAGCCACGCCGCACCCATCTACTGTCCAGTAACTTTCACCACAAAATAGGTAAACGGTTTGCCCTTTTCGATGAGCAGTTGATGCGGAATTCCCGCCGGAATGTGGATGATATCTCCAGTGCCGATCTGGTGCCGCTCACCTCCCTCAATCGAGCTGCCGCGAATCTCACCAGTCTTTTGTGTATGCGGGCTCACCATCTTGCCACCCGTCACAAGCGTCGCTTGACCGTTTTCCACCACGAAAATATCCGCCTCATGCTCATGCACCTCAGCCGATCCGGTCTCCTCCCGAAACGCGAGCATCGTGTAGTGATTTCCGTACCGCGCCAGGTCCTGGCTCGAAAATTGGGTTCGTTTTTGCATCAGCTTTTCGCCCATGCCCTGCAGCTCTTTGGCTGAATAGATGTCCACACCAGATGACGCCCTCGCCACCAAGGCCGTCGCAAGTAGTGCAAATACAAGCTGTTTCACGGTTTTTAGCGCTCCTCTATGTCGAAGTTGAAAAAACGAACCCATTCGAGTTCGCTCGGTAAGAACCGAGTTCGTTTGGTAATTTGGTGGGCCCTGTAGGATTTGAACCTACGACCAAAGGATTATGAGTCCTCTGCTCTGACCAGCTGAGCTAAGGGCCCGCAACTTAGACGATAGCAGCATTGCCTAACCCCACAGCCGCCGCTGGACCGCCGCGAAGTTTGCCACGATGTCATCCTCCAGCGGATGGTGCCCGTCCTGAACGATTTGTTGGCCGTTCACGAACACGTCCCGGACGGCAGTTCGTTCGGTAGAAAAGACGATATTGCTCACAAGGCTCTCCTCAGTAGTCCCGGCAAGCGATGGATCGCTCAGGTCCAGAGTGAAGTAATCGATCGGATCCTCGTCCGAAACGTTCCCGACCGCCGCCGCCAGTAACTGCTCGGGCGCCAGGACCGCTCGCTCCAGCTTTTTCATCCGAAGGTGATATTCAAGCGAACGGGCGTCTTCGAGCAGGTCAATCTGCACATTACTGTCCGACCCGAGGCAAATGTCCACTCCAGCATTCACCAATTGATCGGCGGGAACTGTGCCATCGCCCAGGTTCCGCTCGGTCGTCGGACATGCGCATACTCTCGCGTTCACTGATCCGAGAAAATCTATCTCCTGCTGCGTGATATGGATAGCGTGTACCGCGGTAAATGACGAATCAACTAGGCCGTTATCCTGTAGAAGTTCCAGCGGTCGCCGCCCGTGCTCGGCAAGGCACGCGTCGATCTCCGCTGGTTGTTCTGCTACGTGCATATCGACGAACAATCCGTTTGCTCTTGCGATACGCGACGACTTCCCGCAAATATTCAAGCGGTAGGGCGCGAATGCTATGCGGCGCTATCCCGATCGGAGCCAATCCCGATCTCAGAAGCTGCTCCGTATCGGAGATGAAAATCTCGGGCGAAGGTGTGATGAATCTCGCTTGCAGTGGGTTTGCCGGCATTTGCCAGCCAGCTCGTTCGTATGCCGTTCGCAACAGCACGATTCGTAAGCCGACGTCTCTTGCGGCCCGAATCACTTGAACAGCAAGCAAATTCGGATCGTCATAGCGAGAGCCGTCGGGCGCATTGTGCAGGTAATGGAACTCTCGTACCGTTGTAATTCCGGACAGAAGCATTTCGAGAAATGCCATCCGCGCGACATGATAAATGTCTTCGGGCGATAGCAGATTGGCGGCGTGATACATCGCCTCGCGCCAGGTCCAAAAGCTGTCGCGGTTTGCGGAGGTGCGGTGCTCCGTGCGACCCCGAATGGCGCGCTGAAAAGAATGCGAGTGCGCGTTCAACAATCCGGGAACAATCGCCCGGCCCGAGACTATTTTCAACTGAGGGCCGGTCACTGGGTCCTTCCGTAAGCCAGCTTGCCGTCGACAAACACGGAATCGGCCGATTCGATGCCGGCAAAATACGCGATTTCGCGATAATCCCGGCAATCGTGAATGACGAAGTTGGCACGCTTTCCGGGTTCGAGCGAGCCGATCCTGTCGCCCCGTCCCAAGCTATATGCCGCGTTGATTGTCGTCGCAGTAATCGCTTCCGCGGGAGCCATCCGCATGTGCGTAGATGCCAGCGAGAGCACGAACGGTATCGAGGGTGTCGGCGAAGAACCAGGATTGAAATCGGTAGCGAGAACAACTGCGAGACCGGCGTCTATCATTTTGCGCGCCGGAGCAAATCGACTAGAGCCCAAGTTATACACAGACGCTGGAAGGAGAACCGGCTGGACGCCTGCCGAAGCCAGAGCCTGGATTCCGGCGTCATCAATGTGTTCGAGATGATCTGCTGTCGTCGCGCCAAGCTCGGCGGCCATCTCAGCCGCACCCGAGCGAGAGAGTTGATCGGCATGAACCCGCAGCTTGAACCCAAGCTCGCGAGCGCGCTTCAATATCTTTCGTGAAGAAGCGATGTCAAAAACCTTCGGTTCGCAGAACACGTCACAGTACTCGGCGAATTCGGCGGCATCGGGGAGCATAGCTATGACGATCTCTACATAGCCATGAAAGATTGCCGCGATACTCATCCGGTATTTCATGCGCGCCTAGGAAGGTTGGCACGTAACCGAGCCGCTGGATCACGCGAAGCATCTTCAGCTCGTGTCCTAACGCCAAGCCATAACCCGATTTGCCTTCGACGGTCGTCGTGCCCGTGCGCAAGAACCAGCGCGAATATCGTTTTGCAGTTTCGAACAATTCGTCTTCCGATGCTGCCCGGGTTTTCCGTACTGTCGAGCGGATTCCGCCTCCCGCCTCCGCAATCTGCTCGTACGTCGCACCGCTAGCGCGCAGCTCGTACTCATCGACGCGCGTGGACGCAAACACCGGATGAGTATGGGCGTCCACAAATCCAGGGAGCACGACCCGCCCATTCGCGTTGACGACCTCGTAGCCGGACGGAACCTCAATGCGGTTCCCGACGTCTTCGATGATCCCATCGCGAACGAGCATGCTCCCGTTCGAAATGATCGAGAGTTGTTTCAGCTCGTTGCGCACGCGGGGCCGCGCCGGACCGGCCAGAGTCACTAGCTGTCCGCAGTTCACAACCGCGAGACGCCGCGATTCGGATGCCATTCAACGGGCCATCGGAATCTTGACGTTCTTCTGCCGTGCAAAGTCGATCGCTTCTGGATACCCGGCGTCTACGTGCCGCATGACTCCGGTTCCCGGATCGGATGTCAGCACGCGCTCAAGCCGCCGGTCCGATTCCGCGGAACCGTCCGCCACAACCACCATCCCCGCGTGTTCCGCGTACCCGATACCCACGCCTCCGCCGTTGTGGATGGATACCCACGATGCGCCGGCCGCGGTATTAACTAATGCGTTCAGCAGCGGCCAATCCGCGATCGCATCCGAACCGTCGCGCATGGCTTCCGTCTCTCGATAGGGAGAAGCAACCGAACCGGCGTCGAGATGATCGCGGCCAATCACGATCGGAGCTTTTATCTCTCCTGAGCGGACCAAAGCGTTCATCGCAAGTCCGAATGCGGCACGCTCGCCGTAACCAAGCCAGCAGATCCGGGCCGGCAATCCTTGAAACTGTATACGCTCTCCAGCCAATCGAATCCAGCGCACTAGACCTTCGTTGTCCGAGAACATCTCTAGAATCAGGCGATCGGTCCTACGAATGTCGGCAGAATCTCCGGACAATGCAACCCACCGGAATGGTCCTCTGCCCTCGCAAAACATCGGACGGATGTATTCAGGCACAAAACCTGGAATGTCGAAGGCGTCGTTCACGCCCGCCGCCTTTGCCTGCGCTCTGATGTTATTGCCGTAATCGAAAGCAATCGACCCGGCACGCTGCAGTGCGAGCATCCCCTCTACATGCCGCGCCATTGCGTCCATAGAACGGCGGACGTATTCGTCCGGATCGCGCTGCCGCAACGCGCGAGCCGCTTCCAGACTCAGGCCATTAGGTATGTATCCGTTCAAAGGATCGTGCGCGCTGGTTTGATCCGTGATGATATCCGGAACGATTCCGCGCTGCGCTAACTCCGGTATGAGATCCGCGCAGTTTCCGACTAGCCCAATCGAGAGCGCCCGGTGCTGATTCTGTGCTTCATCCAGCAGCGAAAGCGCCTCATCGAGCGTACGCGCTGATTGATCGCAGTAGCCCGTTCGGACTCGCTTCTCGATGCGAGCCGGATCAACTTCAATGCCCAGGAAACACGCTCCATTCATCGTGGCGGCCAGCGGTTGAGCTCCTCCCATGCCGCCCATGCCGCCCGAGACGATGAGCTTTCCCGCCAACTCGCCGCTGAAGTGCTTCCTTCCTGCAGACGCAAACGTCTCGTATGTGCCTTGGACGATTCCCTGGCTACCGATGTAGATCCAGGATCCCGCGGTCATCTGCCCATACATCGTCAATCCAAGCTTTTCGAGCCGGTGAAACTCGTCCCAATTCGACCATCGCCCAACCAGGTTCGCGTTTGCGATCAGGACGCGCGGCGCTTCAGGATGTGTTCGAAAGATACCGACTGGTTTCCCCGATTGGACCAACAATGTTTCGTCGTTCTCCAGGCTGCGCAAGGAACGGACGATCGCGTGGAAGCACTCCCAATTGCGCGCGGCCTGCCCGGTACCGCCGTAGACAATGAGGTTCTCCGGGTTTTCAGCCACATCGGGATCGAGATTATTCATCAGCATCCGCAGCGCAGCTTCCTGATGCCAGCCTTTGCAGCTCAGCGCCGTTCCGCGCGGCGCCCTGATTTCCGTAGTCGTTTCCGTCATAAGAACTCGTCGAAGTCTCCGCGCTGAATAGCGGCTGCCGTCATTTGAATGTCATGAGATAGCGGGCGATCAGCTGTCAGACGCGGCACAAAGGTACGGATCAGCTCGTGCGCTTGCTCGATCCTCTTCGAGGAGCGAAGCGGAGCCCTATACTCCAATCCCTCGGCGGCAGCCAACAACTCGATCGCGATCACGTGCTCAGCGTTTGACGTGATCTGACGAAGCTTGAGTGCGGCGGTCATCCCCATAGACACATGATCTTCCTTTCCGCCTGAGGTGGGGACGTTGTCAATGCTCGCCGGGTGGGCCAAAACCTTCGCCTCGTTCAGCAGCGAAACCGCGGAAATGTGGGCGATCATGTAGCCCGATGAGATGCCTGGATGAGAGCTCAGAAAGGGCGGTAAGCCTTCATTCAGATCTGGATTCACCAGCCGGTCGATCCGCCGTTCACTGATGCTCATCAGATCGGTCAGGGCAATTGCCGCATAGTCGAAAACCAAAGCGAGCGGCGCGCCGTGAAAGTTTCCGCCGCTCAACACATCTCCAGTTTCGGCAAAAACCAGCGGGTTGTCAGTCGCCGAACCACTTTCGATTTCGACAACTTCGCGAGCATGCTGGAGAGCATCGCGGACAGCTCCGTGTACTTGCGGCATGCAGCGCAAACTGTAGGCGTCTTGCACACGCGGATCGTTTGCCAAGTGGGAGCGCCGGATCTCGCTATTCTCGAGTAGCTGTCGGAGATGAGCGGCCGAGGCGAGCTGTCCCGCATGCGGCCTTGCATCGTGGATTCGAGCGTCAAAAGCGACCGGCGTGCCGCGAAGAGCTTCAAGAGTCATAGCTCCGGCTAAATCCGCGAGCGCGGCTAATCTTTGGCTGCGGTACAGCGCAAGTCCTCCGACCGATGCCATCGCCTGAGTTCCGTTCAAGAGAGCTAATCCCTCTTTCGCCGCCAGACAAACGGGAACAATTCCCGCGGCCTGCAAAGCTTCTGCGCCCGGAAGCCGTTCGCCGCGAAACCAGGACTCGCCTTCTCCAATCATTGATAAGGCGAGATGCGCTAACGGCGCAAGATCGCCGCTGGCCCCCACCGAACCCTTTTCCGCAATTACGGGATGAACTTCGCGGTCGAGCATTTCGAGCAGTGTTTCGATCAGCTGAATCCTGCACCCGCTGCGTCCCAGCGCCAGCACGTTAGCGCGAAGCAACATGATGGCTCGCACCTCCGCGTCCGAGAGCGGCTGGCCCACTCCACAGGCATGACTGCGGACCAGGTTCAGTTGAAGGGCTTCTAGTTCTGAAGGCGGGATACGAACGTCCGAGAGTTTCCCAAATCCGGTGTTAACGCCGTAGACAACTTTGTCTTCCCGAAGCACCTGTTCGATCACATCGCGAGATGCCTGGATACCCTCTCGAGCCGTTTGCGACAGCCGTACCTGCAATTTTCCGGTTGAGACGGAGGCGATCTGTTCGAGTGTGAGGGCCTGCCCTGCGAGGTCCAACATTAGTGCTTCAGCTAAAAGAGGTGGCCCATCTTGTCACGCTTGGTCTTGAGGTATTCAGCGGTCGTCTCGAGTGGCGGGACGATAATAGGCGCGCGCTCGACGACCTTGATGCCTGCTCTCTCTAAAGCGGCAACCTTCGCCGGATTGTTCGATAGAAGCCGCACCTCGCGGACTTTGAAGTACTGCAGGATGGCAGCGGGAAGGGCATAATCGCGCAAATCGGCTGCGAAGCCGAGCTGTTCATTCGCCTCCACCGTATCGAGCCCCTGGTCTTGCAGCTCGTAGGCGCGAAGCTTGTTCAGCAATCCTATGCCCCGGCCTTCCTGGTGCTCATAAATGAGCAAACCGCGTCCTTCAGCGGCTATCTGATCGAGCGCAAGCTCCAATTGAGAGCGGCAGTCGCAGCGCAGACTGTGAAACACATCTCCAGTCAGGCATTCCGAATGGATGCGGACCAGCGGCGCACCCAGCTCAGGCGACAAGTCACCGGCCTTGAGCACCACCGCTTCTTCGGTTTCCGTCGGCCGGACACCTGAGAAGCCGTAAATGCGAAAACGTCCGAATCGGCTGGGGAAATCCGCTTCAGCGATCTTGTTCAGCTTGAAATCTGGCAAGTTGAATCGTATTTGAGGGCACGAGAACCCTTTATTATAGAAGCCATGGCCGCGTCATGCTCGACGAACAGCAGCTAGCCGAGCTTCTCATTAAAATCGCTGTCTCCGCTTCCATCGCCAGCATCCTGATGCGTTTCGAGCGCATTCAGAAGATTCTGCTTCGAGACGAGCGCACGGTAAGCGACCGGCTGCAACTAGCCTTTATCTTCTCGGTGCTTTTTGCGGCGAGCGCCGAGGTGCGCATCCTAAGCAGACACCAGTACCAGGCCATCGATCTCGCTTTTGAAGGCGCGATTATCGCTGGTATGCTGGGCGGGTATGTGAGCGGCCTGATCACCGGGCTCTGTGTTTCTCTGCCCGACATGTTCGTTGGCAAGTTCATGTCCATGCCGCTGTTTGCAGCCGCCGGTTTGATTGGGGCTCTGATGCACGACCTGGCGCCACGGAAAGAAGACGTATGGTACTTCTCGCCATTCGTCGATCTCAACCTCTACAGGTTGTTTCGGCAGATACTTCGCCTGAACCGGAATGCGATACAGCGTCGCATAGTGGAGCGGGCGGCATTCAACGTTGCCTGCAACGCGCTGGTCGTCGTCGCCGAAATTTTGCGGTGGGGAGTCCATGGGTTGTTCAGTAAGCACAGCACCTTTTTCCTGTTCGACGGCCAGCCACTTAATTTTTGGGTATTTCTCGCGTGCTCGGCGACAACGCTATTCGTGGTCGCGCTGCCTCTCCGCATCTGGAGCAGTTATCGGGCCGAGAAGCAATTGGCGGCGCAGCGCGTGACCCTCACTGAAGCGCGATTAGCAGCGCTGACGAATCAAATCAATCCGCACTTCTTGTTCAACACGCTGAATTCGGTTTCGACTCTCATTCGAATCGACCCGGACCGCGCGCGAAGCATGGTCTACAGACTCTCCAGTATTTTGCGCCGCTTGCTGCGAAAGACGGAAAACTTTTCACCGCTGCGCGAAGAGATCTCTTTTATCGATGATTATCTTGCCATTGAGATGACCCGCTTTGGCGACAAGCTGCGTTTCTATAAGGAGATTGAGGAAGATACTCTCGATCGTTTGGTTCCCAGCATGATTCTTCAGCCGATCGTTGAGAACTCCATCAAGCACGGCTTGGCCAATAAAATCGATGGCGGCATGGTTCGCCTTCGCACCTGGCTCGAAGGCACGCGGCTTCACATTTCAATAGAAGACGACGGCGCCGGGATTCAAGAATCGAAGCTCGGAACTGTGTTTGAGCAGGGCATCGGAATCAGCAACGTGAATGAACGTCTGCGCGTGCTGTTCGGGTCCGGTTACCGCATGGTGATCGACAGCAAACCGGGACAGGGCACGCAAACCCTGATTGAAATTCCGGAGTTGGAGACCCAGGTGGCGGACGTGGAGACAAAAGCGCTGGTCTGATTCCAATCAGGCCGAGTACTTGGCGGCTTTGATACCTGCCAGAACGCCCCGCATATAGGAAAAGCTCTTTTGCATGCCGGGCAGAGGATTATCGGCGTTTATCTCGTACTCCAGATTGACGCAGCCGCCGTACTTCATCTTTATCAATTGCAGGAAGATCTGCGGGAAGGGCAGCTTGCCATCGCCGACTGCGACCTGGCTTTCCTTCACGTTTGTTTCCGCGAGATCTTTAACGTGCATGTCCAGGAGGCGCGGACCAACCTCGGCTATAGTTTCTACGACATTGACACCGGTCCGCGCGGTATGGCCGACGTCTATACAGCAACCGCACCGTGGGTCCAAGTTCTTCACGATCTTTAAGACACTCTGAGGCGTGGGAAAATTTTTGTCTTCCGGGCCATGATTGTGAACGGCGATCTTGATGTCGTATTCCTTGACGAATTTCTCGAGCTTCGGGAGCGTTTCCGCGGTCGGCGCACAAACGATTAAGGGAAAGCCGGCGCGCTTGGCGTACTCGAATTTCGCGCGCATATCCGCATCGTCATCCTTCTTGAAATCCACAGTGCCGCAGCCGACCAGAATGATCCCGGCATCGTCAAACTCCTTTTTGGCGGCATCGATCTGCTCGGGAGTACTGTCGAGTTTCAAATGCACGTCTTTGATGTTGAGATACGGCGTCCCCAACTGCTTGGTCATGTCGATGGCCTGAGCGCGGGAGAACTTGCGGAAAGAATATGATGCAACGCCGAGCTTGAAATCTGCGCCGGCAATGTGATATTGCTGGCCGCGTAAAGCTCCCGTGGCCGCGGCAGTCAACCCGATAGCTCCGGGAATGCTGCCGAGCAAGGTTCGCCTACTGATGCTGTAATCGGACATAGATCAAATCGCCTCCAATTCCTCTTCCAATAATTGCTTCTCGTACAGCTCGGCGTAATAACCGCCACGTTGCTGCAAACTCTCGTGGGTACCCACTTCCACTATGCTGCCATGACTGAGAACGACGATCCGATCCGCGTTCCGGACGGTGGACACACGATGCGAAATGAGAATGGTTGTGCGGTCGCGCATTACGCCGGTGAGACCGGTCAATATCTTTTCCTCCGTGACAGTATCGACGCTCGACAGAGCATCATCGAGGATTAAGACGCGGGGATTGCGCAAGACCGCTCTTGCGATTGCGGTCCGTTGCTTCTGGCCGCCGGAGAGTGTTAAGCCGCGCTCGCCAATGATAGTATCCAGGCCGTTCGGAAAGGTCTCAATATCGGTGGCCAAACCGGCGACCTCCGCGGCCCATTCAATCCGGTCTCGCGTCGCATCCTCGATACCCCAGGCAATATTTTCCGCTAACGTGGCGCTGAACAAAAACGTTTCTTGCGGCACAAAGCCGATGTGGCGGCGCAATTCCTCGGGGTCAAAGCGGCGAAGGTTCACGCCGCCGAATTCGACTACTCCGCTGGTGGGATCGAAAAGACGGGGAATCAGGCTGGCCAAAGTGGTTTTGCCACTGCCGGTGTGTCCGACGATGGCAACTGTTTCGCCGGAGTGAATGGTCAGATTCACGTCCACCAGCGCTTCTCGATCGCCAAAGCTCATGGCGACCTCGCGGAAACGAATGTCCGCCGAAAAATCGGCTGGATCGGCGACGTCACCGGCGGGGCTCGCGATCGCAGGACGCTCATGCAGGATTTGGTTGATTCGATCGAGCGACGCTGTGCCGCGCTGCATCAAGTTCACCACCCAGCCAAACGCAATCATAGGCCAAATGAGCATGCCCATGAAGGTGTTGAACATGACAAAGCTGCCCAAACTGATGCGGCCCTGCATAAGCTGCCTGCCGCCGTACCACAGGACGAGTAGGAATGTCAGGCCGATTAAGCCTTGCAGCAGCGGCATGAACGTACCCTGGATGCGCGCCAGGCCGATGTTCTCTCGAATGTAGTCTTTGTTCAGGCGCTCGAATTGCTCGACCTCGGCCTTTTCCTGCGCGTAGGCGCGCATCACTCTGACCCCGGCGAGGTTCTCTTGAACCTTGCTGCTGATGTCGGAAAACATTCTTTGAATATGCTCGAACCGCGCATGAATCCGCCTGCCGAAGAGGATGACGGCAATGGAGACAAAAGGCGCGGGAATAAGGGCGATAAGCGTAAGCCGCAGATCGGTGTGGACCATTACGGCCACCGAGAGAATCAGCATGACGCTGGTCTCGCTCCAATACATGACACCCGGACCCAGCATCATGCGCACGGCATTTAGATCGTTCGTGCTGCGAGCCATGATGTCGCCGGTGCGGTATCGGGAATAAAACTCCTGCGACAGTGCGACCAGATGCGCGAATAGGTCGTTGCGGAGGTCATACTCAATGTCGCGTGAGATTCCGATGATGATCACGCGCATCCAGTATTGAAAAAGACCTTTTACCAGCGAGAGCCCAATCAAAAGCGCCGCAAGCTGCATGAGAATGCGCATTTGAAAACCGCGCGTGAGCGAATCGACCCCGTACTTGATGACTATGGGGAGCGTAGCCGCCAATGCATCTTTCATCAGGAGCGCCCCAATACCGAGCGTCAACCCGGACCGATAGCGGCGCACATACGGCCAGAGTGTGGAGAGCGATTTCAGCATTGGATCGGCATGCAGATCGCAGCCGCCTTAACAGAGGGAAGTACCGAAGAGGAAAATACCAGCGCTAATCCTCGTCCGAATCTTTGGAAGAATCCGTACTGCGGGAATCGAGCCGGCCCACGGTCTTCAATTTCTGGTACATGCGCTCGATCTCCTCTTCCTCTTCAGGGCTCAACATCCGAACCGGTTGATCGAGGGCGGGATTTTCACCGCGAGGGCCTGACAGGCTGGACCAAGTCCAATAATCGCGGTAAGCGACTCCATCGAAAGTGGCGAGATGGGAGTTTTTCCGAAGCTGGACCATGAGGCGGGCAATACGCTCCGGCTCGCCTGGATAGACGAGGACCTTCTGGCGCGAATTGGTGAGCTTCAGCTTCAGTATGAGAGGGGATACAAACCGGCTGCTGTTGATTTCCCGCACCTCACGCCAGGCAATCGCGCGATCGCCGATATTGAATTGGCTTTCGCCAATGCGGATGGGAGGCCGAGCCGCCAGCCAGAAGAGGACCGCCGCCGTGCTGGCGCAGAGAAAACCCGGGATAAATGCCAGGGGGGCACGAAAGCCGCAGAGGACGCACACGAGGGAGCCTGCCAATGCTGCCCAACCGATATGGGAATACAATCGCGAGGGCTGATAGATCTCGACGTTCGGCTCCATGTATTCAGGCTACTCCCGGGCCTTAGCCTCGTCAATGACGCTTTCGACAATAGCGATTTTCGGGCGTTTTTTCATTGGGGAAGGCCCTCCTGTGGCCTGGAGTCTCTCGCGCTTAGGTATCGATGAAACAGGCAAGAGGGGCGCCTCCGGTTCAGACGCAAGAATCGCGCAAAAAAATTTGACTTGCATAGGCTTGGCGATCTGGCCGGGCTTTAGGCGGCTTTTTCGTGCGCGAGGATACGCTCGATACGAGGTTGAAGGCCCTGTCGGGAGGTATCGAGCGCGGAATTTTTCAATTCGCGGTGTTCGCCTTCGGCTTGGAGCAGCCAAATGCGCATTTTATGCGTGTCTTGCTTGCGCTTTTCGTTGGCTTCGCGGCGGAGCTCTTCGGCCTGTAGTCTCCTCTGCGATTCGAACCCAATTTGCTCTTTGCGCTTTTCGGCTCTTAGCTTTAGAAGGTCGTCTAGGCATTTGTGGAAGCCGCGATCGTTGGTGGTTTGATAGCGGAGGTAGAGCGCGAACAGTTTTGCTCTGTCGTCCGGGTGCATTTCCTGGGCGCCCATGGCGTCTTGCTGGAGGTTGATGGCGCGGCGGCCGAGCCAAATGTACTGCGCCATCTTTTCGATCAGGATTTTTTCGGTGACGGTTTGCGGTTTGTGCTCGGCCCACAGACTGATGTTAAGAGCGTCGAATAGATCCTGATTCTCCCAGCCGAGAACGGTGAATTCGCCGGTGAATCCGTGGCGAAAATTGTTGAGAGAGGAAGCGGCTTTGCCTTCCGGGCTGGTAGGACCCGTACTTTTCTGTGCGTTGGCCTGATTGGCTGCGACTTGAGATTGTGTTGCCATGATGAATTGCTCCTTGAAAATGAAAAACGCCGGAGAGGGCCACGTTTGTCGGCCATCCGGCGTTTTTGGAAATATGTGAAGAGCTAAGACTAGCTTTCGGGACTTAGTATACGCTGGGGTACGAATCAGGCAAGGCGGTGGGCGGTAGCGGGCGGGAGGATCTGACTGGCAGCGAGTGCGTAAGAGCTTATGTCATGGTGAGATAGAGAACGGGCCGAGCGGCTGGAAATATTTAACTACGGCTTGTGAATGGATCTAACAGGCGGTTAGAGAATAGTATTTGAGTGTCCTGTCACGGGTTCTTTCCCGGGTTCTTCCTCTACTTTGTCTCCAGCCATAAAAAGCTCCTATAGGTTGTTTAAAGTTGTTTAAACAGGATGAGTCTGACACATCCCCGGTGTTAAGAAAAGTTAAATATTTGGGACAGCCTCGTCACCGCTTCCAGCGACAGCCCGGCAGGGAAAAAAGCCCGACTGTTCATAAATCACAATTTGTGCAAAAAACTTAACGCCGCAGTTTCCCTGGGTTTGCGGTGTGCGTAATACAGGTGCGTAAAGGGGGCAGTACAGAATCCCTGCAAAGTTCCGATATAGAAGATATGCCTACCACTATCGTCGTCCGAGTGGATGACCTCGTTGCCGAAGCTTTAGAGGAAGAAGCCAATCGAATGCCCTCGTCCCAGAAGCTGATTGCGGATGCATTTCGGGATGCCGCCAAAAAGCGACGAGAATCAGCGAGCCTGAAAACTGTCAAGATTACTACCAAGTAGCTCCCGCATGCAGCGCGACCCGTTGATGTGGTTAGTTTATGCCGCAGCCTTCGTCTACCTTTTCAAGACAGTTTCGGAGGCCATTGATAAAGCGACAGCCGAGCACAGAGAAATGAAGGCGTTTGAGTACCGAATATCGGGCAAAGCGGATAGAGACAAGCGCCGCGATGATTACGCCAGCGAAAAGTTCTATGAATGCAAAGCGGCTGGAGGAACTGTAGAGGAATCCCGTGCTGTTTATATTGCTGCTCGAAAGTGGGCGGACACTAATATCGATTAAGTCTCAACAGAACTGAAATCCAGCGATTCCATCCGTGGCTTTGGCCTTTACTCACCATCTCGCCGAAGGCTTTCCAATACATCAAATCCCAACCTTTTCGTATTCGCCCATACCAGATCCCTTAATCGACGCCCGATAGAGATGCTATCTATCCGGTGCTTCCCTTTAAACCCTCACGTTCAAGGACACGTTCCACTTCGTGGAACTTCGCCGCGATGTCGTTTTTGGGGAATCGAATCTGGCCGAGCCCTGCGATATTTGAGAATTCACGACAGCCTTCTTCGAGCATGACGATGGCCTTGCTGAAGCCGAGCCGCCCTTGAAACAGCCCTACCTCATGGACGACATTCATACGTGCCTGCAATTCCCCGTCGCCTGTTTCGTCTTCTGCGGTCAGCACCAGAAATGCAATGGCTGCGGCATCGAGCATCGTTGAAAGTCGCTCTGTGCTGGCAACTCCTGCAACCGGCACTTGATTGAATTCATCCACCAGAAGCCGCATGCGGTTAGCAATGAAGTCCTTCAACGCCAGCCATTCTTTCGAGCGACCGTGACCAATAAAAACGTTGACACCTGCTGTAACCTCCCTATTTCTGCTTTGCGCGAGAACGGTGGTCGGGCGCTTGATATGGGTCTGAACGGCTTTCACTAGACCGATGATGTTGCGGACGCTTTGCAATGATTGAGTGCCATAGAAATTTCGCGAGCCGCTGTCATAATACTCGGAAATTTGGCGTGAATACTCGTTAGGCTTTCCCAGCACGGAATGCAGCAAATCGACGAGTTCCCGAACATATTGCAGCAGAAGTTCGGCATCCCCTTTCGCAATCCAGGTCACTCCGCTCGACTCTTGAAACCGATTGTCAATGCCTTCCAGCTTCGCCTCGTACTCCGCAAGTTCCGTGAGAACGGATTCTTTTGTGCCGCTCATCAAATCCCCACCTTTTCGTATTCATCGAGCGAGGCGACATCCGCGCGCCGGTCGTAAAGCTGTGTGGTGCGCGTGTCGGCATGGTTCGCCATCTTGCGGGCTTCGGCGAGCGAGCCGTCGCTTTTCAGGTAATCGGTGATGCCGGTGGCGCGCAACGAGTGATTGCCGATTTTCGTTTTGATGCCCGCCTGGCGCGCGCGGCGCTCGATCACCTTGTAGGCGTCCTTCTGCACCATGCGGCGGGGGATGCCGGTGGCGCGGCCGGTAGTGCGGAACAGCGGCCCGTCTTTATCGGCCGCGATGCCGGCCGCCGCGATATATTCATCCAGGTACATTTCCAGCTTGTGATGGCAGGGCGCTTCATGCTCCTTGCCGCCCTTTTCGTGCAGGCGGACCCAGCCGCGCCGCCCTTGGGTGAAATAGTCGCCCACGTTCATTTGCAGCACGGCGCCGACGCGGGCGAAGGTGTAAATCATCGTGCCGATCAGCGCGCGATCGCGCAGGCCCGTGAGCGAGCCGGTATCGATGCCAGCCAGCAGCGCCGCGCCTCCTCGCGGTCGAGCACCGGCGTCTTGCCTTTCTTCTGGCGAATATCTCGGCCCGCGCACGGCATGCGCCGGATTGACCTCGAGCACATGGCCGACCACCAGCCAGTCAAAGAGCATGCGCAGCGCCGCCAGGTGCTGCTTGACGGAAGGCTTGGACAGCTCGCCCTTGCAACTCCTCGATATAGGCGGCGACGTGCAGCGGCTTTACTCGCCCAGCCCGAGAGCCCCCTGCCCTCGCACCAGTCGGCGAAACGGCACGCCGCCTTGTAATAGGCCCGCCGCGTGTTTTTGTTGCGGATATTGGCGGTGAAGAAGCCGAAGAACCGCTCCGCTGTTTTCTCATCCGGCAGGAATAGCGCCGGGAGCTTCGGCGCCAGGCCTATCATCGCGCGGGGTGGTGGTTCTTTCAAAAGAATGATTTCCCGGGTCATGCGTGCGCCTCCTGTAGCTGCTTGTCGTTTCTTGAACGCCTCGAACTTCGCCGTGAGCACGAAGACGTACTCGCAGATAGCGGTAGAGAATCTCATACAGGTCTTTGGCATCGACCAGATTGAAATTCGACGCCGCTAGCGTGTGCCGCCAGGTTGCGGTGTTTCCGGAATTCATCGCCCCATTCATAGAGGCGCTTATCGATGACGCCGCGCTCATGCAGCTCCTTCAGCCCTTCGAACAGCATGTCTTTTTTTGCCGAAGTGCCTGCACATGGCTTCGATGGCCCGGCCGCTCATAGCGACACAGGCGGTATAGGCCGTCGCGTGCAAGCATTTCTCGCTTCGAGCAAGCAGACACCGATGGTTTCCGGAATGGACAATTCCCGCAGCATCGTGACCGGTTCAGGCCACACACGCAGGGGACGGAGCCACTTTTCATCCTCAATAGTGAAACCCCCAGCGTCAGTTACGCTCGGTCTTGATATCCCCTGCTCACCGACCAACAGGTGCTTGCACTCGGGGCAACGAAGCAGTGTGATTTGATAATCGTTCGTCCATTCCTCCGGATGGTGATAGGCCGCAAGCTTCAAAATCTCTCCATTCACGCGGGCCTGGCAATAGGTGCAATCGATGAGCATAGGTAATAGGTATGATAATCTCCTTTATCACACCCTCAGAACAAAAGCGAAAGGAATTGTTTTAAATGCCTGAGCGACCGGACCCGACCCTTGAGGAATTCAGCATCTTCGCACAACGGTATATGCATTTCATGAATCTCTATACCGTCTATCGCGACTTTCTTCAGGGCCAATACGTTCCAAGTCTCGATTACAGGGGAGAGGATGTGTACATCCCGAACGTGCAGAGCACGCTCATGTTCATGCTCTATGGCTATTTCTATAGCCTGGTCGAGCATAGCGAGAATTGCCTGAATGCCTTCCGCATTTGGCGGGCGAGGTTTCCAGAGGAAGAGAAAGAAATCGCGGAGGTGGAGGCGCAAGTCGAACCACTGCGCGATGGCCTTCGGCTCTTCCGAAATCGGCTAGGCTTCCACGGCAGTCGAACGCGAGCGCATGAATCCTTAGGGCTGGATGTTTTTGGCGACCATTCCGGGACAGACGTGCTAGTCGCAATTCAACGTTTTAAGCGTCTGGGAGCGATGCTCTTTGACAAAGATACCCTTCGACAGCAAGGCGAGGTCGTAAAAACTTCGTAGCTACAACGTCTTGCTCGATAATTTGGTTGCATGCAAGAGTCCAACGACGCCGTGCATCCCGGAACACATCGACAAACATCCGTTCATCCCATCTTCGTTTTAGGCAGAAAGCTCGATGAACTTTTCGTTCAGCAGTATGACCGTATAGCCTTTCATAACGACGAGGAACAGAACGGCTATCGGTGTCAAGAAGACCGGCTCTCGACATTGATGCTGGACCGAACGTTGCCCGATGAAAAGCACGTCGAGCATGCGCAGGCGATACTTGCGCTGGCCGATAAGTACGAAGGCAGTTTTCTACGTTCGCTGGACGAACTCAACGCCAGCATTGAACGACACCTTGCCGCATTTGAAAATGCACTTGAATCGCTTCCCGGCGAGATTGGCCAAATCTCGCCAGACGTTGCAGCCGTTCTCGAAGACCTCCGGCGCTGGTTGTCCCTCTCAAAAGAACTCTTGACGGCACGTCTCGCGGCTGCTCGCACCATCAAAACTCGGCTAGAATGCGACCGATACATTCCGAACGTAATCATCAAAAATGAGGGAAGACCGGATGTAACTCTTTCCGCAGAGGAGAGCGCAGAATTTCAAGCAATGCTCGGCGGGGTATCCGCGATTCTCAAACAGAGCTCCGAAGACAACAAGCGTATCGAAGCTGAACGGGCTCCTCTGTCCAAGCAACTCTTTTCCGATGACAATACGGCCAAGAAGGCCACTAACCCGCCGCCTCAGATACACCCCGACATATCTAATGAATTGAAGGCAGTGCACCACTTAAAAGGTAAGGCATGGTTTCGCCTCGTGAAAGTGTTTTACGTCTGTTTGTGGATTTTCGTCTCGGGCGTTTGTTTGCTCGGCGGCCTCTCAAGCGGAAATACAGCGGTAGCGCTCTCCGCCTTTTTTATCGCAGCCTTGGTCCTAATAGGCTTGCGGAAAGCATTCTACTATGTGGCCCTAGGAAGGACCACTGCTCAGGAGCGCCCTGGAAGTGGTTACCTAGATTGGGATGACCTAAGCGCTTCTTTTGAGGATTTCCGGGCAACCAACCCCGAGATGCACGCGGCCATAGTAGAACCGTTTCTCACAACATGGAAACAGCAATACGGAAGGCGCGTGCCGATGCACGCATTTGAAACCTTGCGCAAGCGACTAGATACTGAGCTGGAGCAGCTGAGGAGAAAAAAGAAGCGGGTCGTTGACGATGCCGCTAAGAACGGCAAAACGATTGACATTGCTTCCCTTCGTGAAACCATGGAGAAAACTAAGACCGAGTACGAAGGCACGGACCGCGCCGCGTATATAAGGGCAGCGGACGCCTGGATTATGAAGTTGGAAGCAGCCTACGGAACTTCCATTCCTGTTGACGAGGCGGCAAAGCTCCTTGACGAACTGGAACAAACGATTCGGGATAAAGAAAAGTAGCGCACCTATCTGACGCAGGCTGAGCAAAATTCTCACGAAGCCGAGAACGCGCGTCTCATGGCGGGAAGGAGTCCCTTCCCTGGCTCCAGCCTGGAGTCTTCCGCCACCCTTCCAGCGGGGCACATCCCGCAACGCCCCTCTAATGGGCTTCGCCCCTCGCGCGGCAAGGCGCGGCCTAAAGGCTTTTGGCTCCCCCGCGAATTTTCGTAAACGAAAACCGGCACTGAAAGCGCCTTTCGCGGTCCCCCCAAAATTCTTGGCAGAGCCAAGAACGCTAAGCCTTGTCCTTTGCTACCCCCACCCTCGCCGGGAGGCAGGGGTTGATTTTCATCAACCCGATTCCAAGAAAGGAAAACTGCCATGACCCGAACTGAGAACGAAGACGTTTGCACCCGCGTCACCAACCGCGTCATTGGATGAAGCCATGGAGCGGCGAGAATATAGCGGCCCAGCATCCTAGATATGGAGGTTCTCGTAGGGGGAACTCCGAAAAGACAACGCGGGCGCTGAGACAGACGACGCCGGGATTCGGGAGCTGTAGCAGGTACAGTTGCCTTCGGGGAATGGCGAGCTGCGATTATGTCGACGACCTGCCTCCTTGGTAGTGTCTTGTTTCGCATCGATCGGAGTTGGGCCAATGCCTTTGCGATTGCCGGTTCGGTGAAATCGCGACTTCGGAAACCGATCTATCCTGGCGGCTCGACAGTCACGGCCGGGTTGCGGGTCATCTGAATTCCTAGGCGCGCATAGTCCAAGCCGCTGAAGGCGGTAAAGAAGGCACACAGGACGATGGCGATGAACTCCAACCAGAAGAACAGCCGGTACGGGAAAGATGCGTGAACCAGGACCATCACGACTAGAGTGATTTGGAAAAAAGTGCTGACCTTACCGAGGGTCGAGGGAAGAAACTTGTGAATGTTACGGAAGGCGCGGAGGAGTAGAGCGCCCATGACAATGACGAGATCGCGGCCGATCACCAGGATGACGAGCCATAGGGGAATTAAGGCCACAGCTCCCAAGACCAGGAACAGGGTCACGAGCATGGTTTTGTCGGCGAGCGGATCCAGGATGACGCCCAGTTGACCGGTGACGCCGAGCCGCCGCGCTGCGAAGCCGTCGAACCAATCGGTCATGCCCGCGAGCACGACTAGGGCGAGGGCTTCGCGAAATCGAGACTCGAGCACAAGCCAGACCAATACAGGCGAGGCGATCAGGCGAGCGATTGTTAAGAGATGTGGGAGGCGGCGCAACACACATTGCTAAAACCAATGGTAATAACAGAGGACCACTCCCTGACGGTCATGGTTCCGAAGATCACCCGGCTAGTGCCTGTTCGGCCAATTCGGGCTTGCGGCGCCTACCCTGATCGAAGGTAACGATTTCGTAAAGCGAGGAATCGGACATCAATTTGTTCACTAAGTGCGACGTGCATGGCATGTCCGGCTCTTTCCGCTACCACCAGACCTAGGAGCGGTCGTCCAATTAACGCCAAGTCACCGATCAAGTCAAGCGCCTTGTGGCGGCAGCACTCATCGGGGAAGCGCAAGCCGCTGGGATTCGCCACTCCTTCCCTGGTGAAGCAAATTGCATTCTCCAAAGATGCGCCGCGGATCAACCCCATCTCACGCAGTTGATCCAGCTCGTATTCGAAGCCAAATGTCCGGGCCGGCGCGATTTGACTGGCGTATGCCTCCGGGGTCACTTCGAGTTCTAAGCTCTGTTCGCCCACCATTCGATGGTCGTAGAAGTTGCGGCAACGCAGTTGAAAACTGTCGCAGGGAAGAATTGCGACGCTCTTCCCATGCGCCTCAACGGTGACCGGCTCGGTGATCCGCATATAACGGCGCAGCCTGCGGGATTCGTGCTTGCCGGCTTTACGCAAGAGCTGGACGAAGGGTAAGGCGCTGCCATCCAGAATCGGCACTTCCAAATTGTCCAGCTCGATATAGGCATTGTCGATTCCCATGCTGTACAGGACGCTCAGCAGATGCTCGGTTGTGGAGATGAAGATGCCGCGGGGGTGCATCAAGCTGGTGGCGTAGCTCACGCGCTCGACGTACTCCCAACTGGCGGGAATGGGCGTGTTGTCCAGGTCGGTGCGAATGAAAACGATGCCGGTAGCGGGCGGGGCCGGTGCTATGCGAAGGTGAACCGGTGCGCCGTGGTGAAGGCCGATGCCGGTCACTTCGACGGGACGGCGAATGGTCGCTTCGTAATGCATGTACGAACAGTCCAGCATAGCAACAGAAGCGATGAAAGTCTGTAATTTATTGAATCTTATGACGCTTGCTCGGCGATCAACGTGTCTATTTTGCAACAAACAACGTGATGTTGACGCGGTATGTGGCATTTTTGTCTCAAAACCGGGGCGAGCCATCCATCCGCGTAACCTTCCGTACCCCCTAAGCGTTATTACTGGGACGCGGTCTCGCTGGTACCTGAAAAATGAACTCTAAAAGAACCCTTGCTTTCGTCATGGGCGCGGTGGTTGCCGTGCCTCTTCTCCTTCTCGCCGAGGAGAAGGTCGACCTTTCTGCTGTTAATCGCATAAAGGCCGAGGCCTTTTCCGATTCCAAAGTGATGGACACGATGTTCTATCTGACGGACGTGTACGGTCCTCGCTTGACGAATTCTCCGAACTACAAAGCCGCCGGTGACTGGGCTGTCAAGCGCCTGCAGGATTACGGTTTGGTCAACGTGAAAGAAGAGAAGTGGGGACCGTTCGGCCGCGGCTGGGCGAACAAATACTATGAAGCGCACATGGTTGAGCCACAACCTTCGCCGCTGGTTGGAGTTCCTCTCGCGTGGACGCAGGGTACGGACGGCAGCGTGACGGGCGAGCCAATCATTGCCACCATCCGCACGGAAGCGGATATGGACAAATACAAGGGCAAGCTGCGCGGCAAGATCGTCATGACCAGCCCTCCCAGGGAAATGCAGTTCCCGACGACTGCGGAAGGCCGGCGTTTCACCGACGCGGAACTGCTTGCTGAGGCGGAGGCGCCTGAGCCGGGCCGCGTGGGTCTGTTTGGCGCGCCGAATCCGGCTGCTGCGCGCGCACGTGCTGCAAATCAGCCCGCGGGTCCGGTTTTATCGCGCGAAGAGCGGATGAAATTGCAAGAAAAGATTGCGCAATTCATGAAAGACGAGGGCGTGTTGCTGGTCCTTTCGGAGAGCAACAACGGCGAGGGAGGCACGATTTTCGCGGCTTCCGGCGGATCCTACGATCCGAAGGTGCCACCGGCCATCCCCGCCGTTGGCCTGATGCCGGAGCACTACAACCGGATTGCCCGATTGGTGGAACATGAGATTCCGGTAAAACTCGAGTTCAATATTCAGAACCAGTTCTATGACGATAATCCGGATTGCTTCAATATCACGGGTGAGATTCCCGGAACCGGCCCGCATAAAGATCAACTGGTGATGCTGGGCGGCCACTTCGATTCGTGGCATGGCGGCACGGGCGCGACGGACAATGGCGCAGGCAGCGGAGTGATGATCGAGGCCGTTCGCATTTTGAAGGCGACCAATTTACCGTTGGATCGCACGGTCAGGATCGCGCTGTGGGGCGGCGAGGAGGAAGGGCTACTCGGGTCCAGAGCTTATGTGAAGGAGCACTTCGCAGATCCGCAGACGATGAAGCTTGCGGCGGAGCACTCCAAGCTGTCGGGGTATTTCAATCTGGACAACGGAACCGGCAAAATTCGCGGAGTTTATCTGCAAGGCAACGATATGATGCGGCCGATTTTCGAAGCTTGGCTGGCGCCGTTCAAAGACTTGGGCGCAACCACAATCACGATTCGGAACACCGGCGGCACGGACCATCTTTCTTTTGATGCGGTTGGATTGCCTGGTTTCCAATTCATTCAGGATCCGATGGATTATGAGACGCGTACGCACCACTCCAATATGGACGTATATGATCGGATTCAGCCCGGCGATTTGATGCAGGCGGCGGCGATCATCGCGGATTGCGTTTACAATACTGCGAATCGTCCCGACATGCTGCCGCGCAAGCCGCTGCCGAAGCCGCAGCCCGCGAGGCGCCCACAAAGCGCGGATGCGAGACCCGGCCAAGGTAATGCGCCTGCGCGGTAGCGCGGCCTTAAGGCACACGTCGCGTGTTGGCGCGTTGTCGATCAAGTATTCGGTGAAAAACCCGGGACAGACAGCCGCGCCTGGGTAGTTGTGACGTTTTGAGTGCTTTTCTCACGGCGCTTAAGTCGGTCCCGGGTTTTTAGTCAGTTGACTCCGGTTCTAACGCGCTTCCACTTTTTTCCGACGCGGATGACGAGCACGCCGGTTGCGCGCTGTAAGCAAAAGATCTTTCTGAATCTTGTGGTCGATCTCGACTGCGCCGGCTTTGATCTTGCGGACTGCATCGGTGACGCTCTCCGCGAGACCGATCAGAGCAAGTAGCTTGTCGATGCGGATGCCTTTATCGGAGCGCGCGCCAGAAGGCAGGTCGACGGTTCTCGGTATCCACTGGTTCGAGACCTTGCCGCACTTCACGATTGAACGCGTCGCGCGCGGCATCGGCTTCGGCCTCGGAATGAAAATCGGCGACAATGCGGTGGCCGAGCGCCATCTTTACTTCCATGGGATCTCGGCGGCCTGAGGCAACATCGTCTCGCAGCCTGGCGATGTCATTGCATTTGCAGATCGGTCAGCAATTCGTAATAGCGGTACATGAGGTCGTCGCTGATCTGCATGATTTTCCGGAAAATCACTTTAGGCGGTTCGGTGATGCCAATGTAATTGCCCTTCGATTTAGACATCTTCTCGATGCCATCGAGGCCTTCGAGAAGAGGCGTTGTCGCGACAATCTGCGGCGGCTGGCCGTAATCTTTTTGAATCTCGCGGCCAACCAGCAGGTTAAATTTCTGGTCGGTGCCGCCCATCTCGACGTCGCAGTGGAGTGCAACAGAATCGTACGCCTGGGTCAGCGGATAGAGCAGCTCATGAACTGAGATTGGCGTACCGTCTTTGAAACGTCTGGTAAAGTCATCGCGCTCGAGCAGGCGCGCGATGGTGTACTTCGAGCAAAGCTGAACGAGATTCTCGAACGTGAGCGGTGCGAGCCACTCACTATTGAAACGGATTTCCGTCTTCAGGGGATCGAGAATCTTAAAGACTTGCTGCTTGTAAGTTTCGGCATTGCGATCGAGCTCTTCCCGTGTCATAGGCGGTCGCGTAATGTTGCGGCCGGTGGGATCGCCAATTAAACCGGTCATGTCGCCGATCATAAAAATGACGGTGTGACCGAGATCCTGGAAGTGTTTCATCTTGCGAAGGAGAACCGTGTGGCCCAGGTGCAGATCGGGAGCGGTTGGATCGAACCCCGCCTTCACGCGCAAAGGGCGGTCTTGTTTGGCGGCGGCAATCAGACGCTCGCGGAGGTCTTCTTCTCTGATGAGCTCCGCGAGGCCTTTCTTCAAGTAAACGAGCTGCTGGTCGACTGGTGGAAATGGCACGATCGTTCTCATTGTAGAAAGCAGCGCCTATAATGACGGGATGAAAACGGCGATCCTCCTGGTTGCGGGAGCGGCTATTGTGAGTGCCCAATCTCAATTCGATTCGTTGGTGGATCGCTACTTCGCGGATCAGTTCCGGCTGAATCCAAGCAGTGCGACGGCAGCAGGATTTCATCATCCGTACGATGCGCAGCTGGAGGACTATTCCGCCTCCGCCAATCAAGAACGGATCGCGATTTCGGAGAAGTATCTTGCGGAGTTCCAAAAAGTGCCAGCTTCGGACGACAGGGACTGGATCATCTCCCGCATAAGGGCCGATTTGCTCAATATGCGTGACATACGGCAGCAGGAGAAAAATCCGGATTATTATTCGAGCGGCGTCACGTCCTCGATCTTTACTCTGATGAGCCGGAAGTTTGCCCCTCCCGAAGAGCGCTTAAGAGACGTAATTTCGCGGCAGCAGAAGATTCCTGAAGTGCTCGTTAATGCCAGAAACGTGCTGAAGAATCCGCCGAAGATTTACACGGAGGTAGCGCTTGAACAATTGCCAGGGCTCCAAAGTTTCTTTGCGCATGATGTCCCAGCGGCGTTCAGTGAAGTGAAGGATCAGAAGCTTCTGGATGAATTCAAGAAATCGAACGGCACGACAATCGATGCTCTGAAGAGCTATGAGAAATGGATCCGGACAGACCTGTTGCCGCGATCGAGTGGCGATTTCCGGATTGGAGCGGACAATTACCACAAGAAGGTCCTTTATGAAGAGATGGTGGATCTTCCGCTGGACCGGCTGCTGGAAATCGGCTACGCGAATTTGCGGGCGAATCAGAAGCAGCTCCTGGAGCTGTGCAAGAAGATCGATCCGGCGAAGACGCCACAGCAAATCGTGGCGCGGTTTCAAAAGGATCACCCCAAGCCCGATCGTTTGCTAGAGACATTCCGCAGCACGTTCGCGGGGCTGATCGATTTCATCAACACGCACCACATCATCACGATTCCTTCGACCGTAAAACCGATTCTCGAAGAGACGCCGCCTTTTGAACGGGCGCTCACGACAGCTTCGATGGACACGCCGGGGCCTTACGAGAAGGTCGCGACTGAGGCTTATTTCAACGTGACTCTGCCAGAGAAGAACTGGTCCGCCGAGCGAACCGAGGAGTTCATGACCGGGTTTAATCGCGGGACTATCGTGAGCACGGCTATCCACGAGGCGTACCCGGGCCACTACGTGCAGCTGTTGTGGTTTCAGAAGGTGCCCTCGAAAGTGCGCAAGCTGATCGGGTGCGGATCGAATATCGAAGGATGGGCGCACTACACCGAGCAAATGATGTTAGACGAGGGATATGGGAATGGCGATGCGGAGCTGCGGGTAGGACAGTTGCTGGATGCGTTGCTGCGCAATTGCCGCTACATTGTGGGAATCGAGATGCACACCGGCAAGCGAACGTACGAGCAAGGGATTCAGTTTTTCATGAAGGAAGGCTATCTCTCGCACGATTATGCCGAGCGCGAGACGAAGCGGGGAACTTCCGATCCAACCTACCTTGTGTATACGTTGGGCAAGCTCGAGATTATGAAGCTTCGCGAAGATTACCGAAGGAAAATGGGAGCGAAATTCTCGCTCGAACAATTCCACAATGAATTCATTCAGCAGGGTGGAGTGGCGATTAAATTGATCCGGCATACCATGCTGGGAGACAATTCACCGATATTGTGAGCGCTGTGGGCCCGGGGCGCCAGCAGTGATCCAGTTCGTGATGTCGTCGATGACCTCCTCGGAGACGTGCCCTGGCTTGTCGTATTCTTGCAGCGATCCTTTCCCCTCGCCGGCGATGAAAAGATGGTTCAGCGTGGGATAGGCGCGGAAGGTCACGTCCTTTCGCCCGGCTAAGGCTGACTGCCAGAGTTTGAAATCGGCCATACTGACCTGAAAGTCCCGCTCACCTTGCATGATTAGCATTCGACAGGTCAAGGTTTTCGCTTCCGCGGGGGCATTATAGTTTTTCAGATCGAGAAGATAACTCACAGGCATGTTGAAGATTTTTTCGGAGCTGTTATCGCCGGGCTGAAGATTTTTGACCTTCGCGACCTGACGCTTGACGGCTTCCAATTGCTTGGGTGTAGCCCCGAAGTATTCGTTCTGCTCGAGAATAATGTCTTCGATTGGGCGCGCGCTGCCCGCGAGAATAATCAGGCCCGCAAGTTTGCCATCCTGATGCGCGATGCGCGGCGCAACATAGCCTCCCAGGCTGTGCCCTAGAACATAGATGCGCGCCGGGTCGATTTCCGGCTGCTGCCGGAGCAGTGCTGCCGCTTTGACCGCATCGTCTACGGTCTCCTGTTGTACCGTAAAATCCTTGATGGCAGCGGCTATCTTCGCAGGGTAGACGAAGGTTCGCTTGTCATAGCGAAGCACGGCGATGCCGCGCGATGCGAGTCCTTCGGCCAAATCCCGGAATGGCTTATTCGCCGATATAGTTTCGTCACGATCGTGCGGGCCGGAACCCTGAACCAGAACTATCGCAGGGAATGGCCCTTTCCCGAGAGGCACCGTCAGCGTTCCCGGCAGCTTCCACTCGCTATCGCCGATGGTCACGTCGCGCTCATGGAAAGAATCCGGCTTGCTGTAGGACGGCCGCTTCCATTCAGTGGCGAAAGCGTTGCTTGGGCGCAAGAAAAGGCCGGCTAATTTTCCCGCATTATCGATCGTGAACAGGAAATCGAAGCTTCCACCGGGTAACTTCACGGGGATGACGACAACGTCGTGATTATTAATCTTCTGTACGCTCGCTTCGCCAATTTTCTCTGGCTTGCCCAAAGCTTTTAGCTGCGACCCGAGCTGATTCCGGAGCATGTCTTCGCTCACTCGATCCAGCATCTGTTGGTTGAACATGGATCGCAGCTCGACGTACTTTTCATCGAGCAACAGGCTCAAGGCTTTTTTTCCGATCGGAATGGGATCGGCCGGCTGTTGTGCGAAAGCGAGCGCCAATGTGGCGCTGGCGAACACAACTTTTACAAGCGTGGACATGCCGTATAAAACCAATGTACAAATCGAGAGAGACGCGTAAGGTATCCTTCAGCAATTGGCATGGTTCTACATCCCATCGATTGGATAATCGCCGCTGCGTACATCTTGATCTGTTTCCTTCCGGCGCTAGCATTTGGAAGGCGATCGGGAAAAAGCACGTCGGAGTTTTTTGCTTCGGGACGTTCTGTCCCTTGGTGGTTGGCCGGAATTTCGCTGGTCGCGACTACGTTCTCGAGCGACACGCCGAACCTGGTCGCCAACATCGTTCGAACGTAAGCAGTGCTGGGAATTGGCAGTGTGGGCCTTCACGCTTACGGGCGTTTCGGCGGTTTTCTTTTATGCGCGTCTTTGGCGCCGGTCGGGTGTTTTGACCGACCTGGAATTTTATGAGCTGCGCTATTCGGGCAAATCGGCTATGGCTGTCCGAGGTTTTCGCGCCGTTTATCTGGAGCTGCTGTTCAACTGCATGATCATGGGCGACCGTGGATCTTGCGGCCTGCAAAATCGCGAACGTGCTTTTCGGATTGAGCCGCTGGGAAACGTTGCTCAGTGTGGGTTTGCTGAATGTCGTGTTCGCGGCGCATTCCGGCTTGTGGGATGGTCAGTGATTTCCGTGATCAAGCGTCTTTGGAAATAGGAGGGCCGTTGAAATCGCCGCCGCTATTCACTGCCGCCAAATCTTCCGGGCGGCCAACATCGCGCCAATAGCCTTCGACGGAAGAAATCCGCAATTCCAAACCATCGTCGAGCATCATGTCGAGCGCTGAGGTGAGTTCATATTCGTGGCGCGCAGACGGTTGGAGCCGCTCGAGAAAGTGAAACAGCGTGGGTCTAAAGGCATAAAAGCCGGCACTGTTCCAGTGGGTGGTGGATGTACCTTTGGCGGGCTTTTCAACGATCTTCGAGATGACGCCGCTCTTTTCGTAGACGGCCGCGCCCTGCCAAGGATCATCGACTGCCTTAACGGCCAGAACCGCGGATGTAAAGGGATTCCGCTCGAGAACGGAGCCGCAGCGAACGTACTCGGAGGGTTCGCATAAGATGTCCGCGTAGCTCAGCAGAAACGGTTCATCGCCCACGAAATTTCTAGCGAGACGCGCCGCGGAGCCGGAACCGTTTACGGGATCTTGGACGCGGAACTCAATGGGAACCGGCCAATTGCGGAAATGCTCTTGGATCATTTCATGGCGATACCCCACTACGATGAAAACTTTCTGAATTCCGGCGTCAGCGAGCCGTTCGAAAATGTGTTCGAGCAGCGGCCGACCTCGAACGAGCAACATTGGCTTCGGCGTGTCGCGGGTAAGATCGCCCATACGAGTGCCTTTGCCCGCGGCGAGAATGACGGCGTGCCGAATGGATGGTTCAGTCAATCAATTTCCTAGAATGAGTTCTTGCTGTTCCGCCTGTACCCGTTGCGTTTCTCGTTTGTCGCGCGGGATCCCATTCATTTTCCGACAGGAAAATCTTCCAACATTTTGCGCGGGGCATTCGGTGTCATCTTTCGCCAAATCGCCTGCGTACCGCAATGCCCCGGGGCTCGCGAATGTGAGATGCGAGCGACCTGTCCCTATGCGCGAATGTTCGAGCCGTCGGCGGTGGAAAGTGGTCCAAGCGGTCTTGCGGACTGGCCGCGGCCCTTCGTGTTTCGCGCCACTCACCTGGACGGCTGCACGGTCGCGTCCGGCGAGCGCTTCCACTTCGATTTGAATCTGTTCGATATTCATAGCCCCGCTGTTGCCTATCTTGTTCTCGCATTCGCACAACTGGCCCGGGACGGTCTGGGGCGCCGGCGCAGCCGCGTCGAATTAGCTTCCGTGACGCTACTGGAGAGCAAAGGCCAGCCTGCCACGACCATATTCGACGGTACGTCGTTTCAATTAAAAGGAGCGCTGCCTCTGGAAGTCGACCTGAATCCCCTGACCGAGCCGGTCACGCGCTTGCGGATACATTTCCTCACGCCGACGGAATTGAAGACCGCACAACAAGTAGCCACACGCCCGGAGTTCCCCATCCTAGCCGTGCGCGTACGCGACCGCATCAGCACTTTGCGCGAGCTATACGGCGATGGCCCGCTCGAAATCGACTTCCGCGCTTTCGGCGAACGCGCCGCGCTGGTGCGAATGACCAGCTGCGACATCAAACAGGTCGAGATCGTCCGCCGTAGCAGCCGCACTGGACAAGTGCATCCGATCGGCGGCTTCATCGGCCAAGCCGAGTATGAAGGCGATCTGTCGGAATTCGTGCCCTACCTGCGGGCAGCCCGATGGACCGGGGTTGGCAGGCAGACGGTTTGGGGCAAGGGGGAAGTGGCGGTGGAGAGTTTGTGAGGATGCGTCGGCAGGGCGTTTTTGCCAAGCGAACTGGCCGTCTGGCGTGGTATCTTGAGTGAAGAAAGACGGCGGAGGGCTACTCCGCCGCCTTTCGGCTGAAGTTAACGGCGTTTCCACCGGAACTTCAGTACGATGGTTCCGAAAATCGAAACCACCTTCACCCAGAGGTGCATAAGAATCACTCCTGCGGCAAGCAGGATTGAAAGGCCGGAGCCGCAAGCTCCGGCCGATCGCTTAGCCGCCCGGCCCCGGAGGGCGCCCGCAGTTCCGCAATCGCCAGCGCTTCCTTTCATCTGCTTGTCCGTCATGTTCATTCAGTACAAATCGGCGTGATTTAGTTGCTGCAAATGATGCGGCCTGCGGCACATGGATGCGAGTGGCCGGAACGCTTCCGCCGACCTCCGGCTATGCGGAAATCTTGCCGCGACCGATCCAATCGAGTTCCAACTGTTCGACAGACCGGAACTCGGGACCACCCGTCACGAGAGGGCAATTGTATTTCTGTGCCAGCGCTGCAGCGAACGCATCGGCGTAAAAAATGGGGAACTGGCTCTTCAGCGATGCGGCGTTCCAGATGTCCTCGGCTGAGGGTGCCTCGATTTTTACGGGCAGCGTTCGCGAAGATTCCCGCCAGGATTCAGCGAGCAAATCGCTGTGTTGCTTTCGGAGGAAGTAGAAGACCTCGCCGACGTTAATGGCGCTCATCACGAGCCGGGCCCGGCCCTCCTCGGCCTCGAAGAGCAAAGTGCCAACGAGGCTGCTGGCGGGTTGTCTGCCACTGATCCATTCCAGAATCGCCCACGAATCAAGGACGCGAGTCTTCACGCTCGCGCTCTTGTTTCTTGTATGCGGCGAACGCGCGCATCAGGTCGCGATCGGCACCGGCGCACGCTGATAGGCGGCCGCTCACGTGTTTCTGGAGCCCGTTGCCTGGCGGTGACGCCGGACGGGCGTCTTGCGGTCTTCGCATCTCGGGACGACACACCGAAAGTGTGGAATCCGGCGAGCGGCTGGGAACTGCACATGTTGACGGGGCATCTCGATTGGGTCTTGGCAGTAGCGGTGACGAGCGACGACTTGCGTTGGGCCGCTCCGTATTCGACGGGCTTTCTCGCGCGAGCGGGCGAAAACAGCAGTTCCGATAACCGCTCGGCTGCACCGAGTGCCTTTGGTCCCGAGACACGGACGGATGTGAACCCTCAAGAGCGCTTCATAATCTGTATAGCTTTTGGTTCTCAGCCTCGGGTTCGCGGCTGTCGCGAGCCACCGGTCCAGGTATTGATCGAGTCTGATCGCCACCGCGCGGGGAAGGCGTCCGATCTCGCGTCCCTGCAGCTTCGCAATCAGGTACGTTTGCGCCTCGCGGAATGAGCCGCGGATGGTTTTGTTGTGGTACTTCCGCGGTCCGGTTTCCGGGTTGCGGGCGAGGGAGACGCGAACCAGCCACGTGCGCGGTCTGCGTGAAATGAGTAGACCTGCTTTCCGAGCCAGAAGTTACCTCCGGCTCGAAAATGGGCACACACGTCGCATGCACGCGGCGGCGATCAATGTTTATTGCGGCATTGGGAGGGTGCTACTGATCGAAGTCTCAGTGGTCAGGGTTGAGCGCATGTCGCTGATTGTGGGATCGGCCGCACTTGACCTTTGATCCCTGGCCCTAACTTCATAAACATAGGGCGTTTGTTGACGAATAGCGTCATCTACGAGATTCCGTTGCCTGCACATGTCGAGTCCATCGCGATAGCTCTGCTTGGGCTTCAGGGACAACCCGATCACCCAGGTATCAGGGCGGCCCTCCAATGGATGAAGAGTGCGGCTGAGTCGGAACAAGGAATTTCCAGCCTTTCGGGGCAGTGCTATGCCAGGCCGCTTACAGCCGCAATTTCGGTGCGATACAAGGCAGGATAGAGACAGACTTAAAGGCTAGGTGTGAACATTTGAACTCCGCGACCCTTGCACTGGCAATTGTCGCCCTGCGGTGCGAAGAAATGATTCATCCGTTTATTGTTCCTGTATGACGACTCGACGGCAGTTTGTTTCGATAGGGCTAGCCGCTACCGCGTCAGCGGTCACCGCCACCAAGTTGTACGCGCCGAAGTATTCCGTCTCGTAGCCAGCCGTTCGTCAGTGCTTAGAGTGAGCCGTTTGCTCGCGAGGGTATGGAAGGCACCGGGAATTCTTCGCCATTCCCCATTGCCCTTCACGGGCTGGATTTCAACTGTAGCGGAATTCGGGAAAGCTAGTCATCACAACCAGTGAAGTTGCGGCATCAGGGCGATCCTCTCGGATTGCCGTTTTCTAAGTAGCTTCATAATTTCCAACTGCGCGTATTCGGCGCGCATATTCAACTTTGCGTCTCGCCTTCGCGATTTAGAAAGCAAATACCAACCTTAAAAAGCAAATTCCTTGGTCGAGAGAGAAATCCAGCCAGGGTGGTCTACTGCGTGAGTTTGCTTTCCAAGTAAGATAGCGCAACCGCGCTTCGGCCTTAATACCGCCGATGTATGTATGCTCGCCCGTGCCTCATTCCCAGACAAGCCCTCGTGCAGGAAAGCCCAAAGAACAAAAAGATTGCCAGCACGATCAAACACCCGATCCCGATGTTTTTTGCTATTGTGTTTCCGCCCCCCGTCGCTCCGGGTGCTTGGTACGGCCCGCGTGCCTGGTAGAGCGGAGAACCTTTGTACTGCGATTGGCTTCGGTAGGGATTGGCTTCTGGAGATGGAGCACTACCGAGCGAAGTGCCGCAATTTGCACAAAATCTCGCGTTATCCGGATTCGCCAATCCACAGTTTGGGCAATTCATTATTATGCCTTACAGTAACGAATTATCACGATCAAAAGGTCACCGAATCTTTTGGCCCAGTTCTGTTCCTTCCAACCAATCGCTTTTAGGAACCGATGCTCGTGACATTAGTCAGAGCAAAAGCTATTTTTCCGGTAACCCTGTTTGCAAAGCACAACGATCAAAATGGACAAACATACCGGGTGCGCTAGCGCTAAACTCCGCTCATCGGCAAAGGGTCCAACCTCGACACCTTTTCGGGCCGCAGTAAAACTCGCCAGGAAGACCAACTATCTGATGGCGTGGCCCCGGTGAGAGGCGCAACTCTCCCTGGAATTGCCTGAACCTGAAGATCTTTCGACCGGGATCTGGCGAACGTGGAGACCAGCGACGTGATTTTGCCCGGCTTCAGCCGGTGAACCGGATCGCGCTAAAGTCCAAGGCGCTGTCGCGAGAAGAGATCGCGGCGCATCGAACACGTCGCCTGACGAAAACTGCCAGGCCCAGGCCCAACATTGACAGGCCCCATGTTGTAGGCTCGGGAGCATTGGCGGGCGCCGGTTGGCCGCTTACTGTGAGTGAGAATTCACCCGAGGTCCGATATACACCGTTCTCGGCGACAGCTGTAAGAGGAAAGGTGACGAGAGCTTCGGCCCCTTCGAGAACTCCGTTGTATGGCGTGACGCCGATCAGCATGGCCTCGAGTCCCACGTCCGGCCAGATCCACCACCATGTGCCGTTGCCTGGGTCGTTGCAAGCGGTGATTTGGTACCCGGTGCAGGTGGCGGGCTCGTAGAGCGCTCCCTGGAGCGGGTAGGAAGTCGAATCCCCCGGTTGCGGATAGGCGAGGGTGGGCACGTCGAGATAACCCGCCGACATGACTTGAGCCTCGACCTGCGCGGTCCAGTCCGTGGGTGCGTCTGGCGGAGCCTGGCGGATGGTGTAAACGACCGAAGCGCCGGCGGGCAAGCCGCAAGCGAGTAACAGAGAGAGCAGGTTTCTCATTTGTTGGAGTGTCCCGGTCTCAAGAGTACGGAACGACGGCGAATAGCGGTAGTGCTGGAGGTCCTGGACCGCACCTCAGACGAATCGGGGAGTAGGCGAAGGCGGAACCCATCACAGTGCCAGTCTTCGATATTCCGGCTGCACCAAAAGCGCGAAGATGCACTCGCCGGCTGTCTGCTTTGTCGCGGATTCGCTGCAGATCCCTTTCTTCGTCGCCGATTTCATAGCGCGTGCTCAGGCCCAGGAATCGAGCGAGCATAGTGCTCACCGGCCTCGTGACCGTCACACGGAGTAGGCTGGACCTCTGTCCATCCAGATCGGAAACGGTAACGCCGGTCGGGTCTGGTCCACATAAACCCATCGCAGACTGTCCTACCGGATCCATTCGTCGGCGCAAAGCGGCATGGACTTGAAGTGCCCGTCGGAGTATACGGGCGCCGCTTTCGTTGGCTCTCGTTCAAGCGAGAGCGTGTGTATTTGAGAACTAGTTAGTTTTGCTTCCGCAGTTTGCGCATTAGAAGGGCGAGACCCAATAGACCAGAGCCGAGCAGGAGGGAGGAAGCTGGTTCGGGCACACGAGGAGGAGCACCCGGCTGAATGATGATGCCCATGGATGTTGAACCTAGGTTCCTTCCGTCGCTATTGATAGCGGTTTTGTACGCTGCCGTAATGTTCGAAGAGGCAGTCAAGGCATCGGAATTCGGCATAGTCACGGCAAACTCGAAGTTGTACGGACCTCCTGGCACCAGCGTGTTCGTCGTGTTTGCCGTATTGACATACTGGAAGCAAACATCACCAGACGCCGCGCCATTACCACCGCAACCACCGGAGTTTAGCCCGCCAGGAATCTCGCTACTCCAAGAGCTGTGACCGCCGGGGGCCGCCACGAGCGACACGGAAGTCGATATGTCTGAGCCAGTTTTGAAGGCCATTTCTATTGCCGTGAGAAAACCACTGCCGACAGTAAACCCGGTGGCATCGACCTGCAGGAATACGTCGTAAGTGTTACCAGCGACGGGCGTGAATGTTGAGTTTGCAGTGTACTTAACGTTCAGGGACGTATCAGTGACAGTGTCAGCCGAAACTATTGAGTTGGTGAGTATGAACATTCCGGGCAAGATTAGGCCTATGAAGCGAATTTCTTTCAATTGTCCTCCTGGTATCCAACACAACTCTTCGGTAAATTAGAACCTCCCATTTGGTTAAATTATGTTGATGGACGAAGTCGGGCTGCCGCCTTACCTTTCCTCTTAATCCACAGGGGCTATTTGGCGAATATAAGTAACATCGCCCGAGATGTTCATGTCGACGCGAAGATCGATGAGTTGCTCCGAACGGCGATTCAGCACAGACGCGTGGTTCAGCTTCGTTACGGCAACAAGGACCGTATTCTCGAACCCCATGATTATGGAATCCAGAAAGGCTGCTTAAGACTCCTTGCGTATCAAATTGGCGGGTCGAGCAGCGGAACGCTTCCAAATTGGCGATGGATAGATGTGGATGGGATTTCCGACCTCCAGCTGCTGGATCGAACCTTCCACGGCGGCCGGCCTGTGCAATCTGGGAGACATCACAAGTGGGACCAGCTCTTTATCAGAGTAAAACCCGCAGAAGAACACCAAGAGTAAGATCCAGGGGCAACATCCTACGGTTCGAAGCGCCTTAACCCTCATCGCACGACTGTGGGACCATAGGCCCGAGGAGTTGTTCGATGCGTAAGTTGGTTTTTCTGGTAACCGCGTTCGCTTTATTCTGCACTCTGCTTTTTGCGAAGAAGATTTCACTCACCGCCTCATCCATTGTTCCCGCTGCCCAGGGCACGGTTGACGTGGGGAAAGATCGCAACGGTAATACGGAGATCAAAATCCAGGTGGAGCATTTGGCCAAGCCAGAAAATCTTTCACCTTCAGAGTCTGTCTACATTGTGTGGCTCCAAGAGAGAGAATCGCCTCCTGAAAATCAGGGTGAGCTGAAGGTCAACAACAAGCTGCAAGGTGCTTTTCAGGGTGTCAGCCCGCGTAAGGCCTTCGATTTATTCGTAACGGCAGAGCAGGACACGACGGTAAAGATGCCAGCGGGCCCCGAAGTCCTGCGAGCCAATATCGCACGATAGCCCAGCCTACGTCCACCTCGGCAGCTACCGTTTGCGCTGGTCTTCTCTGTCAGTCGATAAAGGTATATATGGGAAAGAATTGATCGAAGACATACAGCCACAGGACCGCACAAGATCGTCCCGTTCAGGACTGCGAGTATTTTATACGGCGGCCGCGATCGCTTTGGCCGCCGTACTGCTGTATTTCTCGCTTCGAGGGATCGATTGGCACCGCGTCGGCCTAATTCTAAGAAGCGCCCGTCCGTCTTACATAATTTTGTGCTGCCTGTTGTCCTCGCTCACACTGTTCTTGCGCGCCTACCGCTGGCGGATTCTACTGAGAGCAGAAGGGGACGTTTCCATTCCAACCGCATTCTGGGCCACAGCCGCGGGTTATTTCGGAAATAATTTTCTGCCAGCGCGCGCGGGAGAGGTGGTCCGGACCTTCATGATCAGCGCTCGATCGAACTTGAGCAAGACGTTTGTGCTCACGACGGCGCTTTCGGAACGTGTAGCAGATGCGATCGCTCTGGTTACCATCAGTGCGCTGGTCCTGCTGACTATCCCGTTCCGGCCCGGATGGCTTGCCGCCGCTGCCAAGCCGTTCGCGATAGCGGGAGCGGCGGCGGTCGTGGCTTTGGCCGTTCTACCTTATCTAGAGAACCTGTCTAGCTCCCTGCTGAAAGCTGTGCCCCTACCGAGTGCCCTCCATGTTCGCCTGACACACCTGCTGATGCACATTATGCGCGGGATTCGCAGCTTCCACGATCCGCGCCGGCTCGGCGGGTTTCTGGGACTCACTGCGGTGATTTGGTGCCTTGATGCGGTGAACGCCGTGATGTGCGCACGGGCGGTAGGCGTCTCATTGTCCTTACCTACTGCGTTTCTGCTGATCGCCGGTCTGGGGCTAGGGAGTGCGCTTCCATCGACACCCGGTTACGTTGGCATTTATCAGTTCGTCGCCGTAAACGTGCTTGCGCCGTTTGGGATCAGCCGCACAGACGCTATCGCTTACATCCTTTTATTGCAGGCTCTCGGATACATTATCGTCGGATTTTGGGGTGCGCTGGCGTTTTTGCAGCGCCGGAGGGCGAAAGCGGCGGGCCTGGTGATGGAGATTGCTCCCAGATTGTGAACGGGCGCGAGTTCACGTCCGCGCCCGAAATCCTCACGGCGCGAACCCCTATTTCTCTTTTGACTCGTGATACTCCGTTTCCGTGTTTACGGCCCATACGTTCGATTTATCAGTGATACCGGCGACAATATTGTCTACTGCCGTCATAGCGGTCAACATGGAGTGATCCTGATTGTTGTATTTGTGCATGCCATTTCGTCCCACCAGGAATAAATTCTCAAACTGATTCACGTAGTCCCGAAGTTCGCCGAACCGGCCGTACGTGCCGAAGTATGCGGGGTAAGTCTTGGGCATTCTGATGACTGTCGCGTCAACCACAGCGTCGCGAGAAATCATTCCAATCCGTTCAACCTCATCTTTCGCGAGCTCGATCATGTCCGCATCCGATTTTTTCCAAAGATCGTCGGTGTCATAACAGAAATATTCAAGTCCCACCCAGACAAGACTTGAATCGGCCACCATGTAGGGACTCCAATTATTGAAGATCTGCATGCGGCCGACGAGGACGTCCGGCTCCTGTATGTAAATCCAGTTGTCCGTAAGAAGTCCGGATCCATTCTGCGTTTCGTCACGAACGCTCAGGCGAGTTACAAGGAGCCCGACGGTGATAAAGTCCCGGTAGATCAACCCGTTGCTCACTTCACGAACACTCGCCGGCACCTCCGTATCGAGCGCATTGATCAACTCCCGGATGGGCATGGTGGAAAAGAAATAATCCGCTTCGAAAGTCCTCCGCTCCCCTGTGCAGGCGTGGACGGCCTCCACCGCGCGCACCGCATTACCCTCGACGTGAATCTTCTCGACGTTCCATCCTGTTAGAATGGAACCTTTCTTTTCCTGTACGGTTTGCGCTACATATTCCCAAAGTTGGCCTGGACCATGCTTCGGATACATGAACTGCTCAATCAACGACGTTTCCGTCCCCTTCTGTTTGAGATCCGTGGTTTTTCGGCTGCGGAAAATCTGCTTGGCATAATGAGCGACCGCCTTGGTGATCGAAAGTCCTTTGATTCGCTGAGCTCCCCATTCGGCGCTGATCTGATCACAGGGCACGCCCCAAACTTTCTCGGTATATGACTTAAAGAAGAGAAGGTACAACTCGCGCCCGAACCGATTGATCAGAAATTCTTCAAGAGTTTTTTCAGGCTTGATCTGCCAGACGACACTGCGGCTGTAACTCAGGGCGATCTTGAGAGTGCGGGCAAAGCCAAGCTTCGCGAGCGTATCTTTGCTGAGCTTAATCGGATAGTCGAAAAACGTGCGAAGAAAGTAAATCCTCGATTTACGTGCCCGGATCAACATCACCCGATCTGAATTTTCGGGCGATGGCCCTGAAGTGGAAGTCGTCACTTCACGTGTCTGATTTTGATACGTGATCGGGGCCAATTGGTCCTGGTGCGCTTGCAGAGGCATTATCTGGAGCCACCAATTCATGACCCGGTCGGATTTCGAAAAAAACCGGTGGCCACCTATATCGATGCGGTTCCCTTTGTAATTGACGGTTCGCGAAATGCCCCCCATATAGTTGCTTTTTTCAAGGACAGTCGGGCAGACGTCGGTACGCTGGAGGAGTTCGTAGGCGGCCGTGAGGCCAGCCGGACCTGCACCGATGATCAAGGCTATCTTCGCACTCATCTAGCGGTCAATTTTCACACACCGGCCATTTCGATGGGCACTCGCAAGATTCACAACTCAGAGGCCCAAACCAAGCTTCTCAAAGGTCTCAACCTAAGGCTTTACCAGTATGTTTAGATGTAGCGTTCCGTTTAGTTCGACCCGGATGGGTTTGTGGGGGATCGTGTCTTTGTCTGCTAATTGATACACGGCTACCGCTCGCGATATAGACGAGTTAGCTGGATAAGCGGCCGAGAGCTTCCAAGTTCGCGGGTATTCGTCAAGCATTTGGTCGATCAATTGTTGGTGAAGATTCGGAGTATCCCGGCTCGTGCGATCGACGACCAAGATCCCGATTGGAATAGAGCGGATATAACGCAAAACTTCTTCAGGTGTGTGATAGCGCAACGTATAGTTTCGCTGCATCCAATCGCTGTCCGCCAGAACTCGTCCCGCGCGTAACACGATGTGCTTTGGCCGCGGTTTATCCCATTGAACCAACTCCGATATAAGGGCGCCTTCCCCTTCGCCTTCCGAAGAAATCAAGATGACTCTATTGGCATATGCAGGCTCCAAAGCTAACGCCTTACCCACCGCCACAAATGCAGAAGGCTGATGCGATTGAATCGAAAAAGCAGTAGTAAGAAAGACCACAGCAATTAGTGCGGCCAAGCCCATGGCTCGCGTAGACGGCGAGACGCGTGGAAGAGGGAAACGCCGGATCACTTCGGAAACACCCTTGGTCATCAAAAGAAGCCATATAGGCAAAACCAAAACCGTGTAACGCCGCTCGAGTCCTGCGGGAATTAATGCATGAAAGAAGAGAAATGCAAGAACCCAGGATGCAGCGACCGGCCAGAGCGCCTTCATGGAATGGCGGAATGCCACAACAACGACCAGTCCGATCAGCGCAAATAAGCCAGCAGCCAAACTACTCTCGACCATCAGTTGACCTGCGTAAAACGTGAGCGCCTTGACAAAAAACGCCGGCGTCAATTTGTATTGCCAGGTGGACACAACCAGATCACGCGTCATCAGTGTCCAGGGAATGCAGGCAATAAAAATAAGAGCACCACAAGCCCACAATTTGCGATCCCGCAGCACACGCCAGCTTCGTGCCAGCGCAATGCTGATCGGGGGCACCAGCAGAAGGGCATAGCCGTTGCCCTTGGTCATGATTGCCAATGAACTAAGAACCGCGAAGGCAAGGATATCCCTGGCGCGTCCCTGGTCCAAATACATTACCCAAGCCAACACCGCCCATTGGCAAAAGAGCGCCACAACCAGATCGGCCATCACTGTGCTGCTTGAAATCTGGACACAAGGAGTCAACAACAGTAAAAATCCCACCGCAAGCGCCACTAGCCACGACCCGAACTCGCGCCAGACAACGGCATACAAAGTCGTGGCGAACAGTGCGTCCAGGAGAGCCATAAACCATAGGTCCGAATGGATGCTGTCTCCGAACGCGAACATCCACGCTGCCTGCGCGACGTAAAAAACAGGCGGCCAATGCCCGATAGTTACCTTCGGATAGTGGGCGTAATAATTTTCGGCGAAACTGGTAGGTGGTAACGGAAATCCCTGCTGGATCCAATCATGGACCATGAGCCCGGTGATGTAGTGCCCCGGGGCATCGCGATCTCCGTTTAGATCGCTCTTATAGACTCCGGCGAGATGCTGCAGAAGAAGGGAAATGCAAAAAAAAATCACGCAAATCCCTGACTGTGAAAGGGCCGTCCGGCCGCCACTCCTCCGTGCAGTTACACCGAGGACCTGCGGTTGAACAACCATGTCATCCACTACCAGACTAGCTCACCGGTCATACGTAGACATAGTGCGTGTTTAGCCCAGAAGTATCTCAGGAACGCCATTGCTAAACAGGATCGCGGACGCCGCAGAGGATATCCTCGAAGCGGCGGATCGCTCGGTCCCAGGAGACTTTCTCGCGCACAAATTCAAGCCCGGCGCTTGACATACCCTTACGCGCGTCTGGGTCATCGAGGAGATCGAGACACTCAGCAGCGAACTCCTGCGCCGTATCTCCGATGGCAATCGTCTTCCCTTGTTCGAGTGGCAAGCCTTCGGCTCCGATCGTGGTTGAGACTACCGGCGTTCCGGCAGCTAATGACTCAAAGATTTTCAGCCGCGTTCCGCCGCCGACGCGCAATGGCACGATCGACACCGCCGACTGCCACAAGAACGGCCGCACATCGGCCACAGTGCCGGTTATCGTGATTAGCGGGTCTTTGGCTTCAGCGGTAACAGACGGCGGTGGGTTACGGCCCACGATCGCCACGCGGCAATCGGGTTTGTTTGCTCGGATGAGCGCGAGAACCTCATCGAGGAACCAGCGTACGCCATCTATGTTGGGCATCCAGTCCATCGACCCCACGAAAACCAGATCGAAATGCTTCTCCACCGCAGATGGCCGCTCGAAATAATCGAGGTCGACTCCAGTGGGCACCGACGACGTATGACGAATGCCAAATCTCTCGCGCATGATTTGCTCGTCGATTTCGGAGACAGCGATTACGTGCGCGGCGCTGCGGCACACTGCACGTTCCCACTCGAACATGCGCCGCGCTTGTAGCCCGAAATAGGCCCGATGGGCGGGTGTGCGCCCGCTCTCCGCGTGGCGCTCCCAGATGATCGTCTCCACGTTGTGCTGAAAGAGTATCCAGCCTCTCATGTCCTCGATGTTGATGCTGGGGTGAAGAAAGTCGCAGATTTTGGCATCGAACCGATACTCGGACACGAGCCGCGCGATGGTGTCGCGCATGCCGGTCGATCTATATCGCATCCCCGCTACCGGAAACCGCGAAAACAGGCCTCGAGTAAGCTGCCACGCAAATGCAAGCGAACGCTTCGGGACAACGCGAAAAGAAACGGGATAACAGCGCGTTGAGTACTCGGAGCTGCGGCGCAGCCCTTCCGGATTAGACGCGTCGTCAAACGCAACATAATGGACTTCGTGCCGCTGGTGTAATTGCCGTAGCATCTCGAGCGTGCGGATTTGGCCTCCGCGCGTTGTGGGATGAAGGAAATCAGTCTTGACCCATAGAATCTTCATACGGCCGCTGAGGCCATCGGTGCTGGTAGCGAGCCCTCCCAGTCGCCGGCGCCGCGGCCGCTCAGGAAAAGGTCTCCCCAAATCTGCAGGTTCAGCAGGCGCCAAAGACGGTCCGTCGCATCTTCCCCGCCGCTGCGGTGTCGCTCAATAAGGCTCCGCACCTGGGCGAGGTCCACGTATTCGGCGAGAAATTTCTTGCGGTCGAGCACCAGTGCGAACAGCGCTTCAGCGCGATCGTCGAGCAACCATTCCCGCAGCGGAGTTGGGAAACCCATCTTCTTGCGATAAATGATATCGCGCGGAAGTAAATCTTTCACGGCGCGCTTGACAATGTACTTCCCAGCGCCATCCCGAATTTTCAAATCGTCTGGCACCCGAGCCGCAAACTCGACAAATGGATGATCCAAAAACGGAACGCGGCTCTCAATTGAGCTCGCCATACTCATTTGGTCCTGCTTCATTAGCAGCTCCACCAGATATGTCTTCTGGTCGGCATAGAGCATCTGCAAGAGCACGGAACCGTGCCGCGAATTCCAATACGACAGGTATGTTGCGTAGGGATTTCCGGCTTCGGCGAGGCGGCCCGTGAGCATCGAGCGCCGCTCAGTCGCAGAAAAGGCGCCATAGAAATTGTCAAGCTGCAATGATTCGACTGTTCCTTCGCGCCCGAGGAAGGTGTGCTGCAGCTTCCGGCGCAAGTCGGCTGAAAGCAAGCGGGAACTATCAATCAACTTCCGAACTTCACGCCGCAATCCGCCGGGTACTATCCGATACGCGTCCGCCCATCGGCGATTGAACAGATAGTGCTGATAACGGTGGTAGCCGGCGAACAACTCGTCGCTTCCTTCACCCGTCAGTACGACTTTCACGTGTTCAGAGGCGAGTCGCGAGACAAAATAGAGCGATATGCTAGAGGGCCAGGCGATTGGCTCGTCTTCATGCCAAATTAGGCGCGGCAAAGCATTAAAGAAATCGTCCATGCCAATGGTGACTTCGTGGTGCTCCGTTCCAATTGCTTCGGACACGTGACGCGCATAGGCCAGCTCGCTGTATGCCGCTTCCTGATAGCCAACGGCAAATGTTTTCACCGGTTCGCTGCGCATTCGTTTCATCAGCGCGGCGATGGCACTCGAATCCACGCCGCCGCTCAGAAACATCCCGAGCGGCACATCGCTCATCAAGCGCGTGCGTACAGCATCTTCCAGCCGTTCGCGGCATTCTCCAATCCATTCTTCGTCGCTCTTCCGCTCGGGAACGCCGCTCTCGGGAACGTCCCAGTAGCGCTGTATTTCCAACCGTCCGGTATCTGGTTCGAGCGCCAGCATATGGCCGGGCATCAACTTGCGAATGCCACGGAACATCGTCTCATCGCCGCTTGTGTACCCGAAGGCAAGATACTCAGGCAGGAGCTTCTCCTCGAGCGCAGGCTCGATTTCGGGATGCCGCAGTAGCGCCTTGATTTCGGAGGCGAACGCAAAAACGCGGCTGTTCGAAAAATAATATAAGGGCTTGATGCCGAGACGGTCCCGTGCACAGAAGAGCGTACGCCGTTCCGCGTTCCAGATCGCAAAGGCAAACATACCCCGGAAGCGCCTCACGCAATCAGGTCCGTATTCCTCATATGCGTGTACGATGGTTTCTGTGTCACACCGGGTCGCGTATCGATGGCCGGCCTTTTCGAGCTCCGGCCGAAGCGCGGCGTGATTAAAAACTTCCCCGTTGTAGGTGATCCAAACGGATCCGCCCTCATTCGACATCGGCTGACTTCCGCCTGCAATATCAATAATGCTAAGGCGCCGATGGCCAAGAAATGCAGTACCATCCTCGTGAGCGCCCTGTCCATCCGGCCCACGATGGCTGATCACGTCCATCATGCGCCGCAGATCCGCTGTGGAAGCGTTGCTTTGCGCCAGCTTCACGAATCCGGCTATTCCGCACATCGCTAAAGCGTCTTCTTTCCTGGAGTGAGCTGCCGGGTAATCATAGTTCGGACCGCCCGTCGAAGTGCCGCTGCCGAGCCCGACGGCGGGGCGCGACGCGGGGCGGTCTCACAGGTACCGCCGCTCCTGAGATAGGGCGCGGTTGGGTTGCGAGGGCCGGCCGTGGCGGAATTGAGCGGAATGACAGGGGTTCGGCTTGCCGCACCGTCTCCGTCTGCTCGGTTAGGGATTTTCTGACGATCTTGCGCAACGAAGTAGCTAGTGCAAACATCACAACAACAACATAGGAATAACCGACGCTCAGAAAGAAAATACCCGCGGCTAGTGCGGAAATTGACGCGAGCATGTACAAGTCGTTCCTTGCTAGATCGAGATCTACGCGTCGTATCTTGCGGTAATCCGAAAGCGTGTATTTGACACACAAAAATAGTGTGGCTGTGAAGAACAAAAACCCCGGAAGGCCTGTCTCGCTGGAAATTTGGGTATACGTGTTGTGGGAGACCATCGCCCCGCCCATGTTTACACCCATTTTGTGACGCTCGTCCCAACTTGCCGCCGCGAACACTCCCGGCCCGACTCCGAAAATTGGATGTTCAAACGTCATGTGGATACTCTGCACGAGAAGCAGTTCCCGCCCCTGGCTCGAATCGATATCGGCATTTAACTGCTCCTGGCTCTTCTCATCCAGTCCTTCAGCAGCATGTGGAGAAAAGATCGTGGTGAATCGGGCCTTAAGGTAACTGGGGAGGAAAGCCGCGGCCGCGACAGTTGCGATTACTGCGACCAGAGCGATCAAAACCTTCTGGCTGGGATTTGCAAACAGGATAATGACAAGCAGCAGTACGGCAAGCGTTATGAGGCCGCTACGCGATCCAGCCCGCGCGAAGCTCATGAACACTGGAACTGTGCAGAGCCAAAAAAATAGCTTCTTCAAAGCGGTGGCCCGACTCGCCTTAAGGAACCAAAAGGGCAGGCCGACGGCCAGAATCATGGCAAATTCGTTTGGATCTGCAAGAGTCCCATTTACAAGGGAGATGCGGCCCTCCACCGACTGCCCCACATAAAAGCTCAGTATGGACGCCGCCAACACGGCGTACGCATATGCTCCTGCCACTTTGCGCCAATCGGCAGGACTCCTCACTGTCTGAACAATGATCAGAAAAATAGCAAACGCTTGTAGCGACAGAGTGACTGAATCCACGCTCGCGGCGCGCCATGAACTTAGGGGAAAACACACCAGAACCCATACCGTAAAGGCCGCAAAGAACCAGAAGACTTTAGTGGAAAGTGCATTCTTTAAGTTACCCCGCACGGCGGTCATCACCACGAGCAGAATGAGCATGACCATCGGAACGTGAAGAACTCCGATGGGTAAGATATCCAGCACCCGGCTGAACACCAGAAAGATATAAAAGGAAACCAGTGTGGCAGGAATGGAGTTCCCCGGGCGGTCAGGCTCGATGATCAGGGGACCGCGCTCCTTCTCCGCCATGCGAGGAGCTGCTATGCCCGGATTTGTGCTCAATCCAGCGCTCTTCATGATTTCTCAGCCTCGGCTATGCTCTGCGCAGGTGCGCCAGTGATTTGATACCAGCCACATGAGGCTCTGCTCACAACCGAATTGTTGCATGAATTCGCTGCGCTACGAGCCAAGATATACACTTAACCTTCCGTCCGCTTACGCAGAATGGCAACAATGTTCGACCTAGAGTTCGCCTGCCTGGGATGCTGAAGGCGCCGAATATACAGCAGTTCCGCTAAGGCGAACGGCCCGAGCATGATCGTGGCGGCCGAGCTGCTTACCATTGTGATCTCTTCAATCGTGAACCCGGTCTCGACGGCTAGCCGCCGGATCGCAGGATCCGTATTCATGCGGTAATGCGTTGGAAACACGTCTTCTCCCCGCCTTCGCTCGAGAAACCAGACCAACCGTTTCTTGAATGCATTCGGTATGCGGGAAGCAATTTGTATTGCCCAGCTCCGGTAGTTGGGAGTATGAAAAACGAACGCGCCGTTCGGTTTAAGCACCCGATGGACCTCTCGCAAAATGATTTCAGGTTCACGAAGATGCTCCGCCACCATGTTTGCGCTAACCACATCCATCGAAGCGCCTTCGAATGGGAGGCCCGCAAGATCGCCAAATACCTTGTTCGAAATGTCCAGGTGTGCTCTCAGGGCAATCCAATCCAGGTCGATACCATAGGCCGTTTTGCAGCCCCCGATGAGTTCGGCCTGCTCCTTCGTCATCCAGTCAGCGAACACCTGGTGGCCACACCCTAAATCGAGCCAAACAGCGCCTCTGACAAGCGGCCGCAGCTTCTCGCAATAACAGAATTGGGAGCTCCGCAGCCCGGGAACAATAGCCGTTTCGGCTTTCCAGTACATGCGATAGACCAGGTTTCGAAACGTGCCCATTCGTCTCGCTTATCCTCGCCTCGAAGGAATAATCCAAGGCGAGCCGATGCCCTGCTGTAGACAGGTACTGTCGATCAAACGAATTTAATCCTCCGCATCGCCAGAGCCACCATTCGAAGTAACAGCCATCCGTGGGTCCAGCGCTGTATATTCGTTTCGCCGTATGTTCGTTCCCCATAGCGCACCGGCAGGTCGACAATCTTCAGGTTGTACTTCGCCGCTCCGAAGATGAGGTCGAAATCGCCGAAGGGATCGAAGTCACCGAAATAACTACGGTTTGCGGCGATCACATCGTAGTCGCGCTTGCTCAATACTTTTGTTCCGCAAAGCGTGTCCTTGATGGTCTGGCTCAGGAGCCAACTGAACGCGAGGCTGAAGAACTTGTTGCCGAGGAAGTTGAAGAAGCGCATGGCTCGTTCCTCCATCGGATATACCAGCCGTACGCCGTTCACAAAATCGGCCTTCCCCGACCGCCAGGTCTCGTAGAAGCGCGGCAAGTCCTCGGGCGGAACCGTCAGATCGGCGTCTAGGATCATGAGCAGCTTGCCAGTGGCTTCCTGAAATCCGGTCCGAACGGCATCTCCCTTCCCTTTTCCCGGCTGCTTGAATAGCTTGACGCGCGCGCCGGGGCGTCTCGCAATCTCGCGCTCGACTGCTCCGTAGGTGTCGTCCGTCGAGTTGCCCTCGACAAAAATCAATTCGGTGCCCCCGCCCATCTCTGGAACCCGATCGAAAATCTGCCGGATGTTTCCTTCCTCATTCCGAGCTGCAACGATAACGCTGACGATCGGATTCGAATCGGCTTGAGGTTTGGGACGTGGCCGGGCGATCAGCAGGTTGGTAATTCCTAGCCAGCTGAACGGCCAGACCTTAACAATGTACTTGTTAGCAATCGAATTAAGGCCCGGTGTCCGCAACGGCCAAAGAATCTCTTGCGACGCTCGAATGACTTCGAAATCCGCGAGATAGAGCAGGTTTGCAATATCGTCCGCGGTGAGCCAGTTCTGGGGGAGTTGCGTTCGCGCGAGGTGAAGCGCCTCGGCCGCGCGCCGGGGAGCTTCCCACAGTCGGCTATACGCATTCACAATGATGCGGGTGTATGGCTCCGCATGACGAGCCGCCTGCTCGAATACGTGTTGAACGTCCCACAGTTCGTTTACTAAATCCGCGCAGATAATAAAATCGAATTTCTCGCCAAGATCCAGGGCGTGCGCGTCCCGGCAAACAAACCGGAGCTGCGGATACCGTTCGCGAGCGCGCTCAATCATCTTGGCCGAAAGGTCGACGCCGACGCCATGAGCGGGCTTGAGCGCCGCCAATAAATCACCTTGGCCGCATCCTATCTCGAGCACCCGCATGCCCGGAGGAATTAGAAAGGCGTAAATCTCGGTGAGACGCTTCTGATAATACGCCCGCCACGTTTGCCATTGGTCAAGGGAGACGGCGAACTCGTCCCAGTACTGCTGTCGCTGCCTCGTGTATTTGAGCTGCTTAATGAGATCGGTCGCCTGTGGTACCGGATTAGCTGCCATTCCGTACCTTAGAGACACGAAACCACGATTCTGAGCCTCTGGTCCATCGCAGATCTATCGTCCTGATCAGGCGTTAACTTTACCGCGTGTGAGATCGAAGTCGGACATCCTAATTCGGCTTAACCCTGACGTCGAACAAGAAATATGGTCCCTGCCGCACCATCAAGCGGACCGCGGCGCCGTCATCCAAAAGCTTTCGAACCAGCCACGTCGGGTTGGTCGTTTCCGCACAGACAAGGAAGTGCCGGTTTGCGGAAACAAAGGTCTCATAAGAGGGTACCTGAATAGGTACGATGCGGCTCAAATACTCAAGAAACAGATCGCCTGTATTTGCGCCTTCATACCGAATTGCATCCGCCACACTTAAGGGATAAAACACACGTTCTTTGATGCCGGAACCCGCGTAATGCTGCAGCTGAAGGAAAAAGACAGCCGGCGTGACGGCCACCGGGAGGCCCGAATCCCTGATGCCCGACATCCACGCGGTGTCCTCAAAGGGTTGTGCCCCGCGCATTAGCACGCCGTTGCTCTGCAAGATATTCGCGCGCACGGTTGCTGGCGCCTTGAGTGCAAACCACCCCATGAATACCATGACCAGTGCTGTCCCTAGCAGGCGGTCGCCACCGCTGCTGCGATAAGCCAGGAAGGCGAGAGAAATTGTCACCCCTATCAGCGTGTACACAATCTGGCGCGGCACGAACGAACCGATCACATACGCTACCGGCATTGCATATACCGGGAGCAACGCGAGCACGGTTGCTGCGGTTGCTTCGTGAGCAGGCAGTTTTTTCACCACCTCCGCGCTTGATCGTGTCCGGAGTGGAGCGACAATGCCCCAAAGGATCAATGCACCGAGCAAAGGGGCAAACGCCAAAGTCAACATTGAGCGGTAGGTGTTCTCGATATCACCCAGATGTGGGCGCGACCAGTAGGATCCCGCATAATTTTGCCGCCCAGCATTCGCCATCGGCACGAACATCAACAACGGCAGAGCACACAGCACAACCACAAGAATCACCGGCCAATCCACACGCTTTCGGGTGATCGCCTTTGCCGACTCGCCGGCGAAAATAGAAATCAGAAAAAGTATCCCGAGGTAATGAACACAAACCGAAATCGCTACTGCGATGCCTAAACCAGTGAGCCACCAAACGCGGCGTGAATCTTGTTCGCTCGCCCGTTGCCAGCATAGAAGAGCAGCCGCGGTTGAGCCCAGGATGATCCCATAGGCCCGCGCCTCTGTCGCATAAAAATAAACCGAACAGACTGACGGGAACACCATTGCCGCCAAGCCGTACAGCTTGCCGCAGTGGCGCGAGACAAACCCGTAGATGCAGACGCACATCAACCAATAGCAAAAGATCACAGGAAGGCGGATAGCAATTGGATTGTGACCGAATACGGCTAAACACGCGCGGACAGCGAGCGATGCGAGCGGCGTATGAGTGTCATAGCCATTTGCAAAAAAATTCCAAGTATCCCTGGCTGTGGGAAGCGCCGCCGGATAATAGGTCGCGAACTCGTCGAAATCCAGGAGTTTGGTTCCGGCGATAGCGCACGTTACCAACCAGAAAAGGATGGTAAAAAGAACAACAATGATGGTGCTTCGCTGCTCGCAAAATAGGGCAACGCGCTCGAATGCGGCGATTGTCCATGTCGCCAGCGTGGCCGACCACCGTTGCGATAAATGATAACCAGCTTGCATGGACCGGGATTCGCCGAAATCAGGCACGAGTCAGAGGATTGCCGTGACCATGCTACGCGGGCGCACTTACTCGGCAATTATCCTACACGCTAGCACAAGCACCTGAAAACAGAAATGGTCATATCTGTTTGCGATAATCGAGCTGCAAACGAAATGTCATAAGAACTGACCGGATGACTGTACCAGAATTTATTTACACGGTTGTTCTCAAGCCAAAACCGCTGCGCAAGGCGGCGAACGCGATTATCAAGCGCATTCTGCCAAAGTACGTGCGATACGGTCCCGCCGCCGTCCGCTTGAATCCGAACGATCCGGTAGTTTCGGGCGCACTCACTTTTAGGGTTTATGAGAAGGACGAAACTGCTTTTTTGAGATCTGTGTTCTTCCCGGGCATGGTGCTGCTCGACATCGGCGCAAATGTCGGCTACTACACCGCCCTAGGAGGTCACAAGGCTGGATCCCAAGGACGGGTAATTGCGTTGGAACCGGATCCGGAGAACTTCAAGTACTTAAGCGAAACAGTTAAGGCTAATGGGCTGAAAAATGCTCGTTGCATACAAGTAGCTGCCGCGGATCATGTCGGCTCGGGCAAGTTATACGTTTCCGCAAACAACCGCGGAGACAATCGCCTGTATTCCAATGAGCTTGCTTCCAGCACAATCGAGATTCGGATTACAACAATTGACGCACTCCTCGGAGAACTCGGAGTAGAGCACGTCGACATCATAAAGATAGATGTTCAGGGGGCAGAAGGGTTGGTCCTGAAAGGCATGAAGGAGACGCTGCGCGACCCTGGATCCCTGATCGTGCTCACCGAGTTCTGGCCCGACGGCCTGCGGAGGGCGAACACGGATCCGAAGAAGCTGCTTCTCTCATTGGAGGAATCGGGACTGCAGATTTACCAGCTCGGGAAAAACGGGTCTTTGGACACAATAAGCGATCACGATGCGCTGATCAATCGTTATCCGGGGCGCAAGTACACCAATATCGTTGCGCGCCGAATCTAGCGTATGGATTACTGAGTGGGCCCGTGATCGACGGGAGCTCCTGAACCGGTTGACGCGGTCATAACAGGCGCGCGTGCCGAGCGAGCCGAGGAGCCAAACCGATTCGTCCGCCAAGTCAGGATGCTAGTTGCTCCGAAATTCCATATCCAACTTATGCCTAGACCGAAAACCCCCGCGACATACCATCGAAGTCCGGCGCCCCGCAGCAGATCCGAAAACCTTACGTTCAGCCACAACCCGATCGCGCACGCCGCATAAAACGAGAGCAGTCCTGTGAATATTTTTGAGCCCTTAAGCCTCCGGTCGCGATAGGTAATGGTGTTGTTCAGGAAGAAATTCAGCGTCATGCTCACGGCTGTGGCCAGCGCCTGCGCCAGCATGAACGGCACGTGTAGCACGTGTAGCGCGTATAACGCAGAGAGATATACCGCCAGCCCCGCCGTGCCGACGAAGCCAAAAATAACCAGACGCGGGGGAATGTAATCGCCCAAGAACTTGTCGAGCAGAAGCTGAATATACTCGACCCCCACTAGGACATCCAGCTTGCTCTCGCCGCGATGGCGGGCGCGAAACCGGTACGGAACTTCAGCTAGTCTCACCGGCCGGCGCGCCGAACTGAGGAGGTCGACGAGAATCTTGAATCCAACCGTTGACAAGTCGTGTACCACTTCTTCAAGAAATCGCCGATCCAAGATAAAGAACCCACTCATGGGGTCGCCAACCTCGCAACGGCAAGCGAAGCGGCTGAGACGTTTTCCCAGATGGCTTAGAGCCACTCGATTCTTAGTGAAGTCACCCATGCTGCCGCCGTCCACATTGCGACTGCCGATCACAATGTCAAGCCGATCGGACTTCAGCCGGTTTAGCATCAGAGGCAAAATCCGCTCATCGTGCTGAAGATCGGCGTCCATAACCGCTATATACAGAGCGGCGGTCGACATCATACCTTCCACGCAGGCTGACGAGAGCCCGCGGCGCTTTATCCGGCGCACAATTCGAATTTTGCGGTCGGTCCGTGCAATGTCCCGGATGAGCGCATGCGTACCGTCATTTGAATCGTCGTCTACGAAAATCACCTCGTAATCGATACCTGCCAGCGCAGCGTTCAATGCCGACAATACCGGCACGACGTTCTCTCTCTCATTGAATGTCGGTAAGACCACCGCGAGTTCGATGCCATTTCCCATACGCCTATCGGTTCAACTCCCAGGAACGCCCGCAAGGACCCTATTGGATTTTATCGACATCCGGCGCACTAGCGGAGAGTACTGAAACTTCCGGTAGGCCGTTCGACGGCGCAATTTACCCGATAGTAATATGCCGTTCCCGCGGTAAGGCCCGAAATGGTAACGTTCTGCGGTCGCGATCCGCCTGGATTGTCCACGCGAGTAAAGGCCCCCAGCGCCGCATCGAGACTATAGTCAACGGAACATCCAAACGAATCCGGAGCCTTGAATGCGATCTGTGCTGAGCTGCTCTGAAGACATAAGAGACTTGTACGTTGCGCACTTTGCCAAAGTAGTAAAAGACGCCTGAACCCCGCTGGACCAATTTACGTTATCCGCTGTAACTTCGGGGCAAACGTAGAATTGCAGTGCTCGGCGCGAGTCCAAACGGCGCCAATGGAAATAACACTTTAGCCGGTCCTAATGTGTGCGGAACCGGCCGGTCGGGACGCACCTACTCGTCAGTTACCTCTGCGCGACCACACCTGGAAGGATCAAGTTCGACATCTGTTTGCGATAATCGACCTGCAAAGCAGGATATGGCGACGCTCTACAGGCAAACCGAGAACTGGTTCACCCGCCGACGGCGGTGGCTGGTCCTGGCTATCATCGCGCTTTATGTAGTTCTGGCGCTGGGCAGGGCGCTGACAACGCAGCCGTGGAACGATGAGGCTTGGTACTCTTCGCCTTCTTTAAGCCTCATTAGATACGGCAACACAGGCACGCCACTACTCGAAACCGCGGGGAAATTCTGGAAAGGCATCAACCAGCGGACCTACTGGGTCCCCCCGCTGCAGTTCTATGTACAGGTACCGTGGTTTAAGCTTTTCGGATTTAGTCTGCTGACCGCGCGCCTGCATGCGATGGCTTGGGGCTTGGTTGCCCTGCTCTCCTGGGGTCAAATCGTGCGCCTATTAACGAAAGATTCCGTGATGGCGCTGCTCGCCATGCTCCTATTCGCCTGCGATTACCAATTCGTTTCACAAACGGCTCTCGGGCGAATGGACGCAATGGCGCTGGCGCTGGCCTCGATGGCAATTTTGCTCTACCTAGAGCTTCGCGAGCGGAGCCTTGGGTGGGCGATTCTCGCGTCGCAAATGGCCGTCGTGGCATGCGGACTCACACACCCGACTGCCGGAGTTCCAGCTTTTGCCGCGCTACTCTTCCTGACCTTGTATTGCGATGTCCGACGTATCCGCTGGACCCATTTTGCTATCGCAACGCTGCCCTATATGCTAGGGCTCGCCTTTCTGGCCTGGTACATTGGGCCCGCTGCGGACTTGTTCAGGGCGCAATTCTTCGGCAACGTCGCGAGCCTTGATCGGCTCGGTGGTCTCGTCAACCCGCTCAGAACGCTGTTTCGAGAGGCGGGACGATACGCAGGGATGGCCGGCTTCGAAGCGGGAATGAATCCCCTGTATCGCATTAAGATTCTGGTGATCCTCATTTACGCGGTGTCCGTCATTTCCTTATTAGCGGACGGTGACGCGAGGCGCGATTCAGGCGTCAAAACTCTGCTGTGGATCTGGGCAGTTTACTTCCTATGCATGACGTTCTACGAAAACACTAAAGAGGTCAAGTACGCAATTCATATTGTTGCGATCTATGACGCGCTGGCAGCAGTTTGGATCGTGCGCTGGTGGCGGGTGGGCGCATTTCATCAAGTTGCGGCGGCCGGATGCGCTCTTTTATTCGTTTCAACAGGTATTGGAGGACTGCTATATGCCTCTCTTGTAAAGGACGACTATCATCACTCCTTCTTACCTGCAGCGACGTTCCTTAAGCGCACGACAACGCCTAAGGATTTGATTCTAGGGCCTTCTGAGTTCGGTTTTGCTCTAGGATTCGACCGGAATATCGTTGACGACGACACCTTTACCTACGATAGTCACAAAGTACCGGACTTCATCGTGATTGGAAAATGGTACCAGGCCCTCATCGATTACTATAGGACTGCCCGACCGAACGTCTATGAGCACATTGATCGCCTGGAACGCAATTACAGACTGGTGTATTCACAGGCAGGTTACAAAATTTTCGAACGGCGCGACAGGGCGCCGCCGCTTGCGGGGCGCGGTCCCGGCTATGCTTACGCCAGATCACCTCAGAGAAGCAGTTGGATCTTTCCGATATGCGCTCCTAGCGGAGGGCACTGAATGTTCCTGTAGGCTGTTCGACAGCGCAGTTCACCCGGTAGTAATAGGTGGTTCCAGCCGTGAGGTCCGAAAGCGTGACCCGCTGTCCCCGTGATCCGCCCGGATTCTCGACGCGAGTAAACGCCCGCAGCGCCGCATCAGTAGCGTAGTCGACCGGACATCCAAATGAGTCCGGAGCATTAAACGCGATCTGTGCGGAGTTGCCCTGAACCGATAGGACTTGCACGTTACGCACTTTCCCTTGGGCCGCCTCCAACGCATCTATATCTGCACCCACGGCCGATCCGTCAGTGGACCGGGCCGCGTACGAATTCGTCCTGCTCGAATTAGCAGTCGGAAGGAAGTGAAAATCGGGAGTGCCGGTCGTGCCCGGGTTCTTCCAACCCATCGATGCAATTCGCGAAGGTACGTCCTTCCCGGTCACAACTGCGTCAGGTAAGCCTTTAAACGCCGAACTTACGGTAGACGGATTGACCGCCCCACTAGGCGCACCGCTGTTGGTCCAGCTTGGGACGATGACATTCCCAGCGAAGGTATAAGAGGGATTGCCAGGACCCGAAGTGAACGCGCAGTCCATAAATGCTTTATCGCCGCTAGGGCACGGCAAACTCTCGTTTTGAAATAACGCCGCGTCCGAGTAGAACAGGATGTTGTTCGTGACCGACAAGCCTTCCAGCGGGGACTCAATCCAGTGCATAAATGAATCCGATACTCCGCGATTGTCATATACAGTGTTGTGATTGATGGTGATATCCTCGTTAGCGTAGCCACCCTCTATAATCCAGCCGGTCGCCGGGTTTTGCACCCCGGCTGTGTAATACACGTATCCATTGAGATCCCAAAACAGGTTATTTTGAACTCTAGTTCTTTGTGACGGTTTCATTGGGCCGCCAGCGTCCACGCCGAGCGGCGTCGTCAGACCGCCAGGCCCATGCTGATAGGTGTTGTTGGTGACATCAGCATCATTCACATTGCCTTGGTTCACGGAGCCGATTTCCATCATGACGCTCGAGTGAGTATCTTCGGAAAATCCGCCATCGAAGATGTTCCCATCGATTCTCATTCTCTGGCCGCCTTTCCACTCCAACGTTTGCCTATGTCCGTAGCGAAGTCCGTTTGAGATAGGACCTCCAAACATCTCCTTAAGAGGTACGTTAAACGTGTTCCGCTGAATCGTGTAATCGCCGCGAGCGTATTCTCCACCTCCGGAATCATCGAAGTGCATGACGATTCCAGAACCGCTGATCCAGTTGTTTTGAATCATGAATGGACCGGGACCATAGCCCGCGATGAACGACTGCGCTCCTTCCGTAGCATCCGCGGATGAAAAGGCATCCGCGTTTTGAACTGTTGTGATTGCCCCCGACACGATATCGACACACGCAATTTCACCAGCAGCAGTTCTGCCGTTCGCGTTTTTCGGCCAGGCGTCCCCCTGGTTGCAACTGCCGAACGCAGTTTCTCCTAACGTGTTCAGAACCGTGCAGGTTGTGCCCGTGCAACTTCCCGGAGTGATGGAGGGGGAAAAATTCACGGTGAAAGTGCCGCTCATATCGAAATACGCCATCGCAGCTCCGGTTCCTGCACCGCTAAATTTGACCGTTACGGTATTAGGCAAGGTCGGCGTGATGACACCCATGTGATGTGTTCCGGGCGCGATTGTGAACTGCGTGTTGCTGGTCTTAGTGATCGTGAGCCCGGTATAAACCGAGTGCCAATAGTCGAGATTGCTCAGATAGGAGTTGACGATCCCCATGTTAAGCCCGTCATAGCCTGGAAGCGCCCGATATAGCCTATTGGGATAGCCCAGCCCGTGGAGGTAGCAGCGGTCGATAATAATATTCGAATGGTCAGAGGTCGTGCTGAGTAAGCCGTACCAGATCTGGGGATCGGTCGTCGTACTGGCTTCTGCGGAATTGTCTCCGTGCGTGAATTCGATACCCATGAAGCGGATGTTTGCAGCCAAGGGGCCAAAACCGAAAATGATGTTGTGATAGCTGTCGCCTACCGTCGTGAGCTCCAGCGTAGCCATTTTTGACTGCCACGCCGGACTGGTCCTAACGCCCGCTGGCGTGAACTGATTATCGGGAGTAGACGTCCGGATGATGATCGGATTTAATGCGCGCGGATAACCGGCAATGTATTGCTTTGTCGTTGGGCTCCCGCCTAAATCGATCGCCGAAATCGTTCCCGATCCAGGACTGGTAAGCGTCACTCCCGATAACCTGAACGTCGTTCCTGAGCCTAAAACTGCATAGAAGGTATTGGCGCGCAGCGGAGCGGGCAAGCTCCCGGTGCTCTTGAACATGAGTTGATAACCGTTCGGCAAGGGAACGGAAGAGGCGAAGCTGTTGCTTGCTACATGGGGCGTCACAGTGGCGACTGAAAAATTGATGATTGGTCCGCCCGCTGTTCTGGCGAGATAGAAGCTATTCGAATCCACCGCGTGCGCGTAGTAGGGTTCGCCCTTCAGGAGACCGCGCAATTGGCAGAATGAGTCGGGCCCCATGGTCTGCATCAGGCAGCCATCCGTCGCTAGCCGGACTTCTTGATCGTTCGAAAATCCATGATGGGCGATGGTAATTTTCCCGGTGTTCGAGTCGATATTTGTCGACCGAAACGATTTAACGTCCGGCGGAATGGGAGTCGTCCAATAAGAGTTAGCCGCATTGGTCGTGGGAGCCAAGCAAACCGAGCCTGCCGGAATCTGAATTACCTGCCCTGCCGAGAGCTGATTAGCAACCGCCGTATTGATTTTTTTTTGTAAATCGGCGCAATCGCGTGCTGTCGTAACGACTGTGTAGCCGCTTGTGTTCGGATATCTCGTATCGAAGGTAGCAGGCGCAATCGGCAAGGCGGGATGCGGAGATGGTAGTGCTAAGGTTGTGAAGGAGGCCTGCGCTCCGCTCGACCAAATGGTGCCGCCCGCGCTCACTTCAGGGCAGACGTTGTATGTCGTCGCGGGAGCCAAACCGGAGACATCCGCGTACTGCCTCACAGCAACCAGGCTCCCGGAAGATTCGCCGTTGTTCTGAACCGTGCCACCGGTGCCTCCCAAGCACGTGCGAGGCGAGGCGATATAGCGGACCCGGTACTGGGAGTAACCGCCAGTCACGTTGAACACTAACCGCATCGCCGAATGCGATATCGTGTCTGCGGTGATGTTCGAAACGGCGGGTGCGCTTAAGCCCGGCAACGCGAACAGAAGACCAGCTAAAGCTATCTTAGTCGCATTACCTTGATGCACCATAATCGATGCCTCCGCTAATCGCGTCAATTCGTCCGGAACTGTCCCATCGGCTGCTCTACCGCGCAATTTACCCGGTAGTGATACGTCGTTCCTGTAGCTAGACTACTCAACATGACATTCTGCACTCCCGCGCCGACAGCATTGGCTACGCGAGTAAAGCTGCTGACAACGGTCGGGTCCGAGCTTGAATAATCCACCGTGCAGCCCACCCCATCCAGTGCCACAAAGGTCACAATAGCGCTATTGGTGGTGATCGACGACACCCCAGTCAGCGTGACCTTACCCTGCGCCGCTTGCAAGGCATCGATGTCGGCGCCCACATCCCGGCCATCGGTCCCACGATTTGCGCCACCAGAGATATACGCGCTGGACGATTTCAGGTGAAAGTCAGGCGTTACCCCTGATGAAGAGTTGAACCAGCCGACCGAGGCGACGGTCTGCGGCACTCCCCCCAGCGAACTGCTCATCACGGAATTGGACGCCGGCATGCCAGAATAATAGCCCTGGACGGTGCTTTGAGCCTGTTGTCCAGTCGGGCCGCTGCTATCTGTCCAACTCGGGACAATCACGTTACCCGCGAGCGTGTACGATGGATTCCCAGGACCCGAAGTGAACGCGCAGTCCATAAATGCTTTATCGCCACTGGCGCACGTTGGAAAACTCTCGTTTCTAAACAAGTAAGAATCCGAATAGAAAATAAAATTGTTCGTCACCGACAGGCCTTCCAGTGGGGACTCGATCCAGTAAAAGAAAGAAGTTATTACGCCGCGATTGTCATACGCAGTGTTGTGATTGATGGTTATGTCTGCGTTCGCGTAGCCGCCCTGGATGATCCAGCCGGTCGCCGGGTTTTGCGCTCCAACTGTGTAATACACATATCCATTAAGATCCCAAAACAAGTTGTTCTGGACTCTGGTTCTTTGTGATGGTTTCATTGGGCCGCCAGCGTCCACGCCGAGCGGCGTCGTTAGACCGCCAGGCCCATGCTGATAGGTGTTGTTGGTGACATCAGCATCATTCACGTTGCCTTGGTTCACGGAGCCGATTTCCATCATAACGCTCGAGTGAGTATCTTCGGAAAATCCGCCATCGAAGATGTTGCCGTCGATCTTCATTCTCTGGCCGCCTTTCCACTCCAACGTTTGCCTATGTCCGTAGCGAAGTCCGTTTGAGATAGGACCGCCGAACATTTCCGTCAAAGGTACGTTGAACGTGTTCCGTTGCACGGTATAGTCTCCGCGGGTGTAGATATCCGTTCCCGAATCATCGAAGTGCATGACGATCCCAGAACCGCTGATCCAGTTGTTTTGAATCATGAATGGACCGGGACCATAGCCCGCGATGAACGACTGCGCTCCTTCCGTAGCATCCGCGGATGAAAAGGCATCCGCGTTTTGAACTGTTGTGATTGCCCCCGACACGATATCGACACACGCAATTTCACCAGCAGCAGTTCTGCCGTTCGCGTTTTTCGGCCAGGCGTCCCCCTGGTTGCAACTGCCGAACGCAGTTTCTCCTAACGTGTTCAGAATCGTGCAGGTTGTGCCTGTGCAACTTCCCGGAGTGATGGAGGGGGAAAAATTCACGGTGAAAGTGCCGCTCATATCGAAATACACCATCGCAGCTCCGGTTCCAGCGCCGCTAAAGTTGATCGTCACCGTATTAGGCAAGACTGGAGTAATCACGCCCATGTGATGTGTTCCGGGCGCAATCGTGAACTGAGTACTGGACGTCCGGGTGATCCCGAGACCTGTAAAAATCGGATGCCAGTAGTCCAGATTGGAGAGATACGAGTTAATGATCGCCATGTTGTGGCCATCGTAGTTGTAAATGGCCCGATACAGCCTGTTGGGATAGCCCAGCCCGTGCAGGTAGCAACGGTCAATCACAATGTTTGAGGCGTCCGGAGACGTGACGAATAAACCATTCCAGGGCTGGGGATCGGTCGTCGTATTGGCTTCTGCGGAATTGTCTCCGTGCGTGAATTCGATACCCACAAAGCGGATGCTTGCTCCCAACAGGCCAGGGCTGAAGATGGTGTTATGGTAGCTAGCGCCCACCGTGGTGAGCTTGAGTGTTGCCATCTTGGGAACCCAAGCCGGATTCGTTCTCACGCCCGCCGGAGTAAATACGGCATCGGCTGTCGAGGTTCGGATAATGAGCGGATTCAGCGCACGCGGGTAACCGGCGATATATTGATTCCCGCTCCCTGGGTCCGAAAATACAATCGGCGTGCTCGATGGAGCATTCATCAGATAGAAGTTGTTCGCATCGACCACCTGCGCGTAATACGGTTCGCCTTTCAGGATGCCGCGCAATTGGCAGAACGGGTCCCCCCCGGCCGATCCAGGCAAGCAGCCATCCGTGGCCAGCCGCACTTCCTGATTGTTCGTAAATCCGTGGCTAGGAATAGTAATCAATCCAGTGCCTGCATTGATGTTCGAGGCAGTGAAGGTCTTCACATCCGGTGGAATAGGACTCGTCCAGTAAGAGTTAGCCGCATCCGTCGTGGGAGCCAAGCAGACCGAGCCAGCCGGGATCTGAATTACCTGCCCCGCCGTGAGTTGGTTAGCCACCGCTGCGTTGATCTTGGCCTGTAGGTCAGAACAATCGCCCGCCGTCGTAACCACGGTGTAGCCGGATGTGTTCGGATAGCTCGTATCGAAGGTTGTTGGCGCTATTGGTAGAGCGGGATGTGGTGAGGGTAGAACCAAAGTAGTAAACGAGGCCGAAACTCCGCTCGACCACATGACGTTATCCGCGCTCACCTCGGGGCAAACGTTGTACGTGGTATTCGGCGCCAATCCGGAGATGTTTACCTTTTGCCCCAGAGCGACCAGGGTGCTAGGCGCTTGCCCGTTTATTTGAAGCGCGCCGCCGGAGCCGCCCGAGCACGTTCCCGGAGAAGCGATATAGCGGACGCGGTAATAGGAATAACTGCCGGTCACATCGAAAAGCACGCGCATGGTCGAATGCGTCAGTTGGTCGGTCCGAACGTTCGAGACGGTCGCCGCCGATAGGCTCAAGCCCAATGAGAGTGCGAGAAGATAACGCATGAGGTTTACCATGTGGCCAACGCCGCCCGTTTCCAAGTGTTCGTCGCAATGCAACGATATTCATAACTGGCATCCCAGGCATGTTGTCCGGTTGTGCAGGCCGCGCTGGAACTCGCGGGGGTTGCGGTAGTTGAGTAGATAGGGTCTTGTGCGAACGTATTGAGCCCGGCGAACACATTGGCCGCAGCTAGTCGCGGAATGACGCTCGTTACGATATCGAGTGAGCCAGCAGTGTAAGCGAGCGCCCCGGAACCTCCGAGGTTCACGATCTGGGTCCAGGTGTTTGCGGAGTTGCAGGTGTACAGCTGCTGTCCTGCTGGTTGGTCTGTCGCGAAATAGATTCCACCGGCAGAACAGGTGCCGGAGATTGCCGATAACAGCCCGGAACTGATTGCAGTTGCAGCGCCACCTCCGCCGCCTGAAACAGTTGCCGTGGAAACCCCAGTGATGAGCCCTTTCCCGTTGACCGTTATTACCGGGACTGTCGTTGAATTTCCGTAGGTGCCTGCGTTAGAATTCACCGTCGCCAGGGTCGATGGCTCCGATCCACTGCCGGAGGGGGTCGTGACATCTCCAGTCAATTGGGTGATCCCGCTGCCGCCTCCGCCACTGCTCATGGCTACCGGCGTCTGTGCTGTGACGAGCCCTTTCCCGTTAGTAGTAACTTGGCAGACGTGTGTTGCATCGCCGCATGCTCCTGGGCCACTGTTGACCGTCGCCAGGGTGAGCGGCTGCGATCCGCCACCGGCTGCTGTAGTTCCGTCTCCAGTCAACACCATGATTCCGCTGCCCCCGCCTGTGATAGCAACGCTCGAAACTCCGGTTGCGCGTCCTTTCGCGTCGAACGTGACTTGGGGGACATGGGTCGCATCTCCATACGTTCCCGCCGCGACTCCGCTTGCGGCAAGCGTGGCAGCAACCGATCCGCTGCCGCTCGCCGTCACATCCCCCGTGAGCGCAGAGATGCCGCCACCCCCACCGCCGCTGATTCCTACAGGCGTCACGGATGTAATGCGCCCTTTTCCGTCCACGACGATCTGTGGAACGTGCGTGGCGTCGCCGAATACCCCAGGACTGGAATTGACCGTCGCGAGAGTCGTGGCCGTGCTTCCCACCGAAGTAGAAACATCTCCGGAGAATGCCGGCATCTGAGCGCCAAATAACATGCCAGTTTTGATCTCCGAGCCATCGATGCTCTTATTTGTAAGGGTTTGTGAGTCCGTAGTGCCAACGACAGCTCCGGCCGGCGCCGCAACCGCTGAGGTCGTGTTCGGCGCAGTGCGCACTACCAATCCATTGGAGCCCGGGTCGTTAAGCCCGGATGATCCCGTTCCTGTCCCAGTCCCCTCAAGTGCCCAGATGTTCTTCGCTGAGCAACCGAAGAGATTTGCCCCTGGAGGATTGGATGTCAGAAAGAAGAGATCGCCAACTACGCAAGTTGCAGGCAAAGCCGCTCCGGTTGCTATCGGCCTTGTCGATGTCGCATTGCTGAAATCGACGTTCCTGCCCTGCGTGCCAAGGTTAATCAGGGTCTGTCCGTACCCGATGCCGGTTATGATAGCGGTCGCGAAAGCGATTGCCGCAAGTTTCAGTTTGATCATAGGTTTCCCGAGCACGAGCCTGAACCCGCGACTTCGGAGACCAGCTAGATCTGTGCATGCAAGTTATTGAAAAAGCAAGAAGATAAATTTTTTTGAAGAACCTGTGATCGAAGGACAACAGCGGCCACAAGATAACGCCGGGGTGGTGGATTATCGACCGGCGAAACAGGAGCGGAAGACGAGCCTGGTGAGTCCGCTCAGGGAAGCAATAGTTACCGCACCGAGCCAATGCATAAGCGCTTGGGGCAAGTTAAATCCGCCCGTATGGAATCCCTGAGAAAGAACATCGTAAGCGCAGCTATGATCGACAGGCTGAAGAGAATACAGACCATGATGGCAAGCCAACGCTGCATTGCCATTTCGTGTTGATTGCGGCGACGCCCGCGTGTCGACCGGGTAGACTCTCCTTCATTCTATTTGTCCATAGAGCCGAAAGCCTTTTGGGAGCGCTTTGGTGTTGGAGGTGGAAGTGATTTAGGCTTCGGGGATTTTCTTGGCTCGTTGCGTCGCTGAATATCCCGTTGCCATTCACACTTACAACCGCTCTGGTGTATTCGAAGTCATTGATGGTTTGACTCCCCGGCGCCGATCGAGCATTCGCAGCGAACGGCGTCCCGAGTAAAGCTGCGCCGGAGAGAAACGCTGCTCTATCTCCCACTATATTGAAGGCTTGGGTAAATGGCCTGTTCTTATAATGGTTCGCTCGCTGGATTATGGCGGATGTGAACGCGATGCTGCAAAGATCGCGGTTGGCCTAGACCGAACGCGCTTTACTCCGCACCTTGGCGTCTTTTTCGAGGGAGGATTTCGTACCAGGGAAGTGGAGGCGGCTGGCGTTCCCATTCTGAATGTGCCAGTAAGATCCTTCGCGAATTCGTCTGTCTTGCGCGGAGCGCGGAAGTTAGGCGCGTATTTCCGCCAACATCGGATTCAATTGCTGCATGCATTCGATGTTCCCGTCGACATCTTCGGCGCTCCGGTAGCTCGCTGGTACGGCGTTCCAGTTGTAATCACCAATCAGCTCTCTTTTCGTTCCATGTACGCGCGCCGCGAGCGGATGGCCCTCCGCGTAACCGACTGGCTATCGGATCGCGTGGTTGTTAACTCCCGCGCTGTGGGAGAGTCCTTGCAACGGGACGTCGGCGTGCCCGCTGAAAAGATATATCTCTGCTACAACGGCGTGAACCCTGCCGATTTCCATCCAGGACCAGGAGTTCGTCCGGCAGCTTTGGAAGGCGCCTCGCTCGTCATCGGTTCTGTGTGCGTGATGCGTCCTGAGAAGCGCATAGATTGGCTGATGCGATCCTTTTCTGAAATCCGGCACATGGATGATGGCGCGCGCCTGCTTCTGGTCGGTGGCGGTGGGGATGTCCCGCGCTTAATGGAGCTTCGAGATCGCCTCGGTTTGCATGAGCTATGTCATTTCGAACCCGCGCACGCCGATGTTGCCGAATGGATGCGATCGATCGACATCTACGTCAACAGCTCTTCCTTGGAGAGCTTTCCAAATGCTTTGCTTGAAGCGATGGCTTGCGGCTGCTGTGTGATCGGATCCAAAGTCGGCGGTATTCCGGAGCTTATTACGCATCAGCAGGACGGGTTGCTCTTCGATTCTGAAAATGCGGAGCAACTCACCGATATGCTGCGTCTCGCTGTGAGCAATGCCGCCCTGAGACAAAAACTCCGCGAGCACGCGGTTGAAACTGCACATCAGCGTTTCTCGATGAAGCTGACTCTGCAGCGTACCGAAGCCCTTTACGAAGAGCTGCTGGAGCGCCGCAGCATCAAAGCGGATCGTTAGTAGATAGCGGCGCCGCTAATTCGGCGTATAGGGCCGCCCATTGATCGCGGACAGGCGCCCAATGGTAGCGCCGGACTTCCTCTAATCCGCGATCGGTAAGCCGCTCGACCAGATCTTCGTCTTCAAGCAGCTCCATCGCGCGCGCCGCCATATCTTCGTGGTCATTGATGTCGACCAGCAAGGCCGATTCGCGATCTTTCACGATGTACGGGATCCCCCCGGCCTTGGTCGCGACAATCGGCAGACCCGAAGCCAAGCACTCTAACAAAGACCCGGGCATGCAATCGACATTCGGGCTGGTAAGGTAAACATCCGCCGAGTCATACAGTTCCGCAACCTGATCGATGTGGTACGCGGCCGACGAAGCGCGTGTTGCGAAGCTGCAAATCCTTCGCGAGTTGTTCGAGCGCCGGGCGGCAACATCCATCGTGCGCTATTGTCAACGTCGCCTCCGGATAACGGCTTTGAATAATTGCGAACGCTCGCAGAATGCAATCGACGTTATAGAGCGGCTCCAGTATCCGGTTGGTCAGGAACACGGGCCGCAGCTTGCGCCGCTTTCGATATCGGAACCGGCTCGCGTCGATGATATTGAAGATGGAGCGTGCAGGAATATCGTGCTTCGCGAAAACATCGACCAGGAAACCGGATGGGGTCACAATACGATCGGCCAGCGCGATAGTCGGTTTCGCAGTCCGCCATGTGGTGATGTGCTCTTCGGCTTGCCCGTCACGATAATTCAGAATCAGTTTCTTGCCGTAAAGCTTGCCCCAGAGCAGCGCTGGAATCGTCCATAACGTGTAAGAGGAAAGCCCTGCCGAGAAGATATGCAGAATATCGTACTTGCGCGCATTCCAGGCAAGCCGCGACGTATACAGCAGAAATGTAACCAACGTTCGCAGATAAGGCACGCGCCGGATCCAGAGAAATGGCTTAGGCGGCCGGGGGTTGATTGGGAAAAAAGTAATCGCCAGCCCAGGGATCTGGCTCAGTACCGACACCAAGCGCGTCGCCTGCACGGCTTGACCACCCAGAATATCGAGCGACGGTGCAATCAGCAGGACACGAATGGGCGAAGAGCGCGTCCTCGATGGTTTGCTGTTCGCTGTACGCGACTGCTGATCCAACGTACGTACGCTAGGCGACGACACGTTCCCAATCAATGCTCTTCGGCATCAGCTCTCGCGCCGACTCCAACATGCGCAGACACGCTATCGTTGATCGCGCGCCGTCACGCACGGTGACCGACGCCTCCGTTCCGCTGCGCAGCGCCCCGATAAATTCCTCAATTTGCGCGCCATATCCCTTCTCGGCAAACATCTGTTTCCTGCTCTTGCGAACGCCACCGGCAATCATGAGCCGCTTGAAATCTTCAGTTTGGACGCTGAGACCCTGTGTATACACCTCGACGCGCTCGCCTCCCGATGTCCGGCTGCCCACCGTGCAATAGGTTAAGTTGCCGATGGAATTATCGGCGAAACGGAAACTCGCAACCATATTGTTTTCGCCGATCGGGTCTTGTTTTCCCGTCGGCAGGGTGTAAGCGGAAACACTCAGCGGTTCGGCATCCAGCAGCCAATACATTAGATCGGCGAAATGGCACGCTTCTCCCAGAATCGCGCCTCCCAACGACGGATCTGCCATCCAGTAGGAGCCGGAAATGCCAGGTGAGTTGATACGGCATTGCAGGACCGCCGGTGAGCTGCGCTTCGCCAAATGCAGCTTTAGCGGTTTATAAAACGGGGCAAAGCGGCGATTGAACCCTACCGTCAATTGCTTTCGGCTCTCGTCGGCGGCATGCACCAAGTCGCGGCATTCCGCTTCGGTCAACGCCATCGGCTTTTCGACGAAAACGTGCTTGCCTGCGCGCAATGCTTCAAGAGCCTGCGTGGCATGATGCTGATTGCGGCTGGTAATGAACACCAGATCTACTTCCGGATCTTCCAGCACCTGCTTGTAATCGGTAGCACAGTAAGCCGCGCCGAAGCGCGATGCATAACTTTTTCCGCGTACTCCGCTGGCCGAGTGAATTGCCCGAAGGCTTACCCGGGAATTTTTCTGAAGATTGGGTAGATGCGCCCACCGGGCCAGATTCCCTGCCCCTATCAGCGCCACGCCGATTTTCCCGGCCGGCTTCTTTCCGGTTTGTATCGCTATAGTATGCTGTGGCACGAACTCGGTCGCTGCGCTCTTGCTGTCCCCTGTCCGATATTGCAGAAGGACCGCCAGACTGTTCGACGTGGGATCCATGATGGTGGCGTATGCCTTGGGACCATCCTCCAGCGGAAAACGATGCGTGATCAGCGGATCAAGCTCGACATCCCCACGACCAACCAACCGCAGAAATTCTTCCATATTGCGGTTTTCCGTCCAGCGGACATAGGCAAACGGATAATCGCGCCCTTGCTTCTCATAAGCGGAGTCATAGCTTCCAGGCCCGTAAGCGCGCGCCATGTAGAGTTGAATTTCCTTGAGATACATGTCGTTCCATGGGAAGCTCATCTCCACCGCGCCGATCACAACGATACGTCCGCGATCGCGGCAGATATCGAGCGCCAGTTTGCACGGCGCCGCCGATTTCGAAGCAGCCGCGATCATCACGCAATCCGCGCCCTTGCCATCCGTAATCGCCGCAACCTGCTCCTTCAAGGAGCCGCCGGCGAAAATCGGCTGCTGCACGCCCAGCTTTCGCGCCAGTTCCACCCGCTCAGCTTTTAGGTCGGTCGCAATCACGACCGCTCCCTGCAGCCGCGCGAGTTGGGCGGCCAATTGCCCGACTAGGCCCAGACCTATTACCGCGACTCTATCGCCCAGACTTATACCCGCGATGCGAACAGCGTTCAGCGCAATGCTGCCGAGCGTCGCAAAACACGCATGCTCGAACGGCACACTGTCAGGCACTCGCGCCACCAAGTTCCGGCCCGTGACGATCGTCTCGGCATGTCCCGTTCCTTCGCCTCCATAGGCCATGCGATCTCCGGGCTGCAGATCGCTAACTGTCGCGTGCTTCTCAACCAGAATCCCCGCGCCGGAGTAACCCAGGGCCGAGTATTCGCTGAATTTGGCTCGAACTTCCCGAATCGTCGCACCCGGTCCATTCACGCTCATCACATCCAGAACTTTGCGGATATGCGAAGGATTATCGGCTACTTCCTTCAGAACGCCTTCTTGGTGAATGCTCGCCGTTTCGGTTCCGCTGCTAATCAGCGAGAAGACCGGGCGAATCAGCACATGGTGCGCAATCGCAACCGGGTCCGGCACTTCCTCCACGACGATATCTTTAATGCCCTTACGGATCACCTGTTGCATGGCCTTTATCCCCCCGCCGACGCCCCAGCCGCTTGGCCGGCGTCCTCTTTCGCGTATTGGGAGGTTGGCTTTCGCAAGATGGCCGTGGCTGCGGACGCGAATAGCTCCCGCGTTACAGGAATCTTATCGAGCAAAGGCAAGGCCTTCGCGATGTACACCTTGGAGAAATCGATGTCCATCTTTGAGCCACGAATAATCCGCCCAAATTTGGCAATCGACATGCGATTCAGCCCTCCTTGCACTTCTTCGTATCTTCGTGCGCCGTCGCAACCGCGTGATGTCCCCACCCGCAGCCAAAATCGAGCACGTGTCCGGAAATAAGATGCCGGAAGTTCGGTACAGTCTTGTCGAAGAAGTCCAGTGCGTTTGCCACATTGGCGCGGACCGTGCCTCCGGGATAATCCGGATCCCGGCAGCACGCGAGCAGTAGCCGTTCTCCTAGAGACATCCGGAGCCCTGTAATTACCCTCTAATGAATAGCCGGAGATTGTTTTCATGATATCCAAAGCTTCCCTGAAGTTCTGCGCTCGCGCAAACCCGCCGCTCGAAGGCTAGCGAATTCAATGTTATGCTTGGCCCAAGGACGACCTAACGCTCAAGTCTGCCGCTTCTGCGTCGATGAAATTAAGTGGACAATGAAGATATATTATGAAGCTCCCGCGGACGTCAACAGATATATTGACATCCATCGGAACATCGCTCTCGAAGATAAGGCGCAGCACTTCGAAAATTATTTGCGGCCTATTCGAAATTTCAAGGAACTGACGCCCGAAACCGAGATCCTCGAAATTGGAACCGGCACTGGTTGGTTCCCGCTGCTTTGCAAGTTGCGGGGACTACGCTGCAAAGGCCTCGAAATCAGCCCGCAGTTGATTGACTTCGCCTTGGAAACCGGGCGTCGCTACGGCGTAGAGCCGGATATCGAACTCGGCAATCTCGAAGATTATCGCCTTCGGGATAATTTCTACGATGTCGTGATTGCGTCTTCTGTCTTTGAGCACGTCGAGGATTGGCCGACCGGCATAAACAAAGTGTATAGGACGCTCAAACCGGGCGGCGTCCTCTACTTTGAGTCCACAAACAAATTCAGCTTCACCTCCGGCGAGTACACCGGGGTGCCCCTATATGGCTGGTTGCCAAACACCTGGCGTTATGCACTACGGAAGAGGGTGCATGGCGAAGACATCATGAAGCTGGGCATCGATTTTCATCAGTTCACCCATCGCTGCCTCCGCAAACACTTCAGGAGCGCAGGGTTCAGCCGCGTACTTGATCGAGTCGATGTGGCGGAAGAGAACCATGTGAGCACCGCTTTTCGCCGTAATGTAGTGCGCCTGGCCAAACGCTTGCCTCCCGTACGTGCGTTGGCGCTCACTTTCGCCGAAGCAACCCGGTTTATCTGCATCAAATGAGCGAAACCTTTAAGTAGCTGCAGGCACGGCGCGGGGCTTCTATCGCGCCGGAACGCTGGTTCGTACGTCCTTCACCAACACTCGCGCCGGATTCCCCATAGCTACTGAAAAGGCGGGGATATCCGTAATCACAACGCTATTGGCGCCAATGATCGCGCTTTCCCCGATCGTCACGCCCTTCATGATGTAACAGCCCTGCCCGATCCAGGCGCGCCGGCAGATCCGTACTGCTTTTATTTCCTCGGGACTAGGCGGCAATTTCGCCACTCGCAATTCCGGATCGCGTGGATGCGCGTCGCTATCCAGAATTCGAACCTCCGACGCGATGTTCACATCCTCTTCGATGATCACTTCTCTGTTCACTGTGATCACCACGTTATGACCGATGTCGGCCCGATCTTCAATGATCAACCTCGGCTTGTCCAGCACGCGGCCACTCACGACACCGAGGTGCCCAAAAAGGTTTACATCGTTGCCGATGTAAATCTCGGGATGTCCGGTAACGTCCGGCAGCAGCCAAAGATGCAGATTGCGGCCCACGCTGGTGCAGCGGCTACGAAATGCGGGCTCTCGATAGAAGTAATTGAGCGCCCATCGGAACCCGTAGAGAACACCGAAATGCAACTGGTAAAGCGCGCGATAAAACGGCCGCAGAAAATACGGGAACGGGCAGGTTCGATCGCAGCATCCCTTTTGCGATGCGGCGAACTCCGGCGTAGAACGGCCCGTCGCCGCGCCGCATCCTTAGCGTGAATGTATCGATGGGTCCCATGCGGAAACAGATTACGACACGTCCTGTTAGCTGCTCTTCTTACTGTAACTTCTGCTGGTTGCCTTCAGCCTGTTAGAATGACGCGATAGCATCGAAAGTATGACCTGCGCCCATCTGTTGAGCCTTCCTTCATAATGGGCGGCGCATCCTCTGAGTCCTTCCAACGAAGTACGGGCGGGTACCTCCCTAGAACCAATGCGGCGTCTCTGGGCCCGTTCGCCCTATACCTGCTCCTTATCGGCGCTCTGTTCCCGTTCTTTCGATACTTGCTGGCGCCGGATTCAATCTCCTATATCTCTATCGCGCAGCACTATGCAGATGGCTATTGGTCGGAAGCTATAAATACAAGCTGGAGCCCGCTCATAAGCTGGCTCATCGTACCGTTGCTCTGGATCGGAGTGCCGGGCGTTCTCGCGGCCAAACTGGTCTGCATCGCCTCAGGCATCCTTCTGCTCTTCGGCGTCCGGATCCTGGCGCGAGGCTTCGAAATCTCGCCCCGGCTTGAGATTGTGATGATGTATACGGCCTCCATCATGATCGCCACTTTCGCGCTCACCCGCCTGGGGCCCGACATTTTGGTTGCGGCGATCCTGCTGTTTTACTTCGCAAGCATCTTCGATCGCACCTATGGCCAACACCGCCGGGCCGGAATCGTATGCGGCTTGCTTGGTGTGGCGGCATTCCTCGCAAAGGGCTACATCTTCTATTTCTTCATCGCTCATTTCATTGCGATGACCGTGCTTCATTGGTTTCGCGAGCAAGGCCCGGATCGTGGACGGATCCTGCGCCATTTTGCCATCGGGATTCTCATTTTCGCGGCGGGTTGCGCTCCTTGGATTGCTGCCATGAGCGCCAAAACGGGCAGGCTGAACTTTGGCACTACGGGCGCGTGGAATTATCGTTTGGTTGGGCCAGATTCTCCTGGCTATCCTCAATATCTCCACCTTATCCCGCCCCCGGGCCCCCATGCCATTAGCATGTGGGAACAGCCATCTCCTACTCTGCTGCCCGCATGGAGCCCATTCTCGGGACATGGTTTGCGGCATCAGCTTCGCCTGCTCAAAGCGAACTTCAAAGAGCTAACCGCCATTCTGATCGACACCTCGATCTTCAGTTTTGCCGCCCTATTCGCTTACATCGTCTGGGGCATCGCGCGAGGAGAAAAGGCTCGATACCCGTGGCCCTTCGTGCTCGCAACAGTCGTCATCTTGCCCGGCGGCTACTTGTTAGTCCTCGTCCAGGATCGATATATATGGGCTGCATTGCTTGTGATCCTTCTGGCCGGAGCTGCCGTGATAGACTCCGCCGCCGGAAACCTTAATCGATTGGCATGGCGCGTCGCAATTGCCGGATACGCCCTGTCGTTCCTCTTGTTGCCCGCCCGGATGTTGATTGGCGAGCGCAATACCGGAAAAGGCTGGTACCAAGAGAGCCAAGCCATCCGGAGTCAGATTCCCACCGGCAGCCGCTTGGCCGGATGCGGTGCCTGGAACGACAGCTTGGCGGTAGCCTTTTACCTGCACGACCCGTTTTACGGCTCAACCGGCAGCACAGCCGAAGAGGACCCGATTCGTTACCTGCTCAATCCCGACGCGACAGCGAACGGCACGCCCACGCCCCTTAGCTCCGCGGCCATTGGGCGCACTTTGCTAGCAAATAAGATTCGGTACTATCTCGTGTGGCCATCATGCAGGACGTTGCCACCGCCCAACGTCATCGCCGGCGAAATCGACGTCCCTGGTGGAAATGGGGCCAAAGTCCTCCGCATCACCGGACAGGAATAGGACTTCTCAAGCCGCAACAGACAAAGTGCTCTTGCGATAAAAAGCATACGTTGCGCCCACTGTGAATACGTCCAGCACAATGCCGGTGATCGATACCGCGGCGGGCGGCCAGATCAGGTAAATCAACGGAAGCAGAACGATAAAGTTCAAAGCCGCTCCTTGAAGCACCACCCGGGACCACTCCTTTTCATAACCGAACGCGAGCATGTAAAACGTGGAATATGCGTGCTGCAGTGCTAATAGAAATGGACTGAAGGCCATGATACGCATGAGCGCGATTGCCGTGATGTATTTCGGTCCATAGATGATTCGTATGATCGGCGAAGCACCCGCGAACAACACGACAGAAGCCGCGAAAAATGGGGCCGCGAGGATCAGCGCATACTTGCGCAGAAAGGCGATTGCATTCTCGCGTGAGCTGAACGCCATGTGGCTGATGTGCGGGTACAGGGCCGTTACCACCGGCGATACAAGCATTCGTACGGCGACGACTAATCGGTAAGGTGCCATATAATACCCTACGTCCACTGGTCCCGACCGCAGTCCCAGAATGAAGATGTTTGTCGAAGAGGAAAGCGACAGCGCGGCCATCGATAAGAATACCGGCCAACCTTCTCGCAAGGCTGTAAACGCTTCCTGCACACTCGGCGCAACAAACCGCGCGGATGTCAAGAACGGAACCGAACAAAGCCCCAATAGCCCAGCCACCAGCATTGACCCCGCCTGAACACCGGCGGCCCATAGATAATCGCTGTCCCGATGCACCAACGCGAAAATCATGGACACCGAGATCAACTTCGCGAGGAGATCCCGCCACACGACGTGCTCCATTTTCTGCAATCCCTGGAAAAGCCACAGTGGAAAGAGCAAGTCGCCTACTACCGCTAAATAGCTGATACAAAATAGAACCAGATTCGGCCGCAGCTTCGGCGTGGCGATAACAACCGCAAGCATCATGATGAAGCCGAGCACCGTTAAAAATGCCTTGGCGGCCATCACCGAGCTGAAGATGCGCGAAACCTTCGCGGGATCATCACTGTAGATCGCGATCCGGCGGGTCGCAGTCAGGTTGAAGCCGTACTCAACCAGAGTGATGAAGTACCAATTAAACGAAGTCGCGAACATGATCAGCCCGAAGTGCTCTACCGTCAGCACTCGCGACAAATACGGCAGAATCAACAGCGGCGCTGCATAACCGCTGATCTGCACGATGAAGAGTGCGGCGGTGTTCTTTACCAGCCGGTGACGGAGCAGTTCGCGTGCTTGAGCAATCCCGTTCATTGCCCGCCCGCAGCTATGCTAGACCGCGGTATGCGCGGTCCTCTCCTCTACATATTTCAGAATGCTCGGAAAGGACGTCAGGTCAGCCACATCGTCGAAATCCATCTGAATCTCGAATTCCTCTTCAATCACGTTAATCAGCGTGATCGCCGCAACCGAGTCCCAAGTCTCTACGGTATCTTGCGAAGCCATCTGAATTCTATCCGCCGGCAAATCCGGAAATACCGTCTGGAAAGCCCGGATCAGGCGCTCTTCTGCGTTATGCATTTCGCTCTCTTATTTCGTGGTAAAGATTCGGACACTTAGCTTCGAACACCTCGCGCCTCAGCCGTGTTTCCAATTCCGGCTGCTGGCCCACCATGCTGGACAAAAAATCCTTCAGCGCTTCGTTCTTCCCCGTCGGCTTAAAATCGAACACCATCTCTTCGGCTGCGAACCGCCCAAAAAGCTGCGCGATGCACTGATGTTCAATGCGTCGCGAGAACGCGCGGCAGCTCATTACCCACGTTTCAACGTGAATACGCTTCCGCTCCTGCCTTCCTCGTACGACCGCGATCTTTCCCAGTGGCCCGAACTTGTCTTGATATGCCACTGCGACCGCGAAACTATCTGGTCGCCGCAGCGCCTCTGCCCACTCGCTTTCCGTATATCGGAGACCGTTTAGATTGAACTGGTTCGTCTTGTTCACCAGCTCTACTACTCTTCTATCGGAGGCAGGCGGGTTGAACTCCAGGGTGATAATCGCCTCGGCCGCTGAAAGGAACTGCTCGGCTGATCCTGGCGTTCCGTTGTTTCGCGCCAATTGCTGGTTTTGCTGAATACTGCGGATACGATAAGCGTCTTCTTCAGATAGGCGCGGCTTCCCGAATAGGTCGCGCAGTCGGCGCAGCAGCGCCAAGCCTGCTGCATGATCCGATTTCGGGAAAAGAATGCACTCGATGCCAGGATGCGCCGCCCGCACTTCTTCTAACTCCATCGCGCTGTCGTCGACGAACACAACACTGTCCGCCCCGATGTTCCATGCCTGCAGAATGCGCGCCACTGAACCGGACTTCGCCTCCCAGTGCACCTCGATGGGGAAAATCTTCTCGCGGGCGATCGCAAGATCCGATCGTGAGAGCGCCTTCTCCACTACCTCCGGCGAATTCTTGCTGGCGATTGCAATCAGTACCCCGTGATCTGCCAGCGCATGCAGCATCTGCTGGTATAACCCGTGCAATTGGCTGTGGCCGGCTAGATCCCACGACACATTCTCATGGCCGGTCTCTCCTACCAGGCCAAGCCAAAGCGTGTCGTCCAAATCCGTGATCAACCCTTTTTTCGGTTGAGGCGATTCGACCAATGCCGCCAGCGCCGCCCCCAGCGCATCCGCATGCCGGATCGTATATGGAAAACCCGTGTGTAGGTCCGACCGGAAATCGTAGCGTGCCTCCGGCGGCGAAAGCGTATCCAGCCGCTGCTTGTTCACCAGCATGACCGCCGCGTGTCCCGCAATGGTGCGCGCGAACCCGGCGACTGCTTCTTCGAGCGCCACTTCCGCTTCACTTGCCTGCCAGCCTGTCGTATGGAACGCGGGAGGCAGCGGCAAGGTCGGAAGCGAGACCGCCAATCTCGAAGCTGCCGGAATCCCGCCAATCGCAACCCCGAGGAGTTCCAGCTTTGCTTCAACCGAATTCACCACGTCCGCCTCAACCCGCCGGCCCCATCCACCCAATTGCCGGTAACCCAATCGCGAATCCAGATCCGTCCATTCGAGCGCCAAGGCGCAAGCCTTCGCACCCAAACCGGGAAACCGCTCCAACGTACCGGCAACATCGTCGAAAAGCCCGGTACGTACGCGAACTTTGCGGTCGGGCATCGCCGTTTGCAGGTGCGCCGAAAAGTAGGTTTGGAGATGCAGCGGAGTAAACCCGCAAGCCAGCACTACCGGGAAATCCAAGCCTCCGGCGGATACGCCCTGAATAATCGATAATGCTTCGGCTAGCTTCACGTTTTCGCTACTCCCGCCATGAGCGGGAACTCCCTCATTCTATCGGCAGAAGTCGTCCTTAGGATTCTGCCGGATCGTTTTGCGCCGCGCCTGCACGACGCAAAACTTCCGTGCGGCCCGCCGGTACCGGATTCCGCAATCGTTCGACGATTTGGCTTGCCATCTGCTCCGGAGGTACCGCATGTCGCCGGCCCATCGGTGTGTTAGTCATCTCCGTGAGCAGTCTCTCCGGTCTCACGATCAGTGCGCTCGTACGCGGATATTGCAATGGAGCGATAGTTGCGAAGCCTTCGATGGCCCGCTTAGCCGCTACGTAATGGGGCCATTCTCGAACCGGCTGTTCTACCGCCGTGGATGAAATCACCACCGCACACCCGCCGCTCTCGTTCAGCAGTTCAAGAAAGGTGCACAGCGGAGCCAGTACCAGCGCTGTCGCCCGGCTGAGATACGTTTCGATGCGTGAAAGCGCCGCTAGTTCCAAACGAAGGGCCGGAATTGGTGGAAAGGCATTGCACACCAGGAGGTCCAGACGGCCATGTACCTGAACCACGCGATCTCGCAATTGGGCCAGCCACTCGTGATCCGCTGCGTCGCCCGCCTCAACAGTAATCCGCTCAGCAGCCTCCGGTGGACATATCGCGCTGAAGTCAATGGCCTCCGATCTCGACATGGCAATCACATGCGCACCTTGCATGGCCAGAGCGGCTGCCGTCGCCGCACCCAATCCCCGGCTGGCCCCAATCACCAGGGCCACTTTCTCCGTTAGCCCCCGGGAAGCCGGGAGCGCCAAGCGCTGCTCGGCGACACCAAGCCGATTAACTTCTGAGCGTACAAACGAAAGGAAATAGCCCGATCCAACCCGGCATCCTTCGGAACTCAATGATACGGCCATCCGCATCTGCCCGATCCGCGCGTCCATCCTCGACACTGTGGCCTCATATGCGAGCGGACCCAGCGACGGATTACCTTCGAACTTCAGAGCAAATTTGAAAAATAGAGCGTTGCGGCCTGGGAGCTCCATCCCCACGAGATAACTTCCCCAGAGCAACGTTTCCAGGACGAATGGATCCACCGTAATGTTCCAACGTCCACGCAACAATGCCAGCTTGGACGGATCCGCACGATAATGGCCCGTAACTTTCATGTCCAGCGTAATATCGGATTCCTTCCGTTCCGCTGGTTCACTACGTTCAAACAACCGCTCCGCCGCCTTCGAAGCGGGTTCGCGTTCTTGCGCCGGAGCGGAAGTGATCGAAACCGTTATAAGCGGCACCGTCCCGTCGAACAGCCGCACAAATTGCACTCCCCCCTTTTCCGAAACCTCCACCCGATAATCGATGTGCAGGGACAAGGGCCGATGGAAGTCCGCGGTCAACTCGGTAATCCGAACGGTATCCTTGAAATTCGCCCGTCCCAAGCACGCGAGTGCGCCGAGCGCTCCGAAAACAACTTGCTGGCCGTATGCCGTTCGTGACGCGTACGAGGCCGACATGTGTAGCGGATTCCGGTCTCCCGAAGCTTCGGAAAACAACGTCAAGTCCTGTTCGGAAAATCGGATCAGCGCATCATTCTTTCTGTCAGCCGATTCCATTGGCAAGGCCATTGTAAACGCCTAGGGTTTTTCTTACCGCCCGAAAGCCGCACTGAGTACAGTATTCTGAAGAAAATGTGCGGCATTGCCGGGTGGGTGGGTGCTTCTTCAGTCGCTAGCACCGGCTCGGTCCGCGCGATGATCGCTTCCCTCGCCCGTCGCGGCCCCGATGCTGAAGGTTTGGAAACCTGGGATCGTGCCGTACTCGGCCATCGACGCCTCTCCATTTTTGACCTCAGCGAAGCCGGCCGCCAGCCCATGCTCACAGCCGATCGCAAGATCGCTGTCGTTTTCAACGGCGCAATCTACAACTTCCGCGACCTTCGGCTTGAGCTCGAAAACTGTGGTTGCCGTTTCGTCAGCAACACCGATACCGAAGTCCTGCTTCACGGCTACCGTGAATGGGGCATTCAGCGCCTCGTCGAGCGGCTCCATGGCATGTTCGCCATCGGCCTCTGGGATGACAACGCCCGAAAACTCTACCTCATTCGAGATCGCCTCGGAGTCAAACCGCTCTATTACACCCAGCTTCTCGACGGTTCACTCGCTTTCGCGTCCACCGTACGCGCGCTGCGAGCCGCCGGTCTTACTGGCGAACTCGACCCTGACGCTATCGCCGAGTTTCTCGAATTCGGCTACGTCACCGACACTCGGTGCATTTATCAGGGAGTGCATAAGCTCCGCGCCGGCCACATGCTCGAATGGTCCGGTTCGGGAATACGCAATAGTTGCTACTGGGCACTGCCCTCGATCGATCATCACAAACCGATCGCTTTCGATGAAGCCGTCGAACAGACCGAGCACCTGTTCCTCCGCGCTGTCGAGATGCGGCTCTTCGCCGACGTTCCGGTCGGAGCACTTCTCAGTGGCGGCGTCGATTCGAGCCTGGTCTGCTGGGCTATTGCGCGCCTCGGCGGCAATCTCACCGCATACACAGTCGCAACCCCCGGCGATCCCGCGGACGAAAGCGGCGATGCTGTTTCGACCGCCCGCGCTTTAGGCATTTCGCACCAAGTTCTGCCCATGCGTCCGGAAGACATCGATGGAGTTGATGAACTCGTAGCGGCATTCGGTGAGCCCTTCGCGTGTTCCTCGGCTCTGGGAATGTTACAGCTCTCCCGCGCGATTAAGCCCCAGGCAACTGTCTTGCTTACTGGCGATGGTGGCGACGACGTTTTTCTCGGGTACCCCGAACACAAGCATCTGTGGATGGCGCAACGGCTGGCCCAGTGGATTCCCGGTCCGCTAGCGAGCGCCTGGTATGGACTTCGCAAGTTTGTCCCGCGCTTCCCTGCCTTACAACGCGCCGCGCATTTCCTCGACTATGCCACTGGAGGAATCGGCGCTGTGGCAGCCGCGCATGACGGCTGGCCAAACTACCAGCGCCATCACCTACTCGGCGAGCGGCTCACGCAAGTTCGCCTCCAGCAGCGCCAGATGAAGTGGTCGCCGGAAGCTGCTCGTCGCGCGCTCACGGACATGCTCCTGTACGATCGCGAAGGCCGTTTCGTCGCCGAGTACATGACCAAAGTGGACGGCGGCACCATGTACCATGCTCTCGAAGCCCGATCCCCATTCCTCGACCAAACACTCTGGGAGTTCGCTTCTTCTCTACCTTATTCCGTGCGCCTTCACGGCGGCCAGCTCAAGGCAATCCTTCGCGAGCTTGCGCGCCGTCATCTCGGCCATCGGGTTGCCGCTGGTGCTAAGCGGGGATTCACCATTCCGGCCCAGCGTTGGCTCGCCGGCCGATGGTGCGCACACGCACGCGACGTTTTCCACGATTCGCTGCTTGAGCGTGGAGGTTGGATTCGCTCCTCAGCAGTGCTCCACCAGTTGGACGCCGCTGCTGCCCGTCAATGGGCGCCTCTCCAGTTGTGGTACCTCTACGTGCTCGAAAACTGGTTGCGATACGAACAGCGCAGCCAGACTAAACGCGAACCCAAGCAAGATGCTGTCGCTACTTTGATCTAACCGCCTATCAGGTCCATCACTGGCAATCCCGACGTCTGAATGCGGCGAGCCATTGCCTGCGTCTGCTTCTGCGCTACGACGACATGATCGGCCCAGCTCAGCAAGCTCTCCAAATCGGAATCCATCAATCGCCCGATGTGCGGAATCGTTTGCAGAATGAAATTCCGATTGCTCCCATAGATCGCATCCAGCTGAATGTGCGGGTCGAATACGCGCACATCGCGGCCCTTTCCGATAAGTTGTTCGAGCATCGACACCACCGGGCTTTCCCGCAAGTCGTCGGTGTTCTCCTTGAACGCCAGGCCGATCACGCCGATACGCTTCGCCGGCAAATCCAGTACGGCCGATATCGCTCGCGAAAGATGATGATCATTACTCGGCAGCACAGATTCAAGTAGCGGCAGATTCAAATCGAGCCTTCCCGCGCGGTACACCAAAGCTCGCAAATCTTTCGGCAGGCATGAGCCGCCAAACGCAAATCCAGGTTTCAAATAGGCCGCCGAAGCATTCAGCTTCACGTCTTCGCAAACCGTTTTCATCACTTCTTGCGCGTCCACTCCCAGACTGGCGCTGAGAGCACCCACTTCGTTGGCGAACGCGATCTTCAGAGCATGAAACGCGTTGCAAGCGTACTTGATCATCTCCGCAGTGCGGAGCGAGACCAGGCAAGCTGGCACTCCGAGCGGATCATATACAGCGGCGACCGCTCGCGAGCATTGCGATCTGCGCTGCCTACCACCACTAGCGAAGGTTCCATGAAATCCCTAACAGCTACGCCTTCGCGCAAAAACTCCGGATTCGATACCACGGCGGCCCCGTCCCCCAGCGTCTTGATCACCACCTCTTCGCAAGTACCCGGAAACACAGTGCTGCGGATAGCAACAATCAGCGGTTTGCGCCGCGATGCAAGGCCATCTTTGATTTCACCGACAACCCGTCTGAGCTGGTCCAGCCCAAGATTGCCGTTCTTTTCCGATGGCGTGCCGACACAAATCAGAGCGATATCCGCGTTCGCCATCGCCTCCGCAAGCGAAGTAGTAGCGCGCAATCGTCCGGCCGAGACGTTCTGACGCACCAGGTCCTCCAACCCAGGTTCATAGAATGGCGCCCGGCCTTCCAGGACGCTCGCCACTTTGTGCTCGTCCCGGTCAACACCTGTAACCGTATGCCCCAGAGCTGCTCAGACACGCCGCCGTTACGCAGCCCACGTATCCCAGCCCCACAACGGCAATGTCGTCAGGAGAAGAGGTGATCGTCAAATCCGATACGTCCACATTGAAATTAAGCTCCTCAATTCTATCGGTCGACCGGCTCTTTTCCTGCAGGAGCACCCGTCAGAATCCGCTCGGCCTCTTCGATGCTGATAGCGCTGCCCGGAGTAGTTTCGAGCAACATCGCCACCCTCATCGGGAACTGTCCCGCCACTCTAGCAATCATCGATGTTCCTCGGCTCCTCACACCATAAGCCGGCGAGAATTTCGATTCCGCCCTGATCACCGGCGCGGAAAACGAGAGTGCCACTTTCGAAGCTGCCGGCCCAAGTTGCCAGATCTGCTCGCAACTGTGTTCGCCGCCCGGACCATCGAGTTCATCGAAAACCAGCAGCCGCCCCGGTTCGAGCAAAATGCGCCGCCGATGCGTGAAGCCGTTATACCGGCACACAGCATCCACAAGGCCTCCGTCTGACGCTGGCTTCCACACATTCATTACCACCTCGGGCTTCGAGGTCCACCGAAACGGCGCCGCCATCTCTCCCTGATTCAGACCGTCAATCCGCACCGTATTATGTGCCGCCGAGCTGCGGAACCAATTCCGCTCCTGATCATTGGCATACGTATATGTGCCTGGGTCGATAAACACGCGTTCCCCCGCGAGTGTCACGACGACGCTCAGGCTGTCCGAGTGGCTGTGACCGGCCCCTCCGTATCCAAACGGACCGCTATCCATTTGCACGAAGAGATCGCCGGATTGTAGAAACGCCGCGCCGCTATCCGCGAACACTCGAGCACCCGAGATTATCGATCGTTGCTCGCGCGCCAGGTGCAGCGCATCTCCGCCGATCCACCACGCGGCTTGCTCCGCCACATCGCGGGTTGTCCCAATCCACTCCTCGCGTCCCAAGAGAATGCCACAGGTGGTCAGCGTCGCCCGGCCGAACTGATCGCGTTCGCCATAAGGGTGGAACATACGCCCTCCATCGTCGTCGCCCAAAAATGCGATCCGCCCAGTGGGGCCGAGTAGCCAATACAGATATTCGCCCATTCGCCCCAGCATGGACCGAAACTTTTCGGGCCGCCCGGCGAGCACGTAGAACATCAAGAAAAGATCTAGCGCGTACACGTGATAGTACGTCGACTGCTCGAAATGGGAACCGTCCGCTCGTACCTGGAAGTCGAGCTGCGCTTCCACAATCTGCGCGCCGCGCTGCCTCCAAGCGCCTGACCCTGGAAACGCTCCGAACAAACTTCCGAGCGCGTGCAGAGCGACAGCCTCGCCTAACAGGTGTGTGTTCGGAGAGAAGTAGACCGATAGGTTCTCGGCTAGATGCCGCCCATGCCGATAGAGTTCCGTCAGAAATCGCCGCCGAAACGCGTCCGGCATTTCCATCGCTAGAAAGTGGTAGATCCAGGTCCACGAGAGAGATCGGAAGCCCACCTCCAGCGCGCTCGCCCAGTTAATGCCACGCTGAAATGGATTTTGTTCCCACCAGCTTTCCAGTTGCGCGAAAATTTCACGCGTGAACTCTTTCCGCCCAGTGAATAGGAACGCCTGCGCGAGCAGAACCAGATGCTGATGACGGTTCAACTCCCAGATGAATTTGTGATCGCCAACCGCGAGGAAATCAAGGTAAGGAATGCGGCGAAAATACGCTCTTCCGGATTCGGTGCCGTGCGCATAATCGCGCCGCCATCGTATCTCCGGACCCGTCTCGACCGTTACGCCCAGCAGCGGGAAGCGATGCGCAAGCACCTCGCGCGCCGTAGCTTCGACAGCATCGGCGTAATCGGACCCGCGCAATGCCGCTGCAACAGCCTGCCCGTCCGGCAGCGCCAGGTTGAGAGGCATCGCACCCGGGAACTTCGGCTGAAGCGCCAACAGAAACAGGTTGGACGTTTCCTGCCGCGCGCGAAAAGTGATTTCCTCAATGCTGCGCATCCCGAACTACTGAACCGCCACTGGAGGGAGCGGCCCCTCCTCGCGCGTTCCAACTCGCGTCGTCTTCCAAAGACGCTCCGGCGGTACGAACCAGATGGAGACCGCGCATATTGTCGCCAGCATCATCACCGAAAAGGTTCTGATCGGCGAAGTCAGCCGCTTAAGCGCGTTGCCGGGCGGAGTCCAGAAATCCAGGATCACGGCCAGAAAAAGGCAACCTTGAACGCACGCACTGATAACCGCCAGATTTCCGCCCGCCCAGAGGCTCGATACCGCGCAAGCCAACAGCGCGAATGGAAGCAGTAACCGGGCAAACTTATACGAGAGAAAGTGGAATAATAGCCGATTTCGCAAACTAAGTAGCTGCGGGTAATGTCGCAAAATCTGGTAATTGCCCGCCAGCGTCCTCACCTTCCTCCCGAATTCCGTCGCGAGGTTCGTTGGGTAGTCGTACATCTTAGCTCTTGCGTCGACGATCAGGCGATAACCCTTAAAAAACGCGTTCAGTGGAAGGTACACATCGTCGAGCAGCGTATTGGCGGGAATGGGTATAGCGAGTTCACGCCGAATGGCGTAGTACGATCCGCTGGCGCCGAATATCGAATCGATCGCACTCAGCTTTACCCGGATCCACCGCTCATACATCCAATAAGCTCCGATATCTGCCTCTTGGTTCGAAGATCCAGGTTTGATTTGCAGCTCCGCTGAGACCGCCCCAACCTGCGGGTCCGGAAAATTCTCCATCAGCACGCGCAAGCTATCGGGCGCTAACCGCTGCCGCACATCGCTGAATACAAACATTTCGCCTTGCGCGATCTCCATCCCTTGATTCAGAGCCGCGGCCTTCCCCATCCTCGCCGAATCGATAAATACGAGCCTACGACCGTACGATTCAGCAATCTCTTTGGTGTTGTCTGTAGACCCGTCGCTCACGACGATCACTTCGAGTAGGTGCTCTGGATAATCAAGCGCGAAAATAGACTCAAGCTTGTCTTTGAGAAAAGCCGCGCCATTGTAAGTCGCGATGATAATCGATGCGGTCGGCGTATAAGGCCGCCGCAATATCGGCCGAGCTCGTACACGCGACAGCCATCCTACGAAAAGAGGATAGATGACGATCACATACACCGCATAGAGTAGGGTGATCAAGAAAATGATTCGAGCTAGCATCTGCTCTTATCAACGCGCCGCAGAGTCGTGTTTGGCATGAATTGACCGGATGTCGGCAAGACTTTCAGTTACCAATCCCAGCTTGCCACCGACAGCGTAAACTTCCATGCCATAGGCATTCGCCTTTGGAAACACTAGATCGGTAATGGTCACCCGTCCTCCATCGGCGAACACCTCCATTGAACACTTATCGACAAAAACGTCCAGACGCAGTATGTCTCCCGATAGCAATAAGGGGGCTTCCGTTCGCGCCGGAAAATCCTTGCTAAATCCGACCAGCCCCGAATGCCTCCGGTCGACGAATACTGTCTTCGCCCTCCGGTCGTAGCCGATCCTGGTCGAGCTCCCATCATCCCCGAGTAACTTCCATCCTGCCTCCTGCGCCGATCCCAGCGAAATTGTCGATTTCAGTTCGAACGTGTGACTCTTTCGAGAGCCGGACGTTGCCAGCGCTCGGTTAACCTGCTCCATAGTTTTATCCGCAATATCCGAAGGCTGGTCGCGCAATCGCTGAAGCTCGTCGGCTGCCTGCTGGAAAAGCCTGATACCCTGCGCTGTTCTTCGCAGCGATAACCTGCGCGGGATCGTCATTTGACCGCGCCAGGGGCTCGTCGGCAGCGATCGAGCGTATTGCCAGTTATCCATCCAGCCGATCATCAAAGGTTTCTCATTTGCAGGCAGCCCATTGAACGTCAGGGCGCAATAACAATCCTTACCGTAATCGGTCCAAAGCGTCAGCGATGCCGGATTCTCGTTTGTGAATCGCGCGCCGTCAAAATGGCCAATAAAGTACTGCTCGCCCGACCCGCCTTGCGGCCCACCGGGATTGAGCCCCACCTTCAGAACCCATCGCGATTCGGCGGTGTTCCCCTCCACAGGCAGTTGGAAGAGCTCGGGGCACTCCCACTGGCCGCCTATTGCACCCGCCGGACCGAATTCGCTCAGTCTCCGCCACCGCTTCAGATCCGGTGAGCCGTACAGCCGCACTTTGTGATCGTTTGGCAGCGAGACTACCATCACCCATTGATTGCTTTCGCCCGACCAAAACACCTTAGGATCGCGAAAGTCCGGCAAGTTCAGATTCAAAACTGGATTGCCGCGATACTTCGTCCAAGTTCGCCCTCGATCGTTGCTGTATGCGAGATTCTGGGTCTGCAAGGCGGGTTGCGAACCGCTCGCAGGAGTGTGCCCGGTATACACCGCCACAAGGCACGGCTTTCCTGCCGTGCAAAAGCCGCTCGAATTGCGTCGATCGATCACGGTGCTGCCTGTGAAAATCATGGTCCCGTTCTGCTCGGGCAACGCAACCGGCAACTGTTTCCAATGTAAAAGATCCCGGCTGATCGCATGTCCCCAGCTCATGTGCCCCCATTCATCGCCAAACGGGTTGTATTGGAAGAATAAGTGATACTCGCCCTCGAAGTAAACCAGGCCGTTCGGATCGTTGGTCCAGTGCTCGCGCGGAGAAAAATGGTACTGCGGCCGATATTCCTGGTCATATCCCGGCAAACTAAGGGGTTGAGCCGAAAACAACGCGAAAACGGATGACCAACAGAAAAGCAAAACCAGTAAGGCCCACGCGTTCACCTTAGCGCAGCATGAGCTCCGCTAACCTGTAATTTCATGTCTGGTCGTTCGCTGCGCGTACTGGCGCTGTCTCTTCTCTGCGGCTGGACACTAACGGCCGCCAGCAAATCGCTGGCTATTATAGACGTTCAAGTATATCCTTCGTCGACGTCCAAACCATTACCTCACGCGACCATTTTGATCGATTCAGGCCGGATCGTTGCCGTCGGAACTCACGTGGACGTTCCGCGCAGCGCTGAAGTAATTCACTGCAACAGATGTACGGTTATGGCTGGCTTCTGGAACTGCCACGTTCACTTCACAGAGCCCAAGTGGAACAATGCGGCGGCGCAACCAGCTCAGCAGCTGTCCCGGAATCTCCAATCCATGTTGACCCACTCCGGTTTCACCACTGTTGTTGATACCGCATCAATGCTCCGCAATACACTCGAAATTCGAAGCCGCATCGAATCCGGCGAGATCCCAGGACCTCAAATTTTCACTGCGGGAACGCCGCTCTACCCGCCCAATGGCATTCCCTATTACGTCAAAGATAGTTTGCCGGCCGCGATTCTGAGCCAAATCAAACCTCCGAATGATGCAAGAGAAGCGGCTGCAATGGAAGCAGCAAACATACGCGACGGCGCCGATCTTCTAAAGCTATTTACCGGCTCCTGGGTATCGCGCGGCAAAGTGTTGCCAATGCCCGAACCTATAGCAAAAGCCGCGGCCGAGGTGGCACACGAATATCATCAGCTTGTTTTCGCCCACCCCTCCAACCTCGCGGGCGTGCAGGTTGCAATCGATAGCGGCGTGGATGTTCTGGCTCACGCTCCCAACGACACCCGCGGAGTAGATGATGCCCTTATTCGAAGACTCCTCGACCATCACATGGCCATGATCCCTACCCTTAAACTCTTCAGTGGCGAGGACACCATCGCACAGATCCGTGACATCGTCCATCGCTTCGAATCCTTAGGCGGACAGTTACTGTTCGGCACCGATACCGGCTTATTTGACCGATTACGATGTAACTGAAGAATTTCGCCAGCTCGCGAAAGCCGGCCTGAATGCGCATCAAATTCTGCGGATGCTGACGGAGAACCCGGCGCTCAGATTCGGCCTCGCAAACGAACGTGGTCAAGTTGTCCCAGGTATGAAGGCAGACCTGACGGTTGTTGAAGGCGATCCAGTTAGCGATATCAGCTCATTTACTCGTGTTCGATACACGATTCGAAGCGGCCATATTATTTACGCTCGCCCTTAACTGCAACTGCTCGAAGCCACAGCAGCGCAAACATTAAGGCACTCGCGACAGGGAAGATATGTTGCGGGTTCCGGCACGGAGCACGTCAAGGGCGAAAACGTAACATTATCGATAGCAAAATCCCACAGGACGGTGGCGGCTAGACGCAACAGTAACGCTACTGATGCCGGAATCAGCAAGAGTAAAGGTTTGGCTCGTGTTTCCGTTCAGGGGCAGGCTTACCGAGCCTCCTCTGTTGTCGCTGACGATGTACGTATCCGGGATCTCATTTGTAACGACGATACTGAATCCACTCACCGGTTGCGAGAACGCGATCGTAAGAGGGTCGCTATAGGGAGGTCCGCCCAGACCGTTGGTAGTCGCATAGACCGCCGTAGTGTCTACGCTCGCGGGTTCATTGCGCAGGAGCTGTCCTCCCGTAAAGCGTTGCGATTCCGATGATGAGAGGCGAGTTCGTATGCCCGGTAAAACTGCTTGGCGCACCCACACCTTGAGCTTCGAAATCGATGATGGTGGCAGCGTGTGCTGGCGTGCTCAGATACAGACACCCGGTCAAGGCAACGGCAATCAGAAATGGCTTCAAGTTATTGTCTCCTTCGGTCCTTCTGTACGATTAGCCTAAAAAGGTCAGCTTCTTCGACCCGAAGTTGGCGAAGTTCGGGAAGACGGTACTTAAATTCGAATCGGCGATACCGAACCAGGAGCAGAGCGTCGCGCCATATTGGTCAATGGCGGTGGTCGGGATCCAACGCCCACGCGTATCGGTATCGTTTGGTCCACCTAATTCGAAGGTGGGGAACGCGCCGTAGATGTCGCCGCCCTGCACCGCGCCACCCATGACGAGGTGATGGCTCCCCCAGGCGTGATCGCTGCCATCGCCGGTGGTGGGCTGAAAGGTACGGCTGAAATCGGATTCGGTGAACGTGGTAACGTCGTTCTCCACGCCCAATTCCTCGATCGCGCTGTTGAACGCGGCAAGAGCTTGGCTGAGCTGCGGGTAAAGCTTTTTGTGCGTTTCGATCTCAATGGTGTGTGTGTCGAAACCCCCCAGCGACGCAAAAAAGATCTGGCGGCGCATCCCGAGACCGTCACGTACCTGGATAATCTGCGCTACTTGTTGTAGCTGCGCGCCCAGGCTGGTATTCGGAAACGTTGTTTTCAGAGCAGGGACCTTGCCCAGCGCGGCATCCAGGGCATTCGCATCCGCGATGCTGTTGGCCATGACGCCATTGGCAGCTTGCACCAGCTTCACCCCATTGTCAAACGTGAGGAGATTTTCAAGGGCGGCTCGCCGAGCCAAGGACGCCGGCGTGCTATTGAAGCCTGTCAAATCGAGCGACTTGCCCGGGCTGATCGCGACAGGTTGAGTATCGGCTCCGTTTCCCATAAGACTGTTGCCGGCGACTGAGAGGAAGGTTGGGAAGCTCGACGTGTTTTGGGAGGCAACAAGATCCGCGGCGCGGCCGGCCCATCCGGTAGGGCTGTGCCCCGTGGGTATGGACGTTTGCCACTGAATTTGTTGATCGGAATGCGAGAACAGATTTACCGGAACGGGCGCCGTCTGCGCCTGGTATTGCGCTCGAGTGGTGGGCTGTACGAGACTTCCGACGTTCGCGACCACCGCCAGCTCCTTGGTGGAAAACATAGACGCGATCTCCGAAAGATCCGAGTGGAAGGCGTACGGCACGTTGCCGGTCTTGGCGTAAACCGTGCCGGTGAGATCAGACGTCGACAACGCTAAACTGCCGCGAAGCGAAGAATAGGCTTTATAGTTCGCTGCATCGACAGGCACCACCATGTTGTTGGAATCGTTTCCTCCAAAGAGGAAGATGCAGACCAAGGCCCGATATTCGGGCGAGCTCGATTGCGCGAGCGTTGGTATAAGCCCGAAGGGTCTGAGTGCGAGCGAGCCGACGGAGGCAGCTCCGATCTTGATAAATCCACGACGTGAAAACATTTTTTTAACCTTTCCCGGTTTCCCGCAGCTTCTAGTGAATGATCTGATACTCGCCCGATGTGAGGGCGACATAGAGAGCGGCCTTTGCCTTGTCTGACGCGAGGGTCAATGGCGCCAAGGCTTGACCGATCGCGCTTCGAAGATTGGCAGACATGTCCTGATGAAAGAAGGTGGTGTCGATCAGATCGATCAGCGCGGCAGAGTTCGATCCAACCGCAGTAAATGGAGCGATATTGAACTTGGTTCCTGCATCGAGCTGCCCGCCGTAAATTGCGGAATACACCGTGTCAGCTCGATTGGCAGCGGTTTGAGTAGAGTAGATTTGAAACTCCGGACCGAGAATTCCGGCGCTTGTCCTGTATTGCGGCGAAAAGTAACTGAACACGCTAGGAGCATAGAAGAGTTGCTGGCCTAAGTTCGCAGCGGCGCCCGCCACCGTGCTGGTATCGGAGACGGTGCCATTCAAGCCCCGTAGCAGATTGGCCATGAAGAGCACCGGCTCGCGCATATGGCCGAAAGTAGGCAGATTTGCCGAATCGGAAACGTCTGCGCCGCGCGCTTCTGGATCGCTCAAAATGGCATGCACAACCGCCTTCAGGTCGCCACGGACCCCAGCGCCGTTATCCTCAAAAACCGTGGCTACTCGCTTAATGTAGGCAGGAGTCGGATTGCTGCTGACCAGATGCTCGATCAATTGCTGAGAAACGAAAGGCGGAAGACTCGATTGCATGAAGATGGTGTGCAGAGCCTCGTCGAGGTCCTGCTCCGCCGTTCTGCCCGCGGGAAAGTTGACGCCCAAAATCTCCTTAGCAGTGACATCGTGTTCGGATTCCAGAGGTGCCATGGGTCCTATGTAGTAAGTCCGGTTGTGGCCCCTCGTGGTAAATCCGGGCAACGGCGGGTACGTCCAGCCGGTAAAGGCTCTCGACAAGTTAGTGACATCGGCCTGTGTGTAGGTGGGGACGGGATTTCCGTTGCTATCGACAACAGCCGTTCCATCGGGATTGAGTTGAGTAAGTCCCAGTGTGAACAACTGCATCAGCTCGCGCGAATAATTCTCATTAGGGGAGGTACCTGTGGTGGGGTTGCCCTTGTCGTTGTTCACCATGTTCAGGTAGCGCCCCATCGCCGGGTTCAAGGTGACGTCGCTCATCAGCGCTTCGTAATTACCCAAGGCATCGTTCTGAAAGGTTCTGAGGAGTGGTGGGAACGCCGACGCATTCGCGACCTCTAGGTTTGAGACCACCCAGATTTCGCTAAGCGCAAATGCGACTCGTTGACGAAGCTGATCGGGTGCATTCAGCGCGTTTTGAAAAAAGAGTACCTGGACGGGCGCCACATTCGTGTTCGTCTTGCCGGCCGAGTTATACAGCGGCTGGTCCGGATACGTGGAAACAGGCGCCGCGACCTGTTGCGCAAACCACGTTTCGAAGCCTTCCGTCTGTAAGGCGGTGGTGTCCGCAGGGTTCGGACCCCAGGTAGCTTGCTCCAGAATTCGGTTGGCGGCACGGGTCGACAACACTGGAGCCTGCGTCTGAGAGAAGCAAAGAACTGGCAGAAACAGCGCTGCCACGATGGACAATGGTCTGAAACGCATAGATCCTCATGATGGTAACCCAGGTCGCGGGGTAAGAGTTCTGGCTATTTTGGGCGCAATTTCAACGAAACTCGCCCCGGCGATCAGGCGTTATGAAGGCGGCCGTTCACGGTCGAGGACATGAGGCTCACGCCCCAATCTACAAGGTCCGCATTGCCATTTTATTGGCTAGCCTGTTCTTCCGGATGATGCCGCACATACCACCAGCGCTTGACATCGGGCCAAAACTCTTTCAGCACCTGAGACGTCGCGTCCGTCGCCAACTGTATGCCCCAGTTCTGCATATAATCGCGCACGTCGCGGTTATCCGGATAGTACGATAGTCCGATTCCCGCGGCGACTCCATTGCCCAAAACTTCCGCGTAGTTGAACGACTTTCGGCCTGTATCAGTCCGGGTCACGAAAATACGGGTGAGCGCATAACTCGTACGGCTCTTTTTGGTCCCTACAGCTTGACGAAAGTATCTTGGATCTTCATGCAGCAAGATTGGCATGAATCCTTCGGTCATCATGTTTCCGACTACCTGATCGGAGTAAGACGTACCCAATCTATCCAAATAGCCTTTGGTTCCCTGGCCAAACTCCGGATGGTTGTTCTCTAGCTGGTATAGTCCGGCGTAGGCCGCGCTCAGGATGACCAAGGGGTAATCGAAGGAATCCTTTACAGCGATTCTTAGCTTCTGCTTGGAAGTAAGCGGCTTGACCTCTGCACTTTTCTCCGCAGTTCGATAATTCGGCAGCACGCCAAAAATCCTCTTGTCTTCTCCCTGCGCGGTTTTGCCCGGCGCCTTAACACCCGGTTGTTCCTTCGGTGGCAACTGACCAGGCTGGGCTGGTTGATCCTTTTGCGAGCTCTGGGAATTTTGTACAGCAGGATTCCCTTGGGATGTTTCCGCCGGCGTTTGGCCCACCACCATCCTAGGCCGAATGGCAATGACCAACGCGAGCAAGATAAGAAGTACAGGCGCTTTCTTAACGCTTAGGCTAACGGTCATTGAAACATTTATCCTGAAGAGTCGCTTCGACAACCTAGCCTAAGAGAACGGCGAGACAAGTTCGTCGTTAACGCTTCTCTTAAGGACGTGATCTCCACGCCGGGGTTACCGTGGATTGGCAACTTGTTGGTTCCAGCTGTGTTTACTCCTCTTGACAAGCCCTTCCCAAGGTCTAGCGAAAGTCTTCGCGAGTGCTCCTATTGAGTCGATGAGGAAACTTGCCGCCGGATTCAGAAACGTGGAACTCAGGTTGCATGCCTAGAATCAAACGTAGTGGTATCGTGGAACACATAAGCCACAAATCGGAAAATGTGGATGAGCCCGCGCCTCTCAGCGAGGCGAAGATCATCAGATCGACCCTCAGCTTGTTGCCCGCGAAGCCGGCAACTGCTCCACCGCCGAAGACGCCCAGCCGGTCGTCATCGTTTAAATATTACATTCATGACACTACGGAAGCTTTCCGGCTTCAGTTGTTCGGCGAATTGACCGAACCGGAAGTATGCGAGCTTAGCGGCTGCTGGCGCACGGCCAAGACCACGCTCGCGAATCGAAAGCTTCTTTTGGATTTGCGGGGTCTCAAGGCTGTTGACGATGCCGGAAAACAATGGCTGGCTTCGATGTCGAGTGAGGGAGCATCGTACCTGCCCGAGACTTACCTGAAGACCTGTCTTGCGGGACAGGGCGCCTCACCCACCGAATCCGAAAAAGCTGCCCGGAAGACTACGTTATTTGGCAAGCTCATCGCGGCCCTCCGTTTGCGCGTAACGGCTGCGGAATCCTCTACACAAGCACCGTAAAGGCGGACTCACTCCGGGTAACCGGACGGTACGACGTATCGCGCTCGATTGCTTCGCGCCCAGCCTCGCGAATTAACCGGAGCAGGTCTTGTCGCCTCAGATGCTGAGCTGTCGTCGCGCCCGCGTCATGATAGATCTTTTCTTCCACCACGGTTCCATCGATGTCGTTTGCGCCGAAGCGCTGCGCGATCTGCGCGATGCTCGGCGTCATCATGATCCAGTAAGCCTTGATGTGCGGAATGTTGTCCAACATTAACCGCGAAATTGCGATTTGTTTCAGATCGTTGAACCCCGTGGTTTTCGGCAAATGCGCCAACGCCGTATTATCCGGATGAAACGCTAAAGGAATAAACGTCACGAATCCGTTGGTCTCATCCTGCAAAGCCCGTAAGCGAACCAAGTGGTCGGAGAGATCTTCCGCCGTCTCCAAATGGCCGTATAGCATGGTGCAGTTGCTCTTCAATCCGATTTGATGCGCAATGCGCGCAGTCTCGATCCATTGCTGGCCATCGATCTTGTGATCGCAGATAATACGCCGAACGCGCTCTGAAAACACCTCCGCTCCGCCGCCCGGCATTGAATCGATTCCAGCGCTCTTCAGCCGCTCGAGTGTCTCGCGAATCGAAATTCTCGCCCGTTTGGCGAGATAAGCAACCTCCACCATAGTGAAAGCTTTCAGGTGTACTGCGGGATACCGTTCCTTCAAGCCCGCGATCATCTCGCAGAACCAGTCGAGGGTCAGCTCCGGGTGCAGGCCGCCCACAATGTGAAACTCGGTCACAGCCTCGGCGTAGCCTTTGCCCGCAACTTCCCACACCTGCTCCAAGGACATGGTATAGGCGTGAGGATCCTTCGCTTTTTTTCCGAAGGCGCAAAGCCGGCAACTCGCCACGCATACATCCGTGGGATTTATGTGCCGGTTCACGTTGAAATAAGTAATGTCTCCATGCATTCGCTCGCGCACTAGGTTGGCCATATACCCAAGCGGCAGAATGTCCGACGTGCGGAACATCGCGACTCCGTCTTCGTAGCTCAGGCGTTCGCCCGCTTCCACTTTCTCCAGAATCGGTTTCAGCCATCGGTCTTCCATGTGACTAGAGATAACTCCGGTGCAGCAAAATATCAGCCGCCCAAAATGTGAAGAAGAGAATACTCACGTAGCCGTTTACAGTAAAGAAAGCGGCATTCACGCGCGAGAAATCGTGCGGCTTCACCAGTCCGTGCTCGTAGATCAACAGCGTAAGCACAGCCCCTATACCGGCAAAGCTCAAAGCTCCCAAATGGAACGAGAATACAAGCGCGATCAGACTGGCGATCATGGCCACATGTAGCAGACGTGCGATCCGTAAAGATCCGCTTAAACCGAAACGTCTGGGGACGCTGCACAAGCCTTCCCGGCAGTCGAACTCGAAATCCTGGCAGGCGTAGATGACATCGAAGCCGGCGGTCCAGAACATCACCGCCGCGGTCAGCCAAAGTATGCGCACATCCAGCGTGCCGCGCATAGCAATCCATGCCGCCGCGGGAGCTATACCCAGACAGAAGCCCAAAATCAGGTGAGAAAACAGCGTGAAGCGCTTGGAAAAGGAATAGAAAAACAGTATTGCCAGCGCGATGGGCGCCAAACAGAAACACAAAAATCCGAGCTGGCGCGCCGCCCACAGAAACACCAGGCATGAAATCAGCGTGAACCCCCAGGCAAATTGCCGGGAGAGAAGTCCGGTCGGCAAATGACGTCCCGCAGTGCGGCGATTGCGCGCGTCGAGATCGGCGTCCAGAATCCGATTGAACGCCATAGCGGCCGATCGCGCCGAAACCATAGCCACAACGATCCAAGTGAATCGCCACCCCAAACCGGCGATGTGGAATCCGCTGTCGCGCCAGGCGAGCAGCGCGCCCGTCAAGGCAAACGGCAGCGCGAATACCGAATGCTCGAACTTGATCATGTCAAGCGTCAGCCGCAGACGTGTCCAGAAGCGAGTCATAATCCCAGGGACGATACCATTCTATGGGATGCCGCCGCCTCAGAACCTTCAGGATCTTCTGCAGCAAGTCAGCACGGGCGAGACCAGTGTCGATGAGGCGCTGCAGAGTCTACGCCATCTCCCCTTCGAGGATTTGGGATTTGCAAAAGTCGATCACCATCGCGCTATGCGCCACGGAATGCCGGAAGTCATTTTGGGACAGGGGAAAGACCCGGATCAGGTGGCCGGTATTGCCTCGGCGCTCCTCGCCAAGTCGAGCAATCTCTTATTGACCCGGGCAACGGAAGAAATGGCCGCGCGGGTAGCCGCGCTCGCGCCCGAAACCGAATATTTCGCGGCATCGGGCGTGGTCCGCGTCTGGCGCGATCGCGCCATTCACGGCAAAGGCAAAATCGTGGCGATCTGCGCGGGCACCAGCGACCTGCCGGTTCTAGAGGAAGCTCAACTGACTGCCGAGGTGATGGGTAACCATGTCGAAGCGATTTGCGACGTCGGCGTAGCAGGCATTCACCGCATCCTTCATCAACGCGACCGCTTGATCGACGCGCGCGTTGCCATTGTCTGCGCTGGAATGGAAGGCGCCCTCCCGAGCGTGGTGGGTGGCCTTGTGTCGTGTCCGGTTATCGCAGTTCCCACGAGCGTTGGTTATGGCGCGAGCTTTCATGGATTGGCCGCGCTGTTGGGCATGCTGAACAGTTGCGCCAGCAACGTGACCGTCGTGAATATCGATAACGGCTTCGGCGCAGGTTATGTCGCCAGCCTGATCAATCGCCTGTGATTACGGGGCGAAATAGCCGAAGATGTCCAGCACCAGGTAGGTGGAATTCGAGGCGAAAGCGTCGATCGAGCCGTTCGAAGTAAGGACAATCGCCATATTCGAGCTGACACTTCCGTCCAGCGCATTCAGCGTCGAAACCAATGGTTGTGCCGCGCCGTTCGCCCAGAGGCTTAGATAACCGAGCGAACCTGCCGGAACAACCGTGGCGTTGAACAAGTAAGCCTGGGCGCCCGCTGGTACGCCGCAGGGACTGCCAGTCACATTGACGGGCAGCGTTCCACTGAATCGCTGCGCGCCCGCCGAATTCCGCGTGTCCAGGACGCGACATGGCTGCAGATTGTACAGCGACAAACCACCCGTTCCAGGCGGAGCGAAATAGCCGTTGATATCGATGACCAAGTCTGTAGCGCTGGTCGCCAACACGTCAATCGATCCATTGCTCCCCGCCGGAACGATCGCTGCATTCGCAGTGACGACTCCCGTTGGTGCATTCAAGGTTGAGACAAGAGGCTGGCTCTGGCCTGTGGGCCAAGTGGTCAGATAGCCTAGCGCGCCTACCGGTATGACTGTAAAATTCAGCGAATACGCTTGCGCGGTCGAGGGCACATTGCAGGAGCTCGACGTAATGGGGAACGTGCGATCTTCCCCGCCAGATAAGGACGGAGATCCGAAAAACCCTGTTCCGCTGCGAGTATCTGCGATTCGACACGGAGTCAGAGGATAAAAGGCTAGAGCCGCGCTGTTTGTTGATGACACGAAATACCCATCGATGTCCAGCACCAGGTTGGTCGCGTTCGTAGCGAATACGCTAATTGCCCCGTTTGCGCCCGCCGGCACAATAGCAGCGTTCGCCTTGGTCCGGCCATCGGAAGAGTTCAGCGTCGAAACGGCCGGCTGCCCCTCGCCACTCGGCCATACCGTCAGATATCCCAAAGGACCCCTGGGAACCACTGTCACATTGAGTGAGTAGGCTTGCGCTGTGAAGGGGATCCCACAGGCACTATTCGGTATGCCGAAATCACGAGACATCTGCCCGACCAGATACGGACCTCCGAAGGGTCCAGTCGCATTCCGCGTATCCGCAATGCGGCACGGAGTCACTGGCACGAAACGTATCGCGGAGGGCGGTGGTAGAGCCGTGGCACTGAAATTTACCCCGGTTTGATTACTACCCAGGCTCGACACCGCAGCGTTCGCAGGAAGAAACGTGTAGCTCTGAGAAATTGGCGTGATCGTGTAGCTGGCGCCCCCCATCACACCGCTGAAGGAGTAATTCCCATTCGCGTCAGTTTGTGCAGTCTGACCGTTGCTCGAAAATATACTCACGCCGGGGAGCCCTGCACCATTGAACGCGATCTGCCCGGCAATGGAATATGTGAGCTCTGTGGCCATGAAATTTGAGGTTTGATTCGCGCTCAGGCTAGCGAATGAATAACTGGGTGGGGCGAAGCTGTAGCCCTGAGATACGGGCGTGAGCGAGTACGTCCCGCCAGCCGTCAGACTGTAGAACGAAAAGAGCCCGTTTTCGTCGGTCACCCTGATTTGATTTCCGTTGTTCAGAGAGACCGTGATGCCATACAGCGCGCCGCCGTTCACAGTGACGTGCCCGCGAATGGAATACCTGGGTAACGAATTCCACTGATTCACAAGATTAGTCACGTTTACGGAGCCAAGACCGGTGGCTAAATCGTACCCGGTACCGGCCTGATACGCGGCGGTGGTGGTTCCGTAACCGGATTCGCCCGGAACGGCGTTGTTCCCGACGGTTACATCATTAAAGATGCAGCTGCTTGCGGGCAGACCTGCGGTATTGGACGCGTTGCATTGAGAGAGATTTTCCACCGCGGCAAGCGAGTACAGCACATAAGCCGCCTGTCCTTGCCGGGATCCAGTCTTTTCCACAATCAGCGCCATGACGCCTGCAAAAGCAGGCGTGGCCGCCGAAGTTCCGCTGACTCCGGCGAACGAGAAGCGTCCCCGGGGATCCGGCGCGCACGAACCGTCCAGGCAGATCAAGTAAAAATCGTGACCCGCCGACGTCAAGGACACGTCCGGAACATCGCGCGCTCCATCGTTCGGAATTCCCGGCACTCCCGATTGCCATGATGGCTTCGCGAAGAACGTGCTCGCCCCGCCCGAACCGGCCCAAATGCCAGCATTGGCAGATCCACATTGCGCAACAGTGCAACTCTCGTTCCATGCGTCCTCGGGAATGTATGAGATCGCCGAACCTAAAATGCCGTTATTTTGCGAGTTCCAGTAAGCGGCGTAATTTCCGTTCTCGTTGAATTCAGTCCCTCCCACAGCAACGTTGTACGGTGTAGAGGCAAGAATGTTCACCGACAGCGCGCCGCTCGCCGTCGTGTCCGAATTTGGATCATCGCAGCCCTCCGCTCCAGAGTCCCCCGCCGCGACCGTGTAAGTAATTCCTTGCGCAGCGGCCTGCTCGGCGAGCGATGAATAATAGCTCGCTTCGGCCGCGGTGTAGTTCGCTTCGCAGTCGCCGTAGCTTTCCGTCATCACGTCTGCCGCGTTGTTATCGATGATGTATTCCTCGGAAAGATCGACCCCGTCTGTTGTGTTCGTCGATTGCGAGATCACCAGGTCCACAATTGCTTCGGGCGCGATGGCCCCAGACCAGGACGCATCCAACACCGCTTCGGCTTCATCTCCGCCGCCGATGTCGCCAGGATCCGTTCGCCTGAAGCCATGAGGTCACGGTTTGAATATCCTGCTCCGCGGCTCCAAACTGTTCCCCGAATTGCTGCGGCGTTAGCCACTGGTGATATTGCGCGGATGACTTGTCCTGCTGTTTGTCTAAGAACGTTGTGAGCGCGGCTTCTTGCTCCGTGCTACGCGTCAGAACCAGTTGCATGCGCTCCATGGGCAGACTGGCAGGGGCCGCACCGCGGTCGAACTCCGGGCGAGCGAGCGGATGAGTATTATGCCTCAGCGCTTGTAGATCGGCTTCGTCGATGCGCCTCGTGACGCGAGTCTGTGCCTGGACAGCGACAAAAGCAACAAAGACCAATAAAGGAACAATAAATCTTCGCATTACACGGGACAGCCCCAGGATATTTGTGGCTATCCCGAGTTAGGTTCTCTATCAGTCTTATCGCCTGTGATTACGGAGCGAAATAGCCGAAGATGTCCAGCACCAGGTAGGTGGGATTCGAGGCGAAAGCGTCGATCGAGCCGTTCGAAGTAAGGACAATCGCCATATTCGAGCTGACACTTCCGTCCAGCGCATTCAGCGTCGAAACCAATGGTTGTGCCGCGCCGGTCGCCCAGAGGCTTAGGTAACCGAGCGGACCTGCCGGAACAACCGTAGCGTTGAACAGGTAAGCCTGGGCGCCCGCTGGTACGCCGCAGGGACTGCTAGTCACATTGACGGGCAGCGTTCCACTGAATGGCTGCGCGCCCGCCGAATTCCGCGTGTCCAACACGCGACACGACTGCAGATTATACAGCGACAAACCACCCGTTCCAGGCGGAGCGAAATAGCCATTGATATCGATGACCAAATCTGTAGCGCTGGTCGCCAACACGTCAATCGATCCATTGCTCCCCGCCGGAACGATCGCTGCATTCGCAGTGACGACTCCCGTTGGTGCATTCAAGGTTGAGACAAGAGGCTGGCTCTGGCCTGTGGGCCAAGTGGTCAGATAGCCTAGTGCGCCTACCGGTATCACTGTAAAATTCAGCGAATACGCCTGCGCGGTCGAGGGCACATTGCAGGAGCTCGAAGTGATGGGGAACGTACGATCTTCCCGACCGGATAAGGACGGAGATCCGAAAAGCCCCGTTCCGCTGCGAGTATCTGCGATTCGACAAGGTGTCAGAGGATAAAAGGCAAGACTGGCGCTGTTTGTTGCCGACACAAAATATCCGTTGATGTCCAACACCAGATCGGCGGCGTTCGTCGCGAATACGCTAATTGCCCCGTTCGCGCCGGCCGGCACAATGGCAGCATTCGCCTTAGTCCGGCCATCGGCAGAGTTCAACGTCGAAACGATGGGCTGCGCCTCGCCACTCGGCCAGACTGTCAGGTATCCCAACGCACCCCTGGGAACCACCGTCACATTCAGTGAGTAGGCCTGCGCTGTGGGCGGAATTCCACAGGTGCTGTTCGGTATCACGAAATCACGAGACGCCTGCGCGAACAGAAACGGACCTCCGAAGGGCCCACTCGCGTTCCGGGTATCCGCGATGCGGCATGGAGTCACTGGCACGAAACGTATCGCGGAGGGCGGCGGAAGAGCCGTGGCACTGAAATTTGCTCCTGTTTGATTACTGCTCAGACTCGGGAACGTAGCGTTCACCGGAAGAAAACTATAGCTCTGCGATATCGGCGCGACCGTGTAGCTCGCACCGCCCGTCACGTTGAACGAGTAATTTCCGTTTGTGTCAGTTTGCGTGCTCTGACTGTTGTTCAAAAATACAGTCACCCCGGAGAGCGCCGTACCATTCAGCGTGATTTGCCCGCCAATGGAATAGGTGGGCTCCGTGACCGTGAAGCTGATGGTTTGATTACCGCTCAGACTCGGGAAGGAAGAACTGGGCGGAGCAAAGCTGGCGCCCGAGGATACAGGCGTGACGGTGTAGCTACCGCCGGGCGTAAGATTCGTGAAGGAGAAGAGTCCGCTTGCGTCAGTCTGGGTGGTTTGACTTCCGTTGTTCAGAGACACCGTCACGCCGGAAATCCCTGCGTTTCCTGCTGTAATTTGTCCATTGATGGAATACGTGGATCGAGCATTCCACTGATTCACAAGGTTAGTCACATTGACCGAGCCGAGACCCGTTGCCAAATCGTAACCGAGGCCAGTCTGGTAGGAAGCGGTCGCCGTTCCGTAACCGGATTCGCCCGGAACGGCATTATTCCCTACAGTCACATCATTGAAGATGCAGCTACCCGCCGGCAGCCCTGCGGTGTTGGACGCGTTGCATTGAGAAAGATTTTCAGCCGCGGCAAGCGAGTACAGCACGTAATCTGCTTGTCCTTGCCGGGATCCAGTCTTTTGCACGATCAGCGCCATAACGCCGGCAAAGGAGGGGGTGGCCGCCGACGTACCGCTGACGCCCGAGAACGACATACGCCCGCGACGATTCGGCGTACAGGAATTGTCAAGGCAGATCAAATAAAAATCGTGACCCGCTGAGGTGAAGGAAACGTCCGGAACGTCACGCGCTCCATCGTTCGGAATTCCCGGAACTCCAGCCTGCCACGGCGGCTTTGCGACGAACACGCTGGCGCCCCCGGAACCGGCCCAAATGCCGGCATTTGAAGCTCCACATTGGGCGGCAGTGCAGCTCTCATTCCACGCATTCTCGGGGATGTAAGAGATCGCCGAACTTAAGGCAGAGTTGTTTTGCGGGTTCCAATAAGCGGCGTAATTCCCGTTCTCATTGAACTCGGTGCCCCCCACAGCAACTGTGTAAGGCGTAGCGGCAAGAATGTTCACCGATAGCGGCCCGTTCGCGGTCGTCTCCGAATTGGGGTCATCGCAGCCTTCCGCTCCGGAATCTCCCGCCGCGACCGTGTACGTAATTCCTTGCGCAGCGGCCTGCTCCGCAAGCGATGAATAATAGTTCGCTTCGGCTTGCGTGTAGTTGGCTTCGCAATCGCCGTAACTTTCTGTCATCACGTCGCCTGCGTTGTTGTCGATGATGTATGCCTCGGAAAGGTCTACGCCGTCGGTAGTGTTCGTGGATTGCGAGATAACCAGCTTCACAGTCGCCGCGGGCGCGACGGCGCCGGACCACGATGTATCCAAGACCGCTTCCGCTTCGTCTCCGCCTCCGAGATCGCCGGGATTCGTGCCATTTACAACGATCTGCGGAGGATTGCTGGACAGACTGAAGAGGCTCCGGAAGCTGTTCACATCCGACATCCTAATGTTGGTTCGAGCCACCACTGCGATAGTTGTTCCCGTCCCAGTGATGGAAGCCTGGTACAGCGGAGTGATGTTGTAGATAGTGGCGTAATCGGCGGGCGCGAGCGCATAGCCGCCGGAGGAAAGCGTATATTGCCGCCGTGCGTCAGGCTGATAACTGGCGTCGAGCTGCTGGTTCGCCCTTATCAGTTGCGGCTTCCTGAAAAAGTTGTGGAGCGTGGCCACGCCTGCCACAACCGGCGAAAGCGCTACGGGTATCTGTGGATCGCCGGCATTCGCCCAATGCTCCTCGCCGTTCACTACGTATTTGTGGATAGCGGTATGAAAAGCTTCCTGGACTTGGCCGGCAGTTCCGGAGAACTCGATAATGTTTCGCCCGTTCGAGACTCGCCCAATCTGGAACCCGTGCGATTGAAGCCACGAAGTCACAGTTTGAATATCCTGATCGGCGGCTCCAAATTGTTGCCCGAATTGCTGCGGCGTGAGCCACTGATGGTATTGCGGGGATGACTTGTCCTGTTGTTTGTCTAAAAGTTCTTTGAGGGCGGTTTCCTGCTCGGCGCTGTGGGTCAGAACCAGCTGCATGCGCTCCATGGGCAGATTCGCAGGGGCAGCGCCGTTATCGAACTCGGGCCGCGCTAGCGGATACGTATTGCGCCTCAGCGTTTGAAGGTTGGCCTCGTCGATTGGCCTCGTGATCCGGGGTCGCCGTAAGGAGGTTGTTTGCGCCTGGACCGCGGCCAGAAAAGCAATGAAGACGAATACGGAAACAGCAGATCTTCGCATTACAGGAACAAGGCCCAGGACGTTTGTAGTTATTCCAGGTTACATTCTCTTTGTATGGTTTCCTAAGGCCGTGCGGTTTTGCCAAACGAACTCATTTGGGTTCGTTTTTTCATTTAGCGTGTTAGCCGGTTAAGCCGCTCGGCTGCAGCTTCGAGCGTTTCGATCTTCTTGGCGAAACAAAAGCGAATCAGATGAGCGCCTCCAACTGGGATCGGAGAAGAAGCTCGAGCCTGGAACTGCTGCGATACCAATGTCTTCGACCAGATGCCGGCAGAACGCGACGTCATTTTTGAACCCAAAACGCGAAATGTCGCACATGATGTAGTACGCCCCTTTGGGCACAAAGCACCGGAAACCAGCCTTGTCTAAAATGCCGATTAGCAGGTCTCGCTTCGTTTCGTAATTCCGGGCGAGTTCGGCATAGTACGCGTCCGGCAGGTTGAGCGCAGTGACCCCCGCCTGCTGAAGAGGCGCAGCCGCTCCAACAGTCAGAAAATCGTGAACTTTGCGAATCGAACCGGTCAGATCCGGCGGAGCGATCACCCAACCAACCCGCCATCCAGTCACCGAGAAGGTCTTGCTTAAGCTATTGACGAGAACGCATCGCTCGCGCATGCCGCGCAGGGTGATAGGGGGAACGTGGCGCTCTCCATCGAAGACGATGTGCTCATAGATCTCATCGGTGATGAGCAGGCTGTCGTACTCTTCGCACAGCCGGGCAATAGTCGTAAGCTCATCCACGGAGAAGACGCGGCCCGTTGGATTATTTGGCGAGTTGAGAATGACCGCGCGGGTTCGTTTCGTAAAAGCCGCTCGAAGCTCGTCTGGATCGAAGGTCCAATCGGGCGATCGCAGCGTGACGAAGCGGCACACGGCTCCGCTGAGCTGCGAATCCGGCCAGTAGTTCTCGTAGAACGGCTCGAAGACGATCACTTCATCGCCAGGATTGAGAAGGGCGAGGAGGCTCGCGATCATGCCTTCGGTAGCGCCACAGCAGACGGTCACTTCCCGCTCGGGATCAAGGTCGAGCTGATAAAAGCGGCGATAATAAGCGCAGATCGCATCGCGGAAAGGCTTGGCGCCCCAAGTGATGGAGTACTGATTGACGTCTTCCCCGATAGCTGCCTGGGCCGCGGCCTTGACCTCGGCAGGCGCTGCAAAATCAGGAAACCCTTGCGCAAGATTAGCCGCGCCATGCTTTATGGCGAGGCGCGTCATCTCCCGGATGACCGATTCCTTGAATTCAGCTACACGCGCACTCTGAAAGCGGCGAAGCGCAGCAGTGGCCATGCTGCGATTTTAACGGGTCGCCGCACCAGCCAGGAAGTACAGTCAAAGAAGCATGTCAACGATGCGTGAGGAGATCCGGCAGCAGCCGCAGACGATCGAACGCACGCTCAAAGCCGAGTGGCGCCGCGCGGAGAGGTTGCGCGCGTACTTTGAACGGCATCCAGTACCGTTGATCGCGCTCGCTGCGCGCGGCACGTCCGACAACGCGGCTCAATTCGGGCGGTATCTGCTTGAGATTTCGACCGGCATTCCGGTTTCCTTGGCCGCGCCTTCGGTCCTCACTCTGTATAAGTCACAACTTCGTCTGAAGGGCGCGGCGGTGGTGGCGATCTCTCAATCCGGCGAATCCACCGACACGAATCTGGTGCTCGAGCAAGCCAAGGCCGCGGGCGCTTTCACCATCGGAATAACCAACGAGAGGCAAAGTACTCTTGCCCATCTCGCGGAGCACACGCTTCCTGGTTCGTGCAGGCAAGGAAAGAAGCGTGGCTGCGACCAAGACATACACCGGCCAGCTCACCTGCTTCTACTTGCTTGCATATGCATTAGGAGCACCGATTAAATTACAGGATTTGCAGCGGGTGCCTCAGTGGAGTGCGGCCGCGCTGGAGTTGGAGCAGGAGGTTCGCGATCGCGCCGAGCGTTACTGCTTCATGCAGCATGCAGTGTGCGTGGGACGCGGCTTGAATTATTCCAATTCTTTTGAATTTGCGCTGAAGCTGATGGAGACGTGCTATGTAGTGGCGGAGCGGTTTTCTTCGGCAGATCTCTTGCACGGACCCATCGCTATGCTCGAAGCCTCCTTCCCCGCGTTTTTGTTCTGCCCTTCGGGAGTCACTTGGAAGGGAATGTGCGAACTGCTCGAAAAACTGCGATCGATCAAAGCGGAAACGCTGTTGATTACCGATCGCAGCAACAGGAATGCAGGCGCGGTGGAAGGACTCACGCAAGGACCATTGGTGATTCCGGCTACGATCTCGAGCAAGGGCAAGTTGCCGGAAGAACTATATACCCCGATTCCTTACATCATCCCTGCGCAACTCTTTGCAGCCAGTCTGGCGGAAGTGAAGCATCTGAACGCGGATCGCCCGCGAACATTGAGCAAAGTTACGCAAACAATCTGAGGGGAAAAGAGGTTATTACTTTCGCGCGCCGCGAGTGGTGCCCTTCAGCGCGGACTGACGCCGCTTTGCATTCTTTCGCTTCGGCTTCACGATCTTAAAGGTTCCACTGCCGAAATATTCGGCTTGGTAGATGTTTTCCTTCTGCTTGATGTTAGGCGATGCCGCATGCGCCACTTTGCCGGGTGCGTTCTTTTTTTTCTCTGCCATGCCTAAGTCTATCGTTATGGATGTGCGATGACCATCAGCGTCTCGGCGTGCTCGAGCGTGCAATCGAGGGCAATCCGCAGATTTTCCGGATCGAGAGCGGCGAAGCTCTCATCGAGAATCACCAGATCCGCGCGTTCGAGCAGCGCGCGCGCAATATAGACGCGGCTGCGCTCGCCATGCGATAGTTGCCATCCGCCCTCTCCGACCATCTGCAACATTCCACTTGGCATGGTGTCGAGCAGACCGCCGAGACCCAGTTGGCGGCACATCGATTCCGCATCCTGCATATCGGCTTGGGTGGGTGGCCAGCGCCGCCCCATGAGCAAATTGAATGCTAGCGTCTCGGTCAGAATGTGATTCTCGTGAAATTGAGGCGCGGCAGCCACTCGTTCACGCCAACGCTGCGTTCCCAGCGTCTGCCGGTCCAGTCCGTTTACCAGCAGCAGGCCTGATTCTGGCGTGCGTGTTCCCGACAGAAGCGACGCGAATGTGGTTTTGCCGCCGCCCGACGGTCCTTCCAAGAGAATGCGCTCGCCTTTCCGAATCACCAGGCTGCAGGCTTGTAAAGTTGGATTGCCTTGGGGACGATAGCGATATGTAAGCCGATCGGCTTCGATCACTTTTTGAAGCCCTTCATCTCTCCTTCTGTCGGCAAGAACCGTTCCCAATTCTTCCGGGCGGGCTGCCGCTTTGAACAGAGGCAGGATGCGCGTCCACGCAACCCACGCTGCCGCAAGATCCGCAAACGAGCCGGTCAAGCGCTTGAATGCAGTGAATGCGAGCAAAATGCCACCGAGCACAACCGCGATTCCCGAACCCGAAGTTTGTCCGGACACGATGCCAGGCGCCAGACACGCAAGCGCTACAAATAACCAGGCGCGCGGGATGGCCGCAATCAGGAAAGTTCCGGCCTTATCCACTGAGCGCGAACTGTCTAGATAATTATCGAGCGCTTGATCTTCCGATTCGTGCCACTCATCCCGTCTCTGTTGCGCAAGCCTGGTTCGATGCCCGACCATCGCCTCCACCAGGTCCTGGGTCATTTCCATTCGCGTGCTCGTCCACATCTGATATCTGCGCAAGAACCTCCACGCCAGGATGGAAGTAAAGCCGCACCAGATGAACAGCAAAATCGCGAAGCGGCCGAGCACAAATCCCGAAACTGCAATTTCTATGATCGCGAGAAAGCCCGCGACTCCGCCGCTGAGCGCCAAGGTCTCCACCGCTTCCGCCTCCAGGGCTTGACCCAGGAAACTACCGATTCCGCAATGACGTATTTCCTCCGGCCCCAATTGCATCGCGCCGCAGAGTAATCTGCGTTTAAGAAATCCTCCAATGCCGATGGCCAGCAGCCCTTGGAGCCAAGTTGTAAGCACTCGAAAGGGAATAAGCGTTATCAGCAACAGCGCCCATGCAACCAGCCAGCCCCGGTCCATTCGGCCTTGGAACGACAACTCGCCGAGAATGGCCCAGGAAGCCAGCCAGAGAAGATATTGAACCGTATGCGCGACGATGAGCTTCGTTCCGTTCCCGGCCACTCTCACCTGGGGCAGCCAACGAACAGCCGCGCTGCCCGGCGGTACGCGCAACAGCCAGCACTGATCGAAGCGTTTATCTCCGAACTGCTCGTTCAACAGAAGGTTGACCGTAGCCGCTCGACGCGAACGACGAATCTCGATCTGGTCGAGCAAGCGCTCGAGCTCGTCGCGGCTGGCGCGTTCGGCGGGCTCGCGGATTGCCTGGCAAACGCCGGCGATTGGAACACGCCGTAAGGCGAGGCCCGGTGTTACCACGCGAAGCATGCCGCGGTTCGCGTTCAACACCGCAAGGAACGCGGAATCGGAAATGCGAAGCAGCGCCGGATAGGCGGAGGGCAATTCGCTTTCCAAATCGCGTAGGTTGGTTTCGAGCGGCTCGGCCTCGCAGCCCATATGCTTCGCCGCCGACTCCATCCAAACCGCAAAATTTGTACTCGGGTCTTTTGGATTCAGGGCCTCTGAGACCGTGGGTGCCAGCCCTGCTTTCCGGGCCAGCGCCGCCATGGCATCGCCAAGCCGCGCAGCGGGCCAAGCCAACGCTTCGAGTTTAGCGGGGTTCACTACGCCACCTCGGTTTCACGTCGCTCTTCCCGCGGCTTCGATACTTCCTCAACCGTTCTTCCGCTGTGAATGCGAATACGCCGCCATAGGCCTGAGGACCACATCCCTGAGCGCGTCTCGGCCTCGGCCTCGAGCAGTTGGTTGTACCGCGAATGGGGCATGCCGCATAACTCCGCCGGGCTGCCCGATTCGGCTATACGCCCGCCCTCTATTACCAGGACACGGTCGAACCCTTGCGTCTCTTCGAGATCATGGGTGATGCAAAGGATGGTGCAACCGCGCCAGAACTCGCGAGCGCGGGCCAACAGCTCACGCCGTTTCTCGCGATCGAGCCCGCGAAAAGGCTCGTCGAGTATAACCAGCCGCACGTCTTTCCGGAGCATCGCCCGGCCCAGCCTTACGCGCTGTCCTTCGCCGCCCGAAACCAGCCCGCCGCCTTCGCCAAGCTTCGTCTGGAGACCATCAGGGAGGGTTTCCAGCACGCCGCGAAGCAACGCGCGGTCGATTGCATGTCCGACGGCGTTCGGCGCAGCTTCCGAGCCATAAGAGAGATTCGCAACCAGAGAGCGGTTCCAGAGCTGGACTGCTGGATCGACCCACGCGGTACGTAACCGCAGCCTTTCGCAATCCAGTGGAGCCTCGTCGACCAGCACTTCGCCCTTGGTCGGCTTCAACCAGCCCAGCAATATGCCGACCAGACTCGACTTGCCGGCTCCCGAGACGCCTACAATGGCAACCCGGCTGCCCGCCTCGATTTGAACATCGATGTCTTCGAGGATCTTGTGCCCGGACACCTCAACCGAAACGTCTCGAAAGCGGAGGGAAGGGGCGGTCGAACAGGCGGCGAGGGGGCGGTCGTCTTTGGACGAAGGCTCCTCCGGCGCGCCAAGCGGATCGCATAATCGTAGCGTCAGGTTTCGATAATACGGATACTGCCGCGCCAGCGCTCCGATATTTTGCCCCAGAACGGGAAGATTCAGTGCCCAGTACACGACCAGCAGAACGCGTCCAATGTCCGCGCCACGAAGCGGATTGCTCAGTAATAGCCAGGCGACCAGGCCAAACATCGAGATGAGTTGAACGGCTTCGACGCTAACCACTGCTCGCTGCAAGCGCAAAGCAGCGTGCCCCCATTCGCCCAGCATTTTTTCGTGCTCGCGGCGGATACTTCGCTCCGCGCCATGAGCGCGAATGGCCAATAGCCCGAGCATCGAGTCCAAGTAAAAGCGTGTCAGCCCCGCGGCATGACTTCGCACCCTCAAGTCGCGTTCGGCTAATAACGCTTGCGTGGTGAATGCGGGCAGTAACGCAGCAGCTACGGTGAGGAGAACCACGGGAGCTGCTGCAGGCTCCAGCCAAATGATTCCGCCGGCGGTGGCGCACAGCTCGAAAACGGATTGTACAAGCTGCCGGAACATCGTCGGCAAATTTCGAAGACGGTTGGTGGCATGGCTCCTCTCGGCCATATCCGAGGTGAGGCGACTCTGGAAGTAGCGATCCCCAAGCTTCGGAATCTTGGCGAGAAAGGCCACGCGGAGCCGCATCTCCATCTGGCGCCCCAACCTGATCACACCCGAGAAGATGGGGATTTCCAACAGGAGCAGCGCGAGGCTGAACACCAGAAGGGCGGCCATTGCGCCCATCCGCTGGCCGGCGAGTCCCAACTCATCGGAAACATCGAACAGTCCGCGAAACAGCAGCGCTTCGAGCAGCACGCCACCCGCCGCTATCGCCAGAGCGGAAACCAGACTGGCTGTCGTCGAAGGCCCGCTTTGCCGTAGAAGACGCAACAATTCGCGTCCCGGACTAAGTGGACGCTCGTGAACAGCCGCGCTCAGCTCCGCATCCAGGGCAGCATGGGCGACGCCTGCACTCTTTCCGCGCACGCGCACCAGCACGGCGCCGCGCATGAATAGTTGCTCTCCGCCTTCCTCGCTGTTGGGACTGGGGCGAACCGACCAGTAACGCGCTGGAATCAACTCCGGGGTGTCGCAAAACCGCTCGAGCAACCGCACGCAATCCTTTGAATGCCGCATTCCCCCACCAGCAGACATCGCGCTGAGTAGGCGAACGCCGGCATCCAAAGCCGCCAATCTATGCCAACTCGCTTCCGCGACTGCTTGCCTGAGTAGTCGCCGAGTCGCCTTGCGCGAGATCCCTATCCGCCGCAAGCGCGCCCGCAGTGCTGCAAGTGAATCTTCCGATACAGCGAATTCGCGCCAGCCGGCTGCGGGCACCACTGCGGTATGGCTAAAGACCTCATTTGCGAATTGCGCGGAACTGACCCATCGGCGCCCCACGGACGGGTCCATGACTTGAATCGTGTGGCCATGCTTGCGCCAGGCGACTACGAAATGCGTCAGCCCATTCGGCAGCTTCACCACAACGATCGCAGGCAAAGCCTTTGATTCGGAAAGCAGCACGTGATCGGCGGGAATCATGATCTGTTCGGCTTCTAAACCGAGCTGATTCGCTACCGTTTCCATGGTGTCGATCGAGGTCCCATCGATGCCGGTTTGGCAAGCCTCGCGCAAACGCCCATAGCTCACACGGGTTCCAAAGCCCTCGAGCAGGCATTTCAGCGAAGCAGGCCCGCAGTCCATGTTGGAGCTTTGGACCACCTCGGGCGCAAAGAAGTGCTTCAACGCGCACCCACTAATTCGCCTGCCGAGCGCAGCACCAGGGCCGCCGGGGAGACGCGCTCCACCTCCACTTCCACGGAACCCGGCAATCCATGCTGGAACGGAATTCGGGATCGCGATGCGGAATTGACCGCCAGCTCGACCCTCACCTTTCCGTCGCGGATTTCGCCTGCCACCCGCGATACCTGCGCCGATACGGTTCCATACTGCGCCCATGGGAAGCCCTGCAGCCTCACAGTGGCGTGCTGTCCGGGGCGCACTTTGCCAAGCGCTGCCGAAGGTTGAAATTCTGCGATTACTTCGAGTTCTCCGCGCGGAAGAATTACTCCCAATTGCTGCCCTTCGCTGATGTGCGACCCCGGACGCAGCGATGCACACTCGCCGAGACGGCCCGAGATCGGCGCGCGGATCTTACGGCGAGCGATTCCATACTCGAGACGTTGGATAGTTGCCGACGATGCAGCCATATCCGCCTCGAGCTTGGCCACTTCCCCAGCAATCTGCTTCAAACGCACGTCCCGACCGCTCTCACGGACCTGCAACTCCGGCTCAAGGCGCGATATGGCGACTTTCAAATTCTCCGCCGCGGCGCGCTTGCTTTGCGCATCCGCCTTGGCGCGTTGAGCCTCGGAGTCCGCCATGATTCCCTCCGCGTGCAAGCGGTTTGCGCGTTCCGCCTCCTGCTCCGACAGAACGGCCTGCGCCTCCGCCTCCTGATACTGCGCGCGCGCGCCTTCAAGGGAGATGCTCAGAACGTGGCGCTCATCCGCCTGCCCATCGTCTTCCGACGCGGTCTGCGAACGCAGCGCATCCAGCTGCGGCGCGAGAGTGGCGAAGTGCGTTCGCTCTTCTTGCAAACTTAGGCGCTCGTCGGTGCTCTCGAGTTCCGCCAGTACCTCTCCGGCGTGAACCTCTTTGCCCAACACCAATTGCCACGTCACCAGGCGGCCGGCCACGTTCGCCTGCAGCGCGTACGCCGCTCCATTCACCTCCAAACGCGCCGAATCGGAGATCTCATACCTGGTCACGTGAGCTTTGAACGCCCAGGTGACCCAGGCCGCGACCAGCAGCAGGGCAATAAATAGTCCTGTGGTTGACCGGATCCCGCTATCCGATCGAAGCGATTGGCTGACCCGATGAAAACTGTTGGTCATGATTAGAATCTCAAAATCCGTCAAAAAAGGCCGCCCAGCGACAATGCGCGAAGCGGCCCAATTTTTGCTAAATTGTTAGCTGGTGCTGCCGAAGAGCGTTATTAGGCGCCCCAAACTGATTGGCCAGCTTTCACATTGGTCTTAACTTTCATGGTGTGTATTCTCCTTTCCCTTAGATTTGAGTTCTCGCTGGCAGGCGAGAACTCAGATTTACATCACAAGTCGAATTGACATGCGCTTTCGCGCGCCGCTATTTGCGGTTATTTTAGATTCGGAAGACGTTTTGTCTATTTGATTTATAGCTGAATTATGCCCTATTCGAGCCTGTTTTCTCGGAATAAGTAAGTAGGATTATTCCCTACTCCCTACCCCCAGGGGATAGGCCTAATTGCTTTAGGTCAGCTTTCGCACGTTGAAAATCGTGTGCTCGCCGTCGTATCATTTCGCGCAGTGGAACTATTTCCCGCCACTGTCGAACAGGGGGGCGGCATAGACGGCTCGTCCGCTCACCCAAGTCGCGTCCGAAGGCAGTTCCTGCTGTTCTGCGGCGTCGCAATTTTCATCTGCGCGGGGCTGCTCGTCTATTCCCAAACCATGAGTTTCGTGTGGGACGAGGGCTTTCACCTCATTGCGGCCCAGTTGATCGATGCAGGCAAGACACCCTATCGGGACTTTTGCTTTCCCCAGACCCCGCTGAACGCTTACTGGAATGCCGCTTGGATGCAAGTCTTCGGGCAGACCTGGCGCGTCACCCACGTGCTTGCGGCGCTCGAGGTCGCGGGAGCTGCGTTTCTGGCTGGCCAGTTCATATTCTCCCGTTTCCCTGTGCCCCGGTGGCGTCTCGCTTCCGCGATTCTAGTCGCCCTGTTTGTCGGCCTGAATAACCCGATCGTTCAGTTTGGCACGGTTGCCCAGGCGTACGGCGTTGGCCTGTTTCTGATCGTCGCGTCCTTCCGTTTCTCCGTGGTAGGCGTCGAGCGAAACGCCTTGGTATGGGCTACCGCCGCTGGTCTTTTCGCGGGCGCTGCGGCCGATTCCTCTCTTTTGACCGCCCCCGCCATTCCAGTCCTCCTTGTTTGGATTTTCCTGTATAACCGCGCCGGGAATCGATGGATGAAAGCTATCGGCTTCGCCGCCGGTGTGCTGATTTCTTTCGCTCCTTTACTCGCCCTGTTCGTGAAGGCCCCTCGCCAGACATTTTTCAATGTTGTTCAATATCAAGCGCTCTATCGCCGGGTCGACTGGCCGGGCGCCACTCCCCACGACGTCGATGTCCTGAGCGCCTGGCTGAACTCCACGCAAGCTCTATGCATGGGACTGCTCGCGATAGCTGGCGCGTTGTTCATAATCAAGAAAAGCGGATGGGACCGTGCGCGAAAGGCCGAGTTCTATCTATCCGGATGGCTGACCCTCGCCCTTGTTCTCTATATCGCGACTGCTCATCCTACCTTCGAGCGATACTTCCTTTTTGCCGTGCCATTCGTCAGTATCCTCGCTGTGGCGGGACTCTATACGATCGCCTCACGTTTTGGGGATGCCGATCGGCCATTTGTTCCTGCGCTCATCGTTGCCATTCTTATTTGTTTGGCTTGCGCGAAGGCGCTGTTCGACGACCGCCATGCCGTCACTTGGTACGATTACCAGGAAATCGCGCGAAAGGTGGATCAGGTTACGCCTCGGAATGGAAAGATTTATGCCGACGAGATGGTCTACTTTTTGTTGAAGCGCACTCCGCCATTCGGCATGGAGTTCTCGTATGCCCACAAGCTCGAACTGCCCCCAGCTGACCAAAAGTTGTTTCACCTCGTCTCGTACAAAGAGTTGAAACGCCAGCTGCAAGCCGGAGAATTCGCTACCGCTCAAAGTTGCAACGACGACCGGATCGACGAGCTCGGCTTAGACCAGTTGTTTCCGAACCATGCCGATATCAGGGACTGTACGGTGTATTGGGGCAAGGTAACAGCACATCCCGCCAAAGCAGGAGCGCACAAATGAGTCCGCCTGTGGCTCGAGTGGCTGAATGAAGCTACTCGACAACGGGTTTTTCATCGCGACCGTCGCGCACGCAGTCATCGGCATTTCGCTCGTTTGGGACAAGATTCTCCTCCGGCGTCCACAGACCAGCGATGTCGTGAATTATGTATTCTGGCTTGGCGCGATGAGCGTGCTCGGCCTGTTCCTGATCCCGTTCGGTTTCCGGATGCCGGGCATGGCTCTGGCTACGCTCGCTTTCGGAGCGGGCATTGTTCACCTGATCGCGAATTATTTCTATTACGCCACATTGAAGTCCGGCGAAGCCTCGCAGACGCTCGCCATTATGGGTGGCTTTTCGCCGCTGGCGACGTTCCTCATCGGCTTGGGTCTTTTAGCTCATCCGTTCGGCGGATTCACGCCTTTAGGATTTGCGCTGATGGTCGCCGGCGGGTTCGTGATGTTCCTGTCCGAACACATTAACGTGAAACGGGTCTTATCGCTCACGCTTCTCGCCGCCGGTACGTTTGGCCTCACCAACGTTCTGCAGAAAATGGCTTTCGATCAAACCAACTTTGTCACGGCCTATGTCTTCTTCACGCTCGGAACATTCGCGGGCGCGCTGTTCTTTCTAATCAGGCGATCTTGGCGCGAGCGGATTTTTCACCAATCCGAGCAAGCATCCCCGAGCAGCAGAGTCTGGTACTTCGTCAATCGGTTTCTCAACGGGATAGGCTCATTTCTCATTTTTTTTGCGATCAGCCGAGCCCACCCCGCCATCGTTGCCGCCATCTCCGGCCTGCGCTACGCCATCGTTTTCACCGGCGCATTTCTGATCACGAAATTTTATCCACGCTGGCTCAAGGAGCGGTTCAGTGGATGGACGCTCGTGTCGAAGTCACTTGCCACGGCGCTGATCGTCGCCGGTCTCGTATTGATCGGGTTGCAAGGCGGCGAGACTTGAGGTACTTGTCCTGAGCCTCAGTACGCCCAGCCGGTAGTGGGCCAGTTTGAACCCGGAAAGAGATATCCAGGCCTGAACTGATCCACCGTGCGGTAAGCGGTAGATGGCGCGGAAATCCCCGGCATGCCAGTAGAACGCGGCCTGATTCGCAGCGGCGCTCTTTGCAATCGCGGGCATAACAACGTCGCCGCAGTTCCTGGAATCTCCGGACACGGCGAAATGCCAAACGCCGCTTTGCGCAAGAAGCGCGGTGGAATCCGCGAGCAAGAGCGACAGCACGGCAACGGCAATAGTCTGCAAGAGAAGAATTATTGAGCGCATGGCGTGTGGAAGGGATTCTGAAAGTCGAGTTGATTCGGTATGCCGCCGAAACAGAACCACGGAGCCTTTAACGTATCCCCTTGCACGGTGACAATCCGGAATCCGGAAACTGAGCTGCCGAGCGGCATGCCGACGGCGCCCGTGACGATCTCGGTCAAAGGGCCGTCCGCCCCGCCCGCGTTGCGATGATAATGGCCCGCGAAGACGTACTTCACGCCGAGTTGTTCCAGCAGATCGAGATACTCGCGGCGGGCGGCTTTGGGAATGTTGAAGTAGTTGTCGTTCTCATCCGCGCTTTTTAAGAAGTAAGGGACATGCTGGAAGATTACGACCTCTCTGCCGGAATCCGATCTGGCATGCTGCAACGTCTTTATCAACCACTCCTTCTGTTCCTTGGCCGCTTGCGGATCGCCTTGCGGGCCGCGAATCAGGTTGGAGTCCAGCACCACGCCCAGAACGTTGTTCGCCGTAAATGTGTAGTGATCGGGGCCAATGCTGTTATGAAACACTTGAAGCGAGTCCGGTGTGGGCACGTCTCCCACGTCATGATTACCCGCCACGCTGTACACGGGAATGGCCGGATCGACCTGCTTCAAATTGCGTTTGTACTCGGCGATTTGCGCCGCATCGCCGCGACGGTTGACCAAGTCTCCGCAAATTACAAGAAAGCGCGGATGAAGTCGGTTGACATTGCCAACTGCAAACTCCAAATTGGCTGTTTCCTGTACGAAGTTGCGGTTTTTGGCATACATGCCGAATTGAGGATCGGACATGACAGCGAAAGACCAAAGCGATTGAGCAGGCGCTATGCCTGAAAACAAACACAACGCCAGAGCGGCAAACAGTCGCATTGCTTTAGCGGCTTCCTCCATTTGCGTCAAGTGCAAACGGCATCCCGGCAGTGTTTCGCCTGGCTCCTTGAAACACGCGAGTGATTTCACCGGAAAGCCGCAAATACCAATCGCTAGGCAGATCGAAACCGTCTGCATCCAGCGTGAGCCAGCGCCCTTGATCCGGCGCCGATGCGCGCGATGGCGCGATCTTGAACACGGCCGTACCTTCGTTCACTTCATCGAACATGGCAATTTTCAGCATGCGGGCTCCCGCGGAACGGGCGTTGAACGCCTGACGCCAGAGGAACCGGCCGCCATTACGTGGTATCTGATTCCGTGCTGCGCTTTTTTTCAGATTCGACCAGGAGAAGCCGGGGAAGGCCACGGGCATATAAACCTGACTGTTCTCCTTTGTGGCCGCGAGATCCGGAGCGATGTATTCGGTCTTCCAATGGTCCGCCGCACTTTCATTGGCGTAGCGGCCCACCGTCCAGGGCTGAATCACATCCATCATTGCGTAAACGGATTTCCATTCCTTTTCGGGACGCGCGTCCGATGTGCCTGTTCTCCAGCGCGAGGGGACGCCGCCCAGGTAAGTGACGCGGAAGCGCTCCAGCGCTCCGGATTTGAACCAGGCGACGACATCACGCGCAGTTTCGGGATCGTGCGGGGGGTTGCGATCTTCGGAAAATCCCATGCCCCAGACCGATAACAGCGGCCTGCCGCCATGTCGAAGATAGCTGGGTAAGGATGTAATCTTGAGTTCTTCGACCAAATATGTCCAATCGTCGCGCATCGTTTGAAAAAATGTTTTCGGATCGGAGCCGGTGACGTCGTACTCGATGGCGAACACGCGGCCGTGTCGCTCGGCTCCCATCGTTACGTTCTTCAGCACGACATCGCCGGACGCCCGCTTCGCCGGGATGTCGGACACGAAACGCTGCAGGAGCACACCGTCCAGGCTGTAGGTCTTCATCCATTGGAAATGGCGGCTGACAATGTGCGGATTCCAGGCTGAATACAGGTATGCCGGACGCCCGCCGATCATGAAGCCGGGCATGCGGCATAATTCGGACGGTTGGAACTCGGACAGATCCGGATAAAGATCCACGGTTAACGTTCCGGGTAAGATTTTCCCGCGCGCCCAGCTTCGCCAGCCGCGGGTTGAGCCATCGCCTGGGCAGTTAAACCAGCCCTGATAGCCGAGCAACACCTTTCCGTCGAGCGACGAAGCATCCACCCGCTGGGCGGGCGATGCGAGGACAACCGGCGAACCGAGAAGAGCCGCTAGGAGCGTTCTTCTGCAAAGCGTCAAAACGACAGCCTCAATCCGAGTTGGAGAACGCGGTCGCTGCCGCCGCTCAGAATGCGCCCAAAAGTCGGTGAATTCACGCTGCTGTCGGGCGGATCCCATTGCGGCGTGTTGAATGTATTGAACGCTTCCGCGCGGAACTGCACATTGACTTTTTCGCGGATGAGCTGGTTACGCATCAGAGAGAAATCGAAATTCGTGATGCCGGGCGCGCGCAAATTCGGTTCCGTGCGCGAGTCCGTGCCGAGCGTGTAAGGCTGCGCCGCCACAAATGCGCTGGTGTCGAACCATTCGTTTGCCGTCGTGCCTCCGGCGAGCGCTCCAGTGCCGATGCGATCCGCGCGAGAGGTCAAACCGGGCAACCCTGAGACATTCGGTGCGGTGATCACAATAGGCATGCCCTTCTGAAAGGTAGTAATGCCGTTAATTTGCCAATTTCCAACGATGTTGGCGAGCAGGCCGGAGTGGAAATGCGCCTGGCCCGGACCGAAAGGCAGTTGCCAGATGTAGCTGATGACCAGCCGCTGCGGTACGTCGTAATCGGCGAGCGAGCGCCCCAAACGCAGATTGTACGGATCATCGATGCCGCTGCGTCCGGAGAAGTGCTCCCCTACATCGTCGATTTCCTTGCTTGCGGTAAACGAGCCTTCGATGGTAAAACCGTGCGCGAAACGGCGATCCACGCGCGCCGTGAACGCATTATAAGTGGAGTCGCCCACAGGATAGTCGTGCAGCGTGATCCCGGTGTACTGCGGGAACGGCAGTAGCAACTGGCTCCGCGCCACGGTTTTTGCGCTGAGCGAACCGGTCGCAATTTCACCGTAGAATGGATTTGCCACTTGCTGCGCAAGCGCGGTGCCGAGCGACAAGTAAGACGGATTGGCGGCGTCCAATGGCGTATCTTGCCAGAGGTGCTCGCCGCGGCTGCCAGTATAGGCCGCTTCGATTAGCAGGTTTTGCGTTAACTGATGCTGGAAGCTGGCGGTCCATTGCTGCTGCATGGGCGTGGGAGTAATCGGCACGATCGTGCTGACGCCTTGCCCGACAAGATGCGACGGCGGGATATTGAAGCCGGTCACAAAGGGATTCGTGAACGATGCGCCGACTGGGGGGGCGAACGGGATCGCGCTCGGCTGCCCCAGGAAAACAGACGTGCTGGTTTGAAAGCCCTGACCGAGCTCGCTCGAAACCGCGCCAATGCCCCGGTTGCCTTGCGCATAAAACACGCCGTAGCCCGCGCGAAATACCGTACGAGGCGCGAACTGCCAAGCGATGCCGGCGCGCGGCCCCCAATTATTCGTGTTCGCATTCGTTTGACCGCGATGGTCACCGTTCACGAATAGCAGAGCCCCCGGCAGCCCCGTAACCGAATCGGGTGTTGTGGGACTGAAGTAGGCAAGCTGATTGAAACGGTCCGTCCACGGTGAAGTGAAATCATAGCGGATGCCGAGATCCAGAGTGAATTTCGGAGTTACCTTGAACGTGTCCTGAACGAAGCCTCCCGTGTATATCTGCTGCGTCGCGAGCGACGGATCGAGCGTTAACGAGCCGCTGGTCGGCAATCCCAGCAGAAACGTTGCAAGCCCGAGGCCCGCATTGGCAGAAGCATTTAGCGGATTCGGACCTTGCGTGTAGGTCGCGCCGAAGGAGTAGGTGCCCGACGGACTGCTGGGCGAATACGTATCATTACGGAAAGCCTCAAAGTCACCGCCCATCTTGGCTGTGTGCCGGCCGGCCACCAAGGTGAGGACGCCTTGCCCCTGGCGATTTTCCTGCGCACTTAATCGTAGAGCCGTGGTGGCTGTCCCCAGTGCGGCATCGCCCGTGATATTGATACCCGGAAATATATCCGCGCGCGCGGCTGAGGCCACCGAGGGAGAGAATCCGAGTTGAGTAAGGTCGAGGCCCATACTCGTAGGCACGCTGTTCTTCGTGTCACGGGTGTACCCGATGCGAAATTCACCGATCACATTCGGGCGAAACGTAACCGTATCGCCAACTACCGTGCTTGAGTTCAGACCATTAATCGGCTCGTATGTCGTGGAGGTCTGCTGAGGAAAGGCGTCGTTCACCAGAACGTTCGAAGTGGTATTGCTGGTGTTTACTCCAGTTCGCACGAACAGCCGCTGGCGGTCGCTCAGCGCGTAATCGATACGACCAAGTAATAGGTAATTATCGTTGGCGCTATTGCCGCTTTTGATGAAATTATTGACGCCGCTATTCCCCACCCCGGGCGCATTCGATATCGGAAAATATTGCAGAATATTGGCAGCCACCGGACTGATGCGGGTCGCCGGAATTTTATTGTTCGCGAAGGCGGTCCGGAGATATTGCCCGGGATGCGCCGGATCGGGCCGAGTAGAATTCGGATCGTAAATGATAACCGGCTTTCCATTTGCTCCGAACGTTTGACTGAAATCGCCGGAGCGTTGCAGCGCGGTAGGCACGGTAGTGACGAGCGGCTGCGGAGTCCGGCTCAGAACGCCCTCCCAGGACGCGAAGAAAAACAGCTTGTCGTGGCCGTTGTAAATTTTGGGTAGCCACACCGGGCCGCCGGCAGATCCGCCGAAATCGTTATGACGGACCTTGTCCCGCGGCAAACCAACCAGATTGTTGGTGTACGTATTCGCGTTCAGCGCCTCGTTCTGAAAAAACTCGTAAACGTCGCCATGGAACTGGTTAGCCCCCATCTTCGTGATGACGTTGATGACACCGCCTGCCGTGCGCCCGTTCTCCGCCTGGAAACTGCTGGTTTGTACTTTAAATTGCTCAACAGAATCGAGCGGAGGCGTGTAGGCCGCGTCGTTTGTCGTAGAATTCAGCTCTTCCTGACCGTCAAGTAAAAGAGCGTTGGCGTTCGAGCGTCCGCCATTGATCAGTGGGCCGGTGCCTGGATTTCCTTTAGGATTGACGGCGGGAGCAAGCACAACCAACGAATATGGATTGCGTGACTGCAGCGGCAATTGCGAAATCTGCTGCGACTGAATTGTCGCGCCCAAGCTAGCTGATTCCTGTTCGAGTAGTGGAGAGATATCGGTCACCGTGACCTGTTGCCGAACGGAAGCGAGGTCCAGCGATAGGTTGAGCGTGGTCGCCTGCGCTACCGAGAGCATCAGTTTGGGAACGCTCGCAGTTGAAAAACCGGGCTGCGACACGGTGATGCGGTAATCGCCGGGGAGAAGGGTGAGATAGAAATTTCCGCTGGGGTTGGTCACCGTTGAAGTCTTAACTGAGGTGGCGAGATTTTCCGCGCTGACCTGGGCATGGACAAGTGGAGCACCGGTTTTATCACTGATAATGCCTGATATTGAAGCCCTCTCCACCTGTGCCTGGAGCGAGGCTGCGAAAAAAGCGTTGAACAGTACTAGAGCTGCAAGCTTCTTGAAGCGATTCATCGTGTGTTTAGTATGGTGCCTTTCGTTACACGTTAAAACGTTATTAACGTTTCATAACGGCGGGCCATGTTGCTGATTCCATTTGGGCCACGACGAAAAACCCGTTACGATTGGTTGAACCCAGGGCAGAAACGCGCGTTTAAACCCGCGTATTCGCGTTGTGATACGCTGCTCCAGAGGTTGAGTCTTGCCGTCGCGGGTCGATCAGGTCACGGAGCTGGGCGATCGCATGCGCGAACTTTCGCGCTCCCCCGATGTCGAGCGTGTACGCGAAGAGTTAAAGCGAATCCTGGCGAGCGGTCAGTTCCGCGCGAGTAACCGAAGCTGCGCATTCCTGAAATGTGTTGTCGAGAAGGCAATCAGCGGTAGTTTCGACACGCTCAAGGAACGCGTCCTTGGAGTCGAACTGTTTGGCCGCGACCCGCTGTTCGATACCGATCACGATTCCGTAGTACGGGTCGCGGCGAACGATGTCCGCAAGCGGCTTCGGGAATATTATCGCGACAGGCCGCAAGGTGGCCTTCGGATCAGTCTTCCAACCGGTATCTACATTCCTGAAGTAGAGATCACACCGGAACAGTCGGCGAGTGTCTTCACCGCGCGAGGGCACCGTCCCGAAGACACACACGCGAGTCTGCGGTGGCGAAGATTCGCGCCTGTGCTGTTGTTGATTGCGGGCAGCATTGCCATAGCCGCCTGCGTAGGGATTTATCGTCGGCAACCCGCCGCGCCCGACACCGCGGTGACCAGACTCTTGCCGTGGTCCGCGTTGCTGAAGAGCGGAAGGCCCATTAATCTCGTCCTGGCGGATGCGAACCTAGTTGTCACGAAGGTGAGGTCGGGTCACGACCTGCCGGTTGAGACATATGCCGAACGTCATTTCGACTACGCAGCGGATCTTTCGGGTCCGCTTGGCGCGTTTCTGAACGAGATCCCATTGACGACTGTATCGGATGCCATTCTGGCGAGCCGCATCGCCGAACTTGCAGCCGAAGCAGGCCGTGAGTTCAGGTCAGGTATTGCAATCGTTTCGACATTTCAGAACTGAAGGGCGACGAGCCGCTGGTGTTTTTCGGGAGTCCGATGTCCGATCCTTGGGTGGCGCTCCTATACGACCAACTAAATTTTCGGATCGTCCATCGCTTTGACTCTGGAAGAGACGTGTGCATCAATGCGCGGCCGCACGCCGGCGAGCCGCCAATTTACTTCCCTAGCCGGAAACATACCGGGTTCTCGGAAGGCTATGCGCTGGTCGCACTCGAACCCAATCTGGCCGGAACAGCGTCAGTCCTCATAATTGCCGGCACGAGTACCGAAGCGACCCAGGCTGCCGGCGAGTTTGTTACAAACCCGGAGCGCTTATCGGACTCGCTGAAGAAGTTCGACATCGACCCGCGCTCCGGGCTCCAGCACCTGGAACTGGTCATCCGGACAGCGTACGTCTCCGCCTCATCCACCAGGTCCGAAATAGTCGCCTACCGGGCGAAGTGACTCGACAGATTGACCGGGGTTTTTTAAGTCGCTAGGATCGGGGGAAGACTTGGCGGATGCACGGACGGCTTGGCGCGGGGGAGACTTGCCACCCTCGTGAGCCATGTCATACCGTCGTTCCTGTTCGGCATAAGTCCCACCGATCCGGTTGCCATCGTTGGAACCGTGATATTCCTGGCCCGACCGCGGCGCTGGCCATTCCTCCCAGCCGGCTTGCGATGCGGGCCAATCGCGCCATTACGTTACGCGATGAGTAAACAAATTAATCCAGAGCCCATTAGTCCACTCGCTGAAGACTTGCTATACTCAACGGCGATTCATGCAAAAATTCTTAGTTCTAGCTGCCTTTAGTGCGTCCCTATTACTCGCCCAATCGCCCGATATTGCGGGAGTATGGAAAGCAGATTTGCAGAAGAGCAAGTTCCCTGGGCCGCCACCCACCGATTACCTCGAAATTATCGAGCAGAAAACCGTCGTGGTGGATCGCAGAACTCAAGAGAAAGGGCCCGAGATCGATGAGACCACCGGCATCTGGAGCCAGCACGGTGAGCAGCGATCGCTCCTCACCTTTCTGGTGACAGGTAAGCCGGCCATTCGACCGGTTCAAGGCATCCCAGCACGGCTCACAGCTTCTTGGGAAGGCAACACACTCACGCTGAATGGGGAAGTAGCGGGTCGCCCTACAACCATCAAGAAGACCTATGAACTTTCATCCGATGGTCAGACGCTTACGATTGATTCACTCACCAGCTCGCATGGACGCGAGCAGCACAGCACGCTGGTTCTCCTGAAGCAGCCCGATGCGGCAGCCGAACCGCTCCGTAAGCCAGAGGAAACTGCAGAGGCGCATTTCAAGAACGTAAAGACACCTTTGAAAACTCTCCCTGCCTCGCAGTTTCTGGACAACATGCGCTATTTTGCGTGGGCGCTTAATAAGGACTGTGAGTTCTGCCACGTGAAGGATCACTTCGATTCCGATGACAAGAAGGAAAAGAAGACGGCGCGGAAAATGATCGAAATGACGGAATCGATCGACAAGGACAATTTCGAAGGCCACCCCGATGTCCGATGTTTCACTTGCCACGAAGGTCACAACCGGCCACTATCTCGTCCGCTGTTTCCGGATGAGGCTGCGCGCGCTCAGGCTAATCCCGACGGTCAGGCGCCAGGTCCAACGCCGAACCGGCCACCCGCGGAGCCGCTAGCGCCCAAGCCGCCGCAATAAAACAGGATTCTTGATCGGACGCGGTGCGTCCTAGTGGGTCATGGCGTACACGATGTAATTTACGCCGATTCGAACTCCGAGCGCGGAATATTGTTCCGGATAGCGGGGATTGTCGGCCCACTCCCACGAATCTCCGATGTCGGAATTGAATGAGATCGCTATCATGATGCGGCCCTTGTCGTCATAGATGCCGCGCCAGCGCGCCACATAGCCATCCAGCTTGTGACCTTCTCTCAGGTGGTCCATTCCCACAATCTGATAACGGTCGTCCAGATCGTAGACGGTGTGAAAAATCGCGTCGCTGTTTGGAATATCCACAATCGGACGGTCGGGAAAAACGCGCTTCATGCTCTCTTCGAAGACCTGCCATTCCACGGTCCCGTGGAAATCGTCGGCCATAAAAAAGCCGCCACGCAGCAAGTAATCGCGAAGCTTTTTGGCCTGGGCATCCGTGATGCCCCACTCACCGACCTGGACGGCATACAGCCAAGGCCAGTTGTAGATGTCGTCCCCATCGTCGAGATTGACGCACTGTTCTACGGAGCGCACATGAATGCGCGTTAAACGCCGCACAGCCTCGGAGAAGTGGCGATCAGCAGGTGGAAAATCCTGGGTCCAAAGCGAATAGCCTTGCCTCCAGTCGGGATCATCTCGCCCCGCATAGCCGTTGTTCCATCCTGGCGGAAACATCAAGCGGGTGAAAGCCCACTCGGTCCTTTCTTGATAATCGGGCGGCAACGGAATTTCGCCGAGACGGTGTTCTATACCGGGATACTCGCGGAATGGATGCGGCAAGGTGCGATCTAACGCAAATGTCGTGCCGATAAAAGCAATCGCGCACCCCGATAGCAGCAAAACGTTCCGGATCTCCATGCGCACTGCCTCGCTCCGAGCATATCACCGCGTGCGCCGCTCGGGGATTCGGCTAATATCAAAAAGTCCGATGCCGAGGTCTCATCGCAGCTCAGCCTTGCGGGACGAAAGCCTCTCCGGTGTCAAACAGCGCAAGGCCGTCCCGCATGAGTTCGTGCTGGAGGCGATTGCTCCGGTGCGTCCCGCGACCCGCCCCATGTTCGGCTGCCTTGCGGTGTACGTTGAGGACAAGATCGTGTTCTTGCTGCGCGACAAACGCGACAATATGGCCGATAACGGAGTGTGGCTCGCTACCACCGCGGAGCACCACGAGAGTCTGCGCCGCGAGTTCCCGAACATGCGGTCCATTCAGCTACTTGGGAAGAAGGTGACGGGCTGGCAACTCCTTCCGGTCGATGCGCTGGATTTCGAGGAGGCAGCGCTGCACGCCTGCGACCTCGTCCTGGCCAGGGATCCTCGAATCGGAAAGGTGCCGAAGCGGCAGGCATCAGGAATGAAGAAGCGGTCGACAAAATGAGATACATTGAGAAATCGTGATCGGCGTAAGGAGGCGCATGCGGCTTCGATGCGCGGAATTCTTCAACTGCTGGCGAATCTGCTACTCATATTTGGCTCGTGTGCAATCGGACAAGCGGCCGACGTAAGGGTAGGTACGGCGACTGCGCAACCGGGACACAGAGCGAATGGGCTTATTCAGGTGCCTGCGGGCGTGGACGCAGCGACAGACATTCCTGTCATTGTGATCAACGGCGCTAAATCTGGCCCCAAACTCGCGTTGGTGGCGGGTTCACACGGAACCGAGTACGCGTCCATCATTGCTTTGGAGAGACTAGCTCAATCAGTGGATGCCTCCAGCCTGTCGGGAACGTTGATTATCGTCCCGCTGATAAACCTCGAATCTTTCCGCCAGAAAGTTCCTCATGTGAACCCTGTGGACGGGAAGAACATGAATCGCCTCTACCCGGGGAAGCCCAATGGAACGCAAACCGAACGCGCTTCGTGGGCGATTGCCAAGCAAGTGGTGGAACGATCCGATTACCTGATTGACCTGCACGGAGGCGATCTCGACGAGAATCTCCGTAAATATTCGTATTGGCCAAAAACGGGCAAAGAAAGCCTGGATGCAACATCACAGGCGATGGTACTGGCGTTCGGTCTTGACCACATCATCATCCAGAACAACCAATCCGCGTCCACGTCTGTATCCATCTCTCGATTCGCAGAGGACAGCGGAAAGCCGACGATCATCGCGGAGGCAGGTCGCGCCGGGACCACCGCAGCCGAAGATATCGAAGCACTCATGCATGGATGCGTGAGTGTCATGCGTCAGTTGAAGATGCTGCCTGGAACGGCGATACCAGTGGAGCAGCCTCTGTGGATTGGCCAGATCTCAATTGTCAGGAGCGAGCACGAGGGCATTTTTTATCCGATCGTCGTTCCTGAGGCGTATGTCCGAAAAGGAATGAAAATCGGTTATGTGACTGATTATTTTGGTAACAAACTGGCCGACATTGAGACCCCAGTGACGGGCGTGATCCTGTATGTGTGCGCGGTTCCTTCTATGAAGAAGGGTGACACGGTTGCCAATATTGGGGAGGTCGTCGAGGCTCCTTAGGCTGGTCTCCGCTCGCATTTCCCGATAGAGCGAACGCTAGATATTTATCTGAAGGCTTTGGCGAATGCGTTCAGCGAGGTCACAAGCTGGATCTGCACCGAAAACCGATGCTGTGTGGGCCAGTAATCCTGACCGAGCGACCAGGCATTGCGGTCGCCGTAAGTAAATCCCGCTTTTAGCAATTGCAGGCGGCTAATGCGATAGCCAAGGACGGCTTCTTCGGTTTCCTCGCGGGCGTCGATTTGAGGTGTAGCGTAGCCGAGAGAATCAGCGGCTCCGCCAGGCTGCTGTACAGCGGCACGGAAAGCCACAAAGAGACGCGGCGAGACAATTCGTTTGAGTTGAACGTAGGCTCCTTGTGAGGAAGGCGATTCGGTGAATCCCGGCAGAGCAAACCGGAAGCGCTGCCACTCGGCTTCAAGGGACCAGGGGCCTTTTGACCACTGTAGATCTGCTCCGATTCCGGAGGCGGGAAAGTCGCTGAGCCGCTGGCCTGCGGGCAATAGAGGGGCAAGTACATGATCGAGATACGGTCCGCGGAATGCTGAGATTCCGAGATGAAGTCCGCGGTGGAAACTGTATCCGCCTCCGGCGGTCCACTGGATAGATTGGCTCTGCGATAGTAGCGATTGCGGGTTCGCCGGAGAGCTGTTCGTAATGTGCAGACGGGTGTCGAACCGGTTCCACGATAATTGCGTTTCAATACCGGGAATGCCATACAGGGTCACCGGAACAATTCCGTAGCGCTCCACCGTTGCGCCGCCGCAATTGAACTGAACGGCATTCCCGTAGCTCTGCCAAATCAGGTCGGAGAGGTTACATGGAAGCTGATCTGGCCGAAGGGGCAAATTTGCGATGTACGTCAGCGGAGGGTCGATCAGAGGCGACTTGGCATCGTCATATTCGAGCGGGTAGAGACCAAAAGCCGAGGCGAGCCGTCCCGCCTTGACGAGGAGCGAGGCCGATTTGAAGCTTGTTTTGTAGCCCACGTAAGCTTGCATTAGGGTGAAGCTAACGGCGCGATCGTTATCTAAGCCTGCGGCGTAGTCCAGGTAGGAAGACGATTGCGTATCGAAGACGGAGTAGGCAAACCAATGAGAGCCAAGGCGGAGCGATGGTGAGATCATGCCGCGGAATCCTCCTTTCACTCCGCTGCTGGTGGGTTGGCCATTTTCAGAGCTTCGAGCGTATCTGGCATCGCCACTTATCGTGACCGGAATGACAAAGCCGGAGCTTGTCTCTTGAGCCGACACCGACAACGGCAGAATCAAAGCCACCAACAGTAAGAAGAATGGGCGGATGCGCATTAGGCTGCCCCGACGAGTTCGCGGGGAGACAGGTCTGTTTCGACTGCTCGCAAGAAGCGGAGGGGCAGAGTGAACCAGAAGGTCGAGCCGACTGCCGGACGGCTTTCCACGCCTATGCTCCCGCCCATCAACTCTACAGTCTTTTTGGCGATGCACAGCCCGAGGCCGGTTCCACCCTGACGCCGCGTTAAAGAACCATCGATTTGGGTGAACTGCTGAAATACCAGGTCGAGCTTATCGGAAGCGATCCCGATTCCGGTGTCTTGGATTGTGAACCTCAACGTCGCCTCTTTTTCGGTTCTGGTCATGCATTGCGCCGAAATGCGAATGAATCCGGACTCAGTGAATTTCACTGCGTTATCGCAGAGTTGCATGAATACCTGACGAATGCGAGCTTCTTCGGCGAAGAAGAACTGAGGAATGGAATTGAGATAGCAAGTCTCAATTGAAATTTTCTTTTTCGATGCGAGCGCGCGTGTCGCAGCGACTACATCATGAAAAATGCCGTGCAAATCGATTTCAACCAGCGTCGAGCTCAACCTTCCTCGTTCGAGCTCCGAGAAATCGAGGATGTCTTCGATCAAGGAAAGCAGCGAACGAGCTGAGTCGCGGGTCGTAGCAGCATACTCGGCCTGCTCTTCCGTCAAGGGCGTCAAAAGGAGAAGATCAGTCATTCCAAGCACGCCGTTCATGGGCGTGCGGAGTTCGTGACTCACATTATTCAGGAATTCCGTTTTGAGCTGGTTGGCGGATTCTGCGGTCTGCTTTGCCAGGATCAATTCACGGCGCGAACGCCGTTCTGCATCCGCTACACGATTAAAAGCGTTCGCGACGAGGTCGACTTCATGTACGCCCTTGCCCGGATCGAGCCTGTCGGGAAGCAAGCCGGATACTGCACTTGTCTGCAGTTGTGAAGCGAGGTAACAGAGTGGCTGAGAGACTGAACGCGAGGTCAGGAGGGTGCAGATCAAAGCGAGGAGTACGCCGCCCGCGCTCACTGCAACCAGAATGGGTACGAACGCGCGATTAAATGCGCGTAAGGGGACATCCAGGGAACGGAATCCGAGCAACTGATAGCCGGCGCCCAACTGTGCGTCCTGCAGGACAGAAACGACATACGATTCACCGCCGATCGAGACTTCGCAGCCGGCTTCAAGACGTGGACAATTCGTACGAAGCTGTAACTCGATTTGTGGAGTGACCTGTGGCGGAAATGTGGAGCGCGCGATTCGGCCATTCTTCAGGAGGACCGGCTTACCAGCAATAGGCAAGCGCTCGAGATCGAACCGGCGTCCGAGCGTGAGGGTTGCGGCTGTTTCACCGCCAATCTCGACCGGCACGGATTGGAGTTGAAACAAGACGCGCTGAATCTCAGCGAGTCCCGATTGTGAAGGGATGGCTGGCATATCGCGCGGCGCGATTTCCGGCGATACTATCGCCGCCACCGTTCTACCGCGCAAATCCGAGATCGCGAGGAGATCGTAAAGCGAAGTGTTTTGAAGCTCCCATAGTTGCGCCTCAATCGTGGTGCGCACTTGGCTGGTTACGGACGGGTCCGTATCCCTTTCGGCCAGCAGCCCGACCGATGCCTTCAGGCCGGCGCTATCGGTGAGTTTGGCGAGAAGCGCAGAGTTCCGGCGGGCATATTCAGCGTTAGCGCGATTGAGAAGCTGATTGGAGCTCTGAAGCGTTTCGCGAAGGTCCTGCTTGATTCTTCGATGAACCGCGGCATTAATAGCGAGGAAGCTCGCTACCAGCACAATACAGATCGGAACGAAGGAGAATAAGAACGCGCGCGTTGTAAGAGGAAGCCGGGACATGCTCTACTTGTCGCTGTCTTCTTCGGGGAGCCGGATTGTGACTTGAACGCTGCCGGTCTCCGGCACGGTAACAGCCTTATGGACCAGCCCGGCTGACCTTTGCCAAACGATCAAGCGATATTTGCCGGGCGGGACATCCGGCCAGGAGAACGATCCGTCGGAAGCCGGCTTGGCAGTCCAGCGGCTGGAGGTGACGACGACTACGCCGTACATCTCGGGATGTACGTGGCAATACACCTGGACGATGCCTTCGTGTGGAAAGACGACATCGCGACTTTTACCGTCTGAGTAATAACCAAGATCGAACGGCTGAGTCCGGGACAGGGAGAATATGTTGTGAAAGATAGGATCGAGGTTTGGGAAAGCGACCCTGGAGCGGGCAGGAATGATCAGGAGGTCGGGTTCAAAACGGCGATTGCGCTGCTGCATCGTTGCGGAGATGGCAGCGGAAGCAGGTGAAGAGTCGCCTTCGAGCCACACCGCAACTCTGCCGAACCCCCGGGAATCGGTCGCGCTATTCGGATGGTCCGGGACAGCCACTCCCCGCAAATCGTACACAGCCGGAGGAAGAGATCTCCGGACGGTCTTAGGATCTACGACGATGCTGCCAGTAATCTGCGATGCGGGTAGGCGAGCTGCGTGGAGGCAGACAAGGGCGGCAACCAGAAGGAACCTGCTCATGGGCGTAACTCTACAGGTCTCATCGGAAATTGCCAGTCGATCCTGTAGCGGGGGGTTTCAAGTTCAGGAGCCAGGCACAGTATTCGATCGCCACTGATACGATTTTCAAAGTGAGCCGGACTTTACGTTTGAGCATCTTGGTATGGGCAGTGCTGCTAGCGGCTGCCTCTTTTGCCTATGGGCAGGGCCAAAAACCAGTGCCGCAATCGGAATCGCAGGCATTGGTCGATACCGGACAAGGCTTGTTCCTCCAGAACTGCGCGTTCTGTCACGGCCGCGATGCGGGCGGAGGCGAGACGGGGCCGGATCTGACCGGGTCGAAGTTGGTCGCGCAGGATGTCCGAGGAGACAAAATAGGCCCGGTTATTCGTAATGGCCGCGCCGACAAGGGCATGCCTCCCTTCAATCTTTCCAATCAGGACATCGCCGCATTGGTCGCCTTTGTCCATCACGAAAGAGACGAGGCCGAGGCGCACCCGGGCGGACGGCGGCGAGTGGATGTTTCAGATCTTCAGACCGGCAACGCCGAGGCAGGCAAGCAGTGGTTCAATGGGGCGGGCAGGTGCTCATCCTGCCATTCGCCGACGGGCGACCTTGCCGGGATTGCGAGGCGATATCAGGGCCTGAAACTCGAGCAACGGATGCTCTACCCGGAGAAGGCGCCCGCGAAAGTGAGCGTTACTCTGCCGTCCGGGCAAGTCATAACCGGAACGCTTGCCTATCGAGACGAGTTTACGGTGGGCTTGCGCGATGCCGCTGGCTGGTATCATTCGTGGCCTGCCGAAGAAGTGAAGTACACGATTGACGCGCCGGTGGAAGCTCACGTCACTCTGCTGGGGAAGTATACCGATGCCGACATTCACAACCTCATGGCTTATCTGCAAACGCTGCGTTAGATGGTTTGGCTTGACCGCAACCTGTGCCGCGGCTCTCGCACAGGGACTCGATCCTGCTATGCTTTTGAACCCACCCGCAGATAGTTGGCCAGGCTATCACGGCGACTATTCGGGGAGGCGGCACAGTAGCCTGACACAGATCACTCCCGAGAATGTACAGCAGTTGGCCCTCGCCTGGATTTTTCAGAGCGGCCACACCGCAAGCTTCAAGTGCTCTCCGCTGCTGGTGAATGGCGTATTGTATTTCAGCATTCCGGATAACGTTTGGGCGGTAGATGCGCGCTCGGGCCATCAGCTCTGGCACTATACGTATCCACCGAACAAAGGATTTCATATCGGCCATCGCGGAGTCGCGATGTACAAGGACTGGCTCTATTTCACGACGCCTGACGCACATCTCATCTCTCTCGACGCGAAAGACGGAACAGTTCGTTGGAATGTGGTGATTGCGGATGCGACAAAGGGCTACTGGACCACGATGTCGCCACTGGTCGTTCGTGATCGCGTGATTGTCGGCGTATCAGGGGATTTCGATAATCTTACCGGGTATCTGAGGGCGATTGATCCGGACACCGGCAAAACGGAGTGGCAGTGGAACAGCACGCAGCCCGCGGGAACTCCGAACGCGAGCACCGGAGGTATGACCTGGATGACGGGGACTTACGATCCGGCTCTCAATCTTATCTATTGGGGGACGGGGAATCCGACTCCGGTGTTGACGGGCGTGACGCGTCCAGGCGATGACCTGTACACCTGCAGTATTGTCGCGATCAATCCCGATACCGGCAAGCTGGTGTGGGCCTTCCAAGCCTCTCCGCACGACACCCACGATTGGGATGCAGTGGAGACGCCGGTATTGGTGGATGCGGAGTTCAATGGGAAGCCGCGGAAGATGTTGATGCAAACGTCGCGGAACGGCTATTTTTTCGTTCTGGATCGTACGAATGGAGAGAGCCTGCTCACAGCGCCGTACGGGCCTGTGAATTGGTCGCTCGGTGTGGATAAGCAAGGGCGGCCAATTCCGAATCCGGAGAAGGAACCGGCTCGAGATGGACGTTTGATCGCGCCGGATGAAGGCGGCCTCACGAATTTCCGGTCGCCGAGTTTCGACCCTAAGACGGGACTATTTATCGTGGATGCGCACCCTGCCTACGGAATCTACTTTGCGAAAACCGGAAGATGGGACGTTTGGTTGGGCCGGCGCCGATTACACGGTCTGGAGTAAAGGCGTGCTGGAAGCGATCGATTATCAGACGGGCAAAATTCGGTGGACACATGAGCTGGGGCCAGGCGGCTCGGGGGCTGGAGTGTTGACGACGGATTCGGGCGTGACGTTTACGGGCGACGCCGAAGGGAATGTGCTGGCGCTGAATACGGCTGACGGCAAAACGCTGTGGCATGCGGGAGCTGGCGCAGGAATGGAGAGTTCTCCGATAACTTACGAACTCGATGGACGGCAATATGTGGTGACGAGTAGCGGAGGCGTGCTGTGCGCTTGGGCATTGCCGAAGGAGAATTAGAACAAGACCTTTTCGCCGCGTGTGGGCCCGACCAGGTACTGCGGACTAATGGACATGGGTAGGCGCGTGACGGTCGGCTTGATTATGATCAATGTCTTGCTGGTGTTCGTATCACGTGTGTTCTCGCTCAAGATCTGGTTCAAACCGGGTATTTGAGACAGCCCGGCCAGTCCGTTTCTGGTCACCGTCCGAGTGCTCGCGTCCAGACCGGCAATTACGGCCCACTGACCCTCTTTCAGTGTTACGGTTCCTGTGAACTCGCGCTCGTTAATGCTGGGGACTGTGTTGAAGGTTTGAGTTCCAAGCGATTTGAAATCCGCTTCCACATCGAAGGCAACATCGCCGTCCCCGTTTACACGAGGGCTGAGCTTGAGAATGAGGCCCAAATCTTCGAGTGTGACTTGCCCGATCGGATTGTAGATCGACCCGCTGGTTTGCTGGAAACCGGTATATAGGGTCTGAGGAATCGGATATTTATCCCCGACGTGCAGGCTGGCGGTTTGGCCATCGCTAGCGATGACGGTCGCGTCGTAAAGGATACGGCTGAACGAATTCGAGTACGTCGCGAAGATGGTTGCATCGGTTATGCCAATGCCGAAAAGAGAAGCGCCGCCTCCAAAAGCCAGGAAGCTTATGGCATTGCCGAATGTCGGCAGTATGGACTTGAAAGCGCCGACGTGTCCAAAATCGACAAGCTGAAACGTGGTGGGCAGGGACGCGCCGTAATGGTAGCTACGGTCCGAATCCAAGGTCATGAATTGAACCTCGAACGAGACTTGAGCCTTCGGCAACAACAGCGCCTCGAGCAGAGATCGAGCGACGCGCGCGCGAGTGATGCGGTCCCGTATCATCACCGTGCGCGTGGCGCTATCCCATCCAATCGCACGGAGGCCGAGCGCGCCACGTACTGCGTTGGCAGCTTCGATGAGATCCTTCTGTTCGAGTGCGTTAGGTAGCGGGAAGGCCAAGAGAATCATCGGTTCCAGCTGGTTCCGCTTGGCTTCCGTGTCTCGTACAAAAAAGAGGACGTGCTCCGAAACGGGGAAGACGAATGTATCGGTGACGAGAGTAAGCGCCTCCATTGCAGCGCGGAAATCGGCTTGAGTAATTTGAAACCGAAGGTCGGTCTTAGGCTGGAGCTCGGGGTCCCAGATCGCCCGAACACCGTAGGCCGAAGCAACCTGCTCGAGCAAAGACTTTTCGTCAGAGCGGATGTCGAAATCGTGTTTTGTCGAGTTTGCCTGGATGCGGGGAGGGGGCGCCAGCTTTTCATCCAGCTCCCATTCATTGCGCGGCGCAGCCTCAATCGGCGGTTCCGTCAATCCCTTCGCGGCATCGCGCTCGGCCGATTTGATATCAGCCGAGATATCGGCAGTTTCCACATCGGCTTTCGTAAGGAGTTTCGCGATAGGCTCCAGCGCCTCCCGGTTCGCCCGGTACGCCGGATTTGCGGGATCGCGGGCGGCGGCTTCGGCATAAAGCAGATAAGCCCGGACCAATTGCCCCGAGTTTTGGGCTTGATGGGCCTGGCGTGCCAGTCGCGCGGCTACTACATCGCCGGCCGCCCAGCAGGTAAAAGCGACCAGCGCACAAGCGATGATGCGGAGGGTCAAGTTTTTAGGACGGAATGGAACAGATTAACGTGCAAGCTGGACCGTCTCGTGAGCCTTAGTGTCCGGGCGCGACGTAGCCAGGCGGATGGGCAGCGCCTTCCCCAAAAAAGTACTCTTCCATCTGCTTCAGCAAAAACTCTTGCGCCTCGGAGGTGCCCAGATTCAGACGGTACTCGTTCATGATCATTTTCATGTGCTCGACCCACATCTTCCAGGCTTCCTTCGAAACATTGTCGTAAATGCGCTGGCCCAGGGGGTGCCCATCGAATGGGACTTCATCTAATCCGGGTAATTCTTTGTGAAGCTTGACGCAAAACACTTTGCGCTCAGTGGTCGGCGCTGACCCGGTGGTGCTAGGCATGAAAAATCTCCTCGCTATTTCTAACTTGAGGATACCCCGGCGGAAACGCTCCTGGATATGCGGTGCCGGTTCTCACCTTCAAGAAACAGCGAAAACCGCAACGGGGCAGAGCCTCGCGCGAGATGCGATTGAACAACCTTCAAGTACTTGCGCAGCACATCCGCCCTGGCCGACTTGCGAATACGGGAGGTTTCCAGATCCAAGAGCAGCTCCAGTTCCGATTCGGTGAAAACATGACGACTCACAGTACCGGCGATAAGTTCTTGAATAAGCAGGCTGAAGGAGGTCAAGTCAGAGGTTTCTGGTGGCGTATCGATCAAGTGAAGAAGTGGGCCGTTCGGCAGAATTCTCTAAGAATCTCCTGCGATTGGTCGGGGCATAACGGCACTCTTCCAAAGAGGACACTGGTGTTTCTATTTTTTGGCGGGCGTGATGGACTGCAAATGTTTTCCGTGCTTTTTGCATTTTCGTCCGCCTGGCCCTCTGTCCTGGCCGTGCTTGCTGTCATTCTCCTGCTAACTGGCCTTGACGATTTCGTGCCGATTTCGATCTGCATGTGGCGGCGTCTTCGTGAGCGGAAACCGGCGATCGAGCCTTCTTTGGGTGAATTCCTTAAACACGAGCGTCGAATCGCTATCTTCGTGCCGTGTTGGAAGGAGGCAGGCGTTATCGGCAATATGGTGCGCCATAACCTGGCCGCGATCTGCTACCGAAACTTCGATTTCTTCCTGGGGGTTTATCCTAACGACGAGGCTACAACGGAAGTAGCCGGAAACTTAGCGGACACTCTTCGCAATGTACACGTGGCGGCGTGTCCGCACCCGGGCCCTACATCGAAGGCCGACTGCCTTAACTGGATTTATCAGCGAATGTCGCTGTTCGAAGAGGAGCATGGAGTTCGCTTCGACACGATCGTGCTGCACGACGCTGAAGATCTGATTCATCCCGATGCGCTCGGGGTCATTAACCGGGAACGGGCAAACTACGCGATGGTGCAAGTGCCGGTCCTGCCGCTCTCTACTTCTTTACGCGAGTTTACGCATGGCATCTATTGCGATGAATTCGCGGAATTTCAGATCATCGATATGCCCGCCAGGCAATTCAGCGGATCGTTCATCCCGTCGAACGGCGTGGGCACTGGGTTCTCGCGAGAGGTCCTGGAGCGAATGGCGCGCGAGCGGGAGAATCGAATTTTTGACCCCGCCAGTCTGACGGAGGATTATGAAACTGGCCTCTTCATCCATCAGCTCGGCTATTCGCAGTTGTTTGCGCGCCTAACGCGAGGCGAAAAGGGCCTCATGGCAACGCGCGAGTATTTCCCAAGAAAAGTCCGTTCGGCCATTCGGCAGCGAACTCGCTGGGTGACAGGTATCGCATTACAGTGTTGGGAACGGAATGGCTGGCGCGGATGCTGGCGAACCCGCTATTGGTTCTGGCGAGATCGCAAGGGTTTGATTGCGAATCCAGTCACCTTCTTAACCAATGCTTTGTTCGCGGCGGGAGTGGCGGATGGGTTCGCGAGCGTTGCGGCGCATCGGCCTTGGGCATTCGCCGTGTCGAACCCGAAGGTGGTGGCGCTGTGCTGGATGACTTTGTTGTTGCAGTGCTTTCGCGTCAGTCTGCGCATGGTTTGCGTCGCAAGAGTTTTTGGGCCGCTCTTTGCGTTGGGCGTTCCGGTCCGGTCTTTCCACGGAAACTTTGTGAATTGCTTTGCGTCGCTTGGCGCAATGTGGAATTATCTCAGCGCTCAATTACATGGGCGGCCGTTGGTGTGGCAGAAAACCGAGCACGCTTACCCAAGCCGTGATGCGCTGGTACTCCACCGGCGCGAGTTGGGCGATGTCCTGGTAAGGTCGGGTTTTCTCTCCGAAGAGAAGCTCGTGGAAGTGCAGACAAAGATGCCGGTTGACGGAGACCTGCCTGAGTTCCTGCTTACCAACAGAATCATCTCGGATGACGATCTGTGTAGGGCGATCAGCTTGCAGTCTGGCGTGCCATCCGGGAGCGTAGATGCAGAATCCGTTAAACCGCGCGTGATTCGGACCTTGCCCGCCCATGTTGAGAAACGCTTTGGCGTGGTGCCATTTGCCATTCGCGCAGGCCGGTTACTGATGGCGGGTTCCCGTGTACCCCCGTCCAGCGTCTTTGAGGAACTCAAGAGCTTTACCCGTTTACCGATAGAGTTTCTGCTTGTGACCCAGCGAAATTACGAACAGCTTCGCAATTTACTCTGAGCGTCGGATTTTTTCAGTTTTTCTGCTGCGGATTGAAGAGGTCGATGGGCGAGATATCGGTGATTCTCCATTTCCCATTCTTCAGCGCCAGCCGGACGGTTAATTCCGCGGTACGGCGGTTCGTATAGTTGGTCTTCAGGTCCGTCAACGTCAGAGTCCAATTCACGGTCAGCTTTGTTTCAGTCTCGCTGTCTTGTTCATCCGTCACGTCCACTTCGTTGACAAGCTGGAAAGCGTTGGTGAGTCCGTCGAAATAATCGCTCAATTTCTGGTAATTGGCGAACGACTTATCGAACGGCGACATTGCATCTGCCGCATTTCCGGCTGTTAACGAAGTCGCGACATAATTGACGCGGGCGAGTACGTCCGCCGCCCTGTCCGCGCGCAGCGAAAGAGTGAATAATGCAAGCATTGCCATGCCACCCACGGCCTTACGTGCGATAACTGCCATTGATCTGAATGTAGCCTTCGGTGAGATCGCAAGTAAAAAACCGGGCTTCCGCTTTGCCCCTGCCGTTCAGAACGATCCGGATTTGTACTTCACCGTCATTGAGTTTCTCTTTCAGATGGGCTTCGCCGAAATCGACGGCCAAGCCACCGCGGCACACCTGTAAACCTTGCAAATAGATGTCGATGTTTCCCGGATCGAAGAGTACGCCCGAGTATCCGGCTGCCGCCAAAATCCTGCCCCAATTGGGATCGCTTCCGGCAATTGCCGTTTTGACCAGTGGAGAGTTAGCCACGGATCTGGCGACCTTTCGCGCGTCGTCCACATTCTTGAAGCCCAGCGCGTCTATGATGATTAGCTTCCGCGCTCCTTCCCCATCGGCAGCAATCTGCCTCGCAAGGCTCTCCATCACTTGCGTGGTTGCGAACTGCAGGATGTCGCATTGCTTGCCGCTCGGCTTCACGCCCGAGGCGCCACTTGCCAATAAAACGACTATGTCATTCGTCGACATATCGCCGTCCACACTCAGACAGTTGTACGTGCGATTGGTAGCGCTCACTAGCATCTGGCGCAGAGGCTTTGGATCGATTGCGGCGTCCGTCATCACGAATCCTAGTGTTGTGGCCATATTTGGATGGATCATGCCGGAACCCTTCGTCATGCCGGCGATCCGCACCGCGCCATCGCGAAACTGAACTTCCTCTGAAGCTATTTTCATGCGCGTATCAGTTGTCAGAATGGCGCGCGCTACCGCTTCGAAGGCCGCGGGAGAAAGTTCGGAGACGAGTTTCGGTACAGCCTCGGTGAGCAGCTTCGAACTTAGCTCTATGCCGATTACGCCCGTCGAAGCCGGCAAGACGTACTCGGTTCGGGTCTTAAGCGCCTTTGCTACGACCTTGCAGGACGCGAGCGCAACACGATCGCCCGTACGAGTGGCGCAATTGGCATTACCGGCATTGACCAGGATTGCCGCTACTCTGCCTTTGGACGAGCGGATATGCTTGCGAGCGAGCCGAACCGGCGCTGCCTGGACAACATTACGCGTGAATACGGCCGCAGCTTGCGCGGGCTTGTCGGCGACGATCAGACCAAGGTCCGCGATCGGCTCTTTGCGAATACCTGCGTAGACTGCCGCATACCGATATCCGAGCGGCAGCTTCAATTCACTTCTCCGAATCGCTCGCCTTCAGCCAGTTTGTGTCCGTTCAAGAATGCCTCGGCGGACATGCGCTTCTTACCTGGCAGTTGCACCTCCAGCAGTTCCAGAACGGTATTGTCGCCGCTACCCACGAAGAGCCGTCGTTCTTCGAATCGCGTGACAGCGGGCGAAAGAGATGCGCCTTCGAACGGCTTCGCCCGGATGATCAGCAACTGCTGGCCGCGGAAACTTGTATAGGCGCCCGGCCAAGGAGTAAATCCGCGCAGCCGGTTATAGATCTGTTGAGCCGGCCAGGACCAATCAATCGATCCATCTTCTTTTTTCAAGATTCGAGCATACGAAGCCTGCGCGTTGTTCTGCTTTTCCCGATGGATTGTCCCCTCTGCCAACTCTCTGATGGCCTGCAACAACAATTCGCTGCCCAGTGGTGCCAGTCGTGCGCTCAGTTGCGGAGCATCTTCGTCGGGACCTATCTCGATGCGCGCTTTCAGCAGCATGTCCCCAGTGTCCAGGCCCGCCTCGATCTGCATAATTGTCACGCCTGTCTCACTCTCGCCATTCGCGATAGCCCACTGGATGGGCGCGGCCCCGCGATACTTGGGCAGCAATGACGCATGCACATTCAGAATGCCGTAGTGCGGCAGATCGATGATGCTTTGTGGAATAATCTGCCCATAGCCCACCACCACCATTAGGTCTGCTCCCAGCGTCCTCAGCAAATCGACGTACTCAGGCCGGCGAATTCGCTCCGGCTGATGGATTGGCAGGCCGAGAGCGGCGGCCGTAATCTTCACCGGCGATTCCGCAAGTTGCTTGCCGCGTCCCTTCGGCCGGTCGGGTTGCGTGAAAACCGCCGCAACCTCGTGGCCTGCCGATACCAAACCTCGCAAGGATGGAACCGCGAACTCAGGCGTGCCTAGGAAGACCACGCGCATCGAAACAAAGTCCTAACCGCTGCTAATCCCACTCGCCGGCTTTCTGCAACTTCTTTATCTTGCGGCGGATGAGGTCTCGTTTGAGCGCACTCAGATGATGGATAAAAAGAACTCCATTCAAGTGATCGATTTCGTGCTCGAAAGCGCGCGCCAGCAACTCATCGCCGCTAAGCTCGACGGTCTCGCCCTTCTCGTTTTGAGCCCGCACACTCACCTTGCTGGCTCTGGTCACCGGTTCTCGAAATCCCGGAATACTCAGGCACCCTTCTTCGCCGGTCTGCTTGCCCTCTTTCGACACGATTTCAGGGTTGATAATCACGATCTTTTTCGATTCGTCTTCCCCGATGGAGATATCGATTACTGAAATACGTTTGCCCACACCGATCTGAGGAGCAGCGAGTCCAACCCCCTTAGCTGCATACATGGTTTCCCACATATTGGCGATCAACTCCGTAAGCTCGGGGGTGTCGAAGTCGTTTACCGGCTCGGCCTTCTGCTCGAGTATCGCCTCGCCATATTTCAAAATTTTGTGAACCATTTTCGGGCGTTAATAGCTCTTTACTTGGGCCATATATCCGTCGTAGTTTCGCCGGGTCTCGCCCAGCGAATCGCCGCCGAACTTCTCAAGGAATGCTTGGGCCAGTATGAACGCAGTCATCGCTTCCCCAATTACACCGGCTGCTGGTACCACAGCAACGTCACTACGCTCGTAAGCAGCCAGCGCGGGGTCGCGTGTCCGCAAATCGACGGATTCGAGCGGTCGCCGCAACGTCGAGATGGGTTTCAGAAGTCCGCGGATAACTATGTCGCCGCCGTTGGTGATCCCTCCTTCGAGGCCGCCGGCCCGGTTTGAGCCGCGATAGAAGCGCCGCTCAGGCTTATCGTAGTGAATCGTGTCCTGGACGGCGGAGCCGTACGATTCGGCTCCTTCTTCCGCGAATCCGATCTCCACACCCTTGACGGCCTGAATCGATACAATCGCTTGCGCCAGCCGCCCGTCTAAGCGCGTATCCCAAGCGATGTGGGACCCCAAACCCGGCGGAAGACCGTGCGCGACCACTTCGAAAACCCCACCCACCGTGTCTCCGGTGCGATACGCGTGATCGACCGCTTCCTTCATCCGCTTTTCTGTTTCCTCATCCACGCAGCCGAGCAAGACCTCTTGCTTTTCACTCAACGCGACAACTTCTTCCCAAGTTACCGGACGATTGAGACGTACAGGGCCAACGCCGATGACGTGGCTCAAAATTTCGATACCAAATTCTTTCAGAAATGTCTTCGCCAAAGCTCCCACGGCGACACGTACACAGGTCTCACGTGCGCTTGCCCGCTCCAGAACATAACGAGCCTCGCTGAAATTGTATTTGATCGCGCCCGCCAGATCTGCGTGTCCCGGACGCGGACGGTGTACGGGCTTCTCGGTTCCTGGCTGCGCATCTTTGGCTTCGACCGGCAACGTGCCGGTCCAGTTTTTCCAGTCTTTGTTCTCGACCAATATGGCGATGGGAGAGCCGATCGTCTGGGAATGGCGCACCCCTGAAACGATATGAACATGATCGGTCTCGATCTTCATGCGGCCGCCGCGACCATAGCCCCGCTGCCTGCGCCAGAGTTGGCGATCCAAATAGTCAACGCAGACCGGAATCCCCGCCGGCAGACCGGTGAGAGTGGCTACCAGACACTCGCCATGAGATTCCCCTGCCGTCTCAAAACGCAACATTAGTCATCTCATGGTAACGAAGCGACTCCATTGAACAACGCTGAATCGATTACGATTACTGGGAGAGCCGGGCTATCCGCGAACCTGTAAAATGATTCCTTTTCCGAACGATTGGCAAAGCGTCTGGGACAATTTCGCGCACGTGGCGATTGCCTACGTGTTGACCGCTACCATTGGCTGGGAACGCGAGCGGCAGGCACACAGCGCGGGCGTTCGCACTTTCCCTATCGTGGGAATGGCCAGTTGCGGCTATCTGCTGATTCTAGGTCCCCACCCCGATGTTGCCGCTCAATCGCGCTTGCTGCAAGGTCTGATCACCGGCATCGGATTCATCGGCGGCGGGGCGATTCTGAAAGAAGGCGCCACGGTCAAAGGAACCGCCACCGCCGCCAGCGTCTGGAACGCGGGAGTTATTGGAGCTGCCGTCGCCATGGATCATTACGGCATTGCGATAACGCTCTCGTTGTTGAATCTCTTCACCTTGCGCGCCTTACTGCCCCTTAAAAAGTGGCTTGACCGCAACAAGCCCAGCGATTCGTGACGAAACAGGCAACTGCTCATCACAATGGGATAATCGAACAGGCGGAAGAGTATTGCCCACTCCCCACATTTCTCGCGCAAGCCGGGTAGAGGCGGTAGTCCGGTCCGCGTGCAGGCGGAGGTTCTTTGTATTAACGGTTGAGCAGCTGGCCTTGGCATTGGCGATTGTCTTCGCGGGCGGCATATTGCTGTTGCTGCTCGGGACACAAATTCTCGCCTGGTATTGGCTTGCTCTGCTGGGCATCATAGGCGTGGCGCTTGCTGCTAGCCGCATTCGCGCCCGAACGCTGGCGCAGTATCGCGTCGCGCAAATCCTCGACCGGCGGCTGCAACTTTGCGATTCGCTATCGACGGCTTGGTTTCTACTCTCCCGGGACGATTCTTGCGACGATCCGATCGCTCGTATTCAATTGGAGCGTGCGGAAGATCTAGCTGCTTCCGTACGCCCGGCGAGTGCTTTCCCGTTTACCGGGCAGCGAATTTGGGCCATGACGGGCGCACTTGTGTGCGGTTGTCTTCGGACTCTTCGCGTTACGTTATCTGGTCACCAGCAGCTTGAGCCTGCAGCAGTCATTGATCCCCATTCATTTGGGTTCGGTCTTTGAGCGCTTAGAGAAATCACTCTCAGCCGAAAATCACCAGTTGCCCGATCCCGATTCGCTTGACCGGCAGCAGGCGAGTGCTCCGAAGAACGCTGATTCGCAGCAGAACGACGGACAGAATGCGCCACTCGGATCGGAAGAGTTGAAATCCGGAAAGCCGGATGGAACAAACAGCAGCGAGGCGGCAGCTCAGAAGGCGGACGCTCAGGATAGCAAGAGTTCGCAGGATGGAAAGCCGAATAACCGGGACGGTAGCCCGTCCGCGGCACAACCGACCCCTGGTGACGAGAACGGCCAGCAGAGCGGCAATCAAAACAATTCGCAACAGGCCCCGAACACAAAAGAACAGAAGGGTGAGGGCCAGCAGGGATCTTCGGGCCTGATGGACAAGATGAAGGATGCGCTGTCGAGCCTCATGGCCAAGATGCGTCCGACGACAAGCGCGCAAAAATCGCTTCAGAACAGCGAACGATCAAACGAAGACCAGAAGGGCGGCGGTCAGACTGCTGGGAGCAAAGATCAGCAGGGTCAACAGCAGCAGAACGCCGGCAACGAGCAACCCAGTAAGGAGCAGAGCTCCGAAGGCCAGGCACAGGGACAGACTACGGAAAAGTCGCAAGCATCACAGGGTCATAGTTCCGAGCAGGCGCCCGACAAGAAAGGCGCCGACGCTCATTCGGGGATCGGGCGCCAGGATGGAGATAAGGACGTCAAGGAAGCCGAACAACTTCAGGCAATGGGAAAGCTGGCCGAAATCATTGGCAAGCGATCGGCGAATCTCACCGGTGAAATGATGGTGGAGACTCCTTCCGGGAAACAGCAGTTGAAGACCGAATATTCGCAACACATGGGCCACCATTCAGACCTTGGCGGCGAAATCAATCGCGATGAGATTCCGCTCATGTATCAGCAATATGTTCGCGAATATATGGAGCAGGTGAGAAAGCAGCAAGGCAAGACCGGGCAGTAGACAAGGCCGAGCGCTACTTCTGGTCCCTGCTCTCCAACACTGACTGGGCGTAGTAGTTCACCACTTTCGCTTCGCTTCGGGCGACTTCATAAAAGGCCGATCTCAGTGCCTGGTCTTTAGCCTGAAAGAGCTCTTGGCGAATTTCTTCCTGAACTCGCGGATCGCTCAATAGGCGCTGGCCGGCGGGCTCTTTTGAGATCAGCTTGATGATCCGATATCCTTCCGGCGTATGAATGACCGGCGAGACTTGTCCGGGAGTCATGTCCAGAATGATCTTCCGAAGTTCCGGATTCGCCTGATCGAGCGCCGATTCCGGCACAAAACCGACATCGCCCCCATTCGCTGCAAATTGATCTTCCGAGTAGTACTGGGCCAGAGTTGAGAAGTCCTCCCCCTGGCGGACCCGGAGATCGATCATCTTTATCTTGGCCTGGGCCTGCTGATCGTTCTGCGCTTTGTCGTTCTTCAGATTTGTAATGTTTGCATTCGGCGCCGGACTTACCAGGATTTGCGCCAACCGCACCTTGTTCTCCGCCAAATTAAAGCTCGCCTTATTGGCGTTGTAAAAGGCGGTAACGTCAGCATCCGAGATCGAGATGTGCGATCCGATTTCCTTGTTGAACAGTTTCTGCTCACTTAGCTGGCGGCGGATCTGCGCCTTCAAAGTATCCGCAGTCATCTTCCGCTGCGCCAGGGACTTTTGAAATTCTTCTTGCGTGTAAGGCGCTTTCAATTCGTTGAACTTGGCATCGACATCGCCGTCGGAGGCGAGCAGACCTTCCTTCTCGGCGCGCTGCAAGAGAATTTCCTGATCGATGAGGGCGCGGAGAGTCTCCAGCCGTAATTGTGTCGTTTGATCGGGGGTGGTCTTGAGCGGCGTATTCGGGAACTGCGCCGCAAGCGCCCGATCGAGATCGGCGTAGGTGACGGGGCGCCCGTTCACGGTAGCCGCTACGTCGGCCGAAACACGCCGATTGCAACCGGCTAGTAAAATAGCCAGCCCGCTGCCAACCGCGAGCGCGACTCCTCCCGTGGCACCGAGTTTCATACTTCTATTCATCGAACTTGCTATGCTTTCACCTTCTTAATCTCTTCAACAAGCGCGGGAACAATTTCAAACAGGTCGCCCACTACGCCGTAATCGGCAGTCTCAAAAATCGGTGCGTTCTCGTCTTTATTGATCGCCACCACGGTCTTCGAGCCTTTCATTCCGACCAGATGCTGAATTGCACCGGAAATACCGACGGCAAAATACACTTTCGGCGACACGGTTTGTCCCGAGCTTCCAACTTGCCGTTCCATTGGCAGCCAGCCGTTGTCGCAAATAGGACGGGACGCGGCAAGCTCGGCGCCCAAAGCTTCTGCAAGCGCCTCGACGACAGGCAAATTGTCCTTCTCCTTAATGCCGCGGCCGACGGAGACGATGATGTCCGCGGCGCTCAAATCGACCGATCGCTGCGCTTCGCGAAACGGCGGTTCCGGCTTACTTCGAATTTGAGAAGCATCTAACTGCACCGCAAATTGCTCAATCGGATTGGTCTTGCCGGCCGGCTGCGCTGCACGGAAGGCTCCGGCCTGGATTGACACGAATTGCGGATCACTGGCCGCGCGGACATCGGCACTTAATTTGCCTTGGAACAATTGGCGGACGAAGCTAATGTGCCCCCCGTTTGCCTTTACGTCCACCACATCGCTAATCAGCGGCTTACCGAAACGAGTCGATAGTTTGGGTGCGTAGTCGCGCACCTGGTACGTATGTGGAAACACGATCGCTGCAGGCTGCGTGGCCTTAATCAGTTGCTCTAGCGCCGCCGTGTAGCCGTCGGGCGTATAGGGCTCCAGCAGAGAGTTATCGAGCGTGAACACTTTCGAGATGTCGTAAGAGGCTGCTTCTCTCGATAACGCATCGAGGTCCGAACCCAGCACAGCCGCTTCGACCGGGACTCCTAACGATTGCGCGACCTTCTGCCCGGCCGCGAGCGCCTCGAAGGACATGCGGTTCCACTTTCCGCCGCGCTGTTCCAAAACAACCAGAACGCTCATATGACTCGCGCCTCGAACTTCAGCTTTTCCACGAGCTGCTGGGCCACTTGTTGCGCCGGTCCGGATAATATTTGCGTTTGTTTGTGGCGCTGGGGCAAATAGACGTGCTCCATCACGGTTTCCGGCGTGGAATTTGCGCCGAGCTGCGCCGCAGAGATGGTCTTTACTTCCTTCGTCTTTGCTTTCTTGATTCCCATCAATGTGGCGTACCGCAGCTTCTTAATGCCCGATTGAATGGTCAGGACCACGGGCAGCGACAAGAGCACGTTCTGGAACCAACCATCTTCGAGCTCGCGTTTCACCCGGACCATCTTTCCTTGGGGTTCCACTTCCATGACGATGGTTGCGTGGGAGAAGCCGAGCAATTCCGCGAGGACGACTCCGGTTTGCCCGTAACCTAAATCATCCGATTGAAGACCGGTAAGAATGAAATCGGGTGATTCCGGCTGTACGGCCTTCGCCAATAGCCGCGCAGTCGCCAAAGCATCCATCGCGCCTTCTTGAACTTCAACGTGAATGGCACGGTCGGCCCCTTTTGCCAAAGCCTCCCGGATAGTCTGCGTGGCTCGCTGCGGACCAGCGCACAACACCACAACCTCGCCGCCCAGCTTCTCCTTCAGCTGCAGCGCCTCTTCCAGTGCATAGGCATCCGGCTCGTTCATCTCATAAGTGAGATCCGATTCCTCCAGCCACTTTCCTTCGGCGTTCAGACGCAGCGAAGCGTCACGCGCAGGGACCTGCTTCACGGAAACAATGATTTTCATTCGGTAGTTGCGGCCGTCGCCGGCCTCAGGATGTCTTCTTTCAGTATGCCGGAAGCGTTGCGACGGACTTCAAGGCGGCTCACATTTTTCGCCGTTACGTTTGCGCCCCTGCCGGGTCTTAAATGCAGGAGCTTCACAAAAGAAGAATGGCGAAGACAGCAGGAGACGTAATTGTAGAAACACTTGTCGACTGGGGCGTTGACACGATTTTTGGCATTCCCGGTGATGGCATCAATGGTCTCATCGAGTCTCTTCGAAAACTGAAGGACAAAATTCGTTTCATTCAGGTCAGGCATGAAGAGGCCGCTGCATTCATGGCGTGTGGATACGCAAAATTCACAGGGAGACTTGGCTGCTGTATCGCGACATCGGGTCCCGGCGGTATTCACCTCCTGAACGGGCTTTATGACGCGAAGCTGGACGGACAACCTGTACTGGCAATTACCGGTCTGCAGTTTCATGATCTGATTGGCACGCACACCCAGCAGGACGTCGCCCTCGACCGGCTGTTCCAAGATGTCTCCGTTTTCAATGAGCGCATTATGGGAGCGGCTCACGCGCGGAACATCGCTGAGCTAGCCTGCCGCACGGCGCTCGCGCGCAAAGGCGTCGCGCACATTACGATTCCGGTCGACCTGCAGGATCAGACCGTGAGCGCGGACATGCGCTCGAAGCGCAATCGGCCACATCACGTCGATAACATTTTCGCAATTGGCGCCCGGCGCCCAACTTCGACCGAAATTGAAGAAGCGGCGCAGATTCTCAATGATGGGAAGAAGGTCGCAATCCTGGCGGGACGGGGCGCGCTGCACGCCGGAACGCAGCTCGAGAAAGTAGCTGAGCTTCTCGGCGCGCCCATTATCAAGGCGCTCTTAGGTAAATCCTGTGTTCCCGATGACAGCCCTTACACGACGGGAGGTTTGGGCCTGCTCGGAACCCTTCCTTCGGAAGAAGCGATGGAAGAGTGCGACACGTTGCTGATTGCCGGTGCGAGCTTGCCTTATATCGAGTTCTATCCGAAGCCGGGCAAGGCGAAGTGCGTGCAAATCGATCTCGACCCGGTGCGCATTAGTTTGCGATACCCCGCCGATGCCGCCCTGGTTGGAGACAGCGCTGAGACTCTCGATCTCTTGATTCCGCATCTAAAGCAGAAACCCAAATCGTTCCTTGAAAAAGCGCAAGAGCGGATGAAGGAGTGGAATCAGCTCATGGTGAAGCGCGGCACGGCGACAGATATGCCGATGAAGCCACAGGTCGTCGCCCATGAATTAGGTAAGCGCCTGAAATCCGACGCGATTGTGACAAGCGATTCCGGCACGATCACAACGTGGTGGGCCAGGTACATTCCCTCGCTGCGGGGACAAATGCATAGCTGCTCCGGCAATCTAGCCACGATGGCGTGCGGTTTTCCATACGCCATTGCGGCTCAAGCTGCCTATCCGGGCAGGACAGTGGTCGCCTTCGTGGGTGATGGGGCCTTCACAATGCTCATGGGTGAGCTCGCGACGTGCGCAAAGTACAAACTGCCGGTGAAGATTTTCGTGATCAAGAACGACGTTCTCGGTCAGATCAAGTGGGAACAGATGGTCTTCCTAGGAAATCCGGAATACGTCTGCGAGTTACAGCCCATCGATTTCGCCGGTGTCGCGCGCGCTTTCGGTATCACGAGCTTCACTATCAACACTCCATCGGAATGCGGGCACATAATCGATACGGCCCTTTCTGTTTCCGGTCCAGTGCTTGTAGAAGCGGTGGTCGATCCGAATGAGCCTCCGATGCCGGCCAAGGTCAAGCCTGAACAAGCGCTTCATTTTGCTGAATCCATGGCCAGAGGCACGAAGGATTGGGAGAAAATCGCGGCGACAATCGCCAAAGATAAAGTGCGCGAGCTGGTCTAGATGCGTTCGTCGGACGCAAGAATCACCGCAGGAAAAATCTCCGCCTTCGCCATACCGACAGATCAACCTGAATCCGACGGAACCGCCGAGTGGGATTCAACCACGGTGGTTCTGGTGGAATTGACGGCGGCAGGCGTTACAGGATTGGGCCTTTCGTACGCGAATGCTGCAGCGGCTCACGTGGCTCAAGAACTTGCGCAAAGAGTCATCCTCAATCAGGATGCGTTCGACATCCCGTCTCTGCATTCCGCACTCGATCGGCGCGTCCGGAATTGGGGCCGGCCAGGACTCGTCTCAAGCGCGATTTCGGCCATCGACATATGCTTGTGGGATTTGAAAGCCCGCCTGTTGCAACGCCCTCTGCTAACCCTGCTCGGAAAAATGAGGGACGAGATCGCCGCATATGGAAGTGGTGGATTTACCTCGTACACCGAACGCCAACTTGTCGATCAACTCACTGGCTGGGCATCGGACGGCCTACGATTCGTGAAGATGAAAATCGGAAGAGAGCCGGAGAAGGACATAGAGCGTGTCTCCGCGGTTCAAAAGGCGCTTGCGGGCCGGGCGGAGCTCTACGTGGACGCGAATGGCGCTTACCAGCGCAAGCAGGCACTCGAAAAAAGCCGGCAGTTCGGCGATCTCGGAGTCACTTGGTTCGAGGAGCCTGTTACTTCCGACGATCGAATCGGCTTGCACATGATGGTGGAGCACGCGCCCGCGATCATGAACATCGCCGCGGGAGAATACTGCTACGTGCTCGACGACGCCCGCTTACTGATTGAAGCGGAAGCTGTCGACGTGCTGCAAGCCGATGTCACTCGATGCGGCGGCATTACAAATTTCTTGAAAATAGGCCACGCCTGCGAGATCTACCACTTGCCACTTTCCGCGCACACTTCTCCTTCGGTGCATGCGACGCTCGGCTGCGCTCTGGTATCGGCTATAAACGTGGAATATTTCCACGATCATGCACGCATTGAGGAAATGATTTTCGATGGAGCCATCCGGCCGGCCGGCGGCAACCTGAAGCCGGATCTTTCCCGTCCCGGCTTAGGCTTGGAGCTGAAACGAGCCGATGCCGAGAAATTTCAGACCTTCTCGTCGCCTCTCGGAAAGGATTAGATCCGGACGGGGCATACTGAAATAGCGGATCCCCCATGGACATCACACTTACTACGGTCTTCGAACGAGTACCGGAAGGGTACATCGGCTACGTGCCGGAACTGCCGGGCGCGAACACACAAGGCAGGACGCTGGATGAAGTGAAAGCAAATCTGATCGAGGCGATTTCACTCGTGCTCGAAGCAAACCGGGAGGTTAGTCGCGGAAGCGCCTGAAGATCAGGCAACCATTCGTGCCGCCAAATCCAAAGCTGTTCGAGAGCGCGCAATCGATGTTCACCGGACGCGCCTGGTTTGGGACGTAATCGAGATCGCACTCAGGATCGGGAAACTCGTAATTGATGGTGGGCGGCGCAATCTGATCCCGGATCGCCAATACAGTGATCCCCGCCTCCAGCCCTCCGGCTCCGCCCAGAAGATGCCCTGTCATCGATTTCGTCGAACTTATGGCAAGCTTCTTTGCATAGTCGCCAAACGCGTGTTTCAAAGCTATCGTCTCGGCTTTATCTCCCAACCCGGTCGAGGTTCCATGAGCATTCACATACTGAATTTGTGAGGGTTCGAGGCCGGCGTCGCGCAGCGCGTTGCGCATAACGCGATATCCTCCATCGCCATCTTCCGGCGGCGCGGTAATGTGATGAGCATCGCTGCTCATACCGTAACCCACAATCTCGGCGACGATGGGCGCGTCGCGCCGGCGCGCATGCTCCAACTCTTCCAAAATCAGAATGCCCGAACCTTCTCCAACAATGAAGCCGTCCCGCTCCATATCCCAAGGTCGAGACGCTCTGTGCGGTTCATCATTGCGCGTAGAGAGCGCCCGCATGGCAGCGAAACCGCCAATCCCCATGGGCGTCACACACGCTTCACTTCCACCGCTGATCATCACGTCCGCGTATCCGTGCTGGATGATGCGGTAAGAATCGCCTATCGAATGAGCACTCGTCGTACACGCTGTTGCGGTTGCGGAGTTCGGTCCCTTGGCGCCATACCGGATGGAAACATATCCGCTGGCGAGATTGATAATGCACGAAGGAATGAAGAACGGTGACATCCGGCTCGGCCCGCGTTCGAGAAGGATCTTGTGCTCACGCTCGATCACCTCGAATCCGCCAATACCGCTGCCGATGTAAACGCCCACGTTCTCGGCCTCCTCGGGAGCAATTTCCAAGCGGGCCGACTTCACCGCAAATTCAGTGGCAGCCATCGCGAACTGAATAAACCGCCCCATCTTCTTCACGTCTTTCTTCTCGACGTAGAGCAAGGGGTCGAAATTTTTGACTTCGCCCGCTATTCGGGCAGCGAAATCCGAGGCATCGAATTGAGTGATCGGTTCAATGCCGTTCTTGCCGTTGCGAATCGCCGACCAGCATTCCTCTGTTCCGGTGCCGACGGAACTCAACAGCCCTACGCCTGTGATTACTACTCTTCGCGGCAGCATTGTCTCCCCGTTTGTTCCGTCTGCTCGCGATGGAAGGAAGCAACTCGCGGCGACAACTACTTCTTCTTGGCCTCGATGTAATCGACTGCGTCTTTAACGGTCTTGATCTTCTCGGCGTCTTCGTCCGGAATGTCAAGGTCGAACGCCTCTTCGAATGCCATCACCAGTTCCACGATATCCAGCGAATCGGCGCCTAGGTCATCTACAAACGACGCGCTCGGATCTACCTGGTTTTCATCCACTCCCAGTTGTTCAACGATAATTTGCTTTACTTTATCTGCTACCGGCATTCGTTATTCTCCTGTGTTGGCAAAGACGTATGCACTCCGGCAAAAGCTGCCCGGTCCAAGATTCTAACCTACATCATCGACCTGGGCGGGCGCGAGCCGGCCAATCTCCTAACCAGTGAAACAGCACACTAGAGCGGATTTGGAGTCATTGTATTAGTTTAGGGCGGATCCTTATTGGCCGCTGATAAATGCCGATGAACGCGGATGTCCCAGAAGATGAAACGCGAGCGAGATGGCGTGGGGAATTAGGCAGCTTTTGTGTAGGATTTGGCGTGCTCCCGCTCCTGTTTCAGAGTTATATTTGCGATGTTGGCGGCGCGGACGCCTTCGAGATACAGCTCGACATCCTCAATTGAATAATCGAAGCCAATCGCGACCGGATCGAAGGGTTTCTTGTCGTGCTTGGCGGCCATGTAGAGCTTGCCGAGCGTTTCGAGATCCTGCTTTTCTCGCTGGTGCCGTTCCTGTTGCATCTGGCGCAGCTCGGCGTTACTTTTTTCGCGCTGACGCCACAGACGCGCTTCCTGAATCTGCAGGTTGCGGAGTTGTTTCTCGTAGGTGATGAAGGTATGGAGCTCGATGAGCATGGGGCGCTGCGCGAGCGGGTATTCATCGAAGAGGTTGGCGAATTCGACGCGGCCTTTGGCGAAGATCGCCATTTGGAGAGCAGGGATACGATCGCGCCGCCATTCGATATCGGCGAGCGATTGCACGAGACCGATCTCGCGGCGGTTCATGGGCCGAAGTTCTTTTTCGAAGTCGCGGAGATGCTGTTCGTACAGCGCGACATCGTCGGAGGGGAGGAGAATAGTGCGGCCAGTGAGCGCGGTGGTGACGGCGTTCAGAGAGGATTTCGCTTTCCCCGCAGGAGTTTTCGGACCGCAGGAGAGCTGGGAATTGGCGCGGTTCGCGGTGAGTTGAGCTTCGCTCGGGGTTCGCGGCTCGCTCGGTTCCGGCATCGGGATTAGGGTTCCGATGTTTGGTGCGTCGTGTTTCACTGTGCTCGATCGCTTGCTCAACGGCAGTGTCGATGGTTGTGGATGAATTCGCGGTAAGTGAATTCGCGGCTTTACGTGCTTGTTTTCTTGCTTTGCGCTCTTGTGCGCGGCGGACTTGCCGGGTGGTCATATCAATCTCCAGAAAAGGATTCGGCTCGCGATAGAAAACCTAACGCGAGCCTGTCGGAACGTAGCATGCGCGAGATTGAGAAATGAAGCGGAACTTGAAAAAGGGCGTGTAAGTTGCTGATAACGTGCGGGAGCGATTTTTTCGAAGATCTGTCACCGGGATAGCCCGCAGCTCCTCGCGTAAAATGTACTAACACGTCTAGGAGCAATTATGTCTGCGGCCACCCCCGCATTGACCTTCAGGGAAGTTCTTAAAATCACGGCGCTGCGCCGCTTGTGGATGGCGCAATTGGTCAGCGTTTTTGGCGATTTTCTCGCCATTTACGCGATTTTCAGCGTCGTTTCCTTCCGGATGCACGCCTCGGCCACGGATGTAAGCCTGGTCCTGGTGTTCTACCTCTTGCCGCTTGCGGTGGTGAGTCCGGTCGCCGGAGTTTTCGTCGACTCGTGGAACGTGAAGCGCACCATGATCACCAGCGATTTGATTCGCGCGGTTCTGTTTCTCTCGCTGTTGTTCGCTCACACGCTTTGGCAGATTTACGCGATCTTACTGGTGGCGAGCACCGTTTCCAGTTTCTTCATGCCCTCGCAATCGATCACCGTCCGTACATTGGTCCCGCGCTCTGGGTTGTTGAGCGCGAACGCGCTGATTCAGCAGGCATTTCAGGTGATGCAGATTATCAGTCCGGCCATCGCAGGCTTGTTGGTATCAGCCTTCGGTCCGAGTTCCTGTTTCTGGCTCGATAGCGGGTCGTTTCTGTTCTCGGCGGCGATGCTTTCGACGCTAACCATTCCGCATGAGCCTTCACCCGCCGTCAAGACTCTTCGCTCCGTTGGTACCGAAATGAGCCTGGGCGCGAAATTCATCTTTACTCATTCGGCGATCTCGTTTGTGATCGTCGCGATGACCGCGGGCATGTTCGCGATTCGCTGCTTCAGCGCGCTTCTTGCAGTCTATGTGCGCGACGTACTGCATGCAGGCACTTCGCTGTTTGGAATTCTGGGATCGCTGGTCGGCTTTGGAATGATCATCGGTACGCAGCTCGTCCGTCGGGCAAGCAAAAACCGTTCTAACTCGCACATCGTGACGGGCGGCCTGGTGGGAGTTGGCATTTCTATCGCAGTCCTGGCGATCTTCGGTACCACTCTCACGGCAGTCATCGGGATCTTGGGCCTGGGCTTCTTCGTAGCGTTCATCATCGTACCGGCACAAGTGCTGCTGCAGGAGCACACTCCTCAAAACATGCTCGGGCGGGTAAGCGGAAGCATGATGGCGGTCATGTTCTCTTCGCAGGTGATTGCGCTGCTCTCGGCTGGCGAGCTCGCCACTTTTCTGGGGATCAGGAACGTGTATTACGGCAGTGCGGTGCTTCTGTTCGCCGTCGCCGCAGGAGGTTACTACCGGTTATCGAAGGATCGCACTGCGCCAGAAGTCACTACGGCTTCGTAGGATTCGCTACCCGCGAAGGTCGTCGATGAACCGGTGAATGCGATCCAAGCCGCGCTCGAGCTCATTCATCGATGTCGCGTAAGAGATACGCACGTGTTCGGCGGTTCCGAAAGCCTCTCCTGGGACCACCGCAACGTGGCTTTTTCCGAGCAGCTCGCTTGCAAATTCGAGCGAATTTCTTACGCGACCACCTCGATATGCAACGCTGACATTCGGGTAAGCGTAGAATGCGCCTTTCGGCGTCACGATGGAAACTCCCTCAATCCGACAGAGGCGTTCGACAACGAAATCGCGGCGGCGGCGATACTCGGCGAGCATCTGGGGAACGGAATCTTGCGATCCGCGCATCGCTTCCACCGCGGCTTTTTGTGAGATGGACGTCGGGTTGGATGTTGTGTGGCTTTGCAGCTTCATCATGGCCCCGATGATTTCAGCTGGCGCTAGCGCAAAGCCGATGCGCCAGCCTGTCATGGCATAGGTTTTTGAAAGCGACCCGGCAACCACCACCGTCTCTTTTGCGCCGGATACGCCCGCAATCGAGAACGGCCGGCCATCGTAGATGAAGTGGCAATAGCATTCGTCGGTCATCAGAAAAATATTCCGCTTCGAAGTAACTTCAAAAATTCGAACGAATTCTTCTTTCGACAGGACGGCCCCGCTTGGGTTAGAAGGCGAGTTGATGATGACCAACTTGGTTTTGGGCGTGATATGGCGCTCGATCATCGCGGCATTTACTTCGAAGCCTGTCGATTCATCGGTCTCGACAAAAACGCAAACACCGCCCGCGTAATTCACAACGTCTTTGTAGGTAACCCAGTAGGGAACCGGGATGATGACTTCATCGCCCGGGTTAATCAAGGCCTGAACGAGGTTGAAAATGGCGTGTTTGCCACCGACCGTGACCATGCATTCCGCCGTCGAATAGTTGGTGCCGAAATCCAGACGATGCCGCTCACAGATTGCTTCGCGCAGCTCTGGCGTGCCACCGGCATTTGTGTACTTAGTGAAGTTTGAGGCGATTGCTTCGACCGCAGCCTGCTTGATGTTTGCCGGAGTGGGAAAATCGGGCTCACCCGCTCCGAAATCCACCACGTCGGCGCCCTGCCGGCGCAGGCGGTCGGCGTCCACGGATACCTTCATCGTCGACGACACGCTGATAGTGGATATGCGATCCGCGATTTCGGCTATAGCTTGCATAAATACAGTTTAGATTTTTCTGGAGAATTTGGCACGTAGATAATCCGCGACAGGCTGCGGCACAAAACTCGAAACGTCGCCCTGAAGAGTAATGATCTCCCTGATCATTTTTGAGCTGATGAACGAATACTCCTCTCCGGCCATCAAGAAAATCGTTTCGGTCTCGGGGCGCATCCGGCGGTTCATCAATGCCATTTGCAGTTCGGTCTCATAATCGGAGATGGCGCGAATGCCGCGTAAGATCGCGTTCGCGCCGCGCCGGGCTGCGTAATCGACCAGCAGGCCATGAAACGAATCCACCTCGACGTTCGAGAAATTCGCGGTAGCCTCGCGGATCATCCGCATGCGCTCTTCGAGAGCGAACAGGGGTTGCTTCCGGGTGTTATCGAGTATCGCTACGATGAGATGATCGACTAAGCGCAATCCGCGCGAAATAAGATCGAGATGCCCATTCGTGAGCGGATCGAATGAGCCCGGATAAATGGCGATAAGCCGGCGGTTTGGCAAGGCGAAATTTGAGTGTATTTCAAGTGAATCTCGCAAGCATCATCGATTCGGCCGATTCCGGCATCTTCAATGTGCGAACCCATGCGCCTGGGCCGGAAGGATCGCTTCCGATCACGCCTGAGATGCTCGTCGAAGAGCCATCCGGGAACCTGTTCGGATGGAGTCAAAACGCCGGTATGGGGTGGGCCCCGCAGGCGCTGGGCGGCAAACAAGTGCTGATTTTGAGCACGCACGGTGGCGTTCGGGCCGCGGACGGCACGCCTATCGCGCTTGGATATCACACCGGTCACTGGGAAGTAGGATTGCTCGTCGCTGAGGCTGCTCGCGAGCTGAAAGCGCAGCATGCCATCCCATTTGCCGGCGCTTGCACCGATCCTTGCGACGGCAGAACGCAAGGCACCACGGGAATGTTTGACTCACTGCCTTACCGCAATGATGCGGCGATCGTGCTGCGACGCCTCATCCGATCGCTTCCGACGCGCAGTGCGGTCATTGGCATCGCAACGTGTGACAAAGGGCTGCCCGCGATGATGATGGCGCTCGCCGGAACGCCTGACCTGCCGTGCGCGCTGATTCCAGGCGGGGTGACGTTGATGCCGGAGCATGGCGAGGACGCAGGCAAGGTCCAGACTATTGGCGCCCGTTTCGCTTACGAAAAAATTTCGCTCGAAGAAGCAGCGTTAGCCGGATGCCGCGCTTGCGCTTCCCCGGGCGGAGGGTGTCAATTCTTAGGAACGGCTGCAACCTCGCAAGTGGTTGCCGAAGCGCTTGGATTGACGCTGACGCATTCGGCGCTCGCGCCATCCGGCCAACCCGTGTGGCTGGATATGGCGCGCCGAACTGCGCGGGCGGTCCTCCGGTTAGACGAGCTGCAGATCCGGACTCGGGATCTGGTCACCGAAGCCGCTATCGAGAATGCAATGGTTTTGCACGCTGCGTTCGGCGGATCCACTAACTTGCTGTTGCATATTCCCGCCATAGCTCATGCGGCAGGCTTACGACGGCCGACCGTCGCGGAATGGAATCATGTCAACCGCAGCACCCCGCGCCTGGTGGATGCCTTGCCTAATGGCCCAAGAAATCATCCCACTGTGCAGGTGTTTCTGGCGGGCGGTGTTCCGGAAGTCATGCTGCACCTGCGGCGAGCAGGCCTGCTGCACACAAGCGCGCGCACAGCCTCGGGAGAAAGCATCGATTCGATGCTGGATTGGTGGGAACAATCCGAGCGGCGTCAGCGGTTTCGCTCACTTTTATCGGAACTTGACGGCATCGATGCGAACGACGTTATTTTGTCGCCCGATGCTGCCCGATCGCGCGGCCTAACCTCCACAGTCTGTTTTCCGCAAGGCAATGTCGCCCCGGAAGGATCCGTTCTGAAGAGCACCTCTATCGACCCCTCCGTGGTTGGTCCGGATGGCGTGTATCGCCTGCGCGGGCCAGTGCGCGTGTTTGTCACCGAGCACGACGCCATAGCAGCCATTAAGCATCGGGCGATCAAAGAAGGCGACGTACTGGTGGTCATCTGTCGAGGGCCCATGGGCGCGGGCATGGAAGAGATTTACGAAATTACCGCGGCGCTGAAGCATCTGCCCTTTGGCAAGTATGTCGCCGTTCTTACGGACGCTCGTTTCAGCGGAGTCTCCACCGGCGCATGCATCGGCCATATCTCCCCTGAGGGCTTGGCAGGAGGGCCAATTGGCAAGTTGAGGGATGGAGATATGGTTGAGATCGTGATCGATCGCAACCGGCTCGAAGGCCAGGTGAATTTCATTGGCGAAGGAAAGGAAACGTTCGATGCCGAAGAAGGTCATCGACGATTGCTTCAGCGGGCATCAAGAACCGACCTTCGCCCCGACCCGGCATTGCCCGAAGATACGCGTCTGTGGGCAGTGTTGCAGCAAGCAGGAGGCGGAATCTGGGGCGGATGCGTCTATGACGCCGACGCAATTATCGGGAAAATCAAGGGGCAGCTATAACGGCGGCCAGGGACTCCAGGTTCCATCGGCTTTCCTCTTCTCTTCCTCTGCCTTCTTCTCCCGCTCCTTGTCCTGGGCCGATTTGCCGCCCTTGAAATACAGATGCACCGTCACATTGTGGGTCGAGGCATCCGCAGTGTAGTCCGATCGCGTATCCGCAAGGTTGTCGAAAAGGCCTTGTTGTTGCACGCGCTTTAAGAAAAAGTCCGGATAATCCGGATTGAAAGGTTTGCCCGGCTTCTCGCCCCAAAGTTTGGTTACGACCGGCTCGCTCCTAAGATCCAGCCCTTGAATATCGAGCGTGTTGAAGTTGTACACAGCGCCGGGAATGACGTTGTATGTTACGTCGACGGCCCTCTTGCTATCGTCTGGCGCGGTTTCGGTGGTGATGCTCGCGTCGAGAAGACCGCGACGCCTCATCCGATGAAGAAGATCGAGCCGAAAATTGTCGACTTGATCGCCATTAAACGCCTGACCTGGCTTGAAGGCTATGGTCGATCGGATTTCGTCCTCATCCATCCCGGTGCCATGAAACCGAATGGCGCCAAATTTGAAGACCGGTCCATCTTGGATTTGGACCTTGACGACAACCCCGAGGTTTGTCTTCGAGGGCTCCGTTTCCACCTTCGGGAACGACACTGCCGCGTATCCTTTGGCTGCGTATAAGGGTTTTATTGTGCCTTCGAGGATCAACTTGAGCCGCGTATCGGACAAGGGAACGCCGATAGCAACCTGATTGACCGCCCTCAATATCGTGCCCGTATCGATGGCTTGGTTGCCCGTCACCACCACTTGCGAAATAGTCGGGGCGGGCGTTTCCGGAGTAAACAGAATGGTCAACTGCTTGGGGTCGTCGTTTGAAACCGCAGCCTTCACTTTCATGGAAGGGTTGTTTTTCGCAACGAATGCCTGAACTGCCGCCGTATAACGGTGGAGCACGCCTTCGGTGCCGGGGATCGTATCGGAATACAGATTCACGTGGTCGTGAAGGTATTGACGAACTGCCTCAGGAGCCACGCCCAGGCGCTCGAACCGCATCGGGAAGAGTTGCTCGTTCTCGGTAAGCTCAAACGTGAGATCGTACGCGGGAGGATTGCCCTCGAACCGGTAGGTATCGGAAACGTCGTTGAAAAGCTCGGTATCCTGAAGCTTCTTTCGCGCTTGCTCGATGATGGCCGCTGTAACATGCTGCCCCGGTTTGAGACCGGATTCCTGCACAATCTCCGCCGACGTGTAGAGACGATTACCCTTTACAGAAATCGAATGGAGCGTGCCGGGCGGCGCCTCCCGTTTCTCAGAGGCTTTTCGTTCATGTGCCTGTTCAGGTGATTGGGCGGCAGCCCACGGAAACGCGCACAAACACAGAAGCGCGGCGCTAACAATCCAACGCATAGGCTCTATCTAAATGATACGCATGATGGGGAGAACCCGTTGCTACACTTGAGACGAAAATGGCTTACGATGTCGTTGTAATCGGCAGCGGTCCGGGCGGGTATTCTGCGGCAGTCCGGGCTGGGCAGTACGGCCTGAAAACCGCTCTGATTGAGAAGCAGCCCAGGCTTGGAGGAACTTGCTTGCTGGTCGGTTGCATTCCGACGAAGGCTCTGCTTCATACAGCAGACGTCTGGGACTATTTCAAAAATCCTGAGGCGCAGGGAATCCAGTGCAAAGATCCGCAACTGAACTATCCTCAGGTACTCGACCGCAAGAACAAGATCGTCACAAAACACTCCAAAGGCGTCGATTTTCTGATGCGCAAGAACAAAGTGGACGTAATCAGGGGGTACGCCCGCTTGCTGGGCGGCGGTCGCATCGAAGTAAAAGGCGAGAAGGGCACGCAAACCATAGAGACGAAGAATATCATTCTGGCGACTGGCTCGGAGGCTAGAATGCTGCCGGGTCTCGAGCCCGATCCCGACCTGATCCTGACCAACATTGAAATCCTCGATATGCCCGCTGTGCCGAAAACCGTCGGCATTGTCGGCGCGGGGGCGGTTGGCGTCGAATTTGCATCCATTTTCAACCGGTTTGGCTCGAAGGTCACCATCCTGGAGATGCTGCCGCGGCTTGTGCCTGTCGAGGACGAAGAGATCTCGAAAGAACTCGAAAAGCACTTCAAGAAAACAGGTATCCGCATAGAAACTTCCGCCAAGGTTGAAAATGTTCGGAAGAACGCGAATAGTGTCACCCTGAGTGCCACGCTTGCAAACGGCAACAGAGAAGAGATGGAGTTCGACAAGCTCCTGATTGCGGTGGGGCGCAAGCCAAACACCGACGACCTGGGCATTGAGAAGACTAAGGTTCAGATGGATCGCGGATTCGTGAAAGTGGATCCGCAGCAGCGCACCGGCGAGCCTGGCATGTACGCCATCGGAGACATCGTGGCGGGAACGCCGCAATTGGCGCACGTCGCCACGGCCGAAGGCATGGTGGCGGTCGCGAATATTGCGGGTAAACCCATTCGTCCTGTCAATCGCAATCGTATTCCGGGAGCGACTTACACGGACCCCGGGATTGGAAGCGTCGGCCTGACCGAGGCACAAGCTCGCGCGCAAGGCTTCAAAGTGAAAGTGGGCAAATTTCCGTTCTCCGCGAACAGTAAGGCTTCGATCCTCGACAAGCATGAAGGGTTCGTCAAGGTCATCGCCGAAGAGCAGCTAGGCGAAATTTTAGGCGTTCATATCATTGGACCTGAAGCCTTCGAGCTGATTGCAGAGGCCGTCACGGCCATGGAAGCGGAAGCCACGGTTGAGAGCATGATGTCGACCATCCACGCGCATCCCACGATTTACGAGGCCATAGGCGAGGCATTCAACAACGTCAAGGGCTTGGCGATTAATATCTAGTCCAAAGAAAGATAATGAGACCGCTTGAAGTGCTGGACCTTGGACGTATGCGCTACCTCCAGGCCTTCGATGTTCAGCAACGGCTCGTGGAACAACGCAAGCGGGGCGACGGTGTGGACACTCTGCTGTTTGTCGAACATCCTCACGTTGTAACCGTCGGGCGGAACGGAAAACCGCAGCACGTCCTCGCCAGCGAACAAATTCTGGCGCGCACGGGAATCGAGTTCTACGAATCCGATCGCGGCGGTGACGTGACATATCATGGTCCCGGTCAGATCGTGGGCTATCCCATCGTTGATTTGCGAGAATGGAGACGCGACGTACATGCCTATTTCAGCGGCGTGGAACAGTGTCTGATCGATGCGCTGGCGGACTTCGGGATAATTGCCCAACGTATTCCGCAACGCGGGTACGAAGGCGTTTGGGTGGATGGCGCGAAGATCGCGGCAATCGGAGTTCACATCAGCCGCTGGATCACTTCGCACGGGTTTGCGCTCAACGTTGAGACCGATTTGAGCTATTTCCGATACATCGTTCCATGTGGTTTATCGAAGCCGGTGTGCTCGCTCAGAAGTCTAGGTTGCAACGCCAGTCGCGACGAGGTAAAGCATGCCATCGCCGCCTCATTCGCGAGAGTATTTGACTACAAAGAAGTGATGGCACAGCCAGAATTGCAGGAGATCCAATGATCGATGTCGTCATGCCCCAGATGGGCGAAAGTATCGTGGAAGGAACCTTGACGCGTTGGCTGAAGAAGCCGGGCGACAAGGTGGAACGCGACGAGCCGCTTTTTGAAATATCGACCGACAAGGTGGACACCGAGATCCCCTCGCCTTCCGCGGGCGTCCTGAGTGAAATTCTAGTTCAGGAAGGGACCACCGTCTCCATCAACGCCGTGGTTGCGCGCATTGGCGACAGTGGCGCGAGTGCTCCTGCGGCCGCTCCTGCTCCCGCGGCGACTTCTGCTCCGGCCCCGGCCCAGCAGCAACCAAAACCGCCAGTTTCGACTCCGTCCAGTGTCGACGTTGGCCCATCTGCCGCCTCTCGCGAAGCGCGTCCCTCTAAACCCGCTAGACCGCCAAATCCTGAACCCGCGTCCGCTGGACCATATCCCATCGAGCCGCCTCCGCAGCCTGAGCAGCGGCAAACTCAAGCTGCGGTGAAGCAGCCTTCCACGCCTGCCGCTGCTCCGCCAACCGCGTCTCCGCAGGCCGACGGCAATGAAGATCAAGGGCCGCTTTCGCCGCTCGTCCGCAAAATGGCACGCGAATACAACATCAACCTTTCTCAAATAAAGGGAACCGGTGCAGGCGGCCGGATTACCAAGCAGGATGTGGAAGCCTACATGTCCTCGCAGGCCGCGCGCACTTATGCTGCAGCCACGCCGCCCGAACAGCCGCAGGCGGCGGCCGCTGGCCGCCAGGCCCCTCCCGCCCAACCTTCTAGTCAACCAGCCGCTCCGCCGCCGATACCGCTCGCCGAATCTGCAAAAACCCGTACCGAGCCCATGAGCAACATGCGGCAGAAGATCGCCGAACACATGGTGATGAGCAAGCGGACCTCCGCTCATGTGACTACCGTTCATCGCGTGGACATGACCAAAATCGCCAAACTTCGCGACAAGTCCAAAACTGAGTTTCAGGCGCGCAACGGTTTTTCGCTGACATTTCTGCCATTCGTAGCCGCCGCGGCAGCAGAAGCTCTTCGCGTCTTCCCGATACTCAATGCCTCCATCGACGGAAAGAACATCGTGTACTACCGCGACATCAATATCGGTATCGCGGTCGCCCTCGAAGCGGGCTTAATCGTGCCCGTCATTCGCAACGCCGATGAGAAGAACGTGGCCGGATTGCAGCGTGCTGTCGTCGATCTCGCCACGCGCGCGCGCTCCCGGCAGTTGAAGCCCGAGGAGGTCCAGGGCGGCACGTTCTCGATTACCAACTTCGGCAGCTTTGGAAGTATCTTCGCTACGCCCGTCATAAACCAGCCCCAGGTGGCCATCCTTGGCGTCGGCGCGGTCGAGAAAGTGCCTGCTGTCGTGGATGGCGACGCTATTGCCATTCGATCGCAAGCCCATCTGGCGCTCACCTTTGACCATCGGCTCATCGACGGCGCTCTCGCAGACCAGTTCTGCCAAAAAGTAAAGTCAATTCTTGAGAACTGGTCAGCCAATATCCTGTAACGCTCACGAAAAGAAGGACCTGAACTGCCGCATTACCGGCAAACACTGTCCGCAAGTGGGACGTTTCCCAATTGCGTCTATAAATCAGAGACTTATGTCCTCTTTCCCTATACACCACTGCCGCAGGTGTGCCCACCAACTTTTTTCTTGACGAAAGCTTAATGTAGGTTTAATATCGGTTGGGCTGTTATTCCCTAACTGAGGTGCATATCTCAGGAAAGAGGTCCCGGAAATGACCTTTCAGATCGGCGAAAAAGTGGTCTATCCAAACCACGGCGTGGGTACGATTGAGAACATAAGTTCCCGCTCCTTCGGTGCGCAACAAGAGCACTTCTATCTTCTGCGCCTTTCTCCTACTCGAATGACGATCATGGTGCCCTTCTCGCATGTCGGCCATGTAGGTCTTCGGAAGGTCACCAAATGCAGTGAGATCAACCGTGTTTTCGCCTACCTTGCAGCCGGCCGGCCTTGCTGTGCGCACGATTGGAAAGACCGCTTCAAAGAAAATTCGACCAAAATGACTGGTGGCAGTCTGCTGGACATCGCCCAAGTCTTCAAAGCTCTGCTAATCATCCAATTGGCGAAGCCTTTGTCGTTCCGCGAAAAGCGGATGCTCGAGCGGGCCCGCAGCATGCTGATCCTGGAGACGTCGATCGCCAAATCCGTGAGTGAATCCGACGCGGTTGCGCTGATCGGAAGAGCGCTCACCAAATCGGGTCTCTCCATGCCTGCGCCGCTGTAAATCGTTCAACCGGCCAAGCTATACTGAGATTGCTTTAACCGTCGGCGCTATCGTCTAAGGGTTAGGACGGAGCCCTCTCAAGGCTCAAATAGGGGTTCGAATCCCCTTAGCGCTACCAACTTTCAACTATACAAGCTAATCGCTTTGCAGTACACTGTATGTTAGAGGTGTGCCCGATTTTTCAAGGGCGAGATTTTAGAACTATTCGTCTGAGGAATTGAGGGTGCGGGCGCTTGGGGGTTTCGGGTATTTGGGGTGAAGCGCCCGCTTCGTTACGGGGATGTATCTGTAAAACGCTACATCCCCGGCAAAAGTTACGGCACAATTCCTTTTCTTTTCGCGAATTACGGTCTGTAGTCAAACAGCCTCATTCGAACATTCCTTCGAACAATGCCGAACTCAGGTAGCGTTCGCCCGCATCGGGCAGAACTACCACAATATTCTTACCTCGCATCTCGGCCTCTTTTGCAACGCGCACGGCAGCAACGGCGGCAGCGCCGCAAGAGATTCCGCTGAGGAGCCCCTCTTCCATCGCAAGGCGCCGAGCCATTTCGATCGACTCCTCGTTGGTGACTTGTTCCACTCTGTCGACTATCGACAAATCGAGAGTTTCCGGAATGAACCCTGCGCCTAGTCCTTGGATCTTGTGAGGTCCGGGCTTGAGTTCTTCGTTGTTCAACGCTTGCGTAATGACCGAACTGTTTGCCGGCTCGACTGCAATCGAAATAAGCGGGTGCTTCTTCTGGTGTTTGATGTAGCGCGAGACCCCGGTGATTGTTCCCCCCGTGCCTACGCCCGAAACCAGCACGTCTACGGCCCCTTCGGTGTCGTCCCAGATCTCCGGGCCGGTGGTTTGGAAATGAATGCGTGGGTTCGCCGGATTTTGGAACTGCTGGGGAATAAAGTAGCGGGCCGGATCCGAACTACGCAGATCTTCAGCTTTAGCCATCGCTTCCGTCATCCCCTTTGCACCTTCGGTCAGCACTAGATGCGCGCCCAGCACCTGCAGTACTTTCCGCCGCTCAACACTCATCGTGTCGGGCATCATCAGGGTCACAGGATAGCCGCGCGCCGCTCCGACGAATGCCAGGGCAATACCTGTGTTTCCGCTAGTCGCCTCCACGATTTCCATCCCCGGCTTGAGCACGCCGCGTTCCTCCGCGTCCCATACCATTGCCGCTCCAATGCGGCACTTGACGGAAAATGACGGATTGCGTGCTTCGATCTTCGCGAGGATGGTAGCCTTCGCGCCATCGACCACGCGATTTAGCTTCACTAATGGCGTCCGGCCGATGGCAAATGAGTTGTCGGGATAGACCAAAAGGTTCCTTTCAAATCTCCCAATTGGGAACGTATTGTGTGTGTGTTTCCTGCCATCGCCGCGCTAATTGGGCGAACGTGGTCTGATCCAGAACATCGGAAACAGCGGAATCCACGCGCCGCCAAATATCGGTAAACGGATTATTATTATCCGTACGCGAGTTCCCCTTCACATTCTCGACGGCTCTGAGCACCTCGCCGACTGTAATGGCATCGGGTGCCCGCGCGAGCAAATATCCGCCCTCGGCGCCGCGGCGCGAATCCACAAAGCCGTTCTGCTTCAGACCAGCCAAAATCAACTCTAGAAATTTTTGGGGGATCTTCTGACGCCTGGCAATATCGGCGATCTTTACGGGCGCCATCGATCCTCCGCCGTGGCGGGAGATCAAATATTGTGAAGCCAAGTCGAAGACAGCCTTGAGCGCATACTCGCTCTTGACTGAGATGTTCATTCCTTTTCCACTATCGATTCTAATCCCCCAACCGGCGTATAACATGGGGAATGCGACTCATTCCCACAGGAAGCAACTTTGTCGAGACAGCTTTTCGGAACTGACGGCATTCGTGGCGTGGCCGGAGAACCACCCGTCGACGCCAGAACCGCACATGCGCTAGGGCGGGCGCTCGGGACCTGGGCGCGCCAGAACTCCTCCACACGCGCTGAGGCCGAACACCCGGACGAGGTGCTTATCGGCATGGACACGCGCGAAAGCGGACCTTGGCTGGCCGGGCAAGTAGCCGGGGGACTCGCTCGCGCGGGAGTGGCGGCCAGATTTGCCGGCGTAATCACCACGCCCGGTGTTGCTTATCTGACGCGAACGGGCCCGTTCGTGGCCGGCGTCATGATCTCGGCTTCGCATAATCCCTATCACGACAACGGCCTCAAAGTAATCAGCCATTCGGGTTACAAACTTGCGGACGAGGTCGAGCTTGGCCTCGAGCGTCTGATCGATGATTGGCTGCGAAGCGGCGAGGAGCCGGTAGCAAGCACGCTGAACGTCGATCAAAGCCTCGACAACCTCTACACGAATTATCTTGCGAATACCGTAACCGGTACTTTCCCCTTGCGGCTGGTCATCGATTGCGCAAATGGTTCCGCGACTGAGGTCGCTCCTCGACTGTTTGAACGGCTCGGCTCCAAGGTGGAATGGATTGGTGCTTCGCCCGATGGCCGGAACATCAATCTGAATTCTGGTTCACTCCATATGGAAGGCGTTGGGAAACGTGTTCTGGAAACCGGCGCCGATCTGGGGATCGCATTTGATGGCGATGCCGATCGTGCCCTGTTTGTCTCGCCTACGGGCAAAATTGTCGATGGCGATACGGTGCTGTTCCTGGCTGGGTCTACCTTAAAGCGCGCCGGCAAACTGCCGGGCAATATCGTGGTCGCCACTATCATGTCGAACCTCGGCCTCGAGAAAGCACTCGAAGGTTACGGGATCGAGATGTTGCGGACGCCGGTCGGTGACAAATACGTCTTGGAGGAGATGCTCAAACGCGGCGCGGTTCTCGGTGGTGAGCAATCGGGGCACGTGATCTTCGCCGAGTACGCCACAACCGGCGACGGATTGCTCACTGCCTTGCGGTTGCTCGAGATTATGCGAGACTCCCGCGAATCACTCGACGCGCTCGCCGAGGAAGTAAAATTGTTCCCGCAAAAGCTTGTTAATGTCCGGGTGAAGCACAAACGGCCGCTCTCAGAGCTCGAGACCGTTCAAGCTGAAATCCGTGCCGCCGAGCGCGAGTTCAATGGAAGCGGCCGCGTGGTGGTTCGCTTTTCCGGCACTGAGCCGCTTGCCCGCGTCATGATCGAAGCCAGCTCCGAAGAAGAAGTAGACAAGTGGACGTGCCGCATCGCCGCCGCTATCCAAGCCGAACTGGGCGCCTTGGGGTAGCACGGTCGATCAAGGCCCGGCCCGGATACAAGTCTGATTTACTGAAATACATGTTTTGAGAGCAAACGTGCTTTCGTGTTACACTTGCAAATCTCCCCCCGGAAGTTCAGCAGTCTCACAACCCAGTGTTTCCATGGAACGCGCTGCCCGGCTCATCAAGAGCAACAAGTACTCTCGTCAGATTCTGACGGATGATGACATCGTACGTGCCGTGTGGCCTGCGGCGGTCGGCAAGTCTGTCGCCGCACATACCTCACGGATGAAGCTCGTACGCACTACTCTCGTGGTGGAAGTCGAAGATTCCATTTGGCAGAAACAGCTTCACACCTTGAGCACACAAATTCTGAGTCGAATTCGAAAGCTGACGGGCAGCGATTCCATCCAGGATATTGAATTCCGAATCGGAGTTCCCCGCCGTCAGCCGCAGCTTGCCGCCTCCCGGCAAACCACGTCGGCAGCGGCAGTAACGCCCGCCTCCGATGATTCCGAACTGATCCAAGATCCTGTGCTAAAGAAGGTATATCGACTTTCGCGCAGGAAGGCCACGGCTTGAACCTTACAGATAAAGAGGTCCGTTATGTCGCCGATCTGGCGAATCTGCGGCTCTCGGACGAAGAAGTGCATCGCATGTCTCACGATTTGGGCCAAATCCTGACGCATATCGAGCAGCTCAACGAGCTTGATACGAAGAACATCGAGCCGATGGCGCAAGTTTTGTTCGACGCGGATGAGACCGCAACTCTCCGCGAAGACATTCCACACACGCCCCTTAGCAATCGGGAGGCGCTCGAAAATGCAAGCGTCAGTGGCGCAGGTTATTTCAAAGTTCCCCGGGTTATCGAGCGATGAGCATCGCGAAAGCGATTGCGGATCTAACCGTTTCCAGCATCCGCAAGGGCCTTCTGAGCAAAGCCTTCTCCGCCACCGAACTCACTCGAGCTGCCTTGTCTTTCGCTGAAGAGCAGAATCCAGCAACGAATGCTTTTCTGGCCTTCTCGCGCGAACGGGCACTCGCGGCGGCTGCGAAGGTTGATGAAGAAATCGCTAGGGACCGCTATATTGGGCCCTTAGCCGGTGTCCCGCTCGCGGTGAAAGATGTCATTGTCACAAAGAATCTTCGCACGACATGCGGCTCTCGAATACTCGAGCATTACATTCCCCCATACGATGCCACCGCCGTCCTCCGATTGGAAACCGAAGGCGCGGTTCTCATTGGCAAAACCAATTGCGACGAGTTCGCCATGGGTTCTTCGAACGAAAATTCCGCCTTCGGACCAGTGCGCAACCCGAAGGCGATTGACCGCGTACCGGGTGGTTCGAGCGGCGGATCGGCCGCAGCCGTAGCCCAAGGAACGGCGGTCGTTGCCATCGGCTCCGATACGGGCGGATCCATTCGTCAGCCGGCAAGCTTCTGCGGAGTCGTCGGCGTAACGCCTACATACGGCCGCGTTTCCAGGTATGGCTTGGCAGCGTTTGCGAGCTCACTTGATCACATTGGTCCGTTCGCGCGTAACGTGGAAGATGCAGCAACGGTATTGCGAGTCATGGCTGGCCGCGATGAATTGGATTCTACCTCTGCGTTCGCGCCGGTCGACGATTACGGTTCCCTTATGCGGCATCCCGCAACTGGCGTAAAGCTCGGACTGCCCAAGGAATATTTTGAAGGGCTGCCCGGCGAAACAGGTAATGCCGTCCATGCCGCCATAAAACAACTGGAAAGTCTTGGCTGCGAGTTGCGCGAAATCAGCTTGCCGCACACTAAATATGCGCTGTCTTGCTACTACATCATCGCCACCGCCGAAGCCAGCTCCAATCTTGCTCGCTACGACGGCGTCCGTTACACTAGCCGCTCCGATGGCGACACGCTTTCCGAAATGTACCGGAACACGCGCGGCTGCGGCTTCGGAGCAGAGGTCAAGCGTCGGATTATGCTGGGCACTTATGTCCTCAGCGCCGGTTATTACGAGGCCTACTATCGCAAAGCTCAACAAGTCCGCACTCTCATCGCGCGAGACTTCAGTAATGCCTTCCAGGAAGTAGACGCTATCATCGCTCCTGTTTCGCCGGTTCCGGCGTTCAAGATCGGCGAAAAAGTCGATGATCCGCTCGCAATGTACTTGTCGGATGTGTACACGCTGACCGGCGACCTCTCTGGTGTTCCCTGCATGAGCGTTCCGTGTGGCGAATCGGCTGAAGGGCTTCCCATCGGCCTGCAAATTTTCGCCAAACATTTCGACGAAGCCACCATGTTCCGCGTAGCGTATAACTACGAACGCTCTACCACAACTTGAGCGCACAGGGCGATTGGTGCCCGTTGTGCGCGGTAAGACAATGCTTCGAATTGGTCCGGCCGGTTGGTCATACAAAGATTGGTGGGGAATCGTGTATCCGCTTCCAAAGTCTCGCGGTTTTCACGAGGCGGCCTTCTTAGCAAACTATTTCGACACGATCGAGATCAACGTTTCGTTCTATCGCCCTATCCCGCCGAAAACCGCCGCCGATTGGGTCAAAAGAGTTCAGCAAAATAGCAACTTCCGCTTCACGGCCAAGCTCTGGCGCGGCTTCACGCACGACCGCAATGCTACTGTTGCCGATGAACGGGAGTTCAAAGACGGGCTAGCGCCTCTTGCTCGAAGCGGGCCGGCTTGGAGTTTTGTTGCTTCAGTTCCCATGGTCCTTTCGCAACACTCACGAGAACCGCGAATACGTGACAAGGCTGCATGCGCAGTTCAGCGATTATCCTCTCGTGCTCGAAGTTCGCCACGCAAGCTGGAGCGAGCCGGGAACTTTAGACCTGCTCGAACAACTGGATCTCGGGTTGTGCAACATCGATCAACCTCTCTTCAAGAGATCGGTCGAGCCCAGTGCGCTCGCTACATCGTCGATCGGTTACGTGCGTCTTCACGGGCGTAATTATCAAAGCTGGTTCACCGAAAACAAGCACGTGGGCGAGCGGTATGACTATCTTTATTCCGTCAACGAGCTTGAACCGTGGCTCGACCGCATAAAGGTGGTGGAGCATGAAACCAAGGATACTTACGTGGTCACCAATAACCACTATCTGGGGAAAGCTGTCGTCAACGCCCTCGAAATCTCGTCGATCTTAAAAGCCGCGCCTGTTCCCGCGCCTCCATCGCTTGTCGAACGTTATCCCGAGCTGCAGGATTTTGCCCTTACCGGGAACACACCCCGCCAGCTATCGCTTGAACCCGGCTAAGTCCCGCACCTCTGCCATCGGCTTATCCTTCCAGTGGCGATTGAAGTTTTCCATGCTCATGAAGGTTCGGGAGTGCATGCTGTCGATATACAACGTGCCGTGCAGGTGATCGATCTCATGCTGTAAGATCCGCGCGTACCACCCTGAAGCTTCAATTACCTTCGGCGCGCCCTTATGGTCCAGACACTCCACCCTGACCTTCCGAGCCCTCGGCACAACCGCTGTAAAGCCCGCCAGACTTAAACAGCCTTCAAAGAATTCAACCTCTGTATTTTCCTGAATTGTAATCCTTGGATTGATAATCGCGTGGAAAGGAACCGGCTTCCTTTCGCGGGCCTTCAGCGCTTCGTCCGACGCATCCTTCGTGTATTCCGGCTTGTCTTCAATCACCGCGAGCTGCAAGGATAGCCCGATCTGTGGCGCCGCCAACCCCACGCCAGGAGCATCACGCATACTTTCGCGCATCCAATCGATTAGCTGCTGGGTCTCGCGGCTCTTTATTTCGGCCTGACTCAAAGTTTTCGCCTGCTGCCTCAGTACGCGTTCTCCCACCTGCACGATTTTCAATCGCATAGAGAATTCTAACCGTCGTACACTCGTCATGCACGTATGCCCAACGAATCGAGTGTTCCAGCGAGGCCTTCGCAGGCGGAGCCGCGTTGGCCGGCAGTCTTCGCGGTGCTTGCGATATCCGGCCTCTATTTGTCCCTTCCCGAACGCCTCACGCCAGGTCCAAGCTGGCTTCTTCTTGTCGTTGTGGCGATTCTGTTGATCCCCACCATCGCCGCCCATCGCTTGGGAAAAACGACGCTGAACTACGGCTTTGGCTTAGCCCTGTTGATCGTCATCACGGCCGCTGTAATCTGGTCGCTCGGAAACCTGATCGCAGGTCTGCCGGACAAGCGCGAGTCACCCCCGGAACTATTGAGATCCGCAGTCGCGCTGTGGGTCAGCAATATTCTCGTATTCGCCTCCTGGTACTGGCGGCTCGACGCTGGCGGACCGCATCGTAGAGATCTGCGCCGGTCGCACACCGATGGGGCGTTTCTCTTTCCGCAAATGACTTTACAACCTAAGTCGCGTCTCGCCGATCCTCTGTGGAAGCCGGGATTTGCGGATTATTTATTCCTGGCCTTTAACACCAGCACAGCCTTCTCGCCCACGGACGTACCCATCCTTTCGCGTTGGGCCAAGCTGCTCATGATGATTCAAAGCTCGATTTCGCTCGGCACCATTGCGATTCTCGCTGCCCGCGCGATCAACATCCTTTGACTGATGTCTCGCAGCCTGACCTACTGCTTTACGAGCGCCTCTTCGCCAGGCCAAACGGAGATCTCTTCCCTCGATGGCTTGCGTTTGCGGCCTCGCATTTGGAAGCGGTCGAGATAAAGGTAAATGACCGGAGTTATGTAGAGCGTAAGCAATTGAGAAACGATGAGTCCGCCGACCACCGCAATACCGAGTGGACGCCGGGCTTCTCCGCCGGCGCCGGTGCCGAATGCAATGGGAAGCGTACCGAGCAATGCGGCCATGGTGGTCATCATGATGGGCCGGAAACGTTGCATACAGCCTTCGAAAATAGCGTCTTCCGGGGACTTGCCTTCCCGGCGCTCCGCCTCCAGCGCGAAGTCAATCATCATGATCGCGTTCTTCTTTACGATTCCGATCAGTAGAATGACTCCGACGAATGAGTAGAGATTCAGATTCTCGCCGAACAAAAGCAGTGTCAGCAAAGCGCCCAAGCCCGCGGCCGGCAGCCCGGAAAGAATGGTTATCGGATGAATGAAGCTCTCGTATAGAATTCCGAGAACCAGATAGATGACCAGCACCGCAATAAGCAGCAGGATGCCCTAGATCCGCGAAGCGAGCTCTGAAACGCAGCGGCTGTGCCCTGATAACTGAAGGTCACCGTGTCAGGCAAGCCGATGTGACGGGCGGCATCGTCGATCAGATTCGTAGCTTGGCTCAATGAAACGCCCGGTTTTAGGTTGAACTGGAAATTTACAGCCGGGAGTTGGCCGATATGGTTCACGCTCAGCGGCGCCACCGTTTGCTTCAGATCCGCGACTGCGGCGAGCGGAACCATTTTGCCGGCGCTCGCGCGAATATATAAATCTTTCAGCGCTGACGGATTGCGCTGATCTTGAGGCAGTACTTCCAGAATTACGTCATATTGGTTCGATGACGTTTGGATTGTAGTTACTCTGCGATTGCCATAAGCATCGTAGAGAGTATTTGCAATCTCATCGGGTGTTATACCGACCGCCAGCGCGCGATTGCGATCGATCTGCACGTCCAGCCGTGGGCTGCTCAAGCGCAGATCGCTAAAAATGTCCTGAAGCTGCGGTATTGAGTGAAGCTTCGCCTCGAGCACCGGCGACCACTTGTAGAGCTCCGAAACGTCGGCGTCCTCTAAAGCGACTGAGTACTCGCTGCGGTTTTCGTTTTGTCCTAGCGGGATGAGAGGTGGTTCCTGCAAGAACACCATCAACCCCGGTATCGACGCAAATTTCTGTTCCAACTGGCCGATGATCGCGTTAGCCGGAGGACGGTGTTTGTCGTTCTTGAATGCCATGAATACAAACCCCTGATTCTGTCCTCCAAAGCCGCCGGTGCCCGAGCCGTAGGCATCGATCCACGGAGTCTCACGCACGATTGCGTTCACCTGCTCTTGCAAGCGCACCATCTCATCGAACGATGCATCCTGCGCGGCTTCGGAACCACCCATCGCAAAGCCCTGATCGACTGACGGCATGAAACCTTTGGGCATCACGACAAACAGATATACTGTCGCGATTGTCAGCGCAATGCTCGTCGCGAGGGTAATTCCGCGATGGCGGAGGACAATTTCCAGCGTCCGGCGATATGTGTTATTCAGCCACGTAAAGAAATGCTCCGACCAGCGATATATTGCGCCCGTTGGATGGCTTTCATGACGCAGAAAACGGCTGCAGAGCATGGGAGTCAGCGTGAGCGAAATCACGCCGGAAATAAGGACAGCCACAGAGATGGTGATGGAAAACTCACGCAGTAACCGCCCGATAATTCCACCCATGAACAGCACAGGAATGAATACCGCGACCAGCGATACGGTCATGGACACGATAGTGAAACCGACTTCGCGCGCTCCTTCGAGCGCCGCCTGCATGCGGGGCTTTCCCATTTCCATGTGACGCACGATGTTTTCGAGCATCACGATGGCGTCATCGACGACAAAACCCACCGAGAGCGTCATCGCCATCATGGAGAGAATGTCGATCGTAAACCCGAGCAGCTTCATGGCAGCAAACGTGCCGAGGAGCGAAAGCGGGACTGCCAAGCTTGGGATTACGGTCGCCGAAACGTTCCGCAAGAAAAAGAAAATGACCAAAATTACGAGGCAGATGGTCAGCAGAAGCGTGAACTTTACATCGGCAATGGATTGCCGGATGTTTTCCGAAGCGTCGAACGATCTGCCAATGTCGATCCCGGTAGGCATCGACTGCTGCATTACGGGAATCAATGCTTTGACCGCATCGGCTACCTGCACTGTGTTCGAGCCCGGCTGCTTCTGTACAGCGAGAACAATGCTGCGGTTACCGTTTATCCAAAATATGGATTTGTCGTTGCTGACGCTATCGAGTACATTGCCCAATTCATTGAGGCGGACAGGGCTGCCATTGCGATAAGTGACGATGAGCTGCCCAAACTGAGCAGCCGAGGTCAACTGGCTGTTCGATTGGACGCTGTAAGTCTTCGATGAGCCGTAGAGTGAGCCGGCAGGCAAATTCAAGCTGCCGCTCGTGAGAGCCGTCCGTACCTCCTCCAGATCGATTTGATCTGCGGCCAGCTTTCTTGGATCCGCTTGAACCCGTACCGCGTACTTCTTGGCGCCGTATACCTGCACCCGTGCTACGCCGCTTACCATCGAGATGCGGCGCGCCATCGTTGTTTCGGCGTAATCGTCCAGCTGCGATGCCGCCATTGTCTTCGACGAAAGAGCTATGAAGAGAATGGGCCCTTCCGCCGGATTCACTTTTGAATACGAAGGCGGGGCAGGCATGTTCGTGGGAAGCGCGCCTTCCGCTCGGGAAATCGCCGCCTGAACATCCTGCGCCGCGGCATCTATGTCGCGGCTCAAATCGAACTGCAAAGTGATCGATGTCGATCCCGATGAGCTCGATGACGACATGCTGTTGATGCCGGCAATGGTCGAAAATTCCTCTTCGAGAGGCGTAGCCACCGACGATGCCATCACGTCGGGATTTGCGCCTGGAAGCGAAGCCGACACCTGAATCGTGGGATATTCCACCGTCGGCAGGTTACTGACCGGAAGCGTGTTGTAGCTGAGAATGCCGAAAATAAGAATGCCCGCCATCAGCAACGTGGTGGTGATGGCGCGTCGAATGAATAGATCTGTGAAATGTATTCCCATCGTTTAGGACTGGCCGGCGGCTCCGGCATCGCTCAATTGAGTCTCAGGTTTCAGAAGACGCACCTTCATGCCCGGCGCGAGGCGCATCTGCCCTTCCGATATCACCACTTCTCCTGCGTGTAATCCGTCTCCGATGACCGCTTCTTCAACTGTCTTCGAAGGTTGATAATTGCGCAGCACCTGAACCGGCCGCATCGCGACCGTCCCGTCGCCGGGGTTCATGACCCAAACGTATTTTCCCTGCGGGCCCGTCTGGATTGTGCGGCTCGGCACAACCACGCGGTCGTGCTCCACATTCAGTTGCGCCTGCACGGTCACGAACTGGCCGGGCCACAGCGCCCGCTCCGTGTTCTGAAATTCCGCCTTGAGCTTAATGGTGCCCGTCGTGTTGTCAACCGTGTTATCGATGAAAATCAAAGAGCCGGTGACCGTTTTTTCGCCATCCGCCGTAGCACGCACCTTCAGCGGATGCTCTGCGTTATATTTCTGCACCTCGGGAAGCAGTTGCTCGGGAACTCCGAAGGACACATAGATGGGCGATATCTCGAGCAATGTGACCAGCGCCGCATCGTTGTCCTTGATCAGGTTCCCCGCCTTCACAGCAATTGCACCGGCGCGGCCGCTGATTGGTGCTGTGATCTTCGTGTAAGTAAGCTGCAATTGCGTTTCCGCCAGCCGTGCCCGGTCTGCCTTAAGAGAGGCGACCGCACTCTCAACCGCAGCTTGATCGGCCTCCATCGCCGCTTGATTCGATTCCGCTGTCGCAACTACCTGCTCGGTCTGCTCTTTCGAAAAGATCCCTTCCTTAGAGAGCTCGAGAGCCCGGTCCGCGGCCGAACGGGTCTGCTTCTGAACAGCCTGATCTTTGACGACATTTGCCCGCGCCTGCTGCTCCAGCGCGACGTCTTTAGCTATGTCCGCCTGCAGCTCTGTAATTTGCCGCTGCAACGGCTCAGGGTCGATCTCAAAAAGAAGCTGTCCCCTTTCGACGTTTTGGCCCGCCTGGAAGTCGACGCGCAAAATTTGCCCCGCCACGCGCGATTTGACGTCCACCGTAGTGATCGCCTCTACAGTCCCGACGGCAGACACATCCAGCGGCACATCCGAAGCCGTCGCGGACACTGCGCGTACCGGTACCGCAGGCATCATCATGAAGCCTTGCCCTGGAGACGCAGTCTTCTTACCGCACCCGGTAAGAAGCACTGTGCCAATCGCTGCGCACAGCAACAGAAAGAAAAGAATACCTTTAAGGAAAGATCGAAACACGGAATGGTACCCGATAGAGGTTATTCCTATCGTCCCACACTAACGGCGATTCGCAATCCTGGGAAATGTCAAGCAAATGTTAATTATGTCTAGTCTCGTCTCCGTTCCCGGCCGCGTGAATCTCATCGGGGAGCATATTGACTATCACAATCTTCCAGTCCTCCCCATGGCCATTCAGCGTCGTATTTCGATCGCGTTCCGGCTTCGCGATGACGATCGAATTCGCGCTGTTAGCTCTGGCGGATACGGCGAACGCGAATTCGCACTGGCGCCCCCTCTCGAATGTGGCCCGGCGGGCGACTGGACGAATTACCTCAAAGCTGCTGCACAGGCAGCGACCAGCCGCTGGAATCTGACGCGCGGAATAGATGCCTCCATCACTTCTGATTTACCCCCCGCAGCAGGATTGTCTTCCTCTTCCGCTCTACTGGCTGGCTTCACTATCGCGCTGCTTAAAGCAAACGGCATCGATGCAGATATTGAAGAGCTAATGCAGATTTTACCCGACGCTGAGCACTTTGTAGGAACACGCGGGGGAGGAATGGATCACGCAGCGGTGCTTGCCTCCCGGCCCGGATGCGCTCTCCTGGTCAGCTTTACGCCACTCGAACTCTCGCCCATTCCAATTCCCCCAGATTGGTCCTTCCTGGTGGCCCATAGCCTCATCACAGCCGAGAAATCCGGCGCGCTGCGTTCCCGGTACAATGCCCTTCGCGCGGCTGGAATTCGGGCCTTACACGATTTGGGGTTGCCTTCCTACGCCGCAGCGCTCAACGCGGATTCCACCAGCTCAATATCCAAAATTCGCGGCGAAGCGGAATCGATGGCATTTCTACACGTGACCAGCGAGGCTATTCGCGTTCGGCAAGCCGTCTCGGCGCTCCAGCAAAGCGATTTCGCCGCATTCGGTCAACTGCTGAACGCCTCCCACGCCAGCCTCCGGGATCGTCTTAAAGTCAGTTCACCGGCAATCGACTCTCTTGTCGCAGCAGCGGTGGAAGCAGGCGCCGCGGGTGCCCGCCTCACGGGAGCCGGATTCGGTGGCTGCGTGATTATCCTGTGTAAGGCGGCGGAGCGAGAGCGAATCCGCACTGAGCTTGTGAATCGTTACTACTCAAACCACAGCAATTTCTATCCGCAGGATCATCTATTCTTCGCCGAGCCATCGGCAGGAGCCCGGGTTGAGTGAACTGATTGAGTGAACTGATTGACTGAACTGATTGACTGAACTGGAGCCGCACGCACTCCCGCCTCTTATACAATCGTCTCCGGATGACAAAAAACGCACTCATAACGGGCTCATGCGGCCTCATTGGATCTGAAATCAGTCTTCACCTGGGCAAGCACGGCTTTCGAATCTTCGGCATCGACAACAACGAGCGAGCTGTCTTCTTTGGGCCCGAGGGCGATACAAGCTGGTCGCTTCAACGCTTGCGGACCAATCTCCCCGATTACACTCACTTCGATTTGGACATTCGCGATCGTGCGGGCATTCTCCGCTTGGTTTCCGAAGTGAAGCCGCACGTGATTATCCATACCGCGGCACAACCTTCACATGATCGCGCCGCCGCAATTCCCTTTGATGATTTCGATACGAACGCAGTGGGCACGCTGAATCTGTTGGAAGCTGCGCGCCGCGCCTGCCCCGAATCGCCCTTCGTACACATGTCGACCAATAAGGTTTATGGCGATCTGCCAAACACGATTGTCTTGCGCGAGCTCGATACGCGTTGGGACTACGACGACCCGAAGTACGAGCACGGCATCCCTGAGACGTTTTCTATCGATCAATCCAAGCATTCGATTTTCGGCGCATCGAAGGTCGCTTCAGACGTGATGGCGCAGGAGTATGGCCGCTACTTCGGCATGCCGACGTGCTGTCTGCGGGGCGGATGTTTGACTGGCCCGAATCACGCGGGCGTCGAGCTGCACGGCTTCTTGAGCTATCTGGTCCGCTGCAACGTGGAAGGGCGCGAATACAAGGTCTACGGCTACAAGGGCAAGCAGGTGCGCGATAACATCCACTCGGAAGACGTGGCCAATTTCATGCTGGCGTTTTGCGAGGCGCCTCGTTGCGGTGAGGTGTACAACATCGGCGGCGGCAAGGAAAACTCGTGCTCGATTCTTGAGGCTTTTGCGATGGTCGAGGAGCTTACGGGCAAGCCGCAAAAATACACTTACCTCGATCAGAACCGCATCGGCGATCACATCTGCTACTACAGCGATCTTCGCAAGATGAAGGCGCATTTTCCCGGTTGGGGAATTACGCGCCCGCTGAAAGATGTCTTTCGAGAGATTGTCGAATCGTGGCAAATGCGGCTCGCCCGGTCGCACGCCGGGGCCAGCGCTCCCCAATGAAGCTTCTCATCACCGGCATTTGCGGTTTCGTGGGTAGCCGTATCGCTGTGGCCATTGCCGAGCGGCTGCCCAAGACAGAAATCACGGGCATAGATAACCTGCTGCGGCCAGGATCGGAAAGCAATCGGGCAGCACTGCTTTCGAGAGGCATCGGATTCATCCATGGCGATCTGCGGATGCGCAGCGATATGGAAGCGATCCCCGCTTGTGATTGGGTGATTGATGCCGCGGCGAATCCCAGCGTTTTGGGTGGTGTGGACGGCCGTTCCAGTCCGCGGCAGCTCAGCGAACACAATCTTTCCGGTACGCTGAACGTTCTCGAATACTGCCGCGAAAACAAGGCTGGTCTTATCCTTTTGAGTACCAGCCGTGTTTACTCGGTCCGGGATCTTGCCGCGCTTCCCATCCGCGAGCACGAACAGGCCTTCGTTCTGGATGCGGCACAGGCGGTTCCACCTGGTGTGACGAAAGCCGGTGTCAGCGAGATCTTTTCAGTCCGTCCGCCGCTATCGCTCTACGGCGCTACGAAACTATCTTCCGAAATTATGGCGCTCGAGTACGGGCTGGCGTTTGGCTTTCCGGTCTGGATCAACCGCTGCGGAGTTCTCGCGGGCGCCGGTCAGTTCGGCACGGCCGAGCAGGGCATTTTTTCCTATTGGCTGCATGCGCACGCGGCCCGGTTGCCTCTGCGCTACATAGGGTTCGGCGGTCGCGGCTATCAGGTTCGTGACGCGTTTCATCCTGACGATCTCGCGGACTTGATCGCTCTTCAAATGTGGCGCGACCCGCCAGCCGACCCAATCTATAATCTAGGTGGCGGGTCTGCGAATTCCATCTCGCTGGCTCAGTTGACAGGCTGGTGCGATGAGCATTTCGGTAAGCACGAACCAGTGCCGGACCCGCACTCGCGGCCATTCGACATCCCATGGCTCGTGATAGATCACGGACGCGCAACGAACGAGCTTGGATGGACGCCCAAACGTTCGCTCACTTCGATCCTCGACGAAATCGCGCAGCATGTCCGAAGTAATCCTGGCTGGCTACAGCGTAGCGGGGCGGTATGAAATCGAAGCCGCTCGAAAGCCCGGGCGAGCCCTTACATCTGCTCAGCATTGTCATTCCCGCGCGCGATGAGGAGGGCTGTATTGCTTCCACCGTGGAACACCTATTCGTCGAGCTGCGAATACACAATGTTCCGCACGAAATCGTTGTCGTCGATGACGGCAGCAGCGATTCCACCTGGCCAAAATTGCTCGATTTGCGTCAGCGGGTATCCACTCTGAATCCCGTACAGAACACAGGCCCGGGCGGATTCGGCCGCGCAATCATCCGCGGTTTCGATCACATGAGCGGCGATGCTGTCGTGGTGATGATGGCCGATGAATCCGATGATTGCCGCGATGTGGTGCGCTATTGGGAACTTCTTAACGAAGGATGGGACGCGGTATTTGGCTCGCGTTTCATCAAAGGCGGAGGCGTGATCGACTACCCGTGGCTCAAGATGCGAGTCAACCGGCTGGCCAATTTATTTGTTCGCGTGATGTTCGGAATTAAGCTGAACGACACCACGAATGCATTCAAAGCCTATCGCCGTTCGGTTATCGAAGGCTGCCGCCCTCTGCTTTCGCCGCATTTCAACTTGACTGTCGAGTTGCCGCTGAAGACCATTGTCCGGGGCTATAGCTGGACCGTGATTCCCATTACCTGGAGGAATCGCCGGACTGGAAAACCAAAGCTCAAGATCAAAGAAATGGGCAGCCGCTACCTTTTTATCTGCCTCTATATATGGCTGGAGAAATATTTCAGTCGCGGGGATTATCGGAGGACAACCTGAAGTGCAAGCAGGGAATCGTCTTGCATCGCTTTTAACGCAGCTTGAATCTGCGGATCATGCTGGGCGGCGATCTCGTCGCCTTTGTCCACGCCGCGCGCTTGCGTGACGATATCTTCCTTCAGGCGGTCACTGATCCAGGGCCGCTCCGCGCTCCATTCGGATAGATTTGGCTGGATTTGCCGGCTCGAAAGGAACACCTTGAACTCGTCGATTATTTCCGGCGTGACTTGGAACGAACTTGGCAGAGGCGAGTGCATCGACAAATACTGCGTTGCGAATGAGGTAATCGCTCCGCTCGCGTCCAAAACAACTTCGAGCTGAGTGCGCGTTGGAGGATATACGCGGATATCCGGCAGTATTCCTCCGCCTCCGGTAACCACGCGGCCTTTGTCGGTTTTGTAAGTAGGCCGCTGCGCATCCGGTTCGTTACTGAACGTTTCAGACAACGCGGAGTTACGAAGCGGGCGCTGGATCGAGCGGCCGCTAGGCGTGTAATAGAACGCGGTCGTGATCGCGAGACCCGCTCCGTTCGACAGCGGCATCACGCTTTGTACCAGACCTTTTCCGTAGCTCGGTTCACCGACGATGACCGCGCGGTCATGATCCTGCAACGCACCTGAAAGGATCTCCGAGGCGCTGGCGGTCTTTTCGTTGATCAGAACTGCCAACTTGAATTGATAGGGCTTGGCCTTCTTCGGAACATCGGCCGTTTCTAATTCGCTTACGCGGCCTTTTGCGGTAAGTATTCTTTGACCGGGCTGCAAGAACATCGCAGCACCATCTAAGGCGGCCTTCACAACTCCGCCCGGATTGTTGCGGAGATCGAGCACCAGGCCTTGCAGCGAGCCTGCGCCCAGCTTCTGAATCGCATCTTGCAACTGTTTCGCCGTTTGAAGATCCCAGCTTGCGACGCGAATGTATCCGAAGCCGGGCCGCAGCAGGAAGGCGCGATCGACGCTAGGTGAATCCACGAGCTCGGGAGTCAAAGTGAATGTGAGAATTCGCGGAGAGCCCTGCCTGCGTATATAGACCGAGATCTTTTGTTGTCGCGCTTCCGTCAATAGCTGTACGATCTGTTCCGGCTCCAAGGATCGAATTGCGACGTTGTTGATCGCCACCAGCTCGTCGCCCGCCTGAATACCAGCCTTATTCGAGGGAGTTCCGGGAAGCGTCTGCAAGAAGATGACCTGGCCGGGCAGAACCGAGACGACACTGCCGAATCCTTTTTGCTCGGAATCTTCCATCTGCCTGAGTTGCTCGAATTGCGCAGGATCGAAAAATTGGGTGTGCGGGTCGAGCTCGCGCAACATCGAAGGGATAGCGCCCTCATAGATCAGCTTGTCTACCGGTGGTTGTTCCGCGGCTTCCGATTGAATCGTGGAGAAGACTTTTACGAACTGCTGCAACCAGGGAGTCAGGTCCTTTGCGGGATCGCCTTGCGGGAAAGGCTCCGTGGCTGGCTTCTGCGCGGCCAGAATGCACGCCACGGCCAGTCCGCACAACCACAGGCGCCCGATGCTTCTCATCATCTCTATCCACTCATCGCGAATACTGAGTGTGGCGCCGCGATTCCGCCCGCTGCAACGCTAGATCGATTAATCGGTCCAGTAACTCTGAGTACGGAATGCCCGAATACTCCCACATCCTTGGGTACATGCTGATGGATGTGAAGCCGGGAATTGTATTGATCTCGTTGATGAAGAGCTCGCCGGTAGCATCTTCCATCAGGAAATCCACCCTGCCCATACCCTCACAGCCCACCGTTTCAAAACAGGCGATGGCGAGGCGTTTCACCTCTGCGGTTTGCTCTTTGGTCAGCTTAGCGGGGAGCTCAATACGCGCTTGGTTTAGCACATATTTGTCCTCGTAGGTATAGAACTCTTGAGACGGGATAATCTCGCACGGCGCCGATGCTTGCGGCACATCGCCGCCCAATACGGCGCACTCGAATTCGCGGCCGCAAATCCCTCGTTCCACTACGATCTTTCGGTCGTACTGGGATGCCAGGTGCAGCGCGTCTCGCAGCTCACGGCTGTTCTTCGCTTTCGTGATCCCAACCGAAGAACCCAGGTTGGCCGGCTTGATAAATACCGGAAAGTCAAAGGGAAGATCGACATCAGCCGGATCGAATTGTCCTCGGGTCAAGACGACGTATTCAACGACGGGAAGCCCGGCTTCCTTACAGACCCTTTTGGTGACGGCCTTGTCCATCGAGAGCGATGACGCCAAGACTCCAGCGCCCACATATGGTAAATCGGCGAGTTCCAATAGCCCTTGGACGGTTCCATCTTCTCCAAAGGTACCGTGCAGCATCGGGAAAACGACGTCAATACCTGGATTCCCGTCCGGCTCCGGTGTCAACGCTCTGGGATGCCACTTGCCGTTTCTATCGATCCGGTATTCGTGCAATTCGTACTTACCTGAATCGAGCGCGTGCTTGACTGATTCGGCCGAACGGATGGAAACTTCATGTTCACCGGACCGGCCTCCATAGAGAAGAGCTAAACGGATCTTTTTGGCTGGCTTGAGGTTCAAGCTCCTATTGTCGCTCGATCCCTGAATTGGCACACAAAAAGCCACCTCGCCGCACGCGCGACGGGGTGGCCTGAGCGGTCAACAAAAAGGAGGCAGTTACTTGCGTGAAGAATCGCGACTCAGAGTGCGGACGAACTGCCGCGCTGCGGCGGGAGTCGTAGGATGGCCGTTAAGGATCTCTTTGTTGGTCATATCGCTGCCGTACAGCTCGCGAATCGTGTCCTTATCCGATGTCACGGCTGCGCCAGCTCAGATCCAGTCCTCCAAACAGACCCCTCGAGCGGGAGTATGTGAGTATTTCAGCGTGCATTTGGGCATCCGTCATGGCAGATGCGTCGCGGCCGATAGGTCCAGCCGCTGCCGAGGCCTCACCGCCGACTTGAAATTTGTCGCTCAGCAGATGCTCCATTCCGGTTTGATTCATAACCAACATGATGACGTCGGTTTCAGCTGCACCGATGAGTAGGCCAAACTTGCCACCGGAAATTCTCACTGCGCCAGGCGCGCTCCAGCCCACGCCGCTGGTTCTACGGCAGCTGAAAAATCCCTTTCCGTACTCTGCGCCGACGATGAATCCGCCCTTCTTCAGGTTCGGAATTACCACCACGCATTCCGCTTTGTTCAATAAGTCCTGCGGAATACCCTTATCGGACGCGTTCATCATTGCATTTAGATCTTCGGTCGCAGCCTGCAATCTCTCACCCGCGTCCTTTTGGGCAAATGCTGGGACGGCAATCAGCCCAGCCAGCAAAGCTCCAACAAAAACTTTCATGATTCTCTCCTCCTGCTAGTATTCCTGTTCATTCTGATACGATGCGGACCTTCGCTCGCACAAATGAGACGTGCATGGGAAGAAAGATTAAACATGCTGATTTTGAGATTCCCGGTGAAAATCCGTTCACGAAACCGTCCCGCGGCGTGATATCTGCTTCGCCGTTTCTTTGGCCAGCCGGACGCAGTCGGGAATGCCAATTCCGTGGTAAGCATTGCCAACAAGATAGAGGCCGACCTGCTGCTCTAGAGCAGCGGCTATGTTCTGCTGGCGTTGTTTGTGGCCGATGACATACTGCGGCATCGATTGCGGCCAGAAATGAACGGTCGAAAAGACCGGAGCTGCTTCGATACTCATAAACCGGTTGAACTCCGCTTGAACCATGCGAATGAGATCGTGCTCCGGACAGCCCAGAAGGTTTGTTGCTTCCGGGTCGACAACGAAGGCCCTCAAGAGAGCGAGATCGGAGCGGGCGCGCGATGGAAATTTCGTGCTTACCCAGGTTGTGGCAGCGATGGTTCGGCGCTCGGCGCGGGGCACCAGAAAACCAAACCCGTTCAGCGGATGGCCCAGTTTCGATTTCTGGTAAGCCAGCGTGACCAGGATGGATGACGAGTAGGGGATCGCGGCCAATTCGGAAGCGATTAGGGGCGCGGAGTTTTCGAGCAGGCTGGCGGCGGCATAAGCGGGACAGCTCAATACGACATCCCTGGCGCGCATCCAGCGTTCTGCCGTATTTACTCGCCAACCGGTTCCGTCTCTTGCGACTTGAGTAACTTCGGCGTGGATCACTTCGGCAAATGGAACCAGTGAGTCGGTGAGCGCTTGCATCCCGCCACGGAACGACAAGAAGATGCTGCCTTTAGAAGGCATTTCGCGGCGTTCGTGCCGCACGCCTCGGATTAAGCTCCCGTACTTCCGCTCATAATCGAGAAATCGAGGCAAGACGCTTTCGACACTTAGAGTGCCCGAATCGCCCCCATAGACTGCGGAAAGGAGCGGGTCTGCAACGTAATCGAGGACCTCTTTCCCGAAGTGATCATTGACGAATTCGCCGATCGAGATGTCGTCGGTTCGTGTACGCGCGGGCAAGAATCTCTCGCACAGAAATCCCAGTTTGGTTTTCGTACTGAATAACTCCGAACGGAGGGTAGGCAGCCATTTTCCGGGAACCATCATGACCATGCCCTGCGGGAGGGGGAGCAATCGTTCTTGTCGAGCCACAAAGATCCGCCGCGACTCATCGTTTGAACCGATGATCTGGGCCTTGAGGTCGCCCAACTCTTCGGCCAGTTCCGTTACGGCCGGTTTTGCGGCAAGGTAGCTGTCGGGTCCTGCCTCGAGCTGGCACCCTTCTATGGATTCAGTTCTGATCAATCCACCGAGCTCGGCTCGATTTCTCGATAACTACAGATTCAATTCCAAGTTGGCCGAGGAAGTACGCGGTGGCCAGGCCGGAAATGCCAGCGCCGACGATGACCACCTTTCCGTCAGCCACTCTTATCGATGAAAGTCCCGGACAATTTGGACGACTGCCTTGACGTTGTCTACGGGCGTTTCCGGCAGAATTCCGTGACCGAGATTCACAATATGGCCGGCACGCGTGCCAGTGCGGCGGAGCAGATCGATGACCTTGGTGCGAAGCTCGGGCAACGGGGCAAAGAGAGCCGCGGGATCAAGATTGCCCTGAATAGCCGAGCGGTATCCAATGTCCATCCAGGCTTGGTCGATGTTGATGCGCCAATCGATCCCAAGCACGTCGCCGCCAGCCGCGTGCAACTCGCGAAAGAAGCCGCCGGTGCCGGTACCAAAATGGATGACCGGCACGCCCGAAGCTCGAATGCGTTCGATGAGAGCTCGCGAATACGGCTGGACGTAACGCACATAATCTTCGGGGCTAAGCGCGCCGACCCAGCTATCGAACACCTGAATCGCGCGTGCGCCGGCAGAGACCTGCAATCCGGCGAAGCCGCCCAACACATCGACGAGCTTGCCCATCAGGCGGCGCCACATAATCTCACTCGCGAACATCAGCTTCTTGGTTTTCAAGAAAGTCTTGGATGCGCCGCCTTCGATCATGTAACTCGCCAGAGTGAAGGGGGCGCCGACAAAGCCGATTACGGGGACGCGGCCTCCGAGCGCGCTGGTGACCAGCTTGATTGCCTCGCCGACATAGCCGAGATCGTCAGTACGGCTGGTCGATAGCGAATCGATGTCTTCGGATTCGGTGATTGGATTACTGATGAGTGGGCCTTCTCCGCTTACGAATTCGAGGTTCAATCCCATCGGCTCGACCGGCAGAAGAAGATCCGCGAAGATGATGGCCGCATCCACGTCCAGGATCTCAATCGGCTGCAAAGTGACTGCAGCGGCTAATTCCGGGCGTTTGCAGATTTCGAGAATGCCATATTTCGACCGGATATCTCGATAGGGCTTGAGATAGCGCCCTGCCTGGCGCATGAACCATACCGGGCGAACATCGGTGTTCCGCCGCCGGCACGCATCGAGAAATCTGCCGCTCAGAGGTGGGTGCAACAAATGAAAGTTAGCTTGCCGAAGGTCCGTCGTCGCGAGGGCGTCCGCGACGAACGCGCTTCAACAGATGCTCCATCCTAGCAGTGACAGGGGACGAGACGTCCAGTTCAAAGTGGAGCTCCGGGACGTGGAACAGATTTAGGCGATACGCAAGCTGGCGGCGCAAGAAATGGCGAGCACGGCCCAGCGCCTCAATGGTTTGCTTTTGCTCGTCAGGCTTGTCGGGGAGATGCAGACGCACCTGCGCGTGTTTCATATTGGGCGAGACGAGCACCTCTGTGACTACCGCATCGCCGATTCTCGGATCGGAGAGCTCATATGCGATCATCTCCCCGAGTTCTTCACGCAGGGCTTCCGAAACCCGCTGGCTTCGGTGACTATCCATTTTGAGCCTCCAGATTTGAGTGTAAGATTTCCTGATTTACGGCGACCGCTGTGGACTGTTAAAAAAATCCGGGACAGACAGCCGCGCCTCGTCGCGTGATTGCGTTTCAGTCGTTTGCTCACGGCGCTTAAGTCAGTCCCGGATTTTTTAAATCCATTCGACGGTGCTTCCGGAGAGGGCGCCGCCGAGCACGCTTGCGGCATGTGCCTCGACGGCCGTCAGAAGCTGTTCCGCGTATACTCGGTCATTCGACACGGTGACGGCCGCGACGACTGAATTTTGCCAGGAATCGAGACCATCGATTTCGGCTACCGACACATTAAAACGCTCGCGCAGCCTGTCTTTGAGGCTCTTCACGACATGCCGCTTCTCTTTGAGAGAGTGCGAATCTTCAACGTGAATTTCGAGCGTAAGGACGCCAATGGCGGGCACGCTCTTATTGCGCGACCGGCAGTTCCACCGCGACGCGCTGCATGGCGAACGCCTCCAGGACATCGCCGATTTGCACGTTATTGAAATTTGCGAGCGAGATGCCGCACTCCAGGCCGTTCTTGACTTCACTGGCGTCGTTCTTGAAACGTTTCAGCGCTTCTATTTTGCCGGTATGGACGACATCGCCATCACGCAGCACGCGGATTTGGCTGTCGCGACGGATCGCGCCATCCGCTACATAGCAGCCGGCGATGGTGCCGACCTTGCTGATCTTGAAGGTCTCGCGAACTTCGGCGTGCCCCTGGATGGTTTCCTTGTAGACAGGCTCCAGCAGCCCAGTCATGGCGAGCTTTATTTCATCGATGAGTTCGTAGATGATGCTGTGAATTCGGATCTCGACCTTTTGCTGCTCGGCTGTGCTCTGAGCGTTTCGCTCGGGCCGCACGTTAAAACCGATGATGATCGCATCCGATGCAGAGGCCAACAGGACGTCCGTTTCGGTGATTGCGCCGACTCCGCTATGCAGAACCCGGACGCGCACCTTGTCATTCGAAAGCTGCTGCAGAGTGTCCGATAGAACCTCGGCGGTGCCTCCCACATCGGCCTTGATGATGAGATTGAGATCCTTGAGATCGCCTTCTTTGAATTGCCGATGCAAGGAATCAAGCGTAGCGACACGAGCACCTTTCGCCATCGCGACGTCACGGGCCTTGGCCTCGCGATAAATGACGATTTGCTTGGCCTTCGAGGTGTCGGAAACAACCTGGAACGCATCGCCAACTTCAGGCAGGCTTTCGAGTCCAATGATTTCAGCGGGCATGGAAGGTTCCGCATCCTTCACCGGGTTGCCACGATCGTCGAACATGGCGCGAACTTTGCTGAACAGCGCGCCACAAATGAAGAAGTCGCCGGCCCTAAGCGTTCCGTTGCGAACCAGCACGGTTGCCACCGGTCCACGGCCTTTGTCGAGCTTGGCTTCGAGCACCGTTCCGACCGCTGGCCGGTTCGGATTCGCCTTGAGGTCCTGAATGTCGGCAAGCAGCAAAATCATCTCGAGCAACAAATCGAGATTCTGGCCTGTTTTCGCCGAGACCGGGACCATAACGACATCTCCGCCCCAATCTTCGGCAAGCAAGCCGCGATCGGCAAGCTGCTGCTTCACGCGCTCCGGCTGCGAGTCTGGCTTGTCGATTTTGTTAATGGCGACCAGCATGGGCACGCCTGCCGCACGCGCGTGATCGATGGCTTCCAAGGTCTGAGGCATAACGCCGTCGTCGGCCGAGACGACCAAGACGACGATGTCGGTGACCTTCGCGCCGCGCGCCCGCATGCGGGTGAATGCCTGGTGACCAGGGGTATCGATGAAGACAATCTTTCGACCATTCTTCTCGATCGCATAAGCGCCGATGTGCTGAGTGATGCCGCCCGCTTCGCCCGCTGCTACATGGGTCTGCCGGATGGCATCGAGCAACGAGGTTTTGCCATGATCTACGTGACCCATGACGGTGACTACCGGGGCGCGCCGGACGAAATCCGTGGTCTCTTCGGCGAGCACGATGTCTTGAGTGCTCTCCTGTTCGTAGCTGACCTGATTCGTGGATGCGCCGAATTCGCGCGCCAACTGCTCGGCGAGTTTCACATCCAGAGTCTGGTTAATAGTCGCGAAAATCTTTTTCTCGACCAGCTTTTTGACAACCAGGTTGGCCTTGACGCCGAGTTTTTCCGAAAGCTCCTTTACGGTGATTCCTTCCGCGACGGTGATCTCGCGATCAATAGGCGGAGGCTCGAGCAGAGCGGGGCGCTTCGAGACGCGCTGCCGCAGGACTCCTTCTTCCAGCTCCTCGCGCTTCCTCGCGGTTTGGCGGGTGCCGGGCTTCAACTGATGACGGCGCTGTTGCTCACCGGGCAGCGGCGTGGCAGGCTCGGCACGCAAAGGAGTGGTCGGGTGCATGGGCCGCAGACCACCGGGGCGGCGCAGACCGGGCTGACTCGGTGCACCGGGGGCGCCCGGAGCGCGCATCAATGGCTGATTGGGACGAACGGGGCCGCGATAGAGCGGTTGAGAGGGCGAAGGACGCGCTGGAGCTCCGGGCCGCGGAAGCCCAGGGGTCGCAGGCGTGGGACGAGCCTGCTGCTGGGTCTGCTGCTTGAGACGCTGTACTAAATCCGGACGAGGCGGGACGGTGGGCCGAGCTGTAGGTTGACCTGCCAGGGGCCGAGCACCAACCGGTCGAGGCGCAATGGGCGCATTGGGAGTAAGTCCCGAAGGCGATGTACGCTGCGGCGTGGTGCGAGGCGGAAGAGGCGCACCGGGGACCGCCGATGGCGTGGGGCCGGGCGTCACAATGTGTGACGGCGCCTGCGGTGGTCTTGGCTGCGGAGGCTGAGGCGACGGCAATGTTTCAGGCGATGCCGAGATTCGTGCCGAACGCTCCGGGGTGCCGGTAAGGGGGCGTGCGGGTTGTGCGGGCAAAGGCTGCCGCGGACCCGCGGGCGTAGCAACGGGGAACGAAGGGGCGGTTCTTGGAGTAGGCGGAGGCAGCGGGCGCGCTGGGATCGAAATATTTCGATTTGTAGGGCCGGATCCTGATGGGCGGGCGAGAGGAGCATGCAGCGCGCTGCCACCGCCGAGAGGCGGACGAAGCGGCTTAAAAGCAACTGCCGGATTCTCGTGTTCTCCGGGCGCGGTCTGGGGCGGCTCCCCTGGCGCAGCCATCGCCGGAGCAGTGGTCGATAATGATTCAGCAACCCGCTCGGCGCCAGCGCGCGCAGGAATTGTGTGGGTCTCGGTTGTTGGCGGGCGCAAAGGCGGCTGAAGGATTGCTCTACCGGGCTGAGGAGTTTCTGGTGCGACGGTGACCTTTGGCGAGGCAGACTTCGGAGGTGCTTCGACAGGGGCCGCGGCCGGCGCTTCGTGAGGCTCCGCAGTCTCAGCCTCATGATGATACCCATTGGTTGTGTCCGAAGCCGGCGATGGCGTGCTCGAGCCAGTAAGACGGCGCCGCAGCTCGATGGCAACATCTTCATCGACGGAGCTGGAGTGCGTCTTCTTCTCCTGCACGCCCAGTTCGGGCAGCAAATCGAGTATGACGCCGGGCTTTACTTCCAGCTCGCGCGCCAACTCGTTAATCCTAATTTTTTTCATAGAACAGACTGCTAGATAACTCCTATAATCACTGGAATTTGGGGCCGTTAATCAGTTTTTCCAATCGTATCAGATGTATGACTTTCGTTGGTTTCTTCCGGAGCCAACGTTCCACGCAATGTGGACGGCGCGCCGGACAGACCTTCCACTCGTCCTAAATCCAAGACTTCGCCTTCCTCGGTTTCGGCCAAAAGCGCCGGTTCGTGCGTGGCCAGATCTTCCTCAAGCACTCCTGTTTCGATGTTTTCGAAGGCCGGAACAGTTTCCGGCTCGGCATCGGTTCCAGCGGATTCTTCAGGAGCGGCATCGATGGCGGCCTCTATGCTCTCCTGATCAGCGGGCGCAGCTTCACTTTCTTCCGCGTCGTACTGACCATAGAACGAAACAACGGCCGTTTGGATTTGGGTTACGACGTCCTCGTCGATTTCCGGAATGGTCTCTAATTCTTCAGGCGTCATGGAGCCCAGCCGCTCCACAGTTCCGATGTCCGCGCCCACAAGTTTTTCGACAATGTCCTCCGCGAGCCCGTGATCGATCAGCACGGAAACCGGCGCCCCCGAGATAACCATGTCGGCCATGCGGATGTCCATTTCGCGGCGCTTTTCTTCTTCGCTCTTGATATCGATTTTCCAGCCGATCAGCTTCGCCGCAAGCCGCACATTTTGACCGCGCTTGCCGATGGCGAGCGACAGTTGCAGATCGTCGACAACCACTTCCATCTGCTTGTCGGCCGGGTCCACAATTGTAACGCGCGCGATTTTCGCGGGGCTCAAAGCTTTCGTCACATACAGGACCGGGTCATCGGAATACTCGATGATGTCGATCTTTTCGCCGCGCAGCTCGCGAATGATGGATTGGACGCGCATGCCTTTCATGCCGACGCACGCGCCGACGCTATCGACATCGCGATCGCGGCTGAACACAGCAATTTTCGTGCGTTCGCCGGCCTCTCGAGCGCAGGCCTTGATGGAGACGGTGTTGTCATAGATCTCCGGCACTTCCTGCTCGAAAAGCCGCATCACCAATTCCGGGGCGGCGCGCGACACAAGTACGCCAGAGTTTTTGCCGCCGCGCTCCACGCCTTTGATCACGCAGCGTATGCGATCGCCCATGCTGAACGTTTCGACGCGAGACTGCTCCTTTTTCGGAAGCCGGGCTTCGGTCTTGCCCATCTCGACGATGTAGTCCTGACCTTCGAGCCGCTTGATGGTGCAGTTCACCATCTCGCCTTGCCGTCCCTGAAATTCCGAAAACACGCTGTCGCGCTCGGCTTCGCGCACCTTCTGCAAGATGACTTGCTTGGCAGTCTGAGCGGAGATGCGCCCCAAGGCATCGGTCGGTTTGGCCTCGCGGAACTCGACTCCGATGGCGGCATTTTCGTCGATGATTTTGGCCTCCGAGAGACTAATCTGCTTGATGGGATCTTCGACTGCCTCGACCACTTGCCTGACGCTAAAGATCTGAATGTTGCCGGTATTCTGATCCAAGTCCGCGATGAGATCTTCCTGAGACTTGAAGTGCTTGCGCGCGGCGGCGAGCATGGCATCCTTGACCGCATCCAAAACGATTTGCGGGTCGATACCCTTTTCTTTGCTCAGCATTTCAATAGACTGATAGATCGAAGCCACCTGATTACCCCTTAAAAATAGATCGGATGTTTAGCGCGCGCGGTGAATTGCGGGACTTACCACTCGAACTTTAGATTCGCCTTCTGCACATGCTCCAGCGGAACATGAACCAACTGCCCCGGCGCGGTTTCCATTTGTAGCGTTTGGTCAGCGAACCCGGCCAGCTTCCCTTCAAAATGTGTCTGGCCATCGATAGGCTGCCGAACGGCTAATCGAATTTTCTGTCCCACGACCCGCTCGAAATCCCGGGGCTTTGCAAGTTTCCTCTCCACGCCAGGCGAGCTGACCTCGAGCGTGTAACTATCGCCGGGTATGGCGTCCTCTTCGTCAAGCAAATTGCTCAGCTTGCGGGAGATGAGCTCGCAATCGGCATGAGTAACGCCGCCGGGCTTATCGATGTAAACACGCAACAAACGAGCTTTGCCGGCACCGCGCAGTTGGACCTCAGCGATTTCGAGGCCGGTCCCCGTGGCGGCCTGTTCACCGAGTTCTGTAATCCGTTGTACTAACCCGCTTGTCTCTATTGCCGGCATTTTTAGTTCGATATCCAATAAAAAAGTGGGCTTTTCGCCCACTTTCGGTCCGACACTACTCCTCTATTAGAGCATGGCTGGGGGTAAGAGTGCAATTCGGGGGGCGTAGGGGTGCATGAATTACCGAACGAACCCAGGTTGGCGCTGACGAGGCGGTTTTTGCCAAACGAACTGGCCGGACCAGCCGGGGCGTTTTGCCGAACGAACTGTCCGGCCGACGCGAGCGCCGATTTTGCGGAACGAACCCAATTCGTGCTGCCGAGGCAGCCTTTGCCAAACGAACTGGCCGGACCAGCCGGGGCGTTTTGCCGAACGAACTGTCCGGCCGACGCAGGGTGCCCAAAGGAGCCGGCGCGACGGGCAGCGTGAGTACCGATTTTGCGGAACGAACCCGTTTCGCGCTGCCGGGGTAGCTTTTACCAAACGAACTGGCCCGGACGGTGTTTTACCAAACGAACTATAGTGCGCGATAGTTCCGAACGGGCGGGTACCGCCTGGGCGTGACCGCCGGACCGCGGAACGAACCCACTTCCGTGCTGCGGAGCGGCTTTTACCAAACGAACTGTCCGGCCAAGGGGAATTACGGAACGAAGCCGCCGGGCTGCGATTTGAAAATACGAACCCATTTTCGCCGCCGGAGTCCGCATTGTTTGAGAGACACATGCGCCATTGTGAGGGAGCAGGGTGCGGAGCGCAGACGATGATGCCCGTAAGTCGTTGAAGTGATTGCAGCGAAAATGCCGAGTGTTCCCAGTTTCGGACGGACGGGGGCAAGGCAAGCGTCTGATACGGCCATGACGCGATGAAGCGGCGGGAAGACTGCTTGTTGAGAGTCATCCTTTGGCTTACATAATGTGAAGCGGATTTTTCGGGACCAATCCTGATTCTGATTCTGACCAGGGCAAACCTCCCCGAAGCCCGTTTCGGGACCGGGATGACATACCGTAAACCAGTTTGTGCCTCCGGGAAGCGAACGAGCAAGACGCGTACACGTTGCAAAGCAGTCGTGTTAAGATTCGCACGGTAAAGAGGGCCGATTATGGAGCGGGTTATTGGCATACTTCCGGCAGGTGGCCGCGCTCGCCGCATCCACGGATTCTTCAAGGAAATGATGCCGATTGGCATCAACGAAAATGATAAATCGAAGTTCGTGGTCAGCAGCGAACGAATTTTGGAGTGCATTTTAGCAGCTGGAGCGTCTTCGGTTCACTACCTGTTAAACGCTGAAAAATCGTTTATCGCCGAATATTACGCAAGGCAGGAGCTCTTTACCGGGCGCGTAAACTTCAATTACATATCCAAAGAGATCGAAAACAAAGGCCTCCCTTATGCTCTGAACAGCCTATACGATCAACTCAAAGAGTTCGATTACGTACTGATGGGCTTCCCGGATAACTTCATTGAGCCTGCTGAGTCCTTCAAAATCGTCCTTCAGTTCTGCAAGGCTGAGCGCGCCGATTTGACTCTGGGCCTCTACAAAACGGATTCTCGGAACAAGGGTGGCTACGTTCGGTTCGATCCGCAAACAAAAGTCGTGTTATCTCACGTTGACCATACCTCTCCCAATTTTCCGTCAAGTGCTGATAACTTATGGGCCATTGCCTGCTGGAACCCGACCTTCACTGAATTCATTCACAAGTGCCTTCTATCCAGAACGAGTCCGCGCGATCGAGATCTCCCGTTCGGAATCCTCATCGACGAAGCGCTCTCCGCTTCATCTTTTCGGGTCCTGGGTACATTTGTTGACGAAAACCGTGGATTCCACTGGGACATCACAGACCCGGAGAAGTATTTCAATCTACTGCGACAGCTCCATTCTGCTGATGGCGCTCAGCGGCCGTACAAAGGCAGGTCGCAACGAATATTCATCGGGCATGGGCACGCACAATGTTGGAGAGATGTTAAAGACTTCTTACAGGATCGCTTGAACCTTGAATGGGAGGAATTCAACCGAGTTTCGGCCGTTGGCCAGCACCCGCAGCAACGGTTGAAAGAGATGATGGACGCTTCCGGTTTTGCTCTGCTTATCATGACAACCGAAGACGAGCGCCACGCAAGAAATAACGTCATTCATGAGATTGGATACGCTCAGGGCTGTTTGGGGCCGACAAACGTGGCGATCCTCGTTGAGAACGGGTGCGAGACATTCAGTAACATTGATGGGCTAACTACAATCCGGTTCACCAGAGGCAATATTCTTGCCAAAGCAGAAGAGATTAGAAAGATGCTCGAGCATCGCGGCATTGTCAATCCATCATGACCGTCGAAAGGCTCTATAATCCGGCCGTCTTACAGGTGAACTGAACGGCTCTCAAATAGGACAGCGAATGAGGGTTCCGGTATTTTGAAAATCGGGGGATCAACATGCGATCACGTTCCGGGCGCGAAGCCCGTTTCTGGACAGTGGTGGTCTCACGTGAGAAGGGACATCCAATGCGGGTCAGGATAGCCCGCCCTGTCCGGTACAGCATCTACGACGCGGCATTATAGCATTCCATTGATACCTGCGCGCCAGCAGAAGAAGTGTCTAGAAAACTAGCGCTATGTGAGCGTCCAAAACTCGGGGAAACCCGAGTCGCACCGCAACACGAGTGATACTGTTGTAAGCGCTCGACATGGCCCGGAGGAATGTTTTTGTAAGTCACAGCCACCGTGATGGTATCCTCGCTCGATTAATCGGTCACATCTTACATGAAGAAGACGTCAGCTGTTTCTTTTCAGAGCGCGATATCCGAACGGGTGAAAATTTCGACTCACGCATCATTCACGAAATTCATAAATCTGATTTGATGCTGGTGATTTGGAACCGCGATGCCCGCGAATCTGCCTGGGTGAATCAGGAGATCGGCATCGCTCTAGGTCATCGAATTCCTGTTTGGCCCCTGGCCATCGATGACATAGCCATCGAAGGGGCAATCTTCAATAGGCAAGGGTTGAAGTTATCGGCTCATGTCGATCTTCGCGACCAATTACGCAACCTCGCTCGCCAAATCGCATCCGCTACGTCGTTCGACGAGAACTTTGAACCCTATATTGATCGCTACCTTTTAGGAAAGGAAAACAGAACCCGTTGGCTCGTTAAATTTTTACAGAGGGAGAATCAGTCTCCAAAGCCTGACTACGTTATTCGTATGCAGGCTGCGTTCTCGTGCTTCGCTGTTTCGGACGATCCGGGATATGGAGTCGCGGGGTATCACACTGCCGCTTACCATCGCCTTTTGGTTGATGAGGCCGACGAGTTCCGGCGAATGATGAGCTGGGCGGAGCTAAGAGCTACGCTGTGGCCGCAACGGCCCTATGATGATCGCTTCATTCGGATGCGATTCATGAATCTGATTCACTTCCTCGAGGAGGATGCAAATAATAACCGGGCGCGCTTTGTCATTGGTAAGCACGGACCCGACCATTTAATAATTTTGGATAAGACGGCTTTGATCGCCGGTGAGAAGGACTTTGACGTTACGGAACCTGGATACAACTATACGTCTGTTTCTATTCATGGGCCAACCATCAATCGAGCGATCGACATATTTGATGGTCGATTCAACGAGCTTTGGAACGAACATGCTCGCGAAGCGTCCGTACTTCCGACTGACTTCGCTGCAATTCGTCAGTTCGTCATACACGAACTTCGTACGTTGGCACCGGTGTGAGAAGGCGAGTACATTTGTGACCCTTGTTGAGCCGCCTTGAGGCGAAGATCCGTATTCCGGGTGTCCACACGAAACCGGTGTCCACGTCGGCCCAGGGTGTCCGCAAGCAATGCTCAACGTACTGAGCATTCGCTCGCCTCGTTGCAACACATGATTCGGGCGCGCGTCGTTGCCGCGAGCAAAGCGCACATTTCGGTCAATGCGTTCAACCCCAGCAGCTGCCGCTTACGTCAGCGAAGCCTAAGCACAGCGCTGAATGCCGGCTAGCTGATTTATCGCGTGAACATTAGGTTACTTAGAGCGGCTCCGCGGCGTCCAAGTTGAGCCTGATTGCTTCATGCGAGGCGACGTACATCCCGGATTGTAAAATGTTTTCAGATGGCCGCGCGCAGGCGGCGCTTCGGCTCGCTCGCGACAGAACTGGTCAAGAAGGCGCGGGAGGCGATGCTCTCCGCTGTTCAGACCTATAACAACCCGCAGATCGAATTCAAATCAGAGCTATTCATAGTCACGACGATCATCGCCTGGACATATCTTCTGCACTCATACTACCGAAAGAAGCGGATCGACTATCGGCAGGTCGATGAGCGGGTGACGGGAAGGCGGCGGAAGTTTCTTCGCACGAGCCGGGGCGCAATCAAGCACTGGAGCTTGGAACAATGCCTCAGCTGCAAGGACTGTCCGCTGGATGCCATCGTCGTAAAGAACCTTCTGTTCCTGACTGGGATCCGTCACGAGATCGAGCACCAAATGACCACTCGTATCGACGATCACCTGAGTGCAAAATTCATGGCTGCCGCCTTGAACTTCAACTCCGCTATCAAGAAACACTTCGGTGAGAAGTACTCGCTGGAGAGGGAGCAGGCCTTCAGTATCCAGTTCTCATCAATCGATCAGGGAACAGCTAAGATGCTGTTCGCTCGAAAAGACCTCCCCCAGCACATCGGCGCGTTCATCGCTCAATTCGAGAATGACATGACACCGGAAGAATACGATGATCCTCGGTTTTCATACCGGGTCGCGCTTGTCCCAAGAACCGGCAATAAGGCGACAACAGCGGATCAAGTCTACCAGCTGGTTCCGTCCGGTAGCGAAGCCGCCACGGAAATCAATAAGGTGCTGCTGAAGGAAACCGAAAAGACCAAGTACCGACCGGGCACCATCGTGACGATGATGAGGGCCGAGGGATACGACAAATTCAACATGCACCGGCATAATAAGCTGTGGCAGGCGAAGGACGCCCGAAATCCGAAACATCAGTACGGAGTCCAGGTGGAAGGAACGTGGTTCTGGTACGAGTCCTGGGTTCAGCAGGTGCGCGCGCATTGCCAGCAGAACGCCGGGTTCTATCGATCAGAAAGTACAACCCAAGGAACCCTGTCCTACTGAGCCTCAGAAACTCCGCTGCAGCTCGCCGTCAGTCTTGCTGGCGTTTGCCCGGCTCGTCATAGGATGCACGGCGACGCCACATCCGTTCACCACGCTCCCAGACAACACAGTCCTCGGAAATCTTCCTGAACGCCTTCAGGACATCTCCTCTGATGGCCAGATTTCCCGCGTCGTTGATGTACGTGAACTCCTCCCCGAAGGTCGAGGAGATGTCATAAACCACAGTTTCCTGATAGACGACGTTCTCGGACTCTATTTTGTTCAGCATCCACTTCGCAATTTTGTCCGCGGTATGCTCAGGCTTTTCCATCGTCTTTGGGTTTAGATGTTCTGTGGCCTCTGGAGGAAACTGCCCGTGCTCAAGCTTCCTGGCGCCGAACCATTTGCAGCCCCATTGCCCATTCTGACGTGCTTACCCGTGATCGAGCTTGAATTCCTTGCTCACGCCTTCCCTCGCTCGCCAGACCCGTCCTCCTCCGCACGCTTCAACGATTTGGGCGGAAACCAGCCCCGTTCGAGCTTCTTTCCACCGAACCACTGACAGCAAATTTCGCCCGTTGCAGTAACGCTGTCACTGCTTTGCACGGTCATTACAGGGCCGCCAGATTTTAGTTGAACCAGATCACCGACCTCGAAGTCACTACGCATATGACCAGTATTATCGCCGGACAGGACAACACGATTGTATTTTATTCGAGCATGCCGGCATTCGATTTCGCGCACTTGGACGTAAAACACGCATGTCGGAGAAGTGCACCGCCGCTAATGGCGGGGTCGGCCTCGGGACCTCCGCCGCACACTGGTCTAGATCGGTCGCGAAAAACGCCGCTCACATGATGCAATGCGGATTTTCCGCGACTGATGCCCATCAGCGACTGGCGACAACTGGATAACTTCCTTTTGGGCGACGATCCGCTCGGAGCGAGCCACATTCCAGTAACGGTACTCTGCAGGGTTCGTCCGGGGTGCATCCAGGCGTAACCGGCGTACGCCATGTCGCCGCGAAACGGCGTGCAAATGTTGGAAAACGTGTAAAGATTTTCAGATCAAAGCTGCCCGTAGCCGCGTACACTGCAGTATCGTAGATCAAAAGGATACTTCCGCATGCGACATTCTTTGTGCATAGCTGCATTGCTGTGCTCGCCTTCCTTTCTCGTTGGGCAAACAGCCGGGGAACTGATCGCCAAGAACCTCGACGCGCGCGGTGGGATCGCGCAAATCAGAGCCATCAAGACTCTGCGCATGACCGGCAAGATGCAGATGGGCGGGCTCGTCGCTCAGGTCAGCCGCATCGCAATGGCGCCCAACCTGATTCGTGACGCGTTCACTCTTCAGGGAATGTCTCAGGTGACGGCGTATGACGGCTCTTCCGGCTGGCGCGTATCACCGTTCGAAGGCCGTAAAGATCCAGAACTGATGGGAGAAGAGCAATTGCGCGACATCGTCGAACAAGCGGACTTCTATGGCCCGCTTGTTGATTACGACACCAAAGATAATCGCATCGAATATCTAGGTCACGATACCGTTGACGGAGATGATGCGTACCGGCTGAAGGTCACACTCGCGAACGGCGACATAATCTACTACTATCTCGACCCAGACACTTATCTCGAGATTCGAACCGAAAAAATGGAGTTTGTTCGGGGCGGCGTCCGTGAGACAGTTACAAATCTCGGTTCGTACAAGAAGGTGGCTGACGTCTACTTCCCGTTTTCGCTGGAAATGGGCGGTCCACAGGACGATCCTAGTTCGCTCTCCAAGGTGACGTTCGAAAAAATCGAGGCTAATGTTCCTGTAGATCCCGCGGAATTCAAGATGAAAGCTGTAAGTCCCGCGCCAGCAAATCCGGCCCGCCCTGGGAAAGGCAGCTTCTAACGTGCTGAATCGCCTAATTTGCAGTGTTCTGTTCACCACACCCCTTCTAGCGGCCCAAACGCAGGTTCGCTACGATGCGGGAGCCATATCCGGTTTGCCGGCGCGCAACATCGGTTCGGCGGAGATGAGCGGTCGAATCGCAGCGATTGCTGCCGTGACTCAAGAAGGCCGGCTGACGGTATTTGCGGGATCGGCCAGCGGCGGAGTTTGGAAGTCGATCAACGGCGGCAGCACGTTCAAGCCGGTCTTCGATCTTCCCGACGTCCAATCCATCGGTGCTGTGACAATCGATCTGCACAATCCCAAGAATGTCTGGGTCGGCACGGGCGAAAGCTGGATGCGCAACAGCGTGTCGATCGGGGATGGCATCTACAAGTCGACCGACGGTGGCGAGAATTGGACCAACGTCGGGCTTAAAGGCTCTGAACACATTGCAAAGATCTTGGTTGACCCGGCAGACAGCGACACCGTGTACGCGTGCGCGACCGGTCATGCGTATGACGACAACACCGAGGGCGGCGTCTACAAAACGACAGACGGTGGGAAGACTTGGCGCAAAGTGCTGGCCGGCGCAAACCACTCCACCGGCTGCGGCATGCTGAGCATGGCTGTGAAACAGCCGAAAACGCTTTACGCTTCGATGTGGGACTTCCGGCGTCAGGCATGGACGTTTCGTTCCGGTGGTCCAGGCAGTGGGCTCTTCAAGTCCACAGATGGCGGTGAGCACTGGACCGAGTTCACGCGCGCGAACGCTGCTGGTTTTCCGGAGAAGCCGTATGGCCGCATCGCGGTGCAAGAGGCGCCATCGAATCCCGATGTCGTGTACGCAATGGTCGAGTCGAAAGACAGTGCTCTATTCCGGTCGAGCGATGGCGGCAAAAATTGGCTGAAGCTCGACGCGAGCCAATACATGGTCTGGCGGCCTTTCTATTTCGCCAATCTCATAGTTGACCCGAAAGATGAGAACAAGGTATTCAAAGTCGACTTGGCTCTACTGTTGAGCGTGAATGGCGGCAAGAGCTTCGACGGCATCGCTGGCTCCGCGCACGGCGATTTCCATGATGTCTGGATCGACCCGAACAACTCGAATACCATCTTCGCCAGCGACGATGGCGGCTTATGGCGCAGTCTTGACGGCGGTACGCGTTTCGAACATATGGTCAATCTGCCGGTCTCGCAGTTTTATCACGTAAGCGTCGACATGACCGAGCCGTATCACGTGTATGGCGGACTTCAGGACAACAGTTCCTGGGTCGCCGATTCTTCCTTCCCGGGCGGAGTCACCAACTCGCGCTGGCAAAACATGTTCGGCGGTGACGGTTTCTGGATGTGGGAGGACCCGTCTGATCCGAACTACATTTACGCTGAGGCGCAGGGCGGCGAGATCGGCCGCGTGAATCGAATCACGCACGAAACTCGCGCTATTAAGCCGTATGCGGAATATGGCGAAAAGAAGCTCCGCTTCAACTGGAACACGCCCATCCAAATGAGTCCCAACGAGAAGGGCACCATCTACATTGGCGCCCAGTTCTTGTTCCGCTCACGCGATCACGGCCAATCCTGGGAGCGAATTTCGCCCGACCTTACCACAAATGACCCGGAGAAGCAAAAGCAGGAAGAGTCCGGCGGCGTCACCGTCGACAATTCCTCGGCCGAGATGAACACCACCATCTACGCCATCTCGGAGTCGCCGAAAAGTGGGCAGATCATCTGGGTTGGCACCGATGACGGTGACCTCCAGATCACGCGGGATGGCGGTAAATCCTGGAATAACGTTGCAGGCAACGTTCATGGGCTCGGCAGGACGAGATGGGTGTCTTGGGTGGAGGCCAGCCGTTACTCCGAATCCACCGCCTATGTGACCATCGATTGCCACATGACCGGCGATATGAAGCCGCACGTCTTCAAGACGACTGATTACGGCACGACCTGGACTGCACTGCCTGCCGCAGAATCAGGGGCGCGCGGTTATGCTCACGTGATCAAGGAAGACACCGTGGATCCAAATCTTCTTTTCTTAGGAACGGAATTCGGATTGTGGATCAGCGTCGACGGCGGCGAGCGCTGGGCGCAGTACAAGGGCTCGCATTTCCCGGCCGTTGCCGTTCGTGATCTGGTTGTACATCCGCGCACGTCCGACCTCATCCTGGCAACGCATGGCCGTGGCATTTGGATCATCGACGATATCTCGCCGCTGCGCGCTCTCACGCCGCAGATCATGGCTGAGAACGCCGGATTTCTGCCGACAGCGTCCGCGCCGCAGTGGATGGAAACGAACGCCGGATGGGCAGAAGGAGACAATTCCTTCAGCGGACCAAGCCATCCCACCGACGCCGAGATCCCCTACTATCAAAGGACACGTCACATCTTCGGCGACCTGAAGATCGAGATCCTCGACGAGAAGGGGAATGTGGTCGACACGATTGCCGCCAGCAAACATCGCGGCGTTAATCGCACGACCTGGTCCATGCATCTGAGGCCCCCACGTGTTCCGCCCGCTGCAAGCCTATTGGGCAGTGCGGCCATCGGCCCGCGCGTAGTGCCGGGAACCTATACGGTGAAAATGACCAAGGGCGACGAGATCTATACGACCAAGCTGACCGTCACTCTTGATCCTCGCGCCACCTACACAGTTGAGGATCGCCGGGCGCAGTTCGACCTGGTAAATCGCCTTGCGTCGTTGCTCAACCACATGAGCTGGGGCGTGGATGCGATCATCTCCGTACGCGATGAATCGCTCGCCCGCGCTGTCAAGTTGCCGGCAAACGATCCTGTACGCAAACAGGCCGAGCGTCTGGCGGCGGATGTCGATCAGATTCGTGTGAAAATCGTCGCCACCAAGGAAGGCGGCATGATCACCGGCGAAGAGCGCTTACGCGAGTTTCTCGGCGGCCTTTATGGCGATGTGAACGGATACGAAGGACGTCCTACCAATTCTCAGGTCGCGCGCGCGGATGCGCTCGCGCACGAGTTGGACGATGTCATACATCAGTTCAACGATGTCACAACTAAGCAGCTGCCCGACCTCAATCGCGGTCTGGAAGCCAAGCGACTGGCCAGCATCCACGTGATCTCAGAGGAAGAGTGGCGGAAAACGAACTTAACTGGCGGCAGCGGCGGCGCGTATCCCGCCACGGAGCAGTTGCGCCGGCTCACTGGAGTGAGATGGGGGTCGATGTTCTGATTTCGTGATGGCCGTCTTTAGGGGTTTGAAGTTTGACGACGTAACCGGCTCGCAAGCTCTGCAATTGCCATGCCGGCTTCGCTCTCACTGCGGCGGTTTTAGAGGGTCCTGAGTGTTCGGCGACCTGGAATCCACTGGCTGAATCAGCTTCTGTAAGCGTTGGAATTCTTGCATTTCACTTTCGGCTTGCGCCTTCTTGCCCTGCTTCCGATAGAGAGCGGCCAACCCGAAATGCGCCTGCGCCGCGAGCGAACTCGCCTTTTCGATGGCGATCAAATGCAGCCAGGCCTTTTCCGCAACAGCAGCGTCGCCATCGAGCGAAGCGGCTTTCCCGAGTGAATACAGAGTCTCCGGCATGTCTGGCTTTAAACGATCAGCGCGATCGAGTTCCTCACGCGCTTCATGTGCCTTGCCCTCCTGCAGTAAGGCTGAGCCCAATCGATAACTCGCCTCCGCATTACCCGGTCGCAGCTTGGTCTCAGCTCGAAACTCTTCTTCCGCTTTGGGCCATTGCGCTGCGCCCGCGTAGACCAGGCCGAGTTCCAAATGAAGTCCCGGGATATCCGGCCGTTGCCGCAGTGCTGCGCGAAGCTCGTTTTCGGCCTGCGGCATTTGCCGGAGTACGAAATAGTTCTCCGCCATGGCCTGATGCGTGCGCGCAGAATCGGGGTAGGCTTCGGCGAGCGTATCGATGGAGCGCTTGGAGAGCAGACCGCTGGCGCGGCCGAGATAATACAACAAGTCCGGGTTATTCGGGTATTTCACGAGCGCCTCACTTAAGTTACCGATCGCTTCCTCGTATTGGCCGGTTTCCGTTTGCGCGATTCCCAATGCCTCTGGCGCGTGGACGCGCTCCAGATGTGGAATGGCTTCGGCCGCAAATCCCAGAGCTAACAGCGCGTAACCTAACTGAAGATGAGCGTCTTCCAACTCCGGGTGCAGCTCCAAGGCACGCTTCAACGGCGCAATAGCAGCAACGTAGTCGTGAGTGTGCACGTACTCTTCGCCTAAATTGAGAAACGCTTCGGCGAGATTTGGATCGGTTTCGGTCGCCCTGCGAAACTCCGCGATGGCGACGTCAAAATGCCCCTGCTTGTGCGCTTCCACGCCCGCCTGCATGTGCTGAGCGGTTTCCGGAGAAACGCTCTGCAGAGCCAGCGACAGAATCAAAAGCGCATGCATTACGAGTGCTCGGGCTCAGCGATGTCGAGAAACTGATCGGCCGTGACATCGGGCACTATCTGGCGTGTACCGGAAGGCCATGCAACTTCCACGCTGGCGGTTTTGGCCGAACCCAGGCCGAAATGAAGCCGCTTATCATTCGCCGAAAGATAACTTCCCGATGTGGTCGCAAAACGTGTTTGGCCATTCACGCGAACTCGCGCGCCGAGCCCATCGCGATTACTACGAGTGCCGCGTAGCGTGATCGTCAGCCAATGCTGTTTCCCCCCGCGATTCATCAGGACCACAGGAGGGCCGCCCAGAACAGTCATGACCGCGTCCATCCATCCGTCATTGTTCAGGTCTCCGAAAGCTAGACCACGGCCGGCGATTGGAGTTGTTACTCCCGACGCGGCACGTTCGAAACGCCCATTGTGATTTAGAGCCAACAGCGGCGGTTCGAGATAGTGGAGCGAAGGATCGATGGCTTCGACGTTATCGAGTACGTGGCTCTGCGCAACGAACAGATCCTTCCAACCATCGTTGTCAAAATCTTCAAGGCCGACACCCCACCCGGCGCTTCCTGAAGTGAGCGTCCCGAGCCCCGTTTCAAGACTGCGGCTGGTGAACAAGCCTTGCCCATCGTTATGGTAGAGACCGTAGATCTCGCGAGGTAACACGGTCACCGCGATATCGGGAAGGCCGTCATTGTCATAGTCTTGGAAAACCGTACCCATGCCTGAGAGCGGTTTGCCGTCTGCTGAGAGCGCAGCGCCGGAATCAAGCCCAGACTCGGTGAACGTCCCGTTGCCATTGTTGTGGAACAGGTATTGCTGCATGCCGTCGTTGGCCACGAAGATGTCCGTAAAACCGTCACCGTCGTAGTCAGCGAAGGCGACTCCTAGCGCCCGGCCCTTTTTGGCGGTAATTCCAGATTTATCACTTACGTCTTCGAAGGTGCCGTCGCCCCGATTGCGGTAAAGAAGGTTCGTCGTCGCGGGGAACTCCGCCGGCGGGCAATAGGTGCGCCAAGCGCCGCCACACGTCTTACTATGGCGGGTGTCCCATTCCATGTAACGCGTGACGAAAAGATCGAGACGCGCGTCGTTATCGAAATCGAAAAAACCGGCGGACGCGGACCAACCTCCTCCAGCCACTCCAGCCTTGGCTGTCACGTCAGTAAACGTTCCGTCGCCATTGTTGTGATACAGAATGTTCCTGCCGTAATTAGTGACGAAGAGATCGGGATGGCCATCGTTGTCATAATCGCCGACCGCGACTCCCATGCCGTAATTTTCTGCGCCGGCGCGCGCCAAACCCGCGGCCTCGGTAACATCGGTGAAGCTGCCGTCTTTGTTCTGCCGGAACAGCCGATTCCAGTAGCGCGGATTGGCGCGATCGAATTTTTCCGGCAGCTGCATTGGGCTGGTCAGTCTGCCGCCATTCACCAGGAAAATGTCGAGCAAGCCGTCGTTGTTGTAATCGAACAACGCCACCCCGCCCGGCATGGTTTCAATCAGGTACTTCTGGGAAGTCGGCGAATTCTGAAGCGTGAAATCCAGCCCGCGAGGGAGCTTCGCATCGAATATCGGCGCGGCGCCCACGGCGGTTGACAGCCGAAGAAAGTCGCGTCTATTGAAGCGGCCGGCAGGCGCGCGGGGTCTCATGCTCAGCTATCGAGCATAGCGAACGCTATTCAACAGCCTTGAGATCTATAGCTCCAGGCCGTTAGAAAGCGAATTTCAGCCCAAACTGGATTAAGCGGGGCGTATTCACGGTGGAGTTCACCACTCCGAAGACGTTGCTGCCCTGCGACTCATTCGGCGGCCCGAACTGCGGATGGTTGAAGAGGTCGAAAAACTCAGCGCGAAATTCGATGCCCATCTTTTCCGCAGGACCGAACGTCGTTCGCTTGAAAGCAGCGAAATCAAACTGGGCAGGGCCATCCATGTGGATGAGCCCGTCGACGCGCGGCTCGCTGCCGAAACCATACGCGGGAGGCGGTGTGAAACAGGCCGTGTTGAACCACTGGCTAAGTCTCTGTGTGTCACTGCCCGATACAGTCTCCTGACAGCCGGCAATGACGTTAGGCCTCAGCGTACCGATTCCCAAGCCCAAAGCTGAGAGAGGAGTGCCATTAGCCTCACTGATCTTCAGCGGGAACCCGGTCTGCAACGTAGTGGTTCCATCAATACCCCAACCGGAGATGATTTTGTCCGCGAATCCGCTCACGCCGCTCAGGTACTTCTTGCCCCTGCCGAACGGCAAATCCAGCACATAACTGATCACGAGCCGTTGTGCCACGTTCTGAGACGAAAGCGACCAGTCGTTCCTGAGATTATTCCAATCCTGAGTCGAACCGACGCCGCCCGTTTGCCCACCCTCCAGCCATGAGGTCAGAGTGTCGGTGTTACTCATCAATTTCGACCAGGTGTAAGCCGCGAGTAACGTTCCACCGCCGCCAAAACGCCTCGTCACCGTCGCCTGAAGCGAATTGTAGCTGCTGCTGCAACAGCCCCAGGCGTTCAGATTCAGCCCGCCATACTCCGGATAGCGGCGGTCCAGCTGCCCCTGAATCAGATTGCCCGGTCCTAAGCTGCCCGGCAGAGGAATACTGAAAGGATAGGTTGCAACCTTCTGCGCGATGGTGGGGGTCTGACCTGCCAGGTACTGCTGTTCGGCCTGGTTGATGAACGAATCGGGAATCTGATCGATATTAGTATTGCTTTGGGGCAGATGCACACCATGAGCCCCGGCGTAAGCCACATCCGCAAAGAAGCCGCCCGGCAGTTCGCGCTGGACGTCCAGATTCCACTGCTGGTTATAACCCGACTGCTGCACCGTGTAACCAGTTGATGACAAACCTCCTGCCTGTTGAAGCCCGTAGACTGAGACATTGGGCTGTGGATTCCTCCCCGGCGGGACGACCAGCGAAGGACCGAATGGGCCCGGATTAGCGCAGCTAAAATTAGCCGCTCCGGGCGCTGTCAAAGTGCAGTTACTCGCGTTCAAAGTGCTCGAAGGAACCAAGCCTTGGCTATTGCTTGCAAAGAAGGACGAAGTAGCTGCATTGAGCACATCGTTGTAAGGGTTGGCGTTAAAAGAAACGAAATTGGGAATATAGAAAATCCCATATCCCCCGCGAATGACGGTCTTGGAATCCAGGGCATACGCAAACCCGAGCCGAGGCGCGAAATTCATCTTAGGCAGCGGAAGGTTGTTATTACCCGTGTTCGCGCCCGTGCCGACCAGAAAGAGGTCGCCTAGACAGGCACTGCCGGCAACACCACTGCAGCCCGTGACAGACGAATTGACAACATTCGGATTGAAGTAAGTCAAACGATTGTAGCGTTCCGACCAAGGGCCTTGCAGTTCATAGCGAAGGCCTAGGTTCAGAGTCAGTTTTTTCGTGACGTGCCAGTTATCAGCAAAGTACAGAGCACGATAGGTCTCCTTGCCCGCCACGGGTTGGGATATGACCAGATCGCCAGTGGTTTGATTTCCGAACGCGGCACCGGCGCCAAGGCCGTACCCGAGCAGGAAGTCGGCGACATCGATCCCGCCCTTCGCACCCGCTGCGTTTCGCGCCAGACTCTGGGTCCAGGAGCCATTGAATGAAATGATGCCACCCCCATTGTTGGTTTGAAGGTAGTTGTCGTAGGTGAATTCGAGTTGGCCGCCGAAGACGAAGGTGTGACGCCCGCGGACCATGGTCATCTGCGGAGAAAAGTTGTAGATCGTGTCGTAATCGGCAATCGCGCTTTGCCCCTGGCTACAGCTAACCAGCGGATCGCTAATGGCGAGACAGGGAGTCAGCGGATTGCGCTCAATGTTGGGGACGACGCCGTTGTAGTTCGCTGGCCAACCTTCTTTCGTGACGTCGAAATTCTCGTTCTTGGGTGTGCGCAGATAGGTAAAACGGCCGAGGCTGCCGTTCAAGTTCAGGGTGGTTGTGGGATTGAGTTCATACGTGTAGCCGAGAGCAATACTCTTGCTGTCGGTATCCTCTTCACAGCGGTCTTTACAGAGGCCCGTGCCGAATGGATCTTGCGCCAGGCTGAGCAGCTTCCAGTCAGCATACCTGCCGAAAAGCTGCTGCTTGTCGGTAATGTTTTGGTCAACGCGAGCAACGTACTGGTCCGTATTTCCGCCGCCACTGGCGGCTGTAGTGAAGTTATTCGTCATCGCATTGGGATTGGTCGGCAGCGGAAAAAGGCCAAGCAGGTAGGTCGATGTCGGATTGATGCGCGTTGACGGAATGATATTGCCCGCAAATGGCGTGCGAGCGCACGCGCTCCCGGCCGGACAGTTAGGATTAACGGAGAGCGGATCATAAATAGTCGGGAGCCCGGGCGCGGAAAAATTTCCGGTTCGCTCAGCCGCCGTCGGAACCGTGGTCGTGTAGGGTACGCCCTGCCGTAAGCGGAAGCCTTCATAGCTGCCAAAGAAGAAGGTTTTGTTCTTGATCGCTGCTCCGCCAATGGTTCCTCCAAACTGGTTCTGAGTGAACGGCGGCGCTTTGTTTGGTTGCCCACTCTGAAGCTCCGAAGTTTTCAGGAAAAACTCATTTGAGTTCAGAACCCGGTTACGCAAGTATTCATAAAGCGAGCCGTGCCATTCGTTGCTTCCCGATTTGGTGTTAATGTTAATGACACCGCCAGCAAACTTTCCCCATTCGGGCCCCAGATTGTTGTACTGGACCTTGAACTCAGAAACGGCGTCCTGAGTGGGAACTATCAGCGGCAGATTGATGTAGCCGGTGTTGAGCGGCTCGCCGTCCAGATAAATCGCGCCCTCGTTCGCGAAAGCCCCGCCAATCTGGTAGTTGGCGAAGTCAAACGGATTCTTGCCCACTACCGTGCCGAGAGTGTTTCCTTGCGGAACCACCGAAGGCGTGATCGTCGTGAGGTTGAAGATGTTGCGGCCATTTAAAGGAAGCTCGTTCGCTTCGCGCGTATCCACTACTTGGCCTAGCGAAGAAGTATCGGTCTGAATCAACGGCGTTTCAGCGGTTACCTCCACCGTTTGGTTCACATTTCCGACCTGCATGCCGGCGTCGACATGAGCGGTCTGATTGACGTCGACCACAATTTCCGGGCGGCTGTAGCGCTTAAAGCCCGGCTTCTCTACATCGATGCTGTACCGGCCCGGAAGCAGGTTTGGAAACAGGAAGAGCCCGTCATTTCCAGTGCTTTGTGGGCGCCTTTCCGACGTGCCGAGATTCGTCAATGTCACTTGCGCTCCCGCTATTGGCGCTCCAGACGGGTCCGTTACGGCGCCGGTGATGGAGCCGTAGGTGGTTTGACCACGCATTGGCAAGCTCAATATTCCGATGCAGATTACAAGCGAAAGCAGCCACGCGAGATATACGTTTCGAACCTGGAGATAGTGCTTCATCTTCATTCTCCTGATCGTGCCTTATAGGCCTGTCGATTGAGGTCACATATATATCAAAAGTGATAGTTCGTGTCAACCAGCGCCCGCGGGCGGGCCTTTACTCGCGGCCGTTTTTTGATGCAGCAGGATTCGAGCGATGCGAAGCGCGTGGTGGTGGTGTGGACGAAGCGTTTGTGAAAAAATACTCGCCTTATCGGAATGAGATTGGCCGCCGTTGTATTAGTCGTCTACCGTCCCTCCGCTTTAATAATGCTCGCAATGCGCTCGGCCAGGGCGCCGATGGTTCGTGACGGATTCACGCCTAGCGCCTCCGGAATAATTGCGCCATCGGCTACATAGAGGTTCTTGTAGTTGAACACCTCGCCGGCGTGATTCACTACGCCATTCAGCAGCGTCGTGCCCATGCCGCAGCCACCTAGGGGATGCGGTGTCACTAAATTGTGGAATAAGGTCCAGGTCGGCGGCACGACTGCGCTGCCACCGGTGACCGCGGATAGCTTCAGGTGCATGTTGACGATCGCATCAATCACCTGTTTGGATTTGCCGATATCCCAGGCCAAAGTGAGGCAGGGCTCGCCCGTCAATAGGTCGTGGTGAAGCGCGAGAGTGCCATTCGCCGCATCCACGCCTTGCGCGAACCACGGCATCACGTTGCGGAACGGCTCAGGTCCATCGCCTCGAATCATGTGCCGGAATGCGTCGAGCAGCAGCTTCGCCGCGACGTTGTTGGACTTCCCTGAGTCGAGGCGGTTTAGGTAGTCTGCCAGCAAATCCGGAAACCCGCCGTCCTCGATCCAAAAGCTCTGACCATCCTGGCTGCGGTCGAGGAAGTCGATCGCGCACGTAATCGTGGGGCCATGCGACGGAGAGATGTCGCGCGTCCCATAAAATGCCGGAGTCAGGAAATCTCCGTTCGAGCTCCAGTTCGTTCCGAGGAACGGACTTATGTTCGGCAACGATCCATGCTGCTCACGGCAGCGTAGCAATAGTTCGGATGATCCAAGCGAACCTGCGGCAACAATGACAATGCGCGCCGATAAGCTTCCCGGCTTCACCGTCCCGTTTGCCAACTGATTGAAGGAAACCGTGTAGCCGCCGGTTGTGGGCTGAATGTTTGTTACCAGGTGGAGTTCGCGAATGTCCGCGCCGTGCTTTTCTGCCCAAGGCAAATAATTGCGATCCAGCGTATTCTTTGCGTCCGCATCGCAGCCGATGTCGCAGTTGCCCAGATGCACGCAGGTTCCTTGCTCCACGCCCTGCGCGTTGGTGAATCTTTTGCTATTCACGATATTGAATGGATCGGGCTGGTTGTAAGTGAAAGCGGGATCGAAGGAGACCGCGAGTTCCAATTGCTTGAAACGATCGCCGAATCCGGCGTTCTGCGCAGCTTCCTGCATAAGCCGCATGCGATTTGTCCACTGATTCGCGGGCACCTGCTGCACATTCATGAACTTCGCCACCGTGTCGTAGTGCGGCTTCAGTTCCGCGTAAGTGATCTCCGGCGGCCAGCCCTTTTGGAATACCGCAGGCGGGCTTCGCACGAGATGTTCGCGTAGATCAGAGAGCCGCCGCCGACCGCCGCTCCCTCCACCACCGACATGTGCGGAAAAACACGCAGATGCATCCAGCCATGCTCTTTCTCCGGACATTTCTCATTCCAGAGCCACATGTCATCGGCGTTGCGCGGATAGTTGCTCTTATTCCAGCGTTGCCCGCGTTCGAGGATCACGACGCGGTAGCCACCCTCCGCAAGCCGGCAGCCCGTAATTGCGCCGCCGAATCCGCTGCCAATCACAATGACATCGAAATCCATATTTGCTCCTTACCGGTTCCTGTGGGATTGTGAAAAAATCAACGGGACAGACAGGCGCGCCTCATCGTGCGATTGCATTTCAGTTATTTCGCTCATAGCGCTTAAGTCAGTCCCGGATTTTTCTCACAATCCCTCTGGTCGGAAATGCGCGGCACTAAAGTCTCGTTGGTTTCACGTACGTGTCCCAAAGCTCGCCCAGGAAGAAGCGCCCGAATCGCGACACCGCCGCGGCTGCTTCTTCGGGATTCGGCGCATTTGTCGCGTGCATGGTGGGAATCATGGCCATCAGGTCGTGCATTCCTAGGGTCAGAATGCCCGCGCCCACCACTGCTCCCTGCTTACTTGCGCCTTCGTGGAGCTGGGTGTAAAGAGTGGTCGTCGCCTTCCACGCGTCCGTGACGTGCGCTTGTTGCACTTGTTTCCGCCCCGCCATGTAATAGCTCTTTCCCGCAGCCTCGAATCCAAGCTCATAAACCATGTACTTCATGGTGGGATCCGTCGTCGGCGAGAACAGTTGGAAAACGCCGCTGGTCGATTGCAGATTCGATCCGAGTGGAGCGAAATCCACTTGCCCCGTCAACGATCCCGGATGCGCGGACTCGCTCAAAAAGCCGTCCAGATCCGGAATGTCGATCGTGCCATGCATAGTGAACGTTGTCCCGGCGGCTTGGCCTGCGCGCGCTCCTGCTTCCGGGTCGGTTTCTCCTAAGGCGAAGCCGCCCGCCATCTTTTCGCGAAATGTGAAACCCACTGGTTGATTTGGCATTGTCGATCCGCTCACAAATTATCCGTGAACATTGGCTTGTTCTCGTCGCAGTCCTGGTAGTACGAAAGAGTGGCTCGCGGGCCGTTAATATCCATCAGCACATAACCGTGATTCAGGAAGGGACTTCCACCTAACCGAATCTCTTCGATGGGAACCTGCGGGAATTTCGGCTTGTCGGCGATCTCGTCTGTCCCGATGGGGAAAGCGCCGTGTCCAATACACCGCGCCAGAATGCCCATGTAGTTCTTATACAGAACCTGATTGTGTTCGTGCCCCCACAACCAAATCTTTATTTGCGGCAATAAGTGGGACACTTGCGCGTTCAGCTTTGTGTTAACGGCCTGCCCGCAAATATCCTCAAACGCCGAAAACAGTTGATGGTGCGAAAGCAATACGTTCTTGCGATTCCCGCAATTTTGAACTTTATCCGTCAGCCACTGGAGTTCGCTGTCTTCGAGGTAGGTGGGCGTGGTGCCATCCGGTTTTGCATCGTGCAGGCCGGTATCGATAGCAATCAACTGCCAGTCGTCATTGCGCAAGCAGAAGTAGCTGGCTGGCTGTCCGAGCTTGTCCAGCAGGCTGTAGAAGGGAGCGCCGCCACAAAACATATCGTGATTACCCGACAAGGTGAACGTCGGAATTTTCGTTGCCGGCAGATTGAGCGTTGCGCTCCAGATGTCGTAGAAGTAATTGCTTAACTTCAAATTCCGTCGCTGAGTAGTAGATGTCGCCCAGGTGAATGACCACGTCGGGCTGCTTCCGTGCAATCTGCGCTAACACGTTTTTGGCTTCGGGTTGGCCGGTGCCCCAATCGCCGATGATTGCGACCCTCGCTTTGGACGGCAGCTTGCCGTCGATCACGTAATCGTTCAAATTTGTCCAACGGCGGTATGGGATCTTTCCGCGCGCGAGGATGAACTCGGCATACTTCACCGCCGCCTCGGACCAGTGTGGGTCGCACACGCCTTCTTTCTTGCAGAGCAGGTCTTCGTAATGCGCTTCCTCGTCTGTCCGGCCGTGCAGCTTAGCCAGCGCGTAATTGCGAGCAAGGGTTGCACAGTAGGTCGCTGGATTCGTATCGCAAATTGCCAGCTCGGCGGCCGCACTGCCTACGAATCCGCTGCCGGGAACGGGTCCAGTACCCGCGTTTCCGGGCGCAGGAGGAATTGTGGAAGCATCCAGCGCCTGCGCTGTCGCGTGGATCTGCCCGATGTCTTCGGCCATTTGCGTCACGGATGCTGCAGCCTGCACAGCAGGATGGCTGGGATCGGGTCTCGTAATTGCCGCGGTTCCGCCGCCGGTTGCCTGATCTTTCGCAATTTTACAAGCGAGAATCTCGTCAACCGCCGAATGAAACAGAGACAGATCGGCAAACCGGGATTGCTGCATTTTAGGCAACGGCGCCATAAATAAGTTCTCCTGCTGTCAGAGAGTTTTCATGAACTCGATCAGATCGTGTTTCTGAGTGTCGCTCAGGTTCACGCCATAGGTATGTCCTTGATTGCCGTTTCCCGGTATGTTCGTATCCACCTGGAAGCCCACCTTGGCCGCTTCCGGTCCGCTCGAAATGAATCCGACTTGATCGGGATCATACACGTCGTAGCCTCGATAAAAAAGCGTGGGCCGGTCTGCCTCCGGCATCAGGAGCGCATGCAGATTCGGAATCGACCCATTGTGCAAGTAAGGCGCGCGCGCCCAGATGCCATCCAGCGGGACATTGGCATACCCGTTCGTTTTCCGATAGGCATCAAAGACGAAAGGCGGCGAATTGATCGAATGGAATTTAGACACCAGTGCGGCCGAGAACGAATCCAGCCGATGGCGGTCGGTCCGGATGGTTCCGATATCCGTCACTTGGCCAGTCTGGCTGCCACCAAAGGCGTGGCAATTGGCGCAATTCGCGTTGAAAATTGTATGCCCGCGCGCGGCGGCGGCGCTATCGATGGGGAACGGATAGGCAGCGGGCTGAAGCGTGAGCAGGAAATTCGTCACACGCTCGAAATTTGACTGAATCACGGATTGCGGCGTGGCTCCGATGGCCATGGCTGCCGCGTAGTTTCGTTCGCGGATGTTGTTGTTGTTTCCATCCCAGTGCAGATACATGCCTTCGCGAGGCTTTTGATTCCAAATCTGCGGCAGGTCTACCGTCCCGATGGTATTGTCTTCGGGCATGTGGAAGACGTTGAACTTTGTGGGATTGAATGTATCGGTTCGCCCGCGGCCCTGCTGCGGCCTGGAATCCTGCCACGAGTACGCGACTTTCTGCTCGAGCAAGCCTGCTTTTGTCTCGGGAATGATCAGGAGCCGGTATAGCGCCGATTCAATCCCGGACATTGGATGAATACGATTAATCGCCGCCATCACGTTATCTGCGGTGAATCGCGGGTCGGCGGCGCAGGCGTAGAGAAATCTCTGGAAACTCTGCAGGTCGAGCGTGTTCGCCGGCGCGCCTAGAATGAATTCCGGCTTGCTGCTCGCGGTTCGCCGCAACTGCGCTGTGTGACAAAGCGAGCAATTCGCTTCGACGGCGTCGTAGCCGATCTTGCGCCTCGCGAATCCAATGGGAAGATCGTGGCCCTCTTCGATCATGAGTCCCAGTGAAGACCAGCCACCCGGACCGGGCAGCTTCTCGGGGAACATTTGCGGCAAGACCTCCCAGATCCAGTAGGGAATCCGGCTGTTCGAGCTTAACCCGATGACGCCGTATTTGAACTGGTCCTGAGTAGATGCGTATTGAGTGTCCGGCTCCGCGCGGATCAGGTTGTACCAAAGCACATACCCGGCGATCGCGATGACGATTACGATAACAACGGCGGCAATTCGCACCGCGGGTGTCGCGAACGCGTCTCGCAGGCCCGCCCACAATTCCGCGAACCATCGTCCAATATTCGGGGCGCTGATCCGGCTGTCGGATGGTAATGCCAATTGCAGCAGGATGCCTTCGACGACGCCGAATGAAAGGTCCGAGACGAGAGACGAGATGAATCCCGGCGAAAACGACGCGATGTAGGCCCACAGCACGGCCGCGAGCAAGCGCGACACAACGATCAGCCACGAATAAGCGGGATAGCGAAGAGGCGCGACCGCGGCTGGAATATAAAGGATACTCAGCGCCAGCACCATCGCGCCATGCGCCAGGTTCCAGATCGTCGAGGTTCCAATGGGCACGCCGAACGAAACATTCACATAATCGGGCGCAAGCAATTGGGTCGCGACGAAAAGCAGATTCCATAAGATGCCCAGCCACGCAACCCAGCTGAACCAGCGGGCGAAGCGATTCGGAGTCGAAGTGTTGCTTGTCGTCTGGGCCATCTAGCTCTTTCGTCTAACCGGCCGCAGCGGCGGTTTGCGTAGCTGTCTTTTCCAGATGCTGCAACATGAATGGATAGACGTCCGCAGCGGCGTTCTTGCCGTAGATGCAATCGATGTGCCCGTAGTTCGGAATCACGTGACGCGTGTATAGGTCGTTGCCGTTGGTTTGCCGCAGCAAGTTGTATGTGATTTCCGTGCTCTCCGGCAGGAAACACGCATTATTTCCGCCGTGGATAAACGTAATCGGAATCGCGAGGCGCTTCAAGTTCGGAAGGTACGCTTCCGTGCCGTCCGCCGCTACGATGTGTCCCTTCCGTGTCATGAGCGCGATCTGGTCGAACGCTTTGATATTGGCGACGCCGAACATCTCGTGTAAGTTGTCATGCGTGGCCTGATTCAATTCGGGATGTTCGTAGAGCAGCGCGTACATGAACGTGATTCGATGGCACACGGGACTGTTGCAAAGGTTGTCGAGCGGAATGGGATAAAGTTCCAGCCCCTTATCGTAGAGCTGGTTCCACCAGTCGGCATGTGTGTCCACATAGGCGGTCAACGACTTTACGCCGATGTGATCCAGAAACTCAGGCAGATGCAGGCCGGTTCTGATCTTGTTCAGCGTCGGGGCGACAATATGGGTTGCGATCTGAGAGCAAACCGCCGAGCGCACGCCTTCGAGTCCCGCCAGCATGGCCATGAAAAACGTGGTCGAGCCCCAGCAATGCACAACCATCTGCACGTCTTTTGCGCCCGTCAATTGGCGCACTTGGTCCACGGCGGCCGGATAATCTTTTGTCGCGACATCGTCGCCGGTCGATTCTGACGATGATGCGGGAAGCGCAATGCTGTCGCGATAGTCGAGCAGCCAGACGTCATAACCATTCGCGAAGAGATACTCGAGGAGATTCGTATCGATCGTGTCCATTGAAAAAATCAAGCTCGATACGCCTAATCCATGCGAGAGGATCACGGGGCCCTTCGTGCCGCCTTTATACCGGGTCAGCCGCAGCGGAACGCCGTCTTTCGCGGGAAACGAATACACTTCGGGCGCGCTCACGCGTAGCGGGCGCTTCTGCCGTGGAGGCGCGGCTGGATCGAACACGGTCGACTTCGCGAAGATACCGCCGTACGTATCGAACAGAACGCCTGCGAAGAATTGGCCGAAGCGGGCCATCGCGCGCAATCGCTCCACGGGATCGGGCGTGTTCGTCACTTCCAAAGTGGTCATCTGCTTTGCGAAATCGGCGGGAAGGATGTGGAGGATGCCTTTGCCCAGAACCGGCGCCGTATCGCTCGCGCCGTCGTACACGGTAATGTACAGCGTGCTGGTATCGCGCCACACATCCCATGCGGGATCGGTCGGGACCACCTTGAAGCCCGTCATGAAATAGTCGCGATTCCCGGCGGTCGTCATTTTCATGCGATAGTTCATGTTGCGCGTGTCGACATCCGCCGGGTTTTTGACGAAGAGCTGGAACTGGCCCTCGCTCACTGTTAAAGGTTTGTCGGACAGCGCCGTTACGGTCGCGGTACCCGTCATCCCTGCCGGATGGTCCGGGTTTTGAAGCATGTCTTCGAGGTCGTCGGAGGCGATCGTCAGCGTGAACTCGAACTTCGATCCTTGTTGCTGGCCTTTATCCTCTCCGGCTTGATAATCGGTTGCGCCTTTAGCGAAAAATCCGCGCATTGTTTCTGTAAAGCGTATGCCCGGCTTTGGTACTGCTGCTGTTGCCGTTGCCATTTGCGAACCTCCAGTCCCGCTTTATTTCTTATGCACACAAGCTTCCACTGTGCTCGCGGCAATATCTGCGAAATTAAGCGGTAGTGGTAAATAATATCAGACGGATTGGGGTTTGAATAGCTTTTCAGGCGGCTTCGGTGTGGTCGTTTTGCCGAACGAACTCGGATTCTGGTGGTGCAGTGGCCGATTCGGGGTTGGGTTCCAGCGATTCGATGGGTTCCTGCGGAACGAAGCCACTGTTTGCGGCGGCGCGCTTACCGCGCTGCGAAACGAAGCCACGAGCCTGCTCTTTCTTTATTTTCATCAGCGTATTGAGTGCTTTGTGGAAGGCGCGCTCGTGGGTGGTGTGATAGCGCATATATAAGGACAGGCGTTTGTCGTCTATACCTACATCGGTGAAGCATTCGTTTTGGAGGCGCAGGGCGCGCTGGGCCAGCCAATAGGACTGGGCGATTTCGTTGACGAGGAGCTCTGCGGTCGGATCGGCGGGCTGGTGCTCGTCTAAGAGCGCGGTGAGGAGGGCTTCGAACGCGGAGGCGTTTTCGCCGGGAATGATGACTTGGCCGGAGGCGAGTCCGTGTTTCAGGGAATTGCGAAACGAAGCCAGCTTGCCCATAAGGGTGCGAGGACCGGTAGAGTGTGCGGCATTGGCACGGTTGATTTCGGCGCGCGTGGGCGTAGGTTGCGAAACGAAGCCAGAGGCGTGCGGCGTAGCAGGTGAAACCGGAGGTTGGGGAACGAACGACTGTTTCGTCGCTCCTCCTTGACAGTCGGGGTTCTGATCGGGTGGTCTAACGTCATGGGCGGCCAGGCTCAAAGCGGCGCGGCGAGGGACGCGATCGCGCATGGCATTTGCTTCGGCCATGAGTTCCGCGGAGAATTCTTCTTCGAGCGGGCGATCGGGTACGTCGATAGCAGCCTGTTTGTTCCGTCTCATTTCGGCCTTTTTTGCTTTGCGCTCGGCAGTGCGGCGCTGGGTTCGAGCTTGGCGAGGTGTCATGACGTGCTCCTTCTGAGAAATGAAAAAGGCAAGAGACGGCGGATAGACCGTTCTTGCCGGTTTGAGGGTAGCACGCGAGAGCAGGGCCGCAGGATCGCGCGGGGCGGGTATCGGCTGTAAATGGATGAAAGGAAAGCGGCGGGAATTTGTGCGGATTTATGCCGGAACTGGGCCGCGCAGTACGCCCAAAACCGACGCGCCGCCAACGCGAAACTCGGATCACGAAAGTGCGAAACTCGGCCACTGTGGCTCATGTTTGATGTGGTCTCCAGGATTCGCGGCCCTGCTTACGGAGCGCGACGTTGTTTGTGGCCTAAGCAGATATGAGCAGTCGTGTTTGAACGAGCGGATGCAGAATCAGCTACCGAACGGGTTCTTATCTGGACGCCAGGTTCCATCAGCCGTTCCGTACGGACTGGCCACAACCACGAGATAACCGTCTGGATCCCGCATCCAGCACTCCCAATGATTCGGCCCGCCGTCACCATCGGGGGGATTTCGATGCCGCGGCATGACGACGTCCACGCCCATCTCAGCGGAACGCTGCACGACCGCGTCAAAATCGTCAACTTCGAACCACAACAAGACGCCGTTCCCATACGGCTTGTCGTGCCGATCGCCTATGGGACCGTGATGATGTTCTACTTCGAAGCTGTGTAATTGAAGCACGAGTTCGCGGTTTGAAACCAACTGTTCATAGGCGCGGCCGCCATGATTGCTCCGACAGCCAAGCAGACGTTGATACCATCTGCTGCTTGCTTCGACATCGGTTACAGCGATCAGAGGTTGAGGGCGCATTCGAGCAGAGTATCAAATTCCGGGCGGGGCGTTAGCGGTTCTCGTACGGATAGCTCCTGAATCGAGGACCCGTCAATTATCTCCGGTTTGCGCGTCAACCAACCGAATATGGAAGTTTCGCGCTAAACCGGCAAGTTGGCATAGGCTATTCTGCGCGCAATGCCGCAACTGGATTCAGAGTGGCCGCCCTGCGTGCAGGGGCGAAACTGGCCGCAAGCGCACAGAGACTCATAATCGCGGTTACCGATATCAGAGTGGGTGCATCCCACGCGCTGACGCCAAACAGCAAGCCTCGTATCAACCTGGCGGCCCCGATCGAGCAGAGGACACCAAGGACGAGGCCGACCGTGATCAATCGGCCAGCCTCGGTCAATATCAAACGGTAAATCGCACCCCGCCGCCCCTCAAGCGATCGCGCTACTGAGGCGCCACGGTTTGAAGATGTTGGATTTCGCGGCGCAAGTCCTCGATGGTGTAATCGGTCCACACTCCATGGGCTTTCAGGAATCCGTCGAGTCCGCACCGGGTATCGAACCCGAGAAGGCAACGCAATTCCGCCTTCATGATATGGCCGCTCCTGTATTTTTCGAGGGCAAGGGCCTCCGGCGCCCGGCGCGACAGATCGCCGCCGGCCGCATTGAGTTGATGGACCAGATCGTCGGGAATTTCAACGGTCAGATTCATCTTGTCCTGCCCACTGAACATCAACGCTGTGTACGTTAGCGACGACCGTTGCCACCGTGAGATCCACCGCCGCCGTGGAATCCGCCACCGGCCATTCCGCCGTGGAATCCGCCACCACCTGCGGGGTGACTGAAGCCGCCGCTGTGGAAAGCACGTGGTGTCGCGTTCATTCCGCCTACCCGTCCATGCCAGGCGTTACCTGAGCGATGGGCGTATTGACCAGGGTGGACGTACCGGCCGCGTCCGTAGTAACCGGCACCGAATCCGCCGTAGTAGCCGCCGCCGTAGTAACCGAAACCGAAGAAAGCGGGCGAGTAGAAGCCCCATCCGAAGGGACTGTACAGAGCACTCGCCGCTGGCCAGAAGCCATAGAAGTCCCAATAGGGATCCCAGAACCAGCCGGGACCGGCCGTCGCGTAGATATTCGCATTGCTCGCGGCGCTGGCGCTGGCTTGCGCTTCGTCTTCGCTGCGGGCCTTGCTCCATACATATAGCGGGTCGGCCTTGACAGTGTTTTCGTCGAAGCCGCGCCGCTTCAAAGGACGATTGCTGGCAAGCAGTACCTCGTCATGTTTACCGAGATTTTGAGTACCGGCTTGCTCCTGGACCTTTGCCTTTCCGTCGAGCACCATCACGGCCTGCTGTGTGGCATCGAAGTCATACAGACCTTTCTTTTCGATTTGCGTGGTAGTGCCGTTCATTGCGACGGCGAGATGGGTGCCTTTGATCAACTGGTCGACTTCGAGGATGCTCGCGCCGTGCGCTACTTCAGTTTGCGTATCAGCCAGTCCGGCTGAAAGGATTCGAATTTCACTGTTATGTCCAACACGCAGGAATGCGCCTGGGGTGAGCAGCACTTCTGCGTAACCGTCGGCGGTATCGAGGACCTGACCAGGTTTCAACGTCGCGGTTCCAACTGAGTGCGGCGTGAGTTCCTGACCGTTCAAGGACACTTGGCCTTCCACGTAATTAATAGTCCCGGGTCCAACCGGCTCCATAGCGCTGCGAGACGCAGGTAGGCTGCTAGCCGCAGGGCTGCGAGGCGCAGGCACGGCGTTCATTTGTCCGAAGCCCAGGGCCGCTGAAGCAAGCAGAATCGGCAGCAACTGCCAACGAACTTTGTGCCCTTTCATTTTTCGTTCTCCTATATGTTGGATGCATGGCAACGGCTTCCGACTGTACTGTCGTTACAGTAGAGGCGATGCTGTTCGCACACTAGACAACCGAAAAAGTAATGCCATGCCAGAGTTAAGCAACATCTCGGTTCGTCCGATGCAGGAGGCCGATCTGGTTGAAGCGCGTAGGATCTTCCGCGTGGCTTTCGGCACATTCATAGGCGTGCCCGATCCCGAGGCGTTCTGGACGGATCGAGAGTATGTCTTTACGCGCTGGCGTGCCGATCCGGGGGCGGCTTTGGTTGCGGAAACGAATGGTAAGTTGGCTGGTTCGAATTTCGCGACGAACTGGGGTAGTTTTGGCTTTTTCGGTCCTCTGACAGTCCGCCCTGAATTGTGGGGTCAGGGTATTGCGCAGCGACTACTGGGCCCCACCATGGACCTTTTTGAGAAATGGGGCGTGCGCGATGCCGGTCTCTTCACGTTTGCGCACAGTCCCAAACACATCGGTCTGTATCAGAAGTTCGGATTCTGGCCGCGATTCCTGACTGCCATCATGTCCAAAAAGGTAAATGGGGGCGAGGCGCCGGGGATGAAATATTCGGCACTCGAGGTGGACGATCAAGGCGCGGCTCTGAAGGCCTGCCGCGAGCTGACTGATTCGATCTACGAGGGACTGGATGCGACCTCTGAAATTCGATCGGTAAAGGATCAGGACTTAGGCGAGACAGTCCTGATGTGGAGCGGCGATTCGCTGGACGGGTTCGCGGTTTGTCATTGTGGCGAGGGAACGGAAGCCGGACGAGACACTTGCTACATCAAGTTTGCGGCCGTGCGGCCGGGACCTGGGTCGGAGAAGGCGTTCGAACGGCTTTTGGACGGGTGCGAAGCGATGGCGAGCCGAGCGTGGTTTGCATCGAATGGAAGCGGGCGTCAACCTTAGCCGCAGCCAGGCTTATCGGCAGATGCTTCGGCGGGGATTTCGCACCGATATCCAGGGCGTTGCGATGCATAGGCCTGATTCGCCGGGCTATAACCGGCCGGACGTTTTTGTGGTGGACGACTGGCGCTAGTGTGTGACTCAGATTCAGCAGCCAGAATCGGTAAATTTCGAATTGAATTTCTAATGTGAAGGCTATAGAATCTCAGGTATCCGCGTGGGTGGGTTAAGCGGCCGGGGCGACAGAAAGGAATCCAGTATGGCGAATGTAGAGCCCAATGAATATATGCTGAAGGGCGGAAATATCACGGTAAATTATCTGACGAGCGGTTTCCAAGGCCAGCCGACGCTAGGGTATAACGACGGCCAGCAAACGAAGAACTTTTCCGGTGGCGCGATCCGCGTCACACCGACCGAGATCGGAAAGCTTGTTAGCGTCACGACCGTGCCGTCGGTCGATGCCAACCACACGTTGTTCAGCGTGTTGCTTCCCGAGATTCAACTTGCCGATAACAAGCAAACCCAGAGCTTCAAGACTGCCGGTATCGTGACAAACCAGAAAGGGCCGGATTCGGTTCCGCAGACTGGGGCGGGCGAAACTTACGACATCATACATATGCACGGAACCGCTCGGGTGGTGATGACGGCCCTGGGTGCGGAAACCGCAACAGGCGCCAAGGCCTGACCGGCGGCCGACCCACGTTCCTGCGTTAGCGGCCGCGAGTACAATAGAGCCGAATGCGGCTAGGTTGCAGCCTATTTCTAGTGCTGTCCTGGGCGCCTGCGGCTGCGCAATCGACCGCAACGATCCAGGAATTGGAAGCTGCGGCGCGCCAGCATCTTGCGGCGCACGATGCAAAGGGAGCCCTCGCGGAGTATGAAAGACTTGCAGCGCTAGTTCCGAAGTCGGCCGCTTATCAGGATGAGATCGGGTTTCTGCTGGCCGCGACCGAGCGCACATCGGATGCCATTCCTCACTTTCAGCGCGCAACGGAGCTGGATCCCAGGATGGCGGAGGCGTGGTATCACCTGGGAGTCGCGCTCGAGTTGATTCAGCGGACTGACGCCGCGACGCGTGATTTGCAGAGGGCGGTTGCGCTGGCTCCGGATCATGGCGATTATCACTTCCGCCTTGGCGCCGCGTACAACAACGTGGGGCGCTACGCGGAAGCCATTCCGGAACTGGCGAAAGCGGCGAAGCAACTGCCCAAGACGGCAGCGGTTTGGGAAGCGCTGGGGCTCGCGTACCAGCAGCAAAAGCGTTTGATCGAAGCGCGCGAGGCTTACCGGCAGGGGCTGGAACTGGATCCGGCGAATACTGCTGTACGCAACAGTTACGGTTACGTGCTGGTGAACACGGGGAATCCGACGGCGGGATTGAAGCAATTTCGCACGATCTTAGAGCGAGAGCCGAACAATGTACACGTGCAGGTTAACGTGGGATACGCGTACATCGCGATTGGGAACTTCAATGCGGCGATCAAGCAGCTCTCCGCAGTAGCGCGGGCTCACCCGGAAGCTGCGGACGCGCACTATGACTTGGGTGTCGCGTATAAGCAGACGGACGATTTGCCGCGGGCGAGAGCGGAACTGGAGCAGGCGGCGAAACTCGATCCAGCGCTTGCAGAGGCGCATTACATTCTGGCGACTACCTATGTGGATCTCGGCGAAACAGATAAGGCGATTCAGCAATTGCGCGCCGCGGTGGAGCAACGGCCCGACTACGCCGAGGCGTGGTTTGAGCTTGGCACGCTTTTGAAAGAGCAGGGCGATGTGGAAGGCGCGATCCATGCGTTGCAGCGATCGGTGGCGCTGGATGGCAAAGACGCGGGGGCGTATAACACACTGGGACTGCTTTTGCGGCGCAAGGGGGACGCCGAGGGCGCTAAGCAAGCTTTCGCAAAGGCGGCTGAAATCAGGCAAGCGGAAGAACAGGAGAAGGAAAAGAAGTTGCGGCAGGGGACGAGGTAGGGAGATTCAGAACAGGGCGCCCGCAACCTGCTCGGCCACTTTGCGGACCTTGTCACGATACGAGCTTTGCGCGGCGGACGGATCATTGGTCGTGAGGCGGATCAGGAAGGCGCGGTCACGGACGCGTCCGACTATCTGTTCGGAGAGTTGACCCTGCTTGCCGAGGCTGCACGCGAAGGCCTCATTTCCGATGGCGTGTACGGGGGTCGCGTTCACGCCGCATTGAGTCTTCGGCGAGCGCATGGTTTCGACTTCGATGAACAGATTGAAGGTAAGCGAATCCTTTTGGCGGACGAAATTGCAGCTGGCGGCGTCTTTATCGTTATTCGGATGAGTGACGGTGAGCGCGACGGGGCCATCCAAAATGCCGGCGGCTGTTCCCGCATTCAGCCACGGACAGCTTTCTTCCGCGCGGCACAAAATCGGCACGGCCAACGCGAAGAGAGCGATAAAATGCAGGCGATGCATCAGGTACCGGATGATTTCTTAGCGGGCGTGAGCGCCTGGGCACTCAGAATCTTGCCGCCTTCCTGGATGACGTAAAGGCGATCGACGTCGAGGTCCTTGAAATGATCCACCTGGCCGCTGAGCCAGCGAATCTCGACGCTCTCCACTTTTGAGGCTTGTTCGAGGCCGAAGTGCATGCGCAGATCGTTCTGCGAAAAATAGCTGCCGCCGCTGCGCAGCTCGTCCATTTGCAGTAACGGCGCCTGCGCATCCGGTTTGGTTTTTGCGGTGACGATGACCCGCGTGCCGATGCCGGTGCGATTAGACTTGACGCCGACCAGCTTGATCTTGATCCAGTTGCGCTTCAGCGTGGAATCGCAACGCAAGAGCTGAGGAATAGAGTTGACGCAATTCACGGCAACGTCGAGATCGCCGTCATTGTCATAATCGCCGAACGAGCATCCGCGCGCCGGAGCATTTTCGAGAATGCCTGGACCACCTTTATTGGTGACCTCTTCGAAACGGCCATTCCGCAGGTTGCGATAGAGGTACTTGTGTTCGGCGTATTTGAGATCGGCATTCGATTTGTCGACTTCGGGATACACATGCCCGTTCGACATCAGAATGTCGAGCCAACCATCGTTGTCCATGTCGAAAAAGCCGACGCCCCAGCCCAGCAGGCGGGTGTTGACTCCGAGGCCGCTCGGGTAGGTGCGATCCTCGAAAGTGGCGTCGCCGAGGTTGGTATAGAGAGAATCGGTATCGCCGGCAAAGTTCGTTTTGACGACATCCAGATTTCCGTCGCGGTTGTAGTCGCCGATCGAAACTCCCATGCCTGCCTGCGGCTTTCCTTCTGGAGACAATGCCGCGCCGGATTCAATGGCGATGTCTTTGAAGGTGCCGTCCTTTTGGTTCTGATAGAGCGTCGCGGTACTGGAATCGTTGGCGACGTAGATGTCGGGCCAACCGTCGTTGTCGAGATCGGATGCGGCAACGCTTAAGCCGTAGGTTCCGGCGGTGTTCAAGATGCCGGATTTTTGACTGACGTCGGTGAATGTTCCGTCGCCATTGTTGCGATAGAGAATGTTTTTGCCGCCCGGCAAGCCCGGCGGTCCGCAGGCAACCAGCAATCCTTTATATGTACAGGGACCGGCCTCGGGGGGCGGCGCGGTCTTCAGATCGAAATCGACGTAATTAGCGACAAAGAGGTCGAGATTGCCGTCGCGATCGTAATCGACGAAGGTGCAGCCCGTGTTCCAGCGTGTCTTCGGACCGGGCTGCGTCAAGCCCGCCTGCTGGGTGACGTCCGTAAAAGTGCCATCGCCATTGTTGCGGTAAAGCGCGTTTTGTCCGTAGTAAGTGACGAAGAGGTCGTCGTGACCGTCGTTGTTGTAGTCTCCGACACAGCAGGCCTGCCCCCAACCGGTGCGCTTATTCAAGCCCGGAGCCTTTGGTTACGTCGGTGAACGTGCCATCGCGATTGTTCTTGAAAAGATGGCAGCGCGGCTCATGGCCGGGCGGGAAGCCTTCGAGACGCCAACCGTTCACCAGGAAAACATCCAGCCAGCCGTCGTTATCGTAATCGTAGAAGGCGAGGCCACAACCGGTGGTCTCCAGAAGATATTTATTTTTTCCTTCGCCGCCGTAGATGGTTTTAACGGCTAGGCCGGATTCCTTCACCACGTCGACGAAGCTGACGCCTAGCGGGGTGCCTTCTATAGGAGACTTGGGCCCTTTCGGCGGCGGCATTGCTTTTGCGTTATAGCTGCGCTCGATGGGACCGGGCAACTTCGTCTGCTGTTGAGAGGATGGAGCGGCGCTTGCGAACAGATCGGCGAACGGAAGTACAAGCGCGGTGCGGCTGAGAGAACGAATGAAACGGCGGCGGCTATCCAAAGTAGAACTCCAAAATTAGTGTTGCGGCGGAGCGGCGGCGGTATCGAGCGATGGATCTTTATGCATGTGCCACGGCACGCTCTCAATGGAGATTTCCGGGTGCTTACGGAGGTAATCGAGAGAGTAGGTGGGGGCGCCGGGATCGACTTGTTTGGTTGCAAATAGCGCAGCCTGTTCCGAGGCCTTTTGCTTCATTCCCATACGGCGGTAGAGAACCGCGAGATTGTAATGGGCGGCGATGTCGTCGGGATCGATGGCCTGCAACGCTTCAAACTGCTGGCGGGCGTCTTGATACTTGTGTTGCTGATAAAAGGAGATTCCCAACTCGCGGCGGGCGTCGCGCGATTGCGGGTATTGGTCGACAACTTTTTGGAAGTCGGCAATTTCCTGATCGGGATGGCCCGATCGGCGTTCCACGATTCCGAGATAGTAGAGAGCGCGCGCGTTCTCCGGGCTGAGCGAGAGCGCTTTCTCGATACTGCCACGGGCCGCGGCGTACTTTTCCCACTCGATATTCGTAAGGCCGATGTTGATATAACCGTCGGCATAATCGGGCCGCAGCTTCACGACTTGCCCGAAGGCGTGGATGGCGTCGGCATATTGCAATTGATCCAGGTACGCGACGCCCAGGTTGTTCCAACGCATCCAGTCGGGGTTATCTTGCGGGTCGGGCGGGGTTGCCGGGTTAACGCCAAAACAAAAAATGCGGGTGCGCGAGGCGAGCTCCACAACGGGATAAGCGGGATGATCCGTTCCGAAGACATTGTTCAAATAACTCTGCCGCAGATGACGATAGTTGACGCGCGCAGTAATCGCGAGCGGACCTTTCGCATTCGGCGGGATGCGGAACTCATAACGTACCAGGGCGGAACGGCCTGACTGGATGCTGTTGTCATACGCCATGGAGTGGATGGTCCAGACTTTATGGTTGTCAACGAAGTTGCCCTCCATATTCACGGGACGGTTCGTGAAGCTATGGGCGCGCTCGTCCAGCATTCCGTCGGGTTTGATAAAACCGCTGTGATAAATCTCTTTTCCCGCGGCATCTTTGACCACGAACTCGACCCATGCCTCATACAAATCGCGCACTTCGGGAATCAAAGAGTGGCCGATGTTCTTGTTCTGGATAACGACCATAGTCTGGACAATGTCGTTCGGCGCAAGCTGAAAAGGCACAGAGCCGAGGGGCGCGACCATGGCGGCGGCACTGGTCTTTTTAATTGCGAACAAATCGACGTTGAGGTACATGCCTGATTTAAGAAACTCGATAGTCTTGTTCAGTTGCTCGTCAAAACCGTAGTAGAAGGGGACGGCCGTATTGCCGGCCAGCCAGCGATGGGATGCGAAGGTGCCCTTCTTCGCGCCGTACTCCTGCGGGATGGCGGGCTCACGCATCATGTGACACTTTTGGCACGTAAAATAGTCCGCTGAATAGAACGTGAGCGGATTGCGATTCGAAAATTTCGAGTTCTGCCATTCGTCGTACACAGTAAATGCGCGAATGAATTTGTATTCGTTCAACGGATTGGGCAGGTTGGCCTTGTGGCACGCAGCGCAGAACTCGGGCGTGCGGTAAAAGTCCTTCATCACCGCCTGGGAGTGGCGCTCGGGATGTTTCATGATCTCGTCATCGGGTACTTCGCCGGGGATGCGCTTGCCGTTTTCATCGACCATTACAGCCGGAACTCCCATCACGAAGCTGCCGTTCCCCATGGTGGGCTGAAGCTGTTGAATCGAGTGGCAGGTGGTGCAGGTGAGACCGTCTTCATCGAACTGGCGATCGACAGTGGAGTTTGGCGTCAAGGCTCCCGTCACAACGCCTATGGGATTGTGGCAGCTATCGCAATGGCGTGTGAACTCGATACCTTTTGTGCGCGCCAGGATGTTTACGCTAGTTCGGTAGAAGGGCGTTCGGAAGGAATTCGAGTGGAGCGCCTGACGCCATTCGGTATAGGCTTCCTGATGGCAGTGAGCGCAATAAGTGGCGGTGGGGAAAGCTCCAGGCTGGATGAATTGGTTGCCCTCTATGGCCGCATTCCCCGGGGCCGCGAGGTTGTCCTTGCTGAAAGGAAAGCTGTACGTCTGACGTGTCTTGGCGTCGTAGCCGGGGCCGACGGTGTGGTCGTCCGACTGTGCCTGAGACGTCCTCACGAGAAGGAAGCTGCTCGTCAAGATGGCCAGGGCGAGGATTGGACGCCTGGTATTGCGGCTCATTCTAGAGATTTGACCCGATTACATAATCTTCGCACCAATGGGCCGGTTCTTGAGCAGGTCAGTTTGCAAGGCTCGAAATGCAATACGCTTCTGTATGTACACTCAAGCAAGTATGAGAGGAAACTTTATGAAGCGGCAGCATCGAAGGCTAAAGATCACTGACGAGATCCGGAAAGAATACGTACGGCGCGACAAGAAACTGGATAACGCCGATCCCGATGCCCCCGTTCTGCCGCCTGCGATGTGGGGGAACGCGATTATCGGGAAGTACTACCGGCCGAAGAAAACACCGGTGACTGTTCGGTTGGATAACGACGTCCTCGCATGGCTGAAGCAGAAGGGCGACGGCCATCTCACGCGAATCAATGAGATTCTACGAAAGCAAATGATCGTAGACCTCAAGCGCTGACCCGCCGAGGCTAGGCTCGGGGCTGCGCGGACGAGAACGTCCATCCCACATATGCGTGAAGCGATCGCGAAGCACGGTCAAATGGAGCTGGCGATCCGGCGGGTCATCCGGCAGATCCCGCGGAGCAAGATTGCCACATACGGGCAGGTTGCAGCGGCAGCCGGATATCCGCGTTGTCATCGTCAGGTTGCGCAAGTGCTGCGCAAGTGGGGCGATGCGCTTCCGTGGCACCGGGTGGTGGGCGCGGGCGGGCAGATTAAAACGAATCGGGATACAGCGCTCGAGCAGCGAATGCGGCTTGAGCTGGAAGGCGTGCGCTTTCGCGGGACGCGAGTGGATATGTCGCGACATCTTTTCCATAATTTTTGATTCATTCTGCCGCTGAATCCCGTTTCCCTTGTGATACTTGATTTCACATCGGAGGATCTATGAAGTACTTCGCACTACTATTTCTCGGCGCCGGCCTCGCGACCGCCGTCCAAGCAGCAGCAATCATCACGCCCTTACCGGCTCTCACTTATCCGCAGCCGACTTTGAATGCGGCCAACGATGCCTTCTACTACACGGGTGTTACGATCTCCAACTCGTCGACCGAGGTGAACAACCAGAATGCAGTTGACAGCAATAACCACTCCTTAAATCCGTACACGGATATCTTCGGAAACACGGTGCCGTATTTGTGTTCCACCTGCTACTGGGTCGTGTTCGGCAACGATATCACACCTAGCAATCCCAACATGACCTTCTTCACCACCAGCACCGCTGAGACTATTACGGGCTACAATCTCGATCTGGCAGACAATCCAGACGGAGAGCGTACCGCGACGCAGTTTCAGCTGTACGCCAACGGCGTTCTTGTCGATACTGTAAACCTCGCTCTGCCTGGGCAAACGTACCAAAATCTGTACGGGAGCAACTGGATTCAAGTCAGCAATACCTTCGCCACGCCCGTAACCGCTACTTCGTGGGAAGGCGTGTGGGTGAGCGACGCGGGCGTTCAATTTCCGGCTCCGTACGTAATCGATTTACAGGGCATCCCCGGCTCAAACGCCCCGCCCCCTACCGCTCCAGAGCCAAGCGCCATGGGGCTTTCAGTCGCCGGGCTCTTGGCAGGATGCCTGATCGCCTTTCGCCGCCGTCTCCCTAAGTTGCCTTCACGCGCGTGATCTTCTGTAAACGCTGAAGGTCAGGCAAGAAAGGTACTAGTATCGACGTTTCGCTATAGACTCTCCAGCGGTGGTGGTCCGCTTTTATAATGGGTGTGCTTGCGCGCGAGCGCGCAGAGCGCCACCAATGGACGAGTCTGATGAGCGTCGGTTGCCAGGGGGAGAGATCACCCTCCTGCTTAAGGAGTGGGGCAGCGGCCGCAACGAAGCATTTCGCGAGTTGCTGCCGCTGGTTTACGCGCGCTTGCACGCCATCGCCGCTGCCAGCATGCGGGGAGCGCGCGGCGACGCAACGCTCCAACCCACGGCTTTGGTGAACGAGCTTTATCTTCGGCTGTCGGCCGCGGACCCTCGCAATTGGAACGACCGGAATCATTTCTACAGCTTTTGTGCCCGCACCATGCGTTGGATCTTGACGGACCACACTCGCTTTCTGCTGCGGGAAAAACGGCAGGCCGAGTTGCTTTTTCCCATGACTGACGATATCCCCTGGCTGGGTGAACGTGACCACGATGCGTTGGATCTGGACCGCGCGTTATCCAAGCTGGAGACCTTGAATCCGCGACAGGCTCGCATTTTGGAATTGCGCGTCTACTTGGGCTGCACGGCCGAGGAAACCGCGAGCATTCTCGGCATTTCTAAGCCCACGGTCGATCGGGATTTGACTCTGGTGCGTGCCTGGCTATGCCGCGAGTTGCGACCCTCCACGCCAGTAGCGCAGTGAGCAATGTCCGAAATTCCTTCAGAGAACTTTGATATCGAAGTTGGCTGGGCGCGTGTGGCGGAGTTATTCCATGCAGCCCTCGAGCAGCCGCCGGATTGCCGCGAAGACTGGATCGGGGAAGAAACTCGCCATGACGCGCGGCTGCATGCAGAGGTGCTGTCACTGCTGGATGCGCTTGCACGTCACGAAGAGCTCAGCCGGGTGTGCTCGCGCCTGCCGACGCCCGACAATGATCCCGCACAGCGTCTGGTCGGACAGCTCTGCGGATCCTATCGCTTGGAGCGGCTGATCGGCACCGGCGGTATGGCTTGGGTCTATGAGGCCACGCGCGTCTCGGGCGAGTTTCACCAGCGCCTTGCAGTCAAGGTTCTGCCCGCCCCGTTCGGCGGCGCCATGCTGGATCGTTTTCGTCTGGAAAAGTCTATTCTCGCCGGCCTCAACCATCCTGGCATTGCGCACCTGCTGGACGGCGGCATAACTGAAAACGGCATTTCCTACCTCGCGATGGAATTTGTCGAAGGAGTGCCCATCACCAGCTACGCAAAAAGCCGCAACCTCGGCCTGGGCGACCGTATGCGGCTGCTGCAGTCCGCCTGCGAAGCCGTTCAGTTCGCGCACGAGCATCGCGTAGTACATCGCGACATCAAGCCCTCAAATCTGCTTGTCACGGCGGCGGGTGAGATCAAGCTGCTCGATTTCGGAATCGCACGTTTGATGGATGAAGGCTCCGCGGGTCAAGCAACTGTGTGGCGCGCTTTAACGCCGAAGTATGCCAGCCCTGAGCAGCTACGCGGTGAAGCGGCGGGTGTTCCGGGCGATGTCTACCAGTTCGGAGTCCTGATGCGCGAGTTAATGGAGGACCTCGAGCCGCCAGACCCCGATCTAGAAAGTATCGCGGCCAAAGCCACCCAGACAGCGCCGGAGGAGCGATACGCGTCTGTCGCCCAACTAGCGGATGACCTAGCCCGCCACCAGCACGGTTGGCCCGTTCAAGCACGCCCCGGAAACTTCGGCTATCGTTGTTCCCGTTTTGTGAAGCGGCATCGCCATCTCCTTTCCGCGCTTGCTCTTCTCGGCGTGCTGCAGGCAGCGGTCCTTTTCTCATTCATGCGCGAGCACTCTTTGCGAAAAGCCGAAAGCGGCCGGCTGCTCTACGACACCGAAACTGTGCTGAACCAGTTAAATCGGATGATTGCCGACCGTGACACGCGATTGCGATCACCGGAGCTGAACGCCAGCATGGCGTACTTAGAACGTGCCTACAGCCAGAACCCGGATGATATCCGCTTGATATCCGTACTCCACGCCGCGTATACCTCGCTGGCCCAACGCGCCTGGTTCCGCTACCTGCCGAGCCTGATGGATTTGCAGGAAGGCGATCGGGCGTGGTCGCGGGTGCGTGATTTTTCGAGCATTGTGCGCAAGCATTACCAAGAGTTCGAGCACGCGGAAGGGCTGAACGCCGAATTTCAGCATACGGAAATTCAGATTGAATTCGGTCAGGGATTGCAATCCTTCAAAGAAGCGGCGCGGCTGCTGACTGACTATCGTCAGCTCATTACTGGTTCCACCGAAGATCTTGCCCAGATGGGGGCACTCTGTGACATGCTGTCAGACCGGCTGGGTGCGAATACACGCTGGAGCGGCGATGCGCTCCGCATTCAGGGGATTCGCGCACACGAAGCTTCCGATGCCCTTGCTCGCGCCGCGTATGTGTCGGCTCTGCGATCGTCTTCTTCGAATACCGACAAGCTTTTTCCTGAGAATGGTTCGGAGAAAGCGGAAGCGATTGCCCTGGTGGAATTACACCTGGGAGAGCTTCAGTGCCGATCGGGCGCCCACGCTGAAGGAGAGCAGACGCTTCGCAGTTCCATCTCAGCGCTCCAGAGCATGAGGAAAAATGGAATGGAGTTGTTGGACCTGTCCGCGGGGCGCGGCTTCTTTGAATTGGGCCGGGCTTTGCGGAACAGCGGCCGGAACGCCGAAGCACTCGATGCGCTTCGCCAGGCTGATGAGATCCTTAGTCCGCGGTGGGGCCGGGATTCGGATTCAGTGTATTTGCGCGAGCGATTGGGCGAAGTGCGGCTGGAGTCAGGGCAGGCTCTGCTTGGTTTAGGAAGGCAGCGTGAGGCGCGGCGTATTGCGAGTGAAGGTTTGCACCTGCTGCGCCAGAACGCGGAGATGAAGGGCGCACCCACATTCTGTGTGGATTTGGCGGCGCAGCGGTTACTGACGGTCGAGCCAGTGGAACTGCGCGATGCAGCGGCAGCGCTCCTATACGCCCAGCAGGCTGTGGCACAGACGAACAGCCAAATGCCCGCATACCTAGTGACTCTCGCTACTGCTCAATACGCCAATGGGAGAAAGGCCGAGGCGCGCAGCACAGAAATTAAAGCAGCTATTTCCTACGAGCAGGTGTGGGCCGCTTTGCAGCCGATGTTCCATGACGCTGCGATTGCCACCGCGAGTGAACGCTACGCGGAGATCCAGCGGGAGTTCGACCGTCTGGTTTTACCGGAAGAGATCGCGAGGCCGCATTCTAGCTTGCGATTGTCGGCTACGGCTGAACGATAATTGGGCCAAAAGAGTTCAGCGCTTTGGGCGATCGTTAGCCGACGCGGCTCTTGAGAGTTCCGCTTGCAGTTCAGCTTCGGGAAACCAATGGCCCCGCAACATCACTCCATCCTGGCGGAAAACATTGTCGACGTCGTCTAACGGATTTGCATCCAGCAGCACGAGGTCGGCCCTGTTACCGGAAGAGACTGTACCGGTGGTGGCCATCGTACCGAGAAAGCGCGCCGCGTTGGAGGTTGCCGCTTTGAGCGTTTCGAAGGGTGTGAGACCGGCTTCGTATAGCTGCTCGAATTCATCTTTCATCGAGAAGCCGGGGATCTGACAAGGAACGAAATCGTCTGTTCCGACTAGGAGCGGCACGCCAGCATCGCGCAATCCGCGAACAAGGCGCTGCATGATCGAATACTCAGCGCGAAAACGTGGGATTTTATCGAGCGGCCAACGCCTGACATATGGATTGTTAGGCGGCCGCCAATCGACCGTAGCATCGAAAGGCATGTAGCGCATCTCGGGCCGCTGAAGAGACGCATCGATGTCGGCCACCTGGAAAATGATTTGGCGGAAGACGGATAGGGTTGGGCTCACCCAGGTTCCTGCGCGCGCTGTCCTTGCCGCCACCTCGCGCACCATCCTGTCGATTTCATTGGCATCAGTGGGCAGATCACGATGGAATTGGAAATAGGAGTACAGAAACTCTTCAGCGTGCACAATCAGCGCCTGGCGCCCATTTAACGCAGCGTCAATGCCGAGATTGCTGGGCACATGGCCGACAACTCGAATGCCCTGTTCACGGGCGGTCTGAAGGAGAGCGCGGTAAGTATTTTCGGGGAGATCGCCGTGAACTTTGACAAAGTCGTAGCCCGCTCGTTTTTCGGCAATCACCTCGTTCCTAACTTCTTCCGGCGTTGTGAACGTTTTCCGTCCCGGCGGTTCTCCCGAGTTAGGCATTTGGATTAAAGGTCCGGTGGTGTAGAGCTTGGGTCCGAGGGCTGCGCCACTCGCCACTTCGCGGCGGAGATCCAAGATGGCGGGTGAACCCTCCATATTTACGGCCGTGGTAACGCCGTTCGCCAAGAGAAGGAGCAAGACGCGACGTTCGACGCGTTGGTCACCAGCTCCAGCCTTTGAATAACCGTAGAAATGGACGTGAAAGTCGGTGAGGCCAGGAATGAGGTAACGGTTGCGACCGTCGATTATGAAACAACTCTGAGGAAGCTTGACACGATCGGCAGGCGCGATTTCGAGGATGCGATCGTCGCGGATGAGCACTGTCTGGTGAGATAGCAGGCGCTCCGTGTCCATTGGCACGACGGTAACGTCGACAAAGGCGGTGGTCGCGGGAGGTGCCGCAATGGAAACTACGAAGAAGAATGCTAGAAGCATGCGTAGCGAGACCAGTTAGATGCGCGAGAGGCTGCGCTTGCGAAAGGACCAGACGGCGAGCAGGAAGCAGACCAGCGCGTAATCCAGGCCATAAGCTAACGCGGTGAGATGGTGAGTCCACGGGGTCGGCTGCAGCGATGATTTGGTGATGGTGAGAAAACGGGTTTCCGACAGCAACTCGGTGGAGGGCAGGACGACATAGATTCCTTGGCGCAACCAATCGGGCATAAAAGCGAAATGTTCAGGCGGCACGACTAAGGATGCGAGCACCGCGATTACCAGGACAATAGCGAATCCAACAACCGGGTGCAGCACGGTGACCAAGAGCATGGCAATGGCGCTGTAGACTGCATAGCGAACGAGCGGATAGAAAATCAAGACCCAGAGCGTCGACTGAATTCCTTCGCCTCCGATCCAGGCGAGCAGGTAGGTGAGGCCGAGCATAGCGACCACGTAAATGATCATGAGCAGCTGCACGCCAAGATATTTGCCGAGCAGGAACTCCCAACGGCGGACCGGGCGGGCCATGACGGCGAGGATGGTGCCGGATCTCATTTCTGTCGATACGACATCGGCCGCCGCCCAGGCCGCGAGCAAGCTACCGAAGCCGCTAACCATGGATGTGATACCGCTCACTATGCCGAGCACCATACCCTGCACCTGCGCCGTGCTGATGGTCCCAACTCCGGCCGCGGCTTTCATCGCCAGCAGCGGCGACATCATCAGCAGCAAAACGCAGATGAATCCCGCGACGAACAGAATGATTAGTTTGTTTCGCAGGAGACCGGCGAACGTATTCAGCGCGATGGCACGAACTTTCATGCTGCTCCTTCGTAATCGCCCACCAGCTTCAAGAAGAGCTCCTGGAGCGTGCTTTTGACGGGGTTCATGCTAATGATGTCGCAGTTCGCGTTCCAGAGCAGCTCTACGGTTTCGCGCTTTGCGGCTGCGTCGATGAGGAGTCTCACGTTGTGTTGGCCACGCTCGATGACAGCTCCTTCGGCGATCAAGATAGTTTCCAGATCGTCGGGCAAGCCGGCCACAACCAATTCGACACGATCGCCGGTTGCGAGCAGCTCACTGAGGCGGGCGGCGCGCACGAGGCGGCCGAGGTCGATGATGACGACGCGATCGCAAATCTGCTCGACTTCCGGCAGGATGTGGGAACTCAGAAAAACGGTTTTGCCTTCAGACTTCAAAGCGGCGAGCAGTTCCAGGACTTCTTCGCGGCCGGCGGGATCGAGTCCCGAGGTGGGCTCATCGAGAATCAGCAACTGAGGATTATTGAGCAGCGCCTGCGCGAGGCCGAGGCGCTGGACCATGCCGCGCGAATACTTGCCGACCTTCAATTGCTCATAGCCATAGAGTTTGACTTTGGCGAGCAGCTCTCCGATGAGACCCTCCACGCCATTCTTTTGCTTGCCTGCAAGAGCGATGTGGAGCCGGAGCAGATCCGGGGCGGTCATATATTTGTAGAACGCGAAATTCTCGGGGAGGAAGCCGATCTGCTCTTTCGCGCGGACATCGCCGGGCGGGTAACCGAGGACGCCGATATTGCCAGAATCGGCGAACAGAAAGCCCATGAGAATGCTGATGCTGGTGGTCTTGCCAGCGCCGTTCGGACCGAGGAACGCGCACACTTCGCCGGGCGCGACTTCGAATGAGACATTCGATAGAGCCGCAACCCGCTGACGGCTGAAGCGGCGCTGGTATACCTTGGTGACGTCGTGGAATTCAATGGCCGGGTTGGACATGGGCCCCTTCCGGAGTAATTGTTTTCGGGTCAATTCCGAGCTGCGCCGCCAGGATGACTTCCAAGGCAGGATTGAAGCCGGCACCAGCGTAAGCAACGCGTCCGCCCTTATCGATTACGAACAGGGTAGGAATACCGTAGACGCCGTATGTGCCGGCCGTCTTTTGCTCCGGATCCAGAACAATAGGGAAAGGCAGCTTCATCTGGTTGGCTGCGCGTTCGGCTGCGCCGCGATCTTCATCGAGGCTAATGGCAAGGAAATCGAATTCGGCGCCGGGCTTGTGGGCCCGCTCATAAAAAGACCGCAACACGGGCATTTCCAAACGGCAGGGGCCACACCAACTCGCCCAAAAGCTCACGACGAGCTTTTTGCCGCGATAATCCGCGAGCGATATGGTGCGGTTGTCCAGAGTGGGCAGACTGAAATCCGGCGCCGGCTTGCGGAGGAGCGCGAACGATTGGCCGCCCGGCTGCGAGCCACTCTCCAGCACTTTCGCGCGCCAGGTGATCCAAATGGTGAAGACGACCAGAGCCGCGATAGCCAGCAAGGCGGGAAGGGATGGCCGGGAACGCATGCTAAGGAGGTTATTCTACACTTCGGCTGAAATAGCGGCTTTCGGCTTTCGGTTTTTTGTGTAAAACTATTAGGAGGTACTTTATTTGAATTCTTCCTTTTCTGCTCCCCACACGCGCATCAGCGCCGTTCGTTAGCCCGCGCATGTATCCACCTAGAGGTCTCCCGCCGCGCCGGCCCAGAATTCGAGAAAACGTCAATGAAGCAATCCGCGCCAGGGAAGTTCGCGCAGTCTTTCCTGACGGATCAGTCGAGATCATGCCCACGCCGGCCGCTGTCCGCAAGGCGCAGGACATGGGTCTGGATCTGATACTGATTGCACCAACCGCTGAACCGCCCGTGGCGAAGGCCATGGATTACGGACAGTGGCAATACGAACAAAAGAAGAAACAGCACGACGCTAAAAAGAAGCAGCACGTGATCCAGGTAAAGGAACTGAAATTCCGTCCTAATACCGACGACCACGATTATGACTTCAAGAAGGTCCACGCGATTCGATTTCTTAAAGAGGGAAATCGCGTGAAGGCAGTTGTGCAGTTCCGGGGGCGCGAGATTGCGCACACGGATTTAGGCAAGAAGCTGCTGTTGAAGTTTGCGGAAGATTTGGCGGGCGTGGGCGCGGTGGAGGGACAGCCACGGTTGGAAGGCCGCAACGCTCACGTGATTATCAGCCCGGTGAAGGGCGGACCTGCTGCAAAGCCAGAGAGAGTTAAAGAGCAAGCTGCTCCGCCTGCGAACGCGCCGAAAGTGTAGTTGGGATGGCCGCCGATTCACGCTGATCCACGTGGATTTCGCCTTGGGCGGATTTCGCCTTTGAGAGTAAGTGTGGAGCTCACTGGGCGACGGTTTTACCGGCGATGCCAACGTGAGCTGCGGCGGTAAGCAAATGGCGATCATTTGTCCAGGTCTCTGTTTCGCCGATGTCTAGTGCGGTCGCGAGATGGATGGCGTCGCCAGCGCGCAGCGGAACGTTTGATGGAACTCCACGGATCAGAGTTGCCGTGCGGCGCAGGAGAGCGTCAGTTACAGAAATCAGGTTCCAAAAATTAGCTTCGACGTGGCTTCTGAAGAGATCGATTAGCTAGTCGCCTGGGGTCGCGGTAAGAGATCTCTCACGAACGTGGCGGTGAAGTACGGCAGTCACTTCGACGAGGGCCCAAGATGAGGAACAGACATGCGATGCTCGTCGAATCAAGTTCCTTACGGCTGCCGCGCCTCGATCGTTGACGTAGTACTTGGCGATGTAAGCAGAATCCAGGTACACCCTCAGCGGTCTTCCTCAAGAAAGCGTCCGCTGTCTGTAACTACCGAGGGGAAGCGCCGCCACAGATCGCTCAAATCGGGCAGTCGATTTGGGTCGGGTTTTTTCGAAATTGGCCGCAGTTCTGCGACCGGTTCACCACCGCGCTCAATCCGAATCACTGTCCCATCCGCGGCTTCGCGTACTAGTTCGGAGGTGTGGATATGCAGCTCGCGAATGGACGCTTTTTTCATGTGTTATTTGTAGCACTTCTTCAGCTCTCAGCACGGGGCCGAGTTACTCCTTGAAGAGTCGGTGGACATCAATCGGCGTACTCTCGGCATCAACAGCCCAGCGTGCGTCATTAGCCTCAGTAATCTGGGCAGCGCGCTGCAAGAGAGCCGCACGACCAGCGTTATAGAAAACTTTTTCTGTACTAACACTCACGCCTCGACTATAATGAAAGCGGCCTTACTTCCCCAAACGAACGGGTTTGCGGTGGCCATTACAGACGGAGCCCGTTTTCCTCCACACTTGCTCGCCGGCTGAGCACCTGTCCTCGTAGACCAAAACGCAAAGCGTTATTGCGGCGTCCCGACCGCTTGAAGGGCCGCCCTATTGTTACGGTCTTGGAGGCAATTGCAGACTGAAATGGGAAAGGTGTTTCTGGTCGGGGCCGGACCGGGTGATCCCGGCCTTCTCACGATCAAGGCTCTCCGCATTCTTGAACACGCAGACGTCGTAGTGTACGACCGTCTGGTGAGCACGGAAATCCTCGCGCTCGCCACGCGGGCATCGCTGATCGACGGCGGTAAGCGCCAGGGCGAACAAGAACGCATCCAGAACGAGATCAATCGGCTATTGGTCCACCACGCTAGAGCGGGCCGCAAGGTGGTGCGGCTCAAAGCGGGCGACCCGATGGTTTTCGCACGAGGAGCCGAAGAATGGGAGCACCTGCTCAGTCAGGGAATCGAAGTTGAAGTTGTTCCCGGCATTTCTTCAGCTCTTGCGGTCCCGTCGCTCGCCGGAATTCCGCCCACTTGCCGCGGAGTCGCCGCGTCCTTCGCGGTCATCGCAGGCCACCGCGAAAACTTCATGCGCACCGATTGGGCGCAGTATGCGCGGCTCGACACGCTCATTATTCTGATGGGCGTGGAGAACCGCGAATACATCGCCGAGAGCCTCATTCGCTGCGGCCGCAGCCCATCGCAGCCGGTAGCCTTCATCGAGAACGGGACGACGGCGTGGGAACGCGTCATCGAGACCACGCTTTCCGAGGTGGCGGCCGGGAACGTCGAAGTGAATCCGCCAGCCGTCTTCGTGATTGGCGAAGTGGTGCGGTTGCGCACCCGCCTGGTTAATGCACAGCTTGCCGCGGAGCAACTGACATGAGCGATTTCACCCAGGCAAAAGCGCACACGGCGTTTGGTGACGGTTGTGCGCGCCCAAGCATAGATTTTGGCGGGGCGCGGGTCCTCACGTTGGAATCGCGCCGCGCCGACCTTCTGGAGCAGTTAATCCGGCGCCACGGTGGCGATCCGTTTGTCGCGCCCTCCGTGAAGGAAGTCCCGTTCGAGCAGCACGATGAAATCTATTGTTGGGCGGAGCGGCTTTTCGCAGGTGATTTCGATCTGCTGGTCCTGATGACGGGTGCCGGTCTCACGTATCTGTCCGATGTCCTTGCGGAACGTTACCCGCGCGCGGCGTTCGCCGACGCATTGCGCCGTGTGACGATCGTTTCGCGCGGCCCGAAACCTGCCGCCGTCCTGCACCAGATGGGAGTGACATCCAGGATCATGGTGCCCGAGCCCAATACCTGGCGCGAGATCGTGACCGTACTCGCGGCGCGGCCAGAGCGGCGGATCACGATTCAAGAGTACGGGCGCGCGAATCCCGAGTTTGTCGCCGCTGTTAAGGCACTGGGCGCGGAGGTCTCCGCGATTTCTATCTATCGCTGGACACTGCCCGACGATCCAGGCCCATTGCGCGAGGCGGTCCGCCGCATCGCACAGCGTGAGTGCGACGTGGTGTTATTCACCAGTTCGATCCAACTCACTCACTTGCTGCAAGTGGCTGCCGGTATGGGCTGCGATGCGGAAGTGCGTCAGGCACTGGCGGAACACCTCGCTATCGCTTCGGTGGGACCGGTTATGGACGCTGCGCTCGCCGAGGCCGGGCTCACTCCCGATATCGTTCCGGCGCATCCGAAGATGGCGGTACTGGTTCGCACTGCCGCAGAGACAGCCGCTTCCGTTCTGGTTCGAAAACGGCAGATTCCAGCGCACTATGCGTCTCTTTCAGCCACGCCGACGAGAGTCACGGAGGCATCGGAGTAGCGCGAGTTACTGGATCACTTATGGAACGTCTCGTTGTAATCGGTAACGGAATGGCGGGCGTGGCTTGCGTGGAGCAGGTCCTGCGCCACTCGCCGCCGTTTCACGTCACGATTTTCGGGGACGAGACGCACGTCAACTACAATCGCATCCAGCTCTCCTCGATTCTCGCCGGCGAGAAAGATGCCGACGAAATCGTACTGAACGGGCTCGATTGGTACCGCGACAACTCGATCGACCTGCGGCTGGGCATCCGGATCACCAGCGTCGACCCCGTCGCCCACACTATCACCGGCGATGACGGCAGCGTGACGCTCTATGACAAGCTCCTGCTCGCCACCGGCAGCTCACCGTTGATTCCGCCCATATCTGGTTCCAACAAGGACGGCGTTTTCTGTTTCCGCAACCTCGACGATACACGAGCGTTGCTCGAACGCGTGCAACCTGGCCTCAAGACCATAGTCATCGGAGGCGGTCTGCTGGGGCTGGAGGCCGCGCGTGGCCTTCAGTTGCAAGGAGCCGATGTCACCGTAGTTCACCTGATGGACACGCTCATGGAGCGCCAACTCGACTTCACCGGCGGCCAATATCTCAAGCGCAAGATCGAAGAATTGGGCGTTGGCGTCCTGCTGTCCCGGAATACCAGCGCGATCCTGGGCAACGGCCGGGTGGAAGGCATTGCGTTCCAGAACGGCGAAACTCTGGAGGCTGAGCTTGTCGTAATCGCAGCGGGAATCCGGCCCAATATTGCGCTCGGAAAGGCCGCCGGTCTCGCGGTCAACCGCGGCATCGTAGTCAACGACCACATGGAGACTTCCGATCCCTCGATTTTCGCTGTGGGTGAGTGCGTGGAACACAACGGCGTCGTATACGGATTACTCGCGCCACTCTACGAACAAGGCAAGGTGCTGGCCGGCTCCATTACCGGCAACCGTGGTCCGCGCTACGACGGTTCTGTTCCCGAGGCGCGGCTGAAAATCATGGGCGTCGACGTTTTCTCCGCCGGATTCGTGCATGACAACGCCTCCGGGCTTGAAGCAGTGCGCTATGAAGATCCCTCTCTCGGCGTGTACAAGAAGCTTACGCTCAAAGACGGCCGCTTGGCCGGAGTGATCCTGATCGGCGACCTTGCCGACAGCCACCGCTACATGGAATGGTTGCGGACGGGCACGGATCTCAGCAAGAAGCGGCGCCGTCTGCTTGCACCCGAGCCGGTCCCCGACCATGGCGTCCACGTGGCCCAGATTCCCGACTCCGATACCATCTGCGGCTGCAATGGCGTTACGAAGGGCGCCATTATTTCAGCCATCCACCAGAAGGGCATCGGCACATTGACGCAGTTGAAACAATGCACCCGCGCCTCCAGCGGCTGCGGAAGCTGCACCGATATGTGCATCGAGTTGCTCAAGGCCGTGGCACCCGAATTCGAAGCGGATAAGAAGAAAGTGCTGTGCGAATGCGTGCCATTCACCCAGGAGAACCTGCGCGATATCGTCCGTTCGCAGAAGCTGAAATCCGTGCAGGAGATCCTCGACATATACGGCAACGGCATTGGCTGCGAGGTCTGCAAACCCGCTCTCAGCTACATGGTGGATATGACCTGGTGCGGCGAGCACGAAGAGGACCGCTCCGCCCGATTTATCAACGACCGCGTTCACGCCAATATCCAGCGCGACGGCACCTTCTCGGTAGTGCCTCGGATTCGCGGCGGCGTCACTTCGCCTGCCGAGTTGCGCCGCATCGCCGACGTAGCCGAAAAATACTCCGTGCGCATGGTGAAGATCACCGGCAGCCAGCGCATCGATCTGCTGGGCGTCGCAAGGGAAGATCTTCCCCGGATCTGGGCCGATCTCGGCATGCCCTCCGGCCAGGCCTATACCAAAGGCGTGCGCATGGTGAAGACCTGCGTCGGAACCGACTTCTGCCGCTTCGGCACCCAGGATTCGATCGGCACCGGCATCGAGCTCGAGCGGCAAATGGAGAACCTCTATACGCCGCACAAGGTCAAGATGGGCGTCGTCGGCTGCCCGCGCAACTGCGCCGAGGCTACCGTTAAGGATATCGGGCTCGTGGGCCAGGAGGGCAGCTGGCAGGTGGTGGTGGGCGGCGCCGCCGGCAAGAGTGTCCGCAAGGCCGACTTGCTCATCACTGTTGAAAGCACCGAGCAAGCTCTGGAAGCCGCGCAGTTGTTCTTTCAGTACTATCGCGAGCAGGCCAATTACCTGGAGCGCACGTACGATTTCGTCGAGCGCTTCGGAATCGAGAAAATTCGCCGCGAAACGGTCTACGCGCCCCGCCACCTGCAGCAGGCTTTGCTCAGCCGGCTCGCCAAATCGAAAGCTCTTGCCACGGATGCCTGGCTGGAGCGCGATGAGCTCAGGCATCCCACGCAATTTGTCCAAATTCAACCCATGGAGGCTGTCAACATATGAGCTGGATTCGCATCACCCGCGCTGAAAACATTCCGCTCCGCGAGGGCCGCGCCGTAAAGCTCGGCCGTCAGGAGATTGCAATTTTCAATCTGGGCGAAAAATTTCTTGCCGTAGAAAACCGTTGCCCGCACCGCGGCGGCCCATTGGCCGATGGCATTGTCTCGGGCGACTCGGTGGTGTGTCCACTGCACACCTGGAAGATTTGCCTGGTGACGGGTGAGGTGAAACGGCCGCTTGAGCAGCACGCCTGCACACGTCCGTTCCCTGTGAAAGTCGTGGATGGCGTGGTGCTCGTGGAGATTGCAGCGGAACTGGAGAAGGTGGCCTGAGATGGACTATGTTACGCCTAGCGATCTGATCGCGGAAGCTCTCTCCGCGGCCAAACGCAAGTCCGGCCTAAGCGTAAGGGACATGCTGTTGCGCGGGGCGCTGGCCGGCGCATTTCTCGGCTTTGCCACGTCCCTCGCGTTCATGGTTCAGACGCAGGGTGTCCCTCCCATTGTGGGCGCCGTGCTCTTCCCCGTAGGATTCGTCATGCTTGTGCTGCTCGGTCTTGAGCTCGCGACCGGCAATTTCGCATTGCTGCCGCCCGCCGTCGCGGCTGGCGAAGTAACCTGGGGCCAACTCTTACGCAATTGGTTCTGGGTTTATCTAGGGAACTTCGTGGGGAGCGTCGGCTACGCAGTCTTGTTTTACCTGGCGATCACCAACTGTGGCACGAACAACGGCGGCCCGCTCGGCGATCTACTGCGCACCGCGGCCCAGAAGAAAACGCTTGCGTATATGGCTGCCGGCGGCGCAGGCTGGGGTACCGCTTTCGTCAAAGCAGTGCTCTGCAATTGGATGGTGACCGTGGGCACGCTGCTGGCATTCGTTTCCAGGTCGGTGATCGGCAAGCTGGCCGCCATGTGGCTTCCCATCCTGACGTTCTTCGCCCAAGGCTACGAGCACTCGATTGTCAATATGTTCGTCATCCCGGCTGGCATGCTGTTGCACGCCCCGGTCTCCATCGGCAACTGGTGGCTTTGGAATCAGATCCCCGTCACGATCGGCAACATCCTCTCGGGTTCTCTGTTCACCGGTCTTGCCCTGTATTCCACGTTCCGCTCTCGTCCAGCGCAGGCGCTGGTCACACGCGAGCTCGAACTGGCAAGCGTAGCCGCCCGCTGAACACGGCCCGCTCAATTTCGTACGACTCTTTTACCGCGAGTGTAAAAGAGCAGCAGCAAATTTTCCACGCCAAAGGATTTTCTGAAATGAAGCTCACTACAACTGTATTGGCTCTGTTCTTTGCCCTCTCCTTGCGGGCTCAGGCGCCCGCCGCGGATCTGGCCGACCAAATCAAAATCGGCGGCGTTACGGTGACTGGCAGCCTGCGCTCGCGCGTCTATTTCTGGGACTGGTTCCAACCCACTGCGGGAAACAATGATTACCAATACTCCGGTAACATCTTCCGCATCAGCTTCTCCCAAAACCGCGACACCTGGGATTGGAACGCCGAATTCGCGGTGCCGTTCCTGCTGGGCTTGCCCTCAGGCGCAACCGGCACCGGAGCGCAGCAAGGGGCGCTTGGCCTGGGCGCAAACTACCTGTCTGCGAATTCCGGAAGCCAGAACACCGCCATGATCTTCCCGAAGCAAATGTACGTGCGATTCGACGGCTTGGGCGATGATAAAAGGCACACTCTGCAGATTGGGCGATTCGAATTTTTCGACGGCGGTGAGGTGGTTCCCAAGAATGCCACGTTGGCAGCGTTGAAGCGCGACCGCATCGCACAACGATTGATCGGCACCTTCGGTTTCGCCGATGTGGGTCGAAGTTTCGACGGCGTGCATTATGCCTATGGAACGCCGAACGACAACTTTACGTTTGTAGGCGCGGTGCCGACCCGCGGCGTGTTCCAGGTCGATGGCTGGGGTTGGAATCGTATCGGTTTTGGCTACGCCTCCTATACGCACCAGTCAAGCAGCAAGCGGCATGCGGCCGACACGCGGCTCTTCTTCATCGAATACGACGACTTCCGGCATATCCTGAAGACCGATGATCGCGCCTTGGCGCCGCGGCGCGCCGACCTGGCGAATATTCGCATCGACACCTTCGGAGGTCATTCCGCTGCACGCCTTCGAAACCAATTCCGGTACTGTCGATCTGCTGTTTTGGGGCGCGGTTCAGACGGGCCGCTGGGGAGTTCAGGCCCAGCGAGCCGGCGCCTTTGATGTCGAGGGCGGATTTCAGCCGAAGCTACTGCCGAAGCTTAAGCCTTGGCTGCGCAGCGGATTCACCTATGGATCGGGCGATAGCAATCCCAACGACAACACGCACGGGACCTTCTTTCAGTTGCTGCCGACGCCGCGTCCCTACGCTCGTTTTCCGTTCTTCAACATGATGAATACTGAGGACCTTTACGGCATTCTGCTGCTGCGCCCGCATCCGAAGGTCACTGTATCGAGCGAGTTCCACTCCTTGCGACTCACCAACCCGAATGATCTCTGGTATAGTGGCGGCGGCGCTTTCCAGCCCTGGACGTTTGGCTACACCGGACGCGCCACTTCCGGGCGCCGGTCACTGGGAAATCTTTACGATACACAGCTCGATTACCGCCTCAACCGCAACCTGACACTCACCGGCTACCTCGGCTACACGCAGGGGCTCGCCGCGATGGAACAGATCTACCCCAAAGGTAAAGATGGAAGGTTGGGCTATCTGGAGTTCCTTTACCGCTTCTGAAAGGCGCCTTTTTCAGTCACCGGCAACTTCGATGGGGGCGGGCCACACCCTCGCGCGCTTTATTATCCGATTGTGCTAGTTCTCGGTAGGTCGCTCGACGTGATCGATGACAAGAACTTGCATGGGAGCCTTGGTCGAGACTAGCTTAAACCCAAGCTGCTCGCGAAGAGCCTGCAGAAATCCCGGTCCCTGCACGTCAGGTGGGGGACCTGCGTTGGGCGGTGCAGCCGCGTTCGACTCTGGAGCCCACTCGAGGGCAAAATCAAATCTTCCGCTCAGCCCCGTTTGGTCGATTACCGGACGGCCGAGGTGTCCTAGCGTAGAAAGGGAGGCAGCAAGCACGTCAATCGTTGTATTTCGCGAACCGGCCATAAGCAAATGATCGGGTTTCATCATGAAATCCTGCACGTCGCATTTCGGTGGAAAAACGTCGTCGGCGCCCGCAGTTTCCGCGTCACACGCAGGACCCTCGGAATGTGGACGAAGCTTCGGCCCCGTCTTGCCGGGTTTCGCTAGAACGACAGCAAACACAGGAGTCTCTCGGGTTTCAAAATGAACCCTCAACTTGAAGCGATCTGCCAGTAGAGATTGCATCATCAAGCGCATCTGGTCCTTTGTTGGATTGTCATTCGCAGCCTTCGCCTGAATCATAAATCGATCGTTAGCGACCCATTTGGGCAGATCGGCGAGCATCGCCTGCTTTTCTTCGTGCGTAAGGAAGATTTTATACGCAAATTCGACGTAGGTTGTTAGTGGGAAATCCGCCAAGAAGCGGCCCCTCGGTGGTTCATTGGTTCGAGTCGAGGTAAACGCATCGCCGTCATCCAATGGGAAGTTCGGAGGAGTAAACTTGCCGGGCGGAGTCCGCCGGATCGACGCCACCTCGAATTCCATCTTGCCTCCCGCCGCGATCTGCCATTGCGGTACGGGGGCCTGAGCGCTGGGCGCTGACGAATTCACGATACCTGCCAAGATAGGTATAGTCACAGCCGTCATCCCGGCGATTGCCAAAATCGCTTTCCGTGCGAAGTTCAATTTGAAGATGGTTCGACCGGTCATGATCTCCTCGATTCTCCTCTTGAGATTCCCTCCCGTTACCCCGGCTACAAACTGAAACCGGGACTCAATGTACAACTCGCAGATTCTTAGGATGCTTTCGGCGTAAACCTGCGGCTCGTTGCCCATACGTAGGACTTCTTCGTCGCAGGCGCGTTCTCTCTCCTGCATCAGCCGCGCTCCTAGCCACCAAACTAATGGATGAAACCAGAATGTAGCCTCGACTGCCATGTGAATTACAGTCGCAAGATTGTCGTGCCGTCGAATGTGGCATAGCTCGTGCGACAGAAGGGATTGCAACTGTGGAGCCGTGAGTTGGCTCGATATCCCGTCAGGCACGAGCAAGACCGGTCGAAAAATTCCAAATACTCCCGGCTCGAAAAATGCGGGTGAAGACATCGTCTTCACACTGATCGGGAGATCGAGAATTGAAGCTTTACGCAAAGCGGCGCGGACCTCTCGCCACCTTGCTACCCAGGAACAATCGACGATTATGAAACCAATCGCCCAAACAATATAAAAGGCAGCTACCCACAGGTTTTCGTATGAGCGCTGAGCCGTCGGTGTAACCGCAAAAGGGGTGGGAGCGGAAAAAGACTGGTCCATATGCGCAATGATGGCCGGAATCACAGCGGTCGCGCGTACGGCTGCTGGTTGCCGGCCGAAGTGGCTGCCCACCGTCGTGAGCAAGGAAAACGGGATCAGAAACTTTACGGATGCCGTAAGCCAAAGACAGTATCGGACGTGCGCTCGATTTTTTCTGAAACCAAGCGTCAACAAGCCTGCAACCGCGGCAAAGAGGGTCGATTGCCACAAGTGATTTGTCAGAGGCTGCAGCTCGACCGGGATCATTGAGATTTACCCTTTTTCGCAAATTTTCGCAGCACTTTCTGTGCTTCTCGCATCTCATCGGGATTGAGTCGCCCGGATTCGATAAAATGAGCGACGATTGGCAGCGGCTTGCCGCCGAACATCGCGACCAAATCGTCGATCATGCGATTTAGCGCCGAACTACGGGACACCACAGCTTCAAAGACATGAGCGTTGTTGATCTTATTGGTCCGGCGCAGCGCTTTCTTAAACTCCAAGCGATAAACGACTGTTTGCACCGTTGTGTACGCGGGTCTTTCGGGCTCGGGAAATGCTTCTTGAAGTTCACGGATGGAACGGGGGCCTTTAGTCCAGAGTGTCTCCATGATCCGAAGTTCCAACTTTGTAAATTTCGGCTTTGGTATAGGCACGTCACAATGACTCTACTACAGCATGCTGTAGTAGTCAAGATTTCTTAGTACGCGAACACCGTCGCCCCCGATTGCCCCCTACCATGGAAATCCCGCTCCTTCGCGGCCGCTATCTTATCCGAGCGGACAACATCAATTCCCAGTTGGTTGTTGTGATTGATAGTCTGTTGAGCGCGCACCTCGGACGAGCGCTCGCCAGCTTCTCGCATTTGCTCTACTGGGTTGGGGCGATGGATCGTCTGACGTTTGTAGGTGTGTCGTTCGTTTTGATTAGCGCAGCTATTGTGGCCTGCTATGTTCCGTCGCCCGTGCGGCACGCTTAGACCCAATGATCGCGCTTCGTCACGAGTAATCCATAGCCTTTTCGCGAATAGACAGACGACATAAACCGATCATCTGGCCTACCGGCAGAAGGCGCTAGTCCGAATAGAACAGATATTTGCGCCACTGGTCGTCACTGCGTCCTAGCAGGCGCATCAGATGACGGCTGGTGTGGAGGCTGAAGGGACGGGGCGCGCGCAGAAGCCTCATGCCCGCTTCTTCGGGTGTTCGATTGCCTTTGCGGTTGTTGCAGGGATGGCAGCATGCCACGAGGTTTTCCCAAGTTGTCTCGCCGGCGCGGGATCTCGGAACCACATGATCCAAGGTCATCTCGCCGGAAGGGAACGTGCCGTGACAGTACTGGCAGGTGTAGCGGTCGCGCATCAGAATGTTTTTGCGCGAGAGTGCGCGGGTTTGATGCGGGATACGCCGGTACTCAAGCAAGCGAATTACCGAGGGCACGTTCAAAGTGCGACGGGCGGAATGGACTTGTCCAGGCGCTAGTTCTTCGGCGGAGGCAACGCCCTTGAGGACTAGCACCAGCGCTCTGCGGGCGGCGCAGATGTTGATCGGCTCGTAGCTGGCGTTCAGCACGAGAACAGGTCTATGAAGTCGATCCAGGCTGGGCATCAAACATGCTCTGCATTCGTAAACTGTTTTCGCTAATTCACTCCACTATAGGCAGACAGCGCCCTTCGGGCACCCTGCCCCGAGGAAGCCAAATTCGAATCGAAGCCTCGACGATCTACCCGCGCTAACGTGAGGGCTGAAACATGAGCGGCGCCCGCTACTTTCAACGCTCCGGCCGCGGCGCGCAAAGTTGCGCCGGTCGTGAACACGTCGTCCACTAACAGGATATGCTTGCGGGCAATCGATTCCGGCTTCTTCACGGCGAAAGAATCCTTCAGGTTCTCCTGTCTTTGCGGCTCAGTTAGTCCGGCTTGCGGTTTGGTGTAGCGCTTGCGGCGAAGATTGGTCGATAGCTTCAGGCCATAGCGTTTGGCGAGCGGACGGGCAAGCAACTCGGCTTGATTGAATCCGCGTTCCCAGCGTTTGCGCCAATGCATGGGCATGGCGATGATTGCGTCGAAGCGCTGGTCGATGGGAATGGCGCGCACCAGAAGGCGGCTGAGCGGCAGCGCCAGGGTTTCTACTTTCGCGTATTTCAAAAGATGGATTAACTTCCGGAGGGGACCTTCATAGCTGCCGAAAGAGTAAGCCGTATCGAAGTTCACCAGGCTCTCCCGGCAGACCGTACAGAGGTCATGCTCATCCAGCGGATAGGCGTCGATGAAGGGCGTTCGGCAGGCCACGCAGAAGAATTCGGCCTGGAGAGGCTCGGGGAGAGCAAGACAGGCGGGACAAACAGGAATGCGGGAAAGCGTTTTTAGCGGCAGCTCACAAAGCCTGCAATCGTCAGGGAAGACGAGGTTAAAGACTTGGCTGGAAAGAGCTTCGAAGGCGCAGGCCAGCGCTTTGGGCCAGCGACGATTGTGAAATGAGACGGAGCGAGTAGTGAGACTAGGGAAGACACACCCCCACTAAATGGAGAGTATACATCATATAAAAGCGAAGTAGGAGTTCGGGCAGTAAAGTTGCTGTACGATTCTGGAGTAGGCTAGTGAGTGCATTGCGAGTTCTGTTAATCGACGCGGAGGCACGGGAGGCTGAGCGCATTTCAGCCATTCTCGGCGAAGCCAATCATACGGTGCTCCCTGCTACGGGATGGGAAGAAGCATCGGAAGCGCTGTTTGTAGAGAAATTCGACGCTGTGCTGTTAGGCTCGCCGCTTCCGGCAGACGGATTGGCTCAGTTCACGGCGAAATTGCGCGAACTCGAGAATCGCCAGCGAGAGAGTACCAGAATTCCGATTCTGTCACTTTCGAAAGATCTGGTGGACGCGTCGCGCTTGACTGAAGCTGTAACAAGCCTCGCGCGCGCCATTCGCAGCTCAGGAGACCCGCTTGTCGGAGACGGCTTGGACTTGCCGGCCTTTGAGCCGGAAAAATTTCAGGCCCAGGTCGGCTACGACCCCGACTTGCTGGTTGAGGTTATCGATCTGTTTCTGGCTGAATCGGTAGACCAAATGCGAGAAATGCATGAGGCGCTAGCGGCCGGTGAGTATGATCGGCTTTCCCGGGCTGCGCATACAATCAAGGGGTCTTTGAGCAGCCTTCATACCACCGCCGCCCGGCATCATGCGCAGGAGCTTGAAAGCGCCGCGAAAGACGGGAACGAGCAGCTCTGCCGGGAGTCGCTCTCAGCGCTTGAAGACGACTTGGATGCAGTCGGAACCACAACTGCTCTCGTTGCGGGACAGTTCCCGCCTTCATTAAAGCAGTTGTTACACTTGAGGGTACCCTTTCGCCGAAACACCCTCTATGAGCTCGTCAACACCGTTGGAACTGGTCTGCGCTCACAGCCCGGACTCCGATGACGCTTTCATGTTCTACGGTTTGGCCACGAAGAAGGTCCGGTCGCGCATCCTCAATTTCCGCCACGTACTTGAAGATATAGAGTCGCTGAATCGAAAGGCCACGGAGGGGCTGTACGAGCTTACCGCGATCTCCTATCACGCCTATCCTTACGTCGCCGACAAGTACGTTTTGATGGCAAGCGGATCGAGCGTTGGAGATGGCTATGGCCCAGTGGTGGTCAGTTCCCGGCAAATGGCGCCGGAAGAGCTGAAGGGAAAGAGAATCGCTGTTCCCGGCACGATGACGACTGCTTTTCTTGCGTTGAAGCTGTTCCAGCCGGACTTTGAGCACGTGGTGATTCCGTTCGACAAGATCCTAGAGGCGGTGAAGGACCATGAGGTGGACGCGGGTCTGGTGATCCACGAGGGACAGCTGACCTACGGCCACGGAGGGTTGCACAATATCATCGATCTGGGCAAGTGGTTTAAGGCCAAACACCATCTGCCGCTACCTCTTGGCGCAAACGCATTGCGACGGGACCTGCCTCCCGAAATTCAGGCGGAGTGCTCCAGGCTGATGCGCGAAAGCATTCAATATTCGATGGACCATCGCGAGGAAGCACTGAACTATGCAATGCAGTTTGCCCGCGATCTAGATCCTGCTTTGGCGGAGCAGTTCATCGGCATGTACGTAAATCAGCATACGATCGATGGGGCGCATATCGTGCCGCGCGCCGCACAAAAGCTTCTTGACTTAGGCTATGAGGCCGGATTGATTCCTCACAAGATAACGGTTGAAGTCGGCGCCTAAGCCGGTTAACTTTCAAATATGATCCTGCAATTTATTCGCCTGGCGACGTGTGGCATATGCGCTTGCCTGATCGCTTTTGGCCAGAATGAGGGCGGTTACACGGCCAATCAGCGCATTGCCACGATTCGCAACCTGGGTAAAAAAGATTCCCAAGCTATTCCGGCGCTGGCTCAATATATGAGCGATCCTAACGGTGACATCCGCGTGGAAGCGGTTAAGGCAATCGTGAAGATCGGTACGGAGAGCAGTCTGGGGCCGCTTGTCCAGGCTACGCACGATAACGATTCAGAGATTCAAATCCGGGCTACGGACGGGATCATCAATTTTTATCTTCCGGGATACGTGGCGAAGAGCGGATTAAGCGGCAGTGCCACGCGCGGAGTACGGGAAGTGAAATCGTTCTTCTCCTCGCGGAATGATCAGGTTATCGGCCTCGGGACAACGGTCCGGCCGGATGTTTCGCAGGCGCTCAGCGATGAAATTCACGGGGGCGCCAGCCTGGACGCGCGCGCGAATGCCGCCCGAGCAGCTGGAATTTTACACGCGCAGCCAGCAGTACCGGCGTTGCTCGATGCGCTTCGCTCGAAGGACAGCCAGTTGATCTTCGAAAGCCTGGTTGCGCTGCAGAAGATACGCGATCCATCCGCGGGTCCTGGCGTTTCGTTCCTGGCGCACGACCTGGACGATCGGGTTCAGGCGACAGCGCTCGAAACCATCGGCGTGTTGCACAGCTTGACTTCGGCGCCGGATGTGCGATCGGCATTGAGTAACGCGCGCAATGTGAAGATTCGGCGCGCCGCGCTGGAGGCTCTCGCGATGCTCGCAATTCCGGGCGATCGCCCGACTCTCCAGCAATACCTTAATGACAAGGATGCGGATTTGCGAGCCGCCGCCATCGAGGGGCTGGGCCGAATTCGCGAGCCCGAGGACACTCCAATGCTGCAAGAGGCGTACGACGAAAAAGACGCGGACTGGAGGGTTCACCTTGCCGCCGCTTTCGCGCTGGTCAGTGAAGGCAAAGTGGAGATGTCGGAATTCGGTCCGCTGCAGTATTTGTTTGAGAACCTCGACGTGAAGAATCACGCGAATATCGCGACCGCTTATCTTACGGAGCTGGCCAGGCGCGACGATGTGCGAAAGGCATTATTTCCGTTGGTTCGGGAAGCTACAAGGGATCAGAAGCTGGCCTTGTGTTCGATTTTCGCAGCGAGCCAGAGCGACGACGTCATTCCGGTGCTGAACACTTTATCGAGAGACATCGATCCCGCAGTTGCGCTTGCAGCTACGAAAAGTCTGCGAATAGTACAAACCCACAGGGTCTCGTAAACCGAGCCTGCGGGCTTGCGGAGGAAAACGGAGGAGTTACTTTGCTCGCTTCTGCTTTTGCTGACCGACGCGCACTTTGAAGTGTGCCTGCTTCGCGTCCTGGAAGGCCTTGTGGTCGTGACGCGCAACAGCGTCCGTCAGATACGCGTTCACATCGGCTTCTTTCGGCAGGACGGTCATGAGAGTGAAACTCTCTTGGCAAGTCGGGCAAAATGGCCGAAAACGCTTTACATTCGGGATTGCCATATCGATCTCAGGATAACATCTTCCGCACGTTAGAGGATATTTCGCAGAGCTGTGGCGAGATCCGGATACTCGAACTGAAAGCCGGCCCGTGGCGCAGCTTCCGGGATGACGCGGGAGCTGCTGAAAACAAAGTCGGCGAGCTGGCGGGAACGCAGTATCGGTACGACGAAAGTTCTTCTGTGGATGCTCCGGGCACCGTGGGTCATGACAGCAGTCAGGGCGCCGATGCGCGCCGTTGACAGCAGGAAAAGAACAGTGCTAAGTTCAGTCTGCCCGAACGGTCTTGGCCTGAGTTCATCAAGATTTCGCCCACATGGAGACCTGCTCTAATGACCATCCATGCTTTTCACCACAGCGTCGGAACGCTAGCCGCTGACAACGCCATACGCCAGCGCTTATCCGGCAGATATGCTTACAAGTCTCTGCTCCTGCTCTCGCTTGCCACAACCAGCTTGTTCCTTTCGCAGTCGAATGCAATGGCGCAAGTGAATGGAGTTGGCGAAAGACCCTATCTCGGCTGGAGCACCTTCAGCGAACAAACCATCAACTCCGGCTTTCTGACCCAGGCCAACGTCGCCGCGCAATCCGATGCCCTGGCCTCCTCCGGACTCCAGGCGCATGGCTTCAACTACATCAATATCGACTCTGGCTGGCAGGGTAGCTTCGATGCCAACGGCCGGCCTATCCCGAACGCCACGACTTTCCCGGACATTACGGCCCTGGTTAACCACATTCATCAGAATGGTCAAAAAGCCGGCATCTACTGGATACCGGGCGTCGAGCAACCCGCAGTCGCCGCGAACTCGCCGATTTTGGGAACACCGTACCACATCCAGGACATCCTCGTCGTGCCCTATACTGCGGGCAACGCTTTCGGCGCCAAGGGAACGTCACCGTACCACTACAAAATCGATTTCACCAAGCCCGGCGCGCAGGAGTACATGAACTCCGTCGTCGCCCTCTTCGCCTCCTGGAGCATCGACCTTATTAAGCTCGACGGCGTGACGCCCGGTTCCTATAGCGACAATCTCTCCATCGACAATCGGCTCGATGTTGCGGCATGGTCCAAAGCCATCGCGCAGAGCGGCCGCCCCATCTGGCTCACGATTTCATGGGCGCTCGATGAGGACTATCTCAGCATCTGGCAGCAGTTCGCAAACGCGCGCCGCATCGACGACGACATCGAGTGCGAACACCGCTGCGCTACCCTCACCGACTGGCCCCGGATCTACCAGCGATTTAGAGACCTGCCCGGCTGGCAGAACGCCGCCAGTCCGAGCCTTGGATGGAACGATCTGGACTCGCTGGATATCGGCGACGGGACTCTCGACGGCCTCTCTAATGAGGAGAAGCAATCCGCCGTCACTCTCTGGGCTATGGCCAATGCGCCGATGTATCTTGGTGGCGACCTGACCAAGATCGACGATTTCGGGAAGCAACTGGTCAGCAATGACGAGGTCCTCGCCGTCAACCAGTCCGGAAAGCCCGCGAAGCAGGTCTTGGGCGGCGATTTACCCGTATGGGTCACGGATCTCGGCGACGGAACTTACTACGTCGCGCTCTCCAACATGAACGCAACACCCTCAGTCCTCAAGCTCCGGTGGAGCATCCTTGGCTTTACCGATGCGCCACAAGTGCGTGATCTTTGGAATCACATCGATCTTGGCCCATCTCCGCGTGGCTTCTCCACCGTCGTTATGGGCCACGGATCGCGCCTGCTCAAAGTCACGGCGCGGGGCCATGCCGAGTCGCCGCCCTCCACCAGCTACGAGGCGGAGTCAGCCACCCTAACCGGTACCGCCGTTGTCGCCCATTGCACCCCGTGCTCTGGCGGAGCGAAGGTCGGCGGCCTGAGCCTCGGCCCCAACAACACCGTAACCTTCAACAACATCTACGTGCGCAAGGCCGGCACGTACCTTATGCAAGTCGATTCTTTGACGGAGGGGCTGCGCTCCTTTCTTTATAGCGTCGATGGAGGTGCGCTACAGACTCTCAACTCGGGTGGAGGCAGCTTCTTCCTGCCCTCCAGCACAACCGTCCCCGTTCGACTCGAAGCGGGCTTCAATACCATCCAGTTCGGCAATCCCACCAGCTATGCACCTGATCTCGACCGCATCGTGATCAGCGGCAAGGGAGATGCCCCTTACCCTTCCGCGTCCACTTACGAGGCTGAGGTAGCCACGCTTAGCGGTACAGTAACGGCGGGCTTCAGCAATTACTTCTCGGGTCTCTCAAAGGCGGGGAATATCGGTGGCGGACCCAATAATACGGTCACGTTCTCCAACGTCAACGTTCCCGTAGACGGTATTTACCAGCTTGAGATCGACTATGCCACAAGTGGGCCGCGCTCCCTATTTGTCACCATCAATGATGGAGTCACCACGGAGCTCGACCTGAACGGCAGTACCTTCAACGACCCCGTCCCAACCATTCTCCTGGTCCAGCTCCACGCTGGTACGAACACGATCCGTATGGGCAATCCTACCGGATACGCACCCGATCTCGATCGCATCGTCATCGCTCCGCCTGCGCCTTGGGCCGATCTCATCGGAGAGATTACCAGCAAACGCGGCGGAGAGGATCACCATCTCTGGAAACTGACCCTAACGAACGCAAGTAATCAGCCGGAATAGTGCACTGCGAACAACCGCGATCCAAGCAGCTAGGAGGGGCGATCGCGAGCACGCCTCAAGGCGCTATAGCTTTGTCGGTAAGGGCGGCTACGCCGGGGAGCTCAATTCCAGCCAAGAATTCGAGCGAGGCGCCTCCGCCGGTTGAGACGTGAGTGATTTTATCGGAGAGGCCTGCACTCTTGATCGCCTTCTCGGAGTCGCCCCCGCCAACGACCGATATGGCTCCGGATTCAGCCACAGCCTTGGCCAGGGCGACTGTTCCTGTATCGAAGGGCGGCATTTCGAAGATCCCCATAGGACCGTTCCAAATGACGGTTTTGGCGCCACCGATCACACTGGCGTATTCTTCGGTTGTCCGCGGACCAATGTCGACTGCGATCTGATCCGGACCGATGCGGCTGACGATTTCATAATCGGCTCCGGGCTTCACTTCGCGAACAACTACGTGGTCGATGGGCAGCATCATCTTATCGCCCGCGCCGGCCAGGAGCTGTCGCGCCAAATCGATCTTGTCTTCTTCCACGAGAGAGCGGCCAATGGGCTGGTTTTGGGCTCGCAAGAAGGTATAAGCCATGGCGCCTCCGATCAAGAGCTTGTCGACCACTGTGATCAGGTTATGAATGACTTCGATCTTGTCCGAAACCTTGGCTCCTCCGAGTACGGCAACGCATGGCCTGTCGGGATTCCGGGTCACGCGAGTGAGCCATTCCAATTCCTTATCCATCAAGAGACCGGCGGCCGCAAACGGTAGATAAGAGACCATCCCGACGGTGGAAGCGTGCGCGCGATGGGCAGACCCGAATGCATCGTTGACATAGAGGTCGGCAAGGGAGGCGAGTTGTTTTGAAAACTCGGGGTCGTTGGCTTCTTCTTCGGGATGGAAACGCAGATTTTCGAGCAGAAGAATTCCCCCGGGCTTGGGCTTCATGGCAACCGTTTCCGGACCTATGCAGTCGGGGGCCATGGCGACCGTCTTTCCCAGGAGCTCACTCAAGCGGACGGCCACGGGCGCGAGGCTCATTTGCGGGTTGCGCTTGCCCTTGGGTCGGCCTAGATGGCTGGCTAAAATGACCGCCGCGCAGTGCTCGATCGCGTACTGGATAGTCGGAAGCGAGGCGCGTATCCGCTTGTCGCTGGTGATCTCTTTACCGGAGTTTGCAAGAGGGACGTTGAAATCGACGCGGATGAAGACCGTCTTGTCTTTCAAATCGAGATCTTTGATCGACAACTTGGACATGAAGCCATTTTAAGAGACGCCGGGCCGGTGCGTAAGCTTTTCTCCAGGACAAGATTTTGCGCGAATAACGCAACAAAAGAGGCAGGACTAGGTTAGTACCTGTGGAAAAGGATTGAAGAAACTTTGGACACAAGCCGATAGTACTTCTTAGCGGGAGGTCTCGTGGGCTAGAGTGGCCTAAATCCTGCTAGCGAAGTTAGCGAGTTTGGCAGTATAATTCCAGCAACAGGTCTTAAGTCCTGGTTCTTTTGGCATGGCCGTACTATAGCGGGACTGGGGGAACTGTTCGGGGGCAACATGCATGTCGACAGTACCTATTCGCGTCTTAATAGCTGACGGACACCCTATTGTCCTGGAAGGCTTGCGGAGTGTGCTTAGCCACTATCCCGGCATCGAAATCGTAGGCGAGGCCACAGATGGAATGGAAGCGATCGATAAGACCGTACATATCGATCCCGATATCGTTCTTACAGAGCTGAAGCTGCCCAGGATGGACGGACTGACGGTTCTCCGCAGCATTCAGACGCGTGCGCCGAGGTCGAAAGCGATCCTGTTTGCCTCATCGGAGAACAAGGACGAATTCGTTGAGGCCATGAAACTCGGCTGTTGCGGCATTTTACTCAAGGATGCTTCCACCAGCCTGATTGAGAAGAGCATCCAGAGGGTTTACGCTGGGGAAATCTGGTTGGATTCGAATACGACTGCCGCGGTGATTCGCCAGTTCGCATCGCCGTCCGATTTTCCCGCTGCACACGGCAACGGAAAAGCCGCCCGGGAGCGAACGCAACTCAGCCAGCGAGAGCGCGAGATCATCATTCTCATCTCTCAGGGTTATAAGAACAAGGAGATTGCGGAAAAGATGTTCATTACCGAACAGACCGTAAAGAACCATCTCCATAATGTGTTCGACAAGCTTGGCGTGTCCGATCGGCTAGAATTAGCGCTGTTTGCTATACATAACAGTCTGCATTTGAAGGCGTAACGGGAAGCGCGACCGGGGTCGCGCGCGGACGAGGACATCCGCGTCTAAATGAGTTGCGCGACAATTTGGCATGCCCAGCCTGCGCGAAGAGATCACCAAAAGTCTCCGGCGGCTCCGAAGAGCGGCAGAAACGACCGTTGCGCAGCCCAACCCACGCGAGGGGCGCCACTTCGGCTCGTATCGTATTCTGAGCCATCTCGGCACCGGCGGGATGGGCGAGGTCTACCTGGCGCTCGATACTCGTCTTGGGCGACAAGCCGCACTTAAGTTCCTGCCTCCGGGCTTGACGTCCGACGACGAGATGCTGCGCCGCTTCGAGCATGAGGCGCGGGCGGCGTCGGCGCTGAACCACCCCAATATCCTGACTATCTATGAAATCGGTGAAATCGAGGGTGAACACTTTATCGCCAGCGAATATATCGACGGAATCACTCTCCGGATGGCGCTGCAGCGTGGGCCGCTCGATGCGGGAACGGCGCTCGATATTGCCATCCAGGTAGCATCCGCTCTGATGGCGGCACACTCCGCTGGCGTCGTGCATCGGGATCTGAAGCCGGGAAACATCATGATCCGGCCGGACGGCTATGTAAAGGTGATCGACTTCGGTCTTGCAAAGCATGCTCCGGGATTGGGACAGGAGGGCTGTGGTGAGGGCTCGTGGACGCGGCCCGGTTCAGTAATCGGGACGATTGAGTACATGTCGCCGGAGCAGGCGCGCGGCGAGGATATCGATTACCGCACGGACCTGTGGAGTCTGGGGGTCATTCTTTATGAGATGGCCGCTAGCAGGCGGCCTTTTGAAGGCGAAACAGACAGTCACGTTCTTGTCGCCATTCTGGACCGCCCAGCCGAATCTATTTCACAAACGCGATCGCTGCCGGGTGGACTCCTCAAAATCATTAATCGTGCACTGACAAAGGATCGCGCCAAGCGGTATCAAACGGCGCGGGAGATGCTCACGGACCTTCAACAAGTCAGCCAGGCTTCGGGTCTGGGGAGCAGTATCAGGCCGATTGCGTTCGCCCCGCAGAGCCGGTTTGGCAAGCAAGCAAGAATTGGCGCGGCGGTTCTCGCCCTTCTAATTGTGGGCTTGGCGATCTGGTGGTGGGTGGCCCGGGGCCCAGAGTGGTTTCGCATAGAATCAGTCCGTCAACTTACCTTCAACGGTAGAACGAAACTAGCGTGCATATCTCCGGACGGCAGGTATTTGGCCTTCGTGGCGGGAGATCCGGGCGGTGTGGAAACACTGTACCTGAAACAGGTGGACCAAGCCTCGGAAGAGGTGAAGATTGCCGCCCGCAAAATCGATTACGAAGGAATTACGTTCTCGCCCGATAGCCAGACGATCTTCGAAGTAGAGAAAGACGAGAAGCTGATGGGGCGCCTTTATGCGGTGCCAATTCTGGGCGATCGGCCGAGCTCGCCGGTCCTGGTAGACATTGACGGGCCGGTTTCGTTTTCTCCTTCGGGAGATCAAGTCGCTTTCGTCCGCCATCAGACCGGGCTGGAACTGGCTGCACGCGACGGCTCCACGCGAAAAGTGCTCTTTTCCGCTCACGGGGCGACGCTGTCAACCCGGCAAGCCTGGTCACCCAAAGGAAATGAAATCGCCGCGTTCCTTTACAGCTACGCAAGCGGCGAGACGACGCTCGACCTAATCGGCACAAACGGGCGAGAGACGAGGCGAGTCTTGCCCGGATGGCGCGGTGTAGGTCAGCCGGTGTGGACTTCGCGCGCAAAGACACTGATCATTCCCGCAGCAATACGTACGCAAGGCAAGAATCCACTGAAGGAAATAGCGGTCAAAGACGGGCGCATCCAGGACGTCACGAAGGACCTGGCGGGCTACCGGGGCGCGAGCCTGACTCGGGATGGGCAAGAGCTTGCTGCCGTGAAAATGGAAACAAAAGCGAGTGTTTGGGTATCGGCGCTAAACGATGTAACCAGTGGCCAGAGTGCGCCGGCGGAAGTCGAAGACCTTCCCACCCTGGCATGGGCGGACGAAGACCACATCATCATGAGCTCGCAGCGGAACGGGTTTCCCAATCTCTGGCTTTTTGACATTGCGAGGCAAAGCCGGGCGAATCTCACCAACGAGCCATTTATCGAACAAGGCGCGGTTGCTCTGCCGGGCAGCAAGTCGATTGTTTTCGCGTCGACCCGATCCGGGGAATTTCATCTCTGGAAATTCGATCCGGAATCAAATGAGTACACGCAATTGACGGCGGGACCGACTTACGACGAAGCTCCCAGCATCACGCCTGACGGCAAATGGATTGTCTACACGTCGTGGACAGCCAACAATCCACATTTGCGCAGGATCGCGGCGACCGGCGGGGCAAGCACGCAGATTGGAAACTATCTGGCGCGAGATGGGGAGATTTCGCTGGACGGCAAATGGATTGCCTGCCAACTCCAGGATCCCAGCACTTCCCGGTGGGCCGTGGCCGTCATTCCATTCGATGGGCAAGGGCCGGCGCGGACCATTCCGAATGCCCAAACGCCGGTGCGTTGGTCGACCGACGGAGCTTCCCTTACAAGCGTCCTTACGAGTGATCGGGGAATATCCAATCTTTGGGCCATCCCGCTGGATGCTTCGGCGCCGCGACAACTGACGCATTTTGACGACGATCCGATGATCCTGAGGTTCGCGTGGTCTCCACGAGGCGACCGGCTGGCGTGCATACGTGGTACCAGCGGCGCCGACGTGGTGCTTTTCAAACGGCAGAAATAAAGATACACTGGCTACACGATTGCAACGGAAGTGAGTCGTAAAGGAATTACACAATGGGTTCTTCATTCAGCGGTCCTGGCAATCCGAACGACCAACTTTTCGCGGGCGAGGCGGATTTGGAGATATCAGGACCACCCGTCCCTCCGGATCAGCTTTCCGCGGAGGCTCCCGAGGGCCTTCTTGAAGAGGAGGCGCGGGAGTCTGGCGCGGCGGCGGGCGGCGAGTAGGCGCGACGGTCAGCCAGATCGAGCTTCGTACCGCTAAAATGAGGGTACTCAGTTATCCTCATGACATCTAACGACAGCGCGCGCCAATTGCGCTTGCAGGCTCTCGAGGACGCGCTTGCCACTCGTATCCTGGTGCTCGACGGAGCTATGGGCACGATGCTGCAGCAGCGTCAGCTCACTGCGGCAGATTTCGGCGGCCCGGCACTCGAAGGCTGCAACGAGAATCTGGTCGTCACGCGTCCCGATGTCATTCTCGACATTCACCGCGCCTACTATGAAGCGGGCTCCGACATCGTAGAAACCGACAGTTTTGGGAGCACGAAGTTAGTGCTCGCCGAATACGGGCTTCAGGACCATTCCTACGATTTGAATTTCGGTGCGGCAAAACTTGCTCGCCAGGCGGCCGATGAATTCTCAAAGCCGGGACGTCCGCGCTTTGTGGCGGGCTCGATGGGACCCACTACGAAGACGATTACAGTCACCGGCGGTGTTACTTTCCCCGAGCTGCTTGCGAATTATTACGAACAGGCGAAGGGGCTGGTGGAAGGCGGCGCAGACATTCTGCTGCTCGAAACCTGCCAGGACACGCGGAACGTGAAAGCCGGACTGCTGGCGATAGATCGCCTGAGCCGCGAGTTGAATTATCCAATTCCTGCCATGGTGTCGGGCACGATTGAAGCTATGGGTACAATGCTCGCGGGGCAAACCGCCGACGCATTCTACGTTTCGATCGCGCACGCTCCGCTGCTGGCCGTAGGGCTGAACTGTGCTACCGGTCCGGAGTTTATGACCGACCACATCCGGTCCATTCACGAGCTGGCGGCCACTCGCGTGTCGTGTTACCCGAACGCCGGCTTGCCCGATGAGGAAGGCAAATACCAAGAGACGCCAACCAGCCTCGCCGCGCAACTCGAGCGGTTCATCGACCACGGCTGGCTCAATATTGTCGGTGGGTGCTGCGGCACACGCCCGGATCACATCCGCGCGATCGCCCAAATGATCGAAGGCAAGAAAGCGCGCGAAACGAAGCAGCCAACGCACCGCACCTACTTCTCCGGCATCGACGTGATCGAAGCCGAAGAAAGCACGCGTCCGTTGATTGTCGGGGAGCGCACGAACGTCATCGGCTCCCGCTTGTTTAAGAAGATGATCGCCGAGGAGAAGTGGGAAGAAGCGACTGAAATCGCGCGCTGGCAGATCCGCAACGGCGCTCACGTGGTGGATGTGTGCCTGCAATCGAGCGATCGCGACGAGTTCAACGATATCCCGCTGTTTTACGAAAAACTGATCCGGAAGATCAAGGCGCCGATGATGATCGATACCACCGATCCGCGTTCGGTGGAACTTTCCCTCACGTACTGTCAGGGCAAGAGCATCATCAACTCGATCAATCTGGAAGACGGCGAAGAGAAATTCGAGCGCATGTGCCCTCTCGCGCCGCCAGTACGGCGCGGCTCTGGTGGTGGGCTGCATCGACGAAGATCCGGTTCAGGCGCAGGCCTTCACTCGGGAGCGCAAGCTGGCTGTAGCGGAGCGTTCGGTTCAACTGTTGACCACAAAGTACGGGATCGCGCCGGAAGACATTATCATTGATCCGCTGGTTTTTCCGTGCGCCACTGGCGATGAGAATTACATCGGCGGCGCAGTGGAGACGATTGAATCGATTCGGCTGATCAAAGAAAAAATTCCATACGTGAAGACAGTTCTAGGAATCTCGAACATCTCGTTCGGGCTTCCCGCTTCGGCGCGCGAGGTGGTCAACTCGGTGTTCCTCTACTACTGCACGAAGGCTGGACTCGATCTTGCCATTGTGAACGCCGAGAAGCTGGAGCGGTTCGCTTCGATTCCAGAAAAGGAGCGGCGGCTGGCAGAAGCCTTGCTTTTCAATACTCCACCCGTCGATGTTCCCGCCGGTCATCCACATGCGGCTGCGTTGGAAGCTCTTCCAGAAGATTGGCGACAGCAATCCCGTGAGCAGAAAGCGGCCGTCAATCAGTTTCACATTGCGGCGATTGCCGAACACTTCCGCGGCGTCAGCACAAAAGAGAAGAAGAAAGCGGCAGATCTGCCGCTCGACGAGCGCCTCGCGACATACATCATCGAAGGGACTAAGGACGGTCTCATTCCGGATCTCGATTTGAAATTGAAAGAAGGTGCTCCACCGCTCGAGATTATCAACGGACCGCTGATGGCCGGCATGTCCGAAGTAGGCCGCTTGTTCAACAACAATGAGCTGATTGTGGCCGAAGTGCTGCAATCCGCCGAATCTATGAAGGCCGCCGTGAATTATTTGGAACAGTTCATGGAGAAGGCTGATTCATCGACGCGCGGGAAGATTGTTCTCGCCACGGTGAAAGGCGATGTACACGATATTGGCAAGAATCTTGTCGAGATTATCCTCAGCAACAACGGCTACAAAGTTGTGAATCTCGGAATTAAAGTGCCGCCCGATGAACTGATCAAGGCGTATCAGCAGCACAAGCCGGACGCGATTGGCTTGTCTGGTCTGCTGGTGAAGAGCGCTCAACAGATGGTGATCACCGCGGGCGACCTGAAGGATGCAGGTATCAGCGTACCTCTGCTGGTGGGAGGCGCCGCTTTATCGGAAAAATTCACGAAGACTAAGATCGCGCCCAGTTACGGAGCGCCGACCTTCTATGCGAAGGACGCGATGACGGGCCTGCGCCTGATGAACGAGATCATGGACCCTGAGCTGCGGGAACAGATTCTTTCACAGCACATCTTTCGCGATGTTCCGGTTGAAAGCGCCACGCGTGAGCCCGTGGTCATCCCTTCAGGGGAAGCGCGCAGTCCGAAAGTTCACACAAACGTTCCTATTCCGCCCGCGCCGTACGTGGATCGCAAAGTGCGAAGCATCCCGAATTTGCCGGAGGTGTGGAGCTATATCAATCCGTTTATGCTCTATGGCCGGCATCTCGGATTCAAGGGCAATTTCGAAAAGCTTCTGGCGGAACGCGATCCGAAAGCACTCGAGCTCTTCCACAATGTCGAAGACGTCAAGCGTGAAGCCGCAACTTTTATGAAGGCGCGCGCGGTGTGGCAATTCTTCGAGGTTGAGCGGGACGGGAACACTCTGCGTCTGTTCACGGCGGGGGCAGAGTCGCCGACTGATAGCTTCCATTTCGGCCGTCAAGCCAAATCCGATGGCCTTTGTTTGAGCGACTACGCGCTGGATCCGCAAGATGGCCGGCGCGATCACATTGCTCTATTTGTCGTCACCGCGGGCGAAGGGATCATTGCGCACTCGGAAGAAGCAAAGGCGCGCGGTGAATATTTCAAAGCGCATGCGCTGCAGGCGCTCGGCATTGAGACGGCGGAGGCGTGCGCGGAATGGCTGCATCGCCGCATTCGTGAAGATTGGGGCTTTCCCGATTCTCCGACCATGACGATGCACGAGCGGTTCACATCGCGCTATCGCGGCAAGCGCTATAGTTTCGGCTATCCGGCCTGTCCGAATCTAGAAGATCAAACCAAACTGTTCCGTCTGTTACGCCCCGAAGATATTGGCGTTCAGCTTACTGAAGGCTTCATGATGGAGCCCGAAGCGAGCGTCTCCGCGCTTGTGTTTCATCATCCGGACTGCGCGTACTTCAGCGCGGCCGAGGAGACAGAGCCGGCGTACGCGTAGGTAGCGAGCTACATCTATCCAGACGCTTTCGCAATCCGGATACTTTGCGAAGCGGACCCGCGCGGGATCATCGTTCGCCGGGAACGATGGCGGCATGGACGAAATGACTGCCCGGCTTCCAAGCAGGGCGGTGGTCATCGTTAGCGATGGTTTCCACCAGCCGGTCAAAGAAATCATTGAATTTCGCTGCCGCACCGGGGTCGAAGGGTTGCTTCAGATCGTCCGCGGGACTGTGATATCGCTCGGCATACCAGCGGCGGTAAATAGCTTCTTCGGGAGATCCTTTTTCGTACCCGAAGATAAAGCCGACCGAGGGCACTCCAATCTGCATGAAGCTGTAATGATCGGAGCGGCGGAGGAGATTGCGCTCGGGCTCGGGGTCGGGCTGAATGCGAATGCCCATGGGCTCGGCTACGCGCTTCACGGTGTCGCCCAGCGTGGATTCATCCAGCGCAAGCGTGGTCATTATCTTTAGCGGAAAGATGGGCCGCAGCTGATCGAGATTGATATCGGCGGCCAAATTTTCTTTCGGAACGGTGGGGTGGGCGGTGAAATACTTGGAGCCGAGCAGGCCTTTCTCCTCACCGGTGACGACACAAAACAGGACGGAGCGCCTCAGTCGCTTACCGGAGTCGTGAAGCTCTTCCGCCAGATCGATCAACGTGGCTACGTAGGCGGCATCATCGAAAGCGCCGTTGTAGATTCGATCGCCGTTCCATGGCTCACCGAAGCCGTAGCCGTCGAGGTGGGCTGAAACCACGATGTACTGGTTGGATAGAGCAGGATCGGAACCGGGCAGAGCGGCGAGGATATTGTCGGAGGCGAGGTTCGCGGTTTCAAAATGCATCGTGGCGCGAAGAATTGCGGGAAGCGCGAAATGGGGCAGGGGCTTGCCTTCATCGGCTAGAGCGCGCAATTCTTCATAGGTGTGGCCGGAGCCTTTAAAAAGCTCCTCCGCATAGGCGGGATTGAAGCGGAGCGCGACGCGGTTTTTTGTGGCCGTTGGAAGAGGGGTATCAGCGAGTCTCATGCTAACCGAATAAGCCACGGGCCACCGCGGTGGTTCAGGTCCGCCGATGCGATCAATGGTCAGAGTACCTGCAATTCCCTCGATCTGTTCGCTCTTGCTGATTGCGCTCCCGTCGCGCGCTCGAGCAAACTGCACGAGGATTTTTCCCTTCACGTCGAGATTCTTCAGATCGTCCCCGCCGAAGACGAGTCCGGCATCGACTGATTCCGGGGAGGTTAGCGCCGCTGATATCGTGACTTGTTGCAACCAGCGCAATTTCTCGACACCATCGGGTCGCACTAGCGCGATTTCGGATTGATCGGCGCGGAATTTCACTTCATGGAGGGGAACGGGTTGATAGTAGCCGGATTCGCCCGCGGGCTTGAGTCCGGCACGCTCGAATTGTTGGACGACGTAGCGCGCGGCGCGGCGATATCCTTCACTGCCGGTGTCGCGGCCTTCCATGTTGTCGTTGGCCAGAGCTTCGGTGTGCGACCACCAGCGGCGGATGTTATCGGGGGTTTGGGCCGCCAAGAGCGTGCAGCAAAGGCACACTGCAGCAACGCGAGGGAGATTCATAATTTTGGTGAGCCGGGCGGGACTCGAACCCGCGACCACCGCATTAAAAGTGCGATGCTCTACCAACTGAGCTACCGGCCCGTGTTGCCAAAATGTCTGCTTCAGGATATCATCCGCCGCCACTTTCACCAGTTACAATGCGTTCACTCTGGGGAGCCAGCAGTTTTCCCGGTCCCGTGTGTGGAAACGTTTAATTCGCTCAGGAATCCAGTCTTCGAGCGATCCAAAAATGAAAGCGGTTTGTTGGTACGGCAAAGAAGATGTTCGCGTGGAAAAGGTTCCCGATCCGAAGATTCAGGAGCCGCGCGATGCAATCCTGCGCATTACTTCCACCGCTATTTGCGGCTCCGATCTGCACCTATACGGCGGATTCATTCCCGAAATGCGCAAGGGAGATGTAATGGGCCACGAGTTCATGGGCATCGTGGAAGAAACCGGCGCGGAAAGCACGTTGAAAAAAGGCGATCGCGTGGTTGTGCCCTTTGATATCTCTTGCGGTCAGTGCTGGTATTGCCGGCGGACGCTGTTTTCGTTGTGCCGGCAGACGAATCCAGACGGCGAGAAACTCGCAAGGCTGTATGGATATCCCGGCGCCGGTCTTTTCGGTTACTCGCACCTGTATGGCGGTTATCCGGGAGGTCAAGCCGAATACGTCCGCGTTCCTTACTCCGATGTTGGGCCGCTCAAAGTGCCCGAGAGTTTGACTGACGAGCAAGTGCTGTTTCTCTCGGACATTTTTCCCACGGGCTACATGGCGGCAGAGAACTGCAATATTCATGGCGGCGACACGATTGCGGTGTGGGGATGCGGGCCAGTCGGACAGTTCGCGATTCGAAGTGCGTATCTTCTCGGCGCCGAACGAGTGATCGCGATCGACCGTGTACCCGAACGTCTCGAGCTCGCAAAGAAGGGTGGCGCCGAGGGGATCGACTATGAAGAGGACAAAGACGTCATCGAGAAATTAAAAGAATTCACTGCGGGAAGAGGACCGGACGGATGCATCGACGCAGTCGGGGTTGAAGCGCACGGAACGGGTTTACCGGCGTTTTATGACAAAGTTAAATTCGCGCTGAAGATGGAAACCGACCGCCCCACAGCTTTGCGCCAAGCGATTCAAGGATGCCGGCCGGGTGGCACGGTTTCCATTCCCGGTGTCTACGGTGGGTTCGTAGACAAGATCAATATGGGCGCAGCATTCGGAAAAGGATTAACGTTCCACATGGGCCAGACCCACACGCAACGCTATATGAAGCCTTTGCTCGAGCGTATTGAGCGGGGCGAGATAGATCCCTCATTTGTGATTACTCATCGCCCTGCGCTCGACGATGCCCCCGAAGCCTATAAGACGTTCCGAGATAAAAAAGATAATTGCATCAAGGTCGTGATGAAGATTCAAAGCGTCTAACTGACATGGAGTTACTCAAGCGTTCTTACTGGCTGGGGGCAGCTGCGATCGCAGGACTCGCGGCAGTAAGAGTTACGACGAGGATTCGGCGTCCCAAGTCAGATCTGGGGGGCAAAATCATATTGATTACAGGCGGCTCTCGGGGCCTAGGGTTTTCCCTCGCTCAAGAATTTGGCCGCATGGGCGGTCGCCTCGCATTGTGTGCCCGTGAGCTAAATGAGCTGCAGAAAGCGTGCGATCATCTTGCAAAAAAGGGAATCGAAGCTACACCGTTTAGCTGCGATGTCAGCAATGAAACTCAAATCGAAAGCCTTATTGAAGACGTAATAAGCCGGTTCGGCAGAATCGACGTGTTAGTCAACAATGCGGGGCACATCAAAGTAGGCCCTCTCGACAGCTTTGATCACGGTGATTTCGAGGAGGCGATGAATGTGATGTTCTGGGGACCACTAAATCTCACGTTCGCTGTGCTGCCGCATATGAAGAAACAGCGAAGCGGTCACATTGTAAATATCACTTCAGTAGGTGGCCGCGTCAGCATCCCGCATTTGCTTCCGTATAGCTGCGCAAAATTCGCGCTAGTTGGATTTTCAACGGGAATGAGCACGGAATTACGCTCCGAAGGTATAGACGTTTTAACCGTCGTGCCCGGATTGATGCGAACAGGTTCGTACCTCAATGCCAAGTTCAGTGGCGCAGCAAGAGACGAGTTCGCCTGGTTCGCGTTGCTCGGTAATTTACCGGGTTTCTCCATTGCGGCTAGCTATGCGGCGGGTTGTGTTCGACGAGCAGTGGAAAGACGGCGACATACATGCACGATCTCGCTACCGGCGAATCTCCTTATACGCTGCGAGGCCTTTCTGCCGGAAACCACGAGAAGTCTTCTGGAAGCGGTGAATCGGTTCGTTCTCCCCGGAACAAGCGGAGCGAAAAGAGCGGTACCGGGGAAGACTTTGGACGCGGGATTTAGTAGAATGTTTAAAGGACTTACTTCGCTCGGTAAAACCGCCGCGCAGGAGCTAAATGAATAGGGTTGCGACACCTTAGCGGCACTCGCTGATTTACTGGGGGTTGTAACTAATTCCTCTTAATTTCTCTCTATAAGGAGCGGGGTATCTCACACAATTTTGCGTGTGGGGCTTTACATAGAGACGGCACTTTCTGCTTGCGGCGCGTGTTTTGAATCGCGTTGTAAGCACTGGGCGAACATAGCGGACTGACGTTCGCTAACCAGTATGCGCGGTTAGAAACAAATGGCCTTGGCCGTTTACTGTCGGCAGCGAGTGTCTTGTGAGGAAGAATATTGTCGACCGGGAATTCTATGTTTCGGAGCTTTATCCAGGCCGGGTTTGAATGCTCCACGCACAAACTCCGGAGCGGGAAACGACTCGACCTTCTGGCGTCCACGCAGCACGATAAATTTGCGCGCGCAGACTACAAACTTCTTCACCAATTCGGTATCAGGACAGTTCGGATCGCTGCTCGCTGGCACTTGATTGAGCAAGCTCCTGGCGAGTACAATTTCGAGTCTCTTGCGATTCTTCTTGACGCAGCTCGCGAAACGGAATCGGAAGTTCTGCTCGATCTCCTGCATTTCGGCTGGCCCGATCATGTTCAGGTCTTTGCACCTTCGTTCATACGGGAGTTCGGAAACTTCACGTATCGGCTGGCGCACTTTATAAAGCGGCACGGCTATGAATGCCGCATGTTCGCTCCGGTGAACGAGATCTCATTCCTCTCCTGGGCGGGCGGCGACAAAGGCGGCATGAACCCGCACGCAACGAATCGAGGCGGCGAACTCAAACGCAATCTCGTCCGCGCTGCTGTGAGAGCGAGCGAGATTTTACTCAACGAGTTGCCAGCTGTGAAACTGATCTCGCCCGATCCTGTCATTCACATCGTGGGCGATCCTGAAATTCCAGGGCACGAGCTGGAAGCCGAGAAGTACCGGCTGGCCCAATTCGAAGGCTGGGACATGTTATCGGGGGCCGTAGCGCCCGAACTCGGCGGCAGGCCTGAATACGTCGATGTTATCGGCGTCAACTTTTACGATCGCAACGAATGGATTCACAAGTCGGGCATGCTCCCTCGCTGCGATCCGAGATATCGCCCATTTCACAAGATCATTCAAGAAGTCTGGAGCCGTTATCAGCGGCCTGTCTTCATCTCGGAAACCGGCACCGAGAATGACCAGCGGGCAGAGTGGTTCAACTACGTTTGCGATGAAGTCGCAATCGCAATGAATCTCAGTATCCCGGTTCACGGGATCTGCCTCTATCCAATCCTCAATCATCCCGGGTGGGATGACGACCGCCACTGTTGCAACGGCCTTTTCGACTACGCGGATGCATCAGGCAATCGCGATGTTCACTGGCCGCTCGCAGACACAATCCTGAACCAGCAGCAAAGATTTCCGCGGAGTAACCAATTCACACATGATTCCCAACAACATCGACCTGATCTGCTTGTCCCATCTACGATGGGGATTCGTATTTCAACGCCCCCAGCATCTAATGAGCCGGTTCGCGCGGGATCGCAGGGTTTTCTTTCTTGAAGAGCCTGTTTACGAAAATACAGAACCACACTTACGATCGTCACTGTGTCCCAATACCGGGGTGCATGTTGAGACGCCCGTCTTATCTTCCGGCCTAACCAACCAGCAGATCGTCGACTTACAGAAACAGTTACTCCAGTTACTACTCGATCAAAACAAAATCAAGGATTACATCGCCTGGTATTACACTCCGATGGCGAAGGAATTTACACCCAGTCTTCGGCCGCGTGTGACCGTTTATGACTGCATGGACGAACTATCCGCCTTTGCCGGCGCGCCTGCCGCAATGCGGAATAACGAACAAACGCTGTTTCACGAAGCAGATCTTGTTTTCACGGGCGGGGCGAGCTTATTCGAATCCAAGCGGAAGCAACATCCTTCCGTTCATTTTTTCCCCAGCAGCGTCGATCTGGCGCATTTCGCGACTGCGCGCTCAATAACACGCGATCCGGAAGATCAGGGACATGTGCCGCATCCGCGTCTCGGCTACGCCGGAGTCATCGATGAGCGCATGGACCTCGAGTTAATCAGGCAGGCCGCTTTCGAACGTCCCGATTGGCACTTCATCCTGCTTGGCCCGGTTGCCAAGATAGACCCCGCGTCTTTACCTCGTGCGGCGAATATCCACTATTTTGGCATGAAGCAGTATGCCGAGCTGCCAGCTTACTTCGCGGGTTGGGACATAGGGATGCTTCCCTTTGCCTTAAATGACTCGACCCGATTTATAAGCCCGACTAAAACGCCCGAGTATCTAGCGGCAGGTCTTCGCGTTATTTCAATGCCCATTCGAGACGTTGTCAGTGGGTATGGCGATCTGGGGCTTGTCGGTATAGCGAACGACGCTGGAGAGTTTATCGAGATCGCGGAATCGCTTCTGCAATGCCCGCCTACTTCGGAGTTCCATTCGCGAGTGGATAAGTTTTTATCGCAATCATCTTGGGACAAGACCTGGAGCCATATGAACCGGCTAATTGAAAATACATTCACGCTGAATCACGTTCCGATCGGCAATCGCCCGCAAGTCGCCGCGAGTAGCTGAGATTTCCGCAAAGGGCGCCGCACATGTTTGATTATTTGATCGTTGGCGCAGGCTTTGCGGGAGCTGTGGTTGCCGAAAGGATGGCCCGTTCCTATGGCAAGAAGGTTTTGATTGTCGACCGGCGGAATCACATTGGAGGTAACGCCTACGACCATTACAACGACGATGGGATTCTTGTACATATGTATGGCCCTCATATCTTTCACACCAACTCGGAACAGGTTTTTCAATATCTTTCGCAGTTCACGTCCTGGCGCTGTTATGAGCACAGGGTTTTGGCGTCGGTAAACGGAACTCTCGTCCCGATTCCCATCAACCTGGATACTGTCAATCTCCTGTACGGTCTCAAGCTCACTTCTGAACAGGAAGTGGAGGACTTCTTTGCCTCACAAGCCGAGGCCCGCTCATCTGTCCGGACATCCGAGGACGTTGTGGTCAGCAAAGTAGGACGAGACCTCTACGAGAAGCTATTCCGCAATTACACGAGAAAGCAGTGGGGAAAGGATCCTTCTGAGCTCGATGCACAAGTGACGGCACGCATTCCGGTGCGAACGAATCGCGACGATCGCTATTTCACTGATAGGTACCAAGCGATGCCGAAGAACGGTTACACACGGATGTTCGAAAATATGTTAGACCACTCGAATATCAGTATCAGCCTGGGTTGCGATTACCGAGAGATTGTGAAAGATGTTAAGTTTCGAGAGATCATATATTCGGGGCCGGTGGACGAGTTCTTCGATTTCCGCTTTGGCGAACTTCCGTATCGTTCGCTGCGCTTCCAGCATGAGACGTTGGATACCGAGTACTTACAGCCTGTCGCGGTTGTGAATTATCCGAATGAGCATGCCTACACACGGATAACCGAGTTCAAATATCTGACCGGGCAGATTCATCCGCGAACCAGTATTGTCTACGAATATCCGGCTAACCAGGGAGATCCCTATTATCCTGTTCCGACGCCCGAAAATGGGGCGTTGTACAAGCGCTATGCGGAGTTGGCTGCTGCGACGAAGGGAGTGCATTTCGTCGGGCGATTGGCAACCTACAAGTACTACAATATGGACCAAGTCGTGGCGCAGGCACTTACACTGTGCAAGCAGTTGAGCGCAAAGACCGGCTTTGCGCTGAAAGCGAAAGCTGCCGCCGCAGCCGTTGGCCAAGTACTTCCGGCACGACCAGCGCTCGTTGGTTGATGCGTGACATAACGGTCTTCTCCCCCCATCGGGACGACGCTGCTTTTTCGCTTTATGCTTGTCTTACGCGGTGGTCAGCGGCTTCAATCGGGGTGCGAGTTGTAAATTTCTTCACTGTAAGTTCCTACGCACCCAGAATATCGTCGACGTTACCGCATGTAGTCTCTAACGTACGAAGGCGAGAGGATCAGTCAGCACTTTCACTAATCAATACGCGGATCAGGGTGGAATCACTCGACTTACTAGATGCTCCTCTCCGGTTGGGCATAAGCCCCGACTATGTCTGCAAGCCGGAAGCCAGCCGGCTGCCCGGCGGCATTGAGAGTGACATGCTTGCTTCGGTGGTTCGAAAGTACTTCGCGCACGGCGTTGCTTTGGCTCCGCTGGGGCTTGGAAACCACGTAGATCACCTAGCTGTTCGAGAAGCGGCAATAAAGAGTGTGGCGCGCGGCAAACTCGGTTTCTATGAAGATCTTCCATATGCGATATGGACTCCGGACACCGTTTTTCGCGAGAGGTTATCCGACACGGAAGAGAGAACAGGCTTGAAATTAAGGCCTTGCATTATTCGGCATGATCGCGCAGTCGCTCGTAAACGGAAGCTAATCGGTAGATACCAATCGCAAATCGATCATGACGACGCGAGCACGATTGCGCGATTTGCTCTAACTTACGGCGGCGGTGAGCGCATTTGGATCCCGAAACACAGCCGGGCCTGGGGAACTCTTATTAGTGGTGTCTAAGGATTTCAACGGCCCACTTGTCAGCGAGCCTCCTAGTCCCGCATTGCAAGCGTGCGTCGTAGTTCCAGCGCGAAACGAAGAGGAATTGTTGCCGTCCGCGCTTCGCTCTCTGGCGGAGCAAAGAACTCTAGATGGTAAGTCGCTACCTCACGAGCTCTACGAAGTCATTCTCCTTATTAACAACACCTCTGATCGATCGACGCAGATAGCTAATAGCTTTCGAAGGCTCTATCCTACTTTCCGGCTCCATGTTATCGAACGTCTCTTCAGTAAGTCACAGGCGCATATCGGGCATGTGCGACGGCTGCTTATGGATGAAGCATGCCGACGGTTGGAAGCCGTGGGAGGAATGGATGCGGCCATTCTGTCGACCGACGCAGACAGTCAGGTGGCGCCCAATTGGATTTCGGCAAATCTGAACGAACTTGCCGGCGGCGCTGAAGCCGTGGGCGGGCGAATTGTGATCCTGCCCTGCGAACAAGATCTTCTCGACCCGGCGACACGTACTCTTCACAGGTACGATCACTTGTACCGCCGGTTCGTTTCGTGGATAGAACATCGCTTTGACCCTGAGCCGCACGATCCTTGGCCACGGCACCATCACCACTACGGCGCAAGTCTGGCCGTTCCTCCGCAGATCTATAAGGCGGCAGGACGTCTGCCACTGCGGCGCTATTTCGAAGACCTCGCCTTTCATGACGCCTTGATTCAACACGACATTCGACTAAGACATAGTAACCGCGTGAAGGTGTTTACGTCGGCTCGCCTCTCAGGAAGAGCGCGGTCTGGCTATTCCCGCCAATTGACCGAGTGGCAAAAACGCGGCAAGAAGGCGTTGCGTGTTCCGGTCGAAACCGGCGAGTTTCTCGAGCATCTGTTTGCAACACGTCGGCAGTTGCGCCTATTGTGGCTGGATTACCAGAATACGGGTGAGTTAGCCGAGAGCCGGGTAAAAGAATCTTCAAACCGGATAGGGATCACGCCTCGAGAGCTGCTCTTGCGCGTCGCCGAGTGCCCGCTATTTTGGAGGCTTATTGCAAGAGGTGAACTTCTATGATGCATGCCGGAAAACGTGGCCTGATTGGGCACGCGTCGCTCCGTTGAAGTGCGTCGTGGATGAGCTGCAAGCGCAATTTAAGGCCATCCGCCGATCAGGACGATTGCCGTTCGAGCACGTCGAGCCGATAGAAATCGGTACGAGAGTTTGAAATCAGGCGCCATTTCGGGCGGCTGAGAAAATGCTCGTGTACATCGTCGCCGCGAAGAGGGTATCCGGATACAGGCGAGAGCCAGTGGACTAACAATAGTTGTCCGCTCTTCGCTCGTGTGAGTTGTAATTCGCTCGCTAAGCTTCGCAAGATCCTCCGCGCTGAGATAATATCCGACCTCAGAAAGGACTGTCAGATCGAAACTGACCATCCGGGTACGCGGTGGGCACTGACATCCTTTCGAATCTGACATGCGGAAATTGCAGGCAGCGGTGTTTTGCCTTTTTCAGCGCCACATCGGCTGTGTCCAGGCAAAGCAGTTTTCCACATCGGGGCGCTAATCTAGCCGTGAATACTCCTATTGAACAACCGATTTCGAGGGCGTTTTCATAGCGCTCCCGCGGCAGCGCTCGCAGGCTCGCCTCATACTTCTTCGCCTCATAATCGCTGGATTCGAGATTCCAGGGATCATCGCTCTCGTGATAGAGGCGATCGAAGTAATCGCGAGTTACGGCTCCGCTAACTGCCAAAGCGCCTCCGCAAAGGGCCATTCGTAATCCACCCACGTGGCGATCGGGTTAAATCCGCCCCGTTCCGCGTAGGACTCCAGTTCGGATAACGTGAATTTATGCGAAGACTCGGTCCAGATAGTCTCGCCGGCCCGTATCCGGAACCTTGTTCCTGAGGCGGCGATGTAGATGGTCTGATCGCGGCAAGAAAGCAAGTGCATTTCAATGCGGCGTTCTGTCGCATTCCAACGAGCCTCATGCGCGAATGAGCGCAAATCGAAATCCGCATCAAGCTCTCGATTCATGCGGCCCAGAAGGTTCATGTTGAACGCGGCTGTTACGCCGGCCGGGTCATCATAAGCCGTAATCATCGTGTCCACGTCCTTCAAAAGGTCCGCGCCGAGCAGGAAGAAATCTCCTGGCCGGAGGTGCGATCGAACCTCGCCAAGAAAGATTGCGATCTCGTCTCTCTCCAAATTTCCTATAGAACTCCCCAGAAATAAGAGCAGAAGTGGCTGGTCACGAATGCGTGAACGAGCAATGTCGGCAAGTCCCTCTATCCAATCCGCGCAGATCGGCTTCACTTCGGAAATCTCGCCAAGCTCGCGCTTACAGGTCTGCAGCGCCGCCTCCGATACGTCGATGGGCCGATATAGCATACGTCCGTTTTCTTTCGACAGCGCATTGAGAATGTGCCTGGTTTTAGTTCCTGTTCCGCTACCCAATTCCGCCACTAACGATAGCGGCGCAGTTTCCCAGCCAATGCGCTTCGCGTGCGTACGCAACAGCCTTTCATCCGCTCTTGTCAATCCATACTCCGGAAGCAGTGTTATCGCCTCGAAGAGGGCGCTTCCCAAACTGTCATAGAAATATCGTGGCGGAATCTTCTTCTGCCCACGCAGGGACAGACCCTCGGCAACGTCTAAGGCAAACCGGGATAATTGCGATTGGGTCGACGCCGACATCTAGGTCCTAGTCTTCGACGCAGCGGAAAGTGCCGTACATATATGGATAATCGCGGCGGAACCAATTCCGGAACGATCGCCGCAACAGTCGCGCGGCGGTTCGTTGCGAGGCCCCTTTCATCACATAGTGCTCGCCATCGAAGAAGTTTGCCGAGTAGCCAGGATAGGCGTGGTGCGGTTTGAAACCAGCGAATGGGGCGAACACCGTGCTCGTCCATTCCCATCCATTCCCAACGAGTTGTCTCACACCGAATGCGCTATCGCCCGCTGGATTCGCGGCGACAGACTCAGGGTCCCAACGCTTGAAATCGAAATTTCCATGTTCGTTATCCGGCTCGGCGTTTCCCCATGGGTACCGACGCTCTTTGCGCCCGGGAGCGCTGTAAGCAGCGCGGTGAAATTGCTCTTCCGTCGGCAGACTCTTGCCTATCCAATTGGCATATGCGGCCGCTTCCAACTGCGACACGTAGACCGGCCAATCGAGCGGCAGCGGCATCTCTTGGAACATGCCGCGGTAATAGATGGAATCGCCGCGCCGTGTCCAGAAATGTGGCATCGCCGCACCCTGCTCAACGAAGCTGAGATATTCACCATTGGTTACGTTATAGCGTTGAATCCGAAATTCAGGTACGGTGGTGCGAACTTCCTCGTACTCGTTGTCCCATCCGAATGAATCGTCGCGCGGCTTTCCGAGAATCGCTTCGCCCGGCGGAATATCGCGCCACTCGTTTGCCAGCTCCGACTGCGAAGCTTGCTCCGGCTGTATCCCGGACGATATGTTCTTCAAATCATATTCAAAGTTGTGAAACATGTAAGCAAGCGTTTCAAGATGCATCAGCCGATGCTCGATCGCCATGGACACAACATCTTCGCTCGCGCGATCGAGATTCTCATCCACGCGTCTGCGGCAGCGGTTCACATATTGCTTCACCTGCTCTAAGGAGGGCCAATCGGCAGGTTGATCGTCAGGAAGATGAGCCGAATCGGGATCGATTCCAGCTTGAAATAAGGCATCCAGGTCTGGATCCGGCGATTTCATTCCCAGGCCCTCGCGGCAGATCTGGATGGAATCGAAACCGTCCAGGTGCCCTACATAGAAGATTACGCGATGACGCTCGGCGATGGGCCTGGAATAAAGCGCGGCGGGTTTGAGGATGCTGAAAAGGCGATCGCTCCCGTCTCTCGCAGAGTGCAGGTCCTCCATCAACTTACTCTTCGCAGCTTCGATCACAGGCATAGCGATAGCGTCCTCCATGACAGGGGGGATTTGAGGGACTCGACGGGCGACGCCCCGGTATTGGATGCCCGGGCGCTCTCCAAAATAGCAAAGTTTCTTAGTTAATTTTTCAGAAGCGGGCGAGGAACGCCCTAAACGCCTGTGTCTAATACAGATCGCGCCAGTCTCAGCGCCTCTTCGCGAGTCCGGATCTGGCCGTCGAGCTGAGCCGTCTCGACTGCATCGAGTGCGTTCGCGAACTGTGGCCCTGGTTTGTAGCCCACTTGTATGAGATCATCGCCGCTGATCAACCTGGCGGGACGCAATTCGTTTTGATCTAATTCCGCGAGTTTTTCCAGAACGAACTCGTAAGAATCAGTGTAGCCATTGCTGGCCAGGCAATCCAAGCGATGGAGCTCGAGATGCTCTTCGAAATGCGGCAGGCACAAAAAGCGTTTGAGGGTGCTGAGGCGCATTTGACGCACATCTTTGAATCGCATGTGATTTGCGACCAGTGAGGTCACTTGATCAATGTCTTCGTTCGGGAATTTGAGTTGGGATAAGATCTTTTGCGCTAGCTTGGCGCCCACTTCTGCGTGTCCATCGAAGCGGATGCGATCGGCAATGCGGAAGGTCAAGGGTTTACCAACATCGTGAAGGAGAACACCCATAGCGAGCGTTGGAGTAGCATTGCGGAGGTGTTCCAGCATTAACAGGACATGCGTCCAGACATCGCCTTCAGGATGAAACTCCGGCGGCTGCTCGACACCTTGAAATGCCTTGATCTGTGGCAGCACGTGAATTAACAGACCGCACTGGTCCAAAAGTTCGAACCCGCGCGCGGCGCCGCCCTCGGTAAGAATTCGAACCAGCTCATCTCGTATACGCTCGGCCGAAATTCTGCAGATGCAAGAAGCTTCGCTTTGAATCGCAGCGAGCGTATCCGGCTCGATCGAGAAGTTCAGGCGCGCCGCGAAGCGCACCGCTCGCAGCATGCGGAGATGATCTTCACGGAAACGCTCCTCGGCATTGCCGATGGCACGAATTGTCTTAAGCGCGAGGTCGGCTCTTCCGCCGACGTAATCGAGAACCTGTCCCGATAGCGGGTCTTCCATCAGACCGTTTATGGTGAAATCGCGCCGCTTTGCATCGAAAGCGGGATCGGTCTCGAAGCGAACTTGATCCGGCCGGCGCCCGTCTGAATACGCGCCTTCGCTTCGGAACGTGGCGACTTCAACGTGGACGCCCTCACCACGGCTTACCAGAACAACTCCGAAATGCGCGCCAACCATTTGGGACCGTGGAAAGTAAGATGCGACAGCTTCCGGCCTGGCGTCGGTCGAGACATCGTAATCTTTCGGAGCAGTTCCGAGGAGCCGGTCGCGAACGCACCCGCCGACGAGATAGGCTTTATGACCGCGCGATCGCAAATCGCGGATTATGTCTAGGGCTAGGGCTTCGCGGGAATTGATGAGGGTTTCGTCGATCTGCGTCATCAGACGGTTGGCTTAACACTAGCCGCAGGATCGGCAATGAATCGCTAGGCTTTCGGCGTGGCCGCCTTGGCGTCCGATTCGGTCTCGGAGTCGGAATTCTCAGCTGCCAACCTACCGTTCTCCGCCGCGAGGGCCGCATCAGCCTCCGCCTTCTTCAGTTCCTTCTTAGAAGGAGGCGCTTGCTCATGACGATAGTCATGATCGTGATAGCAAGTTCGGCATCGAACCTTCGCCGCCTCGCCATTCACCAGAGACACTATGGAATGATTCGTAAGGCGGCGGCACTTCACGCAATGGTCGTCAATTACATCGCCTAATCGCTGTTCACCCATGTCAAGGCCGACATGGGGAGTATACCAAGATCGGGCATCCCAGCGCACTCGTTGGGGGGGTGGGTTGGAGGCGTCGCTTGGGCCATCGAAGCAATGTGGAGGGTCTGATAAACTGAGTGTTCTGAAGCAGCGGCCAGGTAGCTCAGTCGGTAGAGCGCAGCCCTGAAAAGGCTGGCGTCGGCGGTTCGATTCCGTCCCTGGCCACCATTTTTCAATCCTTTACAGAGCTCAGCAGGTCATCGCCACAGAATACTGGCACAGGCGTATAATTCGCAAAATGCACGGGTTCGGATGGTGAAGGGCGGGCATCCACATCCGGAAGGCGTGTATGCAGCGCTTGCCACGCCGCGCAAAGCGGATTCGATTGAAGCGGATGCAGGGGCGTTGTTCGACTACTTGGATGTGATTGTGGAGGCGGGCGTCGATGGGCTAGTTCTCTTCGGGTCGACGGGCGAATTCGTACACTTCGATGCAGCGGAGCGAATGCGTGTGCTCGCCCTCGCGATTCGGCGGAGCCGTGTGCCTGTCCTAGTCAATGTCTCGCATTCAACACTTGCGGGTGCGGTCTCGCTCGCGGATAATGCTCTCGGCGCTGGCGCGGCCGGCGTGCTGTTGATGCCGCCGTATTTTTATCGATATGGCGACGAACAGCTTTTCAAGTTCTATCAAGACTTCGCGAAACTCATGGGCGGCAGCGCCTCGATTTATCTCTACAATCTGCCGCTATTTACGAATTCGATATCAGGGGCGCTGGCGGAGCGGTTGCTCGGTTCCGGCGCCTTCGCGGGCATTAAAGATTCAAGCGGCGAGTGGCAAGTCTTTGAAGCTCTGAATGCGCTGCGCTCGAGAGTCCAGTTCACGTTGCTGGTGGGGAATGAGTCGCTATATTTACGGGCCCGGCTTGCTGGGGCGGATGGCGTTGTGTCCGGCATAGCAGCGGCAATTCCGGAGCTGCTTGTTGCCATTCATCGGGCAGTTGGCGCGAACGACCTGGAACGGGCACGCCATCTGAATTTGAGGCTGGAAGAGTTCATGGTCTGGGTAAATAATTTCCCGGCGACCACGGCAATCAAGCAAGCGGCCGTTTCACGCGGGTGGAAGCTGGGCCATTTTGCCTTACCGCCCGACCAAAGCACTTGGTCGAATTTGCTTATGTTCCAGCAGTGGTTTCAAGATTGGCTTCCGATTGTGTTGGGGGAGTGTAGTCAGACGGCAATGAGAGCGTAGGCTTCGGACGCGCGGCGGTCCTGCTACACTATGTCGTATACGACGCGTCGTATACTACATGATGGAGGTCGCCTCATGTACCTTGATGCATTGAAAATTATTGAGATCGCCTGGACCGCCGTGGGCGTGCTCTGGCTGGCCACCAGCCTCACCACGAAACCGGCCGTTCGCGTACAATCGACAAACTCGCGCATCGTCCACATTTGTCTTCTGGTCATTGCGTTTCTTATTTTTTTCAATCAGAGACTGCGCATTGGGCCATTGGTATGGCGTTTTGTTCCCGCCTCATCCCTGGTCTCGTACATCGGTCTAGCGCTCGCCTTGCTCGGCATTCTTTTCACGATCTGGGCGCGCTTCTTCATCGGTCGAGATTGGAGCGCTTGGGTCACCATCAAACAAGATCATCGGCTGATTCGTAGCGGTCCCTACTCGATTGTGCGGCATCCGATCTATTCCGGGATATTGCTCGGGCTTCTGGGCACCGCAATCGTTATCGGCGAGCTGCGCTGCCTGATTGGCTTGGCTTTGGCGGTGATCGGCTTTCGTCAAAAGTCGCTTATCGAAGAACATTTCATGGCAGAGCAATTCGGCGCCGAGTACGGCCGATACAAGCGTGACGTCAAAGCGCTGGTCCCGTTCATCTGGTGATGCCGCGCCGTTCGCAGCAGGAAGAAGCGGAGCTGGCGGATATCGCGCAGGAGATCGACCGCCAATTGCGCGTCATCAGAGAAATTTTGCGCAAGCCGGTTGAAGCCGAGTTCGCGCGCGGCGAGCTCACCGGCCCGCAACGAAGCATCATGCAGATCCTGGTAAACTCGCCTGGCAGTCTCAGTCTCAAGGAACTCAGCAAGCAAGCCGGCCTTGCGCACAGTACAGTTTCGGGGATTGTCGATCGACTGGAAAAGCGCGGCATGGTCGAGCGAACGCAGGACCATACAGACGCCCGTTTCAGCAAAATCACGATTTCCGAAACAGTACGCATTTACCTGCGCGATACGCTACCCGCGCTGACCGTCCACCCGGTCATAGAAGCTCTTCGCCGGGCCCAGCCGGCCGACCGAAAGGCGATCCTTAGAGGCTTGCGGATCTTGCGCCGGGTTGTGGGGCCGGATTAGATGTGCGAAGCATGAAGGCTGCGGGCGGACGCGCGGCACTATTCTTCCCGCAGGGCCAGCAACGGGTCGAGGCGACTGGCGCGCCAGGCAGGTAAATAGGCGGCTGTGGCGGCAACCAGCAGAAACGCGGCCACCGCGAGCACCAGATTTCCCGCGTCGTTCGGCCGGATTCCATACAGCAGATTTGCGACCAGCCTGGAGGTGGCCAGCACCGCGATTACTCCCGCTACGATGCCGATGGCGATAATGCTTGCGCCGACTGCGGCGGGATTACGTTGGAACTGACTGGACCAGAATGCATCACTGATCACCGCAACGGGACATCTTTCCCGCCGTCCGGCTTGTCGTCATCCACGGCAATGCCCAGCGCGAGCGATAGGATCGCGACCGTCGCAAAACCCACGATTCTTTTTGAGCATGCGGAACGCATGACGTAGACCGCGTGCTGAATCCTCTACGGAGTTGACCCTCCGCGCCTGCCGGCATTCCTCCTCCCGCTGTTCCAGTCCTTCCATCGCCCGGAGACCTGCGTGCCGCGCCTCCTGAGGCGCCAATCCTCGCGCCCTCTCTTCTTCGATACGCCGCCCCAGGTGGTATTGCAGTTCCTCGTCTGATTCCTGCTCCACTCGTCTCCGCCGGAACAGTGACCGCAATCGCAACGGAATGGAATAGAACCAGTGCTCGATCCGCATCGCCTATATCTCTTCGAGCCGAATCACGTACGAAATGGCGCCCGCTTTGATCCAACCGTCTTGCTCGAGCTTATGGAGCGCGGGGTACAGCGATCCATCGCTGACATGTAAAACTTCGCTGGAAACGTGCTTCAAACGTTGGCCGATCGCCCAGCCGTGGAGCGGCTCAAGCGCCAGAATCTTAAGGATCAGCAGAGCCAGGGTGCCCTGGACCAAATCGGATGGCTTGCTCATGTGCCCACTCGGTTACCGAGAATACAGCCGCTCTTCTCAGTAAGCAAGAGGAATATTACAAAATCAGAATGAACAATCGTGGCGCATAAACGTTTCAGTCTGATGCTCGAAGGTGGCGATCGAAGGTCAATCGGACATTCCAATCAGGTGGCCGCGCGGATTCTGAAGCAGCCGGAGAGCTTTCCTGAACTGATCGAATGCTTATGGAGCGACGATCCTTTGGTTCGAATGCGCGCTGCTGACGCCGCAGAAAAGGTTTCCGCACAAAGGCCCGATCTCCTGAAGCCTTTTAAGAGAGAACTGTTGGGGCTGGCGGATGAGACTACTGAAGCGGAACTCCGCTGGCATCTTGCCCTGATGATGCCTCGACTGCCGCTGACGCGCCTGGAGCGGGAGCGGGCTATCGCCAAGCTGCGGGATTTCTTGGATGATCGCAGTTCAATCGTGAAGACCTTCGCGATTCAGGGTTTGGTGGAACTGGCGCGAGGCGATCCAAATCTTCAATCTGAGATGGTTGATTTGCTGGGACAATTCTGTCGGATCGGTACACGCGCAATGAAGGCCCGCAGCCGAAAGCTGCTCAAGCAACTCCAAAGACAAAAAGAGCTGCCGGAATAACGCGAACAGAATTGTGTGTGAATCGGCGGGAGCGCCGCGTCCTAAGCGGCAGGTCGAAAGTTCGAATCTGCTCGTCCATACCAGCGCCATGTGACTATTCGTCCCGGAGCACATCCATGGGTTCCACCCCCGCGGCGCGAATTGCCGGCAATAGAGATGAGAGTGCGGCCACAGATATTATCAGGAACACGACTGAGAACAAGGTTTCGGCATCGGCAGTCGACACACCGTACAACATGCCCGAAAGCGCTCGCGCAAATGCGACCGCCAGGCACAAACCCGCGATACAGCCGATGAATGATACGCCGAGGCCTTTGAACAGAAACTGCGTCACGATTTGCCCTCGCAATGCGCCGAGCGCGAGACGTAAGCCAACCTCGCGCTTCCGCACGGTCACAAAGTAGCTCAGCGTCCCGTACAGCCCGATGCAGGCGAGCGAGACGGCCGTCAGGGCAAACAAAGTCAAGAGAATCGTGCGCAGGCGATTCTCGGCAAAACTATCGGAGAGATGTTCTTGAAGCGGGGAAATGTCGAAGACGGAGCGACCCGGGTCGATCTGGTGAATTTTGAGGCGCACCGTTCCAGCTATCGCCATTGGATCGCCTTGCGTCTGAATAAGGAAATGAGGACTCGGAGTGGGGGCGCTTACGCACCAATACACGGTTGGGGCAGGTTCACGGTTGAGACCCTGCTCTCTGGCATCGGCAACAATGCCGCGGATCTCGGCGGGTGAGGGCATGAATTGGCTGGAAACCCACTGAAGATGATGTCCGATAGCAGGCGATTCGTTCAGATACTTATTTACAAAACTGCGATTCACAATAACCGTGTCATTCAGAGATTCGCGGCAGCTTTCGCCAGCCAGCACGGGTATTTGCATAGTGGCGAAGTAGCCGTTCGAAACGAAGCGGCTGTCAGCGATGATTTTGCCTTCGGTTTCGGCGCGCCCCTCGGTAATCTTGACCTCGCTCTGAGAGTCGCTAGGAATTCCAGGCAACATGGCCGAAATGGCAGCGGCGCGAACACCAGGCACGGCACGTAGTTCGTCCAAGGTTCGGTCGATGCGTTGGCTGAGTTTCTTCATGTCGGCGGTTTCGCCCCAGTTACCGCTAATGCGAAGCGTGAGTACGTGGTTTACATCGAAGCCAGGTGAAACGCGGCCCAGTTCCTGGAAGCTGCGAAGCAGGAGGCCGGCACCCACTAGAAGGACCACGGCAAGCGCCACCTGTACGCCGACCAGCAGCCACTGTAATGGATTACGCGTTGAAACTTGCGAGCGGCTGGCGTGTGCGAGTTCGCTCGCAATGCTCCGGCGCGTGCCGCGAATGGCGGGAAATAAGCCGCACAAGAGAGTGGCGATTACCGCACAGGCGAGCGTATAGAGCACAATTCGCCAGTCGAGCGTGATTTCTTCAATACGCGGAAGGCTTTTGGCGAGAGCGCGCAAGGCCCTTGAACCACCGGCCGCCACAAAGAGGCCAAGCGCGGAGCCCGCGATAGCAAGGACGAAGCATTCGGTCAAAAGTTGAGCGATGACAGAAGCGCGAGATGCGCCAAGCGAGAATCGGACGGAGATTTCGCGCTCGCGTTCGGTGGTGCGGGCGAGCAATAGGGCGGCAATGTTCGTACAGGCGATCAATAGAAGTAAGGAGACGGAGCCGAACAGCACCCAAAGCGAGCGGCGAACGCCGCCGACTGTAGTCTCTTTAAGCGGTTGAATTTTGACCGACAGATTGGCATCGGTTTTTGGAAACTGCCGGCCTAGTTGCGCTTGCACATTCGCCAAGTCCGCGCGCGCTTGGGCCGCTGTTACGCCAGGCTTGAGCCGGCCGATGACAGTGAACCAGGTCGATTGCCGGCTTTGAGCATAGCGCGCGTCGGGCGCACTCGGGAACCAGATATCGACGTCGTGGACGGGGAAGAGAAACGAGGCTGGCATGACGCCAACGATCGTGAACGAGGACTTCTCAAGGCGAATTGCCTTCCCAATAGCATTCGGGTCTGCATGAAAGCGGCGGCGCCAGAAGCGATCGCTAATAAGGACAGCATTGGGTCCGCCGAAGTGTTCTTCTGCGGGAGCGAAATCGCGGCCCAGCGCGGGCGAGACGCCCCAAACTTGGAGAAAACGAGGAGCGACCAGCGCTTCTGTTACCTTCTCAGGAAGAACGCCGGAGGTCTCCGAGACGTCCTGCGTATACCAGCCCGATATTGCCTGAAATGTGGTGTTGAGCCGGTTCCAATCTTCGAGCCGCACAGGCGCGACAAAACTCGCCGGGTTCTTGGCCTTGCGATCGAACTGCTGCAGCAGCATGAGCTCATCGCCATTTGGGAACGGCAAAGGCCGCAGGAGAATGGCATTGATCGCTGAGAACACAGCGCTGTTGGCGCCGATGCCGAGGGCCAGCGTGAGGATGACCGCGATTGAAAAAGAGGGCGATTTGCGAATCAGCCGAATGCCGGATTTTATATTCGCGATCGTGTTTTCGACTGTTGCGATTCGATACACGTCGCGCAGCTCTTCTTTAAACTGCTCCCGCCCGCCGAATTCGAGAATGGCTTCGCGCCGCGCTTGTTCGGGCGCGAGGCCAGCAGCGATTTTCTCTTCAACAAGCTCGTCGACATGAAAACGAAGCTCGGAATCGAGCTGCGAGTCGATAGGGTGCTTTCTCGAGAAGGACTTCCACCAAGACATTCGAAACTCCTATTGCGCAGCTTGCAAAATCAGGCCGACCGCGTCCGCCAGACGACGCCAGTTGGCTTGTTCCGCGGCGAGCTGTCTGCGGCCCTTTGCAGAGAGCCTATAAAACTTGGCCTGCCTTCCGTTGTCGGATTCACCCCAATCCGCTTCGAGCCAGCCGCGTTTTTCGAGCCGATGCAAAGCCGGATAGAGCGAGCCTTGCTGGACCTGCAGTACTTCCCTCGAAATCTGTCGAATGCGCCGCGAGATACCGTACCCGTGAACCGGGCCGAGCGCAACGATTTTTAGGATGAGCATGTCCAGGGTGCCCTGGAGGAGATCGGACTTTTCGCTCGACACGAGTGCCTCTTTCTATGTCTTTCTACATATATAGCGCAGAATATGTAGAATGTCAAGGAGAAGAAGACTTGGCTTGAATTCGAGAAGTCGGCTGGAGCACGCATAGCCCGCTCAGGCCATTTACGCGGTCATCAGTTCCAGCATGCGTTGGCGGAACGTATCCGCCGCCTCGCTATCCGGTGTGATCACTAGCACGGTATCGTCGCCCGCAACTGTTCCCACGACTTCTTGTAATGCTTCTTTATCGACGGCGATTGCAAGGGAATTCGCGTTGCCGGGAGATGTTCGCAATACGACGAGATTTTGCGCAGTGCGAATATCCAGGAGATACTCGCTGACTACATCGGCTAACCGCGGTCCGGTTGTCTCCGCCGGAAGCTGCCGATATCCCTCCGGTGTTTTGACCAGCGCGAGCTCCCGCATGTCTCGCGATAGAGTAACTTGCGTGGTTTGAATGTCTAAGTGGCGCAGCTGCCGAGCCAATTCCTCTTGCGTGTAGATTCCCTTTTCGCGAATCAACTTGAGAATTTGTCCCTGGCGGAAGCTCTTAGTCATGCTTCGTGATGCGCTGGCGTAAGTCGGCGATTTGAACTTTCGCTTCGCTGAGCGCCTGCGCTACCGCTGCCGGTCCAGTGCCGCCAGGCAATTCCCGGCTTTTCATGCCCTCAGTGGGGGAAAGCAATCGCACCAACTCCGGTTTAAGCTCGGGTGCAAAAGCGGACAGCGCCTCGGCTGTCCAATCGGATGGTTTCTTGTGGGCCTTGACGCTCTCCAGAACCAGTTGACCCACGATTTGGTGGGCCCGGTGAAAGGCGACTCCGTTTCGCGCCAGCTCCTCCGCGAGATCCGTCGCTACCACCCAGCTCTCTTCCGCAGCGGCTGCTGCCTTCGCCGCATCCAGCGTCACCGATTCCGCCACCATCCTCGCCATAACAAGTGAGCTGGAGGTCTGGTGAAATGCATCCAACAGGGGCTCTTTGTCCTCCTGCATATCGCGATTGTAGGTCATCGGCAGCCCCTTCATCGTGATGAACAGGGACGTAAGATCGCCAAAAACACGGCCGGCTTTGCCACGGATCAACTCGAGCGAATCCGGGTTCTTTTTCTGCGGCATCAGACTCGATCCGCTGGTCACCGCGTCGCCGAGTCTTATCCAGCCGAACTCGTCGCTCGAATAGAGGATCCAATCTTCAGCCAGACGGCTCAAATGCAGCATGATCACGCTCGAACAATAGAGGAAATCAAGCGCGAAATCACGATCGCCCGCGACGTCCATGCTGTTGCGAGTAATGGCTGGAAAGTTCAGATCCTCGGCGATCGCTTCCCGATCGAACGGAAAGCCGCTGCCCGCCAGTGCGCCGGAACCTAACGGCATGACATTGATTCGAGCGCGCGTTTGCTCCAGGCGCTCGAAATCGCGCGAAAACATCTGGAAATATGCCAATAAATAATGCGGCCACAGCACGGCTTGCGCGCGGCGAAGATGTGTATACCCTGGAATGACTGCATTCTGATATCTGTGCCCTAATTCCACCAGGGCCGCCATCATTTCCGTGAGCTGTTGAAGTATTGTTTCTGTTGCTGTACGCAAATAGATGCGAAGGTCAAGCGAGACCTGCTCGTTGCGGCTGCGGCCGGTGTGAATCTTGCCCGCGAGCGCGCCGACTTTTTCCTCCAACTTGCCGATGACGAATGTATGCACATCCTCGTCGCGGGCGGCGTCGAAGTACTTCGGGTCCTGCGCCTCGTTTGCAATCTCGGCAAACGCGCCAACCACGCGCTCGCACTCATCGCTCGTCAGAATGCCCTGCTTTGCGAGTGCGCGGGCGAATGCCTGGGAGCCCTCTATGTCGGCGAAAATGAGCTTGCGGTCGAAATCGAGCGAACCGGAAAACTGTTCGAAAATCTCCGATGGCCCACTCTCGAAGCGTCCGCCCCAGAGTTTCATCGCTCGTCTTGCGGTCATCTTAAGTGATGCGCGCACTTTAATGGGCAGGCCCGTTAGATTGATAAATCCCAGAGCATCTTTCTGGTCGTAGCTCGCGCCCATAGTGAAGCTGGCGATATCCAGGTTATAGAGTGAATTGGGACTCTTCCGGCTGACGGGCTGCAGATTTCCTTTGTAAAGCCGTAACGTGATCTCACCAGTGACTGGTTCGGAAACTTTCGCAAAAAATGCATCGAGCGATTCGCGTAACGGCGTAAACCAAAGTCCGTTGTAGACCATTTCCGCGTAATCCAGCGCCAGCTTCTGTTTGTAGTGCAACGTCGCGCGATCGAGAGCCAATGCCTCAAGCTCGCGAACGGCCGTCATGAGAATTGTCCCGCCCGGCGTCTCATAACAGCCGCGCGATTTCATTCCAACAAATCGGTTCTCGACTAGATCGATGCGGCCAATCCCATGCTCGCCCCCGATTTGGTTCAATTCCTCCAGCAATGAAACGCCGCTGAGTTGATGCTGGCCATTCAGCGAAACCGGCATCCCGCTTGCGAACCCAATGGTCACGTCTACAGGTTTTGAGGCCGCCTCCGCGGGACTCCTGGTAAGCATCCAGATGCCTTCCGGTGCCGCATTAGCTGGATTCTCTAACTCGCCGCCCTCATGCGAGATGTGCCAGATATTCCGATCGCGGCTATATATTTTTGTTGTCGATTGCGAGATCGGAACATTGTGTGCCTTCGCATATTCGATAGCGTCTTCGCGCGAAACGATGTCCCACTCGCGCCAGGGAGCGATCACCGTCAGATGCGGCGCAATCGCTTTGTAGGTCAGCTCGAAACGAACCTGATCGTTGCCCTTGCCCGTACACCCGTGCGCCAGCGCGTCGCAGCCGGTCTTCAATGCAACCTCCGCTTGGCGCTTAGCCAGTAAAGGCCGCGCGATCGAGGTCCCTAATAAGTACTTGTGCTCGTACACCGCTCCGGAACGCACCAGCTTCCAAAGATAATCGCTGACGAACTCCTCGCGCATGTCTTCCACATACACTTCCGATGCGCCGGTTTTCATGGCCTTCTCTTTGAGGCCATCCAGTTCATCGCCCCCTTGGCCGATGTCGCCGCACACCGCTACAATTTCGCAGTTGTACTTTTCCCTCAACCACGGAATGATGATGGATGTATCCAGACCGCCAGAATAGGCGAGCGCCACCCTTTTCACTGTCACTTTATTCATGATCGTTTATGCGTAAAGCCTCTCAAAATGCGAGGGGCCGCAAACATTTGGCTTGTATCCTACTGCAGCAGCATCAGCAGGAGCGCCTTCTGCACATGCAATCGGTTTTCCGCCTGATCGAATGCCACAGATTGTCCAGATTCCAGGACATCATCTGTCACTTCCAGTCCTCGCTTCGCAGGCAGGCAATGCATGAAAACTGCATCCTTCTGCGCTTTCACGAAGAGATCCCGGTTCACCTGATACGGCGCGAACACTCTGTACCGCTCTTCTGCTTCCGCTTCCTGTCCCATGCTGGCCCAAACATCGGTGTATACCGCATTCGCGGCACGCACTGCGATAAGTGGATCGTTCGTAATCTGGATGTCAGCACCGGATTCCCCGGCGAAACGCCTGGCTTGCTCCACGATTGCGGATTTCGGTCCATACCCGTCAGGCGTAGCGACGAAGCAGTGAATGCCGAGACGCGAACAGCAGAGCAGCAGCGAATGCGCCACATTGTTGCCATCTCCCACGTAAGCCAGCTTCAATCCACGCAGGCGGCCGAAGTGCTCTTTTAGAGTGAAGATATCCGCTAGCGCTTGGCACGGATGGTACAGATCGCTCAAAGCATTGATGACAGGAATGTCAGACCATCGTGACAGTTCATCGATAGTTTCCTGCGCGAAGGTCCGCGCTACAATTGCGTCCGTCCACCGTGAGAGATTTCGCGCAACATCCTTCAACGGCTCCCGATCATCGATCATCCCGCTCTGGGTCACCGAATCGCCGCCCAACTGCTTGATCGCGAGTTCAAAAGTCATGCGCGTCCGAAGCGATGGCTTCTCGAACAACAAGCTCAGATACCGGCCTTTCAGTGCAGACGCATAGCGTTGCCTGGACTGTTTGACCTGTTGTGTTAGGTCGAGCAAGCCGTGCAATTGCTCCGCCGGCAAATCAAGGTCGTGGCGCAGAGTAGCGAGCTTGGCGTGTGTGGACGATTGAATTAGCGGTACAGCCACGCAACCTCCTCGTTTGTATTTTTATTCACTACTATGAATAATTACACAGAACGCTTGGGAATGCAACAGCTCCCAGTCAGAACCCGATGCGACGCTTTGGAGGCAATGCCGCGGGCGCCATCAGGTTTTCGATCGCTCGCCAGATGGTGCTGATGTGCTTGCCCTGTTCCCTTTGGGTCCGTTCAATATCTCCGAGCTTTTGCAAGACATTCTTGTGTGTAGCAAGCATGTCGCGTAGCTTGACGAATGCGCGCATAATCGCGATGTTCACTTGGATGGCTCGTTCACTCTTCAACACGGAAGACAACATGGCGACTCCTTGTTCCGTGAAGACATATGGCGTTGTCCTTCTACCGCCGCGTCCCCCCTTCTTTGACATTCCAATTTGGAATGTCAAAGATTGCGTCTCCTGTTGCGTGAGCCGAAACATAAAGTCTGTCGGGAACCGGGCTACATTGCGTTTCACGGCTTTGTTCAGATTAAATGTTGTCACCTGATATAGATCTGCGAGATATGCATCGATCATCACTTTCTCGCCCCGAATCAAATAGATCCGCTGTTCCACCAACTCCACCCGAACTCGCGTGATCTTTACCGAGTGCTTTGCTGTTGCCATATAGCCCCTTCGGGGTCTTAGTAGCCGCAAGCGATCTTTCGTCTCTTGGGCGAGTTGACTCACACGACGGGCGCTGTGCTGCCTTCCAGCTCCTTTGCATCTGCCGCTGAGTCCGGATGCGTCGTCGCAGTTTCGGGGCTGGTTTGAATTTCCGCGAAAAGGCGTAACTGCACTTGAGCTTGCGAGAGTGTACCGATAACGTATTCTGAGCAGCCCGTTCCCAAGCGCTCTTGCATGCTCTTATTTTCCGCCGAATAGCCCCACAAACACACCACGATTTTGGCCTCGGGGCATCTTTGGTGTGCTCTCCTGCATAGAGATCGCGCGTGACTAATCGCGAAAGGCGGTAGAGCTGAAATGAAAAGAACATCCGGCCGCCGTTTAACCACCGTCGCCAGCATGTCGTCGACAAACCCGATCGGAGTCGCTTCTGCTTGATGTCCCGACTGCTGCAGGGCTTGCACAAGCATGAGGCCTACAAGCTCGTCCGCCTCATCGCGTGCAGGTATGCACAGAATTGATGGCGGCGAAATGGAAGCTGCCACCGCTTCTCCAGCTTCGGGCGGGGGCATTGGTCTTTCCCCCAGCTCTTCCATCAATTCCCGTGTGCTTTGAAAAATAAACTTCTGTCTATCTTCATCGAGCGCACCTTGATGGCGGTCCTGCTCGGCCAGCGAAAGGGCCGGGATCAGTACTGAATCGTACAGCTCAATCAGCGTTTTATCCTTCAAGGACGTTTCCACCACATCCCGCGCCTCATCTTCATCCATTGCGAGCAGCCGTTGATAATACCAAGCCTGCGGCAGCAAAACAGGCTCATCCCCCAGAAGAATATAAAAGAATTCCATCTGGGGAATGTGGCGTCCCAGGACCACCAGACAAACCGTTACGGGCGTAGATAGTACGAGCCCGATTGGTCCCCACAATACTGTCCAGAACGCGGCCGAAACGAGAATTGCAAGAGAGGAAATGCCGGTCTTTGTCGCATAGAGCCACGGCTCGACGATCCCCGAGGTGCTCATCTCCACGACGGCGAAGAGCGCCAGCGTCAGAAGTGGTCTCCTCCATCCATCAAATACCGCCAATGCGAGCAGCAAAGGGCACGCTCCCGCAACCAAGGTCCCAATATATGGGATGAACCGCAAAAGCGCGGCGGCGGCGCCCCAAAACGGAGCATAAGGCACGCCGATAAAATACAATCCGCTGCCCAGCAAGAATCCGAATGTACCGTTCACGAGTGACTGCGTCAGCAAATATTTGCTGACGCGATTGGCAGCATCGTCCATGGCTGTCGTGACCATGTTGATTCGTCCTTGCCCAAATAGCCGGAACAAGCGGTTGCGGAGATCGCTTCGCTTCATCAGCATGAAAAGCGTCAGGATGGCAACCGCGAGCACGTCGGCTACAACGTGCGCAACTGACGTGCCTATCACGCCGAACGATTCCAGTGCACCCGGCTGTTGAGGAACAACCTGCACCGGTACTGGCGTGGGCTCATTCGGCACAGCTTTCCCTTTGCTACCGTGGCTGACTTGTTTCTGGGCAGCGGTGCTGCTGCGCCCAAGCGCGACCGTTATTTGCTTTAGGCTTTCAGCAGCTTTAGCAAACCCGGAGCCTGCCGGATTTCGTATCGCGTCTATTTTCCTGCGTATGTTGTTCTGATATTGCGGCAGCCTCACTACAATGTCCGAGAGCTGTTGCGTCCCTACCCAGAGGATTCCGCCGGCAGTAGAAAACGCCACCACAAGAACGATAGCGACCGAAAGCGGACGTCCCAGCTTCAGACGTTCCAGCCAAATGACCGGCGGCGTCAGGAGAAAGGCCAGCAGCACCGCCAGCACGAACGGGATCAGGACGTGCCGGCCGAAATACAGACCTGCAATTGCCATTACGGCCGTTATGGCCGTCAGCAATCGTGACGAGTCGGAACCTCGCTTCGGAGATACCGTGTGAGCCTCCCGAATTATAGAGACTTTTTCCAGGAAATTGTAGACAAGGCGAGCTTTTATAGCTCAGGTGTACGCCTCGTGTTAAGAATTCTTTTTGTCTCCTGAATGGCCACTACTAATCGCTGTGCAGTTCGCGCCACCGCTCGACAAGATCGCAGCAGGCGCCGCGCCAATTGGGAAAATGAAATTCGAACCCGGAATCGAGAAGCCTTCGCGGAACAACGCGCCGGCTCTTCAGAACCAATTCTGTTTCAGTCCGAAGAAGAACAGCCCCGATTGAGAGCATCCATTTCGGCGTGGGCAGTCCGATATAGCTTGTACACCAGCAGCGGCGTAGACAATGCATGAACTTGCGGTTCGAAATGGGAAACGGCGAACACACGTTGACCAAGCCGCTGAGTTCCTCGTTCGCGATCAGGAATTCGATGGCACGGACGAAATCGACATCGTGAATCCATGAGATGTATTGCTGCCCTGAACCGGCCGGCCCGCCAATGCCCCAACGCACCAACCGCAGCAGCGCGTCGAAGATGCCCCCCGGATCGGGACTCATCGTCATTCCGCTGCGTAATGCGACTTTGCGCGTGTTAGGGGTATCCGCCGCAAAAAAGGCGCGCTCCCAACTGGTTGCGACCTCAATGCTGAAGCGCCATTTCGCGGGGGCATCTGGCTCGTTTCCTCCGATCTCGCCGGTGATTTCATCCATCGAACGATTGAAGGAGTGGCGGTAGATAGTGGCGGTGCTCGCGTTCAGCCACAAGGCCGGCGGGTGCGATGCTTGCGCAATCGCCTGGCCGACGAGACCGGTGCTGATGGTACGCGAGTTCTTGATCTCACGCCGATTGGCGGCGTTGTAGCGACAGTTCACCGTATGGCCAGCGAGGTTAATCACGACGTCCGATCCGTCTATCGATTGCGTCCAATCGCCAAGATCGTAGCCGTTCCACGCGATGCTGCGCCATTCGGTTAATTTGGGGTGACGAGCGACGACCGTAACGGAGTGACCTTGCTCATGAAAATGCCGAGCCAAGATCTGCCCGATCTGGCCAGTGCCTCCGGGAATCGCAATGCGAAGGGGGCGCAGAAACGACATGCGGGTGATCGCCTTGATTCTCCCATGAGGCTTCCTTAACCGATTGTGCAGCCGGTAAGCGACGCGGTGGTATCGCGCTTTCCAAAGAAAAAGCCCCGGAATAATGCTCCGGGGCCCGTGCTGGTGGAAGAAAACGCCGTCTTAGTGTTCGCCGAAGCTCCAGCCGATGGATGCGCTGTATTCGGGAACCCAGTTGCTGTTGAACTGGAAAAAGTTGTTGATGTAGCGCACGTCAACCTGCGGGCGGATGAACACGTGCGATGTGGCATAAAAGCGTATGCCTGCCGCAAGGTGCGTCTGGAAATGATTCGAACTCTCTACAAAGGTGTTGCTATTCGAGCAGCCCGCAAAGCTGTCGCAAAACGATTGAGGTTCATAGAACCGCAAATTCGCCGCCCCGAGGCCAGCCTGAATTTCCGGGACGATCCGCTTGAAGGAGCGCCCGGTAGGCGCCCAAATCAAGTTGAAATCATAGAACGTGGGCCGGAAGTTCAAGCCCGCGTAGCCGCCCTGACTCAAACGGAAATCGGCCTCGCCTCCGATTCCGAAATGCGGCGTCAGCATGAAGTCAGCACCGGCCTTTCCGAATGCCCCGGTCAGCTTGGGCGTGGTGAACAGGTCGCCGGTTCCGAAGGTATCGATGGATTGCCCGTTCGATTTATCGGTCATAGTGCCCACACCTGCGAAAACATCGAGACCACTTTGCGCCTGGGCAAAGCTAACGCCAAAGCATAAAGCAAAAATCAGCGGAATTGTACTACGAATGAGTTTCACGGATGAAATCTCCTCCATTGTGATGAAAGCGCAGCAAAGTCATTTTTGTACTTTCAAATAAATGAGCATTGCGGGCGAAATCACCCACTGCTGCGCCGGTTTACAACACTACAGACGTGAGCCTCCGCTGTGGGTTTCAGCGGGAGCATAGTAAGAATTCCCTAATTGTTTGATGTGAGTCGCGGGAATTACGCTAAAGCGGGATCAATCGCTTCGGAATTCATGCCCAGTTCTTGTATTGCCTGCTTGGCGCGATTGGCATCGTATCGGCCCCATTGCGAAAGACGGGACAAAGCCGCTGCTGCGATGCTCGCGGCATCGACCTCGAAGAAACGGCGGAGGTGCTCACGGTTTTCGCTGCGACCGAACCCATCCGTGCCGAGTGGAGTCAATCGTCCCGGAAGCCACGGCGAGATCTGATCCGCAACTATTTTCATATAGTCGGTTGCCGCGATAACCGGCATCTCAACATTGCCCAAGGCTTGCAACATATAGGGCGTTCGTTGCGGCTCGGTGGGGTGTAGACGGTTCCAGCGATCCACGATCAGGGCCTCACGGCGGAGTTCCGTATAGCTCGTAACGCTCCAAACATTGGCGCCAATGCTGTACTTTTCGGCTAAGACTTTCTGCGCCTTCAAGGCTTCGTTCAAAATGGGGCCGCTGCCAAACAGCGTCACTTGCACTGACCCGGTTTCCGACGGCTTACATAGATAAAGGCCCCGCAGAATGCTTTCGCGAAGACCTTGGATATCCGGCATCGGCGGCTGCACGTAATTTTCGTTGCAGACGGTTAAGTAGTAAAAATGATCTTCGTTGTTCTCGTACATGCGACGGATGCCGTCCTGCAGAATCACGGCTATTTCATACGCGTAGGCAGGATCGTAGCTGCGGCAGGTGGGAACAACGCTCGATAGCACGTGGCTATGGCCGTCGTCATGCTGGAGGCCTTCGCCGAGCAGCGTAGTCCGCCCCGCCGTGCCGCCCACGAGAAAGCCTTTTCCCCGCGCGTCGGCAAACGCCCAGATCAGATCCCCTACCCGCTGGAACCCGAACATCGAATAGTAAATGAAGAACGGGATGGTGGGAACGCCCACGTTCGCGTACGCGGTTCCGGCAGCTGTGAAAGAGGCCATCGCCCCAGCTTCGGTAATGCCTTCTTCGAGAATCTGCCCGCTCTGCGATTCCTTGTAATACATCAGCACCTCGCTATCGACGGGCTTATAGAGTTGCCCGCCGCTTGCGTAGATGCCGCGCTCGCGGAACATCGATTCCATGCCGAATGTGCGCGCCTCATCCGGAATGATGGGCACGATGTACTTGCTCAACTCGGGAGCTTTCAACAGCGCCTTCAGCACCGAGACGAAAGCGCTCGTTGTGGATGCTTCGCGGCCGCGTGATCCTCCCAAGGATTCGTTGAAAGCCTCGAGCGCCGGTGCCTTTATCTCGATCTTCCTGGGCGCGCGTGCAGGCAGATATCCGCCGAGCGCTTCCCGCCGTTCCTTCAGGTATCTGATTTCCGGACTGTCCTCGGCAGGCTTGATGAACGAGATCGCGTGAACCGTTTCCTTCGGCAGGTCCAAGCCAAATCGCTTTGAAAGATAGAAAAGCTCATCCTCATTGAGCTTTTTCTGCTGGTGTGTGACGTTCTTGCCTTCACCCGCCTCGCCGAGTCCGTAGCCCTTTACGGTTTTGAAAAGAATTACAGTAGGCTGCCCTTTGTGCTCCGTGGCGCGTTTCAGAGCGTTGTAAACCTTCAGCGGGTCATGGCCGCCGCGCCGGAATAGCGCGATCTGTTCGTCTGTTTTATCCTCGACCAGCTTGAGCAGCTCAGGATATTTTCCAAAAAATTCTTTGCGCGTGTAAGCGCCGCCCCTAGCTTTGAAATTCTGGTACTCGCCGTCGACGCACTCTTCCATGCGCTTCAGCAGCAGGCCGCTGGTGTCGCGAGCAAACAGCTCATCCCAATCGCCGCCCCAAATCACCTTGATGACATTCCAGCCGGCGCCGCGGAATAGGCCTTCCAGTTCCTGAATGACGCTGCCGTTTCCGCGGACCGGACCATCCAGCCGCTGCAGGTTGCAGTTGATCATGAAAATCAAGTTGTCGAGCTTTTCACGCGCTGCCACGTGCAGCGCACCGGTAGATTCCGGCTCGTCCATTTCGCCGTCGCCTAAAAATGCATACACCTTGCGATCGCTCTTGGCAAGAATGTCGCGATTCTCCAGATATCGCAGGAAGCGTGCATTGTAAATCGAATTGATGGGCGCAATACCCATGGACACCGTCGGAAACTGCCAGAAATTGGGCATCAGCCAGGGATGCGGATAGGAAGGGAGGCCAGGTTTATCGCGCAGTTCGTGGCGGAAATTGACCAAGTGTTCTTCGGTCAGACGGCCTTCCAAAAAGGCCCGGGCGTACATGCCTGGCGATGCGTGACCCTGATAATATATGAGGTCGCCGGCCTGGCCATCGTAGCTGCCGCGAAAGAAATGGTTGAATCCTACTTCGCTAATGGTTGCTAGCGAGGCGTAGGTGGAGATATGGCCGCCAATATTTGGATCGTATTTATTCGCGCGTACGACCATAGCCGCGGCGTTCCAGCGAATCAGGCTTTTCAGACGGCGCTCGATGGCGCGATCTCCCGGATAAGCGACTTCTTCGTGCGCCGGGATCGTATTCACATAGGGCGTGTTGATGGTCTGAGACGCAGCGACGCCGAACTCCCCAGCACGGGTCAGGAGTTGTTCCAGCAGATAGGCTGCGCGGTCAGGTCCCGCCTCATCCACAACCTGGTCTAAAGCTTCCAGCCATTCCGAAGTCTCTTGGGGGTTGAGATCCGTTTGGCGTTCTTCTTTGGTCTTAAGCATCTTCAAAAACAGGTTACTAAGTAAATTATCGCCTACCGCTTGCATTTCCCCGTTTCGTAAGGCAATCTAAAAGGTTTTCGGAGAACAACTCTTTCTGATGAAGGTGCGAGTCCTCTTTCACGACCACTGCTTCGATGGGGCCGCATCAGCAGCTTTTGTTACAAAGTTTTTACAGGACAAGTTTTATCCTGATGCGGAGTTCTACTACACCGGCCTTGCGCATCGCGCCGATCAACTGTTTGAACCCAGCCTTTTCGACGGAGATGCCAACGTCATTGTCGATTTCAAGTACTCCAGCGATCCTAACGTGACCTGGTGGTTCGATCATCATCAGAGCGCCTTCTTGAGTCCGGAGGACGCGGAGCATTTCCGGCACGATCGCTCCGGGCGCAAGCTGTTGGATCCAAGTTATCGTTCGTGTACGAAGTTTATTTCAACAGTGGTTAAGGAGCAATACGGATTCGAAGCGCCAGAGCTGGAGGAATTGGTTACTTGGGCTGACATCGTGGATGGGGCGCTATACGAGAGCGCGGAAGCGGCCGTAGAAATGAAGGCGCCAGCGATGAAGCTGACGCTGGTGATCGAGGGCAGTCAAGGGCCGCATCTGGTGAGGAAAATCATTCGCGCGATGCAGCATCAGCCCTTAGAAGAGCTTATTGCGGACCCGGAAGTGATAACTGAGTACCAGCGCTTATACGAAACCCACCTTACAAACATCGATATCATCCGCCGCGCCGGTTCGTGCGACCGTGGCGTGATTTATTTCGATTTGGTGGATTACGGAATAGAGGGATATAACAAGTTCATTCCTTATTACTTGTTTCCGGACTCCGCTTATACGGTCTCGGTCTCCACGTCCAGCTTTCGCACGAAAGTTTCAGTGGGCTCAAATCCGTGGGTACGAGAGCCGTTGCGTCACAACCTAGCGACAATTTGCGAGCGATACGGCGGCGGCGGACACCCTAAGGTCGGGGCCATCAGCTTTCCTATTGGTGCAGTCGAGGAAGCCCGCAAAGCGGCAGCTGAAATCCGCGAAGAGCTAAAACTGTAGGCGCCGGGAAGATAAACGCGGAATTAGTCGTCAAGCCGCAAAGGGAATTTCCAATCCGACCGCGATGGTAAGCGCGTTGTCAAGTTCTCTCGATCTATTGCCCCTTAATGAGCCCACGTAGTGCGTTAGAACAGATTTCGAAGGGCTGACCAATTCGTCGCAATGAATGCTGCAATTCTTTTTTAGACCCTCATCGGGACCGACACGCACTTGCGTACTAAGGCCATCGTGCTGTGAGTACACTGGCGCGCAAATCAGAGAGGAAAATCGAGAGTCGATCAGCGCTTGCCGGCTCACGATGAGGAACACCCGCTGTTTCCGCGGATCCCTAGATCCCGGTTTTCGCACGAGGTAAAACTCGCCTCGTTTCATGGCAACTGCTGGTATTCGAGCGTATCTGACGCTTCGCGATTCAAGCGCTCGGCATGCTGATTGATGATCTCGATGTCTTGTTGATCTCGCTGCTCACCTTCCAGGCGAGCAAGGTATGCCAAGGCGGCTCGCTCCAACATTGCGGAGCGGTTCTTATCCAAACGATCTAGCCGGCCGAGTAGCTCTTTCGGAAGGGTGACAGATGTCTTGACTCGCACAAGACAATTATACTCCTAAGTGTCCGCGCTTCCGGCGGATCAGAGAGTTGAGGGCAACCTGGAACGGCAATTCTGAAGGCCGGAAGAACGACAATACCTATATGAGCGTGCCAGAGATTCTAAAAAGCATAGGCGAGAGATTCCAGTCCAGCGCGACTGTCAAGAACGTTTATGGAGAGCCGATTTCAGCGGGTGATCGGACCGTGATACCAGTGGCCCGAATCTCCTACGGTTTTGGCGGTGGTGGAGGTGGTCACGACAGCGACCAAGCACCTCCAGGAGGTGGGGGCGGTGGTGGCCGCATGTCCGCCGTGCCAGCCGGAGTCGTCGAGATCACCTCAGCGGGCACGCGCTTTGTTCCCTTCCTAGACTGGACGAAATTGGCTTCCGTCGTCGCCGTTAGCCTCGCTCTGGGATTTGTGATCGGCTTGCGGCGATTGCGTTCATAGACTGGCCGGCGAGCTTCTCCAAGTGCTTCGCTAAGATATCCACTTCGATGTTCACGCGCGAACCGGCGCTGTACGCGTGAAGTGTTGTGTGCTCGTAGCTATGTGGAATGATGGTGAACCCGACGAATGTATTCCGAATCTCCGCGACCGTGAGGCTGATGCCGTCGACGGCGAGTGAGCCTTTGTTGACGATGTAGCGCGTCAGCTCGTCGGGCACGCGAATCCGCAGCCACCAGTTATCGTCGCCGAGCGACTCAATGGACGCAATCTCAGCGGTGCCGTCCACGTGCCCGAGGACGAAGTGGCCATCCAAGCGGCTGTTTGCGCGCAATGGCCGCTCGAGATTCACTGGAGATCCAGGCTTCAGATCTCCCAGATTGGTCCGCTTCAACGTCTCAGGTGCGAGATCGGCGGAGAATTGATTAGCCCCGATCTCAACAGCCGTGACGCACGCGCCATTAACGGCGATGCTCGCGCCTGGCGTGGCGTCCTGCAGTGTGGCAGAGCATTCGATGGTGAGCCTTGCGCCTGTAGCTTTGGGTTGCACCTCGATGACGTGGCCCAGTTCCTCGACAATTCCGGTAAACATTCAGTCCTTGACCACGTAGGCCTCGACCGCGAATTCGTTTGTCGAAATCGGGTGCACGCTCAAGCGCTCAAGCAGAATCGCATCCGCGCGCCGCATCCGGCCCGGCCCGCCCGCCACCGGAAGACTCTTGAGACCTCCAAGAATCTTTGGCGCGTAGTAGAACAGAACTTTATCTGCGATTTGCGTGTCGAGCACGGCCCAATTCACCTTGCTCCCGGCCTCAACCATCAGCGAGAGATAACGTTCCTTCGCCAGGTAGTCAATGACCGCGCGAGGCTCAGTGCGGCCGCCCGGCCCATCCGCGATCAGAATTCGGATTCCTGCAGCCTCAAGCGCTTTTCTGCGCTGCGCAGGAGCCGCGGAAGTTCCCACAAGAAGAACGTCGCCGTTCGCGCTTTTCACCATCTTGGATTCGAGCGGCGTGCGAAGTTGGGAATCGAGCACAATCCGCAGCAGAGGCCGGCTGCGCTCCCGGCCTGAACGATCCGTCAATAAGCAATCATCCTCCAGCACAGTACCTACGCCCGTAAGAATCGCGTCGGAAAAATGCCGTACCTGCTGAACGTCCGCGCGCGCAATTTCGCTTGTGATCCAACCGAAGTTGTCCTGCGGTGCAGCGATTTTGCCGTCCAGTGTTAGCGCCGCTTTAACCGTGACGAGAGGCTGGCCCGTTTTCATAAAGTGGATGAACGCCTCGTTCAAGCGCTCGGCGGCGGCGGAATGTGCTTCATCGATCTGCACCTCTATGCCCGCACTCCGAAGCTGATCGACGCCCTTACCACTCACTTGCGGATTCGGATCTTGCATCGCGGCAACCACCCGCGCGACACCGGCTCGAATAATCGCTTCCACACAGGGTGCCGTCCGGCCGTGATGTGAGCAAGGCTCCAGCGTCACATACAGAGTCGAACCGTAAGCCGCATCGCCCGCCTCACGCAGAGCAAGTATCTCGGCGTGATCGACGCCCGCCCAAGTGTGGAATCCGCGACCAACTATTTTGTCGTCGCGCACGATGACCGCACCCACCGCTGGATTAGGACTTGTGCGACCGCGCCCCTGCTCGGCAAGTTGGAGAGCTTCCTGCATGTAGGCGGTCGTCATGGGAGCCGCCGCAGCTAATCGAACAGGGATGCGACGAATTTATCGGGTTCGAATGGCAGCAGATCGTCGATTTTTTCACCAACGCCAATGAACCGGATGGGCAGATTTAGCTCACGCGCGATAGCGATGACCACGCCGCCTTTGGCCGTACCGTCGAGTTTTGTGAGCACGATGCCCGTCACCCCGATCGATTCGGTAAACTTGCGCGCCTGCTCTAAACCGTTCTGACCAGTGATCGCGTCGAGAACCAACCAGACCTCATGCGGCGAGCCGGGCACCACGCGTTGGCAGGTGCGCCGCATCTTTTCCAGTTCCGCCATCAGATTCTCTTTTGTATGGAGCCGGCCCGCTGTATCGACGATCACGTAATCCACACCCCGCGCCTTGGCGGCTTGGAGTGAATCGAATACCACCGCGCTCGGGTCGGCGCCGGTCTTCTGTCGAATCATTTCAACTCCGGCCCGCTGCGCCCAAATTTCAAGCTGCTCGATCGCCGCGGCGCGAAACGTGTCCGCCGCGCACAACAAGACTTTTCGTCCTTCGCCGAGAAAGCGATGAGCCAGCTTGCCGATCGTCGTGGTTTTGCCCGAGCCATTTACTCCCACCAACATGACGACGGCCGGCGGATCGGCTACTATTCGGATCGGAGTCTCGGACGCACGGAGAACTTCGAGCAGCTGCTCGCGAATCAGATTGCGGATTTCCCCAGCATCGCCCGTCATCTTGCGATCGACGCGCTGGCGGATGTTTTCGAGAATGTCTTCTACGGTCCGGACGCCGAGATCCGCGGTGATGAGCGTATATTCCAGCTCATCGAGAAGATCAGCGTCGATCTCTTTCTTGCCAGCCAGTACGTCCTCGAGCCGGTCTACGAAACCGGAGCGAGTCTTCTGAATGCCTGCCTTCAATCGATCGAGCAGATTAGGTTCGGCGGGAACCGAGCCAAAAAGCGTCTGAATGGCCATTTCTTACTGAATTCGGCTTCAGTTTAGCAGGGGAGAGTGACTCGGCCGGAGCTACTCGTATCGCAGAGCGGTGATGGGATCGATACGCGAAGCGCGCCACGCCGGTCCATAAGCCGCGAGCAAGCCAATAGCGGACATCACGACCACAGCGCTGCCCAGAACCAGCGGATCCATCGCGTGAATTCCGAACAATCTGCTCGCAATCAGCCGTGTAACCCCTATCGAAACCGCCAGCCCAGCTATTAACCCGATGCTCAAGATAACCAACGTCTCGCGCAAGATCATGGCAATAACATTCCGGGACTGAGCGCCGACAGCCATTCGTATGCCCATCTCATTGGTGCGCTGCGACACGCCGTAAGCGAGTATTCCGTAAATGCCAATGGCCGCGAGCACCAACGCGAGGCCGCCAAATATTGCAGTGAGGTTCGCAATAAGACGGTCCTGCCCAAGCCTGTTATCCACTAGCTCACCAAGAGAGCGGGCGCTTAAGATCGAAAGGTTGGGATCCATTTGCTGAACAGCGCGACGCAGAGTACCTAACATAGAGTTAGGATTCGCGGCTGTGCGGATCTCGAAATTCACAGCCGGCGGAGCGCCGTCAAACGCTTGGGCGGCCGCTACGAAGAATCGCGGCGGAATTTCGCCCCGCAAAGCATGATCGCGCGAGTCTTTTGCCACGCCCACCACTTCGAAGACAACGTGATTGTCTCCATATTGGTCTGTGATGTGCTTGCCGAGTGGATTCCGGTCGGCGAAGAACAGTTTCGCGAACGCCTCGTTAATCACGCAGACGCGCAGCCCTCCCTGCTGATCGCGCCCGGTAATTTCCCTTCCGAGCAATAACGGAATACCGAGACTAGAGAAGTAGTCAGGCCCAATCTGATCCCAGCGGGCACCACGATCCTTCTTGCCGTGCGGTGTGTATCCTTCCACCGAGATCTCATCGCCCGATTCCGTACCACTGAAAAGTCCGTTTTCCGAGAACGTAGCGCGCCGAACGCCTGGCACGTTGCGGAATTTGTCGAGGAGCTGCTGGTCGAGCGTGACGAGTCGCTGGTCCTTATATCCGGCACTGAGACCGTCTACTCGAATCAACAAAAGATTGTCTCGTGAATACCCGAGATTCACCGATTCCAAATTGAGCAAGGTCCTCAGAAAGAGTCCCGCCCCGATCAACAACACCAAGGACAACGCGATCTGTGCGATAACGATCAACTTTCCCAGCCGAAGCCTGCTCAGAGTTGCAGTCAGTCCGCGGCTGCCTTCTCGCAACGTGCTGTTGATGTCTGCGCGTGCGGCCCGGATCGCCGGAACCAAGCCAAAGATCAGTGTCGTGAGTACGGCGACCGCTGCCGTAAACAGCAGAACACGTAAATCCAGAGCAGGGTCAATCTGAATGGGATCAGTGGGCGTTGATGCCATGCGCAGCAGCAGCCGGGCGCCCCCGCTCGCCAGCAACAGCCCGCCAATAGCGCCGAATAATGAAAGGATCAGGCTCTCCGTTAGCAATTGCCGGATAACCCGCCCCTTGTTGGCCCCTAGAGCTAACCGGACCGTTATCTCGCGCCGCCTGGAATTTGCGCGCGCCAGCAGCAGATTCGTCAAATTCGCGCAGCAGATCAGCAGAACAGCACCCACCGCGGCGAAGATGACAAATAAAGGTTCAACGAATTGCTGGCGAATGTTTGACGCTCCTGTTGCTGCGGGTTGCAACCGTAACTTCTGATCCATGAATCGGCGCTTCGCGGCCGCTGAAAGAGATTCGTAGCTCATGCTCAGCGATTGCTTGAAAACCGAGTTCGCCTGCGCTTGCGCCTGCGCTATTGTGACGCCCGGGCCCAGGCGCCCGAACACGTGCAGCCACATGACTTTCTCGGTCGGATTCGGCAAAGGGTGCAGCCAATCGCGCCCGGGCTGCACCTGCAGCTCCATGCTGAGCGGAAGCCAGATGTCCGGCCCTTGGCCAACCGTTTCCCCTAGGAAACCGCGCGCAGTCACTCCGATAACGGTGAATGCAGTGCGCTGGATAGTAACAGTCTTGCCAAGGACATTGGGATCTCGTCCGAAACGGCGCTCCCAAAAACTGTCGCTCAAAACCGCGTACGGAGCGCCACCGATTTCGCTGTCTGCCGCGGCATCGAAAAATCGGCCTATCTGGGGTTGAACACCCAATACTGAAAAGTACGTACCGGAGACAAGTTTTCCATGAATCTCCTCCGACGCTCCCCCTCCCAGGCGGGCGTGCCACGTATCGACTTCACTTTGAACCGCAAAAAGACCAGTGAAGAGGTTGGCTCGTTGCTGAAGGTCTTCGAATTCCGGGTAAGACAGCAACCCACGCTCGCCGTTTTGCGATCCTATGCCAACTCCGCTCGCCGTAGGGTCGGTGAGGATCACTAGCTGCTGCGGATCGCGCACGGGCAGAGCCTTCATCACAGCGCTATTCAGAAGGCTGAACATGGCCGTGTTCGCGCCGATTCCAAGCGCTAAGGACAGAACGGCGACGATGAAGAACGCTGGCGTTCGCGAAAGACTTCGCCAGCCATAATGCAGATCTTGCATCAAGAACATCGGCCAACCTCCAGAGTCATCGCATACGCACGAACATTGCCACATCTGGCCAGGACGTAAGTCATTGATTGTGTGAGCCAGCGGAGTCGATCTAGAGTAGACCTCGTGTCATAAATGGGAACTTTGGCCGTGCGAATGCGCTCTCCGACGAGAAGTACCCAGGACCTGACGATACCCTGCCACAGCTTACCAGTGTTGCGGCGCATCTGGGGGCAGATCATTCTGGCACACCGCCACCATTACGTTTGTTGCCCTTCGCAATGCACACAACGCAAGTTGTTACTAAGTTTCGTGATCGCAGGAAAGCAACGGTTCTTTGTCGGATTCATCTATAACACGTGCACAAGGCCGACCGCTTTCATCAGTTATTCCGCTACGATGCCTGGGCGAACCGCGAAGTGCTAGCTTCATTTGCGAGCGTCGGCAGTCCCCCGGCCCGTTCACTGAAGCTCATGGCTCACATTTTGGGCACGGAATACATATGGTTTTCTCGAATTAAGGCGGAGAAATCGCCATTAGCGGTTTGGCCCGAATTGAGGATCGACGAATGTCGGGAGCACAGCCTTCAACTGCCACGAATCTGGTCCGCCTACCTGAATGCACTGAATGAAGAGGGGCTCACGAGGCATATAACATACGAGAATAGTAAAGGCGAATCGTGGACCAACTCCGTCGAGGACATTCTCATGCACGTGATTATGCACTCCGCTTATCATCGCGGCCAGATCGCCAGCGATATGCGCGCGGCGGGACACACCCCAGCTTATACAGACTTCATTCATGGTGTCCGGCAGAAACTGGTGGAGTGATGACGATGAGCGTTCACGAGTTTCAGTTCGCCCTTTAGCTCCGGGACCGCGCACGTCGACGCACAAATCGGAAGAAATGCCAACTTCCTAAGCGACCATCCGCGGAGCAATTCCATTTAACCGCAAATAGCCAACCATTTGTCCATAGTGATCCCATACGTGCATCTTTCATTCCCGTTTACCCAGTTTGCATACCGAACCGCCAATCCCCTACTCTGAGCGGAATGCCCGATGAGCGCCCGCCGTCACATTTGGTCGCCGCGATCCGTCATAGCAGTGACGAATGAAACCCCCCGCCTCGCGTCCAACTGACTCCGAAGGAAAACAACCAATGAGACTGAAACCTATTGAGAAGCCCAACGGATTCATGATGCGCATCGCCTACTGGATGACGCGCCGCCAGTTCGGAAAGGTGATGACTCCAATGAAAGTGTTATTTCCTCGCATGCTGGGCGTGATGAAACTCTTCTACGAGATCCAGAAGTTCGAGACAAAGGGGATCCGGCTAGAGCCGGGACTTCACTATATGGTGGGGACTCTGGTATCGGAAATCAACGGGTGCAGCTGCTGCGTCGACATCGCTCGGTCGATTGCGATTCGCGAGCACCTCGGAATGGAAAAGTTTAATGCACTCTCGGAATACCGGAAGAGCCCACTCTTCTCCGACCGCGAGCGCGCGGCGCTCGCCTATGTGGAGGAAGCTACGCGCCACAGGCGCGTCTCCGACGCTACATTCGAGACATTGCGCAAGCACTTCAACGAGCGCGACATTGCCGAGATCACGTGGCTGAACGCGGTGCATAACTACTACAACCTGATCAACGTACCACTGGAGATCGAATCGGACGGCCTATGTGCATTAGCACTGAAGGAACAAAACCATGCTTCAACGGGAAGCCGACCGTAAAAACAGAGACAACGCTGCTTGGAAGCCGCCAGCCATTTCGTCCACGCCGCCATCCTTCCTGGCGAACGATGATCCCGCGCGCAGCCCGTTGAACTACGGCCTCCGTTATGGGATGATCCGCTGGAGGGGAGTTCAAATGAAGAAACTTGTTCTGTTCGCCACAACACTTTCACTAGCAGCCCAGCTGCATGCTCAACCGGGATCCAATCCGCTCAGTTCCGCCACCAAAGGCATGTTTGGATCGGTAAAAAATGACGTCCTGAAATCCGCCGAGGAAATGCCGGAAGAGAACTACGCGTTCAAGCCCACACCGGATGTCAGAAGCTTTGGTCAGCTCGTCGGTCATGTTGCCGATGCGCAGTACGAATTCTGTTCCGGCATTGTAGCCGATGGCACAAAGTCGCCCGACGTCGAGAAGACCAAGACCACCAAGGCAGATTTGATTCAGGCGCTGAAGACCGCGTTCGCCTATTGCGACAAAGCGTACGACGGTATGACGGACGCACACGCGGCGGAAACGATCAAGTTTTTTGGACACGAGCTGCCCAAACTTTCGATCCTCGATTACAACACCGCGCACACTGACGAGCATTACGGGAACATGGTCACCTACCTGCGAATGAAGGGTTTGGTGCCGCCGTCCAGCCAACACTAACGCGAAAGAGAAGGCGCTCACTGGTTTCGGTGCAGGGCATGATTTCTTTGAACCGTTATCTGGCTCCGAGTCGAAATCCGGATCTTTTGAGCAGCGCAGATTAACCTACAGCAACTGAAGGTTCGACCAGCTTAGCGTGGCGCCAGAGACGCTCGAGGTCGTAGTAGGCACGCGCAGTCTCCGAGAAGATGTGAACGATGAAATCGCCGTAATCCATTAAGATCCATTCGGCGGCTTCGTAGCCTTCAGTGCTTACCGGCAGTTCACCCATTTGCTTCAATTGCTTCGCGATCTCATCGCAAACGGCGTGCCCCTGGCGAGGGTTGCCAACGGAGCAAATGATGAAAAAATCCGTAAAAGAAGTGATTGCGCGCAGGTCAAGTATCCGTAAATCCACAGCCTTCTTGGATTCGGCTGCCCTGGCGGCGGTGAGCCAGTTGGGCAACTCCTCGGCCGCCGGTTGAGACTTTACGGAACGACGTGTGGTCAGACGGGTCTAAAAGTTCTCCTGCTAATTCAGCGTACTACACTGACAACAGGTGCGTAAATCCGCAAAATGCCCGGTTAGAGGGCTACTATTTGGCTTTTTTGCGGCGATTTTAGCGTTGGCACCGGTCGCGGTCCGACGCGGCGGCAAGCTACAGTGCGCTTTCTGACACTTTGGTAGAGCGTGCCCGGAGCGAAGTTGCGCGCATTAAGGCACTGGTGGATAACGGGACTCTGCCAAAAAGCCAGTTACAGCAGGCAGAGACGGCTCTGGCAGACGCGGAAGACGAAGCTATCCTCGCGCAGACGCTTTACGGACAGACCCGAATCCAAGATATGACTTCGGATCAGGCCGAAGCGATGTTGGGCGCAGCGCAGCGGCGTGTCGACCGGCAGAGGAGCATTGTCGAAGACCGGCGAAAGTTGCTGGAAACCGGAGTTTTGGCGCGATCGGAGTTCGCGGCATTCCAGGACGAGCTAGACTCGCGGAGCAGGATCCTTTATCTGGCGCAAAACCGGGTTCACTTGCTCGAGGATTTGCGGCAAATGGCGGAGACCGAGCGGCGCTTTGAGCACGCCGCACAGAGCGGGGCACCAGGCCTGAAGGACGCAATGACCCGGTACGACGGCAACGGTCTGTTCAACCTGAACGATCTGCCCACCATTTCCGGCGAGTTTCAGAAACACTTTCATCATCCTCTGCCGATTAGCGCGCTTGGGCAGACGCTAGTTCATCAATCGATGGGATTGGATCACCGCAATCGGGTGGACGTTGCGCTGGATCCGGACCAGCCCGAAGGGATGTGGCTGCGACAATTGCTCGAGCGATTGCGTGTCCCGTACCTGGCATTTCGAAGTGCGATAACGGGAGCCGCGACGGCGCCGCACATTCATATTGGGCTTGGCAGTACGCGGCTCAAGCTGGCAATGCGGTAGGCTGCACCGCAACGCAGGAGCTAAGATTGCAGGAATGCCTTCTGCAGCAGATCGTATCCTCATTTCCTCCGAGCAGATTCAGCAGCGGGTGCGGGAGATTGCGGCAGAGATAGAAGCCGATTACCCCGATGGGCCGATTTACCTAGTCTCCGTCTTGAAAGGGGCGTTCATGTTCGTCGCCGATTTGGCGCGGGCGTTAAAGCGCCCCTCGGTGAGAATCGAGTTCATGGCGATCTCGAGTTACGGGAACGAAAAGACCAGTTCAGGACAGGTGAAAGTGACGCGAGATCTCGACGTAAATATCGAAGGTCACGATGTCCTGATTGTGGAGGACATTATCGATAGTGGCGTTACCTTGAGCTATTTGAAAAGGCTGCTGCAACAGCGCAAGCCCAAGTCGCTCGAGATCGCGACGTTATTAGATAAGCCGGAGCGGCGAATTCAACCCGTATCAGTGAAATATGTAGGGTTCCAGATACCGGATGAATTTGTTGTCGGATACGGCCTGGACTACGCGGAAGATTACCGCAATCTGAGCGATATTCGCGTGCTCGGCGTGTGATTCTTAAGAGGGCACGACCTCAATTTTCGGTTTCGGAGGTGGCAGATCATGAGCCTTGCACTGCGAATTGAAGCCATTTCGGCCGTGCGAACCATCGCAGAAGGGCTTACTTTCAGCCATGCCGCAACGGCACAAGGAAATTACCGACCTGCCGCTCAAACCATAAGAGTTGCCTTCCGAATCGTGGATGGTGAATTCACCCTCGATCCGAATGGGCCCGTTGTTAACTATGGTGACTTTCGTGGGCATGCTCCCCGATCTTAACAGAGGGAGTCAAGTGCTTACTTATAATTGTCATCGCGGGTGTCTACGTGATCCAATTCATCTACGAATCTGATCGAGAGCTGTTCGAAAACGCAATCGGCTTCGCGCAAAAACAGGTGCGGCGATTGATCGAGAACTATCCGGATTTCTATCCGATGTACAGCGTGGCAGGCAAATGGAAGCATGAAGGGCCGGCCTGGACGCACTGGTGCGACGGATTTTTGCCTGGCATGATGTGGCTCTTCCACAGGCACCGCGGGCCCGAGTCGGCAGAATCCAAGTTTTGGCTCGAGCAGGCGATTCGATATAGCAGGCCGCTCGAATCACGGAAGACGGATAGCGACGTTCACGATCTCGGCTTCATCTTTTTTTCGACGTATCACCGCTGGTATCAAGTGACGAGAGATCAGGCGGTGCGCGAGGTGGTGCTGCAGGCGGGCAAGACGCTGGCGGAGCGATTCAACGAAGTGGGACAGTATTTGCGTTCCTTCGTGGCCGAAGATTCGATTTTCATCGACATCATGATGAACGTCGGGCTGATTTTCTATGCGGCGCGGGAATGCAATGACAAGACGCTGCGCGATATTGCCGTGCGCCATTGCATCACGACGCGGCGATTTCTGGTTCGGGGAGACGGATCCACGGCGCACGAAGGCATCTTCGATTTAGAAACGGGAGAGTTCCTGCGGCAATCGACGCAGCAAGGTTTCCGGGGCGATTCCTGCTGGTCGCGAGGGCTGACCTGGGCGCTATATGGTTTCTCCACGTCGTACGAATACAGCCGCGATCCACGGTTTCTGGAAACAGCGGAAGCCTGCGCGGATTATTACATCACCCATACGCCGGCTGATGGCGTGCCGCCGTGGGATTACAACGCGCCACCCGAGAACAGATCTTTGGTGGACTCTTCCGCGGCGGCGATTGCGTCAGCGGGCATGATGCGGCTGTGCCGCCAAATTTCAGATCCAATGAAAGGGCACTTCTATTGGTCGACCGCAATTCACATCCTGCGAACTCTCTGTACGAAATACCTGGCCAGCGCAGATTCGAAGTGGGAAGGCGTCTTGAAAGGCGGCGTCTACCACATTCACAAGGGCTTGGGCGTGGATGAGTCCGTCATGTGGGGCGAGTACTTTTTTGTCGAGGCGCTGGAAGAGGCGCTCAGGATTATGCAATAAGGGAGCAACTCCGTTGAATCTTCACCCCCACAGGTCCTTGCTCTTGAACTTTCGATGGAAACCGTGCAGTATCCTTTCGGTCCAGGTTCCAAACGGCTGGTCGGTGGTGACGTAGGTCCAGACAGCACCTCGCTCGTTGGGATCCTGCCCGCCACCGGATTTCGCTTCTGCAAGCCGGCGCTCGATCTCTTGAGGTATCGCTGCTTCCAACTCCGGGAACCACCGGTGCACTTGCTTCAGATACTCGTAATGAGGGTCCCGGCGGCCCCAGGAAAGCCAGTGCACGCCCGAGCGGAAATCCGCCACGCGCGCCAGGTAGTCAGCCCATAAATCATCAATCGTTCGCAAAGTGATCAACCGCTCAAGCTCCGAAGCGCAGGGGATCGTACCCTCGAGAACTCTTTGGCGATATGTCTGGAGACGGTACCGTTGCCCTTCGATTGGCATTTCATACTTCTGAAGGAAAATCCGCAGATCGAGGTTTTGACCTTCGACCAATCTCTGCAAGTTGTCCGGATCTTTCGCTGTATCTCGGATTGAGATCCCCGTACTTCTTCATCAAGTCATCTTCCAAGCGACACAAAGAAACGGGAGCAGCCGGGATCTCCCTGGCGTCCGGCGCGGCCTCGCAGCTGATTATCGATGCGCCGGCTCTCATGCTTATTTGTGCCGATGACGTACAGTCCACCGAGTCGCCGCGACTCCATCTCCCAGTTCGATATCCGTTCCACGGCCGGCCATATTGGTCGAGATTGTCACCGCGCCACGTTGGCCTGCTTGCGCAATGATCGCCGCTTCCAGTTCGTCATTCTTTGCATTCAACACATGATGCGGGATGTCTGTGAGCAAGCGGCTTAGATTCTCCGATTCCACAACGCTCGCGGTTCCAACCAGAACGGGCTGAGCCTTGGCGTGCGCCCTTCGGATCTCTTCGAGAACAGCGCATTCCTTTTCCACTCTCGTCGCGAAGACGGCGTCGGGGTGATCGACACGAATCATGGGTCGATTGGTTGGAATTACCTCCACGGGCAGGAGGTAGATGGTCTTAAACTCAACTTCCGAAGTGGCAGCGGTTCCCGTCATGCCACAGATTCGCGGATAAAGCGCGGCCAAGTGCTGCAAGGTGATGGATCCGAGAATCATGCCTTGAAGCTTCGCGGCAACGCTTTCTTTTACTTCGATCGCCGTGTGCAGGCCCGCAGGCCAGCGGCGATCCTGCGCGGTTCGGCCTTTGAACTCATCCACCATTTCGATAGCGCCGTTCTTCACGACGTAATCCACATCCCGATGCAGAAGAGCGTGAGCGTGCAAAGCGTCCTGAACCGCAGTGAGCAATCGGAGATTGCCCTCGTCGTAGAGATTGCGGCAGCCGACCGCATTCTCGACGAAACGGATTCCCTCATCAGTAAGGCCGACGTTCCGACCGCTCGTGTTAGCAGTGTAGTGGACAGCGCTACGGAGGCTATGCACTAGCTGGTTCGCCATAAACGCGACAGCACTCTCGTCATCGCTGCCTCCGGCTATGACCAACGGAATACGAGCTTCATCGATCAGAATGGAATCGACCTCATCGATCACTGCTGCGGCAAAAGGACGATGCACCTGTTCGGATAAGTGGAGCGCGAGTTGGTCGCGAAGAAAGTCGAAGCCGATCTCATTAGCGGTCGCATAAGTAATATCGCAGGCATAAGCGTGACGGCGTTCATCAGGCGTCATACCCTGCTGTACGTAGGCGACGGACAGACCCAGGCGGCGATAAATCTCTCCCATCCAGCACGCGTCGCGGCGTGCCAGGTAATCGTTAGCGGTGATGACATGCACGCCGCGCCTTTCGCGCGCATACCACGCTACCGCGGGGACTGCCGCGAGCGTCTTACCTTCGCCGGTCTGCATTTCGGCGATGTCTCCCCGGGCCAGGGCGAGCGCGCCACGGAGTTGTACATCAAACATGTCCTGCCCTAGCGCGTGCGACGCGATTACCGCTGCAACCGCGAACAACTGAAGCAAATTCTTTGTGCGCAACGCGAGCGCATCCAATTCTTCATCGCTCAAGCGCCCGAATTCGAGTCGCATCGCATTGATTTTTCGTATATCGGATGCATCGTGACGCGAGAGTGCAAAAACAGAATCCAAAAGTGGGCGCATAGCCCCTCCTCTCCTTACCGACTGACAGAGTTATGTTCTTGAAATGCGGTAGAGAGAAAAGGGTGGCGGGCGTTGAAACAGCGCTGAGTCAAGACCAGTGATGGAGCCTGTGAAATCATCCGCAGCGAACGACTGCAGTGCTTGCGGTATGTCGAAGATGGTTCGCTCGCAACCTTGCAGGACCTTCTTCGCCGGGCGTTTCGACGATCGCACCTTTTCGATACAGTGGTACGAGCCGTAAGGGGCTGCAGAACGCGAAACCGGAACACACCAACCCGATGTCAGCGCCAGGAGCGCGGCTAACAGCGAGGTTGCGAATTTAGGCTTCACCTTCAAAAAGTATGGCACGCGCAGAGCGGCATACCGGCTGTGCCGAGGCGCTCAGGATGATGCTATAGGGCGTCTTTCGGGCTTGTCCAAAAAGCTTACAAACACTCAGGAGATGACGAGGAAGCCATTCTTCAAGGAAACAGCCGTTGCAAAGTTCCAGGCTGGAATATCGGGCGATGTCGCTTTATTCGAAAGCGGCTGTCCGGCATCATCAAAGACCTGCCAAGCAAGCGAGCCTCCCTTTTTCCAACCCGTCCCTTCCGTCCAGGCCAGCAGAATTTCGCCGCGTTGATTTATGGCAATAGCTGGATGCTTGCGGTTCCTGCCTTCCCCGGGTGCGGCGACGGGTTTCCCAATAGCCCCGCTTCGGATGTCAATCGGCGCAAAATAAACCTGCTCCTGCGTTTCCCAGGACAGCAGGACGCGCCCGTTTCCAGAGGCTAGAGAGACCGTGCTCATGGGACATGCGCCAATCTGCCAAGAGTCAAGCTTCATTGCTTCAAAGGTGTTACCTCGATCGTGCGAGGTCAGCAGGTACATGTCTCGATGGACGATTTCGCGCGCACTCCGATAAAGCAGATACAGATTGCCCTCCCGATCCGCCAAGGCGCCCATGCCACAGCAGCCGCATGCACCGAGTTCGGCGGGTGATACAGCTCTTTCCTTTTCAAAGGTTCTTCCGTCATCGGCGGACCGAGCCAGCCACACGCGGCGGTGGCCTTCACCCTCGATGGGGTGTCCATTCTGTTGTCCTTGAGCATGCCAGGCTACAAATACGTTTCCTGCGGAATCGGCTGCCAGCGTGCCGCCACCGTCCAGGCCGCTTGCGGTCGTCATCACATTCCTCTGCGGTTCAAATCGGTTGTCCCGGGCGTTCAATCGGGTATAGAGCATCGGGACGGAATTCCGCGGCCCTTTGGGTTCGGCTTTGGAAGAACCATTCCACGCAACGTGAAGACGTCCGGATCTTCCGAGCGCAATGTGCGGTCCTCGAACCGTGCCCAGCGCGATCGCGCTGCCTGGCTGATCATTCACTCGAATCGCGGAAGAAAAGCTCTGTTCACCAGGTGCTTTCCGTACATAAGCAATGTCAGCGGCACCCGGATCGCCGTAGAGGTAAATCAGATGAATGACTCCCAAGGAATCAACAACAGCTTGGGGTTGCAAACCTCCTGAGGGAGTTTTGAGCGAGACAACTGAGTTTCGGGGAGAGGCGCCACCAAGTAATGCCGATCCCGCACATGAGGCAAGAAAGGACCGCCGCGTCGCTCCGAGATTCACTGCGCAGCCTTCCGTAAAGATTCAAAATCGATTTCGGTAGACGGCGATACGTCCGCCTTCAACATATTCTTGATCTGATCTATGGCGAAATCTTGCTCCTGGGCATTGCACGCGGCGACGCAATCTTGCGGGACCATTAACTCCAAGTCGCGCATGTATGCGTCATTTGCTGTGAACAGGATGCAGCTATTCGTCGAGACCCCTGCGAGAATGAGCCGCTCCGTCCCGAAATGCTTCAACAGGAGTTCAAGCGGCGTTTGGTAGAAGGCTGAGTGCTTGGGCTTTAGAACGAAGTAATCGCGCTCGTCTGGAATCAGCTGTTCGGTAAAGCGACGTCCACGGACGTTATTTTCCCGGCAATGCCGAACGATTTGCTCGAAGCTCGATTGCCAGCGTCCGAAATTATCGTTGATATAGACGGCGGGAATGCCAACGGCGCGAGCTCGCTTCTTTAGCTGCGCAATGCGAGGGGCAACGGGCAGCGCCTGCGCATATAGCTCATCGCCGCGGGGGAACTCGAAATCATTGATCACGTCGATCAACAGCAGAGCCGTGTGGTGGTTGTCTGGCGCACTTCCGTGAAGATCGTGCTGTTTGCCCGGCTGACTGGTCACACTAATAATTTACCGGGCGGGTTGCGAAGCTGCGGTGTAAAGGAGAGGAGGTAGAACTGATCCAAGCCGCAAGATACAGAACACCGCCGGCGATGAGCGTTAGTTGAAGGCCGAGGTAGATTGCCAGAAACATGGCCGCGGCCGAACCCATAACGCTGGATGCAGCGTTGATGGCCCAAGCCCATCGCACGGAAGCAGGCATCGCCGCCTCCAGGAGCGTCAAACCGGTAGGGAACGGCATCCCCATCGCGAACCCGACCGGGGCGATGAGCGCGACGGAGATAAGAACCTTCAAGGGAAACGCCAATGCGACTCCGCTTTCTACAATCGGCGTAATGATTGCAGAGAGCACCAGGATGCCGCCAGCGATCAGCATGAGCGCCAAGCCTAGCCTCCGGATGTCGCCGCGGACCAAGCGCTTGCTCGCGAAGCTTCCGAAGCCGCTCGACAGAAGCATGGAAAAAATAATGACCGTGAGCGCGTATGTGGGGTGGCCGAGAAAAAGAACGAATTTCTGAATGAGCGCGACTTGCACCAGGATGTAACCGGCTCCGATGAAGAGGAAGAAAAGCAGAGCGCGGATGGCGCCTGGTCCGCGCGGAAGGCGGTGGCCGAGCAGCAATGGCGGAAGCGCGAGGATGATGGCGACCGCAACGATGCTGACGAGGACCAGGCCGAACAGAACCGGAAGGGCGCTGTTGATCTTGTAATCGGCGGTAGCGCGCGATGCGTGCATCACGAATTGCCAGAGATCGCGAGGCTGAACCCCATAGAAGAAGAAGGGACGGTCGTCGGTGATGGGGCGCACATCGAATTCGTACGAGCGATAGAAGCGATCCAAATCGCGCGATAACAGCAGATCGCGAAAAGGGCTGTCAACGTTAGTCCCAGGAAGATAAACGATCTGCAAATTGCCCTTCGCGGCAGCACTCTCGATGCGGTTTATGTCGGAGAAGCGGAAGGGATTTCGAGAAATCAGGATGGTGTCCTGTGCTCCCCAGGTTTTCAATTTCTGAGCGTCCTGACGTATCACCGCGACGTTCCGGGCGGGATCTTCCTGGCCGAGTTGTTTTAGAGCCGCGTACGCTAACGAAACGACACGAAGCGATTCCCGGGGAGGATTGAAACCCCAACGAGTGAAAGCCATCAGGCCGTCGCTTGTGAGATGCGATAGATAATCGACGAAAGCGTTTGTTGTGTAGAGATTATTTTCCGAGAGAGCGAATGCTCCGGCGGCCGTTGAGGCCCAGGTGTCAACCAGAGTCGCCTGCAATACCTGATACTGCCCGCGCGAGCGCCTGACAAATGACCGGCCGTCTTCGACAATAATCTTGACCTCGGGCCGGAAGTAAAGATGGTTGCTGTATTGCGGAAATTTTTCCCGCATGATGACTTCGGCGATGATGGGATTGATCTCGACTCCGGTAATATCTTTGCTGCCCGAAGCGAGCGCGCGCGCAATATCCCAGCCGCCGCCTGGGCCAATGACGAGCGTCTTGGCGCCCGGACGAAGCAGATAAGGAACGCCCGGCCCATCGTAGGCCAAATCGAATCGCTGCTCGGGCGACAGATGCGCAAAATCGAACTGAGCAATATCGGTCGCGGCATCCGCATCGATGATGATGCTCCTCCTGCCGATTTCCGGCTGCGCCTTGAGCGCCACGCGCGAAAAGCTGTTCCACTGAAAAAATTGTTCGTCCGTAAGCTGCTGGCCCTTGGCGAACTTCACATCGATTAGGCGGTGCTTCGAGTTATAGGTAATCAGCGCGACGAGCAGCAAGCCGAGAAGAACTGCAATCATTCGTCCTCGCGGAGTATGGGCGATATGGAACCAAATAGCCGCCGAGACAGCGAATAAGACCGCGGCCACCAGGATCGTGTTTGGTCCGCCAATCCAATTGAGGAGAGGCACGAGGACGGCGCAACCTCCCGCGGCTCCGATGAGATCGAAAAAATAAACACGGTTGACGCGTTCAATCGTCTCGGCGACTACAAGAGAAAGGACGGCCCCAGACATCAGGAACGGAAGAGCAGCGACAAAATAGGCGCCCATCAATTCGGCCGATTGGAGATTGCCCGTCCGCTTCAGCAGAAACGAGAGGCAAAGAACAATGGCGACGGCGTTTACAGCGGCAAGACACCCTATTTTTTGGTAGAGCGAGCCTCGCCAGCCGGCGACAACGTAAGAAAAAATGCCGCCGGCGCCGAGCCCAAACAATGCTATCGAGATCGCAAGAAAGGCAAAATGATAAAAGTAAACGACCGAAAATACGCGCGTGAGCGCAAGCTCGAGCAGCAGTGTCGCGAGAGATGTCGACGCCACGCCAAAGTAGATGTGAGGCCAGTGTATCCGCGGAACAGACGTGACCGTCTCCTGGTGCAGCGAATCGAGAGGAGACAACCTTCTATGGTAGTGGACCACCGGCATTCAGCTTCTGACCAGGAGAGAGTCTTTCGCGGGCGCCAGATAAGAAGCGATACGCGCAGCAATTCGCCCACTGGCTTTGCCATCTCCGTACGGATTGTGGAGGCGGGCCATTCGTTTGTACTCGGCTGGATCCTCTAATAAGCGCACCGTCTCGGCAACAATCGCATCGCGATCGGTTCCAACTAGCTTTACGGTGCCGGCGTCAACGGCTTCGGGGCGTTCTGTTTTGTCTCGCAACACGAGAATGGGCTTGCCCAACGATGGACCTTCTTCCTGCACGCCTCCCGAATCGGTGATGAGTAGATAGGCTTGACGCATGAGATCCACGAACGGAAGGTAATCCAAAGGCTCAATTAGCAAGACGTTGGGCTTGCCGCGGATGGTTTCGTCGACAGTAGTCCGGACATTCGGGTTGGGGTGGACTGGCCAGACGATTTGAACGTCATCGCGTCCGGCGAGCGCAGAAATTGCTTCGCAAATACGCGAGAATCCTTCTCCGAAGCTCTCCCTGCGGTGAGCGGTTACGACGATCAGTTTCTTCCGTTTGTCGAGCGGAAGCGAAAGACCGGAGATTCTGCCGCGCTCGAGAGCATCGCGAATGGTTAGAACGGCGTCGATCACCGTATTACCCGTGACCTGAATGCACTCGCGGACAATGCCCTCGCGCAGCAGATTCTCCGCGGCCCAATCGGTAGCGGCAAAATGCAAGGCTGCGAGACGCGTGACCAGGACGCGGTTCATCTCTTCAGGGAACGGTGCCCGCATGTCAAAGGTTCGCAGACCCGCCTCGATATGCGCCACCGGAACATCTGTGTAGAACGCGGCCAGGCTTCCGGAGAGCGCGCTCGTGGTGTCGCCTTGCACTACTGCCAGTGATGGCGCCACTTCCGCGAATACCGGCTCGAGCCCGGCCAGCAATCGGGATGTCAACGATGTCAAGGTTTGTCCCGGCTGCATGAGATCGAGGTCATAGTCCGGCGTAATTTCGAAAGCTCCGAGAACCTGATCGAGAAGGCGCCGGTGTTGGGCAGTGACGCAGACGACAGTCTGCAAATGAGAGCAGGAAGGATGGGTACGCAGGGCGGAGACTAACGGGCAAAGCTTGATGGCTTCAGGCCGCGTCCCGAAAACCACGATTACCCGCTTCTTCAGACTAGAGAGAAAGGAGGGGGTGCTACTTGTGCCGATAGGTGATTCGTCCCTTGGTGAGGTCATAAGGAGACATCTCCAGGGTGACGCGGTCTCCGGCTAGCACTCGGATTCGGTTGCGTCTCAGCTTTCCCGCGAGGTGGGCGAGAACTGTCCGTTCCTGATCCAGTTGAACGCTAAATAACCCGCTAGGAAATTTTTCTACGACTGTTCCAGTTACTTCGATGCTGTCTTCTTTACTCATTCGCCTCCTGTAAGTGATGTGCAGACCTCGAGAGCTGCTGACGGTCTGCTAGGGGCAGTATAGCGCAAAAACACCAATTTTCGAGCGGTTCCGAGGCATGGCGGAGACGTGAATGCTACTGATCCTATCGGTGTGTTCTAACCTTTAGTCGGGGTCGCTATTTGGCCCTGCCGTTCTTGCGGAACGGAGGAATGTGGCGACACATACAACCGAATTCAAGAAAAAAAATATTTTGGTTACAGGCGCGGGGCGCGGAATAGGCAAGCGGCTTGCGCTCGGATTCGCGCGGCTGGGCGCGAACCTTACTCTGGTCGGCCGCAGTAAGGCCGAAATCGATTTGGCTCACATCGAGATCGAGCAGACCGGCGGCAACGCCTTGCGTGTTCCCGCCGATGTGACCGACCCCGACCAACTGACGCTGGCGGTCGAGCGGACCCGGACAAAGTTTGGAACTCCGGTCGATGTGTTAATTTGCGCGGCCGCGATCACGGGTCCACTGAACGCCTTCTTGCATAGTTCGCTGAAAGCCTGGACAGAAGCAATCCATATTAATCTCCTCGGCGTTGTTCATTCGTGCCGTGCTGTGCTGCCTCCCATGCTTGAAAAACGAGCCGGCAAAATCATTGTCCTTACCTGCGAAAGCGATGAGCTGCCCAAGCTGAATTTTTCGGCGTACGCAACTTCGAAGACGGCCATCGTTCGTTTTGTGGAATCTGTCGCGGCGGAAGTGGTGGATCAAAATGTGCAAATCAACTGCTTCGACCCCGGCCCCGCTTATACTAACCTTACTGACGAGATCATCCGGGCGGAGGTCCGCCTTGAGCCCCGGGTCGTCACCGCCGCAAAAGAGACTCGACGCACCGGCGGGGTCTCTCCTGAGCTACAGCTCGAACGTGCCGCATTCCTGGCCTCTGAGCAATCCAATCACATCAGCGGCAAATTAATACACGTGACAGACGACTGGAAAAAACTGAGAAACTCCACCCTGCGGCCCGACGCTCTTACGCTTCGGCGGGTTCAGAAATGAGAATCTACTCAGTCGAGAAGCGATATATCGTCGTGCTCTGAAAGGTGGCGCCGGGGTGCAGCACGGTGCTTGGAAATTCCGGGTGATTCGGCGAATCGGGAAAGTGTTGCGTCTCCAGACACAAAGCGGACCGAAAACCGTATGCGCCGCCAATTCCGTGGTTCTTCCCGTCTAAGAAGTTACCGGTGTAAAACTGAATGCCGGGTTGTGTGGTGAAGACTTCCAGCACACGCCCCGAGTTTGGCTCCTCTACCTTTGCAGCCAGAGCGGTCAAATCGCCCGGATGGTTGAGTACGAAATTGTGATCATAGCCCTTCGCCAGCTTAAGTTGCTCATTATCTTCGTTGATTCGAGCTCCAATGGCAGTAGCATTCCGAAAGTCTAGAGGCGTTCCGTCCACACTCTGGATAGCGCCCGTAGGGATGAGCGTGCTGTCGATAGGGGTGAATTTATCCGCGCCGAGGGTCAGCTTGTGATCCAGAACGCTCTGGGAGCCAGCTCCAGCCAAATTGAAATAGGAGTGGTTGGTCAGATTAAGAACAGTGTCTTTGTCGGTTGTGGCCGTGTAGTCGATGCGCAGCTCGTTCTTGTCGCTGAGCGAATAGCGAACCGTCACGTTCAGATTGCCTGGGAAACCCTCCTCGCCGTCAGCACTGCGATAGCGCAATTCCAGCGCCGGTCCGCTTGCATCCGATATCTTTCTCGCCTGCCAAACGCGTTTGTCGAATCCTTTCAAACCACCGTGCAGGGTGTTTGGTCCATCGTTAATCGGGGTGTGATATTCATGCCCGTCGAGCCTAAAAGTGCCGTGGGCAATACGGTTCGCGTAGCGGCCGATAATCGCTCCGAAGTAAGCGCTGTTTGTTTTGGAAACATACCCAGCCAGATTCTCGAACCCAAGGACCACATCGTCGAATTTCTTGTTGCGGTCCATGACTTTAATGGATGTGATTGTGCCGCCGTAGTTGGTGATCGTCACCTCCATGCCCGATGCATTTTTTAGCGTGTAGAGCGACACTTCGCGTCCGTCCGAGGTCTTTCCGAAAGACTGGCTGCGGATGCCGGGAGTGGATTGAGCTTCGATCACGGTAGCGATAACCATCATAAAAGCAGCGATCGTTGAGGCGTTACTGAACATCTGCTTCATAGATTCACTTCACTGTATTGTTATCGCATGGTGCAAGATCTTCGTGCCGATCTCCGGATGGTCTCTGGTTCCGGTGATTTTAATCGGAACCGAAAATCCCGCGCCATTTTTTTCGAAGAAGGGATCGAGCGGTTTCAGCAGCCAGTGTTTAATGCCCGATTGCGTTTGTGACAGCGTCGCCTCCATTCGAAATATGCCAGCCATGTCGATCTCCTCGGATCGCAAATTATAATCACCCGCTAGGCTGATCAGCGCGCCTGGAACGTTAAATGAAAGGCTTGTGAACGAGGCGACTCCATCACTTAATTTGAAGCGCCCGCGCATATTCGAAGCGACGGTTTCAGGCGACTCTCCTTCTTGCTCTTTTTTTGAAATTCCTCGTGACCGCGCGCTCAGCGTGTCGAGGCGCTCTTGCGCTTTCGAGCTTGTGAACTTACCTGCGAGCACTCCGAATTCGCCGTCGAGTTTCAGCTTGTCTAACACGTCCTCTCGGCCTGGTGGAATGAGGATCTTAGTTTTGAAGTCTACCGCGCCGGTCAATACGGGTTTTCCCTTCCCCACAACCAGCCGCAAAATGTCTTCCATTCGCGCGTGCCTCGTGATTGCATCGAGCGACACCGTCTTACCGCGCGGTCCAGCTTCATGCACAATTCCGCCCGTGCAAATAAATTCTGAGCGCAGAAAACGGGCATCGACGGGATCTAGTATGGTGTCGCCGTCGGTCCCGTTCACAATCGAGTGGAACTTTGTTTGAAGGTGAACGGGTTCGCTCCCGCGTTTGAGCGCGAACCTGGGAGTGTCCGTCGTGCCGTCCACTTCAATATGCTGCAAGATGCCGTGATAGCTGCCCGTTGAAGCTAAAATGCCACTGATTCCTTTGAACACCGCTAGGTTGGCGTTTTGGAACGTGTAGTTGCCCGAGACGGCTGTCGCCCGCGGATCATCGCGCTGCCAAGGGCCGAAGCGACCCGCGCTTTCGATGAGTCCGGGCGGTTTCGCGTTCGTCAACTTTGCCTGGAAGGCCATCGGCTCACCCGGCCCGACCGGGCGAAGCGTCAACTTCTGAATGTCGAAGCGAAGCGGGAGCTTGCCTTGGATCTTCGGATCGATTTCGAGTAGCGCGCCATCGGCCACAATCGATTCAATTAGAAATCGCAAGTGAGTGGTGTCGTTTCCTGGCTCAGCACTGGCGATCTCGTGGTTCTGTTCTATCCCTTGCGAAAGAAGGGACCGGCCTCGCGCGGGTATATGAATTTCAAGGCCTTCCAGTCGAACCGAGTCCACGTGATTTCGCCGATCGATCAGTGTCGAGAAATCGGTCTCCGCAGTGAACCGGCGGACGTAAATCAGGGGATACGGATCATTCCACTGCTTATGCCGAATGGTGAGGCCTTCAGCAATCGCCTTTGGTCGAGGATACAAAGAAAGGTCTAAGGAGGTCAGCTCTACATCTGCATCGAAGCGCTCTTGTAACGCTTGGATCACGCGCTCGCGGGCGCGCGGCGCCAACGTTTTTACATAGAAGTAAAGCGCTATTCCACCTGCGATGAGCAGAAGGCACACCACAGCAAGTCCATAACGAAGCGCTTTTTGCATTGTTACTGGGAGAGACGGTTTGCTTTCAATATACGCTTCAGGCTGTACGGTTGTTAACTTGGACGTATGATGCTCAAACGCCTCGCTCGCATCTCGATTTTCTTGCCGTGCGTGATGCTGGGGCAGGAAGCAACTAAGCTAGCGCACGTTGTCCGTGCCACCGGCGAGGCAACAGTAACTGTCAAACCAGATCGGGCGCAGATTTCTGTTGGCGTTGTCACTCAGGCGGCCACAGCAGAAGCTGCGTCGCTGCAGAATGCGAACCAGACGTCGGAAGTGCTCAAGGAGTTGAAGCAAGCACTTGGCGGCGGAGGAGAAATCAAGACCAGCGGTTATTCGATCGGCGCGGATTATCAGTATTCAACCGGAAAACCTCCGAAGATTGCCGGGTACCACGCGAACAACAGCGTGCTGGTGATCGTGAACGATTTATCTTTGGTTGGAAAAATCATAGATGCGGCAACACAATCTGGCGCTAACAACGTGAATGGAATCTCGTTCTCCTTACGCGATGACGAAGGGGTTCGAGCGCAGGCGCTGGCCGAAGCAGCGAAAAAAGCGCGCGCGAATGCGGAAGCGATCGCCAGAGGTTTGGACCTGCGCGTTGTCAGAGTCCTACAGGCAGAAACTACGGAAGTGAGCCCTGTAAGACCGCTGGTGTTCAACGCCCAAATGGGAAAGGGCCAGGTGACGACGCCGATCGAATCCGGCACGTTGGATGTCCACGCGAATGTGACGGTGACGCTGGAAGTGCAGTAGCCGCGGCACGAAATGCCCCTATTCCGTTACAATTGATGTCGGTCTCTATTCCGAATGGAAGATTTGGCTCCCAAGCCCGCGTCTGATCCGGAAATCCCCAATAAGCTCTACTTCCGAATCGGCGAAGTGGCGAAACTAGCTGGTATCAAGCCGTACGTGTTGCGGTTCTGGGAGTCCGAGTTTGGTTCGTTGGGACCAAAGAAATCGGGAACGGGGCATCGTCTCTACCGGCGGAAAGATGTCGAGTTGGTCCTCGAGATCAAGCGGCTGCTTTACGAAAAGCGCTTTACGATTGAGGGCGCCAGGAAGGTTCTTGAGTCGAAACCCAAGCGGGAGGCCCCTAAACCCGCCGCTCAGCGCAAGCAAGGCGATTTATTCTCCGGCAGGTCCGCACTCTATCAGGAGATTCGGCGGGAGTTAAACGAGATTCTGCAAATTCTGAACCAACCGGAGCGCAGCGGGTAATTACTACCTCGCTTCTGAAACTCGCTCCGAAGTTGCCTCCGCTGCCGTCCGCATACGGCTTTCGCGTTGCTCCAGAAACTTGAGTTGCTCGATGAGGAGCTCGGCTGCTTGCATGCTCGCGCCCTTCTTAGACGTTCCACTAGCGCGGCTGGCAAGCCGGTCTCCGATTTTGGCTTCCACGGTGAAGATTTTTGCATGCTCCGGTCCATTGGTTTCGACCGTTGAATATCGCGGAGCGGGCAACCCCAACGCCTGCGCTCGCTCCTGCAGCACACTCTTGTGGTTCAAGAGTGCGATGGATTCCACGTCACTGGAATTTTCCAAGCCACTCAAAATGTGCTCCTCGATAAAAGCACGCGTGATCTCAATGCCGGCGTCGATATACAATGCGGCGATCAATGCCTCCAGGGCATTGGCGAGCAGTGTTCTTCTCTCGCGTCCTCCGTTCTGCTCTTCGCCCTTCCCCAGGAGCAGATAATCGCCGATTCCCAAACCGACGGAGCAGCGATGCAAATGAGTGGAACTCACCAGGTGCGCCTTCCACTGCGACAGCTGCCCTTCCCGAGCCGTCGGATGTCTCAAGACAAGACATTCACTGACGACGAAGCCCAGAATGGAATCGCCGAGAAACTCCAGCTGCTCGTTGTCGCCGTTTTCCGGTAAAGAGATGAGCCCGCGTCCTTCGGGGTGCCGAAGACCGAGCGCCGGACCTTGTTCGGATAGCCAGGAACGGTGGGTGAGAGCGCGGAGCAGCAACTCCTGATTGCAGAACCGGTAAAGGAGCTTTTTCTCTAACTCTTCGACCGGCCGCTTCATGGCAAGCTAGGCCCCTATTTGGCGGACCCCTTCAGCTTCGTGGCAGCGTCCTTCTGCTGCTGAGCAAATTGCTTCACTTCAGCAGGAAGACCGTTCATCGCCAGCACCTTGTCAGCGGTAGCGATCGCGTCATCGTACTGCTTGTTGTCGACATAAGCCTTCGCCAGGCGCGCTTGCGAAATGGGATTCGGATGAGCTTCTTCGTTGAGCGACGTCTTGAAATCCTCGATGGCTTCCGGATACTTCTTGCGCAGTGCGGCCGTTTGCCCAAGAGCATCATGCGCCAGCGCCGCCTCGTCCTTCTTGTAGTCGGCCCAATCCGCCGCAGTCCCATTGAAGCCGAACGGCGGGGTGGCGGGCGCGCGCTTCAGCAGATCTAAGCCCTTATTTGCATAATCGTCCGCTTTCTTTAAGCTTTGATCCTTGTCGAGATCGTTTTCGCGAGTGTGCTGCGCGGTCAGCGCTGCAAGCAGAATGGGAGCGCCGAAGTCATTCGGATTATTTTGCATCGCGCGCTCACCCCAGACGATGGCTTGCTCGAAATCGCCTTTCCGTTCGGCGGCTTGCATCGCCATGCTAAGAAGTTGAGGCTTGAACTCAGTGTCGACAAAATTCTCCAGGACATCGTTTATCGCCTGGATCTCCGCATCCGGGTTGTTCGCCTGCGCCGCCGCCTGCACCTTCTGCAGCGCTTCCAGTTCCTTTTGCGATTTGGGGTGCGGTCCTGGTTGCGCGGATGGCTGAGCCGGTGCCTGAGCTTTCGGCTGGGCCTGTTGCCCCGTTTCCGCCAGGAATGGCATGGCCATGAAAATGAAGGCGCCGGCGAATGCGATTATTCGAAATTTCATTGCTGTTTATCTCCTGAAGTAGTACTCTGCAAGCCCTTCTCGGCAGCGTCCCGCGCCATTGCGGAAGCTCCTTGAATTGCGAGCGCGAGTTTGAACTGCGCGGCGGCCTTGCCATTGTCTCCGGCCGCCTGCGCGAGACGGCCTAAGTAGACGTGGGCCCACGCGGTTATCGCGGGATTGGGATCGGCAGCGGCAGTTCGCTCGAAAAACTCGACCGCCGCATCTTTGCGGTTTTGACGAACGGCAATTCGGGCCAGACCATAATAGGCGCGGCCTTGCATCGCCTTATCCGTGGACTCCCCTAAAACCTTCTTAAAGAGCTTGAGAGCGTTGTCGTAATCAGCCTGTTCGTACAGTCCTTCCGCGGATTCGAGCGACTCCTCAGCGGGATCCAATTGCATCCTCGCGGGCGGCGCGATCACCTTTGGCGCTACCGATTCGACAAACTCCACTTTCTTTAGACGCTTCTGCTCCTTTCCGATGTCAATCGCCGAGACCAGGTCGGGGTAATAGAGGCGCAAGGCATCCTGTTGCTTTTCATAAGCTGGTAACAGTTCCGCGAATGCCGCAGTCAATATAAATCCCTGGCGCATGGCTTCATTTACAAAGGCTTGCCTCTTCTCGGGCCCTTCGTGCAGCAGCCGGCTGTCGATCGCCTTGATGAGACACTTCGTCACCAGCAATGAAAAGTCATCCTTATAGGGCAAATCCAGGGCCGGAGCGTCCTCCGCGAATTTCTGGAGCGGCTTCTTCTCCTTGATCACCTCGCTGTACTTGAACGACAAAGGATCAAGTAGATAGGCGAGGTAAGCGTCTCTTATTTCATCCACAACCGGCGTGCTGGTGGGAGTAATGACGATGAAGTAATCGTCGCGGTAGCTTCGCACCTGAACCTGATCGGGCGCGGCGAGCAGATCTAGATAAATCTGGAAGCGCCGGCCCAGATATCCCGAGGGATTGCGCAAATACCCGTTGGCCTCAAACAACGTGTTGATTACGGCGTCCTGGTATTCCGAAATGGCGTTGACGTATGCAGGTTGCGAACGTTTCCAGAGATCTTCGATATTGGCTTGCTGGTAAAAGCGCGCCAGTAACTCAGTGAATCCCCGCAGCGGCTCCACGTCGGGAGGTACCTGCGTAGACGGCAAGTCGAATTTGGGTGCGTCCCCCGCGACCAAGGCGAAGGAAATGTACTGGCTCAAGTTGGCAGTGTCGGAGGCCTTTTTGTGTTCCTTGTAGAACGCCTTCAGCTCCGGAAGACAGGGGATGTTGCGCTTGGCGAGTTCTTCACGTATTTGCGTGCGCACACGATAACGCTGGTTTAGGTTGGAATCGATTCCGGCGTCGTAGCCGGCGGCATTGATTGCGGCCAGAGTAGAAAAAAGAGTCAGGCTGACGCTGAATTCGTTGCCGTTTCCATCCGTTTGTGCAGCTTGGGGCGCCGTAGAGGATTCGCGGAAAGCTCCGGCGCCCAGGTTCGCCAACGAGAGAAGGAGGGAAAAGATGAGGACGGCAGGGCGGCGGATCAAGACGACCTTTGGAGGAAAAGTATATCTCTGCCCCATAGTTTAGCCTAGTGGATTTAGTTGGATGCCACGTGTCCTGCCCGCTCAGTACAATCAGCAGGTGGCGAGAATTCTGATGGTTGCGTCCGAAGCCGCGCCCTTCGTGAAAACCGGCGGGCTAGCGGACGTTCTAGGGGCGCTTCCCAAGGCGCTGGTCGAGGAGGGCGAGGAAGCGGCCGTGGTCCTGCCGTTATACAGGAAAGCCGCAATCTCTAATCCCCAGCGGGTCTATGATCGCCTGCCGTTTAGTGTTGGCGCACACGGTTACTCGGCCAATATTCTCGAGGAGAAACAGAACGGCGTTCGATATTTCTTTGTACAAATTCCGGAGCTTTACGATCGCGATGGGCTCTACGATGAGCGTGGGCGCGAGTACCCGGACAATCACTTGCGTTTTGGCGCGCTTTGTCACGCGGCGCTGGGTGTTGCCCGGCATCTCTTCACGCCCGATATCATTCACTGCCATGACTGGCAAGCCGGGCTGCTCCCGGTCCTTCTAAACGACACCTACAGTTACCATCCTGCTTACTTGGGGATAAAAACGGTCTTTACGATTCACAATCTTGGATATCAGGGGCTGTTCCCGCCAACCGCACTCGCAGATCTGGGTTTGCCGGATCGGCTTTTTCGGCCCGAGCTGCTGGAATTTTGGGGCAATATCAACCTCCTGAAAGGCGCGTTGATCTTCAGCGACATCCTTACTACCGTCAGCCCGCGGTACGCACAGGAGATACAAACCCCTGCCTTCGGGTTCGGTCTGGATACGCTGCTGCGCGCCAGGAGCAATGCTCTTGAAGGTATCCTGAACGGAGCGGATTACAGCTCCTGGGATCCGGCGACCGATCCTCACATCCGTCAGAATTTCGATCGCGGAGACCTAAGCGGTAAACAGGCTTGCAAACGCGCGTTACTGGCTGAGGGTGGTCTTTCAGAAGATCGCTTCGATAAGCCCCTGATCGGGATTGTTTCGCGATTCGCTGCTCAGAAAGGTTTCGATCTGCTGATGCAGATACCTCACGAATTGGCGGCAGAAGATGTGTCACTTCTTGTGCTGGGCTCGGGGGAGCAGCGAATCGAAACCTTCTTTCGCTGGTTCGCCTCGGCGTATCCGGACAGAGTTGCGGTGACGATCGGCTATGACGATGGCTTGGCGCATCGCATCGAAGCCGGGTCAGACATGTTCCTGATGCCGAGCCGCTATGAGCCTTGCGGATTGAACCAGATCTATAGCATGCGGTACGGCACATTGCCCGTGGTACACGCAACGGGCGGACTCGACGATTCAGTGGGCGCGGACACCGGGTTCAAATTTCGGGGCGACAATTCCTATGAGCTTCTCGAGTGCATCCGCGCCGCGCTCCGGGTGTACGGCACTGCACGATGGGGAGAGATGGTGGATAGTGCCATGCAGCGCAACTTTTCGTGGACCGCCGCGGCGGCCGAATACGTTCGTCTGTACCGCCGGGTTATGGGCTAGCCGGGCACGCAAGCACCCGGAATAGGTCTGAATCAATTTCGCGCAAACTTCATCAAACGATAGGAGAAGATATGGCCGGAGACAATACACTGACCTTTACAGACGCAAGTTTTGATACAGATGTCCTCAGCTCGGAGATCCCCGTCCTGGTGGATTTTTGGGCCGAATGGTGTGGCCCCTGCCGCATGATGGGCCCGACGGTGGATCAAGTGGCGTCCGAGTACGCCGGCAAAGTGAAGGTCGGGAAGTTAGACGTCGACGCCAACCAGCAAACGGCATTCCGTTACGGAATTCGCGGCATTCCCACGCTCCTGCTGTTCAAGGACGGTAAGGTCGCCGAACAAAAGGTAGGGGCAATTGGCAAGCCTGAATTTCAGAAAATGCTAAGCAAGTATATCTCTGCTCCTTCCGTCGGTGAAAAAGTACCATCCGCACCACCCCCGGTGCAGCCGAAACCCGTGGTGAAACAGGTCAGCGCCGATACCCCCAAAGCGGCAGTCGAAAAATAACGATCCGAAGCGCGGGGAACTCTCTCACAATCCTGGTGTTACGCTGTGGGCATGTCCCAGTCACGGGCACTGCTGGGCCTATTTTTCTGGCTGAGTTCTGGAGCATCGCTCCTCAGCAATACCGCCTTAGCAAATGACGATTTTCTTCAAACCGTCTCGTCTGCCGCTGATGCGCTGCACGCCGCAGTTCGAGCCGGCAAACTCGACGAGGTCGAGCGGCTGATTGCAACAGGTGCGGATGTAAACGCACGCGATAGTTTGGGCAGTACGCCACTGATTGACGCGGCTTGGTCCGGCAATGCGGGGATTGCAAGTTTCCTTGTGGCCCACGCCGCCGATGTGAATGCCAGTCATTTACAGTCCGGCTCGACCGCGCTGCAATATGCGGTTCTTACCAGTAGACCGGAAATAGTGAAGCTGCTGCTCGCCGCCGGGGCTCGCGTCGATATCCCGTATCGCGATGGCCAAAGCGTGCTTCATGTGGCGGCGGGGCGCGGTAATCCTGAAATAGTCGAACTGCTATTGTCGGCTCACGCGGATGTCTCCGCTGTAGATGCAAATGAAGAAACACCTCTAGATAGCGCGGTTTTGCACGGTCAGGCGGCCATCGCGCCTTTGCTCATCGCGCACGGAGCCGATCCGAGGCGTGTTCGCCCGGCGGATGGGCGAGGACCCTTGCACGAGGCATGCATTAAAGGATTCTCAAACCTTGTGTTGGAGTTGATAGAGGCGGGCGCCGATCCCATGCAGCGTGACCGGTCGGGCCAGACGCCGCTCGATCTGGCGCTTGCTTACAAGAACGGGAAAGCGGTCGCCGCCTTGCTGCACTTAGGAGTGCGGCTGAAAGAATCCGACGCGGCGGCACAGGAAGCAATGGAGTCCGCGACACTACGCGGCCAGACGGAGATTGCCAAGACACTCATTGAGAGCGGGTTCGACATCAACATACCGACGGCAAGCGGGTCGAGTTACTTGCACGATGCAGCGTTGAAGGGCCAGAAAAAAATGGTGCAACTGCTGATCGAGCGCGGAGCCCGGATGGATGTTCTGAACCAGAGCGGCGGTACGCCTCTGCATGATGCCGCGCTGGGCGGGAACACAGACGTTATCAGTCTTCTTTTGGATCGGGGCGCGGGGATCGACGTCAGAGAAAGCGAAACGGGTGCAACACCTTTGATGCTGGCAGCCTCGATGGGACGGTCCGCCGCTGTGGAACTTCTCTTAAGACGGGGAGCGAATCCCACGCTGCGGGACCGCGCGGGCCATACCGCGTTAGATCGCGCTAAAGAAACCGACGACAATGAGAGTATCAGGCTACTGGAGATTGCGATCGGTGCTTATAGATCGCATCAGCCGGGCAAGACTGCGGGGTAGACGATTCATCCGTCAGGTGTCATCGCAGCGTTTCTTTCCTAAAGACTTCCGCGCGTTTCTGCCGATAAGGGTAAGTGATCGGAAGAAACGACTTGGGACGCGGTAAACTAATCAACCAAATTTTAATTGCGGACGGCCATCTGCTGTTTCGACGGGGAGTGCGAGCGCTGCTGTCGGGCGAGAGCGATCTCCAAGTTGTGGATGAAGCCGCCAATGCGGCCGAGGCCCTAACCAAGGTGCGGTTATCAGCACCGGATGTTTTGGTGATGGACTTAGCACTGGTTAAGGCGGACGGGCAGCAAGCCGCATTTTCGATTCGCCAAGCCCAGCCTTCCATGGCAATCCTGTTTCTGACTCAAGATGATGGCCCTGAGCAACTCGAATTGGCGATTGCCGCTGGTGGTCGTGGATACATGCTGAAAAGCAGCACGCCGGCGCAACTTGTCGCTGGAATTCGGCAAATCGCAGTCGCCGAAGACCAAAATCCGCAGGCATTGTCAAGAATAATACCCGATCTCCGGGCTCTTGCCGTTTCAAACCAGGCGTATACGCGAGGCGCTGTTCTTACTCCTCGGGAGCAGGAAGTGATAAGGCTTTTGGCCGAAGGCCGCACGGTGCGGGAAGTTGCTTCCGAGCTCTTGCTGAGTGTCAAAACCGTAGAAGCGCACAAGCTTAATCTGATGCGCAAGCTCGATATCCACAATCGCGCCAGCCTGATCGAATATGCGGTCGAAAAAGGGCTAATCGGCGTCCATGTCGGCGTCCGTATCAGTCAATAGCCACACCCGCATCCCACGAACTTGCTACGCTTCCATTGGGAGAAATGGTTAGCGAGACATGTGGAAATTCTTATTAGGTGTGCTGGTTGGCTTAGTCGTCGCAGTAGGCGGAATCCTTATCATTGCCCTCGCGGTGGGGCGCCTGTTTGCTACGAAGCAGCCCACCATAGCCGCGAATTCGGTGCTGGTACTTGCTCTCGATGGGAACCTTCCTGAGGCGGCGCCAGTCGACATTCCAATTCCCTTCATCCAGGCGCAGAGCGCCCCGACAGTGCGTGATCTGTGGGCTTCGCTTCGCCAGGCTGCGACTGATAACCGTATCAAAGCCGTTATGCTTCAGCCGCATAATCTTCTGGCGGGCTGGGGAAAGCTGGAAGAGGTGCGCCAGGAGTTAGCCGACTTCAAGAAATCGGGTAAACCTGTTTACGCGTTGTTGCAGGGCGCAGGTTCGCGCGAATACTATCTTGCCTCGGTAGCGGACAAGATCTTTCTCTCACCGGACGACCTGCTCGACGTAAAGGGCTTTCGTCTCGGAGAAATGTATTTCAAGAACACCCTCGACAAGCTTGGGATTGGCGTCCAAGTGGACCACGTCGGCCAGTATAAAGACGCAGGCGACCTCTTCACGCGCACCAACATGTCACCGGAAACGCGTGAGGTACTGGGCCAGGTATTGGACCAAATTTACGGAGATTTCTGCTCGAGGGTGGGGCAGGGCCGCCATAAGAGTTCCGACGATGTGAAGGCGTTGATCGATCTCGGCCCATTTATCGCGTCTCAGGCGAAGGCGGTCGGCTTAGTTGACGAACTCGGCTATGAGGACCAGGTGTTTTCAGAACTTAAGAAAAGGGTCGGAGCCAGTGAGCTGAACAAAGTAAACATCCGAAGCTATTTCCGCGGGGTTCCGGGTAGGGGCGATCGCATCGCGGTGCTTGTCGGCGAGGGCGATATCATCAGGGGCGATCCGAATAGCTCATTCGGGAGTGACGAGGTGATCGCCTCTGGCGCTTTTGCGAAAATAATTCGCCAGGTCCGGAACGATCACAGCATAAAAGGCGCGATTTTGCGTGTTGATTCGCCCGGCGGTGACGCCGTGGCGTCGGACGAGATCTTGCACGAGTTAAAACTGCTGAGCGCTGCGAAGCCGCTGGTGATCTCCATGTCCGATCTGGCAGCTTCAGGAGGTTATTTTATTTCCATGACCGGCGACCCGGTTATTTCCTATCCGGATACGATTACGGGCTCGATCGGCGTTCTCTACGTCAGGCCGAACCTGCACGGGTTGTATGACAAGCTCGGAATTCAGGAAGACACCATCACCCGGGGCAAGTTGGCGGATATGGATTCGGAATATCTGCCGCTCTCCGATGCGGCCCGCCAGAAGCTTCACGACTCCATAGAATCGACTTATAAATCGTTTGTCAGTAAGGTGGCGGCCGCACGGAAGAAGACCTATGACCAGATTGATCCAATTGCGCAGGGGCGAGTCTGGATGGGTGCGCAAGCTCGCCAAAACGGGCTCGTCGATGAGCTTGGTGGATTGGACCAAGCCATAGCGCTGGTCCGCCAACGAGCAAAGCTGAGCGCAGGTGGCGAGACCAACCTCATCACCTTCCCGCCGCGAAGAAGCCTGATTGACATTCTCACCAACTCATCGCCCGATGCCTTCGAGGCAGCAATCGCCGACAGTAAGATCCGCAACATTTTACCGGGCCTTCCCAGCCAAGCTCTCCTGAGAGGTGGAGTGTTGCGAATTCTGCCATACCGGCTGACAGTGCAATAGGAGGACGGTTGAAGTCAAAACGCCGCGGCCGAATGAATGCCGCTGCCGCTCAGTGCACTCTGCATGCGCTCCAGCGCGGATTTATGTATCTGTGAAACCCGGCTTTCGTTTACGCCGAGTAAGCCGCCAATCTGCTTCATAGTTAAATCGCGTTCATAATAAAGCTCGACCACCTGCTTGTACCGCTCTGGAAGAGTTTTCATCGCCGAGCCCAGCTTTTCACGCATTTCTGAGCGCGCAAACACCCGGTCGGGGCATCTGGCCGGCGCGTCCGGCGCTTCATAAATTGGCTGACCATCGCGTTCCACGGCGCGGAGCTGCGTTGCCGCGAGACCCAACGAGCGGAAGTCCACCATAAGTGTCTGCCACCGCCGGGAAGTCAGGCCCATAGCATTGGCGACCTCGGGTTGCGTTGGCGCGCGCCCAAGCTTAAACGTCAGGTCGCGCGTAACCGCCTCCATTTGCTTATAACGCTTGCGCAAATCGCGTGAGGCCCAATCAAGTTGGCGCAGATCATCGAGAATAGCGCCCCTGATCCGGTGTTTCGCGTAACTCGGGAATGCAACGTCTTTGTCCTCCTGGTACTTGGTAGCTGCATCGAAAAGGCCCATGACGCCGGCGTGAACCAGATCGTCCAGTTCTACGTGAACAGGAAGCGACCTCTGAATGTGCGCCGCGATTGCGGTAACCAGCGGAAGGTGTTCGAGAATCAGCTGATCGCGCTTGGAATTGTCTATCTTGCATGAGCTCTTTGAAAGAGCGGTCTTGCTTGCGGCAGCGTGCATCGGGCGTCTCCTGGTTGAAGGCTTTGGGGTGTTTCAGTCTTCACCTTGGGAAAGGCACCTATTCAGCCAGGTGCAAGAGAATGCGGGAATTGAAACCGCGCGCTTGACTCAATACTCGGCTAAGTCTTGAGATTGGAGTAGTTTAGGGCTTACACGGAGGTCTGGATCCGCGCGCCCGAACCGGGGCCGCCCTACGCTGCTAATGAGGTCGAGGTCTAAGCGTGTTTCCGATTGGGTTCCAAAGCGGCACAAATGCGCCAATTTGAAACAGGGAAAAGCAGGAATTGGTTTTGGCTATTTCAGGAGTTAAATAGGATTTTACTGAGCCATAAATAAGGCGAGATAAAAATATTAACTTACAGCATAAATAGGATTAATTATGTGGTCCTAATTTCCGCATTGATCTACGCGCTCTTTACCTTGGTGGCGATTGCCTTTGCCCTACCAGGTTGTTTTCTAATTTCAACGCCCGCAGACAAATCCAGCTCGCCATTCTCAAGTAGATCCAGAATCGTAAGGCTAAATTTAACCATCAGCCGATCCGCTAACTCCGGCTGCAGTTTTCTTGCCCCTTTCAACACATTATGGACCTGTGACTGGGAAAGGCCCAAAATTCTCGATAGGCCGCGCTCCGAGACGTGGCCGCCGTCAATCCGGGCGTTTACAAGCTCAATTAATCGAGTACGCAGACTGTTGAAAGTGACCTTATCGTGAATGATAGATGATTCCATGGTGAATTATGTCTGCCAAATATTTGGAAAACGTTTCAATAAATCGCAACGCTTTAAACCCTGGATAATTATAGGTCATAAGCTAGTATATTCCCTAATTTCTTCCATTTATCCTGCAAACGTGTGCGCCTGGTGAGAACCCTAGCCACAATTAATAGTTCAAAAGTAAGTTATTTCTTAACGTGTCAAGCAAAGCACTTAAGACTCAGATAAGACTCAGAAGGAAAGTGGAGGAAAGAATGGAATGGTCTCGTTCAGAAACTCTCGCCCTAGCTCAGCAGTCATGCACCTATTGTTACGGTCTTGGCCTGCGAGCTGGGCGGGCAGGGGCGTCGGCCCCGTGCAATTGTGTGTTCCGCACAATTTTCCGCGCTTGTTTTGCGCGATTTCGGCAGTGTGCTTCCAAGGAGAAGCACATCAGCCGCGTTTCACTAGAAGCGAATCCCGGCCGCCAGAGAAGGTCCGTTTGGGGGCTTAAGGATGAAGAGTATGTAGCGGATTTCTGTCTTGTAAGTCGGCGGACCTTGGATGATCGAGAATATGAGATCTTCAAGTACCATTTCCTGCTCGGGGCCGACTGGAAATTGTGCTGCCGAAAACTAGAAATGGACCGCGGAACCTTTTTTCATGACGTGTACCGCATTGAAGAGACCATGGGCCGCACGTTTCGTGAACTTGAGCCTCACGCTCTATTCCCTCTGGATGAGTATTTCAATAGCACGGGCAAGGTGCGCGTGATCACGTCGTCTCTCTTCCCGGTCGAGACTGAAGACGCTCCCAAGGCTATAGCCGATTCCTAAGTTCCCACTCAAGAGGGCCGCGTGACAGGGGCCTGGTGGGTTCACATCGCGTACGGCGTACTGATTCTCAATGTCATCATCTGTATCATCGATGCCGTCAAGTTCGTCTGCCTCTGGAAAATCTATAAATTTGCGCGCCTCATCCGGCTTCCGGAAGCGCCCGCCAATCCTCCACAAGGCACTGCGAAACCGCGGACGCGCACCTTCGAGCTGATCGAGATCGTTAGTCGCAGCCAGGGACTTGGCCGATGATATCGTCCAGATATGATGTCGCGATGCGGTTCTTCGGCGCGCGTGATCACGTCGTGTCTCTTCCCGGTCGAAACCGAAGACGCTCCGAAACCTAAAGCAATTCCAAAGTTCCCGCTCAAACGGGCTGCATAATCGAAAAAAGAGCACGTGTAATTCGCGAGGGCCGGGCTTAAAACCTGGCCCTTTCTTATTTCTCTGATCGTTTTATCGCGCGTCTTCTACGAAAAAATGTGGACAGCATCTCGGCAGCGGCGGAGGCCATCAGCCCTTCTTCCACTCGAACCTGATGATTCAGCACATCTGAATCCGCAAGTTGAAACTTGCTCCTCACCGCGCCGAAACGGAGATCGCGCGCCGCAAATACTAATCGCTCCACACGAGCGATGAGAATTGCGCCCGTGCACATCACGACAAGGTTCCAATGTTACGTACAGAGTGCTTCCAGGCAGGCGGTAATTGCCGATTTGCGCAGCAGCGTGGCGCAAAGCCTCCATCTCGGCATGTGAAGTCGGATCGCTGGCAGAGATCGGGCGGTTCCAGCCTTCGCCGATACTCGTCCCTTCATATACGAGCACCGCGCCCACCGGTATCTCACCGGCGGCTTCAGCCCTGCGCGCCAGATCGAGCGCCAGTTGCATGAACCTTTGGTCCAATTCCGCCCAGCGCTCATGAGAAGTCGGTTGAACCGGAGTGACCACTGATTCGTACTCCTAATTGGTACCCTGACTCCATGGGAGCAACATGTTCCGTTACTTCTCTTTAGCCTTTAAGAATAGCCTGCGCAACCGGCGTCGAAGCCTACTCACGATTTCCAGCCTGGCCGCTTCGCTCTGCCTTTTAGGTGTCTTGATCGCCGTTTACCACGCTATCTTTTTCAGCGAGGCAACCCCTGGCCAAGCTCTGCGCCTCATTGTCCGGCATGGCGTTTCCATAGCTCAGCCGATTCCCGTTGCCTATGAACAAAAAATCCGCACCATTCCGGGCGTAAAGGAGGTATCCGCCTGGAACTGGTTTGGCGGCACTTATAAGGACAATCGTGATCGCAATAATTTTTTCGCGCGCTTCGGTGTCGAACCCAAGGCGTTTCTAGCGATTCGCACCGAGCTGCAAATGCCCGAGGATCAGAGGCGTGCGTTCCTTACGCAGCGCACTGCCTGCGTAGTGTCTCGGGATATAGCAGACAGACTTCACTGGAAATTGGGAGACCGCATCACGCTTGTAGGCGACATTTATCCCGTTAATCTGGAACTGACGTTGCGGGGCATCTTTGACGATCCGGACGCGCATCAATCTCTTTTCTTCAACCTCGATTACCTGCGCGATGCGCTGCCGCTCGCCCGGCGCAACTGGAACAGCACCGTGGCAATCCTGGCCGACAGCCCCGAGGACGTCCCGCGCATAGCAAACGCGGTCGACGACATGTTCGCGAACTCGACCCCTACCACTAAGACCGAATCGGAACAGCAGTTCGCGCTCACTTTTGTCTCACTCATCGGAAATATCAAGCTGTTCCTGCTGAGCGTTTGCGCGGCGGTCACTTTCACGATCCTGCTGGTCTCCGGCAACACCATGGCGATGTCCGTGCGGGAGCGCATTGGAGAGGTTGGCGTGCTGAAGACACTCGGATTCACGAATCAGGCGATTCTGGGCATTATTGTCGGCGAATCTATTACGATTGCGCTGATCGGGGGTGTCATTGGTCTAGTGATCGCTAACTTTTTGGCGATCATCGTGGGAAAGGCGGGCGAGGCATTCATGGGGCAGCTGCACGGATTGTCCATGACGCCCGGCACCGTATTGTTCGCATTGGGTGTGGCGGCTTTGACCGGTTTGATCGGCTCGATTGTTCCAGGGTGGAACGCGGCGCGCACCAACATAGTGGATTCCCTGCGATACAGCGGCTAAACGGATTGAATTATGGCGGTTCCACTTTCATATAACATTCGCAATCTGGTGGTTCGCAAGACCACCACACTGATGACCGCGGTGGGTATCGCAATGACCGTGGCGGTCCTGTTGGCGGTATTGGCGCTGGTCTCTGGACTTCATTCCGCCTTTGCGGCAACGGGCGATCCGCTGCACGTGCTCGTGTTGCGGAAGGGTGGCAATGCCGAACTCACCAGTTTGGTGACTCAAGAACAGTTCCAGACAATTAAGAGCTTCCCTGGCATCGCGACGGGACCCGACGGACAGCCGATCGCATCGCTCGAAGTAGTTTCGATCATCGGACTCCCGACATACGACAACCCGAAAGGGGCGAGCATCAGCTTGCGCGGCTTATCGTTACGCGGGGTTCAAATGAGAAAGCTCAAACTCGTCTCCGGCCGCTGGTTCCAGCCCGGACATCGTGAAATCGTGGTGGGAAAATTTCTTGCGAAGCGCTCGGACAAAGCGCAACTGGGAAAGCAGCTCAAGTTCGGCAAAGGCATGTGGACCGTCGTCGGCATCATGGACGGCGGCGAGAGCGCAGTCAACAGCGAGATCTTCGGCGACGGCAATCAGGTCGCATCGGATTTTAATCGGCCCGACACCTACAGCTCGGCTCTGTTACAAGCTACAGATGAAGTGACGGCAGTGGCGCTCGCGAAGTCGATCGAAGCCGACCGGCGATTGAACGAGACCGTCATGAGCGAAAAAGAATATTACGCGTCTCAGACCAGCGGGGCGACACCCATCCAATTTCTGGGGTTCTTTGTCTGCGCCATCATGGCTATCGGCAGTTGTTTTACGGCGATGAACACCATGTATGCCGCGGTTGCGCGTCGCGCTAAAGAGGTCGGCACGTTGAGGATTCTCGGCTTTACAAGAGGAAGCATTCTGCTCAGCTTTTTTTGGGAATCGCTGCTGCTTTCCTTGGTCGGCGGAATTATTGCGTGCATCATTGTTCTGCCCCTTAATGGCGTGACTACACACGTAGGTAGTTTTGTCACCTTCAGTGAAACAGCCTTTCACTTCCGTGTTGGCCCTGAGGTGATGGCAATTGGAATTCTTTTCTCGCTTATTTTGGGAGCGGTCGGGGGCTTATTGCCTGCCCGTCAAGCCGCTAAGAAGGAAATTTTGACAGCGCTGCGCGAAGTGTAATTCCGCGGCCAGTCATTTCGATCGTAAAAATGGAAACAGAGCTTAAGAGTCTTCGGATAGACAGAACGGCCAGGCGCTCACGCGAGCCCAAGCCGATCCTCAAATTTGTCATCATCGCCATTGTGTTGGCCGCGGCTGCAATCGGCGCGGTATTCGGATACGAGAAGGTCAATGCAGCAACTCCTGTGCAGGTGGTTCAGGTGCAATCGCCGATGAGCGCCGCTGCGGCGGGTGAGCAGGCCGTTTTAACCGCAACGGGCTACATTGTCGCGGCACATAAGATTGAGGTCGCTTCAAAGGTAAACGGCAAAGTTGCCTGGATCGGCGTGGATAAAGGCGACAAAGTAAAGGCCGGCGAGGACTTGGTGCGCCTGGAAGATAACGAATACCGTGCTCAGCTATTGCAAGAACAGGGCCAGCTCGCGAATTTGCAGGCGAAACTGGACGAGTTGCAAAACGGATCGAGACCGGAGGAGATCGCAAAGGCGAGAGCCGACGCGGATGAAGCCAAGGCGGATTTGGTTGATGCGAAAGCTTCGCTCGACCGGACGAAGCAGCTTGTCACAGAGGGCGTGCTGGCCAAGCAGTCTCTCGATGATGCGCAGGCGAAATACGATGGCGATGTAGCCAAGTTCGCCAGCTTGCAGCGCACGCTCGACCTCTCGGTTCTGGGACCGAGAAAGGAAGAGATCGCGCAGGTGCGTGGACAGATCGATCAAGCCCGTGGCGCGCTGGACTATGCGCAAACTCAGCTCGATAATACGGTCATCAAAGCACCGGTGACCGGAACGATTCTCGATCGTAACGTCGAGAAAGGCGAATTCGTGACCACTGGATTCGTAGGCGACAAGGGCGCGAAAGGTTATCTGGTCACCATGGCTGACCTGAATGATCTGCAGGTGGAATTGGATATCAGCCAGAACGACTTTCCCAAATTGGGCCCGCGCCAGAAGGGCGTTATCACGACGGATGCATATCCTGACAGGAAATATCAAGGGATCATCGAGCAGGTCTCACCCGAAGCGGATCGCGCCAAAGCAACCGTTCAAGTAAAGGTGAGAGTCCTGGATCCCGACGGGTATCTGCGGCCCGACATGAATGCGACGGTTTCTTTCTACAACGACGCGAAACCGGAATCGGCAGCGGAGCCAAAACGCGTGGTCGTGATTCCAGCGGGTGCAGTACAGAATGGCAGCGTTTTCGTTGTCGTGAACGGACATGCGCGGAAGCGGCCTGTGACCACTGGCGGCACGTCGGATAAGGGCATACTGATCGAGAGCGGATTGATTGGCGGAGAGGACCTCATTGTAAGCCCTCTCGCCACATTGAAAGATGGACAGCGGGTCGAGGTGAAATAGAAAACCTTTAGGGAGATCGGATGAGCGAGACGATAGTCAGCACGCGCAGATTAAGCAAAGAGTACGTACGCGACGAGTTTCACGTAATCGCGCTCGACGAAGTGGATATCGACATTCGCCGGGGCGATTTTATAGCGCTGATGGGACCCTCAGGGTCGGGTAAGTCTACGCTTCTTCATCTAATCGCGGCCATGGATAAGCCCACCGATGGAGACATTGAGGTGCTGGGCTCGAATCTGCGGCAGATGAATGACAAGCAAATCGCTCACTGGCGCAATGAGCACATCGGCTTCATCTTTCAGTCTTTCAACTTGATTCCCGTGCTGACGGCGTTGGAAAATGTCGAGCTGCCCCTGAAGCTCACGAAGCTGAAGAAGAAGGAGCGCATCGAGCACGCGGAGACCGCCCTGAAGCTGGTAGGTCTTGGCGACCGATTGGATCATCTGCCGAAACAGTTGTCGGGCGGTCAGGAACAGCGGGTTGCCATCGCGCGCGCCATTGTTACCGACCCGGATCTGATTCTGGCCGACGAGCCCACCGGAAATCTCGACGCCGCGGCCGCGGAAGACGTGCTCACAATGTTGACGCGCCTGAATCGCGAGTTCGGTAAGACTGTTGTGATCGTCACGCATGACCCGCACGCCGCAAAGTTTGCAAAATCAATCCGCCACTTGGAAAAAGGCCAGCTATTGCCATCAGGTACGCTCCCGGCGGACTGGGCGCCCGTGTCACGAACGGCAATTAATGCCTGAAATGCCGCACGCCGGTAAAGACCATCGCTAAGTTCAAGAGATTAGCCGCCGCGATCACTTCTTCGTCCCGAACCGAGCCTCCGGGTTGAATCACGGCCGTAATGCCGTGCTTCGCTGCTTCTTCAATGCCGTCCGGGAACGGGAAAAAAGCATCGGAAGCAATCACGGTTCCCGCAAGCGGCAGGATCGCCTTCATGGCCCCCACCTTCACGCTATCGACCCGGCTCATTTGCCCAGCTCCCACACTGACCGTTTGTCCTGGCCGCGCATAGACGATGGCATTCGATTTCACGTGCTTGCACACCTTCCAGCCGAAGAGCAGCGCTTCCATTTCCTCTGGCGTTGGTGGCCGGCTGCTCTTTACTTGAAGCGCGGAGACGTCCAGGCGCGCAGTATCCGCAGTTTGCGCCAGGAGGCCACCCGAAATCGATCGAATCACGAGCTCCGGTTTTTCGGAAAATTTCACGCGCAGGATGCGGACATTCTTTTTGCTCGACAGCGTAGCAAGCGCTTCGCCGGAGAATGCGGGCGCGGCAATCGCCTCTACGAACAGCTTCGAAACTTCGGCTGCGGTCTCTTTGTCGAGTTCTCGATTGAAAGCCAACACGCCGCCAAATGCGGAAATGGGATCGGCATCCAATGCCATTCGATACGCGTCCGCAAGATTGGATTGTTCCGCGCAACCGCATGGATTGGTGTGTTTGATGATCGCCGCCGCAGGGTTGTCAAACTCTTGTATAAGCTGCCATGCCGCATCCAGATCGACGAGATTGTTGTACGACAATTCCTTACCATGAAGCTGTTCAGCCTGCGCGATGCCGGCATTATCGAGACTGTACAGCGCCGCTTGTTGATGCGGGTTCTCGCCATAACGAAGCGCGCTCTTGCGAGCGGCAGTGATGTGGAGAGCAGCCGGGAGTTGTTCTTGATTTGTCTTTCCCTCGGCGTCGATCTGACGCAAGCGCGATGAGACAGCCGCATCGTACGCGGCAGTATGCGAGAACGCCTCTTGCGCAAGTCTCCAGTGGGTGGAAGCGGTCAATTCACCGTGATTACCTCGAAGCTCATTCAATACCGGTTGATATTGATCCGGCGAGACAATCACGGCGACGTCCTGAAAATTCTTAGCCGCAGCTCGAATCATTGTCGGCCCGCCGATATCGATGTTTTCGATCAATTCTTGTCGCGAGACGCCCGGCTTATTGGCGAACTTATTAAACTCGTACAAGTTCACGACGACCATCTGAATAGGCGGTATGCCGTGCTCCGCGAGAGCGCGCATGTGCTCCGGATTCGTGCGAATCGCAAGAATGCCGGCCGCAATCCGTGGATGAATCGTCTTCACGCGTCCATCGAGCATCTCAGGAAAACCGGTGATCTCGGCGACTTCCCGCACGGGGATACCGCTGTCGCGAAGAAGCTTTGCCGTTCCTCCGGTCGAAATTAGCTCAACGCGCATTTCATGAAGTTCTTTCGCGAACTCGACAATTCCACTCTTGTCAGTGACACTCAGCAACGCACGTTCCATCCGGGGCATCACAAACATTCTTGCAGAGGAGAGCTGTAGCCTTCGCGCTAATAGAATCGGAATGTGCCCCACTATTGCACTCTCATTCCCGGCGATGGCATCGGTCCGGAAGTAGCGCAAGCCACTGTTCGCGCGGTTGAAGCCACCGGTGTCGATATCTGCTGGCGTCGGGCCGAACTGAATGAAGCCATCATTCTCGAGGCGGGAAAGACGCTGCCGCAATACTTGCTCGATTCCTTGAACGAGACGCGGGTGGGCCTGAAAGGGCCCGTGACAACGCCGATTGCCGGAGGATTTCAAAGCGTAAACGTCGCGCTCCGAAAGGCACTCGATCTATTCGCAAATGTGCGCCCGGTCAGAACACTCCCCGGCATCAAGACGCGTTTCCAGGACGTTCGCATCGACATGGTCATCTTTCGCGAGAACACCGAAGACCTCTATTCGGGATTGGAGCACGAGATCGTGAAAGACGTCGTCACAAGTCTGAAAGTGATCACGCGCACGGCCTCGGAACGGATCGCGCGGTACGCGTTCGATTACGCGCAAAAGAACGGCCGGAAGAATGTGGTGGCGATTCATAAAGCGAACATCATGAAGTTGGCTGACGGCCTTTTCTTGCGCTGCTGCCGCGAGGTGGCCAAACAATTCCCGCATATTCAATACAAAGAGCTCATCGTGGATAACGCTTCGATGCAGCTTGTGATGCGTCCCGAGACTTTCGATATCTTGCTGCTTCCGAACCTGTATGGCGACATCGTCTCCGACTTGGCTGCGGGCTTGGTCGGAGGTATCGGAATCGTTCCTGGAGCGAACATGGGCGAGTCCCACGCGGTCTTCGAGGCGGTACACGGCAGCGCCCCCGATATTGCCGGTCAAGGCAAAGCGAACCCCACAGCATTGATGCTCTCCGCGGCGATGCTTCTCACGCACCTGCGTGAAACTGAGGCGGCGAACAAACTGCAAAATGCAGTCGAAGCAGTGTATCGCGAGGGCAAGTATCTGACCGGCGATGTGGGAGGCAGCGCCTCCACGCAGGAATTTACCGATGCGGTGGTAAAGACGATCAAGGGCTAATTATTGGAGCGCGTTCAGCAGCTCCTTGCGAACGGGCCAAATCCCGATCACGTGCTTGTCCACCACTTGAAACGTCCCCGCTGTCAGTAGCCCTGTTAAATCGCCGGGATTCGGTTGGGCATGCTCACGCGCCAGTTCCAACTTCAACATCTTGGTCTGGATCTCCAATTGATTCCGGATAACTTCGGCGGTCGCCTCGATGGGGCACTCCGCCGTTAGCTTCACATTGAACACCGCCCCGGCGTTTCCCGTCGCGGGACCAAGCGACACCACAACGGGACCTGCCGATTCCAGCGATATCGCAAAAATTCGCATTGCCACCGGTAGCGCGAGCGGATTCTTGAGCAAGGCTTGTGACGGTTTCACCCAAACCGGGTCGGCAGGAATCTGTTCTGAACGCGGGTGCCCTGGAGGTTCGAGCGCCTCGACCGCTGAGCTGTTCGCGCTAACCGCCAACGCCATCACGTCCGGCTGAATGGGAACGAAAGAAGCCCATTGGCCGACTTTACTGGTCGGGATGCGGCAGAACTTGCCCTCGCATCGGCCGCCATGCGAAAGAGCGTATTCGCGTAACTTACTCCAATCCAGACGGCCGCGCACGATGAAAAAGATTTGTTTCCCGTCCGCGGCTCCGGCGACAGCATCAATATCTCTCGTGTAGTCGAATTGCGTTTGCCGCACGAAGTCCTGGTACTCTTTGTCTTCCGCCGGTTTGCTCCCTGCGAACACGCCGAGCATCCCCGCGTGCCTTAGAGCCGCCACATTGGCGAAGAAGAGCGTGGCGTCGCCTTGCGGCAGCAAGCTCAACATATCGGCATCGGACCGCACAAAGCGATGCCGGTAATAATCGATCCCGAAGAGAACTACGCCTATCAGTACGGCGAGCAGCGCTATAAACAGCCACGGCTTCAGGCGGATGGCTGTGCGCATAGCTGGCGATCATACCACGGGATATTGAGCAAGAACCCTCCGCAGTGCTAACATTTGGTTTTCCCCCATGAAATGGGTTTCTGCCGTCGTGCTGCTGGAACTCGCAGTAGCGCTATCGCTGGCTGATCCACCCGCAAAGACGAAATCACCGCCGGCTAAGGCATCAAAAACGGCATCGGTCAACGCAAGCCATAGTGGCAAGCGTCGGTCGGCCCGCACCCCTAAGCCCAGCTATCAGTTACACCCCAATCCCGAGCGATACCAGGAGATCCAAAAAGCGCTGGCGGACAAGGGCTATTTCAAGGGTCAAGTAAACGGTCAATGGGGAGACGATTCGGTTGACGCGCTTCAGCGTTTCCAGGCCGATCAGAAGCTTCCCAATGACGGCAAAATTACCGCGCTGACGCTGATGGGCCTAGGTCTCGGCCCCAAGCACGACGGTAGAGCTGTAACGCCGGTGGGCTCGCCAGCCGCAGCTTCTGTTCCAGTTGGTCAGCCCCCTCCCGCTCCCGTTTCTGAACCGCCGCCCGGCTCCGCCCCTGCGTCCCCACGCCGCCCTCCGGGACTCTTCTGAAGTACCCACGCCAAAATACGAATAAGGAGATCGCCCGTGGTTATCGGTGTACCCAAAGAAATTAAAGATCATGAGACCCGCGTCGGCTGCGTGCCGAGCATGGTTACCGCTTTGCGTGAGCATGGACATGAAGTTTTGGTCGAGGCTGACGCAGGCGTCGGGAGTTCAATTCCTGATGACGAGTACGCCGAAGCAGGCGCCATTATCGTCCACGCCGCCGCCGAGGTCTGGAGCAAATCCGATCTCATCGTCAAAGTTAAAGAGCCGCAGCGGTCGGAATTTCAATTCTTTCGCCCCGGGCTGATCCTGTTTACATACCTTCATTTGGCGCCGCTTCCGGAACTTACCGAAGCGTTGGTGAAATCGCGAGTGAATTCCGTCGCCTATGAGACCATTCGTGAGCCTGACAACTCGCTGCCACTGCTTACTCCGATGAGCGAGGTCGCCGGTCGTATGGCCGTCCAGGTCGGCGCTCAATACTTGGAACGTCCCAACGGCGGCCGTGGAATTCTCCTCGGTGGCATTCCCGGCGTTGCGCCTGCCAATGTTGCAGTCATTGGAGGCGGTATCGTAGGACACAATGCCGCGAAAATGGCTTGCGGACTTGGCGCGAACGTTACAATCATTGATCGCAATTTGAACCGGCTGCGGGAGCTCGATGATATTTACTCGAACTCGATTCGCACCCTTGCCTCCAACACCTACACGATCCGCGAAGCAGTCCGACAGGCAGATCTCGTTGTGGGGGCCGTGTTGATTCCCGGCGCCTCCGCTCCCAAATTAGTGCGCCGCGAGATGGTTTCCCGGATGAAGCAAGGAGCCGTCATCGTCGACGTCGCGATCGACCAGGGCGGATGCGTAGAGACTGCGCATGCCACCACGCATACCGATCCCGTTTACATCGTTGACGGCGTCGTCCATTATTGCGTCTCGAACATGCCTGCCGCTGTTCCGCACACCTCCACCTTCGGCCTTACGAACGCAACGGTTCCCTACCTGCTTACGCTAGCGGACAAAGGTCTCGAACGCGCCTCCCACGAGAGCAATGCAATTAAGGAAGGCGTGAATACGTATCAAGGTGAAATCACCTATGCCGCCGTCGCGGAATCGCAAGGCAAATCCTGGCGCGAGCTCGCTGCTGTGATGTAATTCCTCTCACCGCTGTAGCTTTTGAGACCTCCCCTATCTCGCTAACCCGCCGTTGTATGCGGAAGCTGGACGGCTTTTCCACCTTGCACCAGACTCCGCTGCGCCGCGTCCATGAACTCGAATATTTCGAGCGTCTCGTCATTCGGTACGGGTGGGGTCTTCGTCTGCATGAACGTGACAATTTGCTTCACCAAAGGAACGTAGCTGAACTGTATGTCAGGATTGACGTTCAGTTTTTGACCTTTGAGAAACACGACCGCGCCATATTTTCCGTAGGGACGCTGCAAATGCACGGTGCCCAGCTTTCCGTCCTTCCATCGGCCTGTTACGACATCGGAATCAGGCGATGATATGCGACTCACTTCGACGCAGCCGGTTCCGAATAGTGTGTAAAGCATTTCCACTCCGTGAATGCCATACCACGAAAGATCGAGTTCGTGATGTGGCTCCGTGGGTCCAGGCGCCCAGACAATTGCGCTCGTGGCATCGGGACTTCGCATCTCGGCAACCGCGCTGTACCGCAGTGACGAAGAACTGAACCACGGGATATTCGACTCTCGCGCGAGGCGCGCAATTTCCCGGGCGTCCGCGAGTGTGGATGCCAGCGGCTTGTCGATGAAGACAGGTTTCCCGCAAGCGATGGCCTGACGAAACTGCGCCAAATGCGGGCGGCCGTCCACGCTTTCAAGAAGCAGGCCATCGACCAGCGGACATAGATTCGCGATTGAATCGACAAACCTCACGCTCCACTTGTCCCTCAATTCGCCTGCGTATTGGTCCACTCGCTTGGCACTCTCTTCGATGTCCGGACTTCCACCCTTATATGCCGCCACCACACGCGCGCCGGGCACGTGATCCGGTGAGTTCGGGTCATTGAGAACGCGCGTAAATGCAGTCGCATGCGATGTGTCTGTGCCGATAATGCCCAGGCGTAGGTCAGCCGCCGCAAGCGGAAGCGCCAAGAAGAATAGGCAGATATAGCAGAGCTTCATGATGGGGGATTAGGCTGCATCCTGATAGTAAGCGGAAATTTTTTCGTAGACTTCCGGCGGAAAATCCAGATTCTTGTAGACGTTGCATGCCCCCGGATCCTGCGGCTCCTGGCAGATCGGAAAGTCCTGTTCATTCATCCACTCCAAGATGCGTTCGCGCTTTGGCGGGTTATATCCGCGCGCCTCAACTTGGGAAATCAGGCCTGTGGCCTTCTGTTCATCGCAATCCGGATCCTTTGTTAGCTGCTCCACCAGCTCTTCGTTCGATAGAAAATGGCGGCCTACCATCACGAACACAAGTCGCCCATAGTGGCCGATATCCTCCCCGCGTTCGAGCGCATCGAGCAAATGGGACATCATCTTACTCTCTCGCAGATCTTGAAGAGACACTGTTCGACCTCCGTACTCTTCGATTACGGATCTAGCCCGCACGTTTCGCCTTTTGTTTACCAGCCCGGCACCAATTCCCTTCGAAACTCTCCCACTTCCCGAGCATCTAACCCGTAACTCTGAGAGAATGAAAGGAGCTTAATCAAAGTGTGGACGAGCAACACCCTTACCGAGTTCATCAAAACTAAGCTCCAAGACTATCGCTTGATCGTTGTTTCGAACCGCGAGCCTTTTCAACATCGCCGCGTTGACGGACGCGTCGAATGTATTCAGCCTGCCAGCGGAATGGCCGCCGCTCTGGACCCCGTCCTGCGCGCGTCAGGCGGCCTATGGATTGCCCACGGTAGCGGCGATGCCGATCGCCAAACCGTCGATCGTTTTGATCGTGTTGCGGTCCCGCCAGAGTACCCTGAGTACACGCTCCGCCGGGTTTGGCTTTCCCAAAGAGAGGAAGAAGGATATTATTCCGGTCTGTCCAACCAAGGTCTATGGCCGCTTTGTCACGTAGCGTTTACCCGTCCTGAATTCGATCCCGACGACTGGAAGATGTATCGTCGCATCAATCAGCGCTTCGCCGACACGGTCTTAGAAGAGGCCGGCGACGATCCGGCTATCGTCTTTATCCAGGACTACCATTTCGCATTACTTCCCCGAATGTTGCGGAACGCTCGGTCGAATCTCGTAATTGCTCAGTTCTGGCACATTCCCTGGCCCAATCCCGAGGTCTTCAGCTCATTTCCCTGGCAGCAGGAGATCTTGGACGGACTGCTCGGAAACCATCTGCTCGGTTTCCATCTTCAGCATCACTGCCGGAACTTTCTCAACACGGTTGACTGTTCGCTGGAAGCCCGCATCGATCACGCCGGTTCGGAAATATGTCGCGGAGGCGATTCCACTCTCGTCCGTCCCTTCCCCATCGGTATCGATTTCGATGAGCAGGTTGAGATGGCGAATTCAGATGCGGTCGCAATCCATATGCGGCGCTGGCATAGGGAGCTTGCAGGATCTGGCAAATTCCTGGGCATCGGTATCGATCGTCTTGACTACACCAAGGGAATCCCGGAGCGCCTGCGTTTTCTTGATCGTCTGCTGGAACAGCATCCCGCGTATAGGGGCAAGCTCGTGTTTGCTCAAATCGCCGTCCCCAGCCGATCCAATCTGCCCGCGTACCGGCAGCTCGAACAAGAGGTCGATGCTCTGACTGCCCAGATCAACCTCCGCTGGGGAAGCGCTTCGTGGAAACCCATCGTTCTTCTGAAGCGCTATTACAGCCAGCCTGAGATGATTGCGCTCCATCGTCTCGCTGATTTCTGTGTCGTCGCTTCTTTGCATGACGGGATGAATCTTGTGGCCAAGGAATTCGCCGCAAGCCGCGTAGACGAAGATGGTGTATTGGTACTGAGCAAGTTTACCGGAGCGGCTCGCGAGTTGAAGGATGCCCTCCAGATCAATCCATTCTCGATCGAGGAAGGCGCCGACGCGCTACACACCGCACTTCAAATGGATCCCCAGGAGCGCGGCAGGCGCATGCGAAGGATGCGTGAAACTGTACAGCAGAACAATGTTTACCGCTGGGCCGGAAAATTGCTGTCCCAGTTAGCAAAGATCGATCTTCCGGAAAATGCCGATCAAGAGCCGGAGTTCGCCTCGCCGCGCGCGGCATTTCGCTCCGCACTGGGAGTCGCCGTATGACCGCTGCGCAGGTTCTTCATCCCCTTGCGCTACTCCGCAATTTGGATGCTCTCGAGCAGCGTGTCGCGTCGGCGGCTCACATTGGTTTATTTTTGGATTTTGACGGCACTATCTCCCGGATCGTCGAGAAGCCGGGCAATGCCGAGCTTGATCTGGAGATCCGGACTCTCCTCAAGCCCCTTATCGCGCGCCCGGATTTTACGGTGTCAATCGTCAGCGGCCGCGCATTAAAAGACGTCCGCATACGAGCCGGGTTGAGCAACGTGATCTACGTGGGAAATCACGGGCTCGAAATCGAATCCGATTCAGTTCGGTTCCGCGAGCCCAAAGCTGAAACATTGCGCCGCGAGCTGCGCTGTTTGGCACTGCAACTCAAACTCGCCCTCAGCGATACCGAGGGTTTGGAGATCGAAGACAAAGGGCTCACCGTGAGCGTACATTTCCGCCGTGTCATTGAGCATCTGCACGATTGGGTGCGTAACGTTACGGTTAGCACAGTGGGGAGATCGCGTTCGTTTGGCTGCCGGGAAGGAAAGCTGGTGCTGGATGTGCAGCCGCAGGTTGGGTGGAATAAGGGCCGTGCCGTTAAATGGATCGCCGGTGAGATTTTGCCGCCCGCTTCGCTTCCTATCTACATCGGCGACGACGTTACCGACGAAGATGCGTTCGTTGCCATTCCCGAAGGGATTACTATCAAAGTCGGGGAGCCCACGAACACCGCGGCGCAATATTGGCTGCCGGACGTCCAGGCTGTCGGGCAAGTCCTCGAGTGCCTAAATCGCGCAAAACCGCATGCCTCACTCGCAATTTCTCAGCGGGCTGGAAGATGACCCACTTTGGTACAAAGACGCAATCATTTATGAAGTACATGTTCGAGCTTTTTCCGACAGCAACGCGGATGGGATGGGAGATTTCCGCGGCCTCGCCGAAAAGCTCGACTATCTTGAAGACCTAGGCATCACTGCCATCTGGCTGTTGCCCTTCTTTCCCTCTCCTTGGAAAGACGATGGCTATGACATCTCCGATTTCCGCACCGTCCATCCCGCTTATGGAACCTTGCGCGATTTCCAAAATTTTCTAAGAGAAGCTCACCGGCGCGGCCTGCGCGTAATCACCGAGCTTGTCGTCAATCACACCTCCGACCAACACGAATGGTTCAAGCGATCGCGCAAAGCCGAACCGGGCTCGCGCTGGCGGGACTTCTATGTCTGGAGCGATACTCCCGAAAAATACGCCGGCACGCGCATCATCTTCAAGGATTTCGAACCCTCCAACTGGACCTGGGATCCGGAGGCCAAAGCTTATTACTGGCATCGCTTCTATTCGCACCAGCCGGATTTGAACTTCGATAGTCCGCTGGTCCGCCGCGCAGTAATGCACACGCTCGATTTCTGGGCGGCAATCGGAGTGGACGGCTTCCGCCTGGACGCCATTCCTTATTTGTATGAACGCGAAGGTACGAGTTGTGAAAATCTGCCCGAGACCCACGGCTTCTTGAAGGAGCTTCGGCAGCATCTGGATTCCACGCATCCCAATCGTATGCTTCTCGCGGAAGCCAACATGTGGCCAGAGGATGCCATCGCCTATTTCGGGAATGGAGACGAATGCCATATGTCGTTCCATTTCCCCCTGATGCCGCGGCTGTTTATGGCCTTGCGGCTCGAGGATCGTCTGCCCATCGTCGATATCTTGAGACATACTCCGCAGATTCCTGAGACCTGCCAGTGGGCCATGTTTCTTCGCAACCATGACGAGCTGACGCTCGAGATGGTCACCGACGAAGAGCGCGACTACATGTATCGCGTGTACGCTTCCGATCAGCGCGCCCGCATCAATCTCGGCATCCGCCGCCGTCTCGCTCCCTTGCTCGGCAATGACCGCCCGCGCATTGAAGTCATGAACGCGCTTTTGTTTTCCTTGCCAGGCACGCCCGTTATCTATTACGGCGACGAGATCGGCATGGGCGACAACGTTTATCTCGGAGATCGCAACGGCGTGCGCACGCCAATGCAGTGGAACCCCGATCGCAACGCCGGTTTCTCGACCGCCAATCCCCAGAAACTATATCTGCCGGTCAACATCGATCCCGCCTATCAGTACGAATCCATCAATGTGGAATCGCAGCAGGAGAATCCACACTCTCTTCTCAATTGGACCAAGCGCCTCATCGCCTTGCGCAAACAATACAAGGCGTTCGGCCGCGGCTCGCTCGATTTCCTTCAGCCCTCGAACCCGCATGTCCTCGCCTACTTCAGGCGCTATCAGGAGGAGACCCTCCTGGTAGTGGCGAACTTATCCCGGTTCGCGCAGGCCGTTGAGCTCGATTTGCACAAATACCGCGGCTACACTCCCGTGGAAATGTTAGGGCGGACGGATTTTCCCATCGTCGGTGAAAGTTACTATCCGCTCACGCTGGGTCCCAACTCCTTTTTCTGGTTTTCTCTCGAGCAGCGAGCCATTCCCGTGACCATCGCCGCCCCTTCTGTTGAAGCTCGACAGCTCGAACTTCCGGTTGTCGCGGTCCCTGCGCTCGCCGATATGTGGGAACCTGCCAATCGCGCAAATATCGCCGCTATTCTGCCGAGATTCCTTCTATCTCGTCGCTGGTTTCGAGCCAAGGATCGCCGCTCTCGTTTAACCGAAATCACGGAAGTCATTCCCGTCGTAGCCGATCGGTTTTTTATTCTGTTTATTCGAGTCGAGTACACCAGTGGGGATCCGGAAACTTATCTGCTTTCCATCGGCTCTGCTCGCGGCGATGAGGCACAGATTATCCAGGAAGAGCAGCCCGACGCGGTTATGGCCGAAATCCGCGCCTCTGATGGCTCGCGAGCGTTTCTATACAGCGCAACCGCCAGCGATGAATTCTGCACGTCGCTGCTTGAAGCATTCGCTCGCCGTAAACGGTTCACTGGCGAAGGCGGCGTGCTGGTGGGCCAGCGAAACCGGCAATTCCGTCGCCTCTGGGGCCCCACGCATCCGGATCTCGAGCCCGCGCTTCTGAATTCAGCGGAAGTTAATACCTCCATCCGATTCGGCGATCGCTTCGTGCTCAAGCTCCTGCGGCTCGTCGAGCCCGGCGTACATCCGGGCGTCGAAATGGGCCAATTTCTCACTGATCAGCAGCCGCAACCGTTCCCCTATGCTGCGCCTTTCGCGGGTTCTCTCGGATTCCAACCACAGTCCGGCACTGCCATCACGGTAGCGGTTCTGCATGGCTTTGTTCCAAACTTTGGTGATGCCTGGCAGCATACCCGCGCCCACATGGCCAGCTATCTCCAACGCGTGCGCCAGCCACAAACTTCAAAATTGGATGTCCAAAAATCGGCCCCAACCAATTTCTACGCGCTGAGTTTTGCGCTTTCGCCGCCTCCATCGCTTGCAACCGAACTGGTCGGACCTTATCTCTCTCTCGCCGAGGTCATGGGTCAGCGAGTCGCTGAGTTACATCTCCTTTTAGCGCGCTATTCTTCCGACCCTGCCTTTGCGCCAGAGACCTTCAACGACTTCTATCGCCAGAGCCTCTACCACGGCTACATGGGACTCACCAGCCGGCGCCTTGAGTTTATACGCCAGCGCTATGCCGATATGAAAGAAGATGTTCGAGTGCTTGCGGCCCGCGTTCTGGAACAGGAAAATGCTATTCTCGCGAAATTTCGCGCGATTTTCGAGCGGCGCATTAAATCACAGCGTACGCGTTTCCATGGACGTCTCCACCTGGGCCATCTGCTGGTCACGGAAGGCGACGTCGTGATGTTCGATTTTGAAGGTGAGCCCTCTCAACACATCAGCGAGCGGCGTATTAAGCGCTGCCCTCTTCGCGATGTCGCCAGCATGCTTGTGTCTTTCGGCTATGCCGCGCAGTCGGCTGCGCGGCAGATGGTCGCAGGTGAAAGAAACGATACCATGACCCGTCAGGCCTTAGCAAGATGGGGGCGCTTCTGGTATTCGCACGTCAGCGCCGCTTTTATCCGCGGCTATTGGGCTACCGCGAAAGACGCGTCCTATCTTCCTTCTTCTCAAGCCGACCAGGAGGTCCTGCTCCATTCCTATCTGCTCGAACGGGCCCTGCTCGATCTTCGTGCCGATATCGAGGACAATATTGAGTTTTCAGGCATGCCTCTGCGCGTCATTCTGCACTTGCTGGACGCAGAAGCCGAGAGAAAAATAGGCGAGTGATGGCTGGCCGTTTATCGCGCCGCGGCCTTCGCCTTCGCTGCTACAGCCGGTCGATTCACTTTGGTCGCGCGCGTTGCTTTCGCTTTATGGGTTGCAGTCCCGCTCAGGTTCCGCGCCGCTCCATTGCGTGCTGTTCCGTTAATGCTCGCAGCGCCGTTCGATTCGCCATTGCGCGATCCGCCATTCTGTGTCAGTTTCCCCATTACAACAGACCGTTTGGCGCCCGTCGCCATAGGAACATTTGAGGGACGCGAGTGCGCCGTCTCGTACGCCATTACAGCGAATGCGATCGCTTCCTTCGCGTCGACGTCCAGGCCCACTTCCGTGGTCTCTTTCACCGGGATGGGATCCATCGCCTTGCTCAGCATCTGCATCAACGTGGGGTTGTGCGTGCCACCGCCCGAGACAAAGATTTCATCCACCCGCATCTCGGGTAAAACGAAATTCCGCACCCCGAGCGCGATGCTCTCAGCCGTCAGCGCCGTCGCCGTGGCGATTAAATCTTCGCTGCTCAGCTCCGTATCGAGAAGCTTCGTGACAAACTCCGGACCGTATTGCTCGCGGCCGGCTGTCTTCGGCGGCCTCTGGCGGAAATACTTGTCCCGCAGAAGCTTCGCCAATAGCTTCGCATCGATTTCGCCGGTTGCCGCTATCGTGCCATCGCGGTCGAACGTCTGCCCGCCCTGCGTGATTCGCGTGACCAGCTGGTCGATCACCATGTTGCCCGGACCAGTGTCGAAGGCGATCACTCGATCCGTACTCGTGTTCGGAGGAATGGCCGTCAAATTCGCGATCCCGCCGATATTCACCGCTACGCGTCCCCGCCCGCGGTGCCGGATCAACATGTAGTCCAGATAGGGTACCAGTGGCGCGCCCTTGCCGCCCGCCGCCATGTCGCACTCCCGGAAATTCGAAATCACATTAATCCCGGTCCGCTCGCTAATGACGCTCGATTCGCCGATCTGAAGTGTGCTCGCTACCTTTTTCCCTAAGTATTGCGATCCTTGCCCTTCGTGGAAAATGGTCTGCCCGTGACAGCCGATCAGCTTGATCGAATCAAGCGGAATCTGCGCGCGTTCAGCCGTTTCTTCCAACGCCTCGGCGTATAATTCTCCGAGGAGGAAATTTAGGCGCGAAATATCTCCCGTTTGCGCGTTCGTGTTCGACATCGCCAGAAGCGCTTCACGGATCTTTCTTGGATAAGGGACCGAATGACTCGTCAGGACGTTTACCTTCGCCCTGAAGCCCGAACCGGTAATGTCGATGATCGCTACATCGATTCCGTCGAGCGAAGTCCCGCTCATGATACCTGCTATTCTCATCTCTTTAGCAACTCTTGTTGCAAGTCTTGTAGAATCTGCAAAGCCTCGACCGGTCGCAGTTCATCTATCTTCAATGCCCGGATCCGATCGGCAAGCCCCTGATTTACGGGCTCAAAAAGTTTAATTTGTAGGGGCGCGGTGGCGTCACCCGGGGTCAATTCCTCACTAAGAGAACGTTCCCTTACTTCATGATGCAATAAAACTGACCTCGCGCGCTGAATTACTTGCAGGGGCAAACCCGCTAAGCGCGCCACTTCTATGCCGTAACTGCGGTCCGCCGCACCCGGTTCTACCTTTTTTATGAATAAGATATGGTCGCCAGACTCCTTCACGGCAACACGTAAATTTCTTACACCAAAAAGTTGATCGGCCAACTCGGTTAACTCGTAATAGTGCGTGGCAAACAGCGTTTTAGCTTTTATATGCTCGTGGATATACTCTACTGCTGCCCAGGCGAGCGCCAAACCGTCATACGTCGAAGTGCCGCGGCCGACCTCATCCAGTACTATAAAGCTGTTAGCCGTTGCGCTATTGAGGATTACTGCCGCTTCCGTCATCTCGACCATGAAAGTGGACCGGCCTCGCGCCAGGTTGTCCGACGCCCCTACTCGCGTGAAGACCCGATCCACAATGGGAAGCAGGGCCGCTTCAGCCGGTACGAACGACCCGATCTGCGCCAGGATCAGGATCAGGGCAGCCTGCCGCAGATACGTCGACTTTCCGCCCATATTGGGACCGGTGATCACCCCGATGTACTCCTTCGATGAGTGCAGGTAAACATCGTTTGGAACAAAGCGGAGCGCCTCCCGCTCGGTCAATTTTTCAATCACCGGATGACGCCCCGCGTCAATGCGCATCTCGCCTGAATCCGAGAAGTGTGGCCGCCGGTAGCGGTTCTCCACCCCAACTTGGGCCAGCGTAGCGGCAACGTCCAACTCGGCAATCACTGTCGCTGCAGCTTTGATCCGCGCCGCGTGCGACGCCGCGAATAAGCGGACTTCCTGAAAAATGTCCCGCTCCAGAGTCAGAATTTTCTCTTCCGCCGCCAGGACTTTGCTCTCGAGTTCCTTTAGCTCCGGCGTCGTAAACCGTTCCGCGTTCGCCAGCGTCTGTTTGCGCTCGTAGCTCGCAGGCGCCAGTTGCAGGTTGGTTTTCGAGATCTCTATGTAATAACCGAAAACATTGTTGAACCGCACTTTCAAGGATTGAATACCGGTGCTGCTCCGCTCACGAGCCTCGATCGCCGCAATGTATTGGCGGCTATTTCGGCTGATGTCGCGCAACTCATCCAGTTCGGCGTGAAAGCCATCGCGAATCGTCCCGCTCTCGGCTAAATTGGCAGGCGGTTCATCGGAGATCGCGGTGAGAATCCTCTCCCGGACTTCAGACACAAGGTCGAGCTCGGCCCGAAGCACCGGGGTCTCCAATTGGCTGATCAGCTTCGCCACATTCGGAAGCTGCGCGAGCGATCGCCCCAGCGCCAGCATTTCGCGAGGTCCCGCGGTACCGAGCGTCACTTTCGCAAGCAGTCTTTCTAGATCCTGGATCGACCCAAGCGCTTTCCGAAGATCACCGCGAACGATTATCTTGCCGCTGAGTTCCGCGACCGCATCCAACCGCTGTTCGATTTCGGCTTGATCGCAGGAGGGATTCAGCAGCCGCCGTCGCAGCAGCCTTCCGCCCATGCCCGTGCAGGTCTTATCTAGAACATGGATCAATGTTGCATCGCGGCTTTCACCAGCAAACAGCGGGTCCACCAATTCCAGATTCCGGACCGTTGCAGCGTCCAGCACCATATGGTCCTGCCGCTGATAGAACGCCGGGCGGTTCAGATGATCCAGAGCGCATTTTTGGGTATCGCGCAGATAATGGAGAACCGCTCCCGCGGCCGCAACCGCCAACAGCTTGTCGCCCAGACCGCAGCCCTCGAGCGACAGTAAATGAAACGTCTCGAGGATCTGCCTTCCTGCGTAGTCGCCTCCAAAAACCCATGCATCGAGCGGCGTTTCGAGGCACCCTGCGCCAATCGGCTGACCTTCCGGATACAGCACCTCGCGAACGTTCAGTGTTTCGAGAGCGGGAATCAACTCCGCACTGTCCAGCTCCGTCGCCCGGAACTCGCCGGTGGATATATCTACGTACGCCAACCCGCTGTGACCTGCCTTGGTGAACACCGCCGCCAAATAATTGTTCTCATGCGAGCGCAACAGGCTTGACTCGGTTGCTGTGCCCGGCGTGATGACGCGCGTAACCTCGCGGCGCACCAGCTTTTTGCCGGGCCCCGCCTCTTCCATTTGCTCGCAGATCGCGACGCGATGTCCGCGCTGAATCAGCCGCGCGATGTAGCCGTCCGCCGCATGATACGGCACGCCGCACATCGGAATCGGTTCGCCGCGCTCTTTATTGCGAGCAGTCAGCGTAATCTCCAGCTCCCGCGCCGCCGTCACCGCATCTTCATAGAAGAGCTCGTAAAAATCACCGAGGCGGAATAGCAGCAATGCCCCGGGAACCTGCTTTTTTGCGGCCTGATACTGCCGCATCAACGGCGTAGACGGCTCTGAGGTCACCCTACCGCGATTCCCCTGCCACTACGGCCACGCACACACCTATGCGTACAATCCGCGCCGCTTAATCGCATACGCAACCCGATCGAGCGCGAGCATGTACGCAGCCGTGCGATTGTTTACCGCGTGTTTCTCCGCATATCCGGTTACGGAATTAAACGCCGCCACCATGATCTGCTCCAGCCGTTCGTTGACTTGCTCTTCCGTCCAGAAATATCCCTGCCGGTCCTGCACCCACTCGAAATAGGAGACCGTCACGCCGCCCGCGTTAGCCAGAATATCGGGAATTATGAAGACCTTCTTTTCCGATAAAATCGAGTCAGCCACAAAGGTGGTTGGCCCGTTCGCTCCCTCGCACAGAATCTTTGCCTTAATGCGCTCGGCGTTGCTCGATGTAATCACGTTCTCGCGCGCGGCCGGAATCAAAACCTCGCAATCCATCAAAGCGCTTCATCTTTGTCGACTTCCTCTGCTTCGCGAAATTCTTTTATCGATCCCGTATCCTGCCGGTGTTTCATCAGCGCCTCGATGTCTAGTCCATGCGGGTTGTAAACGGCGCCGTCGTACTCGATGATCGAGATCACTTTGAACCCTTTACGAGTCATCAGTCGGGCCGCCATGCCGCCGACATTGCCGAAGCCCTGAATAACCACGCGCGTGTTCTCAGGAGGAAGACCGAACCGCTTCAGCGCTTCCATGGTCACGATCATGCATCCGCGGCCCGTCGCCTCCGGCCGTCCCAGCGACCCTCCCAGTTCCAGCGGCTTTCCCGTTACCACGGCCGTTACCGTGTGGCGCTTGTGCATGGAATACGTGTCCATGATCCACGCCATGGTCTGCTCATTCGTGTTGACGTCCGGCGCGGGCACGTCCCGCTCCGGTCCGATAAACTCGCAAATTTCAGCCGTATACCGCCTTGTGATGCGCTCCAGCTCGGCCTCGCTTAATAACTGTGGCTCGCAGATGACCCCGCCTTTGCCGCCGCCGAAAGGAATATTGACAACGGCACACTTCCAGGTCATCCATGCCGCTAGCGCCCGCACCTCGTCGATCGAAACATCGGGCGCGAACCGGATCCCGCCCTTCGCCGGTCCTCTCGCGATCGAATGCTGAACTCGGTAGCCCGTAAACACCTCGATCCGCCCGTCGTCCAGTGGTACTGGAATATTTACCGTGAGCTCCATCGCTGGCTGCCGCAACACCTTGCGCATCCCGTCATCGAGTTTCAGCAGCTCGGCTGCCTCGTCAAACCGATGCGCTGCGGATTCCCAGGGATTTATCTCTTGATCGACGACGGACGGGCTCGCTTCGAGCAACATGGCTTCGAATCTCCTATGGAACTGAATGCAGCTTCACAACAGCATTGCTGCATCCACTCATTACACTGTCACGAGTGAGATTTTCTTGCAACTTCTCTCCTCAATGGTTTTCCGCAATCTCCACAGGAATGCGGGGAAACTGAACCAACCCATGGCCAATTGCGTCTAATTGGTTGTGCCCCGGCAAAGGAACACACATGACGCAAGATGAACGCAACATGCTGACCGATCTGGCGAACAAGATTGCCCAAACCCCTGCACCGCCCAGAGATCCGGAAGCCGAAGACTTCATCCGCAAACACATCGGCTCGCGCCCTGACGCCTTGTATCTCATGACCCAGACAGTGCTTATTCAGAATCTGGCTCTTCAGCACGCGCAGCAGCAGATTCATGATCTCGAGCAGCGCTCCTCCCAGCCCGCGCAGGTTTCCTCAGGTTCCGGCTTTCTGGGCCAGCCCGCGTCGCCTTCCAGGGGCCAGCAGTATGCTCCGCCGCCTCCGCCATCGTCACAATACGCCGGTCCTTATCAGAGCGCGCCCACTCCCAGCGGTGCTCCGAGCTTTCTTCGTGGCGCGGCGCAAACCGCGGCAGGCGTGGCGGCAGGCGCTTTGGCCTTCGAGGGAATCCGCTCGCTGTTCTCACACCCGGGTTACGGTGGCGGCGGGTTTGGCGGTTTCGGCGGTGGCGGTTTTATGGGCGGTGGCGCTCCCGTCGAAGAGACCGTCGTCAACAACTATTACGACTCGCCTCAAGACACTAGTCGAGACGATTCTCAGACCGCCGACCAGGGTGCCGACTCTGCTGCAGGAAACGACGTCCTGAATGCCGACGATTCGTCACAATACGACGATCCAGGCCAGTACGACGACGCCTCGAACTACGACGCGGGCGATATCGGCGGATTCGATGACAATTCGGGCGGCGATAGCTTCGTCTAAGCGACCGGCCGGTTATTCCTTGATCTCGGCGGCCGCGGTCTCCTGCTTTCGCTCGCACTGATCGAGGTAAGCCTGTCGGCTCTCCGTGATAACTTTGCGGGCGTCGCGGGGCCCGGCCCAGCCTTTCATATTGGTCTTTCCGCCTTGCAATTCCTTATAAATCGAAAAGAAATATTCGATTTCTTTCTGTACGTGTGGGAAAACCTGATCGATTGTATGAATGCTCTCGAAACGCGGGTTGCGGTTCGGGACTGCCAGCACCTTCTGATCGTTTTCTTTTTGATCCACCATGCGCAAAATCCCGACCGGACGCGCCTCCATCAGGCAACCGGTAAAGCTTGGCTCATCGACCAACACCAAAACGTCTAAAGGGTCTCCATCTTCCGCCAAAGTGCCTGGAATAAACCCATAGTCGCCCGGATAATGCATAGGCGAATAAAGCGCCCGATCCAATCGGAACACCCCCAACGTGCGATCGTACTCATATTTATTCGCTGAGTTCTTCGGGATCTCTATAATGACTCGCACGGTTTCCGGGCAGTCCGGCCCTGGATCGATCTCATAGAGCTTCACGCGTTTCAATGTAGCAGAGTGCGGGCTATGCGGGCTTTTCCTACTTTAATGCGACATTTGGGTCAACTCGCGCAGCCATGTCCTTACTAATATTTCCGTAGGCGATCATTGCCTCCAAAGGCGGCCTCTGTTCACGCCAGTCCTGTGGATCGGAATAGTAGACCGGACCCACCCCATTCATCCGATCGGATTCTTCTTCAATGTCCTCCGGGCGTAGAGCAGATCCTGGACTATGGCGTCGATACAACGAATCATAAGTTAATTTTCCCCGTCCACCACGACGGGCGCCACAGGCAGAATGCCAAGCCGCTGATACACCGGGCGGATGACCGGTCGCAATTTCGGTATTTGAAACCAAAACCACGCAGCGCCGGCGAGGCAACCGATGCCGCACAGCAGCACCGTTCCCGGCGCGCCAATCACTGGCGAAAGGCTTCCCGCGAGCAGGCTGCCAAAGGGACTCGCGCCCATGTACGCCATCGTGTAATAGCTCATCACCCGGCCGCGTTTATCCTCTTCGACAATGGTTTGGATTACGGTGTTACTGGCGGCGGCAAATTGCAGCATCCCAAACCCCGTCACACCCATGAGCGCGAGCGACAGCCAATAATTTCGCGAAAATGAAAATGCGATCAACCCGGCGCCGAACACCGCCGCTACCGTCGGGATGACCCTATAAAGCCCCCGCACGGATTTGCGCGCTGCCAGGCTGACTGCGGAGATAACTGATCCCACACCGGCAGCTCCCATTAAGAAGCCCAGCGTGTGCGGTCCGCCATGCAGAACTTTGGCGGCAAACACGGGCATTAAGACCGTGTAAGGCACGCCTATGAAACTGATGATCGCGAACAACAACAATACCGTGCGGATGGGCGCAAACGCGGAAACGTAAGTCCAGCCTTCCTTCAGTTGAACAAACATACTCGCGGCTGATTTGCTAACGGCTTGGCCTTCTATCTTGATAGCCAGCAGCGAGCCGATAACAGCAAAATAGCTCAGGCCGTCAATCAGGAAACAATATCCTTCCCCAAACGCCGCGATGATGATTCCCGCCAAGGCCGGTCCCAACAGACGCGCGCCATTGACCATGGTCGAATTGAGGGCGATGGCATTGCTCAAATCAGTCCGGCCGTTCACCATTTGAACCAGGAACGATTGCCGCGCCGGCATATCGAAGGCGTTGATCAATCCTTGAAAAACACTCAGCCAGACAATTTCCGAAATAGTGATGCGCCCGGAAAGAGTCAGGCCGGCGAGCAGGAGGGATTGCAAAGCCGCGAGGAACTGCGTGACCAACAGGACGCGCCGCCGCTGCCAGCGGTCAACCCAAACGCCCGCCACCGGGGCCAGGAGGAAGGTGGGGATCTGACCCGCAAAACTGATCACGCCCAAAAGCAACGACGAGCCGGTCAAACGATAAACCAGCCAGCTCGTGGCAAGCCGCGTCATCCAGGTGCCGACCAGGGAAACGCTTTGACCGCAAAAAAAGAGCCGGAAATTGCGGTGGCGCAAAGCGCGAAAAGCATTAATCTTCATGCTCACCGAACTGGGCGCACCTCCTTTAACAGCTTCAGCACGTCATCGGTCCTGGCCGTCTCACCCAGCCGGGGAAAAATCTTCTCGCGACACCCGTCAACACGACCTGGGTTACGCCGCGCCGGCGCAAGTTTCCGGCATCGGTGCGGCCCGCAGCCGAGCCCGACACGTTCACGAGAATGACCGGCAGACCTCGCTCACGGAAAGCGCGCGCGAGCTGGACGGATCGATCAACGATCTCGTCAGCAGGATACGCGGTCGGCAAACCGCCAATGCCTTTTTGCAGGTCAATCACGACTAAGGCACAGGTTTCATCGGGTTTTGTTAGAGCCATGTTTTTTCTTCATTGCCACTGCGGTCACGACTCCACCAGGCGCTTGATGATTTCACCAGCCTTGAACAGGGTTTGCTGTTCCTGTTCGTCGAGCCGACCGATGGCCTGCGCCAGCCACGTCCGTTTCGCATCGCGGGCGCTCTTCCGCACGGCAGCGCCTCTGGCGGTCAGATCAATATTCATTTGACGCCCGTCGGTCGGATGCGGCTTGCCCGCGACCAGGCCCATTTCCTCGAGCGCCGCTATGGTGGTGCCCATCGACTGCGGTTTCATGCCTTCCGCGCGCGCCAGATCGGCGGTCGTTGCACTCCCGTCTCTAGCGAGACGCGCCATGACGGCAGACTCAGTCAAGGAAAGCTCGTGAACCGTGTTCGTCACCGCTTGCCACATGGCAGGATCCATGCCTTCAACCTCAACCAAAATCGTCTGCAGTGCCTCGTTCGCCGACATCGCTGGCGCTAGCCTCGGCCCGTTCCATTGCCGCTGCGATCTTGTTCATTCCCGCCGCGAGACTCAAAGTGAATGCCGACTGCACCTGCGTCACGTATGCAGCAGCATTCTCCCCCTTAAGAATAATGTGCTGCGTGAGCCGAGTTCGCCCGTCGGTGAGCCCGTCGAATGTCCACTCGAACGACATGGCCGCTCGGTCCAGTGCCATTTCGAGTGTGTACGCTTTCAGGGGACTGACTTTTCGTATGTGCCAGTACAGAGGCTCCTGTCCTGGCATCCGAGTCGTCCCGTTGGACCCGACCGCGAACGGCCCGTCTAGCTCGAACTTGGCCGGTGGGTCGTCCCAGTTTGCCACGTTCGTCATATAGTTCCAGGCGAAAGCCGGACTCGCGTTCGCGTCAACAGAATGCGCGATCTCCCATGCAATGTCGTTCACAACTCACCTAACGGTCTGACGCCGGCATGCCTGCGCGCCGACCAACGACGGGATCAGTTCAAGGCAACCGCGTAGCAGAGTACATCATAGACAGTATCTTTACTGAGATTAGGAAATTTGCAGTACCGCGAGCGTATCCCTTCACACTCGAAACCGCATTTATCGAGCACCCGAAGAGATGGCGCATTTTCCGGATGACACAGCGCGTAAAGACGGGAGACTCCTGCATTTCGTGCGACTTCTATCACGGCCCGAAGCGATTCGGTAGCGTATCCCTTCCCCCACGAGTCTTTAGCAAATACATAGCCGGTCGCCGCACAATCCGCTGTTTCGAAGCTCAGCCCAGTGCCGCCCAGCAACACGTTGTCTTGGCGCGATTCGATGAGATACGGTCCCACTGGCCATCGTGCCCACTCCATATCGCTGAAGGTCAGAAACGCGTGTGTCGCTTGCACCGTGCTGTGGCGCGGCCATGCGAGCAGACGAGTCACGTCCGCGTCGTTCGCATAACGAGTGAAGATAGCTTCGGCATCGTTGTATGTTGGCTTCCGAAGAATGAGTCTTTGTTTCAACCCGTTCGAAGATTCGGTTATTCTATCGCCGTAGTTGGGTTTCGGAAAATCGAATGCTCTGGACTCGCGAGCCGATATTCGGAGCGCGCCGACCCGCCGCCGGGTTGAAACAGTTACGGCCGTGGGAGATCCAGCAGCACCACATCCGAACGTTCCTGCACTCGTTCGAGGACAACTTCCCGGCCATCTGGGGAGATGTCGAAGTCGCCTATATCGAAGTCAGGAGCGAAGCTGGTCAACTGCCGCTCGGCGCCGGTCTCCAGGTCGAGCAGCCAGAGATTCTTATGTTGAATATCTCCTCGCAGAAACACGAGTGTGCGCCCTCCAGGCAGGAAGGTGAGGCGCCGGGCCCCCCGACTCAGGGTCAGGGCCGGCAGGGGATGCGCTGTGGCGTCCGCCCTAACGGCTTTCACCGAAAACGTGGTTCCGATGTCGGCTCCCGAGTAGACCACGAAGCGGCCGTCGGGCGCCCATGTGGGATCAATCGAGTACTCCTGAACAAAAAGAGCCGGGGAGCGACCGTCGACCGGCACGCGGAAGAGGCGTGGGGCGGCATGATCGTTTGCCGCTGAGGTGATCGATCGATCGTCGGGTGCCCATGCGGGAGCGCCCTGCAGGTCGAGTGAATCGGCTACGATCCGCGCGTTGGTGCCGTCGGCCTGCATCACGTGCAAGAGCGTCTGCCCGTGTTGCCGGACCGAGAATGCGATATACCGTCCATCGTGTGAGATCGCCGGGCCGCCAACCATTTGCGCTCCCAGACCATTCCACAACTCTGTGCCAGTTCCGTTCGCTAGTTTCCAGATACTCTCCTTTGTACCGGTCGCAGAAACATACAGGAGATAATCCGGAGCCAGACGTGGGGAGAACCCTGTGCTGGTTGTCAGCGGGATTCGAGTCGCCGCAGACACCTCGGCGGGTGATTCAGCGATTCGCAGTCGCCAGAGCGCCCTCTTCGGGCTGGCCCGCGTGACAACCATACGCCGGCCGTCAGCGCTGGCCGCCAGAGATGTGTACCGGTCAAGGCCAGAGGTCAGCCGATGCGGAATGCGGCACTCGACGTCCAGGCTATAAAGCCACGGCCCCGAACCATCGGGATCGCACGCAAGGTACATCAACGTTCGCCGATCCAATAGGACTGGATGACTTACGCGTCCCATGTGCGACGTGATCCGTTCCGGTGTACCGCCAGTTGGAGCGATGCGCCAGATGTCTAACTTATCCGGGAGGGAACCATGGACGAAGTAGACGAATGCCGAGTCCGGCGCCCACAACTGAAAGTGAGAGTGGAGCCCGGCATGCGCTGTGAAGATGGGCCGACCCACCGATCGTCCGCTGCCGTCCGACACAAACATCGGATCGCCGGCCACGGACGTGTGGTACGCGAGTCGGGAGCCGTCGTGCGACCAGTCGAATTCGGCGACACCTTCAAGGTAGGGCCTCGGCTGTCCACCCAATGTGGGCACTGCCCAGGTGCTTGTGACGGTGGCGCCGCCGTCCGAGCCGCGCACCCTGCGCACCCAAAATGTGACGAAAGAGCCATCGGGCGAGAACCCCAGGGTGCGGACATCGGGATTGACGATATCCGGAATGCTCCCGCGGGTCAAGTTGTGAAACTGCCCCGATCCGACCTGCGTAACCCAAACGTCCATCTGTCCGTCGCGGGCTGACAAAAACGCCACGAACTGACCGTCGCGTGAGACGGCAGCGGCCTGCTCAGCTCCATCGAGTTCCGTGATTGTGTGAAATCGTGCATTAGCGATCGGGCTTCGCCAAAAGTATTCCGTCTTTTGAGACCAGAGGCTTACAGCAATTGCCAGAGCGGCTGCCGGTACCAGGACGAACGACCATTTGATTAGCGAAGTCGATTTTGCCGCGTGGGCCGCCAGCGGAGAGGGGACGGGCACAGGGAGATCGTTCTGATGCGCTCGCAGTTTCCGGGTGCGCGCCCACGCGTCCAAGTCCGCCCGGGACGCGGAGACGGAGCCCATCTTGTCATGCAGGTGCCGGTGAACGGGCATGCCCTCCCGCTTCTCCCAGCGCTGAACCGTGGTCACGTCTCGGTTGAGGTACGCCGCGATTTCCTTCCACGAATCCAACCGGTCTTCGGACGATCTTGCGGAAGCCGGTGTATCAGGGAGTGGTTCGCCCATCACGCGCGCCGATCTGGTTCGCGGTTGTCGCGAGCCTGCGGTAACCGATTGTAACCTACACCGCAGACCACGGTAAAACACGGCATTCGACGGTAAGTTAAGGAAACGGCCGCAATTCCTTGCATCGCACCTTGCCCGTGCCCACCCGCTTATCGGATAGTGTGCAAGCGACCCGATCCGGAGCGCAAACGAGAAGGAGAAATGAAAATGAAGCAGATGTCGAAGGGCATATCAAAATCGGTGGTTTTGTTCGCGATGGCAGCCGTCCTGATGGCCGGAGCTCCTACAGGTACGGTTCAGGCCAAAGAATGGCAGGCAATAGCCGGCGGGGAGAGCCCCGATCGCGCAAGGCAGGCTCTAAGCTTTTTGCCGAATGAACTTTGGGTCCAAACCGGCGACAGCATCCGTTGGACTTTTCCCACCCACGAGCGCCATTCGGTAACATTCTTGATACCCGGCCAGTTGCGGCCGCCTATCTATAGTCCCACCGCTTGGGGTGTCGAGATCGGGTGTCCAGGGGTCACACCCGATGGAGCCAGCTTCGATGGTTCCGCGTGCGTCCACTCGGGAATCTTGCGATTGGATCAGAATACGGACTCGACGGCAGGCGCGCCAACCTATTCCGTGTATTTCCCGGCTGCCGGCAACTTCAAGTTCGCTTGCCTGGCTCACGCGGACATGACCGGAGTGGTCCATGTTCTCAATCCGTCCGAGACCCTGCCCCACGACCAGAACTTCTATGATCGTCAGGGGCAGAGCGAGCGAACGCTGTTGCTCGCGGACGCCTCTCACCTGCAGGGCGAGGCAACTCCTGGGCATGGCGATGAGGATCGGGCGCAGAGCAGCGACGTGGCCGCCGGTATTGGCGAAGTCGTGACGATGACCGGAGCAGGTGCACAGCCCGCATCGCTGATGCGCTTCCTGCGGGATACGATCATCGTGCGGGTCGGAGACACGGTTGAGTGGACGAGTCTCGAGCCGTCGATAAACCATACCGTCACTTTTGGGACGGAGCCCGCGGATCCCCGGGTGCTTTCGGCAAACGTGTTGCCGACCTCGGACGGGGCCAGGCAGGCGGTAATTGGCTCGCCCGGGGAGAGCGTGAACTCGGGATTTCTGTCTCCGGCGCCGCAAGATAGGGTGGGGCTCGCCGAGGCGCCCCCGGGGATAACGCGTTTTCGGGTCACTTTCACGTCTCCAGGCACTTTCAATTACATCTGTGCCGTTCATGACGAACTCGGCATGGAAGGGACCGTCGTTGTTCACCGATAGGTGCTTCAAATGAAATCTCGCTTCTTCTGTCTGTTCTTCATTCTCGTGTCTCTTGCGCCGGCCCAATTGGGCAAGGGCGACACATATCGGGGCGGTTTGGTCGAGCCGCCTTTGTCCAAACCAAAATTCGTCCTCACTGACACCTCCGGTGCTCCGTTTGATTTCTGGAACAGAACCCAGGGGGCGGTCACGCTCCTCTTCTTCGGCTATACCTACTGTCCCGATCAGTGCCCCATGCACATGGCGAATGTTGGCTCGGCTCTGAAGAAATTGCCCTTCGGTATTGCTGATCAAGTCAAGCTCGTTTTTGTTACCACCGATCCCGCACGGGACACCCCGGTGCAACTACGCCGGTGGCTCGACAATTTCGATAAACATTTTGTCGGTCTCACGGGAACCGAAGCTGCTCTCGAGACGGTCCAGAGGGCAGCTGGGGTTCCTCCGGCTCGCAAGAGTGAGCCCCGTAACGGCAACTATTCAATTGCGCACGCCAATTTTGTTGTCGCCTATACCAAAGACAATCTGGCCCATGTTATTTATCCTGGCGGGGTAAGTAAAGACGATTGGATACACGACCTGCCCCTTTTGATTAACGAGACCTGGTCGCGCCCATAACCCCATGACAGCGGAGCGGGGCAGCAAGTACTGGAAGATGACATCTTCATCGCTGCATGATGCAGCGGAAAATCCCTTACCCTAACTTCCGCTTCCCTTCCGTCCCTCGCTTCGCCTCCGACCTTGAAGCCGGCGAATTGATCTGGATCACAGGTATCAGTGAATTGCTGTCGATCGGCCGGTGCGTGGCTCGCTGCGAAAGCTCTTGATTCAGGGTGTCGACGAAGTTTTCAATCTGGTTCTGCATCGCTTCCATCTTTTCGCGCATGTTGAGGATGATCTCGACACCCGCCAAATTCACCTTCGCTGCGGGACGGCGCAAGCAACCCCTCGCGCTCATAGAGGCCCAGTATCTGCTGTACAGTAACGTGGATTTCCAAATGGTAACCACTGAAACAGAAGCGCGACCGCGGTTCCGCTTGCTATTTAAAAACCTCGTCCCCCGTACGGAAACTTGCCGATTCCTCAGCGATAGGCTTCTCTGCGGTTGTGAACGCCAGTGATCTCGATGGTGTTTTCGTCATGGAGTTCGAAGAAGATGCGATAGTCACCGCAGCGTAAGCGGAAGCCGGTGCCCGGGGGTTTTAGCTTTTTCACGTCTCCGTTGCGGCTGGCCAGGTAACGGTCAACACAATACAGAATCTGCAGCGCGGTCTCGCGGTCTCGCGCACGCAGATCGGCGCGTGCCTCCGGCGACCAGATCACCGCGAGCCGTTGCGGCTCGCTCACTGTTTCAGGCCGAACTCGCGCAGAATGTCTTCATGCCGAATGCCTTCACCGCGCGCCAGCGAGGCTTTGGCGCGGTCCAGGGCCTCGGCGGTTTCCCGGGTAATTTCTTCGTCCTCAACCTGAGCGAGGGCGAGAGAGCGGGATAAGGGTTCCACCATCACTTCGAGCAGGCTACGAACCGCATTGAGTTTGTCCGGTGGGAGCATGTCGAGAAAGGCGTGAGCCTGTTCGCGTTCGTGATCTAAATCCGCCATCGCATCTCGTACTTTCGTTATTGCTCGCGCAAACTGTTAAACCCGGTGTATCACAGCGCTCATCTTAACTTTCTCTTCCCTTCCGTCCCCCGCTTCGCCTCCGATCGCGATCCCGGCGAATTGATCTGGATCACAGGTATCAGTGAATTGTTGTCAATGGGCCGGTGCGTGGCTCGCTGCGAAAGCTCTTGATTTAGCGTGTCGACGAAATTTTCAATCTGGTTCTGCATCGCTTCCATCTTTTCGCGCATGTTGAGGATGATCTCGACACCCGCCAAGTTCACGCCCAGCTCGCGCGTCAGCTTCAGAATGATTTCCAGCCGCTCTAAATCTTCGTCCGTATACAGCCGCGTATTGCCTTCGCTGCGGGACGGCGCAAGCAACCCCTCGCGCTCATAGAGACGCAGGGTCTGCGGGTGAATCGCATACTGCTCGGCCACTGCCGAGATCATGTACGCCGCTTTGCCCTTCGCTTTCGTCATATCGCCTTACCTACTCAAGCAGCGGTCCCCGCCTTCGTCCACATCTCCGAGCGCACATCTTCCGTCTGTACCTGCGCAAGCTCGCGCAGCAGTTCCCGCGTCCGTTCGTTATGCACGTCCGGCGAATGCAGGACCACCTCCACGATTTCATCTCCTCGCGAGTTCTTACGGCCGTTAAACACGCCCTTATCGCGCAGCCGGAACTTCTGCCCATTCTGCGTCCCCTGCGGAATTTTCAGCAGCGCCCGCCCGTCGATAGTCGGCACCTCGATCTTCGCGCCCAGGCCTGCCTCGCTCACCGTGAGCGGCACCTGGATGTTGATATTGTCCGCGCTGCGCTTAAAAAACGGGTGCTCTTCCACACGAACCGTGATGTACAAATCCCCCGGCGGCCCGCCCGCCACGCCCGCGTTGCCCTTCCCCGGCACTCGCAGCCGCGATCCCGAAGCCACTCCTTGCGGAATCCGCACCTCGACCGTGTCCGGACGCCCAATGCGGCCCTCGCCGCGGCAAGTTGGACACGTATTTTTCAACCGCCCCGTGCCGCCGCATCGCGGACACGTCAAGTTAAACTTCATCGCTCCAGCCATCTGCGTTACGGTTCCCGCCCCGTCGCATTCGGGACACACCGCGACATTGCTCCCCGCGGAACCCGTCCCATGGCAGGTCTCGCAGGTCTCTTGCCGCGAGATATTTAGCTTGACTTGCGTGCCTCGAATCGATTGCCAGAAATCGACATTCAAACCATACTCGAGATCGGCGCCCCGCTCCGGCTCAGGAGCGGTTTGCCGCGAACCACCCCGGTTGAAGAACTGCCCGAAAAGATCTTTCAGGTTCCCGGTGAAGCCTTCCGGCGCCTCGTGGCCGGTTCCCCCTCGCGCACCTTGCTGCTGCTGGCGCATAAACTCGCCAAAATCGAACCCGTCGAAATTCATTCCGCCCGGTCCGCCGCCCGCCCCCGGTCCTCGTCCACCGTTCGGCGGAATATTATCGGAATAAAATCCGTACTGGTCGTAGATCTTTCGTTTGTTTTCGTCGCTCAGGATGTCGTTTGCTTCCTGAACTTTCTTGAAGCGCTCTTCTGCCGCTTTGTCGCCCGGGTTCAGATCCGGGTGATATTTTCGAGCCAGCCGCCGGTAAGCCTTGCGGATCTCGTCCGCATCCGCACCCCGCGCCACCCCGAGCGTTTCGTAGTAGTCCTTTTTCGTTGCAGAAGGCATTTCAAATCACCAAAGCTTCGGGACGGGCGACTATGTCCCAAGCCGGTTTTTGGCGCGTGGACATAGCTGCCCGTCCCATTTCTACTCGCGTCTGCGCATTACTTCTTGTCTTCGACGTCGACGAATTCCGCATCCACGACGTTGTCCTTGGGCTTCTCGCCGGCTTGCGCGCCACCTGCGCCCGCACTGGCTTCCGCGCCAGCACCCGTCGCGCCGTTCGGGCCAGGCGCCTGCGTCTTGTACATCGCCTCCGCCAACTTGTGGCTGGCGGTGGTCAACTTATCGGTCGCCGACGTGATGTTCTCGAGTCCGCCATCGGCCATGGCCTTCCTGACGCCCTCGACTGCGGATTCCACCTCCTTGGCATCCGTATCGGAAATCTTGTCCCGGTGTTCCTTCAACATCTTCTCGACGTTGTAGACCATCGCGTCTGCGCGGTTGCGAGCTTCGATCTCTTCTTTCTTCTTTCGATCGTCCGCCGCATTCGACTCCGCGTCCCGAGCCATTTTCTCCACTTCGTCCTTGCTCAAGCCCGAAGAAGAGGTAATCGTAATCTTTTGCTCGTTGTTTGTCGCCCGATCCTTCGCCACAACGTTCAAAATGCCGTTCGCGTCGATATCGAACGTCACCTCCACCTGCGGAATGCCGCGTGGTGCAGGCGGAATTCCAACTAGTTGGAATACCCCCAGCAGTCGATTGTCGCGAGCCATCGCGCGCTCACCCTGGTACACCTTGATCTCGACCGACGTCTGATTATCCGCGGCAGTCGAGAAGACCTCGCTCTTGCGCGTCGGTATTGTCGTATTGCGCTCAATCAGCTTCGTGAATACGCCGCCCAAAGTCTCAATGCCCAGCGACAGCGGAGTAACGTCCAGTAGCAGCACGTCCTTCACTTCGCCGCCCAGCACGCCACCTTGCACCGCTGCGCCTACTGCAACCACTTCATCCGGATTTACGCTCTTGTTCGGCTCTTTGCCAAACAGATCGCGAACCTGCTGCTGAACCTTCGGAATACGTGTCGAGCCACCGACCAAAACCACTTCGTCGATATCCTGAGGCGTCACGCCCGCATCTTGCAACGCCTGCTTGCAAGGCCCCACTGCACGCTCCAGAATGTCGGCAACCATCTGCTCGAAGCGCGCCCGCGTCAGCTTGACGCTCAAGTGCTTCGGACCGCTCGCATCCGCCGTCAGGAACGGCAGGTTGATTTCGGTTTCTAAGAGCGTAGAGAGCTCGATCTTTGCTTTCTCAGCCGCTTCCTTCAGCCGCTGCAAGGCCATCTGATCTTTGGAGACATCGACGCCCTGCTCCTTCTTGAATTCCTGAATCAACCAATCGATAATCCTCTGATCGATGTTGTCGCCGCCCAGGTGCGTGTCACCGTTGGTCGACTTCACTTCTACAACGCCGTCCCCAACTTCCAGGTCGGAGATATCGAACGTGCCGCCGCCGAAATCGTATACGGCGATGGTCTCGTCCTTCTTTTTATCCAGCCCGTACGCCAGTGCCGCGGCGGTGGGCTCGTTGATAATGCGCATCACTTCGAGGCCCGCAATCTGCCCGGCATCCTTCGTCGCCTGGCGCTGCGCATCGTTGAAATAGGCCGGCACCGTGATCACGGCCTTCGTGACCTTTTCGCCCAAATAGGCTTCGGCCGCTTCCTTCAGCTTCGTCAGAATCATCGCCGAAATCTCAGGCGGAGAATACTTCTTGCCCTGAATCTCTATTCGCGCATCGCCGCTGTCTCCCGCTACAACTTTGTAGGGGACCAGCTTCATCTCCTCGCTGACTTCATTAATGCGGCGTCCCATGAACCGCTTAATCGAATAAACGGTATTCTCCGGGTTCGTCACCGCTTGGCGCTTTGCCACCTGGCCGACCAGCCGCTCCCCGCTCTTCGTGAAGGCAACCACCGATGGCGTAGTCCGCCCACCTTCCTGGTTTGGAATCACCGCGGGCTGCCCGCCTTCCATCACCGCCACCACAGAATTAGTGGTCCCAAGATCAATTCCGATAATCTTACTCATGTGTTCTCCATCCTCCGCCAACCGCTCCAGCGATCGACCGTCCTTAGCACAGTCCTAGTATGCAATATGAGTGTCCGGTTGTCAAGTTGCTTTGTTGTCGGATGCTTCCTTTTTGCAGCCCCCCTCTCAGTAGCGCAGGTCACATTGACCGTCGCCGCTGCCTCCGACCTCACTAACCTCCAACCCGATCTCGTCGAGCAATTTAAAGAAAGGAACCCAGGCGTCTCGGTTCGTTTCGCCAACGGCGCCAGCGGCATGCTCTCTCAGCAAATCCAGAACGGCGCCCCTTATGACGTCTTCCTTTCGGCCAATGCCGGGTTCCTCGACCGCCTTGTTCGAATTCGAAAAATCGAACCCAAATCAGTCGTAATCTACGGAATCGGCCGCATCGGCGTCCTCTGGCGCGACGGTAAGCCACATCCTATCAAAGACTTAGCTGAAGATTGGGTTCGTTTCGTAGCGCTGCCTAACCCTGAGCTTGCCCCCTATGGAGCGGCCGCCCAACAGGCCCTCGAGCATGCCCACCTCTGGGAGTTCGTTCGGCAAAAAGTGGTCTACAGCGAGAATGTCCGCCAAGCGCTTCAGTTTTTTGACAGCGGCAATGCCGATGCCGTCCTCACCGCGAATGCCCTTCTCCAGGGTAGGAACCCCGACCTGATCCCAGCTAGATTGGCACCAGCCGATCGTTCAAAAGGCAGGAATCGTCACAGGCACCCAGAACCTGGAAGCGGCCAAGAAGTTCATGGCTTTCCTGACCAGCCCAGCAGGGCAGGCCATCTTCGCGAAATTTGGATTCAGCCCGGCTAAGCCTTTGGGTGCGCCCGGTCGTAAACCGCCTGAAGATCCTTGAGCGAGACCTGCGTATACTTCTGGGTGGTCGACAGCCGCGCATGCCCCAGCAGCTCCTGGATGGCCCTCAAATCGGCGCCATCGCTCAGCAGGTGGGTAGCGTAGGCGTGCCGGAAGCTATGTGGGTGGACAGTCGAGTCGCCAGTCACCACCAGGGCATACAGCTTGACTAAGCGGCGCACCTGCCGGTCTCCCAACCGGGTGCCCTGCGAGTTCACGAAAAGCGCTCTTTCAGCGCGCGCGGCAGAGCGCGTCGTCAAGTATCGCTCGACAGCCGCTACGGCGCGGCCAGCAATCGGGACCTCCCGTTCCTTGTTCCCCTTGCCTCGTACCCGCAGCCAGCCTTCCCGCAAATCGAGGTCTTCGAGGTTGATCCCCACCAGCTCGCCGACTCGAATCCCACATCCGTACAGCAGCTCGAGGAACGCAATGTCGCGCTCCCTCGATGGCTTTTCCACGGTCTCGCCACGCTCCACCGCATCGAGCATGTTGTTGGTCTTTTCAGCGCTCATCACGTCTGGTAAGCGCTGGCGCGTCTTCGGCGTCCGTAGCCGGCTGCTGATGTTCTTCTCGATCAAGCCTTCCCTCAGCAGGAACTTGAACATGGCTCGAACCGCCGCTAGCTTCCGCCGCACGCTCACAACCGTTAAGCCGTGGTCGTAAAGGCTGGCCAGCCACTCGCGCATGAGGGGAAGATCGAACTGCTCGATCCCAGGCGCGCGCTCTCCAGGGGGCTCGAAATAGGTTGCGAATTGCTCCAGGTCGGAACCGTAGTTCCTCAGCGTGTGCTTCGAAGCGCCTCGCCGCTCGAGCTCACCCAGATACTTCGCAATACATTCGCGCAGAGCCGGCATATAGAAATTGGTCGAAGGCTGCTTCCGCCCGGCGGCACACCTCCCGATGCCGCGCCTTCTTGTCGTGCCGCAGCCTTCGCTTGGTTTCCTCATCGAGCGAAGGAAGCAGATCGAACGTAATGTTGGCGGGCTGGAAATTGGTTGCATCCGCGTGCGTAATGTAGTGGCACAAGCTGCCGAGCGCGGTCTCTCGCGGGAACACTTCCGGATCATCGCCTCTCGCTAGCGCGGCTGCATTCCGGCCTGCGATCAGCCCTGTCGCAATAGACTCCGCATACCCTTCCACACCGCAGATCTGTCCCGAAAAGAAGATCCGAGGATTACACTGCAACTGCAAAGCCGGGTCGAGCAGCGCGGGCGAATTGATGTACGTGTTGCGGTGCATCTGGCCGAAACGGAGAAACTCGGCCTTCTCCAGACCGGGGATCATTCGAAACACGCGCGCCTGATCGCCGAACTTCATATGGTTCTGAAATCCGACCAAGTTGTAGCTGTCGGCGCGCTGATTCTCCTGGCGAAGCTGCACAACAGCGTACGGCCATCGGCCGGTTCGCGGATCATCCAGCCCGGCCGGCTTCATCGGTCCGAAACGCAGCGTCTCCCGGCCACGCCGCGCGATCTCCTCAATCGGCAGACAGCCTTCGAAAAATGGCGTCTTGTCTTCTGGAATGTGCGGCTCGTAAAACTCCGCCTCTAAGAGCGCGCTGACGAAGGCCTCGTACTGCTGCTTATCGAACGGGCAGTTGATGTAATCATCGGTGCCATCCAGCGATTTCCCGTATCGCGACGCGCGGTACGCGATCGACATATCGATAGAATCGGCCGCGACAATCGGGCTGATGCTGTCGTAGAAGAACAGTCGGTCTCGACCCGTAACGCGGCTGATTTCATCAGCGAACGATTCGCCCGTCAGGGGTCCGGTCGCAATAATCACGATACCGTCCTCGGGAATCTTTGTGACCTCCGCGCGCCGAATCTCGATGTGCGGATGCCCCTCGACGGCCGCTGTGATCTCGTTCGAAAAAACCTCACGATCGACGGTCAAGGCATGCCCGCCAGGAACTCTCGCGATTGCTGCCGCTCGCATCAGGAGCGAATCCAGGCGGCGTATCTCCTGTTTGAGGAGCCAAGGCGCGGAATCGGCCTGCTCTGTCTTCAGCGAGTTGCTGCAGACTAACTCGCCGAAGCCATCCGTCTTGTGCGCCGGGGTCCTTTTATGCGGCCGCATTTCGTACAGAACAACGCGCGCACCCGCTTCAGCAGCCTGAAACGCAGCCTCGCAACCCGCAAGGCCTGCGCCAATGACGTGAATCAGTTCCACACTCAGCTACTTCGGAACAGAAGATATGGCGGCGGAATTCATAGTATCGGCGTTTTGCTCAGCCGCTGAATTCTGAGTGAAGTTGGAAAAATTAATGGTCAAAACCACTTTGCCAATCAGGTGAGTATCGATGGTGCTGTCAATATATTGGGGTATCGCCACGCCGTTGCGAACGGCAAAGGCGCGCTCGAAATCCACCTTCTTAAAGAAGATGCTTGGGTTCTTGACCAGCCGCCCCTTCTCGAAAACAGGCAGACAAGTCCCGGAATCCAGCCACATCTCGCCTTTGAATAACCCTATCTTCTTCTTGCGTGGAGAGAGTTGAAACACATACACGTTCTGGCCGGTATCGGTCTTCTTTTCACCTTTGAACTTGAACTTGTAGTTGGCTGGGGTGATCGCTATATTCTGGTCGCCTTGCCCCTGCTGCTCAGCTTGCAGATAGCGGCCGATCACCTGGTTCTTCACAGTATTGTCGCCCTGAAACCCTAGAACGTGATAGGTAATCTGCCCAACTTTCGATATGTTGCGCAACGCGTGCAGCCGACCCTGTTCCTTCAGCTTAAACACGGTGGCTCTGATATCGACCTCCATGGAAGCGCCGCGCAGCGCGTCCTCATGGTTCTGAGTCGCTTGCAGGTACTTGGAGATGATCGCTGCTGCTGGTCCCTTGGATTCGTCCTGCAAATCATCGGCCGCGGCACTGAACCCCGAGGCGGGCAGCAGCAGTATGCAAGCCACAGCAGCCACGATTTTGTGTCTCAAGTCAATGTGATTCATGCCGCCCGCTCCCTCGGCGGCGACAGCTGACAGCACCGAACTGTTGTGCCAGTTTAACAAATCGGCAGACACTGTGCTTCTCGCTTCCGCGCTCCTCTATCCTTTCTGTTGGATGAGAATCGCACCCATCACAGTTGCAGGATCAATCGACAACACAAGTAATACGTTGCCGCGATGCCGCTCTGTTCCATGTCGGTGCAGTGTCTGGCACGTAGATAGCCGAACCCTCAAGTAAGATGAGAACGGCCCCGGCGTGGACGGCCGCGAAGGCTAAATTAACCACCTTATGCGGCGTGACTATCACAAGTGGTTCAGCGACCGGCTGGGACGGAATATGGAAATGTTGGTCTACGGCCAGAGCGGCCTGCCTGTTTTGGTGTTCCCAAGCTCGCAAGGACGCTTCTTCGAATACGAAGATCGCCGGATGATTCACGCCATATGGCAGAAGATCGATGCGGGCAACTTACAAGTATTTTGCGTCGACAGCGTGGATGCCGAAAGCTGGTACAACACCAGTATTCACCCCCATGACCGGGTAATGCGGCACAATGCCTACGAAAGCTACATCGTTTATGAAGTTCTCCCGCTGATCCGCAATCTAAACGGCGGCCAGCAGATCTGCACGACAGGCTGTAGTTTTGGCGCTTATCACGCGCTGAATTTTGCTATGAAGCACCCCGATCTGGCTTCGTCTTGCGTGTCGATGAGCGGATCCTTCGATGTCAGGTCGTTCATGGATGGGTACTACGATAGCGATTTCTATTTCAACAACCCGGTGGACTATCTCTCGAACATGCACGACAGGTGGTTTCTGGAGCAGTATCAAAAGATGAAAATAGTATTGGCAGCTGGAGATTACGATATTTGTCTGGGCGCCAACTTTCGCATGGCCCACATTATGGGAACGAAAGGCATCCCGCACTGGCTGGACGTTTGGACTGGGGGCGAGCGCCACGATTGGCCACTTTGGGAACGCATGGCCGCAAAGTTTTTCTAATCAGCCGACGGAGGTGAGAATGCCGAAGATTGGGATTATCTATGGAATGGAAAACACGTTTCCATCCGCGCTTGTCGACCGGATCAACAGCAAGAATGTGCCAGGCGTAACGGCGGAACATATCCGGATAGGCGCAATCAAAATAGCAGAGCCAAGCGGCTATCGGGTGATCGTCGACCGCATTTCGCACGACATTGAGTTCTTTCGGGCGTACCTGAAAAACGCAACGCTGACTGGGACTATTGTCATTAACAATCCGTTCTGGTGGAGCGCGGACGACAAGTTTTTCAACTACGCTTTAGCCAGCAAGTTGGACGTCGCGGTGCCCAATACCGTGGTGCTGCCGCACAAGTCGCACCCGCCGGGAACAACGGTTCAATCCATGCGGAATCTCGCTTATCCTCTGAACTGGGATGAAGTTTTCGAATACATTGGATTCCCGGCGTTTTTGAAGCCGTTTAGCGGCGGGGGCTGGAAAAACGTATATAAGGTGAACTCGCGGGAAGAATTTTTCAAAGCATACGACCAGACCGGCAGCATCTGCATGACCTTGCAATCCGCCGTTGAATTCAATGAGTATTTCCGCTGTTATGTGGTCGGGCAAGAGAAAGTCCGGGTGATGAAGTACGACCCGAAACAGCCGCATCACTTGCGGTACATAAAGGACGGCAAGGCAAGCTCGCAAGCGCTACAGGACCGGATTGTGAAGGATTCGCTGACCTTGTGCAGGGCTTTAGGATACGACTTCAACACCGTCGAGTTCGCGGTAGAAAACGGCATTCCGTACGCTATCGATTTCCTTAACCCCGCGCCCGACGCCGACGTTCATTCGGTGGGACAAGCGAATTTTGATTGGGTAGTAGACAATGTGGCGCAGCTTGCAATCGATAAAGCGCAAAGTGACCAGCAACCTCAACTGGAATACCGCTGGAGCCACTTCTTGAGCGGACACCCCATAAGAACAGTGGCCGCGTCAAAGTGAAGTAGCGATGAAACCCAGCCTGACCATTGGTATCGAAGAAGAATACCAAACCATCGACCCGGTTACGCGAGATCTGCGTTCGCACATCGATTCGGAGATCATCGCCAAGGGGAAGACACTACTGAAAGAAGCGGTCAAGGCGGAGATGCATCAGTCGGTCGTGGAGGTGGGGACGGGCATTTGCCAGGACATCAAGGAAGCATCGCGCGAACTGAAAGCGCTGCGATGCCAAATTTGCGACTTGGCAAAGCAGAACGATTTGCGCCTTGCATCGGCGGGGACGCACCCGTTCGCCGACTGGCGTAAGCAGGATATCTATCCGGACGAGCGGTATCAGGTTATCGTTCAGGACCTGAAAATGGTTGCGCGCGCCAACTTAATCTTTGGGTTGCATGTACACATTGGCGTCGAGGACCACGAAACTTCGATTCATCTGATGAACGCGGCGCGCTATTTTTTGCCGCACATACTGGCGCTCTCGACCAACTCGCCGTTTTGGCTGGGAATGGATACGGGCTTGAAGTCATACCGTTGCAAGGTGTTCGACAAGTTTCCCCGCACCAACATCCCCGACTATTTCTCGAGTTACGGCGAGTATTCGAGTTTTGTCAATCTTCTGGTAAAGACAAACTGCATAGACAACGCGAAGAAGATCTGGTGGGACATCCGGCCGCATCCGAATTTCCCGACGCTTGAATTCCGGATTTGCGATGTTCCGATGCGGGTGGACGAAACCATCGCGATAACGGCCTTGATACAAGCAACCATCGCGAAACTTTATAAGCTGCATGCCGCAAACCAGAGCTTCCGGATTTATGGACGCGCGCTGCTGATGGAAAACAAATGGCGCGCATTACGGTATGGACTTGACGGCAAGATCATCGATTTCGGGAAAGAGATCGAGGTGCCTGTTCGCGACCTTATCTACGAATACTTGCAGTTCGTCGATGATGTGGTGGACGAGCTGGGCTCGCGCAAAGAGATCAATTACATCCACCGGATTCTGGAGAATGGCACCGGGGCCGACCGTCAACTGCGCATTTTCCAAGAGACAGGAGATCTAACAAAAGTGATGGATTACATCATCTACGAGACGGAGGCTGGTCTGTTAACCGACGCGGGCGCGGGAGCGGCCTAATGAACACCGGCTTGAATGGGACGTCTTTCGATCCCGAGCTGAGAATGGGCGCGCACAACGCCGTATTCGTGTGCCTCAGAGTTCAACCGTCGGAGAAGGTGACGTTGATCACCGACCGTGCTTGCGAAGAGATCGCCGCCAGTATCGTTTCGGAATTGAATGCGTGCTGCTGCACCTATCACACGTTTGTTTTAGAAGACCTTGCGCCGCGCCCACTGACCGACATGCCGCAGGTAATCCTTGGACGATATGGAATCGAGTCAAGTGAGCATTTTTGCCGTTCACGCGCAACCCAACGAGTTGAAAACCCGTATGCAAATGACCGACGTGGTGAATCGGAAACGGCTGCGTCACGCGCATATGGTGAATATCGAGAAGAAAATCATGCTGGAAGGCATGCGCGCCGATTTTCTGAAAGTGGACGAGCTCAGCGTTCGCGTGATGAACATTGTTACCAAGGCGAGCGCTATTCGCGCCACAACCGGCGGCGGCACGAACGTAAACGCGCAGTTGTCTCCAAATTACAAATGGCTGAAGACCAGCGGCATTATCAGCCGCGATAAATGGGGCAATCTACCCGGCGGCGAGGTGTTTACCTCTCCGCTAGAAGTAAACGGCACGTTTGTCGTGGATGGCGTTGTCGGCGATTACCTATGCTCCAAGTATGGCGACCTGAAGACGACGCCATTGACGCTCACGATAGAGCGCAACCGCCTGATCGAAGCAAAATCCCAGAACAAGGAGCTTGAGGCGGAGTTCTGGCGCTATACTCACCGCGACGAAAACAGCGATCGCGTGGGTGAATTTGCCATCGGCACCAATCTTGCGCTGAAGAACGTTGTCGGCAACATCTTGCAGGACGAAAAAATACCCGGCGTGCATATGGCATTTGGCGATCCCTACGGGGCGCACACGGGCGCGCAGTGGAGTTCTACCACCCATATCGATGTGGTGGGGAGAAACTTCGATATCTGGGCGGACGATCATCAGATCATGAGTGGCGGCAAATTCTTGATCTGAGCGAAGTGGCGCGTGATACCTGCACTACGCCAGCAATTCAACCAGCAATGGACTCCAGAACTGTATTCGGAATTCCTTCGCGGACTCGAGCAAGCTGCGGGCACGCACATAAGCTTCCGCTGCAGCGAAACGCCGATTTTTCTGCCCACGCCGCTGCTGGACAAGATGGTGCGCTATGGCCGAGAACTGTACGAACAGCTCGCATCGAATCCTGAATATCGCGCGGCTTCCGAAAACGCTATTCCGCCCGCGTTCCGGGTTCCGAACGAGACCGAACACCCGCTATTCGTGCAAGCGGATTTCGGCCTCATTCGCGCGCCGGATGGAACGTTTGAGCCGAAATTGGTCGAGATACAAGGCTTCCCATCGCTTTATGGTTTGCAATCTCTGCTGGCGAAAGAATATCAACGTGTTTACCGGCTGAAGGAAAAACTGAATCCCGAATTTGACGACTATACTTGAGCGGGCTCGATGAACAGAGTTATGTGGAGCTGCTGCGCCGGGTCATTCTCAACGGGCATGCGCCAGAACACGTGATTTTGCTCGAGATCGACCCTTACGAGCAGAAGACGCTGCCCGATTTCTTAGTAACAGAGAAGCTGCTTGGCATCCGGATTGCCTCTATTACGGACGTACAAAAGCGAGGGCGGAAACTTTACCTGAACGGCATTGAGATCAAACGAATCTACAACCGGGTGATCGTGGATGAGCTGATCCGAAAAGGCGTAAAAGCCGATTTCCAATTCACCGACGATCTGGATGTCGAGTGGGCAGGTCATCCCAACTGGTTCTTTCGTCTCAGTAAATTTTCGTTACCTTGGTTCCGGCATGTGAGTGTTCCGGACACATGCTTTCTAAACGAACTCAAGAAGCTGCCGGAGAATCTGGACGACTATGTTCTGAAGCCGCTTTACTCGTTCGCGGGGCTGGGCGTCAGGATTGGGCCTACAAGAGACGAGATCCTTGCCATTCACGAAGACCGGCGATCGGATTTTATTCTTCAGCGGAAGATGGACTTTGTGGCGACCATCGATACGCCCAGCGGCATGACTAAAGCCGAGATCCGGATCATGTATATTCGCGATGGCGGGGAGTTGAGAGCGGTTACGACGGTCATCCGCACGGGACGGGGCAAGATGATGGGAGTGGATTTCAATAAGAATCTGGACTGGATTGGAGCGTCAGCCGGATTTTACGTTGACGACTTCGAGGGAATGATATGCCTATCGACAGGAATGCGGGCAAACCGGCGGATCCTTCGCTGCTCGTCAACATTCCACGCCTGATCACCAGCTACTATTCGCTGAAACCCGATCCGGCTGAGAAGACGCAGCAAGTGGCATTCGGAACTTCGGGACATCGCGGCTCCTCATTCGCCTGTTCGTTCAACGAAAATCACATCCTCGCGATCACTCAGGCGATTTGCCGTTATAGGCGACAGCAGGGGACAACCGGGCCGCTGTTCCTGGGTATGGATACGCACGCCCTTTCCGAGCCTGCATTGGTGAGCGCGCTGGAGGTTCTGGCGGCGAACAATGTAGAGGTGATGATCGATCAGGACGGCGGCTACACGCCGACGCCCTCGCTCTCACACGCCATTCTCACCTACAATCGCGGACGCGGCGATGGCCTTGCGGATGGAATTGTTATCACCCCTTCGCACAATCCGCCTGAGGACGGAGGCTTCAAGTACAACCCGCCTTCGGGTGGTCCGGCGGATACGAGCGCGACGAAGTGGATCGAGAACCACGCGAATGACTTGCTCGGCGCGGGCTTGAAGAATATCGCGCGTGTTCCGTACGAAAGAGCGTTGAAGGCCGGCACAACGCATCGCTACGATTATGTTTCCAGCTACGTGAACGAATTGAACTCGGTTGTCGATCTCGCTGCGATTCGATCCGCTGGGCTGAATCTAGGCGTAGATCCGCTCGGCGGCGCAGGAATCGCCTATTGGCCGCGCATTGCAGAACGATTCGGGCTGAAGCTCACGGTGGTCAACACGATTGTCGATCCTACCTTCCGCTTCATGACTCTGGATTGGGACGGCAAGATTCGGATGGATTGCTCTTCTCCCTATGCAATGGCGGGTCTGATCGCGTTGAAAGACCGCTTCGATGTGGCTTTCGCTTGCGACACGGACCATGATCGGCACGGGGTTGTCACGCGCGCCGCGGGACTTCTCAACCCGAACCATTATCTGGCTGTGGCTATCGATTATCTTTTCCGCAACCGGCCGCAATGGAAACGCGATGCAGGCGTCGGAAAGACATTGGTCAGCAGCAGCATCATCGATCGTGTCGCGGCCGATTTGGGGCGGCGGCTGGTTGAAGTGCCGGTGGGATTCAAGTGGTTCGTCGATGGACTGCTGGATGGCTCGCTGGGCTTTGGTGGAGAAGAAAGTGCGGGCGCTTCGTTCCTGCGAATAGAGGGATCGGCGTGGAGCACGGATAAGGACGGATTGATTCTCGGTCTGCTGTCGGCCGAGATTACCGCGAAAACCGGGAAAGATCCAGGCGAACGGTATCGAGCGCTGACGGAGAAGTTCGGCGATCCGGTATACGAGCGAATCGATGCGCCCGCCTCTCCGGACGAGAAGGCAATTCTGCAGAAGCTGTCTCCGGAGCAAGTTTCGGCAACGGAATTGGCGGGTGAACCGATCGAGGCGATGCTGACGACCGCGCCGGCGAATGATGCGCCGATTGGCGGGCTCAAGGTAGTGACCAAGAACGGCTGGTTTGCAGCGAGGCCATCGGGGACAGAAGACGTCTATAAAATCTACGCAGAAAGCTTTCTGGGCAGGGACCACTTGCGGCGCATTCAAGAAGAAGCTCGGGCGCTGATCTCGAGAACGTTCAAGGGAGCAGCCGCGGCGCAGGCCCGGTAAATCGCGGCATCCCAGGTAGACTGAAAACAGCATGGCTGAGGGGAACGGGAATCTAGATGACCGGCTGACGAGGCTCGCCGAGCGTCACGAGGCGCTAACGCAAACCGTCGAGCATCTGGCGATGCAGGGCGAGGAGCAGAATAAAAGGCTTGACAAGATGTTGGTAGCGCTCGATAGGGACGCTGAGAACATCCGTAAGATTTTAGTTGCGGTCGAGAAGGACGGCGAGAACATCCGCGCACTCGCACGTATCGCCGAGATCCACGAACATCGGATTTCTCAGCTTGAGGATGGCGCAGAAGGGCCGGAATAGCCTATTCACTCGTTAATCTCGAGAAACATCAGTAAACAGCCGCGGCACAGGCCCGCTGATTAGTCGGGCGCGGTAGGGAAGAATGACCAGACGGGAAATATTGGCTCTGATGGGCGCTCCTGTCGTGCGCGCGTTGGGCCAAGGCGTTTCTTCGCGCGGCGTAAAGCCGATGCCGCGCGGGAAACCTTCGGGGCTGCCATTCAACGCCTGCTTTAAGGACGTCGCGGCCCAAGCCGGTCTGCATGCGCCGCTGATCTGCGGTCCCGCGGATCACAAGACTTACATTGTGGAGACCGTCGGTTGCGGGTGTGCGTTTTTCGATTATGACAATGATGGCTGGCTCGATATTTTTCTCTTGAGCGGCACTCGATTCGAGGGCGCGCCCGAGGGAGCGACGAACCGGCTGTATCGCAACAATCGGGACGGTACTTTCACAGACGTGACCGACAAGTCCGGGCTTGGCCGCACGGGATGGGCCTCCGCGGTCGCGGTCGGCGATTACAACAACGACGGCTTCGATGATCTGTTTGTCACGTATTGGGGCCAGAACGTGCTGTATCACAACAATGGCGACGGCACGTTTACGGACGTGACCAAGGATGCAGGACTATTGCAGGCAGAAACAAATTGGGGATCAGGCTGCACGTTTGTCGATTATGATCGCGACGGGCATCTCGACTTGGTTGTCGCGAACTATCTCGAGTTCGATCCGCAGAAGGTGCCCAAGCCTGGCGGGACCGCCTATTGCAATTGGAAGGGAATTCCGGTGAATTGCGGACCGCGCGGCTTGCCTCCCGGTTCGGTTTCGCTGTACCACAATAACGGCGATGGAATCTTTCAAGATGTAAGCGCGAAATCCGGCGTCGCCAAGGCGAAAGGCAGCTATTGCATGACCACTGTAGCGGCCGATTTCGACAACGACGGATGGCCGGACATTTACGTCGCCTGCGATTCGACACCGAGTTTCCTCTTCAAGAACAACCATGACGGCACCTTCACCGACGTGGGCCTGGAAAGCGGCGTCGCATTGAATGAGGATGGCATGGAGCAGGCGGGCATGGGGCTGGGGATTGGCGATTACAACCTGGACGGCAGCCTGGACATTCTCAAAACGCATTTTGCGGACGATACTGCTGTTCTCTATCGGAATGACGGCAAAGGAAATTTCGAGGATGTGACGAATTCGGCCGGGCTGGGCGTTGAAACGCGCTTCATCAGTTGGGGAGCGGGCATGTTCGACCTCGATAACGATGGACACCCGGATCTGTTTTGGGTGACGGGCAGTGTGTACCCGGAGGTGGAAGCGATCTTGCCGAGCTATCCCTTCAAGAGTCCACGCATTGTTTTTCGCAACCTGGGCAATGGGAAATTTGAGGAGCTCCTGGATCAGGCGGGTCCTGGCGTGGCTGCGACCCACGCGAGCCGCGGGGTCGCTTTCGGCGATTTTGATAATGACGGGGACCTGGACGTGCTGATTATGAATTTGAACGAGCCGCCGTCCCTATTGCGCAATGACATGGTTGGAAGGAACCACTGGCTGAAAGTGAAGCTGGTGGGGACGAAATCGAATCGGAGCGCAATCGGCGCCCGGGTGACGGCGCATTATGGGGGCAAAGTGCAAGCTCAGGAAGTGCTGAGCCAATCGAGTTTCTATTCCGCGAACGATCTGCGGATACATTTCGGGTTAGGCACGGCGGAAAAAGCAGATCTTGATATTCGCTGGCCGAACGGCGGAACGGAACGGATTCCCGGCGTCTCAGCGAATAGACTGATTACGATTCGCGAAGGCGCGGGGATCGTGAATTCCAGCAGCATGCCCCATTCTTGACAGGTTCCAACTGCTTGCTAAACTTCAATAAGTTCCTGCTAATTCTTGCTTAGCATGAACGTCTTATAGTCATGCGCACTACAAAATCGATCACCATCTCGCTGCCACCCGCGCAGCTCAAGACTGCCGAGCGCCTAGCCAAGCAACAGAGCCGCACTATGAGCGAGCTTTTTCGCGAGGCTCTTCGCCGGTACGAGCAGGAGGAGCAGCAGAGGCCCGATCCGGCAGCGCTTTCGAAGCTCGCTGAAAGCGTTCGGCTTATCCGGGAATCCGCTCGCCGAGCAGGTCTCGACAAGATGACCATGCGCGAGATCAACGCGGAAGTTGCCGCCGCTCGCAAAGAGATGAGCGCCAAGACTGCCCAGGCTCGAAAATCAACTATACGCTCTGGTAAATGACCAGAGTTGTAGTTGATACGAATGTTCTGGTATCGGCCCTACTGACCGAGCACGGGGCTGAAGCTACCGTGCTCGACCTTCTGAATGCTGGAAAACTTTACTGGTGCATTTCAGACGCAATCTTGGTCGAGTACCGCGAGGTGCTCGGACGCTCTAAATTCGCTAAATTCCTCGCTCCCAAATCGAGGATGTACTTGCTGATGCTGCAGCTGCCTACCACTTCACTCCTTCGGCCGCGGTCTCTTATTCTCCCCACGAGCCAGACAACCGATTTTTAGAATGTGCGGAAGCGGCTAAGGCCGATTACCTGGTCACGGGTAATAAGCGGCACTTTCCGGTGCGATGGAAGGCTACAAAGGTTGTTAACGCTCGAGAGCTTCTGAATGTGCTGATTGAATGAGTTGACCTAACCGCGCTGGCAAACGCTCAGAAGTAAAGCTTGGCCGCAATCTGCACGATTCGTGGATCGCGGTAGCCGGTCACTTGGCCGAAAAGCGTGCTGGTGAACGAAGTACTCACCGCCGACAGATTCGTATGATTGAAGACGTTGAAAGCGTCACCCCGAAGCTGGAATCTGAACCGCTCGTGAAATGTGAAATTCTTGAAAAGCGAGAGGTCCCAGCGTTGAAAACCCGGCCCCGTGACGACGCCGCGTCCGGCGTTGCCCGGGCGTATCACTCCTGTAGGCACGTTTGCGAAGCACCCGGTGTTGAACCATTTGGTGAGCGTGTGGGGCGCATTCGCATTGGGATCGCAGGTCATATCCGGCCGCGCGCTGGCGGCGCTCGCGCCCAGCAGACCCAGCCCACCCGGATCTACGCCCGATGTGGTTACGGTCAGCGGCAAACCGGAATCAGCCTGGACAATGCCGGAGACCTGCCAACCGCCCAGAATCTCTCCTAATAAACCGCTTTGCGCGCGGAAGAACGGCAGGGCGTAAATGTAATCTGCGGAGAAAACATGTGTGCGACTTTGCTGAGTTCGCCCGTACTCAGCCGCGAAGTTATAGCTGTTCTCGGGGGCCGTGGAATAGTCGCTCTGGTTATCCGCAAGACTCTTTGAGTACGTATACGAGAAGCTCAGTTCTGAGTCAGTGCCGAACTGCTTTCGCGCGAAAACCTGGAGCGCATTATAGTTTCCATTGAACCAAGGCGCAACCATGTTGATAGCCGTGTAGCCAGGGTAAGGCCGGATGCGGTTCAAGAGCGGTGTCGTGCTTGAAGTAATTGCGGTGCCGGGTGCAATGATCCCGGAGCTGTAGGCGAGTCCTGGATAAACTTCGTTAATGTCCACTATGCCGAGCAGGTGCGTGCTTTTCGAACCGACGTAAGAAACATCCAAAATTGTGCTGTTCGTCAGTTGCCGCTCGATACTCACGGTCCACTCTTGCGTGTAAGGCGGCACCGTGTCGGGCCAAGTCGCCCTCACGCTCGGTCGAGTGGAAGAGATCGAAGTAGTTCCCGCTAATGGGTTGCTTAAAGAAGTATTCAGAACAGTGAGTGAGTTTACAAAGGGCAGATTCGTGAAAATGTTCGACTCGACAGGACTTACGGACGTTGTGTCGTAGAAAATCCCGTAACCTCCGCGAATGGACGTCTTGCCGGTCTTAAATGGATCCCAAGCAAACCCGAAGCGAGGGGCGAAATCTAGAATCGGTTGACTCGAAACTTTGTTCCCGTAGGGGGAGTTTTTCCCAGCTATGATGATGCCATTCACGTAAGGTGAAGGCGTTCCCGGAGCTAGACTGCCGCTGGCAGTAATTTGTGCCGCAGCCGATCCGTTAAAGAGAGCCGGATCGAACGTGGTCAGCTCGTTGTTGTTGTCTATCGCATTGCGAAACATCGAATAACGGATGCCGAGGTTCAGCGTAAAGTTCGGCTTGATTCGCCAATCGTCTTGAAGATAAAGCTCCCATTGCTGGGCACGAATATCCGGGGTGATATCGAGAGAAGCTTGGCTGAAAGTGCTCACATGACCGGTTAGGAAATCCGCCCAGGACTGTTCGAAAGTGGAGGTGCCTTTTGGAATGACCCCGGTAGGCGGAGTGAAGCTGAAAGAGCCTACGTTGTTGCCTGCTACATTCTCGGTTTTTTGATAGTAGTTGTAAGAGAAGCCGTACTTCAGGCTATGCCTGCCTAAGATAGCGGTCATGTTGTCGTACGCGTTGTAATTGCGGTTGTAATCATTGTACGGACCGAAGCCGGCAATGCCTGATCCGCCGGAAAAACTCAAACTCGGGATGCGGCCTAACGTGACTGGAAAGAGCAATGCCACCTTAATGTCTGGAGATGCGGCGGTGGTGTTGAACCCTGTAGGTACACTCAGGACCGCGCCGAAAGAATAAGCGAAGCCGGCTTCATTGACAAGCGTTGGGGAAAAACTCGAAGTAGCGCGTGCAACCCAACTTCTGCCCGGAGAGTTCGTGCTCGTAGTAGCGAAGCCTGGTATCGGCTCACCGGTGAACAGCCCTCCTGGTTCGATGGTCGGGATCTGATCACGCAGAAAGCGCACCGATACCTGGAGTTTCGGGCTGAAGATGTGGTCCAGCTTGTACAACTCTTGTTCGAAGTTAAAGACATTGCGCAGCGGGGAAACAACGCTGAAGGTACCCGGAGCACCGGCAGGCGCACGGCTGAAAATATCCTTCAAGTACGCTTGTGTGACTGGATTTATATTGGTGATCGTGGTACCGGTTTGCGCGCACGTACTTCCCGTATAGGAGAGGCACACAGGATGCGCGAATATTCCCTGCTGCATCTGCGCCGTCGGCACAGTGGCAACGAATGATGTATAGGTAATGATCCGTCGGAATTCTTCTGAAACAAAGAAGAAGGTCTTGTTCTTATCTTTGTTGTAGACGTGGGGAATGAAAATTGGACCGCCGAGTGTCCATCCAAAGTCGTTGTACCGAAGAGGCGGCTCTTTTACGCCGCTGGTGTTGTTCAAGAATGTGTTCGCTGAAAAAGCGTCGTTTCGATTGAATTCGTAGGCATCACCGTGAAACTGGTTCGTGCCTGACTTGGTCACGACGTTGATCTGACCACCGCTCGCGCGACCAAATTCAGCAGAATAGTTGCTCCGGAGGACCTTGAACTCGTCTATCGCGTCGACGCTTGGGTAATTCAGCAATGTCAGGTTCGCTCCGCGATCCACATTATCGGCACCATCAACGGTCCAGTTGTTTTGCGTGGGGCGAGCCCCGTTGACCGAGAAATTAACCGCATTGGACTGGCCGGACGGATTAGAGACTCCCACATAGATCTGATCGGACGTACTAGCGCTTACGCCCGGCATCAAGGTAAGCAGTTGCTCATAGTTTCGATTATTGAGAGTTAAATCTCGAATCTGTTTGCCGGTGATTGTAGTGCTTTGCTCCGCGGATTGCAGTTGCACGTCCAAAGGTGATTCCTGCACGGTCACGACCTCGTTCACGCTGCCAACAGCGAGCGTTACCGGAAAGGTCAGCTTGTCATTCACGTTGAGAACGATGCCGGTCAAGCTCGCTTTCTTAAATCCTTTGGCTTCTATGCTTATGCTGTACCTGCCGATTGGCAGGAGTTCCGCCGCAAAATTACCGTGCAGATCCGTCGTGAGCGTGCGCTCCGTTCGGTTCCGGTCAACATTCGTAATGCTGACCGTCGCGCCGCTCACTTGAGCGCCGGAAGGATCGGTAACGGTACCGACGATGCTTCCTGTAATATCAGCCGCAGACGCGGACCTCGGCACTGCGAGCGCGATTACCAACAGCGCACAAGATATGGACTTGCAGAATTTGACCACCAAAGAACCTCCCAGTTCTTTCTATTCTGCAACGAAACTGTCGGGAAATCGCCAGTGCACGCAAAAAACTTTCGATAAGAGGAGATTCATTCAAACGGATTCTTTAAGAAACGTTTGACAACTGCCAGAACTTTCCCTATTGCACCTTTATTCAATGTGAGCTAACATCGCCCTCAGTAGTGTAATCGTTTCTTAACGTTGCTTTGAACAGGGGACTTTGGCTGATGATCAAGCGGTTGTTAGTGTTTGGGATATTTCTGCTTACATTTTTTGCTGTGGGGACGGTGGGCATCGCGCAGGAAATTTATGCGACACTCACGGGAACCGTAACTGACGCTACGGGTGCCGTCGTTCCGGGCGCTTCCATCACAGTACACAACAACGACACGAATACAGATTTCAGAACCGTCAACGCTGATGGCAGTGGCAATTTCACAGTTACCAACCTGCCGGCGGGGACCTACACGATCACGGTGAAGAACGCCGGATTCCGGACGTATACAGCCAGTAATGTGATCGTGAACGTAGCGCAAAAGCGCACGCTGGATGTGCAGTTGCAGCCCGGCCAAGTTACCGAAACGGTAAATGTCACGGAGACCACCACGCCGGTTCAAACCACGAGCGCGGCACAGATGGGGACGATAAGCGGGACGCAGGTTCGAGAACTCGAGCTCAACAACCGCAACTTCCAACAGCTTGTGACGCTGCAGCCGGGCGTCGTGTCTGGCTTTGGCCCGGTGATTAACTTTGGAATATCGAACACCACTAACGTAGTGATAAACGGCGCTCGCAATACCGCGAACAACTGGACGGTGGATGGATCCGACATCAACGACAGCGGTTCCAATGGGACGCTCCTGAACGTGCCCAGCGTCGATGCGATCCAGGAGTTCACGCTTGGAAGAAGCAATTACGACGCTCAGTACGGGCGCAGCGGAGGCGGTCAGGTGATCGTAGGAACGAAATCGGGCACGAGCCAATATCATGGCGATGCCTACGAATTCGTTCGCAACGACTACTTTAATGCGAATGATTTCTTTGCAAACTCCGCTGGCACGAAGAGACCCGTGCTGCGGTATAACGATTTCGGCTTTACGATTGGCGGCCCGCTGTTCGTCCCTAAGCTTTACAAGAAGAGCGAATCGAAGACCTTCTTCTTCTGGTCCGAAGAGTGGCGGAAGACGCATCAGCCCTCGACCCTGGTCGCCACTGTGCCGACAGCGGCACAACTAGGCGGTACGTTTGCGGGCGATCTGACCTCTGCTCCGGCTCCAGCCGGGTGTGTTACTTATAATGCCGCTGCGAACACATCCCAGATCAGCCCGTCTTGCGTCAGCCAGAATGCGAAGGCGTATCTGGCGAACGTGTACTCCAAATTTCCTGGGAATGCCACGAATGGCACGCAATTCATCTCCAACGTGGTGGCGCTGAACAACTACCGCCAAGATCTTGTCCGGCTGGATCAGAACATCACGGATAAAGTCCACATCTTCGGCCGCTTCATTCAGGACATTGTTCCGACAACAGAACCGGGCGGACTGTTCGCCGGAAGTCCGCTGCCCGGCATCTCATCGACGGCGACGAATGCCCCGGGCAGAAACCTGGTAGGCAATATGTCTTGGGCCATCTCGCCGACAGTTGTTAACGAAATCGCTTATAACTATTCGTGGGGGGCAATCAACAGTGCCATGACCGGCGTATTTAACTCGCCGGCTTTCGTATCCGCCCTAGCAGGCGGCGTTCCGTACGCTGATCCATACAACCGTATCTACGGCCTTGGCATCTCGGGTTTTTCCGGAGTCTTAGCGCCCGCTGCCCCTTATTTCGAAAGAAACATCGACAAGAATATTTACGACAATTTCTCGAAGGTCCTCGGCAATCATACGATCCGCGCAGGAGCTACGGTGCAATGGATGCAGAAGACGGAAAATGGTCCCGTCGGTCCTGCCAGCTTCAGCTTCACAGCTATCAATGGTCTTGCGGGTTCGGCATTCGCCAATTTTCTTCTCGGAGACGCGAGCTCCTTTTCACAGTCCAGCAAGGATACTATTCCCCACCTGAACTATTACAACTTCGAGGCTTATATTCAGGACGACTGGAAAGTCACGCCGCGCCTGACGCTCAATCTGGGCGTACGTTATAGCTATTTCCCGGCTCCGTCAGATTCGAACAATACGCTAAATAACTTCGATCCGTTGCTTTTTAATCATGCTAACGTGCCGCTCATTAATCCTGCGAATGGCAATTTTGTGGCTGGTCAGGGCATAACGCCGGCGACTTACGTCAACGGAATCATTTTCCCCGCAGGAACGGCCTGCGCAAACGCACAGAAATTAGCGCCGGTTACTTGTTCCCCGTACGGAAGTATTGTTAATCCGAATTCGAATAACAATTGGGGTCCACGGGTTGGATTCGCGTGGGATCCCTACGGCAACGGGAAGACTTCCGTCCGCGGCGGCTACGGAATCTATTATGACCGGAGCTTGAACGGACTTTGGGAGCAGAATGCGTTTACGGAGCCGCCGCTGGTGCAGTCCACGACTATCACGTACACCACCTTCGACAGCTTCGATCACCCGTTGGGAGGCACGACAGCTGTTCCTCTGGGCCCGGCCCATTTTGATACTTCGGGCAGCCCCACGTTCAAAGTGCCGAATTACCAGGATTGGAATTTCACCATCGAGCGCGAGATTCTTCCAAACACCGTTTTTCAGATCGCATACGTGGGGACCAAGGGAACTCATCTTCTGGGCGAGATCGACGCAAATCAACCCACTCTGGCGGTTCGTCAGGCAAATCCAACAGTAAACGTGAACGCTGTCCGACCTTATCTAGGTTACTCATATTTCAAAGACAGGGTGCCTAACTTTGACAGCAACTACAATTCACTGCAGGCGTCGCTGAATCGCCGCGTGGCGAACGGTTTGACCTTGGGGGCGTCGTTCACATGGTCCAAGAACTTGAGCGACAACCCTGCCGACCGTGACTCGCCTATTTATGACACTTATAATTACTCCCTAAGCTACGGCCCGGCATCGATGAACACGCCATACATTTTTATTGCGAACTACGTGTACGATCTGCCGTTCTTCAAAGATCAGAAAGGCTTCGTCGGGCATGTTCTCGGTGGCTGGGAGTTGTCAGGCATCACCCGAGTGCAATCCGGTCAGTCGCTCACAGTGACGCAGGGCAGCGATCCTTTCAACTCCGCCGATTGGCCTACGGGAACACCGGGCGTGTATCCTGGCGGCATCGGCATCGATCCCAGCCCGATCTCACCTCGTGCGGATGTCGTCCCTGGCATGTCCCTGACCGGGGCCGGAACGGTCGCGCAGTGGTTCAATACCGCAGCATTTACAAACGCGATTGGTCATTTCGGGACAGGGGGACGAGGACTCTTTCTTGGACCCGGCTTGCAGAACTGGGATATGGCCGCGATAAGAAATATCAAATTCGGCGAGCGGGCCAGTATTCAAATCCGCGGCGAGTTCTTCAACGCGTTCAATCACGTAAACTTCACCAGTGTCAGCACGAGCGTGACCAGCTCGACTTTCGGAAGACTCACGGGCGATTACAGCCCGCGCGTAATTCAACTTGGCGCGAAGTTGTATTTTTAGTAGTTGATCTGCAGTTTACGTATTCAGGGCACGTCACTATCAGTGGCGTGCCTTTTTCTTTCTGCCGCCGCGCTTGCGTATCCCGCTTCCGCGCCGGGCCAGGAGTTGCGCGCGTTGCTTGCCGAGGGCTCGCAGGCGCTGCAGAGCGGCAACAACGCCGCCGCTGAGGATGCGTTTCGACGGGCGCTCGCAGCCGAGCCTAACTCAATCGAGATTCTGAACGATCTTGCTATTTCTCTTGCCCGGCAGGGCAAACAGGCGGAATCAGTCGCGCTGTATGAACGGGCTCTGAAGATAAAACCTGGCGATGCTACGACCAGCCGCAATTTGGCGATCGCCTATTTTCGAGCACAGCGCTACGCGGAGGCGTGGCCGTTGCTCAAGCAGCTCAGCGCAAAAACGCCGGATTTTCAGACGCTCGATCTGGCTGGGCTGACGCTATTTGCTTTAGACCGGTATCCCGAATCCGCGGAATACCTGGAGCGCGCCAGTAAGCTGAACGCAACGGATCTGGCCACGCTCGACATGCTCGGGAAAGCCTACATGCGGGCTCAAAACTATAAAGGCGCGACGGATGTCTTCGCGCGGATCATGGCCATCGATCCGAACTCGCCGGAGGCGCACGTGATGATGGGAATGGCTTACGACAAAATGTCTCGCGACGACGAAGCGCGAGCCGAGTATGAAGCTGCACGGAAATCAGATCCGCGCTTTCCGGGAGTTCATTCCGGTCTCGGCCAGATTTATTGGAAAGAAGGCAAGCTGGATCTGGCGACGGCGGAATTTCAGGCCGAGCTCAAGAACTATCCGACCGATCCTGTCTCGAACTGCTTGCTCGGCGAGATTCTGATGAAGCAAAACGATCCCAGTGCGGCCGTGCCACGCCTCCGAGCGGCCATCGCGGCGAATCCCCGATACAAGGAAGCGCTGTTCGATTTGGCGAAATCGGAACTGGCGCTGAATCAGCCCAAAGAAGCAGTCGAGCCGCTGCACAAAGCCATTGAACTCGATCCGAATTACGTCCAGGCGCATTACGCGTTGGGCACGGCGCTAAGGAAGCTGGGGCGGCTGGCGGAAGCAGCGCGCGAGCAGCGAACGGCGGAGCAGATCCAGGCGCGCCAGCGAGCCGAATATACGCACAAGCTGAATTCAGAGCCTCATCAGGAATAAACGGGGCCGCTTATTGCGGGATTGTGAAAAAATCCGGGACAGACAGCCGCGCCTCGTCGTGTGATTGAGTTTCAGCTATTGCGGTCTGGCGCTTAAGTCAGTCCCGGATTTTTTGACGTGCGCGGTTCTGTAGGAGCCGGTTCGCCGACGGCGAAATGTGGAACAATTGGATTTCTGGCGATGCGCAACGCTCGTTTTCGGACATTCTCGTGTACGTTGTTCGTGGCGATCGGCTCGGCTTCGGCAATGTGCCCGCAAAATCCTGTCGATGCCTCGGCAATGCAGCTATACGAAGCCCACGCAACATCGGTCAGCGGTCAGGTCTCGCGAATTCGCGATGAGCAGCCCTGGGCATTGACTGCCGGAGAGCGGGTACCGATTCAACAGTTGATCACTACCGGGAGCGACGGTTACGCGCACTTCGAAGTGGCGGGTGGAAGCAGCTTCGATTTGTTCAGCAACTCGCGCGTCATATTCCGGCAGAATGCGGCAAGCGCGGGCGACCTGCTCGATGTACTGGCGGGCCGCGTGCGCATTCACCTGCGCCCAACTATGGAGCAACAGCGCGTCTTCACTCCTGTCGCGGTCATCAGCACGCACGGACCTGCGACCCTGGCCGTGGCCGTCGACGAGGAGGACACCGTTCGTATCGACGTAATGGAAGGCGAGATTCGTGTGCAGCACGCGCTGCTTCCCCGCAATGAGTCCACGCTCGTACGCGCGATCGATGCCATCATCGTCCAAAAGGACCAACCGATCTCCCGGCGCGTGGATCGCGGCTCGCTTTATAGGTATACAACCAAAGTGTGGACGGCGATGAAGCTGGGACATTCCGGAAGTCGCAATGGCGATCCGGTGGAGGGCAAGAAATTTCTCGCCGAAGCGATACGTTGGGATTCCTTTTGCATGGCGAAATGACAAGACGCTCCCTTACGGTCGCGGTTCTGATGGCGGCTGGTTGCGTTTGTGCTGCCGCTCAGCAGGCCACCGGGCTGGAAACACCATGGGACGTACGCAAGATTCTCGCCGGTCTTGAAAAGGACAACCAGCAATTGCAGCCGCTCTTATCGAGCCTGAATCCTCAGCAATGGTATGAGCAGAAGGGCGCTCCCACGACGTACATCCTGCAATGGCATACGGCGCAGCAACAATTGAGGGATGTCCTGATTTCAAGCACGCTGCTCTCGCAAAAGACCGAAAGCCTATCTCTTGCGCTCGATGAGTACTTTCGGCTGGAGGCGCTTGAAGTCACCGTCCGCTCGCTCGAGGAGGGGGCCAGAAAGTATGCGGATCGTCCGACCGCCGATAAGTTAAGCGAGTTGATCGCCCATAATTTCAACAGCCGGGAACGATTCCGCGATTATTTGCGAGACCTGGCCACAAGCAAGGAGCAAAACTTCAAAATTGCCGATGAGGAAGCACAGCGCTGCCGCGGTATGATCAGCAAGGAACCTGCGCCAAGCTCGCCCAGAAAGTCGAAAAAAGAATAATGGAAGTACTGGCATTCACTTGTTCAATCTGCGGAGAGGCATCGCGCGACATCTGCGTATTCTGCACCAAAGACGCGTGTGGCAATCACCTTTGCGAGCGGTGCCATCGCTGCAGCGATTGCTGTGTGTGCGACATGCGCATGCGCACCGTGGATCACGAGCTGAACGGGCACCCTAATGGCCGATTGGCGGCGTTTGAGGTTACTGACCCGGGTTCTTGACGGCCCGGCGCGATCTACCGCTCGGATTCACTGCCCGTTGCAGCACTGCCTCGCGATCGCCGCTGATCCAGGCATCCTGAATCTCTTTTTCATCCAGCCCGGCAAGCCTTCCAGCCAGGATAAAGGCAGGAAGAGCATGTTTGAGATCTCGCCACCTCGCCATCTCGATTACCGATGAAAGGGCGCGCTCTCGAAGCAGCGCAAGGGTCTCCGGGTCGCGCTTCTCCGTCAGATTTACCAGAGCGAGACTGGCGTTGTGACGGTCGGACCAGACGACTGAGTTCATCAGCTCGACGAACCAGGTCGGCTCAATGTGGATCTGCTGCTCGGGATGAAGCGTGGCCCCAACAGCTAGGGCTTGGAGCGCTCTCATAGCGTTTTCGCGGACAATATCCTCCTGGTCCCGCAGCGCATATTGAAGCGCATCGACAATGGTCTTGGACGTACGAGGTCCGCGCGGTCCGTATTGAAGAAGATACGCTGCCGCGGCACGCTGCTCGGGATCGGACGCCTGACGTACGACTTGATCGATAAGAGCTAGATCGCGCTCGACGACCGGAATAAACGTCTTCTGAAGTTCGCGGCACTCAGAATCCGCCATCAGCGAATAACCATTGGTGAGGTCTTCATCGGCATTGTGTCCCCTGATGCTGGCCGCAACCGAATCGAGGAACGTATGGTAATTGGCCGTCAGTTCTACGGGAAGCGCGATATCTCCGGCAGGGGCGGAATGAAACTCGAAATGCGGCGCATCTCTTTCTTCGACACCTATGTATAGGATCATGTTCCGTTGATCGCAGCAGGCAGCTTCGACACGGGAAGCGAGTATGCCGGGGATTTTATCGATGCGCTCCTCTACGTCTTCACGAGAAGGCAGCGGGTCGCCTGGATTGGCGGCGACTGCGGACTTGATCTTTTGGAGCGAGACCTTACGCGCGCCATAGATCTCGATGACGCCGATATGCGGAGTTATATCGTCCGCTCTCGCCAGAACGCAAAGCGAGAGAGCCAAAGCGCAGGAATATCTCACCACTCCAGTATGAGACGTCGCTGTCGAAGCTTGGGTTAAGCTTGTTTTTCCGCGAGGTCGCCGACGACGGGCAATTTTACCTTCTTGTTCGAATACGCGGTGTACATCATGTATAACCAGCCGAGGAAAACGACCAGATCGAACAAGCGATGAATCAAAACGCCGGTCCACCAAGCGGGAGCGAAGAACAGCATCCCAATTAGGATACTCAGCAGGATGTAGCAGATGATGACGCCAATATTCGCGAAGATCGATTGGAATGCATGGAAGCGAACGGTCCTGTTACGGTTGTATGGACTCACAACCAGGAAGACAATCCCGGTGATGAATCCAAACAGGTAACACAGCGCGCTGGCCACATTCTCAGTTAATCCCGGAGCTTGTATCGCCTGCGCTGGAGGCACATATCCCGGCGTTGCGGATGCCCCCGGAGGCGGAACTCCCGCAGTACCCGAAGTCGCGCCCGCCCCGCCTATCGCCGTCCCGCAATTTGGACAAAAAGCGCCCGATGCCTGCGCCCCACAGTTGGGACAGAATGCCATAAAATTCCCTCCTGGCTGAAAAGCCAATGGTTCTTATGAGTCTATTCCAGATTCGAGCGAAACGCTAGACGGTAACCGGGCGAACCGGGCGGTGCAATACTGGCCGGAGTACCAAGTTCACCAGTACCATGAGAATCGAGAAAATCGGTATCAACATCAGTCCCCGGCGATACTGGTTGCCTTCGGCCAAGGCGCCGATAATGGGCGAGCTGACGGCAAGTCCGATCCACCCGCAGGTAATCACAATACCGAGGGCAGTTGCCGCCGCGCGCTGGAAGGTATCTCCCGTAATAGCAAGCGTGGTGGGGAACACCGGGGCCATTGCTAATCCGGCGCAGAAAACCGCTACTGTGATTGCAGCTTGCGAATGGAACTGCAACATGGCATACGTCGTGATGACCATTAGGATGGCCGATACCAATGTCACCGTTAGCGCACGAACTCTGATTAAGACCCGCGAGACCACGACTCTTCCTACCAGGATTCCCAACGCAAATCCGTAACTGACAATGCCGCCGGCGGTTTTTGCGTCGAATCCTTCCGATAATAAATATCTTTTCAGCCAATTCCAAACGCCCACTTCGCAGGCGACATACAGGAATAAGAACAGGCATAGCAAGAGCAGGCCAACGTTCGAGAAAAGCGCCGGAACGTCCCCTGGCTGGAAGCTGGCTTTGCCCGCGGGACCAGGCATCGTAGTAGCAAAATTCACCGCGACGGTGATGACGGTGAGACCGGCAATCGTATAGCAGAGGACCAGTGGGCTGAACAAATAGCTGGCCGCGTATGTGGTGAGTATTCCGCCTAAGCCGAAGAAGAGATTCAAGAAGTTGAGAGCAGAGCCGCGCCTGCTTGGTTCAACCGCGCCGACCAAGGAATTGGCGCCTGTGACGACGATGCCGCCGCCGATGCCTAACACGAAATAGACCACCCAAAGGCCGGCATAACCTCCCGCGTTCGGAGCGGAGAACAGAGAGGCCACGATCAAAAGCAAGCCTGTAAGAATCGCCGGTTTATTGCCTTTTAGATCTATGAACGGACCAGCCGACAAAGACGCAACAATCAATCCGAGCGCGTAACTCAGCCCCAAGCTTCCTTCTTGGGCTTGTGTGAGCTGGTATGACGGCAGCAGCGCGCCTAACATCGGCGCGATAAGGCCATAAACAAAGATGGTCAGGACCGCCGAGAGAATGAGCACCGAAAGATGGTATCAAACTGCTACGGTTGCAGTGCTTCTTTGCGCTGCGACAGAGGCGAGAATTGCTGCGGCGCGCTCGCATTCGTTGCGGCCCACGTCTCTGTGGGTCACCATTCGCATATGCGTCGCGTCAATGCCGTTCGCAAGTACGCCTTGCGCTTTCAGCTCGCGGCTGAATTCTGAAGTAGATATTCCTGTGCCTGAAATGTCGAAAACCAGTATGTTCGTGTGGACGCGGGCAGGATCGATTTTGATACCGGGGATTTCGGCCAACCGATCGGCCAGATAACGCGCATTCCGATGATCTTCGTGCAGCCGTTCGGGCGATTCTTCGAGCGCAATGAGTCCCGGCGCCGCGAGCACGCCCGCTTGCCGCATGCCGCCGCCCAGGCGTTTGCGATACAAGTGGCCGCGTTCCATAGCTTCGCGCGTACCCACGAGCAGCGAGCCAACGGGAGCGCCCAGGCCTTTCGACAAACAGAACATCACAGAATCCGCATCGCGCGCAATTCGCGACACAGGCGTGCGGGTTGCCGCCGACGCATTGAAGATACGGGCGCCATCCAGATGGACCTTCAGTCCGCGATTGTGCGCTTCCTCGCAAATCTCGTCGATGATTTCCTGCGGATACACCGATCCGCCTTTCATGTTGTGAGTATTTTCGACTGCGACAAGAGTTGTTGGGGCATTGTGGTGACCTCCCGGCCGAAGGACACTTGCGATTTGTTTCCAGCTCATCACGCCATCGTCCGTTTCAACTGTGCGCGCTAAACAGCCTGAGAACCACGCCATCATTGACAGCTCCCAATCCACGAGGTGGGAACGCGCTTCGCAGATGACTTCTTCGCCGTGATTTGTGTGCAGCTTGATCGCAATGGTATTGCCCATGGTTCCGGTGGGCACGAACAGCGCGGCTTCCTTACCGAAGATCTCCGCGGCGCGCTTTTCCAGACGATTCACGGTTGGGTCTTCACCGTAGACGTCATCGCCGACGTCGGCATTCGCCATTGCCGCTCGCATCTTTGCGTCTGGTTTGGTGACCGTATCGCTGCGAAGATCGATCCAATCAGGCATCGATGAACTCCTGGAAAATTTCATTCGAGAGTAGCACTCCGCGATCGGATATCCGCAAACGTCCGCCGTCCCGCCGCAGCATTCCGGCATTGAGCCATTTCTCGATAGGCCGCGCGAATCGGAGCCACTCTTCTGCGCTCGGCTGAATACCATCCATCAGGCGCAAGCCTATGAAAAAGTGCTCTTCTGAAGGGTCACTTGGTGAGATCTCTTTCGGCACCCGTTCGAGATAAGCTTCGAGCGTGTCAGGATTGCTCCACCTCTGCCCTCCCTCAAACGAGTGCGCGTCCAGTCCAAACCCGGCGTACGGCTCTAGACGCCAGTATTTCAAATTGTGGCGGGATTCCCATCCTTCGCGGGCAAAGTTTGAGATCTCGTAGCGCTTCAGACCTTGTCTCGACAACCGGGCAACAGCACGCTCGTAGAATTCAGCGGTGAGATCGTCAGGTGGAACGCGGGCTGCCCCGTAACGATTTCCCCCGATCAGAATTTCTTTTCCTAACCGGCTGTCGTCATCGATTTCAAAGATGTAAACCGATACGTGCGGCGGATCGAGACATTCGATCGAATCGAGCGAATGCTCCCAGGAACCGGACGTTTGTTCCGGCAACCCCGCAATCAGATCGATGTTGATGTTGTGAATACCCGATTCGCGCAGTAGCTTCAGGTCAGCCGCGACAGTTTCCGCCGTATGGCGACGGCCGGTGGCGCGAAGCTCCGCTGTTACGAACGATTGAACACCTAAGCTGATGCGATTGATCCCGCACTGCTTCCACGCCTTGATGTTGTCGCGGATAAGCGTTCCAGGGGCGCATTCAAGGGTCATCTCTGAAAGCCGGTCCCGAGGCAGAGCATCGATGAGGCGCGCGCAATAGTTCTGGCGGCATTAAGCTTGGCGTGCCGCCGCCAAAATAAACCGTCTCCGGCAGCCATTGCCAATCATACGCTTGCACTTCCTTCAGCAAAGCACGCTCGTAACGCACCCTGGTTTCAACCAAAGACACACCGGAAGCGAAATTACAAAAGGTGCACTTCTGGTTGCAGAACGGATAGGAAATGTAGACCCCAGCCATTACAGACTGACCGGCTCGCCAACGTGCTGCCCAATTGCAGACCCGATTAATTCATCCAGCGTCTGATTCGTTTCCGGCAGCACGAAACTATTTTTACTCGCGTCCCAATCCAGCTTGAAACTCCTAGAATGGGCCGACACCCAAATCTGCCGAACAGGCGTGTTGGGGCTGACAACAAACTTCGCTTTCGGCTCTTCGAGTTCGATGGAAAGCGCACCGGAGTTAAAGTCCGGTTCAAAGTCATAGCGCTCGGATGCCGAGGTAAGTTTCTTGTATAGTGACTCCAAGGCCGCGTCGGCTTTTTTCTTAAACTGTTGTTCGTCCATAGCGCTATCTACATTGTCTCCTCAGATGACAGAAAGTTCGGGTAACTTTACTCGCAGCAGTGACATCAGCTAAACTGCGCATCATCCTATGGAGTCGTCGTGTGTCCGCCAAACCGTGCTCCCCGGCGTCAGTAAGCTATTCGACGACTATCTCTATAATTTCGATAGAGTAAGGGACTTCTATTCCTCTCATTTTTCGGACGGCGAAGCGCTCGTCAATGCGGCTGAACGAATCCGTTTTCCCGAGACACGGCGTGGGCGGCTTGTCTCCGCTCTGCGAGAGCAAAACGGAGACTCTTCTACGCTCTCGAAGCTGGCGGAAAGCGGAACCGTAGCGGTTGTCACCGGCCAACAAGTCGGGCTTTTTTCGGGACCGGCATATACGATTTTCAAGGCTCTTACCGCAGTCAGGCTGGCAGAGCACTTAACCGAGCTGGGTACTCCGGCAGTTCCCATATTTTGGCTTGCTACGGAAGACCACGACCTTGCGGAAATCGATCACGCCTGGGTGTTCGATCAGCAGGCAAGGCCTTCCAGGATCGCCATTAGTGACCGGATCGCGAATGGTATACCCGTAGGCAGCATCAAGCTGGGTGAAGTACCGCTTGCGGCTTTACGTTCTGCCCTTGGCGATTTGCCATTTGCCCAGGAAGTGGTCAGACGGGTGGCAAGCGCGTACCATCCCGAGGCAAGCTTTGGTTCCGCGTTTCGAACATTCCTCCAGGATGTTCTGAAGGACTGCGGGTTGCTGTACGTGGATCCGCTCTTGCCTTCGATTCGCGAAATCGCTGCGGATTTTCTTAGCGAGACAGTCGATCGAGCGCCTGATTTGCTGGCCGCCTTACGGCAGCGGAACCGCGATCTGATCGCGGCTGGTTATCATGCGCAAGTTCACATCGATGATAACGCCTCCTTGCTCTTCCTGATGAATGGGAAGCGTGTTCCCGTCCGTTGGAAGGACGGGCGGTTTATTACAAGAGACCGGTCGTTTACCGCCCCCGAGTTGCACAGCCAGGCTGAACGGATCTCTCCGAATGCGCTGCTGCGGCCCGTCATGCAGGATTATCTTCTGCCAACCGTCAGTTATGTGGGCGGACCATCCGAAATTGCCTATATGGCCCAGAGCCAGGTACTGTACGAAAACTTACTGGGCCGGATGCCGGTCCTGTTCCCCCGCAATAGCTTTACGCTGCTGGATGCGCGGGCAAAAAAGCTGTTGCAGCGTTACGACCTCTGCGTTCCCGACCTTTTGGACAATAAGGAAAAAGTGAGCAGCCGCATTGCGGCGCGGCTCGTTCCCAGTGGACTCAATGACAAGTTTGCGTCCCTACGCTCCGGAATGTCTTCCTCGCTCGACAAGCTAGGCTCCGATTTAGCAGGTTTCGACCCGACTCTCGAGACAGCGGCGAAGAAAAGCATGGCCAAGATTCTTTACCAGGTCGACAAGCTTTCTCGAAAGACGGCCCGGGAGACCATGCGCCGCGACGAGCGGGCCACGAAAGATGCCGCATATTTGATGGATCTTATCTATCCTCACCGGCACTTGCAGGAACGGTTTTACTCTATCGTCCCCTTTCTCGCAAAGCACGGATTCGATTTGCCGCAGCGCCTTTTCGGCCAAACACAACTCGCCTGCCCCGATCACATGATCCGCGTGATCTAAGACAAGGAAGTGATTTCTATAATGGGGGCTTGAGAGCTGTTCTGATTTGTGCAGTGACTTGCTTGGTTTCCGCGCCACTGTTGGCCGATACTCCTGCGGATTGGACCACCAGAGCGGAGCAACTGATTCGGAGCGGCGATCGGCAGGGTGCTCTTGAAGCCCTCTCGAAGGCTGCATCAACTCCGCCCGGTTCAGCGGAATCTGAAGACAAGATCGGTTTCCTGCTCGCGGTTCTCGGTAATCAAAGCGAGGCAATCGGCCACTTTCAAAAATCCATTTCATTAAATGCTGGCTACGCGGCCGCGCACTACCACCTAGGAGTGGCGTTGTGGTTGGACAAAAAAACGGATGTGGCGCTTCCCGAACTGCAGCAAGCTGTGACACTTGCTCCAGCCGTGTTCGATTACCGATATCGCCTGGGGTCTGCTTATTTGCAATTGGGCAATTATGAACAGGCAGCTTCCGAGTTAAAGGCAGCAGTGGCACTGGACTCCTCAAAGCCGCTCGCCTGGGTTGATCTCGGCCATGCATTGGAGCACGCGGGCGATCTCGCGGGGTCGGTGGATGCGCTCAAACATGCAGTGACGCTCGATCCTACAAACGACACGGTACGCAACGACTACGCTTTCATGCTGATCGAGACGCGAGAAGCGGACCGCGCGATCGAGGAGTCACTCAAGGTGCTTGCCGATAAGCCATCCGATACTGCGGCACTGATGAACATCGGTTACGCAAATCTCAAGAAAGGCGACTTCGATTCAGCCGAAAAAGCGTACCGGCAGACTGTCACCGCGGACCCCAATTCGGCCGCAGCTCACTATGATCTTGGAATCGCCCTTAAGCAGAAGGATCAACTCGAAGCGGCTCAGGGAGAGTTTAATCAGGCGATCCGGCTCGATCCCTCTCTCGCGGAAGCCCACTATTCTTTGGGCATTGTGAAATGGCAACTAGGCGATTTTCCCGCCGCCATTGAGCAAATGCGCGCCGCTGTTTCAGTCCGGCCGGATTACGCGGAAGCACACTATATGTTGGGAATAGTGCTCAAGCAGAGCGGTGATTTGGATGCAGCTCTTCCAGAGCTCAGGGAAGCCATCCGGCTCGATCCAAGCACTCCCGGTCCCTACAACACGCTGGGACAAATCCTCCACATCAAGGGCGACAAGCAGGGTAGCGAAGAAGCGTTCGCCACGGGAGCCCGCCTGAAGCGGGAAAAAGAAGGGCAACTGGCCAACACGCTCGAAGAAGGCATGAGAGGCGGAACGCTGCCGAAGCCGATCGCACGCGAGCCACGGTAAGCTGCGCTGATATGCCCTCCCGCCGGTGGTTTGTTAAGTCGCTATGTGCGAGCTTACCGGTATTCTCACTGGATCAACTATTAGCCGGAACGCCTCTCGGCGTGCAATTTGTAAACGTCGCGCGGGAGGCCGGGCTAACCGCGAAGACTATCTTCGGAGCGGAAAACGGCAATAAATATTTGCTCGAGACGACGGGCTGCGGGGTTGCCTTCATCGATTACGACAATGATGGATGGCTCGACATCTTCTTCGTGAACGGAACGCGCTTCGATGCGGTCTACCCGAAAGGCGCCGAGCCGGTGAGCCGGCTATATAAGAACAATCGAGACGGCACTTTTACGGACGTGACGATAAAGGCCGGCCTGGCGCGCACCGGATGGGGACAAGGCGTGTGCGCCGGCGACTATGACAATGACGGTCACGACGACTTGTTTGTGACTTACTGGGGCGATTGCGCCCTATATCACAACAATGGCAACGGCACTTTCACCGATGTCGCGCAGAAGGCGGGTGTGACTACGCGGACCACCACAGGTTTAAAACGTTGGAACACGGGTTGCGCCTTTCTCGATTACGACCGCGACGGGCACCTGGATCTTTACGTCGCAAACTATATCGATTTCGATCCCAAGACAGCTCCGCTGCCCGAGAGCGGACCCTGTTTGTATGAGGGATTGATGGTAGCGTGCGGTCCGCCTGGATTGCAAGGCGGCAAGGATATTTTATTCCACAACAACGGGAACGGCACATTCACGGATGTTTCTGAAAAAGCTGGGATCTGGAAGAAACAGGGCACGTACGGGCTCGGTGTGCTTACCGGAGATTTTGACGATGATGGCTGGCCGGATATCTACGTAGCCGACGACTCGGCTCCCTCGGCCTTTTTCAGAAACAATCACGATGGAACTTTCACCGATATCGCGCTGGAGGCTGGTGTCGCGTTCGGGGCCGACGGCAAAACGCAAGCGGGAATGGGTGTTTCGGCCGCGGATGTCTTCGGGACCGGCAAGCTCGACATTGTGAAGACGAACTTTGCGGGCGACACCTCGAGCCTCTATCGAAACCTCGGAGGAGACAACTTCGAAGATATTACGTTTCAGGCAGGTCTTGGCCGCAACACGCGTTTCCTGGGATGGGGCGCCTGTTTTCTGGATTTTGATAATGACGGGTGGCCCGACATTCTCACCTGCAATGGCCACGTTTACCCGGAGGTGCGCGAGAAGGCCAGCGAATCCGGTTATCGCGAGCGTAAGGTTCTATATCACAACCTCGGCAACGGAAAATTCGAAGATGTCTCGCTGGATGCTGGCCCGGGAATCTTGGAAATAGTTCCGGGGCGAGGCTGTGCGGTTGGAGATTTCGACAACGACGGAGACCTGGACGTGGTGGTCAATTGCGTAAACGACGTCCCGCAGTTATTGCGCTGCGATAGCACGCTAAAGAACAATTGGTTGAAGGTCAAAACCATCGGAACGAAGTCAAACCGGTCCGGAATCGGCGCGCGTGTCTATTGCAAGCCGGAAGGCGAGCATCGGCAGATGGATGAGGTACGGAGCGGCGGAAGCTACATTTCGCAGAGCGATCTGCGCGTCCACTTCGGCTTGAAGAAGGCAACCAAGGCGGACCTTGAGATTCACTGGCCTAGCGGGCAGGTCGATAAGATTGCCGGCGTGAAAGCCAATCGGGTCGTCACGGTAATTGAGGGAAAGGCGGGCAGCTAAAAAAAACTGGCAGAGCTTGCGCTCTGCCAGTCTTCTTGCTTCCTGCTTTCCGAGCCGATTACCACCTAAATGTTCCGGAATATTGCAGCCGGCGCATCGTGTAGCCGTTTCCGTTGAAGGCAATATTGGTGATCTGACCCACCGAGCCACTGGTGATGTCGTTGTTCGGACCTGCGAGGTTCGTATGGTTTAGGGCGTTGGTCGAATCCAGCCGTAAGGTGAACTTCATACGTTCGCTGATGCTGAACTGCTTCATGATGGTGGCATCCAGGTTCACGAACTGTGGCCCATACAGGCTGTTAATCGGATAATTGCCGAAGGTATTGGGAGCTGGCAGCACGAACGGCCCGCCAAAGCCGCCGACGATCCACTGATTGCGGTTCGGATTCGCCGCATAAGGGCTTCCAGTTCCCACATTGGGAACGCTGTTCGGGCCCGTATACGGCTGCCCCGCTCCTGAAGGGTAGCTGCCGATATTTGGCATGAACGGAACGCCACTATAATACGTGAAGATGCCGCTGAGATTCCAGCCACCCAGGATGGCATCGACAAAGCGATTTGAGTTGGCTCCGAATTTACGGCCCTTTCCGAACGGAATATCCAAGTTATTTGCGAGCACCCATTGCTGATGCGGAACCAGGTTCGAGTTGCCGTACCCGAGCGGGCGATCATAGAGGAACGTGTAGTTGGACGACGGGCCATAGCCGTCGCCCTGTTCTGATTGCCATGTGTAGTTACCCTGAAGCGTGTAGCCTGCCAGGGCCTTTACAGTGAAGATGGCTTGGAAGGAGTTGTACTGGCTGTTGGCGTCGTTGCAATAGCAGTCTACGCCTTCGTTCCATCCATAGTTATATCTCGGGCCGTAAAGGCCGTTGAAGGGCCTGAGGGTACTTTGAATGGCCGCATCGCCGGGGACAAATAATATTGGATTTTCGTCGTAATCGTTGCCCGTTCCGAGCGATGAGTGCCGGGTGGAATTTCCTACGTAACCGCCGGAAACAGAGATCTTGGGCGTCAACTGTTGCTGGATGGTGAAGTTATACGCATAGGCAACAGGCATGGTGAATATCCCCGGCCGGGTCTTGATATAAACGCCGGTCTTGGCCGGAGCGAAGGTGCCGTCCTGATTCGGTTGCTGGAGCGTTTGCGACGGAGGACCGGAAGCCAGCGTGAATACGTCGGCGAAGTTATTCCCCGCAACCCCCTGCGAATTCAGCGACTGGTTGACCAACACTGGAGGATTCTGCGTCACGTTATGGCCGAATGTTGAACCAAAGGTTCCCAGAGAATAGGTCCAGCCATATCCAGTGCGGATAACGGTTTTCGTGCCGAGCTGGTATGCAATGCCAAGCCGCGGAGCGAACTCGTGCCAATTCATGGATTGGTAGCCATGGCTGCTGATCATGCCAATTCCGAAGACGTCGACCAAGCCGGTGTTGACATTCAGCTCAGCTCCATTACCGGCGCCGTTAACGCTCTCAGGGAATACCATTTCCCAGCGCAAGCCATAAGTGACGGTGAGCTTGGCAGTGGGGCGCCACTCGTCCTGGGCATACCAAAACAGCCGCTTCTGCCGCTCTTCAGCATCCAGGCTGGAGCTGACGTAGCGGTTGAAGCTTCCCACGTCGCCCAAGAGGAAGCTGGCTAGAGCCAAGCCGTTGCTGGTAGAACCGTCCGCGTTCACCTGGGCCGTGGTGCTGTTGAGAAAATTGAATTCACCAGCCCGGTGGTTGTCGCTAGGAACACGCAGGTTCATCGCGTAGCGGATATCGCCCCCAAACTTGAAGCTGTGCTTGCCGGAAATGTGGCTGATGTTATCCACAAATTGAAACTGCCGCTCGAACTCTGTCAATGGACAGTTGCATTGATTGATAGTGAGGGAATAGCCGAGTTGCTCGTTGGTGTTGGGGTTCTGGATATTGAACGCCGGCATACCGGAGGTGATCTGGCTCGTGTTTGTACCGGGAATCCCAGCCGCGCTTGCAGGCGTGCCGCCAAAGCCGTTTGGAACATCGGTGACGTGGTAGCGCATGTAGCCAAACCGAAATTCGTTGATGGTGGTCGGGCTCTGCGTGTGTGTCCAGCCGGCCGAGACGCTTTGATTCAGGGCCTGGGAACTGCCGGCGTAGTTCGCATTGTTGAAATCCGGACCGCCCGCGACCTCGCCGAATGCGCCGGGGGCCTGCTCGGTGAAGCCCGCATAACTGTACCGGCCGAAGAAGGTGTTCTTCTCGTTGCCATAGTAATCCCAACGCGTGTTCCACTGATTGCCATTAACGGCCAAAGTTCCCGAAGTTTCGTAATTGTTATAGGGTGCGGCAACTCCGTTGACAACGGTTCCAACCGTATTCGGCAGCGGGAAGTTCTGGAGGAGGTTCACGGCTTGGGAGCTCAGAGGGCCGCACGCAAGCACATTATTCCCGGGCGCAGGGGTACGGCCTAGTCCCGTAACTTGGTTGCCGGTATTTGGACAGTAGAACTGGTACTGCGACCCAATGGCAAGCCAATCGCTCAGATTGCCTGTCCGCTCTTGAGCTGTCGGCACGCTGGTCAGAACGGAGCCGCCGAGATACTTGCGGGTCAACTGGGCGTCGCCGAAGAAGAACAGTTTATCTTTGATGATCCTTCCGCCAATCGAACCGCCGAACTGGTTGAAATGAGTGGTCGGCGCGTAAGCTCCTGCGTGGCCTCCAATCGGCGTGTTCTCCGTAAAGGGATTGCGCCCGAAGTCCTGGAATCCGGGAGTATTTAGCTCAAGGTACTCGAAAGCGTCGCCATGGAAGGAATTCGTTCCGGACTTAGTGGAGTACGTGAAAAGACCGGCCGCGAAGGAGTCGAACTCGGCATCATAATCCTGGTTGGACTGCTTGATTTCATTTACCGAGTCGAACGTAGGATTGACGACAATAATGCCAAGGATGGGATCCTGATTTACTGTTCCGTCCAGGTAGTAGCCTGTCATGTAGAACGGCAAGCCGTTAACGGCACTCTGGACGCTGCCCTGCGGATCTTCATCGGAGGCGTGGGCCCAGGGAGTCTTGATGGTTCCCGGGTTCAGCAGTTCAAATGACTGCAGATTGCGTCCTATGCTTGGCAACTCCTGAATCTGCTGTGACGTAAACGTCTGGGACACGTCGGCGCGGTCGGTCTGCAGCAGCGGAGCAGCCGCAGTTACTTCGACCTCTTGATTGACATTGCCAACCTGCATCGACGCGTTGAACTGAGTGGCCTGGTCAAACTGGACTGTCAGGTCATTGGAAACGACCTTTTGAAATCCCGGCGCCTCAATCGTCACCTTGTAGGTATCGGGAATGAGCTGGCCCTTCGTGTACTGGCCGGCTTCATTCGTGTTCACCACGGATGATGTGCCTTTGGTTACGTCGGTAATTGTAACCTTGGCATTATTGACGGCAGATCCGCTAGGATCAGTAACGTTTCCGATGATACTGCCAAAAACCTGTTGGGCATTTGCGCTGCCCCCAAACACTAACAACAGGGCAAACGCGACGTGAAGGCAACAAAGCCTCCTGCGAAAGCTAACCATATCTTCTCCTTGGAAGCACAAAGAGCGCCTTAGACATACCCATCCGGGCAGCCAAACGGCGCACGGACAGCCAATCTAACACTCACACCTTGGAGTAGTGTAATGGATTTATCTAGCAAACGCACCCAAAAAGTTGTTTGTTTTCTGATTTAAGCGCTCCATAGAGAGCTGAGAGTGATCCACCTCACTGTATAATCGCCGCGAGACCCGCTCAAGGGAGCCCGTCATTATAATTTCAGTTATGTTGCTCGTTCTGGTAGCGCTATTAGCTGCGGGAAGCGTGCCAAATGAGGCACACCAGCGTGGAGTAAATCTCTACAAGCAGCAGAAATATGCCGAGGCGATTCCAGCATTGGAAGAAGCTCTGAAGAACGAAGACCCTAAATCACTCGAATACCGGGAGTCGGTGGTCTTAATTGGCCAGAGTTATTTCATGCTTTCGCAGGCCCCGAAAGCCATCCCGTGGCTGGAAAAGGCGCCCGCCGTCAACGAAGCCAACTACATGCTTGGGTACGCCTATCTTCAAACCAAGCAGCAAGCCGAGTCGGAAGCTGCATTTGCGCGCCTGTTCGGCTTGAGGCCGGATTCCGCCGCAGCCCATCTGGTCGCGGGTCAGATGATGCTTAAGAAAGAATATGAAGACCAAGCCGTAACGGAAGTAGAAAAAGCATTGGCACTGGATCCAAAGTTGCCCGAAGCGCACTTTCTCCTGGGCGAGGTTGCCATCTACCGCGGCAGGATTGAGGAGGCAATCGACGATTTGCAGAAGGAACTTGCCATCAATCCGAATTTCTCGATGGCATGGTATCGATTGGGCGACGCATATGTCCGCCGGGAAAATTGGGGCTTGGCCATTCCAAATCTACAGCGGGCCGTATGGCTGAATCCCGACTTCAGCGGACCTTACATTCTGTTAGGCAAGTGCTATTTCAAAACGGGAAACCTTTCGAACGCTGAGGGGATACTACGGAATGCGCTCTCATTAGATCCCCGCAACTACTCGGCAACCTATCTTCTCGCTCAGACGCTCACGGCTGAGGGAAAACAGGAAGAAGGCAAAGCCATGTTCGAAAAATTGAAATCCCTGCGGCAGCAACCATGAGGTTGAGACTGGCGCTGCTGGCGCTAGCGTTGTCTGCGCTTGCGAACGGAGCGCCGCCTGGTTCAGAATGCGCAAGTTGCCACCCCGCTGAAACGAAGTTACATCAACGCACGAAGATGGCGCAGGCGATGGTGCCAGCGCTCAGCAGCGCCTTTGCTGAGAACCTGCCTGATGGGCTACTGCACGAATCGAGCGACGGATATTCGTTCGCCTACCGGCGCCAGGCGAATGGTATCGGAGTAACGGCGCTCCGGGGCAGCGGACGCGCCAGCGGGCTGATCGAATGGGTGCTCGGAGCGGGCGTGCAAGGGCAAACACCGTTAGTTCGGACTGAGCGAGGCGTGCTCGAGTCTCGCGTGAGCTATTTCCCGCAACTGCACCAGTACGGCATCACGGTTGGGCAGGAGGCTGGAGCATCGGCTAACGCAGAGGCGGCGCTTGGGGTCAAGCAGAATGCTCGCGATGTGCGCAATTGCATGGTCTGCCACTCAACCGGGATTACCAGCGATCTGCAGCCGGTGGCTCCAGGCGTGCAGTGCCAGCGCTGCCACGAAGGAGCGGACGAACATGCTCGCGGCATTCGCAAACTGCCGTCTAATCCCGGCAGGCTTTCCGCTCCCGAGCAGGTTCGCTTTTGCGGCAACTGTCATCGAGTAAAGCCGCCCGTAGACGATGCTCAGTTGGAGAATCTTCGATTTCAGCCACTCCGGTTAATGAAGAGCCGCTGTTTCGAATCTGGAAAGCTCGCTTGTACAACTTGCCACCCGGCACATCAGGATGCTCGCCGGAATGATCCTGATTTTTACAACGAGAAGTGCCACGCCTGTCACGATAGCCAAACTTTTCATACCGGCGAAAGACGGGGAGGAGACTGCATCGGTTGCCATATGCCGTATGTGCAGTTGCACCCGGCGCTGAACTTTACAGACCACTTCATTCGAGTTGTAAAAGTGGGCGATCTTCCTGAGTCGATCGTGCGGCGGCGCAATCCGGGCTAGCGCCGGCGCTAATCGCGTCTTATCGCCAGCGCTGCTCGCGCGCGCTCGAGATTCGCGCGGCTTTGTGCTCTGGATTGATCCGCACCGCTGTTTCAAAAGCCTGAATGGCTGCAGGTAAGTCCCCCGTGATGGCCAGTATCGTACCTAAATTCGCCTACATGTCCGCGTCATCCGGATTAAGGCGCGCCGATTCCCGGAAACACCGCAGCGCGCCAGACGCTGACGGCGGAAGGGAAAGAGGATGAAGCGCGAACGGTGCTGGAGAAGCTGAAATCCCCGCAACCGCAGTGAATCACCGTTAAGTCAAATTCTTTAGACTCTCTTCGATCAGACGCCGCGTGCCTTCGTAAGGATCGCCGCTTCCTTCCCACTCCATCGAAAAGTAACCGTGGTAATCCGCGCGTTTCGCGATCGCAAAAATTTTCGCAAGATCGACGCGGTAAACCTGGCTGCGATTCACTTCCTCATCTTTCACATGGCTGATGTTGAATGCGTGCGCGAACATCGCCGTCACGGCGCGGTAATTGTATTCTTCGTCACCCGCCAACATCGAGTTGCAGAAATCCGGCAAAGCACGTAAGAACTGGCTATTTATCTTCTCGATCGTTTTAACGATGCGAAATGCCTCTTCGCTCCTCGGGTTATCGTTCTCCAGATTGATGACGATATTTTTTTGAGATCCATAGGCCGCCAAATCACCTAACATCCCGAAAACACAAGCGGGATCGCTGTTTTCAGGAGGCATGTGCACCCGAATGCCCGGTGAGCCGAGTGCAACGCCAACATCGACCCACTTTCTCCAGGTCACGGACGTCGCGTCCCGCTCACCCGCAAGACCGCTGCAGGGAGTAACCCGTTCGTCTACCGGGATGTTCACTACGCGCACCCCTGCTTTCTTAAATGAAAGGCTGAGGTCACGCACATAATCCGGCTCTATCGATTCAAAATGGCGGCTCCAAGGCTCGATTCCGGAGACCTGGAAACGAGCTGGGATCGATTCCGCAAACTGCTGCAAAGTGAGACGGGGCTCGGTGGTGTCTTGCGGTCGACTCCGCGGAGACTCTATTAAGGATCGAAATGGATAAGAGGACACTGCCAGCCTCTGTCGCGGTTGTGTCGGGAAATCGATTCGCGGCTCGGCGCTTTTCATGGCGTTCGCAAAGGCGAGCGACGCAACCAGGAACCCGCGCCGATCGATTCCATCATTCAAAGGTTTCATCGATATCTCAATGTTTAGCCGCCAGCGCTGCTCGCGCACGCTCGAGATTCGCGCGTGCGGCTTTGTGCTCCGGATTGATCCGCAGCGCTGTTTCAAAAGCCTGAATGGCGGCAGGTAAGTCCCCCGTGATGGCCAGCACCGTACCTAAATTCGCCTGCACATCCGCGTCATCCGGATTAAGGCGCGCCGATTCCCGGAAACACCGCAGCGCGTCGGGATATCTTCGCTGCAAGAAGTAAATGCTACCTAGACCGGCTTGCGCGGCGGCATCGTCTGGCTTCTCCTTTATAAAGGACGCGTATTCGGCGGCAGCTCCGTCTAAGTCGCCGCTCGCCCCAAGAGCACGAGCCAAATTGTACCGGGCATTCAAATAGGAAGGATCGACGCGCAGAGTCTCGCGCAGCTGTTGAATCGCATCCGGGATTCGGTCCTCCATTAACAATGCGGCTGCCAAACTATTCCCGGCAGTCGCGTTCTGCGGTTCCACGCGCAAGGCATCTTCGTAACAGGAGATTGCCTCCGCAAACTTACCCCGTGCTTGCAGCAGCGCGCCCAAATTATAATTCGCGAGAAAATCGCCGGGATATTTTTCCAGCCGCCGCCGCATCACAGCCTCCTGGAGCGCAAACCGGGGATCCTCCTGTGATTCCTTGCGCTCGATCGGCAACACCTGCAGCCAGACATGGCCCATTTCGTCTTCGCTGCGGTTACCAGTTTTCACGCGCTTTGGCGGATCTATTCGGATTGCGGGGATTCAGAACGGAGTTGTCGTAAGTGATCCGCATGCTGATCTTCGTGCCCTTCGGCAGCGAAACTGGCTCCCGATATTCGTAGACCGCTTGCCAATTGATGTCCCAATCGGGAATGCGAATCAGCCAGCGCCGGCTGCCGTCCGGCAGAATGGCCCAAGCCTCTATCACTTTGCCCAGATAGTGCGCGTGCGGATAGATTGCCAGCACATCGACTCCACTCGGCAGTGTCAAGCTGTCAGTCACAGCGAAAGTGCGATCGCCCGGCGGGATGTCGATTGCGCCATCATGCTCTAGCTGAATCAGCATCGGAAATCGGGTCGGCGGCCGAGATGCGAAATAGAGCCCAATTTCAGCCTGAACCGATTCATCTTTCCCAGTCGGCTGCAAGTGGAGATTTAGGACCAGGTCCGTGCCGGGATCCAACCGCCAACTCATATCGGCCGGCTCGGGGTGCAGAACTGTGCCCGGCTTCCAGAAAAGAAAATGAGAATCTGGGTCGAAGTCGTTCGCGGCAGCTTCTGTAATCACATCCATGCCCGGAAAGCCGGGCTGCCTGTCGTCACTATCGCGACCGCGCAATGACTGCGTGCGGTCAAGAACCACATTCGCGTGATGTACAACTCGCGTGTTGTCGAGCCGCAGCTCCATGCCGCGGACATACTTTGTTTCTTTCAGACCCGTGCGAATGACGAAATTACGGAAAACATCGGTGCCGCTCGCTGGCATACGGAATGGCCTCGGCATAAGCAGAATCATGTCGGGCGTCCCCATTTGCCACTGCTGACTGAAATGCGGCTTCGGAGGCAGGTCGGCAGGATTGCCCTCCGGCTCGCGCTGCTTCACCCATTCAGCAAGGAGACGGATTTGTGCGTCGCTCAATCGCCTGTTGCCGCGAAAATCGCCGTAACCTTGCTGTGGCGGCCAGGGCGGCATGTAGCGGCGTTCGGTAACAGCGACAATTTGCGATGCGTGCTTGCGAACGTCCTGGTAAGTGAGCAGCGGAAACGGACCCACTCCGCCTTGGTGATGGCACGGCGCGCAATGCTCGAAAACCAGAGGGGCAATGTCCCGGTTGAACGTAACCGGCGCGGCCGATAACGGCACGACCAGCAGCGCCAACCAAATCCGTGTCATACCTTGCTTGCTTATCGAGCTTCCAGCGCCGTCCGGATCAGCTTCTCCACTTCACTCTTAGTCAGACCGGTGCTGATAAATAATTCCTGCCGCGCCCCTTGACTCAGCGCGATGGCCTTCCAGCCGTTGGTGGTCGGAACCGTCACTCGAATGACTGGGTTGCCTTTCGCGTCCCGCACGGGTCGAATGACGCCGGGAATCACAGAACGTATTTCGGAATTGCCTCGCAGCAAGCGCTCCAGCACGGGACGCAACCCGTCTATAATGCTATGTTCCACCTTCAGCTTGCCCTGCTCCGCCCGCAGTCTCATGTCCTTACTTAAAGCGCTTCCTGTACTGGATATCGATGCCGAACTCGCCATTATCGTCTCGAAGCGCCACTATCGAGTACTGCTGGCTCAACGCCCACTCGAGCCGGAAAATCTGCTCCGAAGTCTGAGACAGATTCGTTACGTACGTGACCGTAATGTCCCGCGAAATCTGCTGCTCCAGCGTGAGTCTCGCCTGTGGCGTGTTGGTGATGCCTTGCACCAGCGGATCGATCTTGATGTTCGTAATTCCGAAAAGTTTGGAAAGCCGGTTCGAGGCAGGGGAAATCGCCTGTCCCAGCACCGTGTTCGCGCCCGATTGCAGCGCGCTGACGTCGTTCGTCACCGGTATATTCGGTGAGTTCAAAGTGGCATCTGGCGTGCGTCCCACCGTAAGAAGCGCGATGATATCCCGTGGCTGAAGAGGCGGGTCGGACCGGTAGTCGATGTTCAGTTTACTGACCGTGCCCGACACTGTTATGTCGACAATAATGCCGCGCGCTTGGGTTTGAAGATCGAGATCCAGTACAGGCTCAATCTTCACCGGATTCACGAAACTCACCTCGCCGCGATTGATGCTGTACTTGGTTCCGAACACTTTGATGTCGCCCTGATTCGCGGAGACGCTGCCCAAAAGAATCGGCCTATCAGGTGTGCCGCGCAACCGAAGATCGATCTCTGCCTCCACATCCTGGCTCAGCGCCGTGCTCAGTTGCAGGTTCGGCGCGCTCTCGATGTGGACATCCAGCAGCAAGCCCGTCAGAAAATCCTTTTCGTTACTGGGTGAGGCCACAGGTGCGCTTGCCGAAGCCAGTAGGTTGCCGATATCGGTGTTTGGATTGAATACCGCCCGCGAGACCGTCACAGTTCCGGAGAGCAGGCTGCTTTCACTGGTGCCGGTGAGGCGAAGCGTCGACGTGCCGGTCACGCTTATTCCGCCCGCGTAGCGTACACGCACGTTATTCGCGTTCGCCTCGAGCCTGTAGACCAGCGGCCCGCCGAGACCAAAACTCACGAATCCGCCTAATGAAAGTTCGCCGCCGCCGCTATGCGCGGTCAGCTTTTCGATGGTCGCGCGGTCGCGATCGAACCGCACAGTCCCGTTCACTGCGCTCAGGCCATTCGTGACGTTCTTGAGGAAGAACGACCCGTCGTGCAGCTCCAATGTGCCATTTACCGACGGCTGTTTTACCGTGCCCACAATCGATGCGGCGACACGAGATTGCCCGGACGATTGCACATTCGGATCGAACAGCTGAAAAATCGTCAGATCGACCGACCCATCCACCGTGAGGTTCATGGGTCGCTGCTGAACGTACGGAATCGAGCCAGTGAACCTTACGTTGCTATCTTTTCCACCCAATTGAAAGCTGCGGACCGTGGCCAGTCCATTGGATGCCTCCAGAACAATCGGGCTTAGATTGCGGAATACAAAATCCGCAGGCTTGATCTGCCCGCCGGCCTCAGCGGAAATCTTTGGACTGAGTTGTACTTGGTCGATTCGCACCGTACCGCGCAAGCGATCCAACTGCTGCAAAGGTCCCTCGAATGTTAATCCACCTTGCAAGAACCCGTCGAACGGCAGTGCTTGTTCTTCTCCGGAGTTCAAGAGCGCATACAGAGTGGCAAACTTGATGCGATCCAAGTGCAGCTCGCCTTTCGCGGGAGTTCCGGCGATGAGTTGCACTTGCGTAGATCCACTAAGATGACTTTCGCGCAGATCTCCCGAGAAAGTGGCATCAAGCGTCTGTCCGCGTGTCGCCGCGCCAAACGTCACGCTTCCATACGGCACGTCACGGACAGTCACCTTTCGAAAAACCACTGTTCCGTCGGCTTGTGTTGGTTCGATGTGACCGGCTGCGATGCGGGCGCCCGCGCGGGCGTGGATTTCGAACTGTGCGTTCAGTCCCGGCTCATACCTTCGCACGGGCGCGAGACTGGCAAGCGGAAACCCGTTGCTATCCACCTGCATCCCAGCTTGTCCTTCTTTCCACGAGCCGTGAGCGTGCTTGTATGTGCCGGAAAAAGAGACCAGCGCCGGACCAGCTTGTATTCGCCCGTGGCTGATCTGCAATTGATCGCTGCCTGCCGTAGCTTCCAATTCCATTCGATTGACGCGCTCACCGTACGCCCCCAGATTTTCCATAACCACTCGCGCATGGCCCTCAGGATCGCTGACGGAACCTGTTGCCTCTAAGGATCCCGATGCGGTTCCGCGCATGATCGGCAACTTGATAGCTGATTTGAACCATGGTGGATATTCGGCCATCAGCCTGACGATGTCCACACCTCGAAACTGCCCCGCGACGCGAAGTGCGCTGTCCGGCCCAACGGACCAGTCATTGAGTCCGATGTGACCGTTACCTGCGGCGTGCAAGGTCCCCTGATCGACAGCTAACGACGAGAAGTCAATTGCATCCGACGACAATCCCACCCGGGAATGCAACTGGTCCCACGTTTGCCCTCGCATCTGAAAATGAGTGAGCGCGAGACTGCCCTCAATGCGCGAATGCGTCAGCGGTCCCGCGACCGTCCCGTCGAAGTGTGCGCTTCCGCCCTTCAGCGTAAGCGGCAGCGCTGGTTTCAAATCATCTAAATCACTGCTGTCGAGCACCACTTGTAAGTTCGCGCCCACAATTCCCGAAATCGATAACTGCGTATTGGGCAAACGCAGATGTGAGTCCTCCACATCGATAACCCCGCCCGGTTCGCGATAGGAAACGTCGAGATTGCCGGAAACCGGAATGCCGCTCGAAGCAGGAGTAATCTCCAGCTCGCTTCGAACGATGGAAGCTTGGACACGGCGATTCAATATAGTTTCGAGATGAACCCGGCCATTCGCGAGCCCGTTCCAGGGAAATGGTTTGTCCGTTAAGAATGGTCCCGCCTCACGCAGGCTGAGTCCGCTAATCCGTCCATCAAATTGAAGCTCTTGAAACTGCTTCAGCACCGCTTCGCCATTCAGCTTCGCGCCCACCGCCGCGACAGATAGGCTCGTGAATCTCACTACTTCCCGCCCCGCCGCGAAATCAGATTGTAGATCCACGTTCTTCAAAGTGAACGAGTGCGACCGGTAAGTGAGGCGATGGCCGCCCAGCTTACCTTTGAAGATGACCGGTGTGAACTGATCGTAATGCGCCGTTCCGTTCACCGCCAAATCTCCATCCTGCAGTTCGGTTATATTTGCGAGTTCGCCAAAGTTCTTCGCGGGAAGTTGAGCGCTCAACTGCAGATCGACCGTGGGTTGTGCGAAATGCTCTATCGTTCCGCTGGCCTCGATCTTCGACCTATTCGCAGTTAACGTGAGCTGCCGAACCGCCACTCGGTCCGTCTGAAGTTCAGCCCTGGTATCCAGATCCGCTGAAACTGGATGGAACCGATCGGAATCGACATGCAATGCATGGGAAGACAGGCTGATGTCATATCGCGGTCCCGCCCTGTCGTAAGCCATGACAGCATTCAGGTTTTCTCCGCGAGCGCTGAGTGGCATTCGACGTATATCGGCCTGAATTGTGCCATGATTAAACTCGAAATGCCGCACTTTTAAATGCAACAATTGCTCGATAACCTTATTACTACGGCGTCGAAGCTTTGGAGACGGGATATTTGTGCTTCCGTCTGCACGGACAAGCAAGTAGATCTCCGGACGATTTACCACCAGCGAGGCGATATCGACATCGCGCTTCAGCAGCGAGATGACCTTTAACCCGACATGAACGGAATCCGCGCGAAATAGCGGCGACCCACTGGCAGGCTCACTTCCATGGACAACGAAGTTTCTGAAATCCGCAGTAAGAGTGCGCCAATCGTAATCGAACCGGCCTAGCTCGACGCGGCCACCGCTGGCATCCTGCACCGCTAAAACGATCTTCTGACGAACCCTTTCTTTGAACCAGTTCGATTGCAGGGTATAAAGCGCAGTAACCACCAGCAGCGCGAATACCGCGCAGATCGCGACAACAGCTATCGAAATGAATCGATGCTTCCGCCTCATAAAGCCAGTCATTGAAGTGTCTTATCCAGATAAATGATGTTCGTCTGTTTACGGCTCTCGGTCAGCCACGTATCGAGCGCTTCGTCTGTTCGCTGTTCTATCAGCGTCTTTCGAATCGAATCCCTCAAACTTTCGAATGCCGGCGGTGTCCCCGTGTGAGTAGTTCGCCAAGTTGAGACTTCATGTTGATAGTAGCTCTGAACTTCAGCATCGGAGATGCCGAGGCCTGGCCTGAACCTGTATTCGATAAATCGCAAGGTAGTAAGCTGGAGCGCCAAATGGTCTCGTAGAGTCGCTTCCGTAAGAGCGTATGTCGCAAGCGCCTGGTCGAAGGGCGTCGCGCCGCCGAATTCTGAACGGACCTGCGCCAGGTAATTGTCTGTTTCCTCCGCGGTGGGCAATGGATAGTGGCTCAATTCCATTTCGCGCTTGACCAGCAATTGTTCGATAAGGCGATTGGCGGCAGTGCGCCGTGCGCCCAAGTCGCGCAGGATCGGCTCGTGATTAAGCAACGCAGTGACGCGAAGCTCTTCATCGAGCTGCAACTCAGTAATCACCTGCTTGCCGGCCGTAATCGCGATCCGATCGATCACTTCCGCTCGCAAGCAAAAAATCGAACATGCAATCAGCAGCAATCGACGCATCAAAATGCCTGCCCCAATGAAAAATGAAATTGGAATGCATTGATCTTTTGGACGGTCGCGATTGCCGTGCCGTTTATATAATCTTGCTCCGTTCCTTTGAGACCAAAGAACCGCGGCGCATCGGGGCTGAAGGAGAAATCGAGCCGAATAGGTCCAATAGGCGTGCGGTAGCGAATCCCGAAGCCGACCGATTGCACCATGTAATTGAAGTCCTGCAAGTTCCGTTGGCGAAAGCGCAAACTAAAGTCTCCGAGGCTGCTATAAACATTTCCCGCATCATGGAATAGAACGCCGCCCAGATTGTCGCCATATAACGGGAATCGCAATTCCGTGTTGTTTGTGAACAGTGCGTCCCCACCCAGAGGGAAACCCGTGGCGAGATCTCGCGGCCCCGCTTGGAAATCCGGAAAGGCGCGAAGCGATGTAGATCCTCCCGAATACAGCCGCTCGGCAAGCGGAATGCTCGGACGGCCGCCGGTTCGACTGATTACGCCGAACTGCGTGCTCCGCGCGAGAACCAGATCCCGGCGAAGTAGATAATATGTTGAGTTTCGAAAAAGTCCGCGCGCAAAGTGCGTTTGCGACCCAAGAAATCCCGGCGCATAGCTGAGATCGAGCGTCGTGTAGATTCCGTGGTGAGCGTCGGTTGGATCGTCGCGCTTGTCCTGAATGATAGAAAACTCGCCTATGCCGACCGTTTCCGGTTGAGAAAGAAGCGGCACCAGTAGCTGCTGGATCTTAAGATTCGAAAGCGTCACGTTCCGGAATACGAGACGGTATTGCACCGTGTAGGCTCGCGAGAGTCTTTGTCCCAGCTGAATGGAGCCTTCTCTCCGATGCGCGGTAAACGTCCGGATATCGTTCGAATTCTCCAGCAGTGTGGTCGTCGTAAGGCTCAGATTCTCGTGAGAAACGAATTGCGGTATGAAATATGTCAACGCGGCGCGTTGTTCAATCGTCGATATAGCCGTTTGAAGACCGAGCGTCTGGCCCAATCCAAACATATTGATGCGACTGATTCCGAAGGCGAGCCGAGGCGCAAAGCCCGTGCTGCCCGCCGGATTGTCTAGAGTGGTCACGCCGCCGCCAATGCGCGCAATTTGCGCGCCCACACCAACGTTCATCGAGTAGTGCCGCGCTTCATCGATGTCGTATTGCACATATTTTTCATCTTCATCTCCGTCGGGATCTTGTATCGCCGTGTTGACACGAGCGAAGATTCCCAGATCATACAGGCGCCTTTGGCTATCTGTCTCCTCGGCCAACGATAACGGTTGATTCTTTCTTCAGCTCGATGCGCCCGTACACAACGCTTCGACGGGTTGTTTCCAGTCCGCTTACCAATACGTCCCGAACGTACTTGCGCGGACCTGCGTGCAACACGTAACGGATATTCACGTGATTCGGCTGCTCGGCCGGATTCACGTAGTAATCGAACGTGGCATTCAGATAGCCGCGATCGTAATAGTAGTTCAGGAAATTCTCGCGATCGCCCGCGACGTTTGCTTCGCTGAACGGCTGCCCTTCGAACGAGGCCAGCCTCGAGTGTAGAATCGCAAGATCCTCCGCGGTTGGCCCCTCAATCGACAGCCCCGATACGAACCACTGCTGGCCTTCTTCGATGGTGATGAAGACCGCGAGATGATTCTTCGCTCCCCGATAATCGTCTTCGGTCTTCGATGTCACTTTCACATCCCGGAATCCGTTCGAGGAGTAAAGGTTCTGAATGGATTGAATATCCTGCCTCAAATAAGCGTCGCTGTAACGCCCGTAAGGAAAGCGCGGAAACTCGGCCGGTTGCAGATACAGGCGTTCGCGCACAGTCTCCGGCGGAAAATAATGGTTGCCCTTAATCCCGAGGTACACAAACTTGTGTCGGCTCCCGCGGCTAACCTGATATGTGATGGTTCTTTCCTCTGAGTTTTGGGCGGTGACCATCCGGTAGGTCACTTCCGCTCCAAAGTAGCCTTCCGATTCCATGTACTGCTCGATGTTGTGCTGCCCCTCCACCAATAGATCCGTGTCGATAGAGCGCTCTTGATAAACAGGTACAAGCTGCCTGAGCCTCCCTTTGCTGATGCTTGCGCCCGTCACCCGAATAACAATTCGCGGGCCCGCCTCCACCTCGATAGAGGGCCTCACTGTATTTGTTTCGCTGCGATAATCCAGCTTGGTCAGCGTCACCCGGGATTCAAGAAGATCGCGTTTCTCGTAATAGCTCCGGACGTTATCTAAACCCTGTCGGACACGCGCTTCAGTCACATCCTGCCACCCGAGCAGCCCGTAAAGTCTTTTCCAGTGCGTCGCGCGAACGATGCTCTCATCCGTACGCTCAGGCGCCCCGGTGATTGCCGGCTGCTCAAAGCGAGCTCGCTTTCCTGTATCGATCTCGAACCTCACGTTAGCTTCTTCGAACTCTGGCCGATATTCGACTTCCGCATCTATACCCGCCCGATAGAACCCGTTCTGCCGAAGTAAATTTTTCAAAGAATCGCTCGCCTCAGCCGTATCGGCAGGCGTATAGGGCGTTCCCAATCGTAGCTTCGTGGCGCTGGCGAGCTGTCCGCCATTGGGCGGCGGCTTCACCCCCGACACAATCACGCGTCCTACAAAATAAGCTCGTTTAGTGATGAATTTGAGCGCTACTCCGTCGCCCGCTTCTCGTGCATCTACCGCCAAATCGGAGAATCGTCCCGTCTCGAATAGATTCTCGATCGCTTCCCGCAAATCGTGTTCGTGAAATGTAGAGCCCGCTTTGAAGGGAAGGCTGCGCGCCAACTGCTCGCTCGTCAGCGGTTGGTCCGTGGGTTCGAAGCTGATCGCCGTAATCGGCTGGCCTTCGTACTTCAAGGCCTCCTCTATGGGAGGCGCTTGCTGGTCTTGAGCCGCGGTGACGCGAATTGCGCAAGTAATCAGCAGCAGCGCGGTTGTTACGATCGTCCTATATGACACCGGGTGAGAAAGAGCGTTACTCCCGGCAGATTTTGTTCCCCGCCATCGGCGAAGCAGGGCAAACAAAAATTCGAAATGCCTTCGTATCTGTCGTCGGTTGCGGCGCACTAGGAAGCTTCCAGGCAGAGGCACTCGTACGGGCGGGAGTGGGCGGGCTCCGGCTGATTGATCGCGATTACGTCGACTACACAAATCTTCAAAGGCAGTGGCTTTACGACGAGACCGACGCGCGGGATGAATCCCCCAAAGCTATAGCGGCGGCACGAAGGCTTCGCCAGTTGAACCACCACGTCCAGATCGAGCCGCTAGTCACGGATATGACCCCTTCTAACGCGGAGGAACTAGCCGCTGGATGCGATCTCATACTTGATGGCACCGATAACTTTGAAACGCGTTATCTCCTTAACGATCTTAGCGTTAAGCTGCAGATTCCCTGGATCTACGGCGCGGCGATAGGCAGTTATGGCGTGGTAATGCCCATCGTGCCCGATCGCGGCCCGTGCCTTGCGTGCGTATATCCGGAGCCGCCCGCGGGAATTCAGCCTACGTGCGACGTAAATGGTGTGCTTGCATCGACGACTGCGTGCGTTGCGTCATTACAGGTAGCGGCGGCGCTGCGGCTATTAGTCGGTTGGCCCGATTTCGAGTGCTGGATCCATACGCTCGACGTGTGGGAGGGCACCACAAAACGCGTTCGCGCCGGTGAACGCGATCCCCAATGCCGCGTCTGCGGTGCGCATGAATTTCGTTATCTCGAAGGCTTGCGCCAGCGACCGGTGAGTCTCTGCGGCCGCAATGCCGTGCAACTGCACGAAAGCACGAGACCATTAAATCTGCAGGATCTCGCCACCAGATTACGGCCCCTCGGCGACGTACGTGTAAACGACTTTGCGCTGCGCATCTCGATACCGAAATATCATCTGACATTCTTCCCCGACGGCCGCGCGATCATCAAAGGCACGACCGACTCGGCCTGGCGCGCAGTCTCTACGCCCGCCTGGTAGGCGCATAAGCGCTAATTGCGAAGATAAAGAAATCAGCACCTTCCGGGCGGTTAGCTCAGCCGGTTAGAGCGCCTGCCTTACAAGCGGAGGTCCACAGTTCGAATCCCAGTGACCGCCGCAACCATGTTGCTCATGCTACTCGTGGATACATGCTCCAACCCACCTCCCGTAACCCAAACCGCCGCACCTTCCTTACCACCCTCCTGCTCGTCCTCCCCGCCCAAGCCAAAACCCCCAAACTTCACATCTCGCTCAAACACGACACTCGCATCGAACAAAGAAAGCGGGAACAAATCGAGCGCTTGGCCGACAAGTACGACCTGAAAAAATTCACGCTCACTACCGACATCTTGATCGAGCAGGGCGCGATGGCGCATTCAAAGCCTGTCCTGACGCTGAATGGGCGATTTCTGGATAACGATGATCGAGCGCTGTCGCAATACGTTCACGAGCAGGGGCATTGGGTGCTCGGGCGGCATCAGCGCGAGTTGAGGGACTTGTTTGACGACCTGCAGAAGGCTTTTCCCGGGATTCCCACGGCCTATCCCGAGGGTTCCGGTAGCGAGCGAGACTCCTATTTTCACCTGGCCGTAATCATGCTCGAGTGGCAGGCGCTCGAAGAGCTGATAGGCGACGATCGGGCGAGAGCGGTCGAGGAGTTCAAGCAAACCGACCACTACACCGCGCTTTATAGGACCGTACTCGAAAACCGCGCAACGATGGAAAGCATTTTGAAGCGCTACGACGTGAAATGGTGAAGGCGCCATTTACGCGCCTCTTAGCGCATCATAAATTCATGTCGTGCGTCCGCCTGTGCTCGGCCTCGCTGCTCTTTTGTTTCGTTAGTAGCGCCTTGCTCGCCGCTCAGCCAACGGTCACTAAAGTGGAACCGCCCGACTGGTGGGTAGGGCACTCCATCAACCCGGTGCGTTTGCTGATTCGCGGAACGCATCTCGCTGGCGGCATCCTCAGCGCTTCGGACGGATTGTCAGTGTCGCGAATACGAATCAATGCTGCCGGCACTTATCTGTTCGCGGACATCGCGATTCCTGCTCATCAGAAACCCGGGGCTTATAATCTGGTGCTGAAGACGCCCGAAGGCGCCACATCGATACCGTTTCGTTTGAACCCTCCGCTGTCTAACTCTGACCGCCTAGCCGGCTTTTCGAGCAACGACGTCGTCTACCTTCTGATGCCGGATCGCTTCGCGGATGGCGATCCCTCAAACGACGATCCGCCTGTCTCGCGAGGTTTGTTCGATCGCGCCAAGCCGTATTTCTATCACGGTGGCGATTTTCAGGGAATCATCGACCATCTTCCCTATCTGAAGGAATTGGGTGTCACCGCGATTTGGATGACCCCCGTATACGACAACAGCAACCGTCTCGATCCCCCAGGCGCCAATGGGCAACAGCACACCGATTACCACGGCTACGGCGCAGTCGATTATTACGGAGTCGATGAGCATTTTGGAACCATGGCGCTACTGCAGAAGCTCGTTCGCGAGGCGCACTCGATCGGCATCAAGGTGATTCAAGATCAGGTCGAAAATCACGTCGGGCCTCATCACCCGTGGGTGTCGGATCCACCCACTCCGACTTGGTTTCACGGAACGCTCAGTCACCACCTCGATGAGAATTGGCAGATCTGGTCGCTTGCAGATCCTGCCGCGTCTCCGGGCTTGCGTCGAATCGTGACACAGGGCTGGTTTGGCGGCTTTCTGCCGGATATCAATCAAGAGGATCCCGAGGTTCGCCAGTACGAGATTCAGAACACGCTGTGGTGGCTCGGGGAAGCTGGCTTCGACGCCATTCGACAAGACACATGGCCCTATGTCTCTCGCGACTTCTGGCGCGACTGGATGACGGCAATCAAACGCCAGTTCCCGTCTGTTGATGTCGTGGGCGAAGTAATGGATGGCGACCCTGCAACGGTTTCCTTTTTCCAAGGCGGCCGTAAGCACGAAGGCATAGACACCCTGGTCGATTCACTCTTCGATTACCCGGTTTACTACAAGATCCGGGAAGTTTTCGGTCAAGGCAAGTCACTGATTGAACTCCCGAGCATGTTGGGCCACGATTATCTGTATCCGAATGCGTCGCTGCTATGGACCGTCATCGGAGATCACGACGTGCGCCGGTTCATGAGCGAGCCACGGGCAACCGTCGCGGACCTGAAACTCGCCGTCACTTGCATCTTCACAATACGGGGCGTTCCACTCCTTTATTACGGTGACGAGCTTGGAATGAGAGGCGGCGAGGACCCCGATAACCGCCACGACTTTCCTGGCGGCTGGCCCGGCGACCCATCAAACGCATTCTTGCAATCTGGCAGGTCGCCAGAACAGAATTCGATTTTTGAGTACGTGAAGAAGCTGGCGCACCTGCGCACCAGTTCGGCTGTGTTGTCCCGCGGCGAGACCATAAATTTACTTGTACAAGATCAGCAATGGGTCTTCGCCCGCCGCTTGGGCAACGAAGTTATGATAGTCGCTATTAACAACGCAAACAGCGCTTCCGCCCTTCGTGTTCCGCTGGCCGATCTCGCTCTAGATCCAAAAATCAGCCTGCGCGGGCTGTTGGGAGTTGTTTCCGTCGCGCGTGTCTCCGGCGCGGTTGCGGAAATGACGCTTCCGCCGAAAACAGCGGAGATTTTCGCCATGATGATCGGCCCTGAAGTGCGAATCACAGGTTTCTTCAGATACACGCTCTAGTAATGTTAACGTTGCGGGTGAGACTCAGGGGGAACATATGATTCAACAGCTTCGGTTGAACTTACAGCGTGGCCTGCCTCATCGCCACAGCGCCGTCTTAAGAGGAGCTTTTCTGCTCACTTTCTTTGCCCTTCTTGTCCCAACGGCCGTCGCCCAAAACGACACTTCTCGCTTGGAAGGCAAGGTGACGGATACCAGCGGCGCCGTGGTGCCGAATGTAACCGTCAATGTCGTATCGAAGGGCACGGGGCAACAGCTACAGGCGACCAGCAGTGCGGATGGCACTTTCACTATTTCGGCGCTTCCCGTTGGCGATTACCAAATCACCGCACAGGCGCAAGGTTTTAAGACTTACACTCAGGATCTACGAGTGGACGCGGGCATAGTCGCCAGTGCGTCCATCAGTTTGCAGCCCGGCGCAGTCACGGAAACCGTCACCGTGACCGAACAGGCGGGACTGGTCCAGGCCACTTCTTCAAGCATCGCGACTACCATACAAGGCAAGCAGGTCACGGATCTTCCGATTAATGGCCGTAATTTTACGCAGTTAGCCACGCTCGTCCCCGGCGTGACTCGCGGGAATCCGAACGGAATTGAAACCGGTACGCAAGGCAATGCGGAGACATTCCGCTACGGCAATACAGGCGGCGCTTCGCTAGTAGTTAATGGCCTCAGCCGCAGGCGAACAACTTCCTTCTTGATGGGGCGGATAACAATGAGAGCCTGGTCAACACAATCGTTTTCTTTCCGCCGGCGGATGCAATTCAGGAATTCACGGTGCAGACCAACATTGCTCCGGCCGAGTTCGGGCGCGCGGGTGGCGCGATTGTGAACACGATCATAAAATCAGGCACGAACGAGATTCATGGAACCGCGTTCTGGTTCTTGCGGAATTCCGCTCTCGATGCACGCGCTACATTCTCTCCCACCAGGACACCGTTCCGACGTCAACAGTTCGGCGGCACACTTGGGTTTCCGATCATCAAGAACAAACTGTTTGTCTTTGGCGATTACTCCGGCCTCAGGCAGTTCTTTCCAGTGAGTTTGGACCATGCTTCCGTTCCGACCGCCAAGATGCGCACCGGCGATTTTTCAGAATTGCTGAACCCCGCGGTTTCGCTGTTGAGCTCGCCCATCGTGATCCGTAATGTTATGACTGGCGCGCCTTATCCCGGCAATGTTATCAACACACCGCTCAATAAAGTCGGTCAGAATTATCTCAACGCCTATCCAATGCCGAACTTGCCTGGCGTGCAGCAGAACTACATTGTTACCCGTAATCAAACGCAGCAATTCGATGACTTTGACACCCGAGTCGACTATCTCTGGAACGACAGAACCAGATCTTCGGCCGTTTCAGCTATGGCGATGATTCTTCCGTGACCTCTTCGCGGTTGCCGAATCTGCCCGCCGGATTCGGCTCGGGGTCGAATTTCAATCAGCCGCGCGGGATCGTGCTGGGTGAGACGCACACTTTCTCGGTGCCGCGGTGAACGAGCTCAGGGTAGGTTTTCAGCGTGAGTTCTTTGGTTTCAATCCACCTTTCGGCAACGTTCCCATTTCGGCGAATCTAGGTATCCCAAACGCCAATACCAGTCCGCTGCTGGGCGCGGCGCACTCATCGGCGGCTACAACGGAGAGCTCGAATACTCCGGCGATTACGGGCTCTATTCGGTTCCACAAAATACTTACCAGCTTGCCGACAGCTTGAGCTGGGTAAAGGGCAACCACACGTTCAAGTTTGGAACGAACCTGATTTGGCGTCAGGTGAATCTGTTCCGGCCCATCGCCGGCAAAGGCTATTTCTTCCTCTGCGGAAATGGCAACGGCGGGGGCGATGGTTGCGCTCCCGGGTCGACTGGCTATGAGGTGTCTGACGTGCTCGCCGGTTTTGTCGACAACTATCAAATAGGCGCACAGACGGGCTTCTTCGGCACCCGCAGTTGGGAGAACGGCATTTACGCCCAAGACGATTGGCATGCAACGCCACGTCTCACGCTAACCTGGGCCTGCGCTACGACATCCTGACCTGGCCTAGGGAGCAATTCGGCCGACAGACGAACTTCGACTTAGCCACTGGGGGCTTATTACTCCGGCAACAGCAGGATCACTCGGATTGCCACCTTCACTTATCAAAACAGACTGGAACAACTTCGCGCCTCGCGTAGGCTTCGCCTATGACCTCACCGGGAAAGGAACTACCGTAGTCCGAGGAGGTTTTGGCATCTTCTACTTCATCGACCGCGGAGGCATCAGCAACCAGCTCGCGCAAAACCAGCCTTACAGCGGAGAGCAGTTCTACAACTACACGCAGGGGTATCGTATTTCGCTCTCCGGGGAAGCGCCGCTAAACAGCAACAATCCTACCCTCACCACCGGCCCACTGCCTGCTGCGGCGTAGCCCCTGGTTCAGTTACACCAATCCAACAAACATCGGCGTGGTGGCGGCACTGTTCAACAACCGCAACTCTTATGTGAGCGAGTACAACTTGCAGATCCAGCGCCAACTGCCTGGTAACTCGATATTTAGGCTCGCTTACGTCGGGACCGAAGCGCACAAGCTGACAACATACTACGATGCCAACCAGCAGGTGTTTAACGCTCCCGCAGGGTGAAGGCATATCCGAACCTCGGCAGCGTCACAGTCCAGGCAAACATCGGCAATTCTGTTTACAACTCGCTGCAGGCCGAGTTCGAGCGGCGTCTCACAAATGGGCTGCAATTCCGGGCTTCCTACACTTTCTCCCGATCGATCGATAACAGCCCAGGTGCTTTTGATGCAGTCGGTCCACAGGACATTCGCAACTTACACCTGGAGCGTGCGATTTCCGGCTTCGATGCAACTCACGTGCTGGTTGCCAGCGGCCTTTATGAGTTGCCCTTCGGCAAAGGAAAACAATTCGGTAAGAGCTGGTCGGGTGCCGTGGATGAAATATTGGGCGGATGGCAATTGAATGGAATCTTCACTGCCTCTTCTGGTCTTCCGTTCAGCGTGTATGTCGGCGGCACCGAGCGCGCGGACCTCATTACGCCGTCCAGATTCTCGGCAATACTGGCCGTTACTCACGACCACGTCCTTTGCGGCACCTCCGCAGACCTCTGGAGGAGTCTATGTTCGCCCAGGCACTTCGGGACGCGACATCCTGAGAGGCCCGTTTCGTTAATATGGATTTTCGCTTTTCAAAATATTCCCAATCTATGAGCGTGCGAAGCTCGAGTTCCGCTCCGAGTTCTACAACATCGCGAATCATCCGCGGTTCCAAAATCCTGATGGCAACTTCAACACACCTTTGGTATCAACAGCACCGTGCAAGCATCCGAAAGACAAATCGAGTTGCGCTAAAGTGACGTTCTAGCCCAACCCGCGGCTGCGCCGGTAGCGCACGTACGGAAAAAGCATGCACAAACCTCGACTTAGCTTCTGGCAAATCTGGAACATGAGTTTCGGGTTTCTCGGGATTCAGTTTGGCTGGACGCTGCAAATGAATAATATGAGCGCCATCTACGAGTACCTCGGCGCTCAACCGGCTCAGCTTCCGTTTCTCTGGCTCGCTGCCCCGCTCACCGGTCTTCTGGTGCAGCCGGTGATTGGGGTCTGGAGCGACAACACCTGGGGGCCTCTGGGTCGGCGAAGACCTTTTTTCCTTGCCGGCGCCATTCTAAGCTCCATCGCCCTCATTCTGATGCCTACCAGCGGCTCCATCTGGATGGCGGCCGGCCTGCTCTGGATACTCGACGCTTCCATCAACATCAGCATGGAGCCCTTTCGAGCGTTCGTCGCCGACATGCTCCCTGATGAGCAGCGGGCGCGCGGGTTCACCATGCAAAGCTTCTTCATCGGTGTTGGGAGCGTCGCCGCATCCTATCTGCCGCTCTTACTCAGTTACTGGCTGCCACAATCGGGAAGCGGCACTCGATCTATTCCCCAAATTGTTCGAGTCTCGTTCTGGATCGGCGCTGTCGCTTTTCTGGCCGCGGTTCTCATCACCGTGATCAGCACTAAGGAATACCCACCCAGCGCACAGGAAGCAGCCCGGCTTAGAACTAGTAAGCGCTTCGACGTGAGTGAGATCATCGACGCAATTCGGTCAATGCCGCGAACCATGCGTCAGCTCGCCGTTGTTCAGCTGCTGACTTGGCTTGGCCTGTTCTGCATCTTCCTCTACTTCGCGGTCGCGGTTGCCCACAACATCTTTGGCGCCAAGACCACCGCGGAACCTGCCTATACGCAGGGCGTAATCTGGGCGGGCTACTGTTCGGGCGTTTACAACGCGGTTTGCTTCCTGGTCTCTCCGGTTCTGCCTTCGATCGCGGCTCGCCTGGGCAGGCGCGGCACTCACTCCCTTTGTTTGTTGGCAGGTGCGATTGGCTTGATCTCAGTCACCCTCATCCATGACAAATGGCTGTTATTCGTGCCAATGATCGGTGTCGGCATTGCGTGGGCGAGCATTTTGTCCATGCCCTATTCGATCCTCTCGGCGGCGATTCCCTCCAGCCGCATGGGCGTCTACATGGGCGTCTTCAACTTCTTCATTGTCATTCCTGAAATCTTGTCCGCGCTCTTTTTCGGTCGCATCATGTCGACTTTTTTCGGCAATGATCGTATGAAAGCCATTGTCCTCGGCGGTATTTGTTTTCTCGTCGCTGCCGCTCTGACATTGCGTGTGCGTGAGGTCACGATTGAAGATGAGTCCCTCGTGCCGCTTCCGGTCGCCGCTGCTTAGCGGACCAATCAACGCTTCAATTCCGTTTGCGTCTTTTGCACAATCTGCTGTAGCGGGCCCAGCACGCTCGCATCGGCAGCGCCCAACTTGCCCGCCACCGTGTCGTGGAATGTCAACAAGCCATTAAGACTGCTCCGCAAGCCTTCATCCTTCGTGTCGTTAGCCGCTTCCCTGGCAAGTCCAAACATCCGCTCCGAATCCTCGGCTGCCGATCCGTAGTTCATCTTCGATGCGTCCATGTAGCTAAGCGAAGCCAACTCTCGGATCTCGCTCAATTTGTTCTGCAGACGCGCAGTCTCCAACTGTGTGGTGAGTTTCGAAGCCTTTGAATATTGGGGAATGAACCCTAGCAGGAGGCCAGCAACGAACAGGACAGCTCCAGTGATAGCAGCCGTTTTCCGCGTCAAGTCAATCTCCTCCTTATCCTGTTCCTTCTGCATCTGTTCTATCAAAGCGCCACGGGATCTCGTTTGCCTGCTCTACGAAAAAGGACATTTGGATGCTCAATCCACGAACTCATCTTTCAAGTCTGTAAAAGCCGGCGAATACTCGCGGCGAACGAGAAACGCATAGCTGCCAATGCCGAGTAGCAGAAATACGAGATTGGCGACAAATGCCGCTTCGTAGCCGCCGGTCGCTTGCTTCAGCCATCCTGTGAGAATGGGAGCGACGATGCCCGGAACGTTCGCGGCCATATTTTGAACCGCCGCCAAGCGGGCTGCGGGCGCGCCGGGCATGATGGCCGGAGTGAGCGCCCAATAGTTTCCCGTTGCCAGCCCCAAGCCGCTCAATGAAAAAATTGCGAAGAAAAGCGCGACAGCATTGGAAGAAGACGCTGCGCCGATCATCTCAGTAGAGGCAATGACAAATCCAGCGATGATGAATTTCCTGCGAATCTTTATCGCGTCGCCTCCCTGATGAATCAGGTGATCCGCCCAGAAGCCGGCGGCCGTTGCCACAATGGCGAATCCCCAGAAGCTAAATCCGGTGAACCACCCAGTAGAGTTGAGAGACAGCCCGCGGCGTTCCGCGAAATAAGCAGGAAGCCAGGTCAGGCAGAAGTAATTGAAATAGTTGTAGCAGAAAGAACCGATAATGATGCCCCACATGGCGCGATTCCAGAGCATCTCGCTGAAACCGATGGCGCGAACGTCAGGGCGCTTCAGTACGGCTTTTTCGATCTCTCGATCGTTGTCGCGGACCAACATCAGCCAGGGCACAACCCAGAGCACGGCGCCAAAGCCAATGATGGCGAACATGGAACGCCATCCGTATCGAATCAACAGCCAGGCGATCAGCGGCGCCCCAATGGCCGGACCGAGTTTCGCCGAAGCCTGGTAGAGGCCCATCACAAATCCGTGCCGCTGCTCACGAAAATTGAGGCGGATCCAGCGCATTCCGGCGGGCGTGTTTACCGCTTCCCCCGCGCCGAGTAAAAGGCGTAGCGTGAAAAGCTGAGAGAACGACCCGCACCAAGCGGTGAGACCTGAAAAAATGCTCCAGAATGTGAGTCCAATCGCAAATGGCCGCTTTACGCCGAAGCGATCCACAACCCAGCCGGCTGGAATTTGCAGGGCCGCATAACTGCAGAAGAACGCCGCGTTGAGGAAACCGCGGTCCTTGTCGGTAAGGCGGAAAAAATCCTTGAATTCGCGAGCACTCAGCGCGATCGAAAGATTCTGGCGATCGATATAGGCGATGATGAACGCGATGCAGAGAAGGGAGACAATCGCCCATCGCCGCGCGTCATCTTTGTTGTACGGCACTGGAATTTACGTTATCGGCCCGGGATTGAAAGGCGTCAACGCATTGCTCAAGCCCCAATAATCTGCCCAAGTCTTCCTGCGCCCGCTCGCCACGTCGAGAATGAAATGGAAGATTTCCCAGCCGACCTGTTCGATCGTGGCTTCGCCGGTGGCAATGCGGCCTGCATCGATGTCGATCAGATCATGCCATTTCTCCGCTAACGCAGTACGAGAAGACACTTTCACGACGGGCACCAATGCCAATCCATACGGGCTGCCTTCGCCAGTCGTGAAGACGTGGAGATTCATGGACGCCAGCTGCTGAGTGCCGCAGATGAAATCGCTCGCGGGGGTGGCGGCGAACACCAATCCTTTACTCGTGACCTTTTCACCGTGTCCCGCTACCGCTGTGATCGCGGTAGTGCCGGCTTTGGCAATCGATCCGAGCGCTTTCTCGACAATGTTGGCCAAGCCTCCGCGCTTGTTGCCTGGTGTCGGATTCGCGCTTCGGTCCGCGCCGCCCTTCGCCAGATACTCGTCGTACCAGCGCATCTCGTCGATGAGCGCCCGGCCAACTTGTTCATTTGCGGCACGCGGCGTGAGCAGGTGTACCGCATCGCGAACCTCTGTCACTTCGGAGAAGAAAACGGACGCGCCTGCACGGACCAGCAGATCGGCAGCATAGCCAACCGCGGGATTACAGGTCACCCCCGAAAAAGCATCGCTGCCGCCGCATTGCAACCCGACCGAAAGCTCGGAAGCAGGACAGGTTTGGCGCTGCCGCTGATTGAGCTCGGTGAGTTTCTTTTCCGCGGCGCGCATAATTGTGCCGACACTTTCCGCGAAGCCGCGTTCATCCTGTAAGCGAATAACATTCAGATCCGCTAACAAGGGGAGATCGGAACGAAACAGACGTTCAGGCTGTAACTTTTCACAGCCAAGGCTGACAATAAGCGGCTGGCCGGCAACATTGGGATGCAGACTGATGTTCTTCAGCGTGCGGATAGGGATTGCGGCTCCGGGAGCGTCGATCGCGATACCGCACCCGTAGTTGTGTGTGATTGCGATCACGTCATCCACATTCGAAAAGCGAGGCAGGAGCTCCGCCTTGATCCGCCGGACTGCGTAATCGACGGTGGGCGCGACGCATTGAACCGTAGTCGTGAGACCGAGAATGTTCTTCGTTCCTACGCTGCCATCTGCATTGCGATACCCATCGAAAGTGTAATTGACAAGCGGCGGAAGCGCGGCCGGAACCGCGGTCGCCAATGGCAGCTGGTCGAGGCTTGGCGCGGGCGGCAGGTCCAGAAACTCTTCTCGAACCCACGAGCCTGGCTCGATGACGCGATTCGCATAGCCGATCGCTTGGCCGTAGCGAATCACGGGCGCGCCGCTCTCCAGGCGTGAGAGAGCAATCTTGTGCGATTGCGGAATCCGTTCGCTGCCCGCAGACACCCCCTCAGGGTTCACAACAATGGCAACGTTGTCGGACTCGTGAATGCGGACATAGAGCGGCGGCAAGTGAATCTCAAAGCAGCGTCAATGCCAATTGTCCGATATTGCCAACAATCACCGGCGCGAGCGGTGTCGTGATATAACAATAGCTCCCAACCTGCGCCGGGCGGAGAGATCAAAATGCGACCAACAGCCATAGTTGCCTCAGCCGCTCTGATAATTGTGGCCGCTTGCCCTGGCGCGTCGGCGCAATCCAGTGGCACAGCCGCGCGGCTGTATGTCACCAACAGTCTTGCTGACGATATCACTGTAATCGACTTAGGAACGTTGAAAGTGGTACAGGATATCGTCGTCGGAGAACAGGTCCACGGCTTGTGCGCAGATGCAACTGGCCGAAGACTTTTCACGACCATCGAATCTGATCACAAATTCAAGACCATCGATCCCGCCACAGGTAAGGTGGTCGGCGAGGTTCCTCTCGACGGTCGCCCAAATCAATGCGCATCGACGCCGGACGGCCATTACGTGGGCGTCCCGATTCGTGATGGCAACCGTGTCGATATTATCGACACAGTTCAACAGCGCATCGTCAAAGTCCTCCCCGTAACCGTTCCTCATAACTGCTTCAACACCGGCAACAATGACGATATGTATGTCTCTTCCATGGAGGGTCACGAGATAGATCGTATTGACCTGAAGAAGATGGAGTTCGCCGCGAAGATCCCGGTCGGCGGCATACCGCGTCCTTATGCGATTTCGAGCGATGAACAGAATTTGTATGTCGCGCTGAGCGATTTCCATGGCTTCGCCATCGCGAATATTCCTGAACGGCGAGTCACTGCGAGAGTGGAACTGCCGCCCGCCCCGCCATCTACCTGCGAGCTTGAGCCGCACACGCCGACACACGGGCTGGCCCTCACGCCAGATGGCACGCAACTCTGGGTGACAAGTCTCGGCGACGATCGAGTGTACATTTACGATGTCTCGACCAGAAAGCTGCTCGGCCACACTCCGACCGGCAGATGTCCGAACTGGATCACGTTCTCGCCCGATGGAAGATACTGCTGCATCAGCAACAGTGGCAGCAATGATTGTTCCATCATCGACACAAAAACGCGCCGCGAGGTTGCGCGTATCAAAGTCGGCAAGGGCCCGAAGCGCGTGCTAGCTCTGAATGTCCCGCTGCCCTGAACACTGACTGAGCCGCGCGCGCGTAAGCAAGCATCGGGAATTGCCGCGAGACTTAGAGCCGGCACGCCGTTGGAAGAATGGCGCGACGGCCCCAAGCTTCAGTGAGTTTCTTTGACTGCGGATTACCCACTTACTAACTTCACGGACGATATAGCATCGTTATCGATGCCCACCGCCGTCACCGAAGGATATAGTCCAGGCCCAAGAACCGCTCCTTGCTGGAAATCGTAGTTTTCATTTTTATAGAACGCCCAAGTCCCACTCTGTATCACGAAGCTAGAGACTTTGTCGTTCCAATTACCGTTAGTACCGGAACCTACGCCGCCAAGGGCCAATTGTGTGAACCGCGGTGTATTTTGGAATATGTGGGTGTGGAGTCCTCCGAACTCCGTATCCACGTACATGATCAACTCTGCCATTTGAATTCTCCTTTTTGTTGAATTGCTCGGAAACCCGAGCGTGAAGGCTTGCAGTCCATTTGCCGCTCGCCTCTGCATAGGTGGTAGCAATCCAAACCCCAAACACTCCGCATGTAACACACAAGTTCATCAGTGAAGTTATTCAAGGATTTAACGTTTTCTTATTTCGTTCATATATGTGCCGAAGTTACTTAGGTAACGCAAACAATTATCTAAGATCACCCACCCAAATATCTGAAAGACTCGCGGTCCATATTCGATTCGGCTGCGATTCGTCGGCATTTGTTGCGGCGGCTCGTTCCTACTGCCCGACGTCAACTATTACCACTGTGATGTCATCGGCCTGTGACTGCGGGTTCCCATCTCCCGGCCATGCAAGCACTTCTTGAAGAACGCGCTCAGCAAACTGGTCGGCCGGGAGATCTTCGTGCGCATTGATGAAATCTTCCAATCGGGCTTCGCCAAATTGCAAACCGAGTGGATTGGCCGCCTCCAGCAATCCGTCCGTATAAATCAGAATGCGATCACCGGCTTGCAACGAAAAGTCTGCTTGTGAATAAGGCTCATTCGATCGCACGCCAAGCAGAAGCCCGGCTTCATTCAGTCGAAGTAGGCTTCGCGTTGCCCTTCGCCAGAGCAGCAGCGGGGGGTGGCCCGCGGCAGAATAGCAGCCCATTCGCCTCTCTTCATCGAGATACACGAACATGGCGGTTGCGTACTGGCCTTGCGCTTCGCGGCAGAGTGTCGAGTTCAAGCCTGCCATGATCTTCCCCGGATGGTCTCCCTCAGTAATGTGCGAGGAGACTGCCACTTTCACCATCGAGGCCACCAGCGCAGCCGGCACACCGTGTCCAATAACATCGGCCACGATAATCCCGACCCCGCCGGGACGAATCGTAAGGAAATCGTAGAAATCGCCCGCTACGGCGGTCATTGGGGCGTATCGGACGGCAATGGTCAAGCTCCGGAGCTCGGGCGTGGTTCGCGGCAGAATGGAGGTCTGAATTCGTGTCGCTGCTCTCATCTCTTCACTGAAAGAAGCGAGCTGTCTTTCGTTTGCCAAAAGGCGACGGGTCGCCGCATAGCCCAAGCAGCAAATGAGTACAAAGAGTCCATAAGGTTCGGTCTGTCCGCGCCAATTCAGTAACTGTGCGCTTACAAAGCGATCGTGTGCAAATGTTAGAAACAAGCTGAGCAAGCCGAGCGACAGGACACCCTGATCTTCAATTCGTGGACGCCGATATCCTGCGATCCAGCCCAACAGAACGACCAACGGCAGCAGGAAAACGGTTCCGATGCCCGCCGCCGGAAAAAGATCCGGGCGCTTGTCGACCAAGATGCTGGTGAATGCTGCTGTAGCGAATACTACATAGATCCAGATCAACACACGGATCGACGATCGCCAGCCCTTACCATAAAAGTTTTGAAACAATAGCAACGCCGGAACGATCAGGGCCAGGTCGACGAACGCTCCGGCAAACAGCCAGAACCTTTGTGGCTCGCCGAAGGCCTGCTGGAATGTAGAGGTATTGGTGAGCAGCCGAACTCCATATGGGCAGGCGAACAAACCGAACCAAAGTAGAAACCGTTCCCGCGAGCGCCGCCGGATCATGTGGACAACGAGTGCGCCGAAACCAATCGCTGCAATTACGGAGCCGAGCATCACCAAAAGAAGATCCCCGCGCAGAGGTAACGCTGAGCAGCACTTCAGAAAATGGGAAAAATGGCATTTGGACCAACAAGAAGTTTGCCGCCATCCGGTGTTTTTTCAATCATCCTACGGATCGGTTTGATCGCTGGGACATTGGACATCGCAGACAGCCTCATCTTTAACCAATTCCGAGGAATTACTCCAAAGATGGTGTTCCAATACATTGCGAGCGGATTGATCGGCACGAAATCCTTCCAAGGCGGACTGGCGTCGGTCGCTCTCGGCGTATTGCTGCACTACCTGATCGCGTTGATTTGGACTGTCGTTTTTTATACGGCAGGCCGTAAGCTCGCGATTCTCGGCCGCCGGCCTGTTATTTGCGGCTTGCTTTATGGTGTTGCTGTGTACCTGTTCATGAACTTGGTCGTTCTGCCGCTCTCCAATGTTCCGCACGCGCAGAGCGCGATGTCGATGGCTTCGCGCGTGAACGGCGTGCTGGCAGTCGTGCTCTTCATCGGATTAACCATATCGCTCCTCATGCGCAGACTCGCAGGGAGTACAAGCCGTGCTACCAAGTAGCAGTGCGATGCACAGCAACTACGGGTGCCGATGCAACACGTGCACCGCTATGTCAGGCCAGAACTCGCGAAAAGTGTTGGTCAGTGCATCGCGCATAATCGCGTATCCCCACTTGCTCGCGATTGCTGATGCGGTGCGATCCTGACTGGGGTAGTACGTCGTCGATACTACCTGCGCAATGCCGCGGCCAAACAGTTCAGAGGCGTTGAAGCTATCATGGCCGTGATAATTCGGGGTAATTACAACGCGACTAGCCGAGTAAACCGCGCGTTTCCAGATGGGGCCTTTGCCCAATGCGTAGTAGCGCTCATCCTGATGAAATACCGTGGGCAATGCGAAGATCACCAAGTAATTACCGTCCGTTTTATCCACAAATCCGCGCCAGTAATATCCCCAAAATCCAGACAAACCAGTACCGATCTGCGGGTGCTTATCCTCTCCTTCGGCGATTCCCGAAGTGAAAGCGGTGAAAACGAACGCCGAATAATCGAAGCTGTTCTGAGTTGCGATCTTGAAGGCCTGTCTCGGCGTCGGTGGCGGAGGAATTGCCCCGGCGCTCACGGCGCGGTAGTTCGGCATGACTCCGAGAATCCGCTTCGGCTGCTGTTTCTCAGGCGGAATGGGTTCGCCGTTGGGTTTGACTTCGTTCGACCGCTTCGTATCCTTGTTGTGTATAGGCACGCCGGATTGGGTCTGTTGCTGCCCAGAGGCGTCTGAGATTGCCGGCGCAAGCGCGAACGTTTGTGGCTGCACGTCACCTTGTTGGGCGATTGCACATGTAGCCAACAACGGGAATATTAGTAGGAGTGGACGCAAAATAACCTTCCTGAAGACTTCATAATAACCGCTGCTGCGCGAGCGCCCGAAAGGTTCCGTTTTACTTGCTTCTCCTGCAACTCACGCTGCCATTACGAGAGCGATAATTCCCATCATGCTGCAGAACGGAGTGCGGCACTACGCTTGTCGACCAGCAGAATCACAGATATTTCTTTGGCGAGGAGCCGATACCTTCTGTCAGTACCCGCGCCGGCTCGAATCGGCCGCGCCAACGGGTCGAGAACGCCGGTGCCTCTGAAGCACTTGCATCGCGCAGCGTGTTCGCGATGAGGCAGAGCAGCGAGGTCTCCGTCGCGCATATCGCTTCGCTTCGCGCAATATACGCTCGTTAACCGTTATGTTAGCTTTGCTTTCATGTCAGCACCCAATTCATAGCGTCCAGTCGTTCGAAATCGTATCTCCTTACACGCTTTGCGTTCGTTTTGAGGACGGCACTGAGCAGACGATTGACTTTAAGCCAATGCTTGCGGGCGAATTATATGGCCCAGCTTCGCGAGCCCGAACTGTTTAACCAAGTCCGCATCGATTCCGATGCGCATACGTTAGTTTGGCCGAATGGGAGCCGATTTCGATCCCGCTAATTTGCACGATTGGCCCGAATACGAGCGTGAGTTTCGGGAACTTGCGCGAGGTTGGGCGACGGTGAAAGCTTAGATCGTTCATCGAAAGCTTCCCGTCTCTCGCGTGTGGCGCGCTGTAAAACCCACTTCGCGGCGGCTTCGAGGATCGCCGTGCGTCAGCATTAAGTCCATGTGTCGCGAGTCCGGTCTTTCTCACTCGCTGATACGTAAGCTCGAACGCAACCGCATGCATCCGCGGTCCGATTTCGATGGAACGAAAGCAGAGGCCTGCGCGGCGACCCGTAGGAGTTCTTGTTTCTGCGAACTAGGATATGGACGTTGAGGAGCGCGATCTCGTGTCAATGAACGGAAATACGTCCAAAAGTACGGTGAGAGTAGTTCCGCTATTTCAGACTTTATCTCTATAGCCGTGGCGTAATTAGCCGCGGCTGCGACCTTTAGATCGAAACGAACGGGCAGAATGATGCTCGGGATCCGCACATACAAGGAGAGCGGTCAACCGAAATAGCCGGGCGCAGCTTTGGTAGGTGGCGAGTTAGCGGAATGAGGCATTGGCATCTCTATTCCTCTCTGCTGCAACAACTAGGCCTCTAATTAGCATAGAAATGCAGCGATATGGCTCCCTCTCCCTTCTCGATTACGCCGAACAGTACGCCCGTGCTTTACGATATGCCGATATTGGGCATGACATAATTATCGCACGTAATAATACCGCCATCCAAGCAGTTGGGGTGAGCCAACCTTATAACGGAATTACGGCGAATGCAGCCCATGCTAAATTGTGGATAGCGGCAATCCCACGCCTTCATAGTAAAAAAGCAACACCAAAGGCGCAATGGCTACGAAATAAAGATGGGCCAGCGCCCCGTTCGACGGCCCGTAACAAGCCCAGGTAGATTTTCCTGATCGCTGTGTTCGCTCGGATTCCACATGCTGATCTCCGTCTCTAATCGAGACCCCTCGAGTGAGCGCGAGGGGCCGCCTTAGAGCTCTTCCCCCAACGATAAACTTATGACTCACTTCATTCTAATGATCGACACTTATGACGAAGTCTTTAGCATTCGTCTCGACAATCTGCTTGCAACACATAAGAGCCCGAGGTAATCACTATGCGCTCCAGATGCTTTACCTGAGTCGCCTCACGAACCCTGCTTAAGGGAAGACGCTACTCCCCCCGAAATCTCACCAGTCACGCCGTCATTCCTGACGCTGCCCGCTTCCACTGCCCCTCGGCGCCCTCCAATCCTAGGGCCGCTTCATCCACTTCTCATACTCTCTCGTATGCCGCGACTCCAAACTAACTTCCCTGCCCGCGATGAACATCTGCTTGATATTCGTCTTCGCTTCCATCGGGTCGCCGTCCGTCAGAATCAAATCCGCGGTCTTGCCCTTGTCGATCGATCCCAGTTGATCTCCAACGCCCAAAATCTCGGCCGTGTTGATCGTCAGTCCCTTCAACGCTTCATTGTGAGGAAGTCCGAACGCAACCGCCTGCGCTGCCTCGAACGGCACGTTTCTCGCAAACTCGACGTCAAATGTTCCGAAGCAGAACTTCACGCCCGCCTTGTAAAACTGGCTCGGCAGCGTGTAAGGATCATCATAAGGATCGTCATCGCGCATGGGCAACTGGAACGTCTTCCCCAACACAACCGGAATATTCTTCGCCTTCAGTACCGGGCCCATGTTTCCAATCTCCCGCGGGTCCGCGATGATGATCTTCACCTTCTCCTTGTCCGCGAATTCCACCGCGTCTCTGATCATCCGTTCCCGTTCCGCTCGCACAAACAGCGGCAGCTTCCCTTCCACCACCGGAATCATCGCTTCCAGCTTTATGTCGCGTCGAAAGTCCGGCCCGCCCGCCGCCTTCGCTCTCTCATACTGCCGCGCCTGCTCGAAGAATTCACTCACGTGTACCAGTTGCTCTTTGTATTGCCGTTCCTCCTCCGCATACGAACGCGTTGGCGTTCCCAATAACGCCGCGAATTGCCGGCCGCCCCCTGACGTGATCTGCGGGAAAAGCATATCCATCACGGCACTCGGCTTCACCGCCATGTCTTCCCACGTCCAACCTTCCAAGTGCATCAGCGCGCCTTGCCCGGTAATGACCGTTCCTCCGCCTGCGCCCCCGCGCCCTCCTCGACCGCCGCTCCCGGGTAGACTGATCACCGACGTGATGCCCGCTGCCCGCGTCACATCGATGTGCTCGCTCGATGGATTGAATGCAATCTGCGCCCTCAATTCAGGATTGAATGTCCCAATCTCATCCAAATCCACCGTGTCTCGGATCGCCGATATCTCCGAGAGTCCGACGTTCGTCGCCGCGTTGATCATCCCGGGATAAACGTGCAACCCGTGCCCGTCTATGATTCGCGCCCCGCCTCTCGCCGCAACTCTTGCGCCCACGTCCGCAATCTTTCCATTCACCACCAGAACCGCGCCGTTCTGAATGTCAGGACCAGTGACCGGATGTACAGTCACGTTCCTGATCAATATCGAATTGCTTTCCGCTCCCGCGAGAACGCACGGCGCAAGGCACGCCAATCCAATTGCAAGACAGCTCGCGATCTTCATCACTGGTTCACTCCCATTCGTGGCGGCGTCGCAGTGCTGGGGCCAGGAGGCCGCCCTTGCCGCTGCCCGCCCCTGTTCTGTGCTGCATTTTCTTTATCCAACAATTCCTTCTTCTGTTGCTCGTTCTTTGGACGGGTCTCGAGATCTCGATCCCTGTCGAAATATTCGTGCCCATCGATCCAAACCTTCAACGCCATCGAGAAGTTCGACAGCGGATGCTTGTCGAAAAGCACCAAATCCGCCGATTTGCCGACCTCGATCGACCCCACTTTGTCGTCGATTCCTAACTGCTTCGCGGGATTAATCGTTACCATTGCCAGCGCCTCAGTCTCGCTCAAACCGCCATAACGCATCACCTTCGATGCTTCAGTGTTCAAGTGCCGCTGCAGCTCGTCGGAATCCGAATTGAGCGATACCACCACGCCTTTCCGTGTCATGATTGCGGCATTATAGGGAGTTGCATCGTAAGCTTCTGCTTTGTATGCCCACCAATCGCTGAACGTCGATGCCCCCGTACCGTGGTCCGCGATTTCTTTCGCTACTTTGTAACCCTCTAACACGTGTTGGAGCGTGCGAATCTTGAAGCCCATCTCGTCCGCAACGCGAAGCAACATCAGAATTTCATCGGACCGGTAGCAGTGCGCGTGCACGTACCGGTTGCCTTCCAGCACTTCCACCAGCGGGTCTAAACGTAGGTCCTTCCTGGGCGGAATCGGATGCTCTCCGCGCGCTACTTTCGCCTTATACTCATCCCACTCGGCTTTGTAATTCTTCGCTTCCGTGAAACTCTCGCGAATCACCTCTTCGACGCCCAAGCGAGTTCCGGGATATCGCCGTTCTACCGCCGGCCCGGCGGTGAAGAAGCCCGGTTGAGTCTCTCCAGCGCGCTTCGGATTTTCACCCAGCGCGAACTTAATGCCAGGCTTGGCGCCTTCGAATAACATCTCATCGGCTGTCTTGCCCCAACGAAGTTTGACCACGATCGTCTGCCCCCCAATCGCGTTCGCGCTGCCATGCAGCACGTTCGAAACCGTCAATCCGCCCGCAAGTCCCCGATAGATATTGATGTCGAAGGGATTGATCACATCCTTGATATTCACCATCGAGGAGTCCGAAACCGTTCCTTCGTTCACGCCGCCTTCGATCGCCGTGTGTGAATGGCAATCGATAATTCCCGGCATCAAAAACTTGCCCGTCGCGTCCACAATCGTCGCGTCCGCCGGTGCGCTCACGTTCTTTCCAATCGCGGCAATCTTGCCGTTCTCGATCAGCACGCTTCCGTTCTCCACGGTGCCCTTTGTCACCGTCAGGACTGTTGCATTTCTGATTAATACGGTCTGCGCCGCGCTCAATCCCGCCGCCGCCGCGATCATCGAGACTATCGAAGTCAAACGTCGCATTAGTTCCTGCCTCCATCTGTCGTATTTTGATCTGGCGGAGGGGTCCTTCGCGCGCCGCCCGCTCCTCCTGCGCCGCCCGCGGGTACCGCCGGAATGTCCTTGGATGGCTCAAATTCCTTTCCATCCACGAACAGATATTCCACCGTCGCTCCGTCGTCGAACACGTCGCCTTTGGTCACCACCACGTTCGCGATCTTTCCCTTGTCTAGGCTTCCCAGGCGATCCGACAATCCGTAAATCTCCGCCGCGCTCAGCGTCAATGCGCGGATTGCATCTGCTCGCGACAATCCCGCGTCCATCGCTTTCTTAATCGCCCTTTTCAAGTCCGCCGCGGTATCCACTCCATCCGAGTAGAATGCGAACTTCACGCCCGCCTTCGCCAGCATCCCTGGAACTGTCGGCGCCTGGTCGATCATCACCAGTTGCCGGTAATTGGGAATGTCGGTCGGATCTGCATCCCTCGGCCGCTCCGGCCACTTCAAGCTGATCAGCACCGGCACGTTTGCCTGTTTCAGCTCATCGATCCGCTTGTATGCTTCATGCAGCCCATATACGACGAACGGCATTTTCAGCTCTTGTCCGAACTTCAAAATTCGATCGATCTGCTGCGCTTCATCGGCCGGCAGCAGCACCCTCGGCGATTCCTCCAAACCCTCCAGGGCGTGGTCGTACTCAGGCCGTCGATTCCCGCTCGCATGCGACTTATACATCTCCTGCGCCTGCTTGTATTGATCCAAATCCATATAAAGCTGCCGGACATAAGCAATATTTCCCATCAACGAGCTGGGAAATCCAGCGCCTCCGCCCCCACCGCCGCCGCCCACGCGAAACATCACTTGCTGCCCAATCGGCTCCGCTACCACCATGTCGCGGCCCCGCTCTCCCGCCAGATCGATCATCGCGCCCAAACCTTCAAAAATTCCCCGGTTCGGGAACGTTGCCGACGTCGTGAATCCAGCCGCTCTTACCGCCGCAAGCTTCGTGTCCGTCGGACTCACCAGGTCGGCCGCCCGCTCGAACGAGTAGGTCTGCGGCCGGTCTTCCGGCCCGTGTGAGCGCGGCTGCGGTGCAGCTTGCTGAATTCCGGGCGTAGGATTTGTCGTCGCCCCCGCCGCTCTGGCTGGCGTTGCCGGCGCTGCGCCAGGAATTCCCCAGGTGCTCAAGGCATCGATGAATCCCGGATACACCGTCAGCCCGGTCCCATCGATAACCCACGCATCCGCCGGAATCGTGACGTTCGGTCCGACATCCTGAATCAGCCCGTCGCGCAGCAAAACCGTCGCCTTCGGCATGTCTTCGCCGCTCACGGTAACCACATGCGCATCTTTGATCGCAACAGCCGAGGGCACTGCCGCCTGAATATTCGGCAGCGCGAATAATGCCGCCGCTGCCAGTGTGTGCAGATATTTCATGAACTTAGGTTTCCAGTCACAAGGGTGAACAAATTTCCTTATTGTGTCATAGTGAGGCGCATCCGCTTACCCCACAGTTACTTGGCCGCCCAAGAATTGTCTCGCGCCGCGCGCCTCGGCGCATTTTCAGAACGCTCCCGATGCTACCCTTCCGGCATGAACTCCAATGGACGCAAAAAAGGATCCATTACCAAGCCTCTGTTGAGAGACGTCGTGGATCCGCGCAAGCAAAAATCTAAAATTGTAAAGGAAGACCCTTCGGTAACATCGAACCCGCTAAACCCTCCCGATCTGTATCAGGACGAGGGCGGCGGTTACAACCCCGATTACACCTTTCCTCAAGAGTAACCATACCGGGCAGGCGCCGATCCTGCCCGCTGTTTTCGCTACACTGCCTTCAGTGACGCCGAAAACGACCTATCGCGACGCGGGAGTCGACATCGATGAAGCTCAGCGCGCTGTATCCCTGATCAAGCGTTACGCCGCGAAGACCCTCACACCGAACGTCCTCGCCTCCATCGGCAGCTTCGGCGCCGGCTTCTCCTTAAAAGGTTGGCGCGATCCCGTGCTCGTCAGTTCTGCCGACGGCGTAGGTACCAAGCTGAAAATCGCCTTCGCCACCGGCCGCCACGACACCATCGGAGAAGATCTCGTTAATCACTGCGTCAACGATATCGCCGTCCAAGGCGCGAAGCCGCTCTTTTTTCTCGACTATTTTGCTGTCGCGAAGCTCGACGCCAACATCTGCGCGAGCGTCGTCTCGGGCATTGCGCGCGGCTGCAAGAAAAACGGCTGTGCGCTCATCGGCGGTGAAACGGCGGAAATGCCGGACATGTATTCTCCCGGCGAATACGATCTCGCTGGCTTCATTGTTGGCGCGGTCGAGCGCAAACATTTGCTCACCGGCTCGAATATCGAACCCGGCGACCTCCTCCTCGGACTTCCCTCCCACGGACTTCACACCAACGGCTATTCTCTCGCTCGTAAAATCTTTCCGCGCCTTTCTCAGACCCTCGCCAATGAACTTCTCAGAATTCATCGCTCGTATCTCGCTCCTATTCAGGCGCTCCACGGTCGAAAGCTCCTGAAAGGCGCGGCCCATATCACCGGCGGCGGTCTGACCGATAATGTCCCCCGCGTGCTTCCTAAAGGATGCGCCGTCGAGATCGATCCCCTCTCATGGCCGAACCAATGGATATTCGAGATCCTCAGGCGCTCAGGCAACATCCCCGAAGAAGACTTCCGCCGTACGTTTAATCTCGGCATCGGGATGGTGCTGGTGATCGCCCCAAAGGCGCTTGGCTTCGCTTCGCAAATTTTGAAGAAGCTGCGCGAACCCTTCTATGAAATCGGCCAAGTCATTCCCTCAAGGCCGAAACAGCCGAGGCTCATCTATCTATGAACGGATCTTCCCGTCCGCGCCTCGGCATCCTCTTGTCGGGCCGAGGCTCCAATTTCGAAGCCATCGCTCGCAATGTCCTGGACGGCCACCTCGACTGCGAAATTGGGTTCGTTTTTTCAAATAAGCCCGATGCGCCCGGACTCGCCCGCGCCCGCGAGCTTTCGCTTCCCTGCGGCGCCATCGCCTCGGCTGGCCTCGAGCGCACCGCTTTTGACGCGCAAGTTGCTGATTTGCTTAGAGAGCATCGGATCGATTGGCTTTGTTTGGCAGGATATATGCGCTTCCTGAGCGGACAGTTCGTTCGGCAATTTCCCTATCGCATCCTCAACATCCATCCGTCGCTCCTCCCCGCCTTCCCCGGTCTCGACGCCCAATATCAAGCCTTGGCCCATGGCGTAAAGATCACCGGCTGCACCGTACACTTCGTCGATGAGAACCTGGACAGCGGCCCCATTCTTCTGCAATCCACAGTCCCGGTCCTGGACACTGACACCGTCGACACACTATCAGCGCGAATCTTGGCCGAGGAACATAAAACTTACTCCGAAGCGATAGCTTGGGTCCTGAAGGGCAACTACCGTATAGAAGGCCGAAGAGTCATCAAGACCTGAGAACCCACTAAACATGTTCAAACGCGTATCCTCAATTGTCGTAGTCGCCCTGCTGCTCCTGATCGTTGTGATCGTTTGGTTACTTGGCGCCCATGTCGATCTGAAGCTGTCGAGTCCCGTACCTGCTGTTGGAACGGAAACTCCCGTCCGGGTTCAAGCCGACGATCCGCACGGCGTGAAGTCTTTCTATGCCTCGGTCGAACAGAACGGCCAGAGCCAAATGGTTTATCAAGATAAGACCAAATCGCCCCAACCCAGCCGGATCTACAGCTTCTTCGCCGGCAAGAAACAGGCGACATTCCTCACGGAGGGTCCAGCCAAGCTGATTCTCAAAGCCGCTTCAAATGATCTCTGGGGCCACACAACCACCTATTCTCAGGACATTCAAGTGGTGCTTCGACCCCCCACTATCGTTGCCGACAGCCGGCAGCACTACATCAATCAAGGCGGAGCGGAGCTTGTCACGCTCGATGTCGGGGGTAACTGGACTCAGGCCGGTGTTCGAGTGGCCAACTACTCTGCCGGTACCTTCCCCATGCCCAGCCAGCCGGATAACAGCAGCCAGCGCTTTTCGCTCTTTCCGTTCCCGTGGGATGTGTCGCCCGAAACAATTCCGCTCGCGTTCGCGCGCAATGCCGCTGGAACCGAGGTCACCACCACCTTCTGGGTGAAAGTCTTTCCAAAGAAGTTCCATGAACGGAACATCAACGTCACCGACCGTGATCTTCAAAAGGTCGTCGGTGAATTGGATCCGAACGGCGCTGGCAGCCTAATCGATCGCTTCATAAGCCTTAATCGCGAGATGCGCAGAACCGACGCACAGCAGATCTACGATCTCCGGAATAACACGGAAAAGCGCATTCTCTGGTCCGGCGCGTTCATACCGGTGAAAGGTACGCGCGAGTCTTACTTCGCCGACAAGCGCAGCTATTACTACAACGGAAAGAAAGTGGATGAGCAGGTCCACCTTGGATATGACCTGGCGCAAACCGCCAATGTGCCAGTCAAAGCGGCCAACTCCGGTAAGGTCATTTACGCGGACCGGCTCGGGATTTACGGCAACTGCGTGATCCTCGATCACGGATATTCGCTACAGAGTCTCTATGGACACATGAGCAGAATATCGGTCAAAGTAGGCGATATGGTTCAGAAGGAGCAGCAGATCGGGCTTAGCGGGTCAACGGGGATGGCATTCGGAGATCACGTGCATTTCAGCATGTTGATTGCCGGCATCCAGGTTGATCCCAAAGAATGGTGGGACGAGCATTGGATTCACGACCGCGTTCTAAGCAAAATCGGCGACCTCAGTCCGAGCCGGAAGCGTAAGCGACCGTAGCCTATTTCTTCTCTTCGCCTTCCTCGCCTTCTTTACCTTCGCGAACCGCCTTGGCGCGCTCTTCACGCCGTGCCGCGCGTTCCGCCGCTCGCTTCACAAGCTCAGAGCCGACCAGCTCGAGCTTAGCGGTTTCCGCTCCATCGCCCTTGCGCCAGCCCAGCTTTATGATGCGCGTATACCCGCCCTGGCGCTGGTTGAAGCGTGGACCGAGCTTCTCAAACAGCTTCTCGACCGCCTCAGGCTTCACCAGAAATGCCGCCGCCTGCCGTCGCGCGTGCAAGCTGTCTTTCTTGGCCAGCGTGATCATCTTTTCCACCAGCGGCTTGGCTGCTTTCGCCTTGGGAACGGTGGTCGTGATTCGCTCTTCTTCGATCACGTTCGTCACCAAGCCGCGAAGCAGCGCTCGCCGGGCGCTGAGGTCCCGTTTCAGCTTTACCCCGGCCTTGCGATGGCGCATAATTATTCCTCTGCCCCGGCGTAGTTTTCTTGACCGAAGTCCGAAGGAGATGCCGGCGGCGCACCACCGACTAACCGCCCCTGCGGATCGAACTTCATACCGAACGCAAGACCAAGTCCCGACAGAATCTCTTTGATCTCGTTCAGTGACTTGCGTCCGAAATTCTTCGTGCGCAGCATTTCCGATTCGCTCTTCTGCACCAGATCCCCGATGGTCTGAATGTTCGCGTTCTTCAAGCAGTTGTACGAACGGACGCTGAGTTCCAACTCTTCGACAGAGCGGTTCAGCACTTCGTTCATCTGGTTGATAGCGCGTTCGGCCGGCTCCTCCGTAATCTCCGGCGTCTCTTCGAAGTTGATGAAGATCGACATGTGGTCTTTGAGCAGCTTGGCTGCCTGGCCTACCGCGTCTTGCGGCGAAATTGCGCCGTTCGTCCACACTTCGATCGCCAGCTTGTCGTAATCGGTATTCTGGCCCAGCCGCGCCGCTTCCACCGTGTAGTTGACCTTCCGGACGGGCGAATGAACCGAGTCAATCGGAATGTAACCCAGGGGCAGATCCTCATCGTAGTTACGGTCGGCGGAAACATAGCCTCGTCCGCTCTTGATCCGCATTTCAATCGTGAGCTTGCCGCCTTCGCCTATGGTCGCGATGTGGAGGTTGCGGTCGAGCACCTCGACGTCGTTGTCGGTCTCGATCTGGCTGCTCATCACCTCGCCGGGCCCTTCTATCTGAAGACGCGCGATGCGCGTTCCCTCGCCGATCATCTTGAACGGAACCTGTTTCAGGTTCAGGATGATGTCGGTGGCATCTTCGACAACGCCGGGGATGGGGCTGAACTCGTGCGATACGCCGTCGATGCGAACGCCGGTAATAGCCGCCCCTTCAATCGAGCTCAATAGTACCCGCCGCAATCCGGTCCCAATCGTGGACCCGAATCCGCGTTCGAATGGCTGTGCGGTGAATTGACCGTATCGCTCAGTCAGCGATTCGGTGTTTGCGGCTAATCGCTTTGGTTTTTGAAATCCTTTAAACATGTTTTCTCTCTATTAATCCTCTACGTCGATTTTTCGAAGACCTTACTTCGAGTACAGCTCGACGATGAGCTGCTCGTTCAATTGGATCTGCACCAACTCTTCGCGCTTGGGTTGCTGCAGAACTCGCCCCCTCAGCGCCTCCCGATCTACTTCCAACCAGGATGGGCTTGGGGTGTGCGCGGTGGCATCGCGCGCCGAAAGAATTTGGCTGTTGTTGCGGCTGCTTTCTCGAATCTCTATAACATCGCCTGGTTTCACCGTATACGACGGAATATTTACCTTCCGGCCATTTACAGTCAGATGGCCATGCCGCACAAGCTGCCGGCCCTGCGCGCGACTCGTGGCAAGCCCCATCCGGTAGACCAGATTGTCGAGCCGGCGTTCGAGCATCGCCAGCATCAACTCGCCGGTAATGCCTTTTTGATTCGCCGCCTTCTCATAAAGGTTCCGGAATTGGCCCTCGAGAATCCGGTAATACCGCCGCGCTTTCTGCTTCTCTCGAAGCTGTAAACCGTACCCGACGAGCTTTGCCCTCTTGTCCTTGCCGTGCTGGCCGGGAGCAAAATTGCGCTTCTCAATGGCGCATTTCTCGGTGTGGCAGCGCTCACCCTTCAGAAACAGTTTCATGCCCTCGCGCCGGCACAGCCTGCATACGGGGCCGCTATATCTTGCCAATCAAAACCTCCTACTCAGACCCGCCGCTTCTTCGGCGGACGGCAGCCATTATGCGGAATCGGCGTAACGTCCTTGATAGACCTTACTTCAATGCCCGCTGTTGATAGCGCACGGACCGCCGATTCCCGGCCTGATCCTGGACCAGCCACCCGAACTTCAACCGTCCGCAGACCCGATTCCTTCGCCTTATTCGCCGCCGTTAACGATGCCTGCTGCGCGGCAAACGGAGTTCCCTTACGCGAACCCCGGAACCCTAGAGACCCCGAGCTCGACCAAGCCAGTACGTTGCCTAAAGGATCGGTGAACGTGATGATCGTGTTGTTGAACGATGCCTGAATGTGTACAGTTCCAAACGGAACGTTCTTCTTTTCCTTTTTCTTGAAGCTCTTCTTCTTACCGGCCTTTGCAGGTGCCTTCGCCATTTAGCTGTTCATCTCCAGACTAGGTCTTGCCCGTCGCTTTTTTCTTGTTCGCGATGGTTCCCTTGCGCGGACCTTTGCGCGTACGGGCATTGGTGTGACTACGCTGGCCGCGAACCGGCAGACCGCGGCGGTGGCGCAAACCGCGATACGATCCCATCTCCATCAGGCGCTTGATGTTCATCGAGACTTCCTTGCGCAGGTCGCCTTCGATCGCCCCTTCGCCTTCGATGAGATTGCGGAGGTGGTTCACTTCCTCTTCCGAAAGGTCGCCGATCTTCTTATCCGGATCCACAGCCGCCCGGTGAAGAAGCGAAAGCGCACGCGTCCGCCCGATCCCGTAAATATAGGTCAGCCCAATCGCCGCCCGCTTTCGCGCTGGTAAATCGATTCCTGCTATACGCGCCATAAAATCTCCCTGGTAACCCTGCTCGTTAACCCTGCCGCTGTTTGTGCTTCGGATTGGTGCAGATCACCCGCACCACGCCATGCCGGTGGATCACCTTGCACTTGTCACACAATTTCTTTACCGACGCACGCACCTTCATGCTTACCCTCTCAATAACTCCAAAACTCTTCCTCTCGTCCGGTCTTGAACGGAAAGTGCCACTCGCACCCGGTCGCCTACACGCAGACGCACAAAATTCGCGCGTTGCGTGCTGGGAAGATGAGCGATCAATTGATGCTCTCCTTCCAGTCTGACACGAACTAACGCGCTTGGCAGCAATTCGACAACGATCGCCTCGGCGGTTCGTTCCACCTGGGCGCCGGTCTTCTCCGCCTCACTCACAAATTCGCTCAAGGCCTGGTCAACACCCACGGCCCGTTATCCGTCACCGCCACCATGTGCTCAAAATGAGCCGAGTAGGACCGGTCCTTCGTTACCGCCGTCCATTTATCCGGCAACACCTTGGTGTCCGGCTTGCCCGCATTCACCATCGGCTCGATCGCCAAAACCATCCCTGGTTTCAACCGCGGATTCTCACCGCGGCGGTCCACGTAGTTAGGGATCTGCGGCTCCTCATGCAGCGAAGTGCCGATCCCATGTCCCACAAATTCGCGAACCACCGAAAAGCCGTTCGAAACCACGTACTTCTCTACCGTCCCGCAAACATCGAACAGACGATTCCCGGCACGCACCCGGTCAATCGCCAACTCCAAACTTTCTTCCGTAACCTTCAGCAACCGCTTCACGGAATCGTTCACTTCGCCGACCGCCACCGTGATCGCCGAATCGCCATAATATCCGTCCAATTGAACGCCCGTATCCAACGAAATAATGTCCCCGGCTTTCAGCTTCCGTTTCCACGATGGCATCCCGTGTACCACTTCCTCATTCACGGAAGCGCACAAGACGTATGGAAATTTCGACGTCGAGACTTGTGTCGAATAGCCCTTGAATGCCGGCTTCGCGCCCGCGTCCGAAATCATCCTCTCGGTCGCAATCTCGAGATCCTGCGTGGTCACGCCTTCGTGGATCGTGCTCTTCAGAGTCTGCAGAATTCGATAGACCAGCAGCCCGCTCCGGCGGAGCTTTTCGAGTTCGGCTGGACTCCTTCGCACAATCATGGCGTGACACCGGCCGCCTTCGGAGCTAATCCGGAAGAGACGAGAGAATGGCAAATCTCGCGAGAGATCTCCTCCGGCGTGCCCCCTGCACCATTGATTTCAAAGATCCGAACGCCCGATTCTCTGAAATAGTCCAGAAGCGGGCGGGTTTGCGATTCGTACTCACCTAACCGCTGGCGGATCACCGATTCGCGATCATCCTCGCGCGTCACCAGCGCCGCTCCGTCCAAGTCACAAATTCCAGACACCTTAGGCGGATTCGTCCTTAAACTATAGAGGGTTCCACAGACGGGGCACTGGCGGCGGCCACTGAGGCGAGCTACGATTTTGTCGCAGTCAACCATTAAGTGTATCACGGCCGGTTGAAACCTATAGCGTTCCATCATGCCCACCAGGACGCGCGCCTGGTTCAGAGTTCTGGGATATCCATCCAGAATTATTCCCTGCCGGCAGTCCGGCTCCGCAATCCTCGCCTCCACTAAGCGGTTCACCACCTCGTCGGAAACCAGCCTGCCGGATTTGATAATGCTCTTACTCTGCTCTCCGATTTCGTCTCCGGCTTGAATATGCGTTCGGAGCATATCGCCAGTCGAGATGTGCGGCCCTTTCAGGCAATGCCTCAACAATTTAGCCTGTGTACCTTTTCCGGAGCCAGGCGATCCAAACAAGATCGCTGCCGGGGCCAACCCGTCTCTTGTTTTCCCATCCAAGAGAGTTAAGCCGTAGTACTGCGACGGCCGCGGATGCGCCCAGACCGTGGCGTGAATCCGTCATAGTGGCGCATAATCAGCTGCGCCTCAATCTGGTTCACGGTGTCCATGGCAACACCCACGACGATCAGAAGAGAGGTGCCGCCAAAGTAGAAGTTTACGCCCAAGCCATCCAGCAGCCAGCGCGGAAAATGCGCATCGATGAAGTTGCCGGCAAGTGGTAGGCGCTGCAGCTTGATTCCTGAAATCATGATCTGCGGAATGATCGACAAAAGAGCCAGATACAAACCGCCGACCACAGTAATCTTCGAGAGGATCTTGTCCATGTACTCGGCTGTATTCCTGCCGGGCCGGATGCCTGGAATGAATCCGCCGTACTTCCGCATGTTGTCCGCCGCTTCGTTGGGATTGAAAATGATCGAGACATAAAAGAAGCAGAAGAAAACAATGAGCACGATGAAGGCTAGATAGTAGATCGGCTCCGATCCGCTAAGCGCGCCCAACATGCTGCTGAGCCAGGGACTGTTCTTCACGACCGGAAATTGCAGAGCTGTTTGCGGAATTGCGAGAAGCGATGAGGCGAAGATGATAGGGATAACGCCGCCCGCATTCACTTTCAGCGGCAGGTGAGTGGATTGTCCGCCCATCATGCGCCGCCCGACGACGCGTTTCGCGTATTGAACCGGAATCCGCCGCTCGCCGCGCTCTACCAGGACAATAAACGCGACGACCGCCACCATCACGATCAGAATCAAGATCATCTGAAGCACCGGCCATTGATGCGTTACGAACGTGTTGAGGTAGATACTCTCGACGGCTCGCGGAAGACCGACAATAATTCCGACAAAGATGATCAGCGACATTCCATTGCCAATGCCGCGATCCGTAATTTGCTCTCCCAGCCACATGATGAACGCTGACCCTGCCGTGAAGGTTAAGGTGGTCATGAAGAGGAAGAAAACGCCCGGATTCAAAACAAAATTGCCATCGGAATTCTGCAGCGCGAATGCGATGCCAATGGATTGAATGATTGCCAGGGCGACGGTCAAATAGCGGGTCCACTGGGTGATCTTGCGACGCCCGAGCTCGCCCTCTTTCTGCAGCTTATCGAGTGTCGGAATAACCACCGTCAATAACTGCAGAATGATGGAAGCAGTGATATACGGCGTGATGCCCAGAGGCGAAAATCGTCATGCGCCGCAGCATGCCGCCGCTAAACAGATCGAAGTAGCCCAGGAACCCACCAGCTGCGTTTCGAGTAAAAAATTCCTGAAAACGAATGCTGTCGATGCCGGGCGTCGGGATGTAGGCGCCGATCCGGTAAACGGCAAGCAGCCCGAGCGTGAACATAACCCGTCTCCGGAGGTCCGGTATCCGGAACACGTTGGCGAGAGCTTCAAGAAACTTTGTCATGGACGTCTATACTTCCCGGTGCTGAATCGGCCTCGATGCGATTATTTATTTGCTTTCCGTTTTTCAACCCGCTCGGGTAGGGCTTTTTGAACCCGCTCGGGCCGAGCAATGACCTCGGCGCTCCCGCCCAGCTTTTGAATTTTGTCGAGAGCGGATTTGGAATACACGTGAGCTTTGATGCTGATCTTTCTGGTCAGCTCGCCATTACCCAATACCTTCAGCCCTGAGTTTAGCTTTTTCACAGTACCGCTGGCGGCCAGCGATTCGGGCGTAAAGCTATCGCCATCCAGCTTCTCGAGCACCCCGATATTGATGATGGCGTATTCCTTGTGAAAGATGTTTGTAAAGCCGCGCTTCGGAAGCCTACGGTGAAGCGGCATCTGACCGCCTTCAAATCCGCGCATTTTGCTGTATCCCGAAATGGACTTTGCGCCTTTTGCGCCGCGTCCCGAATATTTGCCGCGCCCCGAGCCCATGCCTTGACCGATGCGCCGCTTCTTGCGCTGTTGGCCCTTGGGAGGCCGGAGATTACTAAGATTCATTCTGTCCAGGACCTCTATTCTTCGACGATCTGGAGTAAGTGGGGCACCTTCGCCACCATTCCGCGAAATCCCGGCGTATCGGGACGTTCCACTACGCGGTTGATCTTATGAAGTCCCAGCGACTTCACAATATTCTTGTGCTTCTGCGGCGTACAAATCGGACTGCGCACCAGCTTAATCTTGATTTTCCCTTCAGCCATTGTGTATGCCTACAATTTCTCGATCGGAAGACCGCGCATATCCGCTGTAGCGTTCTTGTCGCGCAACTGCTCGAGCGCGTCGATGGTCGCCTTCACCACGTTGTGAGCATTATGCGAGCCGATCGATTTGGTAAGCACATTCGGAATCCCTACCGCCTGAATTACCGCGCGCACCGGGCCACCCGCGATCACACCGGTACCTGGAGGAGCCGGTTTCAATAGAACGAGTCCGCTCCCGAAACGCCCCAGCACCGGATGCCGGATCGTGGTTTCGAGCACATTGATCTTGCGCAAATTCTTCTTTGCGGCTTCAATCCCCTTCTTGATAGCGGACGGAACTTCTTTCGCTTTTCCCGTGCCGAAGCCCACCACCTTGGCGCTCGGATCGCCGACGACAATCAGCGCGGAGAAGCTCATGTTCTTACCGCCCTTGACCACCTTGGTGACGCGGTTAATACTAACCACCTGTTCCTTCAGGTTCAGGTTATGTGCGTCCAGGCGCTTGGCCTTTCCATTCACTGCCATTTAATTTAGAACTCCAGTCCCGCTTCGCGGGCCGCATCGGCAAGCGCCTTCACGCGGCCATGGTACTGATACCCGCCGCGATCGAACACCACCTTGGTTATGCCTTTTCCCTTTGCGCGTTCGGCAACCGTCTTGCCGATCAGCTTCGCGCCCTCGACGTTTCCGCCTTTGCCGCGGAGATCCTTCTCGGTAGACCCAGCCGCCACCACCGTATGGCCCTGCTGATCGTCGATGAGTTGGGCGTATATGTGATTCACACTGCGGAATACCACCAAACGCGGCCGCTCCGGCGTGCCGGCCACCCGTCTGCGGATCCGCTTGTGGATACGAACACGAATTTCGTTTCTAGATTCCCGACCCATTACTTGCTCCCCGCTCCAGTCTTGCCGGCCTTCTTGCGGAGCGCTTCGCCGGTGTACCGGACACCCTTGTTCTTATATGGATCGGGTGGGCGCAGGGCCCTGATTTGCGAAGCAATGTGCCCTACCACCTGCCGGTCGTAGCCGCTCAGGACCAAGTGCGTCTGCTTGTCGATCTTTAGATCCACGCCGCTCGGCAAAATAAATTCGATCGAGTGCGAGTACCCCAGCGTAAATGTAGCGACTTTGCCCTTCACATCCGCGCGATATCCGGTGCCCACAATGTCGAGCTCACGCGTGAAGCCGGTGGAAACACCCTGAACCGCATTAGCGGCGAGCGCACGCGTCAGACCATGAATTGCAGCCAGCTTGTCGTTATCCCGGATCGCTTCCAGGTGATTATTGTTCTGCTCAAACCGGACACCAGCCGGGATAGGAACGGTCAGCTTGCCTTTCGGCCCTTCGACTTCGAGCTGTTCGCCTATTTTGACCTTGACGCCCTGCGGCAGGGGAATCGGCTTTTTTCCTACTCGTGACATAACTAAGATTCCTTACCAGATCTGACAGAGCACTTCGCCGCCCACGCCCTCTTTGCTAGCGGTTCTACCCGTCATGACGCCTTTGGGAGTGGTGAGAATGTTGATCCCGAGCCCGCCGAGGATGCGCGGAATTTCTTTGCTGCCCACATACACGCGGCAGCCTGGGCGCGATACGCGCTCAATGCGCGAGATCACCGGCAGATTCGCCGGCGTGTACTTCAAATACAGCCGGATGTATTTCTTCGGGCCCTCTTCCGTGAGCTTGTAGTTCAGAATGTAGCCCTCCTCTTTGAAGATCCGGGCGAGTTCATTCTTGAGCCGCGACGCTGGCACGTCCACTTTGGGATGGCGCGCAATCAGAGCGTTGCGCACGCGCGTCAACATGTCGGCAATGGGGTCTGCTGTCATTTACTTCTTACCTTTCAGCACCTTTCATTGTTTCGAACGCAATTACCAACTCGCCTTCGTCACGCCCGGAACTTCGCCGGCAAGCGCGAACTTCCGGAAACAAATCCGGCACAACGAAAACTTGCGCAGAAATCCGCGGGGACGCCCGCAATTCTTGCAGCGGTTCCGAAGCCGGCATTGGAACTTCGGCTTCTTTAGTTCTTTAGCGATCTTTGCAGTTGTTGCCATTGAATCCTTTTACTGGCGGAACGGCATGCCCATATGGCGCAGCAGAGCCAAACCTTCCGCGTCCGTCTTGGCGGTGGTAGTGATGCTGATATTCATGCCCTTGGTCTTCTCCACCTTGTTGTAATCGATCTCGGGGAAGATCAACTGATCTCTCAACCCGAGCGTGTAATTGCCGCGGCCATCGAATGATTTCGGAGAAACGCCGCGGAAATCGCGAACTCGCGGCAGAGCTACGTTCATCAATCGATCTAAAAACTCGTACATACGATCGCCGCGCAGCGTCACCATGCACCCGATGGACATTCCTTCGCGCAGCTTGAATGCAGCGATCGATTTCTTTGCCTTCGTTATCACAGGCTTCTGGCCGGCGATCGCGCTTAACTCATTCACGGCGCCATCCATCAACTTGCTGTTGCCGGTCGCTTCGCCCAAACCGATGTTGATCGATACCTTCTCCACCTTCGGCACCGCCATCGGATTCTGGTACCCAAAATCCTTCTTTAGCGCCGGCACCACGCTCTTCGCATAGTGCTCCCTCAGGCGCGCCTTCCCGCCGCTCGATCCCTTGGATTCCGCGGCTTTCGGTTCCGCAGCCTTCTCTGCCGCCGCCCTTTGACTGCCCACCGCCCTTAGGCTGCGCTCCCGCTTTAGGCTGCTTTGCAGCCTTTGGTTCGGCCTTGGGCTTCGCCTCTGCTCCTTTGTCGTCTGTCTTTTTAGCCATCCCTAGTTGAATCCTCTGGCCCTACTTCTTCTCGATCGTTTCCCCGCCTTTGCGAGCAATGCGGATGCGCCGAACTTTCCCGCCTCCGGTATCGAGCTTGTATCCGATGCGCGTTGGCACGCCTCCAGCGGTCAAAATCATGACGTTTGAAATGTCGATCGGCATCGGCTTATCCGCAATGCCACCCTTGATCTGCTTGGACGGATTCGGCCGCGTGTGGCGCTTCACCACCATCACGCCTTCCACCGTCAACTTGCGCTCGAACCGGTCCACTTCGAGCACTTTTCCCGTCTTGCCTTTGTCGCGCCCGGCAATAATTCTCACCAGATCGTCTTTCTTGATCTTGATCCGAAGCGGCTTGCGCTCGCCTTTCTCCTGCCGCCGTTTGTACGCAATTTTTCCCATGAACTAAATCACCTCCGGCGCGAGCGACACAATCTTCATAAATCGCTTATCGCGAAGCTCGCGCGCCACCGGGCCGAACACGCGCGTTCCAATCGGCTCGCCCACTTCACTGATCAGCACCGCTGCATTCGAATCGAACCGGATGTACGTACCGTCTTTCCGCCGCGTTTCCTTTCGCATTCTCACAATCACGCAACGAACCACTTTGCCCTTCTTGATGCTGGAATCGGGCGCCGCCTCTTTTACGCTGGCTGTGATCACATCGCCCAAACCCGCGCGAAGTCCCAGATCGCCGCCGCGCGGCAAGATGCACATCAACTTGCGAGCGCCGCTATTGTCGGCGACCTCCAGCATCGTTCGCATTCCAATCATGACGTTTCTCCCTGGCTCCTCTGCGCGGCCGTTACTTTACTTCTTCTTCAGCGTCTTCTTCACGTTCGTGTCCGCTCCGCCCTCGAGCGCCGGGTGATCGACGGCTACTTGCACTGCGCGCCGGACCACGGTCCCCAACTGCCACCGTTTCAAACGGCTTACCGGGCGGCACTCCACGATCCGCACTACATCGCCTACTTTTGCGGATTGCTCCTCGTCGTGCGCATAGAATTTCTTCCGCTTCGTGACGATTCGCTTATAGACCGGGTGCGCCACGCGGCGGGTCACCTCGACGACGATGGTCTTGGCCATCTTGGTCGAAATGACTTCCCCAAGCTTCTCGTTCTTGTGCCCGGTCTTATACGGTTCTTGCACCGCCGGAGTATTTTGCGCCGCCATATTTACTTCCGAAATCTCCATCTACTCTTCTTTTTCTCTGCTGGCGCGGCCTTCGCGACGGGCGCCACCACTTCACCGGCTGCCTCTTTTTCGCGAAGGACAGTCAACATTCGCGCACGGTCCTTTTTCAAACCACGGTATTTCTTCAGACCTTCGTGCTGCCCCATGCCCATCTGGAAGCGAAAACGGAAGAGTTGCTCCTGTGAATCCTGCACCTGGCGCTGCAAATCCGCCATATCGATACCGCGCATCTTTTCGGCTTTCATAATCCTGCCCTAGCCCACCTTCGCTATCTCAGCCGGCTGGTTCCGCGCAATAAACTTGGTCGGAACCGACAGCTTCATCGCTGCCAGCCGCATGGCCTCGGTCGCCGTCTGCAGCGACACGCCTTCCATCTCGAACAGCACCTTGCCCGGCTTCACCACCGCGACCCAGGCCTCCGGCGCTCCTTTGCCCTTGCCCATACGAGTCTCGGGCGGCTTCTTCGTGATCGGCTTGTCCGGAAACACACGGATCCAAACTTTTCCGCCGCGCTTGATGAAACGCGTCATCGCAATACGAGCCGCCTCAATCTGGCGGTTGGTCACCCAGCCGCAGCCGAGCGCCTTCAACCCGAACTCTCCAAACGAGAGCTCCGAGCCGCGCCACGCTTTGCCCGTCATGCGGCCGCGCTGCTGCTTGCGATATTTGACCTTCTTCGGCATCAACATAGCGGTATTCTCCTGTCAAGCCACTTGGCGTTTATTCAGTGGACTCCTTCTTCTCCTCTGGAACCGCTGCTTCCGGAGCCGCTGTCTCTGGAGCTGCTTCTGCGGGCGCAACCGGCTCGCTCGAACTCGCCTTGGGCTGTTCCTGTTTCCACGCGGGAGTCACCGGCGCGATGGGCGGAATGATCGGCGAAGAGGCAGGCTTCGGCATCTCGGCGGGAGGCTGTTGAACGATCGGACCAGTCGCTTCCGGAGCGGCTTGCCCGAAAGGTCTGCGCTCGCGATCGCGATCCATACGATCGTCCCGGCGCCGCCGGCGAGGCTCCCCTTCATTGCGCAGCGAATTGCGGCCGCGATTTGCGCCATCCAGCACTTCGCCCTTATAAATCCAAACTTTTATTCCGATGACGCCGTATGTTGTGTGCGCTTCGCTAAAACCGTAGTCGATGTCCGCCCGCAGCGTATGGAGCGGCAGTTGTCCCTGCAGATACCACTCGCTGCGCGCAATCTCAGCACCGTTCAAACGGCCTGAAACGCGCACCTTGATTCCTTTGCACCCGAAACGCAGCGCGGAATCGACCGCCTTTCGCATCGCGCGCCGGAACGCCACGCGCTTTTCAAGCTGCAATCCAATCGATTCGGAAACCAGTTGCGCGTCGAGCTCCGGCCGATGCACTTCCTGGATATCGATAAAAACCTCGCGTTTGGTCTTCTTCGCCAGATCGCTTTTCAGTTTTTCGATCTCAGCGCCTTTGCGGCCGATGATGATGCCGGGGCGCGATGTGCGAATCGTGATTCTGAGCTTGTTGCCAGGCCGATCCACTTCGATGGAACTGATGCCGGCAGCCTTCAGACGCGCGTGCAAGGACTCTTTGAGCTCCAGATCCTCATGCAGCAGCTTCGAATAATCCTGCTTGGCAAACCACCGCGAGCGCCAAGTCTTGGTAACGCCTAAACGGAACCCGTACGGATGAACTTTCTGACCCATCTTTTATTCCTCTGCCGCTCCGGCTTTTTCCCCAACCTCTAACGCAATATGCGAAGTTCGCCGCTGATAGCGAAACGCGCGGCCCATCGGGGCGGGACGAATTCGCTTTTGGCGCGGGCCCTCGTTCACATACGCTTCGGTGATGAATAGTTTGTCGACGTCTACATCCTCGGACTTGTTCTCGGCATTCGCTATGGCCGACCGCAGGACCTTTTCGATGGCCGGAGCGATCCGCTTGTTTGTAGAGTTGAGAATGTTGATCGCATCGCCCACCTGACGTCCCCGAATCATATCCACGACCAAACGCGCCTTTTGCGCCGACACATGGATGTACCGCGCTTCCGCCCTCGCTATGCTTGCCGTTTCGTCTGCCATCTGTTCCTACTTCGTCGTCTTCTCGGTAGCTTTCGCCGCGTGACCCTTAAAAGTGCGCGTGGGCGAGAACTCACCTAACTTGTGGCCGACCATGTTTTCAGTCACATATACCGGAATAAATTTCTTCCCGTTATGGACAGCCAATGTGTGCCCGATAAAATCCGGCACGATGGTTGAGCGCCGCGACCACGTACGCACGACAACTTTTTGATTCTTCGCGTTCAAATCTTCCACCTTCTTGGCGAGGTGGTCGTCGGTGAACGGTCCCTTTTTGAGCGATCGACTCATATCAAATTCCTTCTCTCAAGCGCCTCTACCGCTTCTTCGCCTTGCGAGTCACAATCCAGCGGTCGGTCCGCTTGTTATTGCGGGTCTTGAATCCGCGCGTGGGCTGGCCCCATGGCGTCACCGGATGCCGTCCGCCCGAAGTTTTGCCTTCACCACCGCCGTGCGGGTGATCGACTGGATTCATCGAAACTCCGCGGTTGTGCGGGCTGCGACCCAGCCACCGGCTTCGTCCCGCCTTCCCCAGGGACACATTTTCATGCTCCACATTTCCGACTTGCCCCACTGTCGCCATACACTCGAGCTGCACCTTGCGAATCTCGCCCGAAGGTAGTTTCAGAAGCGCAATGTCGCCTTCCTTCGAAACCAACTGCGCCTGCGCGCCCGCGGATCGAGCCATCTGCCCGCCCTTCCCCGGCCTCAGCTCGATGTTGTGGACCACAGTACCGGCGGGAATATTCTTCAACGGGAGTGCGTTACCAACCAGAATGTCGACTTCCGGCCCGGAGCTGACCGTGCGGCCAACTTCCAGACCGACGGGGCAGATGATGTAACGCTTCTCGCCATCCGCGTAATGCAGCAGCGCGATACGCGCCGAGCGGTTTGGATCGTATTCGATTGCGGCAACTTTCGCGCTCACGCCGGATTTATCGCGCTTGAAATCGATCAGGCGATACGCTTGTTTCGCCCCGCCGCCGCGAAAGCGGCTCGATATGCGGCCTCGCGCATCACGTCCGCCAGTACGCTGCTTGCCCTCGACCAGCGATTTTTCCGGCCTATCCTTTGTAATGTCCTCACGAGTTAAGTAAGTCTGGAAGCGCCGCGTCGGCGTAGTCGGTCTAAAGCTCTTAATAGGCATGGCGTGCTCTCTTAAATGTCCGCGTACTCAGGCACTTTTTGCCCGGCTTGCAACCGGACATAGGCCTTTTTCCAATCGGAAGCGTATCCGGTGAAACGGCCTCTGCGCCGCAACTTTCCGGCATAGATACTGGTCTTCACTTCCGCTACCTTCACCCTGAACACGGTCTCGACCGCCTGCTTGATCTCGATCTTGTTCGCGTCTGGATGCACCTCAAAACACAACGTGCGCTCGGTTTCCCGCTTCGCATGCGCCTTTTCGGTGATAAGCGGCCGGCGGATCACATCGTAGACGTTCATTATGCGAGTGCCTCCGAAAGTTTCTTCGCTGCCGTTTCCGTCAACAGCACTTCCTGATGTTTCAGCAAATCGTAAACGTTCACATCTTTAGTCGGCACAAGCTTTACTCCGGGCAGATTGCGCGAGGCCCGCGTCAGGTTCGCGTTCTCTCCCGCTTCGACCAGCAGAACCGTCTTCTTCGCCTCCAGCTTTCCGAGCACGTTCAGCATGTTCTTGGTCTTGTGATCGGCCAGCTCGAACGCCTTGATCACCCTCAACTCGCCATCGCGCAGCTTTGCCGAGAGCGCCGAGCGCAGCGCGCCCAACTGCATCTTGCGCGGCAGGTGGTACTCATAACTGCGCGGCTGCGGTCCATGAACGGTTCCGCCGTGACGCCATAGCGGCGAGCGGATTGAACCCATGCGCGCGCGCCCTGTGCCCTTTTGCTTCCACAGTTTCTTGCCCGAACCGGAAACTTCATGGCGAGTCTTGGTCGCCGCCGTTCCAGAACGCCGCGCCGCCGTATACTGCCGCACGGCTTCGTAAAGCAGCGCTTCGTTTACTTCGGCTCCAAACACCGCGTCCGAGAGCTCGATCGAGCCCACCGTCGCGTTGTTCAGATCCAGAATGTCTACACTCGGCATCGTCGTAATTCCTTGCTGATTTAACGGTTCACGCTTTAGCGCGTCACCCTGCGAACCATAACGTACCCGCCATTCGGACCGGGCACGGCGCCCTTCACCGCAATGACGTTATCGTCCTTGTCCACGCTCACAATTTCCAGATTGCGCACAGTCACCTGATCCGTCCCCATGCGCCCGGCCATCTTCATTCCCGGGAAAACGCGCGATGGAAAACTCGAAGCTCCAATGGAACCAGCCGCCCGATGGAACATCGATCCGTGCGATGCCGGACCGCCGCGGAAATGATGCCGCTTCACCAAACCTGCAAATCCACGGCCTTTGCTGGTTCCAATTACGTCCACAATCTCTCTCGGCTGGAACTCTTCGGCTAATACGCGATCGCCCTGCTTCAGATCGCCGGTGCCTTGCCCCAGATGAAACTCGCGCAGAAACTTCACGCCCTCAGCGCCCGATTTCGCCAGGTGCTTTGCCATCGGCTTGTTCGGTTTCTTGGCGTATTCGACAAGTCCAAGTTGGATGGCATCGTAACCGTCCGTAGCCGGCGTCTTCCGCTGCGTCACGATGCAGGGACCCGCCTTGACCAGTGTCACCGGAACCACCTGCCCATCCGCATTGAACACCTGCGTCATGCCAATCTTTTTGCCGAGAATTCCTGGACTCATGTTTCTTACCTTTGGGTATCTCTACGCGTCGCTTCGCCTGTTACTTCTTCCCAAACGCCTTGATCTCCACGTCCACGCCGGCAGGAAGATCGAGCTTCATTAGTGCATCCACCGTGTCTTGCGTCGGCTCCAGAATGTCAAGCAACCGCTTGTGGGTGCGAATTTCAAACTGCTCGCGCGACTTCTTGTCCACGTGCGGCGACCGCAGTACTGTGTAGCGGTTCTTTAGCGTCGGTAGCGGAATCGGCCCCGCAACCGTAGCGCCGGTGCGCTTGGCTGTATCGACGATGTCGCCCGTCGATTGATCCAAGATGCGGTGGTCGTATGCCTTCAGCCGGATGCGTATGCGTTCTTTCATTCCCTATTCCACGATCGCGGAAACCGTGCCCGCGCCTACCGTCCGGCCGCCTTCGCGAATCGCAAAGCGCAGCCCCTGCTCCATTGCGATCGGCGTAATCAGATCCACCTCGATCGCCACGTTGTCGCCCGGCATCACCATCTCCATGCCTTCCGGCAACTTCGCCACTCCGGTCACATCCGTGGTCCGGAAATAAAACTGCGGCCGGTATCCATTGAAAAACGGCGTGTGCCGCCCGCCTTCTTCCTTCGACAGCACGTACACTTCGCCCTTGAACTTCTTGAGCGGCTTGATCGAATTCGGCTTCGCAATCACCTGCCCGCGCTCTACGTCGTTCTTCTCAATGCCGCGCAGCAGCAATCCCACGTTGTCTCCCGCGCGCCCTTCGTCCAGCAGCTTCTTGAACATCTCCACGCCCGTCACCACCGTCTTGCGCGTGTCCGTGAAACCCACAATCTCCATTTCCTCGCCGACCTTGCAGATCCCGCGCTCGATGCGCCCCGTCACCACCGTGCCGCGCCCTTGAATCGAGAAAATATCTTCAATCGGCATCAAAAACGGTTTGTCGATCGCCCGCTGCGGCACCGGGATGTACTCATCCACCTTGGCCATCAGCTCGTCAACCGTCTTCTCCCACTTCTCCTCGCCATTCAAAGCGCCCAGCGCGCTCACCCGCACCACCGGAATGTTGTCGCCTGGAAACTGATAGGTGGTCAACAGCTCGCGTACTTCGAGCTCCACCAATTCGAGCAGCTCCGGATCGTCCACCATGTCGACCTTGTTCAAGGCCACCACAATGTAGGGCACTCCCACCTGGCGAGCCAGCAGAATATGCTCGCGCGTCTGCGGCATGGGACCGTCCGTCGCCGCGACCACCAGAATCGCGCCATCCATCTGCGCTGCGCCGGTGATCATGTTCTTGATGTAGTCGGCGTGCCCGGGGCAATCCACGTGCGCGTAGTGCCGGTTGGCGGTCTCGTATTCCACGTGCGCTACGGCGATGGTGATTCCGCGCGCCTTCTCTTCCGGCGCGTTGTCGATGGAATCGAAACTGCGGAATTTCACCTTCGGATTGTGCTTCGCCAGCGTCTTGGTGATGGCCGCCGTCAAGGTCGTCTTGCCATGATCGATGTGCCCGATCGTCCCGATATTTACGTGCGGCTTGCTCCGGTCAAATTTCTCTTTCGCCATGTTATTTTCCTGCCTCTACTTGGTTGCGATCCCGCCCTTATTGCGGTTAATAATTTCCTCGGCTAAATTCTTCGGAACTTCTTCGTATTGACCAAAATGCATGGTGAAACTGCCCCGGCCCTGCGTACGCGAGCGCAGCTCCGTCGCATAACCGAACATCTCCGACAGCGGCACCATGGCTTTCACGATATGAGTGCTGCCTACAATTTCCGTGCCTTCCAGGCGCCCGCGACGCGAAATCAAATCGCCATTCACCGGTCCCATGTAATCTTCGGAAACCGTCACTTCCACACGCATCACGGGCTCGAGCAGCACCGGCTTGGCTTTGCTCACAGCTCCTTTTACACATATCGAGCCGCAGATCTTGAAGGCCATCTCTGATGAGTCCACTTCGTGGTAATCGCCGTCGAACACGGTCACCTTTATGTTGTTCAACGGATACCCAGCCAGGCTGCCGCCTTCGAGCGCTTCAATAACGCCCTTCTCGATTGCCGGAATGAATTCCTTCGGAATATTGCCGCCCTTCACTTCGTTATCGAACTCAAAGTCCTTCTCCGGATTCGGTTCCACCCGCAGCTTCACGCGCGCGTATTGACCGCTGCCGCCCGTCTGCTTTTTGTGTGTGTAATCGTTTTCAGCTCGCTGCCGGATCGTCTCGCGGTACGCTACCTCGGGCTTGCCGACGTTCGCGCCTACATTAAACTCCCGCTGCATGCGGTCGACGATGATCTCCAGGTGCAGCTCGCCCATACCGGCCAGAATCGTCTGTCCGGTTTCCGGGTCCGTGCTCACGCGCAGAGTTGGGTCTTCAGAAACCAGCTTCTGTATCGCCACGCCAAGCTTCTCTTGATCGGCCTTCGTTTTCGGCTCGATGGCAAGCTGGATGACGGGCGCCGGGAAGTCGATCGATTCGAGCAGGATCGGCTCCTTTTCGTCGCAGATCGTATCGCCCGTCACAACCTGTCGTAATCCCACTGCCGCGCAGATGTCGCCTGCGAATACTTCCTGGATCTCTTCACGCTTGTTTGCGTGCATCTTCACCAGGCGACCGACACGTTCTCTCCGGCCCTTCGTCACGTTGTAGATCGAATCGCCGGCGTTCAACCTGCCCGAATACACGCGAATGAAGCAAAGCTGTCCGACAAACGGATCGGTCATGATCTTGAAGACCAACGCCGAAAATGGTTCGGAGTCGTTCGCCTTCCGCTCTAGCCGCTCCTCTGGATTGTCTACCGCGATGCCCTTGATCGGCGGAATATCCACTGGCGAAGGCAAATAATCGCAAACTGCGTCCAACAAGTTCTGCACGCCCTTGTTCTTGAACGAGGAACCGCAGATCACCGGAAAAATCTTCTGGGCGATGGTCGCCTTGCGAATACCGGCGGCTAACTCCTGCTCAGTAACGGCTTGGCCTTCGACGAATTTCTCGAAAAGCGTGTCGTCCGTCTCCGCGACCGCTTCGATCAACTTCTCGCGATATTCCTTCGCCTTCTCGACCAGCTCGGCAGGGATATCGACATCGTCGTATTCGGCGCCCAGCGTTTCATCGCGCCAGATGCGCGCTTTCATCCTGACCAGGTCAATCACGCCCTTGAACTGATCCTCCGCGCCTACGGGCAACTGGATCGCCACAGGCCGCGCATGCAGGCGATCGACAATCGTATCGACCGAGTGATAAAAGTCGGCTCCCACGCGGTCCATCTTGTTGATGAAGCAAATGCGCGGAACACCGTATTTGTCCGCCTGACGCCAAACGGTTTCCGACTGCGGCTGCACACCGGCAACTGCGTCGAACACTGCGCATGCTCCGTCCAGCACACGCAGGCTGCGCTCCACTTCCGCCGTGAAGTCGACGTGCCCCGGCGTATCGATGATATTGATCGTGACGTCCCGCCACTCGCACGTCGTCGCCGCCGAAGTAATGGTGATGCCGCGCTCCTGCTCCTGCGCCATCCAGTCCATGATGGCGGTACCCTCGTGTACCTCACCGATCTTGTGCGTACGGCCCGTGTAGTAAAGGATGCGCTCGGTCGTAGTGGTCTTACCGGCATCGATGTGCGCCATGATACCGATATTGCGCATTTTTTCTAACGGTACAGTGCGAGGCATAAAACTAACTCAAACAGCTTTCAGACAAACGATTAATTACCAGCGATAGTGCGCGAATGCCTTATTGGCCTCCGCCATGCGATGCACATCGTCTTTCTTTTTCACAGCGCCGCCACGCATGTTGGAGGCATCATTCAACTCGTTGGCCAATTTTTCGGCCATGCTCTTATCCGGGCGCGTGCGCGCGTTCGTGATAATCCAGCGCAGTGCCAAACTCACCCGGCGATTCTGCGGAACCTCGATCGGGACTTGGTAGTTGGCGCCACCAACACGCCTCGTCTTCACTTCCAAAACCGGCTTCACGTTCTCGACAGCCTTCTTAAAGGCCTTCAAAGGATCGTCACCCGAGCGCTCGCGGAGCGTGTCCATCGCCCGATAGAAAATCCGTTGCGCGGTCGTCTTCTTCCCATCCCACATCATCGAGTTCACAAACTTTTCGACAAGTGTCGAATTGTACAGGGGATCGGGAACAACTTCTCTCGGTTCTGGTCGTCTTCGACGCGGCATATGCTCCTCTTACTTTTTCGCGCCCTTGGCCGGTGTCGCGGCAGCGCCTTTCGGACGCTTCGCTCCATATTTCGAGCGCCCTTGTTTCCGGTTTGCAACTCCCGCCGTATCGAGAGTTCCGCGCACCACGTGATAACGCACGCCCGGCAAATCCTTCACGCGCCCGCCGCGGATCAGCACAATCGAGTGCTCCTGCAAGTTATGCCCAACGCCCGGAATATAAGTGGTTACTTCGATTCCATTCGTCAGCCGCACACGCGCAACCTTCCGTAAAGCCGAATTGGGCTTCTTCGGAGTTGTTGTGTAGACGCGCGTGCAAACCCCGCGGCGTTGCGGGCATCCCTGCAAGGCAGGGCTGGCGGTCTTATACCGCGTCGCTTTGCGCCCCTTGCGCACAAGCTGGATAAACGTAGGCATGCTTTTCCTTCTTCCCGCAAAACGCGGCACACCGCCACGCTTCGCAGGCTAATTCAACTTTGGTACCGCCCCTTCAGGGCTTGTTAAGCAGGCTCGAACACCGTCGGCTGCAATTGACTACTGCCACGAGACTGATATAGCGTTTTCACCAGCCCCAACGCGAGGGTAACTGCTTCGGGTATGGCCCATGCCAGTTTCCAACGTGACTCGTCCAGTAAACTGAACAGCTTATTGGTCCGACAGCGGGGCCCGACTTCCGGCCGGATGCCTATTTTCAGACACGGTAGCGCGGAGGCCGAAGAATCAACTCGCCAAACTTCTCTAGTCTAGAGGTGAACGATCTTGGCTGTCAACCAGCCGGACGCTCCCTCACTCAATATCTTCTTTAGGATAACCTATAGGCGAGAGATGGCGCCCGTCGAGTACATCGTCCCGCTGGGCACGTTCGTCGGAACGCTAGCGGTCCTTCTGGTTGGATTCATTTACAACAACAGTCGCATCAGCGATCTGCGAAGCGATATCAACCAGCGCTTTCAGGACATGAACCAGCGCCTTCAGGACATGCGCCAGCGCATTGTAGATCTCCGGGATCTTATGGACGCGAAGCTTGCCCGTCAGGAAGAAATGATGCTCTCCAAGTTCGCGGAACTGGATAACCGCTTAATCCGGATCGAGTCGCACCTGAATCTCCAATGAACGCGAACCGCGCCACGGCCTCAGAAAAAACTGGCTGATCGAGTAAACCCGATCAGCCTTTTAGTTTGGGTTGGAGGAGAAGTACTGACGAAAACTCATTGCGCCCACAGAGCTCCCGAAGAGCCCAACCTGGCGCTGCTAAAGATTAATTCCTCGCGTATTAAATTTTCTTTAGTATGCGGCACTCCAGCCGTGCTGTCAATACGAAATTCACAGGCCTGGTGAGCGAGAGCAATGGAAGCGCCGGAAGCACTACATCGGTGTGCGCCGTGAACCCCTCCTGCTGCCGGTTCTGGCCCTCGCAACGGGCGTTTTGATCGCGCACTTCTTCTTTTTTAGACTGCCCGATCTCATCCTCCCGGCTTCTCTGAGCGTCCTCTGTCTCACTCTGGCTTGCGCGGTTACACGCGCGCGCCGCATGCGTTTACCGGCAATCTGCTGCGCAATGGCGCTGGCCGGCATGGCCGCGCAGGTTGTTCACCGGCAAGGGCGCGCGCCCCGCTTGAACGCCGAGGATGCCGACACCGTGCTGCTCTCCGGATGCGTTACGAATCCGCCTGTGTTTTCCCCAAACCGGGAGCAGTTCACGCTCCAGTTAGCGCCGAAAGCTTCCGCCCGGATCTCGGTTGTGTTGAAAACGGGTGAAAAGCTTCCGCTGGAGTACGGTCAGCAGGTCGAAGCCGCCGCGAAAATCCGTTCGCCTCGCAATTTCCAAAATCCCGACTCCTTCGATTACGTCGGCTATCTTGCCGCCCAACACATATACTGGACCGGCTCCGTCTCGAGCCCAACCGGCATCCGTCCGCTCCCGGGCCGCTGTGGCTTGCGACCGCTGGGCTGGCTTTACACGATCAGAACCTGGGCGCTCGACCGCCTGACGAGGCTCTATCCGGACGACCTGCATACAACCGGGCTTTTGCAAGCAACCTTGATTGGCGAGACCAGCGGGGTAGAGCGGCAATGGACAAGCGATTTTCGCGTAACCGGCACATATCATGCGATCGTAATTTCCGGTCTGCACATTTCCGTGCTGGCAATCACACTGCTCTACGGTCTGCGCCTCTTTCGCTTGAAACGTGTCCCCAGCTTATTCATCGCCGCTGCAGCATGTTGGGTTTATGCGTTCATCTCCGGTTTCAACTCACCCGCCGTCCGAGCTGCGGCCGGTTTCACGCTCTTCATGGCCGCTAGTTCTTGCTTCCGGAAAGCCCGCCCCCTGAATTTACTCGCGGTTATCGGTGTCGTCTATCTGGCCTTCGAACCCGATCAACTGTTCGATCCCAGTTTTCAACTCTCTTTCCTTTCGGTTGCCATCATCGGCGTGTTTGCAATTCCCGCCATGGAGCGTCTCACAGAGCCGCTCCAGGCATCGATTAAGCGCTTCGACCAGGTGAGCTACGATCCGCAGGTCGAGCCCAGGGCCGCACAGTGGCGCGTCGAGCTCCGTCTGCTCGCCGAGACCCTTCGCGTCTGGACCGGTTGCTCCCGCCTCGTCGCGCGCTTCCTCGTCTCGAAAGGTGCTTGGCTCGCCAGGCTCACGGCGGAAGCCGTTATCGTATCCGCTTGCATCCAGTTCGGTCTGGCACTTCCGATGATCAGCTACTTCCATCGCCTGTCGATCACCGGTCTTACGGCTAACGTGATCGTTATCCCGCTTCTGTTTTTTGTGATACCCGTAGGGTTCGCCTCCATCGCCACGGGCTTGCATTCGCTGGCTGTCTTAACCAAGTTTCTGCTGCACTCCGCGGAGTTGGTCGCAAGCTGGCACGTCCGCTTCGAGCCCCCCTGGCGCATGGCCGCGCTGCCTTTTTGGATTGCCTTCGCTCTCGCGTTTTCGTTGGTTTTGCTTGCGATCGCGATTCGCCGGCGCCATCTGCTCGCGCCTGCCTTCGTTTCTTCACTTCTTCTCTTTGGCATCGTGGTCTGGCAGCCGTGGAAACCGCAACTTCTTCCGCGCATCCTGGAACTCACCGCCATCGATGTCAACCAAGGCGATAGCCTTCTGCTGGTTTTTCCGGATGGCGAAACGATGCTAATCGATGCTGGTGGCTTCCCGGGCATGGAACGCATGGCGCGCAAGCCGCAGATCGACATCGGCGAAGATGTGGTCTCGCCTTATCTCTGGAGCCGCCGCATCCATCATCTCGACTACGCTGTGCTCACCCATGGCCACTCCGATCATATGGGCGGCCTTGCGGCCATTCTCGACAATTTCCGCCCACGCGCTTTATGGATTGGCGCGGAACCCGCGACCATCGAATGGAAGAACATTCAGCAGCACGCCGCCGCCGACCATGTCCCGATTCTGGCGCTCACCCGCGCCTCGCCAACCGTAACCATCGGCGGAGCGCATCTCCGTGTTCTCGCACCGTCGAAAGACTACGTCGCGGGACTAGTCCCGCAGAACAACGATTCCTTGGTTCTCGAGGTAGCCTATGGCCGCCGCAGTATCCTCCTCACCGGAGACGCGGAACGCCCCATTGAAGATGACATGATCGACAGCGGCCAACTCCGGTCCGTCACCTTGCTCAAGGTCGGGCACCACGGCAGCAGGACCTCCTCTTCCGAAGAATTCCTGGGCCAGGTGAACCCTCAGTTCGCCATCATTTCAGACGGGTACAAGAACCAGTTCCATCATCCGCACCCACAGGTTCTGGAACGTTTGGCCGAACACCGCGCCAGCGTATTTCGAACCGACCAGCATGGCTTGATCACATTCCGTACCGATGGCGACAAAGTGCAGCTGGAAACCTTTCGATAAGGGGTTATCGGGCCGCCTCGACGTCGCCAAGCGGCGCAATTCGAAAACTGTCTAGAATGAAAACGGAGGAATTATGGAAAGCGACAATATTGGCAACGCAATTGGATGGTTTATCAGCGGTGCGGTTTTAGGTGCGGCAGTAGCACTCTTAATGGCTCCCGAATCGGGCGTGCGTACCAGACGCAAGTTGGCGAAGCAAGCGGAGCGCGGACGCAAGAACATCCTCGACTCCGGCCAAGAGATCTTCGAGCGCGGACGTGAGCTGTACGAACGCGGACGTGAGATCGCCCAAGACGCAGCAGAAATGTTCGAGCGCGGCCGTAAGATCGCCGAGAAGACCATCGAAGAGCGCACCTAATATCTCCTGAATTACATCTAAGGGAAGCGCATCTAAAGGTAACCTCACAGCTATATGTCTGCCCTCGCCACCCCGCCGACTAAAATCGCACCGTTTGCAAACGAGCCGTATACGGACTTCGCCAAGCCCGAAAATGCGCAGCGCATGGGTGCGGCCCTCGCCAAGGTCCGCTCCGAATTCGGCAAGGAATATGATTTGCTGATTGGTGGTGAACGCCTCCGGTCGTCCTCGAAACTCGAATCTCTCAACCCGTCCAAGCCTTCGGAAATCGTTGGCATCCACCAAAAAGCCTCGGAACAAGATGCCCGCAACGCGGTGGAAGCGGCTTTCGATTACTTCCCGCATTGGAGCGGCATCCCCGCTCAACAACGCGCCGAGTATCTGCTCCGCGCCGCCGAAGTCCTTCGCGAGCGCAAGTACGAATTCGACGCTTGGCTTGTTTTTGAGGCCGGTAAGACTTGGGCCGAGGCCGAAGGCGATGTATCGGAAGCCATCGACTTCTGCGAATATTACGCGCGTCACGCCCTTAAACTCGCGAATCCGGAGCCGGTTGTTCAACTCTCCGGCGAGCGTGACGAGATGGTGTATTTGCCCCTCGGAGTTGGCATTATCATCCCGCCTTGGAATTTCCCGCTGGCCATCCTGGCGGGCATGACCACCGCCGCTCTCGTAACTGGCAATACCGTTGTGATCAAGCCTTCGAGCGACACCCCAACCATTGCGGCCAAATTCGCGGAGGTCTTACTTCAGGCCGGCTTTCCCGCGCGAAGCTTTTCTCTTCTTACCGGGACCGGTGGGATTATCGGCGACGTCCTGGTCTCGCATCCCAAGACCCGCTTCATATCCTTTACCGGATCTCGCGACGTCGGCCTCCATGTCAACGAGCTCGCTGCGAAAACACCGAAGGGGCAGCTCTGGATCAAGCGCGTGATCGCTGAAATGGGCGGAAAAGACGCCATCATTGTCGACCGCGAGACCAACCTCGATCAGGCCGTACTCGGCGTCCTTTATTCTGCGTTCGGCTACCAGGGACAGAAGTGTTCCGCCTGCTCCCGCGCCATCGTCGACGAAGGCGTCTACGACGAGTTCCTCGAGAAACTCAAGTCCAAAGTCGAGACCCTCACCATTGGTCCTTCCGACGACATCAACAACTATATGGGCCCGGTGATCAACGCTCGCGCCAAGGCCTCCATTCTCAAGTACATTGAAACGGGCAAGAAGGAAGGCCGTCTGGTAACGGGCGGGGCACCTGCCCAGGGCGACGGGTATTTCATCAAGCCGACGGTGATCGCCGATATAGATTCCAAAGCCCGCATCTTCCAAGAGGAGATCTTCGGCCCCGTCCTGGCAGTCACGAAAGCGAAAGATTTCGATCACGCGCTGCAGCTTGCCAACGATTCCGAATACGGGCTTACTGGCGCCGTATTCACGACCAATCCAGCCAAGGCCGAGAAAGCCAAGCGGCAATTCTTTGTAGGAAATCTCTACATCAATCGCAAATGCACTGGTGCCATGGTCGGCGCACACCCATTCGGCGGATTCAATATGTCCGGAACCGACTCGAAGGCCGGCGGCCCCGACTATTTGCTTCAGTTCGTCCAGGCCAAGTCGATCGCAGAAAAGGTCAGCTTAACTCACAATTTGTATACTCGATAGTGCCCCGGCGCGAAGGGGACCAACTAGTCACAACTCTAGGGTCGAACACGATCGACGCGACAAAAGGGAACCGACAGGTTCCCTTTTCTGTACGCCCCCACACTGGCCTCATCGATTCCTGAGAAGTAAGGCCGTTACATAGGTCTCAGGAATTCGCTGAATCTTCATAAACAAGCTGCAGTTTTGGCGGGTATGTGCCGAAGGTTTAATAGGCGCGAATAACGCCAGGATGAGCACCGTTTAAGAGGTTGTAAATGATCGCTCGCGAAGAATTGCAGGGCTATGAAGCGCCGTCGCTTACACCCGAAGTACGGGAGCAGCTGATTCTCGAACATCTCCCGCAGGTGAAGCTGATTGCAAGGCGAATCCATGAAAGATTGCCTGTTTCGGTCAGTCTGGACGACCTTATCTCGACAGGAGTGATCGGCTTGATCGCCGCCATCGACCGCTACGACGTGCGGCACGACGTCAAGCTAAAGACCTACGCGGAATATAAGATCCGGGGGGCGATCCTCGACAGCCTGAGAGGTCTTGATTGGGCGCCGCGCCAGCAGCGCAAACGCGCCAAGCTCATCGAAGCGGCCATCGCGTCACTCGAACAACAGCATCAGCGGACGCCGAGCGAAGAAGAGATCGCCGGCCACCTCAAGCTTTCAGTCGCGGATTATCAAGATTGGTTGTCGGAGGCTCGTGGGCTGACGCTTGGCAGTCTTGAGAATGCGGGTACGGAGGAGGAGGGATGCGATCTACTGCGTTACCTCGCGGATTCGGATGAGCAGTGGCCGTCCCAAATCGTGGAACGCGCCGAACTCGAGCGTCTACTCGCGGAAGCCATTGAAAAAATGCCTAACCTGGAGCGAACCGTCCTGAGCCTCTATTTTTATGAAGAGATGACGCTGCGAGAGATCGCAAAAATTGTGAGTTTGCATGAATCTCGAATCTCACAATTGAAATCGCAGGCCATCTTGCGGCTGCGTTCTTACATGCAGAAACGATGGCCCCAGCAGCGTAGTTAATCCGGCAAGGATTCCGTAACGAATCAGGCGGCGCCGCTATTCCTGATTATTCGAAGGCGAAACGGTGAGCGTGAGCTCTTTGTGTTCGCGCATGAGTGCCAGCGAGATGGCTCGGCCGGGCTGATCTTGCATGCGGATATAGGAGGTGAGATCGCGTGGAGTAGCGACTGTCCGGTCGCCTATGCTAGTGATAACATCTCCAGCCTTTAACCCGGCCTTGTCCGCGGCCGAACCTTTTTCGACTGAACGCACCAGGACGCCCTGCTTCACTCCGAAGTATTGGGCGAGTTGCGAGTCGACGGGCTCACATTCGATTCCCAACACCGTACTCTTCCACATCAGTACCGGGTTGGGAATGTCGGGCATCTGTAAAGCTCGCTGTTGTAGACTCCGCTGTAAACTCTGCAATTCCGGAGTTTGAAAATTCATCTGGCCGGAAGGAAGGTTGAACCACTGAGGCCGTGGCGCGCCCGTGGTAACCATGGTTGTCTGCATTTTCCCGTCCCGCCAGAACTGGATACGAATTTTTCTGCCCTTTGGCGTCTCCTGAACCAGCCGCACGAATTGTTCCGCTCCCAGTATGTTCTCGCCGTTATAAGTCAGCAGAACATCGCCTGCCTTTATGCCAGCCGCTTCGGCCGGGCTGCCATCTATAACTTCTGTCACCTCCACGCCGCGTTCCTGGTCCAGTTTCAATGCTTTGGCGCGGTCGGCGTCTATGTCGTTCAAGCTGATGCCCAGGTAGCTGCCTCCGCGAAGTTGCGGCGGAAATAAACGTAGCGCACGTTGGCCGTCCGACTGGGCTTGTAAAGGGCCCCCAGTCAGAACTGTTAAGCCAGCGAGCGCAAACAGCAGAGTAAAAAGACGCATATTCATCCTCCCCATCAGGCACTTAGGCTGGAAAACATGTGCCAGGGCCAACCAGTTGCCTCACGAGTATTGACGGGCAACTCTCAAAGTCGATTGGGTAAACAGACGAATTTCCTGGAGGCTGGGGTTTAAGAGACGCCAGTTAATAGACGTTTAGCGACACGTTCATATCGCGCAGCACCTGCAAGCACCGCATGCGCACATAATCGTCATTGCGCTCGGAGCGGATGACGTCCCGCAAAGTATCCGCCAGATCGGGGCTGAATGCAACCCTCTCGTTGAGTGGAACCAGGACGTTGATCGCTTCCGATCGCACCCCGGCGTTATCGTCCCGCTCCAGAACGAATCGCAGTGTTTGCCGTGTCGCTGGATCGCCGGCAAACTGCCGCAGCCCGTCGAGCGCCTTTAGTCGCACCGCCGCGTTGGAATCGTGCCGCAAGCTATATAGCAGGGCCTCGCGCACGCCGCTATCATTCTGACCTTTCAACATCTCGACAGAATCGAGACGTATCCCCGGATCATCGGCATCTTTCGTCGCGGCTAACAGCAGCTGCCGTACATTGTCGTCGTCCACTCGCCCGGTTATCTCCCCCTCGTGAACCTGATCGACGATAATCCGAACGCGGTGATTGTCGCCGGGTTGAATATCGCGGATCCGCGTAGTGGCGGGATTGAGGAGGCCCATCTCAGCGATGCCGCCGATTTGATGTCCCGGCAGACCGTTGCGATCCATCCAACGCGCCGCGCCAAATCCGGCGAATATCAGAAACGATGCGGTCGCGATCCGCATAGACCAATGTGTTCCCGAAAACCCGAGCGAATGCCACCAAGACGAAGCGCCTGATTTTCTCTTTACCGCGGTGGGTGAAATCGCCGCCCGCAGCTCCTGCCGGCACTTCGAAAGTAAATCGAGCGGCACGTCCGCGCGCTCGGCGTTCAGAACCGTGTGCCAAGTCTTCTCACGCGCCAAAGCACGCTGGCATAGAGCGCACTCGCTTAAGTGGCGCTCAAGTTCTTCTTCTTGAGAAAAGTCGAGCTCGCCATACAGGTAAAGTGAGAGATTGATCTGCACCTGTTGACAAGTCATACAAAGTCTCCTAAAGCTGCACGCATTTTCTGGGTCGCGCGGAATAGACAATTCTTCGCAGCTTCTTCCGTCACCCCCAGCGCTTCTCCGATGGAGCGCAGCCGCATGCCCTGAAAATGCCGCATCTCGAAAACTACTCGCTCGCGCGGTGTCAGGCGGTCTAACACTTCCTGAATTCGCGTATTCACTTCCGCGCTCATCAACTGGCGCTGTGGATCGACATCGGCCCGTTGCTCGGGCACAAACTGGAAGCGGTCCACTTCCCCGGTTGCGGTCTCTATCGACGATCCTTCCTCTTTTCGAACCTTCCGTTTGCGGATCTGGTCCAGACAGAGATTCGCTACGATCCGATACAACCAGGTACTGAAGCTGCAGTCGAATCGGAATTTCGGCAAATTTCGATAGACGCGAAGAAACGCCTCCTGGTAGATATCCCGCGCGTCCTCCTGCGAATGCAACAGATTCAACGCCATTCTGAGCACGTTCTGATCGTAGGAACGAACCAGTTGTGCAAAAGCCTCCGAATCTCCGCGTTGCGCTCGATGAATAAGATCTACTTCATCGGTGCGCTCAGTCGTGCCGCGCACGGCTATACTTCCGATGGCTTCGGATCGAGTCTCCACCAGCACGATAGACGTATGAGATTCAATTTCGTCACCAGTCAGGCTGCTTTTCGCGGGCGACCGCGGGGATCGCTGCGAGGGCCCACGTTCAGCTTGCTAACTCTAACTCTATCAGCCGCTTAGCGGGATCTAGATTGGCGATACGGAAGCTTCGCACCTCTCCCGCGCGCGCCGTCTCTTTAGACGCGCCGGACCCGCCCTGCTTCCATTTCGCGGTCAGCATCGCGCTCAGGGACGATACGTCGGCAGCTTTGGGATGCTCTACCGCGGCGGGCGCGTTCTCAACCCGCTTCAAATGGCAGGTGGCCATAACCCCCTCGCCTAACTCCACTTTGGCGTTATCGGCGTGCACTTCAACCAGCCGCCCGCTAACGGTTTCGCCGGGCTGGTGTTCGGATATGTAGTGATCCACCGTGGTGGGCTCCAGCTGCTTCATGCCCATGCGAATACGCCGCCGTTCGCGATCCACTTCCAAGACGACGGCCCTGACCATCTGCCCCTTCGCCAACTTCTCCCTCGGATGATCAAGCCGCTTCTCATTCGTGATATCGGAGATGTGGATCATGCCTTCAATTCCATCGCCCAAATCTACGAATGCCCCAAATTGCGTGAGGTTGGCAATAGGGCCTTCGATGGTCGAGCCCGCCGGAAATTTTTGCGGAACCGCGTCCCAGGGATCGCCCAAGGCTTGTTTGTAGCCGAGACTGATCCGGCGCTCGGCTGCATTTACTTGCAGAATCACAGTCTCGACGCGCTCGCCCAGTTTGAGCAAATCGCTTGCTTTCCGAACGCGCTTATTCCATGACAGCTCGGACAGATGAATCAAGCCGTCCACTCCCGGCAACAGCTCGACAAACGCGCCAAAGTCAGCGAGGCGCGAAACTGTGCCGCTGACACGATCGCCCACCTTGAAGGTACGCGCTGCGATAGTCCAGGGGTCTTCCTGCAGTTGTTTGAGACCTAGCGAGATTTTCTTGCTGCCGGCATCAACCTTCAGAATTTTGACTTCCAGCTCATCGCCGACCTTCACTACATCGCCAGCCTTGCCGATACGTGAAAAAGACATATCGGCGACATGAAGCAATCCATCGATACCGCCCAGATCGATGAATGCGCCGAAATCCATTACACTTCGAACTCTGCCGCGAATCACCGCGCCTTCTCGAAGCTCGCCAAATGCTCGTTCCCGGCGCGCGGCCTCTTGGTCTTCCAAAACGACTCGGCGGTCGACTACCAGATCTTCTTTCTCGATGTCGAGCTTTGTGATACGGCACTGGATTTCTTGGCCAACCAGGTTTTGCATCTCATCCGCATCTCGAGTACCGCTCCGCGATGCGGGCATGAAGGCGCGCACCCCTACATCTACCCGAAAGCCGCCCTTCACCTGCTCGATGACAACGCCCGCAATATTTCGCTTTTCCGAGAACGCGGCCTGTAGGCCGGTCCAATCTTTGGGGCGCGATACCTTCACAGTCGAGAGCTCGTAATAACCCTCCTCGTTGCGAGGTCCGGCAGATACGATAACCGACGCGCCGAGCTGTGGCTCGCCCTTCTCGGTTTGGCGCCACTTCGCAAGGGGCAAAGATCCCTCTATTTTTCGTCCGATGTCGACGAGAATCGCTTCAGCTCCGAGCGAGACGATGGTTCCAGTAACAGTTTCACCATTGCTGCCGTCAGCATGTTGTTGCTCGAAGGTCGACAACATTTCCGCAAAGCTGGCATCCTCACGCGAACTGGAAGTTTCAGCGGGAGCAAAGGGGTCGGAATTCACATTACTCATGACTGCGGGGATTGCCCTTATTCTGTCATAGAGACGGCAAAATGACGGACCAGGCAAGCGCTGGCAAACCAGCTGCATCGCGTCGTTGGAAACTGCGGGTGCAGGATTTTGCCTGGTTACTGTGGCTGCTTCTTATCGCCCTTCTTATCGCCACTGCGCCCGAGACAAACTACGATGCGCTGATCCTGCTGCCACTGATCGGCGCATTCCAAATCGCCTCATCTAGACTGAAGCTGTTTTCATCGCGAGCAGGACAAGTCACATCCATCGCCGTGAAGCTGGTGCTTAGTTGGCTACTGATAGGGTTCACGCACCCGGTGGACAGCTATTACTCATCGATTTTTCTGATACCCGTCGTCTCCGCGGCGACTATTTTCGACCTGACCGGCGTGATCGTCGTAACGGGTATCGCTTGCCTTGCTTACTTCTCCTTTCTGCTGCCCATCTTTTTCGATTACGGCAAGTATGAACTCATGCCTCAGCAGATCAGCTTTATGTCTTTGAATGCATCCTTCTATGCGATTGTGGCTTTTCTGGTTTATGAACAAGCGAAGGCAAAGCGGGATGAGATGAAGCGCACGGAAGAAGCGGCTGAACGGCTGGCGGAATCCAACAGGAACTTGGTGTTGGCGGAAGCGTCGCTCCGCCGCAGTGAACGTCTTGCAGCTCTCGGGCAGCTTACGGCGGGACTCGCTCACGAGCTGCGAAATCCGCTGGGGACAATCAAAGCGTCCGCCGAAATGTTGACGAAAGAGTCGACGAAACAGCGGCCCGAAGTGATGTCCGAGATGGCCGGATACATTGGCAGCGAAGTGGATCGCATGAATGGGCTGATAGCGAGTTTCCTCGATTTCGCCCGGCCCTTGCAAATTCGTCCAGTCACAGCCGATCTCGGATCAGTGTTTGAGGATGTCGTGCGCCAGCAGGCGGACCTTGCCGGGGCTCGTCAGGTTGCACTGACTATCAGCACGAACGGCGAACCTATCTCGTTCGTATTTGATCCCGATCTGCTGAAGCTGGCAGTTTCAAATTTAGTCCAAAATGCCATTCAAGCAAGTGGCTCAGGACAGACCGTCGAGATCCGGGCCGCAAGCGTCGATGAGAAGGTCATGATTTTTGTAAGCGATCGCGGCGAAGGCATACAACCAGAGCATCTTGAAAACATTTTCAATCCATTTTTTACGACGAAGCCGCAAGGCGTGGGGTTAGGGCTTGCGATTGTCGCTAAAATCGTCGACGAGCATCAGGGCCGCATCACTCTTTTCAGCGAAGTAGGTACAGGTACTACATTTGAAATGGCGCTGCCCAAGGTACAGCGCTCCTAAATCATGGCTGCAGGAAGAATACTGGTCGTCGAGGATGAAGACAAGCTTCGCCGGGTAGTTCAGCTGCAACTCGAAACCGCGGGCTTTGACGTAGATGGCGCGCCAACAGCTGAACAAGGGCTGCCGCTGGCTACGGTGGCTAATCTAATCATCACCGATCTTCGTCTGCCGGGTATGGATGGCCTGCAATTTATTCAGCAGTTGCAGGCCAGAGGGATACAGACTGCGGTCATTGTGATTACCGCGCACGGTTCGGTCGAAGCCGCGGTGGAGGCGATGAAACTGGGGGCAACGGACTTCTTGCAGAAGCCGTTCTCGCTGGAACATCTGACCACGGTAGTTCAGAAGGTAATGGCGGTGCAATCGCTGCGCGCTGAAAACCTGCGGTTGCGCGAAGAGCTGGATCAGCGTTATCAGTTCGACAACATCGTTGGACGAAGCCCCGCGATGCGCGAGATTTTTCACACCGTGGAGCGGGTCGCGCCGACGAGAGCCACAGTCTTGTTAGCGGGAGAGAGCGGTGTGGGCAAGGACATGATCGCCCGCGCAATTCACCATCACTCGCCTAGAAAAAATCATGCATTCGTGAAAATCAATTGCACTGCATTGCCGGAGAACCTCATGGAAAGTGAGCTATTCGGATATGAGAAAGGCGCTTTCACGGGGGCAACCGCCAGCAAGCCCGGCAAATTCGAGCAGGCTGACCAGGGAACGGCATTCCTCGACGAGATCGGAGACGTGCCGGGCAACATACAAGTGAAGCTCTTGCGTATCCTTCAAGAGCGTCAGTTTGAACGGCTGGGTTCTAATGTCACGCGCAAAGTAGATGTTCGAGTGATCGCTGCGACGAATGTCGATTTGCGGGCGGCGCTCGAGCAGGGGCGATTCCGGGAGGATTTGTACTACAGGCTCAACGTGGTTCCTATCAGCATCCCTCCTCTCCGCGATAGGCGGGAAGACATTCCGTTCTTGGCAATTCACTTCGTACACAAGCTGGCTCACGAGCTCGGAGCGAGTGCAAAGGACATCAGTCCCGCGGCGATCGACAGGTTACTCGGTCATCGATGGCCGGGCAATGTTCGGGAACTGGAAAACACGATTGAGCGGAGTCTCGTGCTGGCATCCGGCGAAATCTTACAGCCTGCCGACATAAGAATCGAGGCAGCTCGGAATGCGCCTGTAAGCGCAACGCAGGCGCCGCTGCTGCCAGAAGGTGAAACATTGGAGCATTGGGAGCAGATGATGATCCGCGAAGCACTACGCCGCGCGAATGGAAATAAAAGCCAGGCTGCGAGAATGCTGGGGCTCACGCGAAACGCACTGCGCTACCGTCTATCGCAAATGGGTTTAGACAACGGCGCAGCCGAAGATGCCGAATCGTCGTCGACGGCGGCCAATACCTAGAGGAGCGCCGTTACAGTCTGACAATCTTCCCGGATCGGTAACCTTTCAGGGCGTTCCGCGTATCGACGATCAGCTTGCTGCGCTCCACAACCGCCGCATAGTCAATTCCCCTATGATCGGTAACAATCACGACGCAATCCGCTGTTTCGACTGCAGGTAATATGTCCTGCGATTCGAGACGGGTTCCATCCACTTGAATGCTGTCGACGTACGGATCTGAAAATGTAACCAATGCGCCGCGACGCTTCAGCAGCAGAATGATATCGAGCGCTGGCGATTCGCGCATATCGTCGATGTCGCGCTTGTATGCCGTACCGAGTATGTGAACGCGCGATCCTCGAACGGGTTTCGTCGCGTCATTCAGCGCATTTTGAATCTTATCGACCACGAACTCGGGCATACGGCCGTTGATGTATCCGGCAAGCTCGATAAAGCGGGCCTCAATACCCGCTTCCTTGCTCTTCCACGACAAATAGAACGGATCTATGGGAATGCAATGGCCACCGAGTCCCGGACCCGGGTAAAAAGGCATGAAGCCAAATGGTTTCGTCGCCGCCGCATCGATAATTTCCCAGACATCGATGTTCATGCGATCGCACATCAGCGCGAGCTCATTTACCAAGCCGATGTTGATCATGCGAAACGTGTTCTCGAGCAGCTTCACCATTTCTGCGACACGCGTGGAGCTGACCGGCACCACGGTATCGAGAGCCTGTTTATAAAAGAGCGCTCCGATTTCAGTACAGACAGATGTGATGCCGCCGACAACCTTCGGGATATTCGATGTTTGAAACTTCGGATTGCCTGGATCCACTCGTTCGGGCGAAAAGCAAAGAAAGAAATCCTCTCCCACCCTCAGGCCGCCCGCCTGTAATTTCGGGAGCAGCAATTCATCCGTAGTGCCCGGATAGGTGGTGGATTCCAGCATGACAAGCAGTCCCGGATGCAAGTACTCCGCAATCGCGTCTGTTGCCGCAACGACGTAGCTCATATCCGGATCTTTGGTCTTCCGTAAGGGCGTAGGCACGCAGATGTCAACTGTGTCTAGCTCCCGGACAACTGAGAAATCCGCAGTCGCGCGCAGCTTGCCGCTCTCAACCAGTGGTTTGAAGACGCTGTCCGGTACGTCCTTGATGTACGATTGGCCGCGGTTGAATTGATCAACTTTACTCTGCTGTACATCGATGCCAACAACCTGAAATCCGGCTCGCGCGAATTCCACCGCAAGCGGCAGGCCGACATACCCCAAACCGACGATGCCTACACGCGCGGTTTTGTTCGAAATTCGCTCGCGTAGCTGTGCGGCTGCGGAGGAGACCTGCGGGGAACTCTGTTCGAGTGTTTCAGTAATCAAAGAAGAATCTGCCTTCGCCAACGATTTCGGCCGGTCCCGTCAAGTAGACACTTTCGTCCCACCGCAGCGTTAAACTTCCGGCTGGCGTCCGTATCTCGACAGGGCTTTCGGCTACATCCCTGAGAATAGCAGCGACAGCCGCTCCCGTCGACCCAGTACCAGAACTCCTAGTCTCTCCCGCACCTCGTTCATAGAATACGGCTTCAATCATGTGACGGCCTAACGGTCGGACAAACGAGATATTGCTGCGTTGCGGAAAACGCTCGTGCCGCTCGGCTTCAGCGGCGGCGGCGCGCCAGTCGGGCGGAATTTCATCGACAAAAATCGCGCATTGAGGATTTCCAACATTCAGAATTGTCGCGTCGAAATCACTCCCGCCGAGATGCATGCGCGTACGCAGCGCATCTACCTTGGGCAGACCCATATTCATCTCAAACACAAAGTGACCGCCTCGATGGGATATCAGATGAAGATGTTTTGTTCCGGCCGCAGTAGATATCCGGATATCGGGCGAAGAAACCGCACCTTTAGAAAGTGCGAAAGCTGCGGCGCAGCGCGTTCCGTTGCCTGAGATCTCCGGCTCGCTACCGTCGGAATTGAATAATTTCGTGCGCAGGTCCTCGCCTTCGCGCCATACGAGCATCCATCCATCGGCGCCTATTCCCGTAGTTCGCGCGCAGATACGCCGGGCAATCTCGGGTAAGTTGCGTTCGGGAGCCTCGTCACCCCAGGTGAGGAGAAAATCGTTCTCCGCTCCGTGCAGCTTCATGAAAAGGATTTCGATCATTTCTCGATTCCGATAATCAGGCCGCCGCGCGCTGGATCATTTCGCCTATAGATCTGCAGCGTGGGTGCATCCTTCACCTGGATTTCATCGCTGACCCGGTACGGCGCGGCTCTACTTTGCTGAATTGCATCGGATACGGGATCGCCGGCTTGTGCAATCGCCCAAGCTTCTCGATGCACGAGATCGGGACGTGACGTTGCAGCCAGCCAGGCTGGGCCATTTCCAATGTGAAGTGTCTCGGAAAGAGGGATACGGGCCTGGGCAAAAATTCCCGCTACATCGCCGGAGCCGGAGAAAGTCAGTATACCTTCACCGGAATGATAGCTTGCGCGCAGAAGCTTCGCGCCCGCTTCCGTCCAGGCTCGCCGCGAGACAGAGTTCACTTGCGATTCCTTCCAGCAGATCCAATTCTCGGGTGACGCATTGATGATCCATGGCGCGATCGAAACGAGAGGCAACACAAACGCGAGCTTCTTCCATCGTTCGGGCAGCGCCAAAACAATCGCGCCTGCGGCAAACGCGGCTAGAGCTACTACTGCGATTCCATAGCGCGTGTTGTAGTAGCTGTAAGGCGTGAGTGGCGGCAGATGAATAGGAGTCGCGCCGGACGAATGAATGCTCCAGATGTAAAAAAACGGCGTCAACAGCAGGAACAGAACCGGCGCGATTACCTTTTTTCTAGCGGCGCAGATCGCCCCAAGCATGCCCAACAACACCAGACACCAACCGGCACATAGTTGTCCAGCCGTCGCGTAATAAAGAAGCGCAAGGCCCCAGTCGTGATATCCGGCATATGGTTTCCCCGCTTGTATCGCGCTAGCTGAATACGGACCGTTGTAGAAATCCAGCGCGTTCGAGGTCTCCCACCAGTTATGCGCCATCCAGTACAGCGGGGCAAGGCTTGCCAGCACTCCGAACGCCACGAGCACAAGCCATCGCCGCCTTTCTGCAAACAGCGCGAAACCAACGGCCGCAAACGGAATCAGAAACCAGCCGTCATATCTGGTCAGACTCATGGACCACGAAACCACAACGCCCAGTAGAATGAGCATTCTTTTTTGAGTCCGGCGGAATCGAAACAGCGAAAACAACAGGAGCGCTAATCCCGCTAGAAAAACTACCTCGGTCATGGGAATTGTTGCCAGATACAGAATGTTGGGATTTAAGACAAAACAGGATACGACGATAGCAGCGGCAATCGAACTGCGATAAACCTCTTTAGCAGCGGCATAAAAGCCGGCACCCGCGACAAGAAAACAGAATGCGACCGGAATTGTTCCCGCCAGGCCTGTACTCCAAAGCCAATTACTTCCTACAAAGGGAAGGCAGATGACATGCAGCATGGGCAGCCAAACAGTACCGAGCTGATCGTAACCAGGTGTGCGCGAATCGATGATGCTGCGGCTGAGGTTCAGGTGGGATTGCGCATCGCCGTAATAGAGAACGTAGCCGTGCTGAAAGCACCAGGTTGCCGCGAGCGCAACCAGCACACAAAGGGAAGCGCATACAATTGCGACGTCAGTTATGCCGCGACGGTGATTAGAATGCGGTGAATCGCCGGAATTCGTCAAAGCGCTGATCGATTTCTTTGCGCGTGAGATGTCGAAAGCGCTCCACGCCGAACTCTTCACAGCAGAAGCTTCCCATAACGGAGCCATAAATCACAGCGCGATGGAGCTCGTGAACATCGAAGTGTCCATTCCGCAGATCGAATCCGCGCTCCGCCAGGTAGCCAACGAATCCACCGGCGAAGCAGTCGCCCGCTCCGGTCGGATCGAAAACGTCCTCGAGGAGGTAACTCGGAACCATAAACAAGCTATCGCGCCGGAACAGCATCGCCCCATACTCGCCGCGTTTGATCACCAAAGTATTCGGCCCTAGGGCGAGAATTTTTTGCGCAGCTCTTCGCAAGTTGTTTTCGTTGGCCAACATTCGGGCTTCACTATCGTTAATCAGCAGGAAATCCCAATCCCGGATGGTTGCGAGAAGCTCCTCTCGAAAATCCGAAATCCAAAAATTCATCGTGTCTCCGCCGACGAAGCGAACCTTTTTCATTTGACTCTGGACGCCTCTCTGCAATGCCGGTTGAATGTTGCCCAAAAACAGATAGGGCTGGCTGGCATAGGAAGGCGGGAGCTTCGGCTGAAACTCCGCGAATACGTTGAGGTCGGTACGAAGCGTTGTCCGGTCATTCATGTCCGCTGAGTAGACGCCTGACCAGAAGAACGTTTTTCCGTGCACCTGTTCCAGTCCTTCTAGATCGATGCCTTTGTCTGTCAACAACGCACGGTCCTCGCTGGCGAAATCGTCGCCAACAACCGCGACAATCGACGTTTTCGCGAAGTAACTTGCGCTCAGCGCAATGTAAGTACACGCGCCGCCCAGCGTACGTTCCCGTTTTCCGTGCGGCGTTTCAATACCGTCGTATGCAACCGACCCGATCACAACCAAAGACATTGTCTGCATTGTACTGGAGCAGGATTTCTCATCGACCAAGAGCGGGTGCCCTTCAGCACGGCAAAGATTCTGCTGCCGCTACAATACGCTTGTGCAATTCCTGATTATCAGCGACATTCATGCGAATTGGCACGCCCTTCACGCAGTCCTTGCAGACGCAAAAGGCAATTTCGAACAAATCGTTTGCTGCGGTGATCTAGTCGGATATAATCCACAGCCAGCGCGCGTATTGGAATGGACCAGAGCGAATTGCGCCTCTGTCATTCGAGGCAATCACGACAAAGTGGTCGCCGGCATTGAGGCTCTCGAATGGTTCAACGACATTGCGCAAATCGCCGCCCGCTGGACAATTGGAAAACTCAGCGAAGAGCAGCTGGATTATCTTCGCAATCTTCAGATGGGCCCTCTCAGACTTGAATACTTCCACCTCTGCCATGGCTCCCCGCGAGATGAAGACGAGTACGTAACCACAACCCGCGAGGCTGGCCCGTGTTTCAGTTACTTTGAATTGCCGCTTGCATTTTTCGGCCACACACATCTGCAAGGTGGATTTTCCATACGGCGCGGTCGAGTGGGCACGATTCCGTCCATACGCAAAAGAGAGCAGGAATTTGTTCTGGAGCTCGATCCGGACACCGCCTATATGGTGAATTGCGGCTCTGTCGGCCAGCCGCGAGATGGCGACGCGCGCGCAGCATACGCCATTTTCGATTCTGAGAAAAGGACCGTTTCTCTTCGACGTGTCGAATATCCAATCGAGAAGACGGCGGAAGAGATTAGAGAAGCTGGCTTACCCGACGTGCTCGCGTTCCGGCTCTTCCAAGGTTTGTGAAGATTCGCTCTGCGGTGCGGAAGTGATTTGCACAAACGCAACGTGCCCGGTATCGCCACTGAAGAAGACTCGCAGCTTCCCAGCGGCGACCTTCCCTACTATTCGTATAAGTTCCTCATCTGAAGCTTGCCGCACCCGCTCGAGGCTGCCGAAAGTCCTGAGCAGTTTCTCAACCGTCTTCTCGCCGATTCCGGGAACATCGTGCAGCTCCGAGGTCAAGCGATTTGCATTTCGGCGCGTGCGATGGAAGGTTACAGCAAAGCGATGCGCCTCGTCGCGAATTATCTGGACCAAGTGAAGGATAGGCGAAAATTTGTCGAGAACGATGGGCTCGTCCTCCTGGCCGTAGACATAGATCCATTCCTCGCGCTTGGCGATGGCCGCGATCGGCTGGTAGGTAATGCCAATCCGCTCCAGAGCCTCAGCCGCGGCATGTAGTTGGCCAAGACCTCCGTCGACCAGCACCAGTCCGGGGAAAGGCTGCCTCTCCTCCTGCAATTTCGTATAGCGGCGCGTGATGACCTCGCGCATAGATGCAAAGTCGTCATTGCCCACAACGGTTCGGATGATAAATTTCCGGTAATCGGCCTTCTTCATCTTCCCGTCTTCCCACACCACCATGCTTGCCACTTTGTCGGTGCCCTGGATATGAGAGATATCGAAGCACTCAATCCGCCGGGGCGCCTCGGGCAAATTCAAGGCATCCTGCAGCGCTTCCTGAATAGCCTTCGAAGATGGTTTCATCACTCGGAACCGCTGATCGAAACTGTGTTTTGCATTGGTCTCGACCAGCGCGAGCAAGGCTTTCTTCGATCCCCGTTGAGGTGTGGCGATCTCAACTCGCCGCCCGCGCACGTCGGAGAGAAATTCTTCCAACTCCTCTCGCTGTTCGAAATCAGCCGGCACGTGAATGCGGCCAGGAACGTTCGGGTTGTTGAAGTAGACCTGCTTCAACAGAGCTTCAAAGAACTCCGAGGCGTTGAAGTCCGTCTGGTCTTCCCAGAAAAATTCGCGGCGATCGACAATCTTGCCATTTCGAAGATGGAACAAGTTGACCGCGACGAGCGGCGGCTCCGCATGATAGGCGAATATATCGATGTCCTCGCCTTCAACAGCTGCCATCTTCTGCTTCTGTTCCATCTCGCGAACGGTGGACATGAGATTCCGCAGATTTGCGGCCTCTTCGAAGCGCGTCTCGTCGGCTGCCGTTGTCATCCGCTTTTGAAGTTCGTCCGCGAGATCTCGATGCCGCCCTTCGAGAAACAAGCGCACATCTCGCACTGCCGCAGCGTAAGCATCATCGGTCGTAAGGCCCACCACGCAAGGGCCAAGGCAGCGATGGATGTGGTATTCCAGGCATGGATGGGTGTGCCTTCGTCCGAAATCGATCTTGCAAGAAGGCACTTTGAAATGGCGATGAATGAAATGCACCAAACGATGAGCTAAGTTGCCCGGAAAAAAGGGGCCGTAGTAGCTCGCGCCGTCCTTCAAGATGCGCCGTGTCACATATACGCGCGCATATCTCTCGTTGGTCAGCTTGACGTACGGAAAGGTCTTGTCGTCGCGCAGCAAAATGTTGAAGCGCGGCTTATACTGCTTAATTAAGTTATTTTCGAGTGCAAGCGCTTCCTTATTGTTATCCACTTCGATGAAGTGAATGTCGCGAGCCTCCGCAATAAGGCTTCCTGTCTTGGCTTCCGCCAGCCGGTCCTCGTTAAAGTAACTCCTCACGCGGCCGCGAAGATTCTTCGCTTTTCCTACGTAAAGAACGTTTCCTTCTCCGTCTTTATAGAGATAAACGCCGGGCTGGGTGGGAAGCTGCGCTACTTTCTCGCGAAGTTCCATCGGCAGCTATAATTCAATTGTGACACGCACGTTGTCTATTGCTTGTCTTCTCGCGTTGGGATCCGCGGCGGGCTTATTTTCTCAGACGAAAAGCACTTCCGCGCCGCCGCCGCAGCAACAAAAATCGACCCAGGCGAAGCCGAGCACGCCGCCGGCACGGCAGGGTTCCGATGAAGAACTGCCGCCGGAAGACGACGATGGTTCGGTACGGCCGAAAGTATACGCATTTGATCCGCTGGAGTGCGAGCGCAACATCAAAGTGGGCAACTTCTACATGCATCAAGGAAAGCCGGCCGGCTATCGCGCTGCTCTGGGCCGCTATGAGGACGCAACGAAGTATAATCCCACCTCGGCGGAGGCTTTCTTTAAGCTCGGGGAAGCAGAAGAGAAGCTCAAGGACAAGGATGCCGCGCGAACCGCTTTCCAGAGAGTCGTGCGGCTTGCTCCCGATTCGAAGTTAGCTCAGGAGGCCAAAAAGAAACTGGGCAGTTAGCTCACCGATTTGAGCCGTTTGGTGCGCTCTCTCATTTGCTGGCGCATCATCTTCACCAGCCTCTTGACGCCGCGTTGCCAATCTGGGTATAGGTCGACGTACTGCATTTTTCGCGCAATGTGGCGCGGCACCTCGCAATCGTTCAGACGGACGGGCACCAGAAATATGTCTTCTAACGGTACGCGCGCCGCAAGATCGAGCGCATAACGAAGCTCGCACTGGAAGTGTCCACGCTTAATAGTCGAGCGCCGTGAAAAACAACCGAGAAAGAAGTCTGAGAGTTCAATCGCACGGTCGATGGCACGCGGCCAGTTCTGTCCAGGAAGCAGCTTTTCCTGATCCATCCAAGGCTCGAACCCAGCCTCTCGCAATGCATAATAGAGCTTCTTGACCTCGGCGCGATCTTCTTCGGCATACGCGAGAAACACGCGCGCGCGGCCGCTTCGCTCGAACACGACGCACTGTTCCGCATCCAACTCAAACATCCCCAAGCCGTCTATTTCTATGACGGATCCCTCGCGCAGACAACGCTCGATCAAATCAAGCAGCGCCTCGCCACGAAGTGGAAGGTTCACGATTTGTCCTTAGGGGCCGCAACATGAGTTACTGCTAGCGGTTTCTCTTGGCTCAAAACAGCCTTTGCCGAGCGCTTCAGATCGCGCAGCAAGTTGTAGACGAGGGTATCGACGTCATCCGCCGCCTTCGCGCGAGAGCGATGCGATTCTCGCGCGAGACGTAACGCCAGATCAAGCTTGTTCATCGATTTCAAGCTATTCCACAAGCTGCGCGAACAAGGAACAGTGACTAAGCCGGTTTTTTCAAACGTCCCGCTTAACTGCTTATAGGACTTAGGTTTACTCGCTTTTGGATTTTTTGGCCTGGCGTGTGACCGGTTATTCGCCGCGTAACACTTCCAATGGCCTTTGATTGAGAATGCGTGCGCTGGCAAGCCACCCGGCCAAGTTTGCCAGTAGAGCCGTGCCAACCATTACGACGAGTAATGAAGCCCAATCAAAGCTAAACGAGGCATCGATGAACTTGTCCGAAACCACCCGAGTAAAAATATTTGCCAGTACTCCGCCGACCAGCCCTGCAACTGCTCCCAAGAATGGAGAACTCGATCGAAAAAATGGTGGTGATCCGGCGCTTGGTGGCGCCCAGCGTCTTGAGAATTGCAACTTCACGAATTCGCCGGTAGCGTGTCCCCGCCACGCTCGATGACAAAATGATGACGCCGGCCGCAATCGCAAACAGCGCCAGGAAACGAACCACCAGTGCCACTTGGTCGACAGCCTCTTGTATGCGCTTCAGCACATCGGCCAGATTCATCACGGTCACCGTTGGAAATTGCTCGAAGACCGCTTCTTCGACTTCCGGAATTTTCGCGGGGTCCACGTGAACTGCTCCATAATATGTGACCGGCAGCTTCTGCAAAGCCGCTCTCGGGAACACGAGATCATACCGAACCGGCGCGCGCTGCTCGCGCCGAAAGACAGCCACCAACGGCGCCTCCACGATGCGTCCGGCAACTTGAAATTGCAAGTGATCGCCCAGCTTCAGCCCAAACGAGCGTTGAGCTTGTTCGGAAACCGCCAACTGCGGATCTGCGCTCGTCGCATCCCACCATCGGCCTTTTCTCAACTCCAAGCCGTCAGGTTTGGCTCCGGCCGTGGTGATTCGAATTGTCTGGAGTTGATCCTTATGCATCTTGCTGATCGGAAGATTTTCCGTGGCGATGCCATTTTTCTGCAACAATCGCGAGACTATATACCCGACCAGCTCGACTTTGCCCGTGACCCCTGGTTGCGATTCGATCAACTTTGTTACACCCGATAAATTGCGTACATCCAGCAAGAACAGGTTTCCCTCGCGGCCTGGTCCTTCGCTGGTCACCTCACGCAAAACCGTGTTCTGGAGCAGATACGTGGTCAACGTGAACATTACGCCGACGCCCAACGCCACCAGAACGGATCGAGCCTGGTTTCCCGGTCTGTACAGGTTTGCGAAGCCGTGCCGGAACGAGGACGGCAGCCGTCTGTTCCATATTCTTACGACCCACCGCATCGCTACGAGCAGCAGAGCGGCCACCGCGGCTAACAATAAGATGCTCACGCTCAGCCCCGCGATAAAGTAGGAGCCCATCTTCCAGGAGCCGCTCAACCACACCGCAATTAAACTGAATCCAGCTAAAATGAGCAGCGCTCCAGCGAGACTCGGAAGCTTCTCGCGCCAATGCCTGCGGCTTTCGATCGTTGCATCGGCCATATTTCTGCGCAGCACTAAACTCGGGCGCACATTGCGGATACTCAACAGTGGCGGAAGTGTGAATAGCAGAGTCGCCAATATCCCCAGACTCATTCCTTGCAAACTGAAGGACCAATCCCAGGGGACTTTCGGGAGCAGTGAAAAGACGCGCTGAATGAGCCACGGAAAAGATTTTTGCACCAGCGCTCCCACCCCGACGCCTATTAAAGCACCGATCACCCCCAGCCAGAGAGTCTGAATCAAATAGATCTCGATTACTTGTTTGGCTCGCGCGCCAAGCGCCTTCATTACGGCAATGGTGTCCATTCGCTGCTGCAGATGCGAATACATGGCCATCGCTACGCCAAGTGCTCCAACGATCAACGCAATCAGGCTGATCAAGCTTAGAAACGTGGTGGTGTTATCGATCGCTTTTCCCACCACCGGACTGCCCTCACGATAGTCGCTGATGAAAACTCTGGGCAATGCGGATTTCAATTGCGCTTTCATAGCGTCGAGATCCACGTTCGGTTTCAGCTTGAAAAGGAATCGTTGCGCCGCCCGGCTCCCGAACTGAATCAACCCCGTTCTATCCAGTCCAGCGCGGCTCATAAGAACTCGCATGCCGGGGCCGAATCCTGAGGCGAGCCTGTCGGGCTCCGTCATTAATGTGCCCGTAATCCGGTACGTTTTTCCGCCCAACCTGATTACATCGCCCGGCGCAACCTTCAACCGCATCAGCAACTCCGGCGTTACAACCACCGATGAATCGTCTGTCAGAAGGTCGCCCAACGCTCGCGATGGACTTACAGTCAACGTGCCATAGAACGGATAAACGGCAGGATCCACTCCCTTGACCGAAACCATTTGCGGGACGCGCTGTTTCTCCGAAGCCGCCATCGACATGGTTTCCGTGACGCGAGTAAGCCAACCGTATTGGCCGGCAATTCTTTGAATCTGCTTCGTCTGGTCCGAAGTTGGATCGTTGAATGTCTGCGCCTGAACGTCAGCGGCAATCAACTGCTTTGCGTTGCGCAGCAACATGCCTTTGAAGGCATAACCAAAACCCTTCACGCCACTCAGCGCGGCGACGCCAACGGCAACTGCAAGAACCACGAACAGAAACTTCGCAGGCGCGGCACGGAGTTCGCGAAAGGCGATCTTCGATGCGGTTCCAAGCGCAAAAGACTTCTTGCGCTCGTCTTGCGCGATCACGGAAGCGTTCACGGCGAAACTTCCACCGAACGTGCGGCGAGCTCATCGCTGAGCACCTGCCCATCACTCAGCGTAATAATCCGGTCCGCATATTCAGCCAAGCGTCGATCATGCGTCACCAGCAGCAGCGTAGTCTGTTCCTCGCGGTTTAGTTGAACTAAAAGATCCAGGACATGCTGCCCATTTGCGCTATCCAAATTTCCTGTTGGCTCGTCGGCCATCAGAATTGGCGGCTGCGTGATGAAGGCCCGCGCCAATGCTACGCGTTGTTGCTCGCCTCCCGAAAGCTGCACGGGATAGTGATGCGCGCGATTAGTCAGGCCTACCCGCTCCAGGAGTTCCTTTGCCCGCCGTCGCGGCTGCCCCTGGTAGCCGCTCAACTCGGCCGGTAACAAAATGTTTTCCTCCGCCGTAAGCGTCGGGACCAGTTGATAGGATTGGAAAACGAATCCGATCTTCCGTCCGCGCAGCCGAGCCAAAGCATCTTCCCCCAAATTTGTGATATCGGTTCCGTCCAGAATGACGCTTCCGGAGCTCACCGTATCGAGACCCGCAAGCAGACCCAGCAACGTGCTCTTGCCGCTGCCCGACGCGCCCATTACCGCGAGAAACTGCCCGCGAGGAACTGAGAATGTGACGTCGCGCAGAATCTCGACACGGTTCGGTGGGTTCTCGATTGTTTTCCAGAGGCGCCGTACCTCGATCACGTCCATCTGATCTGTAGAAGAGTGCATGTCAATCTTAAAGATGTGGAGATAAAGCGGCCTCTTGTCATTGTTGCAGCTTGTTTGTTTTGCGTATGTTTGACGGCAGGATGCGCCCGGAATTCGCTATCTCCTAAAGAAGAACAACGCGCCGAGGTTGCGCCAAGTTCCCGTGAACCGCCGCCCTTACGTCAGTCTCCTCGACATGACACGCCGGTGATCGTCGCTTTTGGGGACAGCTTGACGGCGGGAGTCGACGGCAGAAGTTACCCGGATGATCTGCAGGACTTGCTGGATCAGCATGGATACAAATATCGCGTGGACAATCAGGGCGTCAGCGGTGACACAACGACCGACGGATTGGCGCGCATCGACAACGTAATTGCGGAGCATCCCGCGCTCGTGATTCTCGAGTTCGGCGGGAACGATGGCCTCCGGGGTACGCCGGTAGAGGCGACGCGAAAAAATCTGGAGGAGATGATCCTTCGCCTCAAACAAGCGAACATTCCTCTGGTTCTTCTCGGTATCACGTTGCCGCCCAACTATGGTCCCGATTACGTGAAGTCTTTCACAGCCATGTTTCCCGATCTGGCAAAGAAATATAAATTGAATCTATTCCCGTTCCTGCTGCTTCACGTCTATCAGACTCCCGGAATGATGCAGCCCGACGGAATCCATCCGAGTGGCGCAGGCAACCGCATTGTCGCCCAGGATATCTTCAATCTGATACAGCCGCTTCTTAAGCCGCAACGGCAGAAGCAAAAATAGCCGAAATGCCGTTACGCATTCCGGCTTCAAAGGAGGGTGATCTGTTCTATCGTCATTACCGGCCGAAAGCACTGTGAGTTATCCCGATTCCGTCCGTTATCTGTATTCCCTCGGCAATGAAATGAAGGCCGGCGCAAAGCTAGGCCTCGACCGCATGCAAATCTTGCTGGCTGAGCTGGGCAATCCGGAACGCCAGCAGCGTTTTGTCCATGTTGCGGGAACGAACGGCAAAGGTTCCACATGCGCAATGATCGCGAACGCGCTCAGCCATGCGGGTCTACGAACAGGACTTTATACTTCGCCGCACCTGGTCGAGCCTACCGAGCGCATACAGATGAACGGCGCGGCTATCGCTCCATCGGATTTTGCTCGAGCGTTTGAAACGGTTCACGCCGCGGCTGAAAAGCTGCTAACGAGCGACGAATTGGATGCGCATCCATCGTATTTCGAAACCGTCACGGCCATGGCCTTGCTCACTTTCCGGGACCGTTGCGACATAAGTGTTTTGGAAGTCGGATTGGGCGGTCGACTCGATGCGACGAACGTAGTGGCGCCGGAGCTTTGCGTGATCACACCAATCGCCTTCGATCACGAGTCATTTCTGGGCAATACCCTCGAAGCCATCGCATCTGAGAAAGCCGGAATTCTGAAGCCGGGCGTTCCGTTGATTCTAGGAAAGCAACTTCCGGCGGCAGAAGCAATAATCTCGCAACGCGCACGCCAGCTCAACTGCCCGATCATTCGCACTGCCGCCGCGCATCTATCGCATGTACGCGTCAACGCTTTCAACTCTACTTTCTCTCTTGATGGCATTACCTATGAATGCGCCCTTCCGGGGAGGCACCAGGTGGAGAATGCCACTGCTGCGATTCTCGCCTGTCGCGAGCTGAACGTGCCGTCTCCCGCGATTCAAGCCGGCCTCAAACACGTCCATTGGCCGGGGCGCCTCGAATTCATCTCGCGCAGCCCCGATTTCGTTTTGGATGGCGCGCACAATCCCGCTGGAGCGGCAGCGCTGGCCTCTTACATTCTGGAATTTTGGGCTGACCGTCAGGTCTGGATCGTTTACAGCGCAATGCGAGATAAGGCTGTCGAAGAGGTCACGGATCGGCTGTTTCCGCTGGCCGATCGCGTCATTGTGACTGCCCCTGATTTCCCCAGGGCATTGCGGCCCGAAGCTATTCTCGCGGTCAACAACGACCCCAAAGCTTCGATAGCAGCAACAGCCTCACAAGCGATTGAAGTGGCGCGGAATGCGCCTAAACACGCAATTGTGTTTTTCACCGGATCGCTTTTTCTCGTCGGCGAAGTGAGAGGTCTGCTTCTCGGTGGAAAGCCAACCGTTTCGTAAAATGGGCATTCATGAAATGGCTGCGTGGCGTGCTGCTCGCCGATCCCGCCATCGTTTTGGCCACCATCTTCTTCGGCACCATTAGCCTGATCGTTTCCTTTTTTGATCGGACCGGGTCAACCCAGATTCGCGTTGCTCGCGTTTGGGCACGAACTCTGTTACTGGCGAGCGGAGTTCACGTTCGCGTCGAAGGCCTCGAACGAATCGATCCAAACGGCAGCTACGTGTTCATTTCAAACCACCTGAGTTATATGGATACGCCCGTGTTCCTGACCCACATCCCCGTGCAGTTCCGCTTTCTAGCGAAGCGCGGCCTCTTCCAGATTCCCTTCTTAGGGCAGCATCTCAGCCGTGCCGGGCACATTCCGATTCCACGCGAAGATCCGCGCGCTGCCGTGAAAAGCATGCAGCTAGCCGCCGAAACCATCCAGCGGAAAAATATTTCTCTGCTGATCTTCCCGGAAGGAGGTCGTTCTCGCGACGGCGCACTCGGGCCATTCAAAGAGGGAGGCGCTTACATTGCGATTCGCGCGGGCGTTCCGGTTGTCCCCGTCGCAATCATGGGAACTCGCGATGTGCTGCCGTTTGGTGCGGGGATTGTCCAGTCCGGGTGCGTTACGTTGCGCATCCTGGAGCCAATCGAGACCGCGCAGCTCACGCTGAAACAAAGAGGAGTTCTCACGGAACAATTGCGCGAGTCGATCTTACGGCACCTCACCTCTGCCGATCGCGCCAACGTGATGAGCGGCGCCGCATCCTAGGCGAACCGGGACGCCTCAGCAGCAGCCCGTTTTTGCCATTACGATTTCTTCGATTTGCACCAGCGTCGGATATTTTCCCGTATAGCAGGCATAGCAGAAGCGGTGATCGGCGTCTTGAACCGACCTGCGAAGCGATTCGAGTGACAAGTACGCCAGTGAATCTGCTTCCACGTACTTCTCGATTTCTTTCACCGTGTTGTTCGCCGCTATCAATTCACGGAGGGATGGCGTGTCGACTCCGTAATAGCAGGGCGAGATGGTGGGCGGACACGAAATACGAAGATGCACCTCGCGCGCCCCAGCGCTTCGTACCATTCGCACAATTTTGCGGCTCGTGGTCCCGCGCACGATCGAATCGTCCACCAGAATCACGCGCTTGCCTTCCAGCAGATGTCGAATCGGATTTAACTTCAGCTTCACACCGAAGTCGCGAATAGCCTGCGAAGGTTCGATGAAAGTTCGCCCAATGTAGTGATTGCGGATGAGTGCTTGCTTGTAAGGGATTCCCGACTCCGCGGCATACCCGATCGCCGCCGCAACGCCTGAATCCGGTACCGGCACCACGATATCCGCCTCCACGGCATGTTCGCGAGCGAGCAGTCTTCCCATCTGCTCGCGCGATTCCGCAACCGGCTTCCCAAACACAATGGAATCGGGCCGCGCGAAATACACGTGCTCAAATACGCAATGAGCTGTGGTCTGCGCTGGAGTATAGCGCTCTCGCGTCATGCCTTCCGGGCCGACGATCACCATCTCGCCCGGCTCGACGTCGTCGATGTACGTTGCGCCTATCAAATCGAAAGCGCAGGTCTCCGACGCAAAAACTGTAGCTGGCCGTTCACCTGGAATTTCTAATCGCCCCATCGCCAGAGGACGAAATCCGTGCGGATCGCGCGCCACAATGATCCGGTCTTCAGCCAAGAACACCAGAGAGAATGCACCTTCGATTTGCAACAGCGCATCGCGAAGCGCTCCGGAAAGCGTCCGTTCCCGTGAGCGCGCCACCAAATGAAGAATCACTTCCGTATCGCTCGTGGATTGAAAAATCGAGCCGTCTTCTTCCAACTCGCGGCGCAGCTCGATTGCATTCGTGAGATTGCCGTTGTGCGCAACCGCAACCTGCCCCTTGCTACACGCCACCGACAGAGGCTGAGCGTTTCGCAGCGTAGTATCTCCAGCCGTCGAATATCGGGTGTGCCCAATCGCCAGGCTCCCGGGCAATGCGTTCAGCACTTCCGGCGTAAAGATATCGGCGACGTGTCCCATCTTCCGGACACTGTGAATCTTCCGCCCATCGCTCGACGCCATGCCCGCGCTCTCCTGACCGCGGTGCTGCAATGCGTACAGGCCTAAATAAACCAGGTTCGCCGCTTCCGGGTGGCCGAAGAGCGCGAACACGCCGCACTCTTCGTGGAGTTTGTCGAAGGGATCTTCTCTTTCCAAATCAAGCATTCGATTACACCAGTACTGTGTTATGGAGGAGGTGTTCTAGAGCGCCATTCCAGAGATCCTTTAGCTCGTCAACGCGGCTATCGATCAGAATCCCGCTTCTGCTCCGAATGGTAACTCTCGAATCGAGTGTAACGCCGATCGCCTGCGCTTGAACTCCATTCGTCTTTGCTGAGGCTAAAACTCGCTCCGGATTCATAGTAGAAATTAGAATTCGCGATGGCCCTTCGTGGAACAGAAGTAGTTCCGGTTGCAGATCCGAATCGAGCTCGACACCGGCTCCGATATCCGCTGCACCGAAACAGCACTCCGCTAGCGCCACTGCCAATCCGCCATCGCCTATGTCGTGGGCCGATTCCACCGCACGTTCGCGCACCAATTCTCGAATCGTCTCCTGCACGCGCTTCTCATCTTCCATATCGAGCTTCGGCGGCTTACCCCATAACGAATCACTAATCACTTTGGCGTACTGCGTCCCGCCGAACTCATCCCAATCCGGATTTCCTAGCCCGCCGAGCAACATCACCGTCGATCCAACTCGCTTGAATGAAACCCCAATGGTGGGAGCCGTGTCGAGCGTCCCGACAATGCCCACAACCGGCGTGGGGAAAATTGGCGCCCCCAGAGTTTCGTTGTACAAGCTGACATTGCCGCCGGTAACTGGCACTTCAAAAATCCGGCACGCCTCGGCGAGTCCTTCAATCGATTCCACAATCTGGCCCATGATTTCAGGCCGTTCCGGATTCCCGAAATTCAGATTATTTGTCGTCGCAATGGGCAGCGCGCCCACGGTGGAAAGATTGCGGCAGCACTCCGCCACTATCAGCTTTGTGCCCTCGCGGGGATCGAGCGCGCAGTATCGGCCATTTCCATCAAGCGACATTGCTACAGACCTGTTCGTCCCTTTAATACGCACGATCGCGGCATCCGATCCCGGACCCGCAATGGTGTTCGTGCGGACTTGATGGTCGTACTGCTCCCAGATCCAGCGCTTGGAACACAGATCGCCCGACGCGAGCAGCGCTTTCAGATCGGCAGTCAGATCGTCGCTGTGAATGTCTGGCCCATGCAATGGCGCGGTGCGCAGCGGAGTAGTGAAAGGCCGGTTGTATTTGGGCGCTTCCTCGGCAAGAGCGCGATTCGATATATCGGCGAAAGTCTCGCCATGATCCTTGACTCGTAACATGCCATCCGCCGTCACCGTGCCGATCGTGACAGCGTCCAAGCCCCACTTCTTGAACACGTCGAACACGAAGCTCTCACGGCCGCGCTCTGCAACCAGCAGCATGCGCTCCTGCGACTCGGAAAGCATAATCTCGTACGGCGTCATGCCCGCCTCTCGCTGCGGAACGTGCTCTAAATCGATCTCGATGCCCGTCCCCGCCCGGCTGCCCATCTCGCATGTCGAGGAAGTCAGACCGGCCGCGCCCATGTCCTGAATACCCACTACAGCTCCGGTCTTCATGGCTTCCAAACAGGCTTCGAGTAGTAATTTCTCGAGAAACGGATCTCCCACCTGCACATTCGGCCGCTTCTGCTTCGACTCCTCTGTAAATTCCGCCGAGGCCATCGACGCGCCGTGAATCCCGTCCCGCCCAGTCTTTGCGCCTACATATATGACAGAATTGCCCACCCCACTTGCTTTGCCGTAGAAGATCTCATCCTGTCGAAAGACGCCGAGCGCAAAAACGTTCACCAGCGGGTTGCCATCGTAGCTCTCCTCGAAGACGCACTCGCCACCCACGGTCGGGACTCCAAAACAATTCCCGTAATGCGCAATCCCGGAAACAACACCTTCGAAAATGCGCCGGTTTCTGTCGCCTGTTTTTTCATCGTCCAGTTTGCCGAATCGAATTGAATCCATCACCGCGATGGGACGCGCACCCATAGTGAAGATGTCGCGTAAAATGCCGCCCACGCCTGTAGCCGCGCCCTGAAACGGTTCGATGAAGCTCGGATGGTTGTGCGATTCTATCTTGAACGCAATCGCCACGCCGTCGCCGATATCGATAATTCCGGCATTCTCGCCAGGCCCCTGCAAAACCCGTTTGCTCTCCGTCGGAAGCTTCTTCAGGTGAATTTTGGAGCTCTTGTAAGAGCAATGTTCGCTCCACATCACGCTGAAAATTCCCAGCTCCGTCAGCGTCGGCTCACGACCCAGCAGCTCGAGAATCTTTTCGTACTCGGAAGCCGTGAGCTGATGAGCCGCTACCAACTCAGGCGTGATCTTGCTCATCTGGCAGCGGCAACGGAAGGCACTCCTACCCGATCGGCGGAGAGAAGCGATCCTAATATCACAAGCTCCATCCGTTCCGCCAATCAGCGAATCCGATGCGCGCTCCGGATGGGGCATCATTCCCATGACGTTCCTCTCCGCATTCATAATTCCGGCGATCTCTCGCATCGATCCGTTTGGATTATCCCGATAGCGAAGCGCAACCCGATCCTCTGCCTCCAACTCGTCCAAAGTACGTTCATCGGCAACGTAGCAGCCTTCCCCATGAGCGATCGGCAGCGTTAGCGTTTGCCCTTTCCTAGCTCGATGTGTGAACGGACAATCCGAGCTGACCACTTCCAAAGCCACCGTCCTGCACGCAAATTTCAGATTCGCGTTGCGCACCAGCGCGCCAGGCAACAATCCCGCTTCGGTGAGGACTTGAAATCCGTTGCAGATGCCCAGGATGAGTCCACCCTCCCTCGCAAATTTCTTAACCGCTCCCATAACCGGCGAGAACTTCGCAATTGCGCCGCAGCGCAGATAGTCGCCGTATGAAAAACCGCCAGGCAGAATGACGGCATCTACATTGCCGAGCGAAACGGAATCGTGCCAGATAAACTCGGCTTGATGGTGCAGGTTTTGGGAGACCGCATACCACGCGTCGTGATCGCAGTTGCTGCCGGGAAAAACTACAACGCCAACCCTCATTCGTGAGAATAAATGGCGCGCGTGCGATTAAGCGCCACTCGCCGCAGGGGCAGCCTTCTTCCGGCTGGCACGCCTCTTTTCAACCGGGGGCTGGCGATCGCTTTTCTTCAGCGCCGGCAAAACAATCGAGGTGACGAACTTTTTCTCGCCATGATCATCGAATTTAATCACGATGTAATCGTCGTTACATGAAAGCACGGAGCCGAGACCAAACTTCCCGTGCTCGACTTGGGCGCCTTGGGCGAACGCCGGTTTATTGGCCATGGGCGGAAGCTTCCTCTATAGGTCATTGTAACAGCTTGACTTACGCGCGTGGAAGAGTTAACGCTTTGCATTTGGCTCACGAGGGTATCAAGCCACGAGGCAGCCGGCAAATCACGATCGAAGTGTCACGCGGAAGCCTGCTCCGGCTCTTGACGCGCAGCAACGTTTCGAAATACGAGAACTTGTTGCGCGGACTATGCGGGAGCAGCGCCGTCAAACGTAACAAGGACTCGTCGTCGGCCAGGAATTCGCCCGCCGCGTTCATGGCCGATCCTCCGCTGCTCGAGAGAATCAAAACCTTCCCCGTTCCGCCCAGATTCGGAAGCAGGGCGATCATCGCGTATCCGTCGCCAGTCCGGAAGCGACCCTGGTCAGCGGCGGCCGCCCAAGTGTCCACAGGATAATATCCGCCCCGCTCGCCATCGTATTTCCACCGCAACCCGAGCCGATCCTCAAACGCCTCGATCCAAGGATTCGAAAAACGATTCCCCAACAGGACCGCGTTGTCTGCTTTTAATTCGCGCAAGGAATAGTCGCGCGCGAAATGAACGCTGGCTGCGCCCTTTGCATCGCCGGCCATCGCGCTCAGCTTCCATAACAGAGCCGCACTCGCATAGCTTGATTGCCGTTTCAGAACTATCGACCCCGCGGCCTCTTGACTTAGCTTCTGCGTTGAAGAGTTTGCTGCGAGCGCTCGCAGGTAATTGCGGTTGAAATAGTCCGACAGCGCAATAGGCGTCCCAGTCAGCTCCTCATACAACCCGACGCCCTCGTCATCCATGACCACATCCGTCCTGGAGCCCGCGATGAAAATCTGTGACCAGAATTCGTGTACCGCGGGTTTAGCCGGGAAGACCTGTGGTGCGCTGGAAGCGGCTCTCCCGCGCATGAAAAGAAACAGGCTAAGTACCGCGAAAGCAGCGGCCAAGCCCGCCAGGAGCCAAACTCTCCAAGTCGTTCCGCGCGCGATCCCGGGCTCCGGTAAAGGAACGACGGGCTGCACCAGAGGCCTCTCCATCTCTGCCACACGCCGTTCCGAAAAGACCGGAGCGTAGTTTCCTTTAGGGAGTTCGATGATGACCGCCTCATCCCGCCCTTCCGAAGAAAAGTACTCATTCAGGCGTTTCCGCAACATGGAAGCGTGAACGCGCACGATGTTGTCGGAGATGGTGTCGTAATTCGCCGGCCGCCCGAAAACGGCATGTCCCACTTCCTGCTCGTGAATCTCGTGTGCGCCGTGCTCCAGTACTTGGTCGCATAGATAGATCAGCAGGTCTCGCAGTCGGGCAGATTTCCCGACATACCGGCTTGCTGCGACGCGCTCTACCAGAAGCTTTCGGCTATCAACGGAGATATGGGTGCGAGACACCGGTTAGAACAATTGTAAGACGCATTAGGGCACGCGGAAGCTTTTTACCTGCTCTTTACGTTAAGAGCTTGGCGTTTAAGCTGCTGAATTTACAGAATTTGCTTGCCAGGACGCTCTACACCGTGAATTCACTTGGCAGCTGCTGCCAAAGCTCCTACCATAAGCCGACACGAGAGCCATGAAGAACAAGTTTGCAATTTTTTCTATCGTCGCGGGCTTATTAATAACGTCTGCGACGATCGCCGCCCGGCAGAACGCCAGGCGTCCGAAGATTCTCGGCGTCGCTCATATCGCGCTGTACGAGAGCGATCTGAACAAGGCCCGCGCATTCTATAAAGACTTTCTCGGTTTCGCTGAGCCTTACAGCCTCAAGCGCAAAAACAGCACTGAAGATCGCATCGCGTTTATCAAGATCAACGATTACCAGTACCTCGAGCTCTTTGCCGAGCCTCCCAAGCAGGACGGGCACCTGAATCACATCTCCTTCTACACGGATGATGCAGAAGCCATGCGGCAATACCTCGCTTCACAGGGAGTGAAGGTCCCCGAGAAGGTGGGCAAAGGTCAGATCAAGAACCTGAACTTCAACATCATCGATCCGGACAATCACACGGTAGAAATCGTCGAGTACGCGCCGGACGGCTGGAGCATGCAGAACAAGGGCAAATTCATGCCGGACACCCGCATCTCAGACCACATGACGCATGTCGGGTTCGTGGTTGGGAATCTCGATGCCTCGATGAAGTTCTATCACGGCATCCTCGGATTTCAGGAATTCTGGCGCGGCGCGGCTGGCTCCGGCAAAACTTTGAGCTGGGTCAATATGCGTGTTCCGGACGGCACGGACTACATCGAATTCATGCTGTATCGCACGTACCCTGGCCCGGAGCAGATCGGCACGAAAAATCATCTTTGCCTGGTAGTGCCCGACGTTGAGAAAGCGATGGCAACTCTCAAAGCACGACCTGCCTTCAAAGACTATGGCAGGGAAATGAAAATCCAGGTTGGCGTAAATCGCAAGCGCCAGCTCAACCTTTACGATCCCGACGGTACGCGCATTGAGTTGATGGAGGCCAACACCAGTAGATGGAAAGCCCGCGCCGTCTTCCGATGCACCGGCGCCTGTGGGTCAACCGCCAGCCAAGGATTAGCCATTATGCGGAGCAGGTTCATCGCGGCCTTACTTCTTTCGCTCGGCCTCTTCGGTTTGGAGGCGCTCGCGCAAGAGAGCCGAGGAGAGATTGACGGGCGGGTTCTAGACCCATCAGGCGCCGTTATCGCGGGAGCCAATGTTCAGGCCACGAATATAGAAACCGGAACGAGCGCGGCCGCCAAAACGAACCAGGACGGCATCTATTCCATTCCGTATCTTTTGCCAGGAACGTACACGCTCAGCGCGGGAGCAGCGGGTTTCAAGAAGCTCGAACGCACCGGCATCGAAGTACGCGTGAACGACAAACTCAACGTCGAATTGCATCTGGAGGTTGGCACCGCTGCGGAAAGCGTCGAGGTGACGGGCGCGCCGCCGACCATCGAAACCAATCAGGTCTCACTCGGTCAAGTGGTGGATAAGAAGCGTATCGATGACCTCCCACTCCAGGCGGGCAACGCGGAGGAACTGGTTCTGATCGCGCCCGGCGTCGTGAATACGACCAATCTTCGAGCGCGCAAAACGTCTTTCAATAGCGCTTCTTCGCAGTTCTCCACCAATGGAAACGCGCTGTATTCGAACGAAACGACGCTTGACGGCGTGCCGGATACCTTCGCCTCACCCGCAAACTCTTCCACCGGGCCGAGCACCAATCCGCTGGTTGCATTTCAGCCGCCGCAGGCCGCAGTTAGCGAATTCAAGGTGCAGACCAGCGGTTTCGATGCGAGTCTCGGCCACACTCCCGGCGCCGTGGTTAACCTGATCACGAGCGGCGGCACGAATGACTATCATGGCGAGCTGCACGAGTGGTTCTCCAACAGCGCGCTCGACACCCCCACCTTCTTCCAGAACGCCGCCGGTGGACTGAAACCCGTATACCAGGACAACCGCTACGGGGCCTCGCTGGGCGGTCCTGTGAATATCCCGAAGGTGTACCACGGAAGGGACAAGACGTTCTTTTTCTACGCATGGGAATCGAATCAGTGGGGCAAACCTGTGACCACCGTCGGCACTGTTCCCACGCTCGCGGAACGCAATGGCAATCTTTCGGCGCTGCTTGCGCTAGGTCCGTCTTACCAGATTTACAATCCGTTCACCACCACCCCCACCAGTAATGGCCGATACAGCCGCAAGCCCTTCACCGGCAACATCATTCCCCCGAATCTCCTTGATCCTGTCGCTCAAAAGATTCTCAGCTATTACGCGCTTCCCAATACTGCGGGCACGGCGTCAGGCCAGAACAATTACACGCAGAGCATCAAAGACACTTTCGATTACTACGTTCACGTTGTGCGCATCGATCACAACTTCTCCGAAAAGAACCGCATGTTCGTGCGCCTCGATTATGACCACTACCTGGAGACCGATCCCGGTTTTTACAGCAACATTTCGGGCGGGGTGAATCTCACACGAATCAACAAGGGCGCGGCAGTCGACGACGTAATCGTTCTGAGCCCGAGTTCCATCCTCGATCTCCGTTATGGCTTAACTCAGGAAGCCACTCCCGAGCAGCGCGTCAGCGCGGGCTTCGACCTCTCGTCCCTCGGATTTTCGCCGGCGCTTGTCTCTCTTTTCAATCCGAAGACCGCGACGTTTCCGAACATCTACATGAACACCAAGGCCGAGACTTCTTCCTGCACGGGCGCCTGCACTGGCACGTTTTCCGGATTTGGCAATTTCAATAGCGGGGACGGCACCACGACCGGCATGATCCATGATTTCGCCGGGACCTTTAACACGCTGCGCGGTAGCCACAACTTGCGCTACGGTGCTGAATTTCGGCTGTACCGTTCCTTCGGCTTCAACGGCGGCTATGATGTTTCTCCCGGCTTGCAGTTTCTTCCCACCTACACGAATGGGCCGCTGGATAACTCGCCCGTTGCGCCGATCGGTCAGGAATTTGCCTCGTTTTTGCTTGGCATTCCTTCCGCCGGCCAGGTCACGCGCAGCGCCAGCTACGCCACCCAGAACACATATGCGGCAGCTTTCATTCAGGACGATTGGAAAGTAAACTCCAAACTCACCATCAACGCTGGCCTGCGCTACGAATATGAATCGCCCGTAACCGAGCGCTATAACCGAGCCGTGCGTGGCTTTGATTTCACCGATACGAACCCGATCGCCGCACAAGCTATTGCGAATTACGCTAAGAATCCTGTGGCCGGATTACCCGTCAGCCAGTTCCAGGTTCTCGGCGGTCTCATGTTTGCCAGCCCGCAGAACCATGACCTGTGGAGCCAAGGGCCCGGCCACCTGCTGCCGCGATTCGGCATTGCCTATCAGCTGGATTCGAAGACCGTCATTCGCTCCGGCTACGGCATCTTTTTCGACACCATCGGGGTAAATCGCAGCGCTGCGATTCAGACCGGCTTCACGGCCACCACCCCAGTGATCGCATCCTATGATAACGGCGTCCACTACGTCGCCAACCTCGAAAATCCTTTCCCCAATGGAATTCAGCAAGGCGGCGCGGTCAGCGGCCTCACCACCAATCTGGGCCAAACGCTTTCGGTATATCCGACTAGTCGCGTTCAGCCCTATTCGCAGCGCTGGACGTTCGATATCGAGCGAATGCTTCCAGCCCAATTTCTGCTCGACGTCGCCTACGTCGGCAACAAGGCCATCCACCTCACCGACGTACGCGATATCAATGCTGTCCCGAACCAGTACCTCAGCACAACCGGCAGTCGCGACCAGGCGACTATCAATTACCTGACGCAGACCTTTCCGAATCCCTTCTTCGGCATCAACAGCGTTTACGGTTCGACGATCGCACGGGCCGACCTGCTGCGGCCTTATCCGGAGTTCGGCGACATCTATGTCACCGAGAATAACGGCTACTCCTGGTACCACGCTTTGCAGGCTCGCGCTGAGAAGCGCTTTTCGCACGGCTACACGCTGAACGTGGACTATACATGGTCGAAATTCATGGAGGCGACCAGCTTTCTGAATCCTGGGGATACTGCGCTCTATCGCTCGATCAGCCAGTATGACCGGCCGCAGCGCATCGCGATCAGCGGCATCTGGGATATTCCGTTTGGCCGGGGCCGCCAATTTGCCTCGAATCTGCCAAAGGCTGCTGACTGGGTCATCGGGGGATGGCAGCTGAACGTCTTGATTGCCCAGCAGAGCGGACCGCCCCTGGCCTTTGGGGATCTGATCTTCACGGGGACCAGCGCCAATCAGATCAATCTGCCGTCCAGTCAGCGCTCGGTCAACATGTGGTTTAACACTTCGCTATTCGTACGCGCGTCATCGGCGCAGCTCGCCGAAGATCTCCGGACGTTCCCGAAATATTTCGCGAACGTGCGCGCTCCCAATCAATCTTCTTGGGATGCCTCGCTATTCAAAACTTTCACGATTACGGAACGCGTGAAGCTGCAGTTCCGCGCGGAGTGTTATGACGCTTTGAATCACCCGAATTTTGATGCGCCCAACATGACCGTGACGGGAACCAATTTCGGTGTGATCACTTCCCAAGGGTCGCCATCGCGTCAGTTCCAGGGCGCTCTAAAGCTGAGTTTTTGACATGGGCCACTCCAAGCCAGCCGCCACAGTAAAAGGACCAACCAAAATAATGCGGACCACCTTCGTCGCCTTCTCGATTTGCACTTTTGCGGGCGCTCTAATTGCAGCCTCTTCGTTTGTACACGCCGATACGCATCAGCCGCCCGTGACGCGAGTTGCCCACATGGGCTATTACGTCACAGATCTGAACCGCGCGCGCTCTTACTACCACGATTTTCTGGGATTCGACGAAGCCTTTACGCTCAAGAACCCGGACGGCTCCGACCACATCGCTTTTTTTAAAATCAACGATCGCCAATTCATCGAGCTCTTCGCGGAACCCGTGAAGAACTACGGCTTCATTCACGACATCGCGTTCCAAACCGATGATGCCACCCGCACCCGCGCCTATCTCGCTTCCCATGGCGTGACGGTCCCGGACACGGTCGGCAAGGATGAAGCGGGCAACCGCTGCTTCGATATTACGGACCCTTCCGGCTATACCGTTCGCATGATCCAATACGAACCCGATAGCTGGACCGGGCGCACCGCAGGCAAGGCCATGCCCGAAACCCGCATCTCGACTCACATCGACCACATCGGCGTATTGAGCAAAGACAAAGACGTAGCTGGAGACTTCTATGCCAAAGTCCTTGGCTCCGAGAATACCGGTGAGAACAAGCTGCTGGTTGGAAACGGTCCCGACCGCTTTGAAATCGGATTCGAGCGCAAGCCACCTGCGCCGGTCCGCTATCACATCAAGAACCACATCTGTCTTTCGGCGCCGGACGTGCCGAAGCTCGCGGCTCTTCTCGAAGCCAAGCCGATTTACAAGCAGTTTCGCGAGATCGAAACACATTCTCTCGAGAACGGCAAGCGCGTGGCGGAGCTGTACGACCCGGATGGAAACCGGATCGAGATTATGGAACCGCCGAAAGAGAATTGACGCTCCGGGAAGGATATATGATCCGTACTAAGTTTGGTACCTCGCTGCTGGTCGTGCTTTGCGCCTTCGCCAGCCTTGCTGCCGCGCAAACGCCCAGCGCAACTCTGGTGGGTAGAATCACCGATGCTTCGCACGCCGGCATCGCCGGGGCGACCGTCCAGGTGCGCAGCGTGAGTACCAACGAACTACGCACCACGCAATCGCAGGCCGATGGCGAATACACCATCTCCAACCTGCAGCCGGGCGGCTATGAAGTCACCATCGATAAAGCGGGCTTTAAACAATTGCGCGAGAGCAATCTTACGCTCCAGGTCGATCAGATAGCCCGGGTGGATGCGCAACTGCAAATAGGTGCAGTGATGCAGACCGTAGACGTCAAGGCGGACGTTCCTCTAATGAACACCGAAAACTTCTCGCGTGGCGATGTCATCACTTCCAGTGAGCTCACGCGAAATGCCGCTGAACGGGCGGGATTTTAACGATCTCGCCTTTCTGGTCCCCGGCGTTCAGCCGGCCGAGCAGGGTGGCAAGGGCTCTCCATACGTGATTAACGGCGCCCGCGCCGACGCGAGCAACGTGATAATCGATGGGTTGAACGACGAGAATCCGCGCGATGCGGGCGCCCAAGCCCGACCGCCGCTCGATTCCCTCCAGGAATTCAAGCTGGAGACCTCCGGGTATTCGGCCGAATACGGGCGGCTTGCCGGCGGTGTCGTGAACATGGTGCTCAGAAGCGGAAGCAACCAGATCCACGGCTCGTTGTTCGAATTCGTCCGCAACGACTTATTTGACGCGCGCAATTTTTTCGACGTCCAGAAAAGCGAGCTGCGCCGGAATCAGTTTGGTGGAACCTTGGGCGGCCCGATTGTGATTCCCAAGCTCTACAACGGCCACGATCGCACCTTCTATCTCGTGAGTTGGGAGAGCTACCGACAGGTGGAGGGGTCGAACAGCATCGGCGTTGTGCCCACCGCGCTGGAACGCCAGGGCAATTTCTCGCAGTCTCGCGATGCCACCGGCAAACTGATCCTGATTAAGGATCCGCTCGCCTCCGGCTCTTGTTCGGCAACCAGCTCCAAGGGCTGTTTCCAAAACAACATCATCCCGCCCTCACGGTTCAACTCCATTTCTCAACAACTGCTGCAATACTACCCGTTACCCAATCTGGTTGGACCCAACAATTATCTGGCGAACTTTCCCACTCCCGATAATTGGGACAGCTTCGTGTTTAAGGTTGACCAAAAGCTAAGCGACAAGGACAATCTGTCGGTACGTGTACTGGAGCGATGGGAATCGTCCATCAACCCATTCTCGGGAAGTCCGATCGGCAATTTCAGCTCGAGCACCGATACCGGCCAGTCGCTTTACGGCATTTCGGAGACGCACATCTTTACACCCACGTTGATCAACGAGTTCCGGGTGGGCTTGACCCGAACGACTGATGCCGAATTGAGCGCTCATGCCGGCACCAATTGGGCGGCTCAGTTAGGTATTCTCGGCACTACCACCGACCCAAGCCTCGAGGGCTTCCCAAAATTCACGATTACCGGCTTCGAGACCTTCGGCGACAGCGCCACCAACCCCATCCGATACACCGTCAACGACTACGACACAAATGACATCGTGACCTGGAACAAGGGAAAACATTCCATCAAAATCGGCGGCGACATTCTGCGCGTTCAGTACTATCAGCCCACCAACTCGAACTTCAATGGAACATTCGCGTTCAACGGAAAGACAACGAACGACGGGTTCGCCGACTTTCTGCTCGGGTACCTGAGCAGCTCCTCGCGCAAGATTGGCACGGTCACCAATCATCTCTACGCCACTTCGTACGGCACATTTATTCAAGACGATTACAAAGTGCTCCCGAACCTGACACTCAACCTGGGACTGCGTTATGAGATCCAGAAAGCTCCGTACGAGGAATACGGCCAGATGGAAAACTACGTGCCGTCCCTGGGCAAGGTCATCATCGGTGGGGCCACCACCGTTCCCAATTGGCAATCCACCGTTGCGGCAGCGGGCCTCAACGGTTTGGTCGGGCTGGCCAGCGATTACGGCCTCCCGAAGTCACTGGTGAATACCAACTACGATAACTTCGCGCCCCGAGTGGGCTTTGCTTGGCGCCCGTTCGGCGGTAATCACACCGTAGTGCGCAGCGGCTATGGCGTCTTTTACACCGGCTCGAGGTTGAGCGCCATTCGTACCGACCTCGCCGGCGGATTTCCGTTTTCCGTCTCTCAAACTTTTACCGGCTCGACTACGAATCCCACGCTTTTGACACTTTCCAATCCATTTCCGGCTTCGCTCGCGAAACTTTCCGGTGTGACCAACGCAAACGGGTTTGAAGTGAACGCTCCCTCGCCTTACCTTCAGAGCTGGAATTTCACGATCGAGCACGAATTGGGCAAGGGGGTGACCCTTGAAACCGGCTACGCTGGCTCGAAAGGCACGCATCTCGGACGGAAATACGATCTGAATCAGGAGCTGCGGACGCCCACCTCCACCACCAGGCCCTTTGCCGGTTTCGGCGATATCGAGTATTACTCCTTCGGCTCCGACTCCAGTTACAACTCCGGCACTGTCACGCTTCGCAAGCGGCTTGAGCACGGGCTGTTCTTCCGAGCCAATTACACCTATGGCAAGTCGATAGACGAAGCATCTGGTTTGAACTACGCCGGCGATGGCGGCTACCAGGGCGCTCAAAATTCTCGCGACCTCAAGGCCGAGCGCGGCCGTTCCGATTTCGACATTAGGCACGTTTTCAGCATGAACTTTGCCTGGCGGCTTCCCTTCAATCAAAATTTTCTGACACGTGGTTGGCAACTAGCGGGCAGCGGCACTATATACAGCGGCCAGCCGTTCACGCCTCAGCTTTCCGGCCCCTCAGCCGACTTGGCTGAGGCCACCCGTCCGGATCGTCTCGCAAACGGCGCATTGCCCAACCCGTCGCCCAACATGTGGTTCAATGTGGCGGCATTTCCTGCCGTTCCGGACAGCGCCTTCCGCTTCGGCAACTCGGGCCGCAACATTTTGGACGGACCCGGAACTATTGCCATCAATCTTGCTCTCGACAGGCAGTTTCACATTACCGAGCGCTGTAGCGCTCAGCTCAGGTGGGAGACTTTCAACGTCACCAATCACACCAACTTTGAGCTTCCGAACGTGAGCCTGGACAAGGCCAACGCGGGCACGATAACGGCCAACAAGCCGGCCCGTATAATGCAACTCGGGTTGCGACTCCAATTTTGAAAGAGTTTATGAAAATATATCGATTCGCCGTTATCGCAACATTGTTCAGCGCCGCCGCGCTCGCTCAGCAAACCACGCCTTGCGCCGGTCTCCCGCCCGGGAAGCACGCGCTCCTCGAGCGCTGGACCGCCCAGTTTGGCCTCACCTGCGAACAACAACTGAAGATTGAGCCGCTCCTGCACGACGAGGAATCGATAACCAAGCCGCTGCTGAAGTTCACTTCCCTTCCGCCGGAAGACGAGCAAAGCATGATGTTGACCATAAAACTTGCCGCGCGCCGTCAAATCCGTTCCCAGCTCACTGCGGAACAGCAGAAGGACATGGACCAGGAGGTGGAGAGCGTTTCCAAAGCATCTGCGGGCAAAAAGGCCGGCGGGAAAAAGGCCGCGCAGAACGCGGAGCCCACCACCGGGCTCGCCACGGAAGAGACCCTGAGCAAGGCCATCGTTAACTATTCCGCGCTGACGCCTGAAGAGAAAAAGACCATGCTGCTGAAGGTCAAAGAGGCCGCGCGAAATGACAGCGCGCTGCAACTTACCCAGGAGCAGCAGAAGCAGCTCGATACGAAAATCCAGGAGCTGAAGAATAGCGATGCTCGTCAACCGCAGAGACTTTATTAGAACCGCCGCCTTGCTGACTGGCGCGACCGCACTCGCCCAGGCCACAAGCTCGACGCTCAAGACCGCGCTCAACGCCTATTCATTCAATAAGCTGCTGAATGACGCCATCAAAGGACGCGGCGAGGGCGTGACGCTGGTACAAGTCCTGGAATTCGCCGCAAAATCCGGGTTTGAGGGATTCGATGCCACCGCATATTATTTCCCCGGCTATCCGGCGCTGCCGCCCGATTCTTATGTCGATGGTCTCAAGACCAGAGCAGCCAGTCTCGGCATCGGCATCAGCGGAACGGGCGTGCGGAATAACTTTACGACTTCCGATAGATCTGTTCGCGATGCTGGCGTCAAGCACATTAAGGAATGGGCGGAAGTGGCTGCAAGGCTCGGTGCGCCTGTAATCCGCGTGTTCGCCGACACCCAGATGAGAAGTCAGACCTGGGAGACGGTCGCCAAGGGCTTTACCAGAGACCAGGTCCAGGAATGGATCGCATCCGATCTCAGGGAATGCGCCGATCACGCCCAGCGGTACCACGTTCGCATCGGCGTTCAGAACCACGGCGATTTTCTCAAGACCGGTCAGCAGCTCCTGGACCTTATTAAAGCCGTCGGCTCGGATTGGTGTGGCCCCATCGTCGATACCGGCTACTTCAAGACCAGCGATCCTTATGTAGATATGGCGCTAGTCGCTCCGCACGCTCTCAACTGGCAAGTCAAGCAGAGCGTGTTCGGCGAGGACAGCGACATCCCGACAGACTTGGTAAAGCTTATAAAGATCGTCCGAAAATCGGGCTATAGCGGCTATCTCCCGATTGAAACGCTCTCGCCGAAAGGAAAACCGTACGATCCTTATGTAGTCGTGCCGGAATTCCTCAAACAGCTCCGCGCGGCCATTGCGCAGACCGCATAGCGCCGGATCAATAAATAGGTTGTAATCCGCCGGGATTGCCAACCGTCACATCAGCGTGCGCCGCATTTCTCCGCTCCTCTTATTCACAGTCACCCTCGGAACCAGCGCGCTCCTCGCGCTTTCCGATTTGCACAACAGCGATCCATCCCAATGGACCAGCAGTGACGTTTACCAGATCCTCAACAACTCGCCTTGGACTAAAACGCTGAAAATGAATTTCTTAGACGAGGGCTCGAATACTTTGGGAAATCAGACCGCGGGCAGCGGCTCGAACAGTAACAGCGGGCAGATGCCTCCGGGCGCGGGTGGAATGGGGCGGCGCGGAATGGGCGGAGGCCGCCCACAGGGAACCTACAGTTCCGGCGGAGGCCGCAGCCCCAGCAGCAGTTCGAAATCCGGACCGATGGTAGTAACCGTTCAGTGGCAAAGCGCGCTGATCGTACGCATGGCCGCCGCAAAGAAAGCCGGAGAGACGGTTGATCTCACATCCTTCAAGCCTCTGGACGAATATGTCATCGCGGTCATCGGGCTGCCGATTACTGCTGTCGGTGGGCGCGCTGCGTCGGCTGATTCGGACAACACCCTCAGCCAGGCCGAAGAACAGCGCTTGGAGGAGCATGTGAAGAGTTCAGCGTCGATACTCCGCTCCGGCCATGATCCTCTCACTCCCACAAAGGTCGAACTGGACCAGGGCAGCGATGGTCGAATGCTGATTCATTTCTCCAAATCTGATCCAATCAAGGTTACTGATAAGAGCGTCGAATTCCGCCTCGCCACGAATGGCGCAGAGATCCGAAAGAAGTTCCCGCTGCAGGATATGGAATATCAGGGTAAGCTGGAACTCTAAATGGACCTCGCCAGCTTGCCCCATGAACTGAATAAAAAAAATAGAACCTGCCGCGTCGTTATTGAAACGCCGAAGGGACGCCGCAATAAATTCGACTACGACCCAAAGGTAGAGGCATTCACTTTAGGTGGCTTGCTGCCCGAAGGACTCAGCTTTCCCTTCGACTTCGGTTTCGTGCCTTCTACCGTGGCCGATGACGGAGATCCTATCGATGTCATGGTCCTGATGGACGAGCCCGCGCATGTCGGATGTGTTTTGACGGTCCGCTTAATCGGTGTAATCGAGGCGCAGCAGACGCAGGACGGCACGACCACTGAAAACGATCGTCTCATCGGTATCGCGGTGCACTCCTACAGCCACGAGAACATTCAATCCATCGGAGAGGTGAACAAATCTCTCATCGATCAGGTGGAAGAATTTTTCATTTCATACAACAAGAGCCGGGGAAAGAAGTTCAAGGTGACGGGCGTACACGGCCCCTCGAAAGCGGTCAAGCGCCTTCAGCAAGCAATCGACGCTCGTTAAGCAGCGTGAAGCCGTATACTAAACGTTGCGTTCCCGTACTGGAAGCCGGGTAGGTGGAAAAAAGGAGGGCTTTTCATGCACAGGACTTGTGGGTTGGTGGGATTAGCGGCAGCGTGCCTGCTTGCGGCCGCGAGTCCGCTGCGGTCAGCCGTGATTTTCTCGAACATCACCGCCACCAACTCCGGTTCGGCCGTGGTCTTAGGCCCCAGTGTGCCTGTCACTGGGCCCCAATCAATCGCTGCGGCATTCACCGCGGCTGTAAACTCCACGATGAACGAAGCGCAAGTGAAGGCTCAGGGTGCGGGCGGCACTCCGGAGGTTGACCTGTTCCTCTACTCCGATAACAGCGGTGCGCCCGGATCGAGTCTTGAGACATTAGGGACGGACGTGGCGCCGCCGCTATTTCCGACGCCGCCCGGCGTTGTCGCAGTTACCGGCTTTGCACCGCTCGCGCTTACCGCCGGAACCCAATACTGGCTGGTAATGACGCCTTTCGGCTCAGCGGGCCAGATAGGGTGGACCGCGGGTGGCCTTCCAGCTGTTCAGACCGACGCTTCTCATACTTCAAACGGTATTGCGCCATGGACAGTCCTCCCAGGGATTTCGGTGCAGTTCGAGATTGACGGCACTCCTTCCTCTTCGACTCCCGAGCCAGGAATGGCCGGACTGTTGGCCGCGGGATTGGGCGCGCTTGCATTGATCGGCGTGCGCCGCCAGATAACGAATCAATAAAATCCAAATCACGCCGAAGATTCTACTTCCCGCAGCCGCCGCTCCAAAAATCGCCGCTCGCTATCGTTCGTGACCAGTGCAAGTGCTCGCCTGTAGCTCTCCGCCGCTTCGTCTGATGACCCGGCTCGCCTCAGCAGATCTGCGCGCACGGCGTGCAGTAAGTGATAGCTATCGAGATCGCTGGTTGCAGCGGGTGCATCGATGATTCGCAGCGCTGCTTCAGGACCCTCCACCATCGCAACTGCCACCGAGCGGTTCAGCAACACGATGGGAGAGGGCTGCAAGCGTTCCAGAACATCGTACAGGCGCACGATTTGAGCCCAGTCCGTGTCCGCAGAGCGCGCCGCCTGACAGTGTAGCGCAGCGATCGCGGCTTGCAGGGCATAGGGACCGAGCCCGCCCCGAAGAGCCTCTTCCACCAGCGGCAATGCCTCCGCAATTTGCCGCCGATCCCAACGGCCGCGATCTTGCTTCTCCAGCACGACCAGATCGCCAGCCTCGTCGAGACGGGCATCGCGGCGCGCGTCTTGAAGAAGCATGAGCGCAAGCAGACCGGTAGCTTCCGCCGGAGAGTTCGAACCCATCAACATTCTGACCAGGCGTATTAAACGGATAGCCTCGGCGCATAGATCCGTCCGCACCAGCGGCCCGCCTCGAGTGGCCGCGTAGCCTTCATTGAATACCAGATAGATGACCGCGAGCACCGCGTCCAGGCGCTCAGCCATGTCGCTCGTCTGAGGCACGACAAACGGAATGCCGGCCTCCTTAATCTTGCGTTTCGCGCGTACCAGCCTCTGCGCCATGGTCGCGCCGGGCACTAGAAAAGCCCGCGCAATCTCGTCCGTTTCAAGCCCGCATAGCGTCCGAAGAGTCAGCGCCACCTGCGCTTCTAAGGCCAGCGCCGGATGGCAACAGGTGAAAATCAGCCGAAGCCGCTCGTCGGGAATTTCGTCCGTCGCGTATTCCGGCACTTCGATGGTTCGAAGCAGGCCGTCTGCGGCGTATGATTCCAGTTTTTCCGCGAATCGCTCCCGCCGCCGGATGCGATCGATGGCTTTGTGGCGAGCCGTTTCAATAATCCATGCGCGCGGAAACTCAGGGACGCCCGCCGTCTTCCATTGATCCACGGCGGCGGCAAACGCCTCCTGCGCCGACTCTTCCGCCAAGTCGAAATCCCCCACAAGTTTAATCAGGGTGGCGATAATCCTGCCCCACTCGGAGCGATAAACTGCTTCAATGGCGGTTTTGGTGTCCGCGTCCATACCCGATTTTAGAAATTTTGCCGAAGCAGTGTCGATCCTGGCGCCCGCCGTTCGACTCACCTATTGAGGTTACGAATAACGAATGAAATATATGTTACTGATCTACTCTGACGAACAGGCCTGGAGCGAAGCCGAACGGCAGCATTGTTATGCCGAGTCGACTGAGCTTGCGCATCAGCTCAAGCGGGATGGACAGTTTCTGGCCACGTCTCCGCTGCAGTCAACGTCGACCGCAACCAGCATCCGCGTGCGTGATGGCAAAAAGCTTGTAACCGACGGACCATTCGCCGAGACGCGCGAACAACTCGGCGGCTATTTTTTGATCAATGCCAAAGACCTTGACGAGGCCATCGCAATCGCAGCCCGCATCCCCTCGGCGCGCGTAGGTACAGTTGAAATTCGTCCGGTGGTTGAAATCGCTGGCCTGCCGTCCGGTCAGAAATAAATCCGTGGACGTGTCGATCTGTCGGACGGTCGTTCGACTGAGCAGTAGAGCACCCGATTAAAAACAAAAAGGAGCAACAGCAATGCGATTTATGGTCATGGTTAAGGCGAACAAGAACTCAGAGGCCGGTGTGCTTCCCAGCGAGAAGCTTCTTACTGAAATGGGAAAGTACAACGAAGAGCTGATGAAGGCCGGCGTCCTGCTCGCTGCCGAGGGCCTTCAACCAAGCTCGAAAGGCGCGCGCGTCAAGTTTTCCGGGGACAAGCGCATAGTAACCGATGGCCCCTTCACCGAATCCAAAGAGCTGATCGCCGGCTTCTGGCTATTCCAGGTGAAGTCGAAAGAAGAAGCCATCGAATGGGTCAAACGTTGTCCTTGCCCTAACCCGTTTGAAGGAGAGTCCGAGATCGAAATTCGTCAGGTCTTTGAAGCCTCGGACTTTGGTCCCGCGTTAACTCCCGAGCTGAGCCAAGCAGAGGAGCGCATGCGTGCCCGCCTGAACGAGAAGCCCGTAACCACGTAACTGGAGAATTCGAAATGAAAATGAATCCATATCTAATGTTTAATGGCGAATGCGAGGCGGCCTTCAAATTTTACGAACGCTGCCTCGGCGGCAAAATCGAAACGATGATGACTCATGCCGAGATGCCCGCGGGGGAGGCGCCTCGGCCTGAATGGCGCGATAAAATCATGCATGCCAGCCTCCGCGTGGCCGGCACAATCCTGATGGGTTCTGACGCTCCGCCTCAGCACTATGGGAAACCGAGGGGTTTTTCCGTGAACCTGACGATTGACGATCCCTCCGATGCCGAACGCGTATTCCAGGAATTATCTAAAAATGGAACAGTGCAAATGCCGATGCAGAAAACCTTCTGGGCTGATCGCTTCGGCATGCTTGTGGACCAATTTGGTATACCCTGGATGATCAACTGCGAGGGTGCTGCCTCGAAAGACCAAAGGAGTAAGACATGAGCGGTGTGCGCGTTTTAGTAGGTACACGTAAGGGCGCATTTATCCTGACGTCCGACGCCAAGCGTAAGCAGTGGGACGTCGCCGGTCCCCATTTTGGGGGCTGGGAGATTTATCACCTCAAGGGATCGCCCGCCGACCCGAATCGGCTGTATGCGTCCCAGACCAGCGGTTGGTTCGGTCAAGTGATTCAGCGCTCGAACGACGGAGGCAAGACCTGGGAGCCGGTGGGGAACAAGTTCGAGTACGATGGCGTCCCCGGCACTCACCAGTGGTACGACGGCAAGCCTCATCCCTGGGAGTTCAAGCGCGTCTGGCATCTCGAACCATCGCTGAACGATCCGGAGACAGTCTACGCCGGGGTCGAAGACGCCGCTTTGTTCCGTTCGACCGACGGTGCCAAGACGTGGCAGGAATTGTCCGGGCTGCGCGGCCACGGCACGGGGTCCCGTTGGCAGCCAGGCGCCGGCGGGATGTGCCTGCATACCATTCTTCTGGATCCGAAGGATCCCCAGCGCATCTTCATCGCCATCTCGGCCGCGGGCGTGTTTCGAAGCGATGATGCCGGCCAGACATGGCGCCCGATCACCCGTGGGCTGCGCTCCGAATTCCTGCCCGACCCGACAGCCGAGGTCGGCCATTGCGTTCACCGCATCGCCATGCACCCATCGCGTCCCGGCGTTCTGTTCATGCAGAAGCACTGGGATGTTATGCGGAGCGACGATGCCGGCGAGTCGTGGAAAGAGGTCAGCGGGAACTTGCCAACCGACTTCGGCTTCCCCATCGACGTTCACGCGCATGAGCCCGAGACCATCTATGTCGTCCCCATCAAGAGCGATGGAGAGCACTATCCGCCCGAAGGAAAGCTGCGCGTGTACCGCAGCCGCACCGGCGGAAACGAGTGGGAGGCGCTCACCAAAGGTCTGCCGCAACATGACTGCTACGTCAATGTATTGCGCGACGCCATGGCGGTCGATTCGCTCGATTCGTGTGGAATCTATTTCGGCACCACCGGCGGTCAGGTATACGCCTCCGCTGATGCGGGAGACAACTGGACTCCCATCGTCCGGGACCTACCGGCCGTGCTTTCTGTCGAAGTCCAGACGCTGCAATGATCCGAGTCCTACTCCCGGCGCATCTCCGAATCCTGGCGCAGGTAGACGGCGAGGTGAAGCTCGATGTTACGGGCCAAGTCACGCAGCGCTCAGTGCTCGATGCACTCGAGGCCCGCTATCCGATGCTGCGCGGCACTCTCCGCGATCACGTCACGCAACAGCGCCGGGCATTTGTGAGGTTCTTCGCCTGCCAACAGGATCTATCCCACGAATTGCCCGACGCCCCACTACCCAGCGAGATCGCGACCGGCGCTGAACCTCTCCTGGTAGTGGGCGCCATCGCCGGCGGCTCCTGAATCCGCTGTCACGTTACACGCCCGCTCCGAACGCTACGACAAGCGCCGCACGCAGCACTTGACACAATAACCGGGAACACGACATTCACTCGTGCCGCAGCGCATTCACCTGAGCCGCACTTATCGAAAAACCGTCCCCTTCGCCACCACTTCCTCCTCGATCTCTCCCTCTCGCGCAAACGGCTCCAGCGCCGCCCTCATCTCCGCCTCAAACTGCGCCCGTCCCTTCCCGAGCACAGCCGGAGAAGTAATCGAATACGAAAGCGCGCGCCGGATTAACTCATCAATCGTGACTCGCTGCCGGTGCTCCACTCGAATCTCATCGCTCTTCCGGAACCTCGACAGCGCGAACCACTCATCCATATTGATGTTGTATCGCGACTCGTCCGGATCCGAGGCCCACGCCCTCCGTACCTCTTTGAACTTCGCGACCCATGGATTAGTATGTGAACCCCGCACCGTTGACCCGCAAATCGCAATCGCGCCGCCAGGGGCGACAATCCGCTCGAGCACTGCGAGCGTCGCTTCGCGCGCGAGCCAGTGCTGCGCTCGCCCGATCGTCACGAAATCGAAAGAACAGTCCCCGCAATCCAAATCCTCGAATCGTGTCTGGATAAAACTGATATCGACTTTCGCATCGGCTGCTGCCAACCTCGCCGCTCGCAGCATTTCAGGTTCACGGTCAAGCGCGGTACAGCTTCCCACGAACGGCGCGAATCCAATCGCGAGATTTCCCGGCCCGCACGCCACATCGAGCAGCCTCGTCGCGTGCGTGAGCGCCAACCTTGCCGCTACGCTCTCGAAGAACTCCCGCGGATATGGCTCTCGATACCTGTAGAATTCGACGGCAGTTTCAAATGGTCCCATCCTTCTCCTGCTAGCTACATGGCGTCATGGCGGGATTCCCTTGCCCAGGCATCAGACGCTCGCGAAGACCATTTTTTCAGATCGGTGGCTACTTCGAAGTAGCGGATCATCATCCCCTACTTGGCACGCCTTCGATAGAATTCAGTAGTCCAATATGACCGTCAGAAAGAACGCCTCTTCGTTAACTGCGCCTGAACGAGCGGATTTTGTCAATGCACTCAAGAAATTAAAGACCGCGCCAAGTCGATTCGCGCCCCCGACAACTGGCCGCTACGACGACTACGTATACATTCATATGCAAGCGATGCTCGAGCTAAGTATCAACGATCCGGCTAAACCCGTAGCGAATGGAAACTGGACCTTGGTCTCCGATATGAGAATGCCGATGTGGGCCCATCGATGCCCGGCCTTTTTGCCGTGGCATCGCGAACTCCTATATCAGTTTGAGCGCGATTTGCAGATGATTTCCGGCGACGTGAATCTTGCAATTCCATACTGGGACTGGTCTGTCGACCAATCGCGATCGGGCCGCCTTGGCTCTCGGATTTTATGGGCGGAGATGGCGCCGACGGGCCTGTCACCAGCGGCCCATTCGCGGGTTCGCAAAATTGGAAACTGAATCTCAGCGAGGACTTGTTTGATCATCTTGTACGCGGCTTTGGTCTTTGTGAGGGTTTCTCGCGTTTGCCAACAGTGGCTGAAGTGAATTCGACCTTAGCGGAGCCAGCGTACGATGCTGCGCCATGGAACGATACCGCAGCCCTGGCAAGCTTTCGTAACCAGCTGGAAGGTTGGTATGTTCCAACGGGGAGTACGGTCCCCGATGGCATGCACAATCTCGTTCACCTTTGGGTTGGTGGCAATCTTGGCACGATGCTTCCGAGCACTTCCCCTAACGACCCAATATTCTTTCTACATCACTGCAACATAGACCGCCTATGGGCCGTATGGCAGCAGCTACAACCTTCTTCCTCGCACTATCTTCCTGCCCAGTTTCTCCCCGGCGACCCAGGCCAGGCGCTAAACGAACCGATGACCTTCTTCGACCCCACATTGTCATCGACTCCTCCTTGGTCAGACCCGCCCGCAACTCCTTCTAAGGTCATGGACCACCACGGTTTGAACTATGTTTATGACCACGAGGGTTCCGCGTTGACAGCGCTTGAACGTGCTCCGGTCACGCCGGTGAGACGCCGGGTTCCGATGCAGGCGCGCGACCGTTTTCGGCTGCGGCTTGAAGAGATACAGCCATTGCCATCCTTCACCGCAACACAGGCCTGATAATTGCCGTACCAAAGAAGTTAGAGGACCTCGGCAACGATGAGGTCACCCTACTGGCAGGCGCACAACCGTCAGCAGAACCAGCGCGCAGAGCTCAACAGTAGCCGGTGGGGCAGACGATCGCTTTCTGTCGTCTGCCGATTCGCAAGCGGCCGCATCTACTCGTGTCGCAGCACTTCCATCGGATCCACTCCGGCCGCGCGGCGTGCCGGCATATAGGCCGCAACTATTGCGAGCGCAATCATCGCAGCAAGGCCAAACACGATCGGCACTGCGCTGTTCAGCGGCAGGCCCTCGACCAAATGCGCCGCAAGGTGTTCGCCCCCGAGCGCAAGAGTAACCCCAATTACCGCGCCCGCGCAGACCATCATGAGCGCGTCTTTGAGTATCATCCGAATCACGTCGCTTCGCCTCGCCCCCAGCGCCATCCGGATGCCAATTTCGTTTATACGGCGCGCGACAGTGTACGCCAACAGTCCGTAGAGCCCAATGGCCGCGAGCAGAGAGCCCAAAGCGCCGAAAGCCCCAGACAGAATCGCGATCAGCCGCTCCGGAACGATGGAAGCGTCCACCTGCTCAGCCATCGTAGTGACACGCGTCACGGGCACCGTCTTCAGCAATTCACTCACAGCTCGACGCACCTCCGGAACTACCGCCGACGCACTCATAGTCGTCCGCAGGATGAAATTCGATGGTGCCTGCCAATCCTGAAACGCATTGATGTAGATCGTACGAGGCGCAGCCTCGCGTATCTCGTAGTACTTCGCATCGCCCACCACCCCAACGATTTCGAACGGCTTGTTGTCCCCATCGAACGTGATGTGCTTCCCCAGCGGACTGTCGCCGCTGAAGTAATGTCGCGCCATCGCCTGATTGATGATCGCCACGCGCGGACGGCCCTGATCCTCAAAACTGAAGTCGCGACCCGCCAGTAACGGAATGCCAAGGGTCTCAAAGTATTTCGGGGCGGCCCAAATTATCGAGAGATAGCGGCGATCTTCAGGTCTCTCCGCTCGGCCTTCCACCGTTGCGAAACGGCTCGCTCCCGCGCCCGAAATCGGAGTAGGCGCGCTGACAGTGGCCGAGCGCACGCCCGGAATCGTGTTCAGGCGCGTGAGCAGTTCCTGGTACGGGCGGGACAATTGTTCGGGCTTGTACCCGCTGTGCGTCGGATCGAGAGTGATGAGTAAAACGTGATCGCGCCGGAATCCCAAGTTGACATGTTCCAGATTCGAGAGGTGCCGCACAAACAGACCCGCCGCGCTCAGCAGCACCACCGAGAAAGCCACTTGGGTCACCACCAGGCCCTTCCCGAAGAAGCTGCGGAACCTGGTGTCGCTAGCCCTTCCGCTGTCGCGCAACGAAGACATCGGACTCATCACGCAGGCGCGTACCGAGGGTGCCAGTCCGAACAACAAGCCGGTCAACAATGCGATCCCAACAGTAAACAGCAGCACGTGCGCATCGGGCCGAACCGGAATATCGAGGTGAGGAGGCAATCCCGGAATCTGCCGTCCGGATGAGATGATCCGCACCAGCGCATCCGCGCCAAAATACGCCAGCCCGATGCCGAGCAGGCTGCCCGCCAAGGAAAGCAGCAGAGATTCAGTCAAGCCCTGGCGAACCAAACGAAATCGCCCGGCGCCCAGCGAGATACGCACTGCCATTTCGTTCTGGCGGGCAGCCCCGCGCGCCAGCAGCAAACTCGCCAAATTTGTGCACGCGATCAGCAATAGCAGGCCCACCACCACCATCAGCAGCAGTAGTGGTTTTGCAAACTGATCGCGCAGCTGCGACATCCCGGTGCCCGCTGGCTCCAGTTCTATCTTCAATTGCCGAACCAGCGGATCTTTGCTGTGGCTGGCTCTTTCTTCGATCGTGAAGCGGTACAGCACGGTCATTTCCGCGTGCGCCTGCTCGAGGGACACGCCCGGCTTCAGCCGTCCAATCAAAGCCAGCGGCAAATGACCCGCGCCGCCATGGCTGATGCCGCCGATCATCGGCTCCATCGCTGCCGGCACCCAAACGTCCGGCTTGAACCATACTGCAAATCCAAAGAAGTCTCGCGGCGTTACTCCCACAATCGTCACTGGCACATCGTCCACAATGATTTGCTTGCCCAGAATGGAGGAGTCCAGATTGAACCTGCTCTTCCAGTAGGACCAGCTCACCACCGCCACGGCCGAATCAGCGCCCACGTGATCGTCCTGCGGCCCAATCAGCCGGCCGATTGCGGCCTCTACCCCGAGTACCGGGAAAAACTTTCCAACTACATATGCGCCGTTCAATGCCTCCGGTTCGAGGCCTTTACCGCGCACGGAAAAATGAGACGCGCCAAAACCGATCAATCCCGAGAAGACGTGGTTGTAGTCGCGAAAATGCTCATAGCTCTGCCAAGACCAGAAGCCGTTGCCGCGCGGCTCGCCCGGGTATTTCTGCAGGAGCTCCACGAGCTGCTCCGGATCTCGCACCGCCAGCAGGCGCAGCATCAGCGTGTTGATCAAGCTGAAGATGGCGGTATTCGCCCCGATGCCCAGCGCCAACGACAGCACCGCAACGGCTGTGAATCCAGGCGTACGCCGCATGATGCGCAATGCGTAGCGAACGTCCTGCCACAGCATTGCAATCGCCATCTGACGCCAGCGGCCTCTCCTCTTTTAGAAGATCACACCCACCCGCCTATACTCAATCGAGGAGATTTCGCATGCGAAAAATTTGCCTGATATGCGCAGCAGCGATCATGCTGCCGGTTGCCAATGGGTTTGCCCAACAGAGCCCCACGGAAGGACCTTACAAAGTGTTGAAGACCGCGAAGGTCGGTGGCGAAGGCGGTTTCGATTATGTCTACGCGGATGCCGATGGCCGCCGCTTGTACGTGCCGCGCTCCGGCCCCACGAAGCGTATCTCTATCTTTGATCTGGATACGCTCGAGCCCGTCGGAGAGATCCCGGATATGAGCGCGCATGGCGCGGCTGTCGATCCGAAATCTCATCACGGTTTCGCGACCAGCAAACCAGTGGTCATGTGGGACAGCAAAACCCTCAAGGTCATCAAGACTATCGACGTCGAGGGCAATCCCGACGGCCTTCTGTTCGATCCCTTCAACCAGCGTGTCTATATCCTCAGTCACTCTGCGCCGAATGCCACGGTGATCGATACAAAAGATGGTTCTGTCGTCGGAACCATCGACCTCGGCGGCGCGCCGGAACAGGCTGCCACCGACGGCAAGGGTCATCTCTATATTGATATCGAAGACAAGAACAATGTCGCGGTTGTGGACGCAAAGACGATGCAGGTGACCGCGCATTACGATCTCGGCGACAACAAAACACCGGCTGGCCTGGCGTTTGACGCAAAGAACCAAATCCTCTTTGTGGAGTGCCGCAATCCCGCAGTCAGCGTGATCATGAGCGCCCGCGATGGCAAAATCATCACCACTTTGCCGATCGGCACGGGCGTCGATGGCGCAGGTTTCATGCCCGAAACCATGGAAGCATTCAGCTCACAAGGCGACGGGACCCTGACCGTTATCAAAGAGAACAGCCCGACCGCCTTCGAAGTGGAACAGAACGTGAAAACGATGCCGTCCGCCAAGACGATGACCATCGACAGCAAGACCAATCACATCCTGTTGATCGGTGCCGAGTTCGGTCCCGCACCCGCGTCTGATACGCCCGGTGGACGGCCCCGCCGCGGTCCGCTGGTAGCCGGCTCATTCACCATCCTCGAAGTAGGCAAGTAGTGGATGATCGGCCCACGCTGATTGCCATCTCAGCGCTTGCCTGCATACTTCAGAACGTTCTGCACGAAGGACTCGGCCACGGTGTCACAGCTTGGCTGAGTGGAGCGCATCGCATCACTCTCAGCACTGTCGCGCTGCAGAGCGACATCGATACTCGCTGGATTTCTGCGAATGGAACGCTTGTAAATCTTCTCTTCGCTGCGATCTTCTGGATGCTCCTTTTGCGACCCGGGCGCTATCGACCCGCTACCCGCTATTTCCTCGTGCTCGCCACGGCGGGCAATCTCTTTACAGCCACCGGTTACTTCTTCTTTTCTGGTGTCGCCAACTTCGGTGATTGGGCCGCGGTCATTCGAGGCTTGCAGCCCCATTGGATGTGGCGGCTTGGTCTCGTGGTGCTTGGTATCGCTTCGTACTATGCATCCATGCTGCTGGTAGGCATCCAGCTGCAGCCGTTTCGTGACACGGATGGAAGTTCAAAAAGGCTTCGCCGCTTGTGCTGGACGCCCTACTTCACGGATGGAATTCTGGCTGGGATTGGAGGCCTGTTCAATCCTGCGGGATTATTCTACGTCATAGCTTCTGCTTTGCCATCAACCCTGGGAGCCAATGCTGGCCTGCTGAGCCTGCCTGGCATGATGCGACGATGGACGCGCGGAAAAGAAGCGCAAGCCGGGCCCATCCGGCGCAGCATTGCGTGGATCGCCACCGCCATCGCTGCAAGCCTACTCTTCGTTTTTGTTCTTGGGCGCGGCCTCACCTTCTCGCGATGAGCGGCTCTAGACCTTCACACCAATTTTCTGTTCCAGATACTGCTTGCTGATCGTGGCCGATTCCTTCGGTGTTCTTGATTTGTCGGGCACGCGATCCAGCTCCACAACGGCCCACCCACGGTATTTCACTTTGTCGAGGGCGGCGAACACGGCGGGCAGATCCACCTTGCCGCGCCCGAGCTCGACAAACTTAAATGGATATTTCGCATTATCCGTGCCCATCGGGATATCCACCACATCCTTCAGATGAAGGAAGAGCAGCCTGTCGTGATATTCCTCAATCGCCGCAGCCGGGTCGCCGCCGCCCGCAACGGAATGCGCAGTATCCAGCTCCAGCTTCACGTACTTCGGATCGGAAGCCTCGAGCACCATCTTGAGATTGGCGGGATGCTCGCTGATCGTATTCAGATGGTTGTGATATCCCAACGGTACGCCCAGATCCGCCGTACGCTTCCCAATCTCCGTCAGCAACTGGCCCAGGCGCTTGCATTCCTCCGGCGTAACCGTGCGTGGATACGGCTTCAGTTGGTCGAGTACCTGCAGATAAAGACCGCCTGCATCATGGACAAACTTCGCATGCGCGGTGTGCTCCTCAATCTGCGCGGATTCAACTGCCGGATCGATGGACACCTCGCCGCTCGAGAGAGCGACGAAAGTCAGTTTGTGCTGCTGCAATAACTCACGGAGTTCGCCCGGCTGGAACTCCGTGACCGCGTCGATTCGGAACTGTATCCCCTGATACCCAACCGCGGAGATGTCTTCGATCGCCTGTCGCTCTGCTTTGCCCCAGGTCATGGCGGTGTACCCGAATCGAATTTCCGCTCTTCCGCCCGGCGCAGCGAACAAGCCTCGAGACGGTACCGCTGCCGCAACCGCGGCTCCCAAACTCGCTATGAATCTACGCCGGGAACTGTGCAATCTCATCGCTGATTCGATTGTGCCACCGCGAAGCTTAAGCCAGTAAAGAAATGAGACGCTGGGAAGCGACAAGCCTGTGCGCGAACCCCTGCTCCGAGTCTTTGCACGCGCTGCTATAAGAATTTTTCTCTGGTCTTTAATTTTTGTCCTTGAGCTGGTCGCAACTGTAATCCTATTTGTTACAGCCAAAACATTCATCGCCACCCATTCGGGCGATTCAGTCGCGCGCGATGTCCGTATCGCTGGCGCGCCTGCAGTTCATCCTCAACTGGTGTTCGCCTGCGAGCTGGCTACAGCTCCCCTGCAAGCCCTATTCTCGAATCCGAGCATTGCCGCTCATTTGGAAGACCTAAACGCAGGCGTCGCGCTTGCCCTGAGTGATCTCAGCCCCGGCCGCGCACAAGTGGTCCAGCAATTGAACAGAGCGGGCATTCCCGTGACCGCCTGGATCGCGCTGCCGAAGGAGCAGGGTTACTACTTGAATGCCGGCAACGCCGGTGACGCGGTGGCTCGTTTCGCCGAGTTCGAAAAGTGGACCGCGGACTACGGTTTACAGTGGGCGGGCGTTGGCCTCGATATAGAACCCAGTCTTCAGGACTTCGCGGCAGTTACACAGGGTAGTAAGTTGCGCCTCGCTGCGACTCTGATTCGGCGCTGCTTCGATGCCGGACGCGTCAGCCGCGCCAGGGCTGCGTATTCAGCCCTCATCAGGCAGATTCAAGCTCGCGGCTACCCGGTCGAGACCTATCAGTTCCCCTTCATCGCGGACGAACGCAAAGCCCACTCCACGCTTCTTGAGCGGCTGTTTGGAATAGTGGATGTCCGAGGCAACCGCGAGGTATTGATGCTTTACAGCAGCTTCAATCCCGCGGTCGATTCGGCTCTGGTCTGGAAGTATGGTCCCGACGCGCAGGCCATCGCGATTGGCACCACCAGCGGTGATCCCGAACCGTCGGCCAAGTTCGCGCCGCTGAATTGGGATGAGCTCTCCCGCGACCTAATCGTCGCAAGCCACCTTACAAGCGTCGTCGGCATTTACAGCCTGGAAGGATGCGTTCGGCGAGGATACCTGGCACGCCTAAAGACCATCCGTTGGGATCAAGCCGTCACAATTCAAGCCGCAGCCATTAAGGCGGTCACCCTCCTTCGAGCCCGCATTCAAACCGTCCTGTGGACCGTTTCGCACCTGCCCTATTTCGTTGCTGTAATTCTTGTCTTAGACATCTGGCTGATCTGGCGTCGCCGTACCAGAAATCGCCCCAATTAAAACCCGTGACAGGACACGCATTCACGATAAATTCCCGTAAATTGACCGTTAGACCGCTGCTGGTAGGTCACCCCGATTAGTTGCAAGTCGTCGACTTCTTTTCACCGGGCGTTCCCGGGAGCAAGGTGATAATCGCCTCGCCCCGTCTGGTCGATAAACGCGAGAGACAGCGTTATTGCCGACGCCCTCCACGTGCCGATAGGTCCAAACTTCAAATGGATGTGGAACGTTTGGTCCTCCGCTGGGGTGAGACTCGATCTCATCCGGCGGCCCGTAAGCGATATACATATGGCCGCGATCCGTCTGCCAGCCTGGCCTGCCGGACGTCGTCCGAAAACGGTCGTTGGAATACGCGATGCGGCGGTAATGTTCTTCCTTGAACTCGTTTTCGAGCGTGCCCGGCGTAGGATCCCGACGGAGCCAGAACTGCTCAATGAACCGCCTCCCGTTCTTCGTTAGTCGTTAGCGTTAGCGAACGCAGCGCGCTCTGCATCATCGATGATGTAGACCACGTCCTCATTCAGCCATTTGGAATTCTGGTCGGCGCGGCCCATCTGTAACTGAGCCGGCGGCCGAGCTCTGCAGGTCCGATTGCCACGCGCCCAGAGCCACAGCAGTGGTCGCAATCAGGATCAGGGCAGCAAGGAACGGCGTCCAAGCGCCGTTCAAGCCTTTCGAAATAGCAGTCGTCGGATGCCTTTCATGCGAGACTTCCTCCTGTAGCAGCGATAGCCGGTTCTTGCCCGGCCCACGGTCTTGTTCCATTGCCGTGAGCGCAGGCGCGTGTTCGAGGCGCATTGCCGCTGATTGAAACGACGGCATCATCGCAGCAGTTTTCGCGCCCGGCACGAATGATTCGGGAAATCCACCACATCGCTGGGTGGAAAAACAAGCAGTCAATCCACCAAGGCTTTACCGCTTTCACCGGTAATCGTGGGGGCGGATATGAGCCGAGTTCATGCAGCAGTAAGGCTTTTATCTGTCCCGGCTGGCAACCGGCGATACGCCGACGGGCATCAGAATCAACGGCCGGAATGGCCAATGACCATTGCGTACTTGCCAAGCAAGATCCATCAGCACACTTATCCGTGAGAGTGGACGCGCAAGCGCACAAGTTTGCGCCACGCTCCGGACGCACAATTCACACCCGCTCGGGCATCTGCTGTATCGTAGCAAACCGGCCACATGCCTCAAATAAAAAACTAAGACACCTAGTATCCAAAACAGAGCAAGCCAAGGTGGATTCGGCAATGCTCGGATCCAGACGCCGGGCTTCACTACGGTTTGCAAATTATGAGGGAAAGGAGGGTGCTCCTACAGCTCGCAGGGAATGCTGACCTTCCGCATAACATGAACCAACGTGGCGCTGAATCTGCCGTGCTCGCACATCGCTACCCAGGTGGCGCCATAGTTGATACGCGCCGAGCGCATCACCAGGAGCGCCGCTGCGAGCGCGGTGGCCATAATTGCCCCTTCCCACAAGAAGGAAGCTTCCACGCCTTTCGCTGCTTGCCGGCTGAGTCTCGCTGGCAGATCTCGAGAAGCCTCATATCTTCGCAGCCCGGTATCATCCAGCAGTTTACGTAGCTCGTTCAAATCCACTTTGGCGAATAGAGTCCTCCATCCGACCCCAGCCTGCGAGCCCACGTGCCCTCCCGGTCCTGTTTCGCCAGCAGATGGGCGCCCCAGCCATCGCGCGCTACCTTTCGCCGCTCATGCTCGACAGTGCGTTCTGCAGCCCCGGCCAAATCCCGCAGCGCCTGCCAACGAATGGCCGGATCTCCCGCTACAAGCCATTCGATCACCTTAGCCGCCTGCGGTCCCGAACTTACTCCTAAGGCGCTCATAACTTCTTTGTATCGCGGTGCAGCGATACATTCCGCTTCCCACTCTATGGAGCGGCGCTACCTAATCGTATTTTCGATCGAATGATCGGGGACACGAGCGTGATCCGGCGCGCGAGCGATGCGCATGAGCTCGCCCTTATCCAACCAGTTAAGTTCACAGCGCGAGCAGTCGTCGATGATGACGTTTCCGGGCCCGCAGTAATAGTGGGTATCCATTGCCTGCTTGCACTGCGGACATTTGATTCTGCGTCGAAGCTGCTGCGGATCCGGAGAATGCGGCATCTCCGATGCGCCGCTCTGTTGTGCCCGAAGATCGTCCACCAGCGAGACGAAGATCGGCATCGAAATCAGGCTTCCGTAGCAGCGAGTGCAGTAGAGAATTTGATGGCGATCGATCACAGCGTGCTCTAGTGGCGCGGCACAGACCGGGCATGCAAGGCTGGAAATCTCCCCCAGAAGACCTACGCCTTCCTCGTTTTTTTCCGGAAAATGCAAACTCTTACAGTAATCGCATCTGAGACACTCGTCGCCATCCCGCAAGCGCATCGCCGCACCGCAATTCGGACAATTCACCGAGTCACCTTCACGCTTGGGGCTTCCCGCACTCGGGGCAGAATTTCGCCTCCGCGGCGATAGTCTTACCGCATTGCGGGCAGGGCCTCGTCCCGGCAGCTAATACCGCCACGCCTGCGGGAACAGCGCTTGGGGTCTTTATGGTATTCAGCAGCGTCTGGGCCATGGCCACTCCGGCGCCCAATTCCACCCCTGTTCCTGCCCCGTCGCCCGGGTGGCTCGCTGCGCTTTGAAGCGACTGCGCTACCTCGATATTGTCGTGTAGCGTCCCAGATCGCCTGCCATATTCACGCCAATCCGCTGATCCAGAACTTTCTGGAGTTCGTCTGCGAGCGAAAGATTCTCTATCGCGAATGTATTCAGCGAGAGTCCCAGTGCGACAAAGGCCGGTTTCACTTGCGCGGAAAGCTTGTCTGCCAGCGCTGCCTGGTTTGCCGCCATATCGAGGAAGGCCAAGCCGCTCGGTGCGATCACGTCTGTTAGCTGGGCAACGATGGTCTCGCGAATCTGCCCCTCGAGATCCTCTACCCGATACACGTCGCGCGTCCCGCTCACATTCTTGAAGAATGTCCGTGCGTCGCTAATCCGATAAGAATAAATTCCGTAGGAGCGCACCCGCACCGCCCCGAACTCCTTCTCGCGAATGGTGATCGGCGTACTCGTTCCCCAGCGCTGATCCATCTGAAGCCGCGTTGAAAAGAAGTACACCTCCGATTTGAATGGCGACTGAAACTCCTTGTCCCAGTTCATTAGGTCTGTCAGCAGCGGCATGTTTCGGGTGCTCAGAGTGTGCAGCCCCGGCCCGAAGATGTCGGCAATCCTGCCTTCGTTTACCAGAGCGGCCATTTGCGACTCTCGCACCGTCAATTGCGCCCCGTTCTGGATTTCCATATCCACTATCGGATAGCGAAAGGCCAGAAGGCCCTCTTCTGGCTCGTTCCACTGAATGATATCGATGAACTGCTTTTCCAAAAATCGACGAAATGACATAAGTTGGACCGCCTGCGTGACTCCACTGCATTAGTCTGTTCACCGCACTAGTCCGCTCACGATTTTTCAGCGGCTGGCCCTAAAAGAACGGCCGGCGCTACGTGGCCCCCGCCTGCTCACGCTCGGAAAGCACCGAATTCTTGGCCTTGAGTGGGTTGTATCGGATGGTCAGCGGAAGTCCACGGCAGAGGAACTACACAATTCGATTCACCGTATTCATCAACATGATGCGACAGCTATGCGGACCCTTGATTCTTGCCGCCACCGCGGTCAATCCGGCTCTAGGGCAAAAGATGATCGCTATCACCAACGTAACGATTATCGACGGAACCGACCGTCCGCCCCGAGCCTTCAGGCTCTGCAAGCGGCCTCTCGCGATGCGGCAAGAGAAATGGGTGTATCGAAAGATGTCGGAACCGTCGAAGCGGGCAAGACGGCGGATCTAGTGCTCCTGGACGGGGACCCACTCAAGGAAATCTCCAACACGCGAAAGATCGACGCCGTTTTTCTTCATGGTCGATTGTTCTCGAAAAATGAGCTTTCGACCATGAGAGGTCGCTAAATCACGACCATATTCCTGGCTTACTCTTCGCGAAGAGCGTTCATCGGATCGAGACGCGAAGCTCTGCGAGCGGGCAGAAATCCAGCTATCAGAGCCACCAAGGCTAGGATCGCAGCAGTCACAGAAAGCGTCCAGGGATCGTTTGCCCTGACCCCGTAGAGAAGACTCGCAATGAGACGCGTGGCGCCCGCCGTTGCGGCCAATCCGATTGCCAGACCAATTCCAATCAGGATCGTCACCTCTCCCAATACCGTACGCAGTACGCGCGACTGTTGAGCTCCGAGCGCCATGCGGATTCCGATTTCATTTTGCCGTTGGCTTACGTTGTACGAAGTGACGCCGTATAGTCCGAGCATTGCAAGCAGCAGCGCGAGCCCACCGAAGAAGCCCGAGAGCGTGGCGAGCAGCCGTTCGCGCGCGAGTGATTCGTCCACCTGCCCGGCGAGTGTTCTGAATTGCAAGGAAGCGTCGGGATCGACCGCGCCGACCGCACGCTTCGCCTCTTGGATCATGGCCGTCGCATTACCGGCGGCGCGCAGCTCGAACGTGACGATTTTGCCCGGCTTCGCGTTCTGGCTCGCCGCGACGTAAGCAGTAGGACGAAAATCCTCCCGCAAGTCAAGGTATTTGGCGTCGCGTGCCAAGCCGATGATTTCGACCGGGTCACCCAGTTTGTTGCCTTGCTCCGCGCGGTAGCGCCGGCCAATCGGATTTTGCCCATGGAAATACTTCTTCGCAAAAGATTCGTTCACGATCGCCACCTTCGGTGAGTCCACGGCATCGTGCGTACTGAAATCGCGTCCCGCAAGAAGATGCGTACCGAGTGTTTCGAAGTACCGGTCGCTTACTTCGTTCAAGAAAACCAATTCACGTTCGTTCCTTGGGAAAGTGTCGCCATCGATTTGCAAATAGGAAGCGTCCACCGCGCCTCCGAGTGGAGTTCCGTCGGAATCGCTGGCGGAGCGAACCCCGGGCAACGCGCGCAGATGTTCGAGCACTTGTCTGAACACTTCACCGCGCCGTGCGGGCAGAGTCGTCCTTTCGCCAAGGTCGACATCCATTAGCAGAACATGCGCGCGCTCGAAACCAGGATTGAGCGTTTCGAGCCGGATGAAGGTCGTGAGCAGCAATCCTGCGCCGGCCACCAGGACCAGTGAGAGCGCCACCTGGACCACCACCAGCGCTTTGGCGAGCGCGAATTTGCCGCCCAGCGTCACGCCGCGCCCATTCGCCTTCATGGCCGACTGCGGATCAACGCGCGTCGCACGCCAGGCTGGGGCAAGCCCGAACAGTAGACCGGTAAGAACGGCCGCGCCAACGGTGAACGCGAGCACGCGCGAATCGATGCTCAGGTCGAGAAAGACTTGATTCTCGCGGTAGACATTCGAGGCAAGAAGTCCCACCAGCAGCCGCGCGCCCCAGTGCGCGAATATAATCCCCAACGCCCCGCCGGTAAGCGACAGCAGCAGATTCTCGCTTAGCAGTTGACGAACCAGACGACCGCGCCCCGATCCGAGCGCCATACGAATCGCGATCTCCCGCTGACGCGCCGCGCCGCGCGCCAAAAGGAGATTAGCCACGTTGCTACACGCTATTAGCAATACCGCCCCGACCATCAGCCATCAGCACCATCAGTGACCGGCGGTATTTCGAACGGATATTGGAAAGCCCATTGGCTGCCATTTGAACGTCGAACGTACGCTTGAGATAGAGTTCCTGCTGGCTGGGTCTTACGTTCGGTGGGATCGTTGCCTCCATGATTGGGCGAGCGAGCGTTTTGAGCCGTGCCGCCACCTGATTCATCGAAAGGCCACGCTTCGGGCGGCCGATGACACGAAGCCATCCGCCGCGTCGGCCGTCCAGCAAGCCGTTTCCCCCGCCGATAATTTCTTCGGCGCAGAGCGGTACGTAGATATCGCTTTCCCGGCCGACGTCCACGCCAGTAAATCCGGGTCCGATCACGCCTAGAATTTCGAAGGGATGATTGTCTAATGAGATGGTCGTGCCCGCCACGGCGGCGCGGCCGCCGTATTCGCTCTGCCAGAAACCATAACTGAGTAACGCGGTTCCAGGGCAACCCCGGCGGTCATCGGCGGTTGTTATCGCTCGTCCGATGATCGGGCGCAGACCCAGCGTGTCGAAAAACTGACCGGATACATAGTTTCCTTGCACGTAGCGAGCCTCGCCTCGGGCGGACAAATCGAACCGTGCAACCGCATAGCCGAACAGTCCGGAAAAGATATCCTGGCGGTCGCGCAGTTGCTCCCAGACCGGATTGCTGACAAACGGGCTCTCAATGCCCCAAATGTCAGGCCCGGCCATGTTCACCTGCATCAATTGCTCCGGATGGCTGACCGGCAATGTCTTAAGCATCACCGCGTCGATCAGGCTGAAGATAGCCGTATTCGCGCCGATGCCGAGCGCGAGCGTCAACACCGCGATGAGCGAGAAGCCGGGGCTGTTTAGTAACGTTCGTACCGAAAACCGGATATCCTGCCAAACCTGCTCGATCCATAACCCCGACTGCGCAAAAAGGCTGGGGGTGGGGGGAGGCGTTGAGCGCCGGGTCACTTTGGATAGAGTCATAGCGTTAGTGGGCGGTTATCCGTTTTTCACATCAGAGAAACTCAGCGACTGTGACGGTCAAATCATCTTGCTGTTCCGCCCCGCCGCAGAACTCGTAAACAGATTGGAAGACATCCTCAAGCAGAGCACTTGGGACCGGTGCCGCCGCCCGAAGTAAGGCGATCAGCCGGTCGTCTCCAAATTCTTCACCTCGCGTGTCAATTGCCTCTGTTACTCCGTCGGTAAACATTACTAATAAGTCCTGCGGCTTGATCGCCAGGTGTTCCTGGCCGAATGCGACGTCTGGAAACGCCCCCAGGATAGGCCCACCACCATCAAGCCGAAAAACCCCATGCGACGACAGCAGAACGGGCGGGTTGTGTCCTGCGTTGCAGTAAGCAAGCTGCCGTTCGCGCGAGACCACACAGTATGTCAGCGATGCAAAGCGAGATTCGACGCGCCTCGCTGCCAAACGCGCATTAATCCGCGATACGACTGCAGCCGGGCCTCCTCCTTGAACCGCTTCTACCATGAGCATGCCCTGAATCAAAGCGGCAAGCAGGGCGGCGGAAGGACCTTTGCCGGCGACATCTGCGATCGCTAGTCCCAGATCGCCGGAAGGAAGATCGATGAACTCGAAGAAATCGCCGCCAAGAGCACGACAGGGTCTCGATTTACCCACAGCCCGGCAAAGAGGCCCGACGTAGGCGGTGCGCGGTAATAATGCTCGCTGCACTTCCGCAGCCGTCTTGAGTTCCTCATCTATACGGGCTTTCTCCAGCCGTTTTAGGACGTTGGCAACGTCATATATGCGCTCATCACGGACAATTTCGCCGTTGACGATTGTGAGCAGCAGTAGCATTCGATATTCAACGCTCGCGCCCCGTGCAGGGAAACCGAACCACCCGCTACGATCCGTTGTGGCGCTGATGTTGCTGACTACGGCAACGCGTTGTTCATCGACAAGGATGTCGGAGACCTGTACGCGGACGTCCTTCAGCGTTGAAAACAAGGTTTCCCACGTACGAAGAATTGCGTCGCGGCCAAGTATCTCGCCAAAAACCGGGCTGACAGCTACGGCCGAATAGCTGTACAGACTGCCGAGAAGAGCAAGGTCACGGTCTGCAGCCGCCCTGAGGATACGGTGGACAAATTCAATCGCTTCAGCTTTATCCAGCGGCGGTCCACTCTTGGGGGGCTCGTCTGATCCACTCGAAATCCGCATCCGCCATTGCCCGCCTGAGGTCCAGTATGACAAGGGTGCTCTCGGCGTACTGTCCAATGCTGACCTGGAGTCGTCGTCTCAGAAGAGTGCGTTCGCCATAGGTCCGCTGTAGTCACCCAGGGTAGATCTATCCTAGGCCGCTATTCTCGTTACTCATCGAGAGTGGCTGAAGGCTAAATGATCCGAGGCGGCACTCGGATCGATTTGAGCGTTAAAGGGCCGCTCATGTAAGCTACCGGGTATGAAAATTCTGATGCTTGCTTTGGCTGTTGCCGTGTTGAATTTGGGATCGATCGGATTGTCCGCGCAAAGCGCCGCTCCGACCACGACTGCGGTTTCGCGAGTCCATCAACTCGAGATTGAAGATCAGTCCGAAAATCCGGGGAATATTTCGCCGGCGGAATATTACCGGCATGGCGATGCGCGCCGTGCGGAGGTCCGCAAGCTTCTTGAAGAGGGGAAGCTTACCTCAGGCGAAGACTTCTCTGACGCTGCGCTGATCTTTCAGCATGGACAGACGCCGGAGGAGTTTCTGTTTGCGCATGTTCTTGCAGTCGAAGCACTGATCCGCGGGGGCTCGGCAGACAGGTGGCTTGCCGCCGCGACACTCGATCGCTATCTTCAGGCGGTGAATCGGCCACAGATCTTTGGAACACAATACCCCGGGGATAAGGCTGCCGGAAACACGCCTAAGCCGCAGGTCGACCCGCACGTGATGAATATCCAGCGCACCCAGCAGCCGTACGACGCGAAGCTGCTTCCGGACTCTGTGCGTCAGGACTTCTGCGTGCCGGACATGAGTCAGCAGGAGAAAAATCTCGCGATCTTCAACACCGGTCATCGGCCTGAGGGCAAGCTGATGCGAGCAACCACGTGCTCCCATTAGCTACTCGGAACCTCGCCGAATAACACGCTTGCGACCACCTGCACACAAATCCTCATAAGTCGCGGAAGGATTTAGGAATCCAGGCGACCTTGCTGGGTTTTTCCGGTGATATAAGATGGCCCAGGAGAGTCAGCGCAATCATGGCCCACCAAGCACCACTGAAATATATCTTCTACATTGCCGCCACCCCAGAGAAGGTGTGGGAAGGCTTTGTCTCGCGCGAGTCGAACCGCATCATCTTCTCAGGCGCCGAGCTTCAGGCCGACTTTAAGCCTGGTGGCTCGGTCGCATGGGTGGGTGCGGGACCCGACGGCAAGCCCATGACTTACGTCCATGGGAAGGTCCTGCGGTTTGATCCGCCGAAAGTCTTTCAGTACACCTTCGCAATGGGCCAAAATGACAAGGCGTCACGCGCAACTATCGAACTGGTGCCCGAGACCGAAGCCACCAAAGTAACGGTGACACATGACGAGTGGGCCGAGGATGACACCACTTACGCTGCCTGCGCCGATGGATGGCCACGTATTCTCTCCCGCCTGAAGACTCTGCTTGAGACCGGGAAGACATTCAAGCCGCATTGATAGGACGTGGGAATGGCCTGAAGTTTTTCGCCGGCAGTACGCCCAGACTAGCGCCTGATTAACCGCAAACCCTGCTCCAGGGGACGAGTCGCTTATAGTAGCTTGCGAATATATGACTTCGGTGTGAACTGATGCGTCCTGCGATCCTTTTCTTCCTACTTGTGTTCCTGCCCGCCGCCACCATCAATGCGGGACAAGCCTCAATAGATCGAGATGCGGCCATCAAAGCTTTGACGGAGTGGATAAACGTCTGCGACAAATACACGTTCTTGTGGGGCACAACGTTATGCGGGCCGACTCTGTTGGTTGATCCCTCAACCCATTCGGTGGTCACCAATATAGATGCCGGCGCTGAATTTGAAAAAAGCGATGGCGTTTACATCGGCAGACTGCCGGAACAATTCACGCCAGCGAATACCTCGATTGCCTGGCAAGGCCGTGAATGGGCGATGATCCTGCTGCCTCTGCCAAGCGATCCATTCGTGCGATTCGCTTTGCTCGCACATGAATCGTTCCATCGCATTCAACCCGGCCTCGGTTTGAACGCGTCGGATGCACCGGATCCGTCTCTTGATACGGAACCAGGGCGTGTGTGGTTGCGTTTGGAACTGCGCGCTCTCGCCCGCGCTTTGCGATCGGACGGCAGCGCCGGGCGTGAGAGTGCGGTCGACGCCACGCTCTTCCGAACTTATCGTGATCGACTATGCCCGGGTACCGAGGAAATGGAGGCAGCAATGGAGAAGCAGGAGGGCCTGGCAGAGTACACGGGCGTCTTCGTTTCACTGCGGGAAACCGGCGAGACCATCAGCCGCGAGGCACGTGCGATTGAGGCTTTCGAAGATAGCAATGCGTTTGCGCGTTCGTTCGGCTATGCCGTGGGTCCCGCGCTTGGACTATTGCTGGACCGCTATGCGCCGGAGTGGCGCAAGCGCGCGTCATCCGCGCCCTCGCTCGATTCCCTACTGATCTCAGCCTTGAATGTGCACTTCGGGCCGGATCTCCCGCGGCTCGCGACTGAACGTGCGGCCGTGTACGGTTACCGCGCGGTACTGTCGGCCGAGGATGAGCGTGAGCAAAGACAGCAAGTCTTCTTGAGCCGGTTGCGAAAGAAGTTTCTCGACGGACCAACACTCGAATTCCCGAGTGCGCCAGAAATGAGGAGGAATTTCAATCCTCAGACGCTAGTCCCCATGCCGCCGTATGGCACGTATTACCCGAACGGAACATTCGCTGCAAATTGGGGGAAGCTGGAGGTGGAGTCCGGAGGAGCGCTAGTCTCGCCCGACAACCGTTCTTTGCGCATCCCAGCGCCCGTTGACAGTGAAGCTCGCCCAATTCGAGGCCCCGGATGGGTTCTGCAACTTGCGCCAAGCTGGACAATCCGGCCATCCGAACGCCCGGGTAGCTACGTGCTGACTCCGATTCATTAGAGATAATTCGCCGGCAATACTTCCCGAGATGTCGCGAAGCGGTCCGGGGCGATATCTAAGAGAACCACGCATCGCGCAAACCCGGCAAGCCTAATCGGGCCTCGACATATATCTACACTAGACTTGATTCATGATCCGTCAGATCGCGCCCGAGTTCTTCACCACGGACATTCCCGCCACTCTCGCCTATTACAAAAATAAGCTCGGCTTTGAATATCTGGGCACGTGGCAAGATCCGCCAGTCTATGCCATAATTGCGCGCGACCGGCACGCGATTCATTTCCGCTGCGCCGAGCCGCCCACAACCAATCCCGATAAATATTCGGACGAACTGCTCGATGTCTACCTATCCGTCGAAGATGCGGACGCGCTTTATTCTGAGTATGCAGCCCGAGGCGTCGAGTTCACTCGGCATCTCGCCAACATGCCGTGGAAATCGCGCGAGTTTGTAGTGAAGGATTGTGATGGTCGTCTTCTCGCCTTCGGCGCAAACCTATAGTCGCTCCCGGTTGCTCCTTCACAAAACTGCCTTAATTCCCTGCATGGATCTTGTTTACGTAATTCCGATATTGATTCACAATCTGTATGTTCGACAGAACGCGCTCACATGTACGTTCTAAGGGCGAACGAAATGCTCTTGAAGCGTCCGTTGTGCTTCACCAACATGCGAATGACTGACCCCGGTGAGGCATCTAGGAGATCGTGCCACTGTTCGCCGGTCAATTCTTTGCCACTGCCATCCCGCGGCTCATCGCCTTCCACGATTCCAGCATCTGCCGCTGGTGAACCAGGGTAAACAAACAGCACTCTTGCAGGGCCGCCGCGCGTGTCTAATACCATGCCGGATCTATCCGCAAGCTCCGGCTTGCCGTACCAAAAGTTTGGTTCGACGTACAGTGAGCTATGCGGAAGATCGAAAATCCACGTGAACTCGCGCAGCAACTCGCCCCCGAAGTTCCCGTCCGCGGAACCAGCTTCGATACCGTTGCTATCCGTCGATAAATAAACGATAGGATGCTGTATCTCAAAATCTCCCATCTTTAGGCTCGGCGCCCGCGTAATCATGGCCCGAGTGAGCCCACCGAAGCCGTAACCCGTTATCGCCTGCACGTCCGCGTGCAGAGTGTGTTTGCGGACGAACTTGGGAAAGAGCACGAGCGACTTCTCGGATCCCGAGTCGACTTGGACTTCAGCGTCCGTTCCGAATACTCGGATGCGAGTAGTCATGAGGTCGTTCCCGCGTGCGGTAAGCGGCAGCCGCGCCCCACGTCCGGCGTACGCAAAACTAGCGGGATCGAAGAATTCTAGCGTGCCATGCTCGTAATCCACCCGAGTTACTAGTTGCTTCAAGAACTCGCGGCCCAACATGCCGACGAGGCCGTGCGGGCTAAACGGTCCACTCCCGATTACGGTCACTTCCGACTGTCCCATCGTCAAATCGCCCAAGCTGATCGAGTTCAAGATTGCCGATGCGGCCTCAACGGACCCGCCAAAGCCTTGCATTGTGTGTTGGCCGCTTACGTGCAACCGAAGTTGTTTCGCTAGATCGAGCGAGATGATATTCATCGACCCCGTGTCGAACACGAAAGAAAGGGGCCCCTGACCATTCACTTTGACATCAATCTGGATTCGGCCCTGATCGCCGCCGGTGAAATGCGCGGAAGCAACTGGGTTCGCCGCAAACGAAACCGCGCAAAAGAGGCAAATCGCCGCGTATCGGATGTACGTACCCCATCCGCAGTCTATCGAAGGAATCGCTTTAGCGCCTCATCCCCTACGGCGATTTGGGACTCCCGATCAGGCGGACGTGGGCTTCAAATGGTATTTTTCCTTGTGTGGACGAAGCGCAACGGCTACGCGGAGTAGTTCTGGAATCGCCCGACCAGGAGCAGATGCAAAGGGCCTCGCCCGCCACGCCTATCGAAGCCGGACGCAGTTTTATCGCGTGTTCCGAGCAATGATCGAGGAAACACCGGTGGCCATGCGTTGGAGACTGCTGCTGGAAAGAGCGGCATGGCAGCTGTCTCGTACTCAACTCTCGGTGACAGTCATCGGTCTTAACGCAAATTACGGACCGCTCGAAGCGTTCACCAGGGCTTCCGAAAGGCGTTCAAGGTTTCACCGAGCCTTTATCGCCGTATGGGCGTGACGTACACTCACCTGCACACGACGAACGGAATTCATCACTATTCTGGCAAGGATGACACGAAAGGAACTGATCGATCCATGGATCTCTTTGATATTTTCTCCGGCCAGGAGTCCTGGCACACGCGGCGTCTTCTTGAGCTCGCGAAGACACTGAACGATGAACAGCTTGACCGTCCCTTGAAAAACCAAATGAAGGTCTTTCCGTGGGATGGCCCGGATCAGAGTCTACGCCAGATTCTGGACCGAATGGTGCAAACCAAGGAAGTTTGGGCCGCGGCGCTTACAGCCGGCAGCATGCCCTTGTTGGACAATGCGCCGCCGGAAGATCGAACTCCTTCGGCCATGCTGGCGCGTATGGACAAAGCGGATGCAGCGTTTCACAGCGTCCTCACAGATGTGCGCAATCGAAGCGCCTGGGAGGACACATTTGTCGATGCGTTGTGCGAGCCGCCCGAGACCTTTACGTTTGGAGGTATGTTCGCGGACGTGATTACCTTCAATGCCCATAGGCGGATGCTCGCCATAGACGCACTGCAACGGCTGGGAGCGAAGGTGGAAGGTTGTGGCAGTCCCATCGAGTACGTCGCACACCTGGCCGGCGCGTGAGACCCGCGGACATCGGCGATTACTCGCGGCGTCGTGAAGACTAGCATCTATACTTCGCTGTTAGCCGAGCGCTTTGTCCGTTTCACGGAAATTGGCCGGCCTCGCAGCTTACCGGCGGCGAACGCGCAATTCGTTGCTACTGGGCAAATATCGCACTTTGGGTTCGAACTCTTGCAAACTTGCTGCCCGTGACGCTTCAGCAGCAGGTAACCTCGGGTCCTCGAATCGAATTTTGGCGGCAGCCCATCTTCCATCAATTGTTGCGCTTCGCGGTATGTCCTGCCATAGTTCTCTCCTTCTTGGCCTGCCTGGATACGGACCAAAACGTGAGGGCAATTAGACGGGACCGCTGCCACTGGTGAAATCCTCGCAAATAGCAGGATTCGGTCCGCCCCCGGATCGGCAATATTCGGAAATTCTTTGAGCGCGCCCCGCGCCTGCGCAACAGACAGACCGTTTAATCCCTCACGTAAATCGCCTCCGTACTGCTTGAGGACGCGCTCCGCAATTTCCTTCAGACGCATCGCCCTGAGCTCGGATACCATTCCCCCCGGTTTCAATGCGCTCGCGAGCCGTGCAGGGCTGGCCTTGAGTATACGCTCGACATCGACCCCGATCTGACTCGTCAATGATTCCCACCCCTTCGCACACTTTGCCTCACTAGCTGGGTATCCGCAGTGCAACCACACAAGAAACAAGTAAGGGTCAGTCGGCCATGGTGCCGTTTGCTCGCCGTAGGACGCCGCCAATACGTCGAGAAGCTGGGTTAAAGTCGCCACGAAAGTATCCGGAAACCGATACGGTCACTATATAGATCGGAAGGAGGATTTCCGGATAGCTTCCAAAATGCAAAAACGAACCCAACCGGACAGTTCGCTCGGTAAAACGCCCCATCGCCGCCCTTTCTACCGCCCCTCCGCCTCATCCCAATTTCAAAAAATAAACTTTCCCCAACCGATTCCATAACTTACCCGCATTCCGCCTCACTCCGCGACATCCTCTATGCGAACACTGGTGCGAAAGTCATGGAAGATCTGGAGCAACTTTGCGTTCGCGACACCTCGCCCGACGATTTTTCCCTCCCCTCCGCCCCCGACGATTTCGAAATCTCCGACGGCCCGCTGCCCAACGCAGAACATCCCGGCCATTCAACCGGTCCACGTACTTCCGAGGGTAAGGCCCGCTCCAGCCAGAATTCCGTCACCCACGGCTGCCGCTCCAAAATCCTGCTCCTTCCCGGCGAGCGCCAGGAAGACTTCGACATCCTATATGACCGCTGGATGTCCGCCTACGATCCCGAAGACGACGCCACGCGCGAGCTCGTCGAGCACCTCATCCTCGAAAAATGGTTTCTGGAACGAAATATCAGGAGGTACCTTCAACTTGAACAAGAACTTGCGAAAGTCGATTTCATTAGCTGGACTGACCAGCAGCACAAGAATTTTCAGCTCGCGCTCCGCTACAAAACCACGGCCGAGCGCTCGGTGGGCCGGGCCATGGCCGCATTAGACGCTCGCGTGAAAGTCGCCAAAAACGACCAGAAGGACTTCCACCGCACAAAAGACCAGCTTCATGCTACTGAAATTGGTCTTTTCGAGACGCGCGCCGAACACCTGCTGGAGAGCAAAAAATTCGACTCGATCATTGATCAAAAGATCTACAAAGCGCAGCTTCTAAACGTGGACGTCTCTCAGGAGCAAGCAGCCGTGACTGAAAGCAGGTCTCAGTACGCCGCCACCATCCAGCGCATCAACAAAAAACTCGCCGTTCCCGCGGAGCCCAAAACTCTCGCTCAAGAAACCTTCCAGGGACAAAACGCCAAGAAGAACCAACGCAAGATCGTGATCATGGAACAGTGGCTTGAGATCACCGTGGAAGACGGAAAAACCTGTACCTGGGTACAGCCATCCAATGAGCAGCTCATCGAAGAGGGCAAAGCCATGGACCCGCCGCCGGAGCTGGTCTATCGTCGCTGCAATTTCGTCAACGGTGTTCCGCCCGAATATCACTGGGCGACCAAGGATGAAGAGAGGCGGCGAATCGGCATGTGCGGCATTCAGCGCATGACGGTCGATACCTGGCTCGTCCTAATCGAGCGCGAAAAGGCCAACGGCACCGGCCATATCGGCCCGACCGGCGTGGGCAATCTGCCCAGGCCCAAAGAGCGAGGCGGATGCGACTGCGAGGTCTGCTCGCACAACCGCGCCATCCTCGAACGGCGCGCCCAAAAGCTTGAACCTGAGCCGGAAGCGTAAGCGACCTGCATTTTCGTAACCTAATTAGGTACGCCCCGGCAAATGGATACGCTTTGGCAAAACATCCGCTACGCTCTGCGCATTCTCGCGCGGTCTCCCGGATTCACGGTCATCGCAGCCCTCACGCTCGCCCTCGGCATTGGCGCTAACACCGCCATCTTCAGCGTGGTCGAAGGCGTTGTGCTTTCCCCGCTGCCCTACCGCGAGCCGGACCGCCTGGTTATGGTCTTGCTCTACAATCGAGCTCTTAAATACCCGACCTACCTCTCGTACCCTGACTTCCTCGACTGGCAGCGCGATGCCCGCTCCTTCGAGCAAATGGCGGCCTTCATGCCGCTCGGCTTTGACCTGACGAATCCCGGTTCGCCCGAGCACGTTAACGGCTACGAAGTCTCTTCAGCTTTCTTCAGCACTCTCGGTGTGAATCTCGCCCTCGGACGTTCTTTTTCTCCGGAGGAAGATCGGATCGGCGGCATGCCCGCAGCCGTCATTAGTAATCGTCTGTGGCAACACCGTTTCCACGGCAACCCCGCAGTTCTTGGGCATTCCCTCACCTTGAACGGAGCCGGTTACACGATCATTGGCGTTCTCCCGCCCGCATTTCGCTTTGAAGATCTGCCCGCCGACGTCTACACCCCAATAGGCCGCACCGATCCACTGTTCCGCAGTGATCGCACCGTCCACGACATCGCCTCTATCGCCCGCCTAAAAGAAGGAGTGGGCCTAGGCCAGGCGCAGGCGGAAATGAACACCTTGCAGGAGCATATCGATGAACTCAATCCCACTACAGAAAAAGGCCTCGGAATATCTATCTTTGCGCTGAAGCAAGTTTTTGTCGGCGACGTCGGCGGGACGCTTCTCTTGCTGCTGGGAGCTGTTGGCTTGGTCCTGCTGATCGCCTGTGCGAATGTCGCCAACCTTTTGCTGGCGCGATCGGCAGGCCGCGCGCGCGAGTTTGCGATTCGTGCCGCGCTGGGTGCAAGCCGCGCGCAAATCGTCCGGCAGTTGGTGACCGAAAGCGTGCTTCTCTCGCTCACCGGCGGAGTTCTAGGACTAGCGCTTGCAACCTGGGGAATCAAGCCCGCGGTGTCTATGATGCCAAGCTTGCCGCGCAGCGAGAACATCGCCGTAAATGCTTCGGTCCTCTTATTTACCTTTGCGATTTCGATTGCGGTTGGCGTTCTGTTTGGCCTCGCCCCCGCGTTGAAAACTTCGAAACTCGATCTCGAAGCGGCGCTGAAGCAGGGAAGCCGCGGTTCGACGGGCAATCATCGTCGCGCTCAGAGCAGTCTCGTGATGATCCAAATGGCTCTGGCGCTGGTCTTACTGGCGGGTGCTGGCCTGCTGTTCCGGACCATACGCCACTTGTCGCAAGTGAATCCTGGGTTCGATGCGCAGCACGTCATCACCTTCCAAGTTGGACTTTCACCTTCGGTCACCCAGACCGCGTCAGGCACCCGCGCCGAATATCGGCAACTCACCGAGCGCATCCGCCAGATTCCCGGCGCAGAGTCCGCGGATATGACAGCGCTCGTGCCATTGGGCCGCGGCGACAACTCCGGCCCGTTCTGGTTCGGCCCACACCAGCCCGCATCCATGGCGGAGATCCCGCGAGCGACCTATTACCCGATTGGTCCCGATTACCCCCGCACCATGCAAATTCCGCTCCTCCGCGGTCGCTTTCTAACCCGGGCGGATACCGTTAATTCCGAGCTGGTTGTTCTGATCGATAGCCTCCTCGCGCGCACCTACTTTCCCGATCGCGACGCTCTGGGTCACACCCTAACCATTCCTCATTGGGGCGCAAACCGCCCCACCTCCGCTCGCATTGTGGGCGTCGTCGGCCACGTCGAACAGCATGGGATCGATGGCTCGGGAGGCGAGAAACCGCAGATTTACTTCTCCTTGTATCAGCTTCCCGATGAGGCGCTACCCGTCTTTCGCGGCGACGTCACATTCGCTGTTCGTACTCCGCTCAATCCTGCCGTTGTGATGCCTGCCATCAAGAACGCGGTGTATGGAGCGAGCGGCGGTCAGCCGGTTTACAACATCCAAACGATGCGCGATCTATTTTCAGAATCGATGTCGTCGCAGCGCCTTCCCATGCTTCTGCTGGGAGTGTTTGCGGGTCTGGCTTTACTGTTGGCGTTCGTCGGAATCTACGGCGTGTTTTCGTACATGGTCACTCAGCGCGTGAATGAGATCGGCATCCGCATGGCCCTCGGCGCAAAGAATCAAAATGTTTTGCAAATGATAATCTCCCAGGGACTTCGCCTGGCTCTTACTGGCATCTTGATCGGAGTAGTGGCCGCGATGATTCTCGCCCGGCTGCTGTCGAGCTTCTCGCGCTTGCTATACGGTGTCCGGGCGAGTGATCCGTTGACCCTCATAGCCGTCTCACTCGTGCTGATTACCGCAGCCCTTTTGGCCTGCTATATTCCAGCGCGCCGTGCCGCACGGTTGGACCCAATGATCGCGCTTCGCCACGAATAACGACTACGGAGCCAGCAAATGGATACGCTTTGGCAAGACGTTCGCTACGCTCTGCGCATTCTGGCGCGGTCTCCCGGATTTACAGCCATCGCAGTCCTCACCCTCGCCCTCGGCATTGGCGCTAACACCGCCATCTTCTCTCTCGTTAACGCGGTCATCTTGAAGCCGCTGCCGTTCCGCGATCCTTCCCAACTTCTAACCGTTTGGGACACCTATTTGCCGCAATTCGACAAGGTAGGAATCTCTCCGCCGGAGCTCGAAACGTGGCAGCAGCAACGCGATCTCTTTCAGCAGACTGCCTGGTACCGCTACGTCCCGCTCGACCTGAACTTGACCGCATCCGATTCCGAGCCCATCGTCGCTCATGCCGCATTTGCATCCGCGCAGCTCTTTCCTCTACTCGGCATCGGGCCCTCTCGCGGCCGCGCCTTTTCCGGCGCCGAAGATCCTCATTCCGTCCTTTTGAGCAATCGTTTGTGGCATAGCCGCTTCCACGCCGATCCATCCATCGTCGGCAAGACCATCCACTTGAATGACGATGCATTCACCGTCATCGGAATCATGCCGGCCGATTTTCAGCTTCCCGATTGGGCCGATCTATGGCTGCCGCCGGGACCCCTGCTTGGAGATCAACTCACAAATCCTGTGCGTCACGCACTCGGTTTCATCGCCAGGCTCAAGCCCGGAGTGACTAAAGAGCAGGCCCGCGCGCGTCTCGAAGAACTTTCCCGCCGTCTTGCCGCGCAGCATCCCAAGACCAGCACCGGATGGGGTATCAAAGTCGCAGGTCTGCAGGATGACCTCACCGCCAACATTCGTCCCGCCCTCTTGATGCTGCTTGGCGCAGTCTCGCTGGTTCTTCTCATCGCTTGCGCTAATGTTGCGAATCTTTTGTTGTCCCGCGCTACCGGGCGTGCCAAAGAGATTGCGGTTCGCGCTGCCGTCGGCGCCGGCACTTGGCGTCTCACCCGGCAACTGCTCACCGAAAGTATCGTGCTCGCTTTGCTGGGTGGCGTCATCGGTTTGTTCCTTGCAAACTGGAGCCTTGCCATCGTCGTCCCCGCGCGTCATGCAATCGATTCCCGAGTCCTCCTCTTCCTCGCCGCCATATCGATTCTTACCGGCGTCGTCTTCGGACTCGCTCCGGCTTTTCAAGTCTTGCGTACTGAGCCGGGCACAGTAATCAAATCCGGATCCGCAACCCCCGGCGGCGCCACCACTCTCCGTGGAGCCCTTGTGGTTCTCGAATTCGCCCTCACTCTGGTCCTTGTGATTGCAGCCGGCATCCTCGCCAAAAGCTTCCTCCGTCTAATGCATGTCGATCCCGGTTTCAATCCAAATGGCGTCCTCGCATTGCGCATCTACGTGCCGCCTTCTCGAAAACCGGATGTCCTGCTTCATCGCCTCCAGCAGCGCATTCTCCCATTTCCAACGGTTCAATCGCTTGCCTTCTCGAACGCCCTGCCTCTCATCGCCGAACGCGCCAACACGACTCGTTTCAATGTTCCTGGAAGCCCGCTCATCAATCCCGATGCCTTGCCGGCCGCCCAGATCAGAATCGTAAGCGCGGATTACTTCCGCTCCCTCCAGATCCCCATTCGCTCCGGCCGTTTCTTTACTGAGCGCGATCTGAATCAGCCCGTAGTCATCATCAACCAAACCTTGGCCCGCCGTTTCTGGCCCGGCAAAGATCCCGTCGGCATCAAATTCGTCACTGGCCCGTGGGGTCCCAAGCCCTCTTGGTCCACCATCGTCGGCGTCGTGGGCAATGTCAAAGACTTCGGTCTCGATTCGGAGCCCAGCATGGATCTGTACTTCCCAGGTCTCGCGCCAAATTACTTAATCGTGAAGACCGCGGCTAATCCCCTGGCCATTGCCAACGCTACCCGCCGCGAGATCCACGCGATCGATCCTGAAATCGCAATCGCAGACATCAGCACCATGGATCAGATCGCCGCCGCCTCCGCTCGTACTCGTCGCTGGGTTATGGGACTGCTGGCCGCATTCGCCGGACTCGCCCTCATCCTCGCCCTGGTCGGAATTTATGGCGTAATGTCCTGGTCTGTCGCGCAGCGCACCCGCGAAATCGGTATCCGAATGGCCCTCGGCGCGCACACATCTCAGGTCCTCAAAATGATCGTGCGCTACGGAATGAAGCTGAGCGCCATGGGAACGGCCCTTGGCCTGCTCGCGGCAGTCGCTTTGCGGCCCCTGCTGTCAACCCTCGTCTTCGACATCAGCACCATCGATCCATTCATCTTCATCTGCGTCCCCGCGTTGATGTTCGCGGTCGCAATCGCCGCCTGCTACTTCCCCGCCCGTCGCGCCAGCCGCGTAGACCCGCTGATCGCGCTCCGCTGGGAATAGCGCATGCAAAGACTGTGGGAGCATCGGATCATGGGGACTACCGCAACCCACATTCAGCCAGTGCCGCAAGCGGTAGACGAGCGAAGCAGCAAGGCAGGATTACGCGCCGTCGCCAGCTTCGAGGCTTTGAAAGGAATCGCTGTCCTGGTACTCGGCATCACCTTGCTTGCCTTCCATCAGCATGCTGAGGACTTGGCCCAAAGCTTGCTTTTCCATCTGCACATCGATCCCGATCGCCGCCTGGCCCAGATGCTGATGAATGCCGCAACCCGCGTCACCGACGCCCGCCTCTTAACCATTGCCGCCGCCATGGTCACCTATTGCAGCGTGCGCTTTGCGGAAGCCTGGGGCTTATGGAACCGGCGTGTCTGGGCTGAGTGGTTCGCGCTGCTGTCCGGCGCCATGTATCTGCCTTGGGAGATTCTCAAGATCGCCGAGCGCTCCGACTGGGAGCGTATAACGGTACTCGGGGTGAACATAATCATCATCGTGTACATGCTCGAAATCCGGATTCGCGCCTGTGGCAGCTTACTTCGATGCGAGGAACCAAGACCCTGAACCTCATCAAACCTTACCGCGTGCAGCACGGCAAGAAGTTTCGCTTGAAGGATTTCGATCCCGCCGACACGCAAGGACTCGATCTCCGGGAAGAAGCTCACGATCTTCTGCAAAAGGATATCGTGCGCCTCAGCGACATGCAGCAGAAGTTATATGCCCAGGACCGGTGGGCCGTGCTGATCATTCTTCAGGCCATGGACGCGGCGGGTAAAGACAGCGTCATCCGGCACGTGATGTCGGGCATCAACCCGCAAGGCTGCCAGGTTTATTCGTTCAAGCCGCCTTCCACCGAAGATCTCAGCCACGACTATCTATGGCGCACATGGAAGTGCCTGCCCCAGAGAGGCCATATTGGCATCTTCAACCGTTCATATTACGAAGAAGTCCTCGTTGTTCGCGTGCATCGGCAGCTGCTCGGAGAAGAGCACCTACCGCATTCGCTAACCCGCAAGAATATCTGGAAAGATCGCTTTGAAGACATCAATTCATTCGAGAGATATCTCGAGCGAAATGGCGTGCTGATTCTAAAATTCTTCCTGCACCTTTCCAAGCAAGAGCAAAAGCGCCGCTTCCTCAGCCGGCTGGACGAACCGGATAAGAATTGGAAATTCTCTGAAGCGGATGTCAGAGAGCGCGAGAAGTGGGACGACTACGCCGACGCTTACGAAGACATGATCCGCCACACATCGGCGCCTCACGCGCCCTGGTACGTAGTGCCTGCCGATCACAAATGGTTCACGCGTCTGGTGGTCGCCTCCACCGTCATTCACTCGCTCGATGGCCTGAAGCTCTCCTATCCGAAGGTGGACGCAGCAAAACGGAAAGAACTCGAATCCGCCAAGCAACTCCTACTACAGGAATGAAAAATTCCGGGACTGGCTTAAGCGCTATGAACAAAGCAACTGAAACGCAATCCCGCCACGAGGCGCGGCTGCCTGTCCCGGATTTTTCATCCTCGTATCTCCCCTATCGGCGATCCACTTCGCTCTTTCCACCTGCCGCGCGTAAAGTCCGGAAACTTCACCGGCGCGCTGCCCTGGGCAACCGACGCCTCACTCAGCGGCCCGGGAGCCGACCAGGACGCTGCATCGTACACGTCCATATCGGGCGGCAAGCCTTGACGCATGCATTCCGCCAGCCGGTAGCATTCGATGAAGTCCATGCCGCCATGGCCGCCGAGTTTGCGCGCGATATCGCCTTGCTTCTTCCAGAGCGGATGCTCATATTGATCCTTATAAGGATCGATGCTGCCGTACTGTTCGCCGCCTGCTTGCCCATCGAAATAGATGCGGGCCGGGTAATCCTTGAAGATTCCCTTGGTTCCGGCAATCGTGTTCAGACGATCGTAGGGATGGGGGTTTGAGACGTCATGTTGCAGATTGATAGTGAGGCCGTTCGCAGTCTTGATAAGCGACACATTCATGTCGCCTTCGATGTATCGTTCGTTCCATTTGGGATCGCCCTTCGGCACGTGCGCTTCGCGGTAGGCGGCGAGACCGCGCGCCGGCGTGCTCATCGAAACCAGATAATCGAATCTGTCGCCGCGGTTGATGCCCATGTAATTCGCCACCGGACCAAGCCCGTGAGTAGGATAAACGTTGCCGTTGCGCTTGGTATGTTCGGTGCGGCGCCAGAGACCTTCGCCCTTATTCGAGAACAGTTCTTCGCGGAGGTCGTGCAGATACGCAGCTTCGCCGTAAAGGAGATCGCCGAAAAGACCGGCCCGGACCATGGCCAGCACCAGCGTCTCGTTCTCGCCGTAGCAGCAGTTCTCGAGCATGATGCAATGCCGCCGCGTTCTTTCGGAAGTGTCGACAAGCTGCCAGCACTCCGCGAGAGTGGTGGCAGCCGGAACCTCGACGGCCGCATGCTTGCCTTGTTTCATGGCTGCAACCGCCATCGGCGTGTGCCAGCGCCAAGGCGTCGCGATCACCACTAGATCCAAGTCGTCGCGCGAGACCAGGGCTTCGAAAGCATGATCGCCGTCGGTGTAAAGAGTGGGACGCTTTTGGCCCGCTTGTTCGACCAGCGATTGTGCGGCTTGCGCTTTCTCCGCGACAATGTCGCAAAGCGCATTCACCTGAACATCGGCGCCCAGTAAATTCTTCAGAAGTTCGGTGCCACGGCCGCCGGTGCCGATGATGCCCAGGCGAGGATTGGAAGGACGGAACGGCATGTTAATGACGGTGGGCGCGGCGGTCTGCGCAGGGGCGATAACACTCGCCGCAGCGGCAGCAGTTCCCACCTGGAGAAACTGCCTGCGAGAAGTGGGCATGGACCTATAGTAAGGCAGAGGAGCATAGTAGATACAGATGGCCGCGACGCTTTCGCTAGCTCTCGATATCGCAACACTGGAACGTGTCGTCTTACGGCCTGGCCCCGAGTTTAGCGACAATGATTTTCTTGAATTTTGCCGTGAGCACGACATCTGCGCATCGAGCGAACGGCAGACGGAGACCTGATCGTCATGGCGCCGCTGGGCCTGGAGAGCGGCTTTATTGGATCTGAGATCTTTGTCCAACTGCATACTTGGACTGCAAAAGACAAACGGGGGATTGCTTTGGCGGCTGACGCGGGCTTCACACTGCCGGACACCAGCGTTTACTCTCCCGATGCTTGCTGGGTGCCTCGAGAGAGATGGAAGGCGATCCCACGGGAGCTGCGCAGCGGGTTCGCTCCACTCGTGCCGGCCTTTGTGATCGAGGTCCGTTCCCGAACCGACCGTAAGAAAGATCTGCACGAGAAGATGCAGGTCTACCTGCGAAATGGAGTGGAGCTCGGTTGGTCGATCGACCCGCGGTCCAGGACCGTCCTAGTCTACAAAACGGAAGCACAAGCGCCGGTCGAGCTCAAGGATCCGGAGCGCGTCTACGGCGAGGGACCCGTCGCTGGATTCGTTCTGGAATTGAAGCAAATCTACGACGAGCTGTAGTGCAAAACACCGATAATACGTTCAACTCAGCCGTGTTTACGGGCGAGCGGGTGATTCCGGGCCTCGTCGACGCGGATCTCTGGAACGAGCATATTTCGCGCTATCGCTTCGCCAGCCTTTTCGCGGCCGGCAAGCGCGTCCTCGATGTAGGCTGTGGAACCGGCTATGGCACGGCATTGCTCGCCGAGGAGGCCATCGAGGCAACAGGCTTCGACATCTCGGCCGAAGCCATCGCGTATGCCTTACAAAACTATGGAACGCCTCGCTTCCTTGTTGCCTCAGCAAGCTCTTTTCCATTTGCGAGTAAGGCATTCGAGCTGGTGATTGCCTTCGAGGTGATCGAGCATATCTCCGATTGGCAAATGCTCATCCGTGAAGCGGAGAGAGTGCTCAACGATGACGGTGTCTTTCTCGTATCGACACCCAACAAGGTGTATTACGCCGAAACGCGTGAACAAGCCGGGCCGAATCCGTTTCATGTACACGAGTTCGACGCGATCGAATTTCAGGAAGCACTGAACGCCGTTTTTCCATTCGTACAGGTCCTGGCGCAGAATCAGCAGGAGTCATTTGTCTTCGCGGGAGAGCGTCCGGGCGAACGAGCGCAGGCGTCGATCGCCGGGAATCCAGTGTTGCAAGATGCTCATTTCTTCGTGGCTGTTTGCGCAAAAAAACCGATCGATATTCCGGCTTTCTCATACATTCCGAGTACGGGCAATCTGCTGCGCGAAAGGACCGCCTGGGCAAAGAGTCTGGACGCCGACCTCGCTGTTGCACGAACCAAACTGGACGGCTTAAATCGTGAACTTGAGCACGCAAATCGTGAACTTGAGAACGCCAATCGCGAGTTTGAGAACGCAAGTCGTGAACTCGATAACGTAAACGGCGAACTCGCAAACGCGAATCGTGAACTTGAGAATGCAAATCGTGAACTAGAGAAAAGGACTGATTGGGCGCAGTACCTGGAAGCGGAACTACAAAACATCAAAGGCTCTAAATGGCTTCGATTCGGTAGAGCGGTAGGTCTGGGGCCGACGTCAAAAGGTAAAGTCCGCTGGAAGCGGCTCTGCGCGGAGTGCAGTGCGCCTTTTGCTTTTCATATCCAGCCCCTTGCTGCTGCTTATCAGCGCGATTGTGCTTGCCACAGCCGACTTGTGCTTCGCCTTATTCGGGCAGCGCCGTCTCCCGCAGGAGACTGCGCCACGGCGCCACGCGGCCAGCATTGTTATCCCGAGCTGGAATGGCCGCGAGCTCTTAGAGAAATTTCTACCTTCGGTTGTCGCGGCCGTTGCCAATCAGCCGGACAACGAAATCATCGTCGTCGACAACGCCTCCACCGACGGCACCGCGGAGTTCCTAAACCGGCAGTTCCCCAGCGTTCGCGTGTTGTCTCAAGAACGCAATCTGGGATTCGCCGGCGGCTCGAATACTGGGTTTCGGGCTGCCAGAAACGATATCGTCGTTCTGCTGAACAACGACATGCGGGTGGAACCGGATTTTCTGGCGCCCCTGCTCTCGCCGTTCGCGGACCCGCTGGTCTTTTCGGTCTCCTGCCAGATATTCTTCTCCGACCCATCGAAGCGGCGTGAAGAGACAGGTTTGACCCAGAGCTGGTGGGAACGCGGGCGCTTGCAAGTCAGTCATCGCGTCGACACGAAAATCGAGACGCCATTTCCCTGCGCCTATCCAGGCGGAGGTTCAAGCGCTTTCGACCGCAGGAAGTTCCTCGATCTCGGCGGCTTCGACGAGTTATTCCGGCCCTTCTATTACGAAGACACAGACCTGGGCCATCTCGCTTGGAAGCGCGGCTGGAAAGTCATTTACCAGCCGGCAAGCGTCGTCTACCACGAGCATCGCGGCACCATCGGCAAGACCTTCTCCGAAGCATTTATCAAGGATGTTCTGAAGAAGAACATAGTTCTGTATTGCTGGAAAAACATCCATGATCGGAGGCTGCTCGCTTCTCTTTTCTGGTCATGCTTTGCGATGCCGCGCGCTTTTCCCCAGCTCGGCGATGCGGTCAAGGCGCGTTGGCGTGCACGCGAGCTTTCGGTGGTATCCGATGCGGAGGCATTCCGAAGGCAGCTGGGAGGATACTTTCGCGACCGCTTTCAGGCCGCCCATGTGCCGCCGCCGGAGCGTTTACGCGTGCTGTTCGCATCTCCTTATCCCATCGAGCCGCCAACCCACGGAGGCGCTGTCTTTATGAAGCAGACGCTCAACGCGCTCGCCTCCCGGGCAGATATTCACCTGATCTCCTTCGTCGACAAAGAGAGTCAGCTCGCCGCCCAGGAATCGTTACGCGACATCTGCGCGTCGGCTCAGTTTTTTGTGCGCCACCTGGTTCCATCGAGAAATCCGGCGACTACCACGCCGCACGCCATCAGAGAGTTTTGGGATCCCGACTTTGCGTGGGCGATTCACCGGACCATTTACCTGGAACAAATCGACGTGGTGCAGATCGAATACACAATACTTGGCCAGTATTCGGGCGCTTACGAGAAGATCCCTTGCATGTTGTTCGAGCACGACATCTTCTTCCAATCTTTATGGCGCAGTATGAAGGCCACGAAGTTCACAGCCGTTGGCGTGCTGGAATACCTTCGCATGCTGCGCTATGAATTGCGATTGCTGAAGCGCGTCACTCGCGTCCAGGTATGCAGTGAAGAAAATGCCGGTTATCTGCTCGAATTTTTGCCCAGGCTGCGAAATCGGATCGATCCGGATTTGCGGGCGGTTGTCGACACGATCAATTATAGATTCGTCACGATGGGCCGCGAGCGTAACACGATTCTGTTTGTGGGCAGCTTCCGCCACTCGCCCAATGTAGACGCGCTGAACTGGTTTTCAAAGCAAGTGTTTCCGCGCGTAGTGGAGCTAAGACCCGAGGCGACGCTTGTCGTGGTCGGTTCCGATCCACCGGAGTCGCTGAGCTATTTGAATGAGGATCCAAACATCCGGTTGACGGGCTTTATCGCGGATATACGAGCCCCTCTCGAACAATGCGCCATCTTTGTGTGCCCGATCCTCAGCGGATCGGGCGTTCGAGTGAAGTTGCTGGAGGCGTTTGCTTCAGGCATACCAGTTGTATCCACCACTATCGGGGCCGAGGGATTGGCGTCTCGACCGGGTGAAGTGTGCGAGATTGCGGACTCGCCGGAAGATTTTGCGCGTTCCATCGTGAAACTGCTGGACGATGAAGCGTATGGTGTCTCGTTGGCGGAGCGCGCGCGGCGAATGGTGGAGCGTAACCATGATGCGTCGTTGCTAACGGCGCGGCTCGAAGCTGTATATAAGAGGGAGCGCTCTAGAGCAACTGCAGGCCTGGCGTATCGTGAAAGTAATGGCGACCGTCTCCGCGATCATACCCACTTGGAATCGCGCTGACCTGCTGCACTCAATTCTGGCGAATCTTGGCGCGCAAACACGGCCTCCCGATCAGGTGATTGTCGTCGATAACGGCAGCACGGACGCTACTCAACTTGTCGCCCGCGAGTTTCAGGTAGACTTGGCGCTGTTTCCCGAGAACCGCGGCTTTGCGGAGGCTGTCAACGAGGGAATCAGACGCGCAAAAGGGGAGTGGCTCCTGATCCTCAACAATGACGTCATTCTGGAGCCGGAATGGCTGGAGCGTTTACTGGCCAGTGCCGAGCAGGAGAATGCATCTTTCGCAGCCGGCAAGCTGCTGCAAAAAGACGATCTCAGAAAACTCGACGGCACTTGGGACCTGGTCTCTCGCGCGGCCTATGCATGGCGCTGCGGATGGGGCCGCCGCGATAGTGCGGTCTGGTCGACCAGGCGAAAGATCTCGTTCGCACCCATGACAGCGGCGCTCTTCCATCGACAAGTGTTCGAAAAGATTGGATTACTGGAGACGCGGTTCCAATCCTATTACGAAGATGTGGATTTCGGCATCCGCTGCGTCATGGCCGGGCTTCAGGGAATTTACGAACCCGCCGCGGTAGCAATGCATATGGGTAAATGCACTTTCGGGAAGCGGAGTCAGAAAGTGATGTTCTTGACCGCGCGAAATCAAGTTCTATTGTTGGCAAAGCATTATCCCGCAAGAACTCTCCGGCGCTTCGCCTGGCCAATCTTAGTAGGACAAATGCTTGCGCTTGCGGCAGCCGCCAAGCACGGGTATCTTCTGAGCGCTGTTCTCGGCAAATGGGAAGGCCTCCGCCAATGGAGGGTCTTCCGTGGTCAGTCTTCCGAAACGCGAGAATCGGTCGAAAGAGCCTTCCGCGAAAGTGAGCTTGAAATACACAGATTGCAGCGGCAAATCGGGTTTGATACTTACTGGCGGCTTTATTTCGGCCTGATTCGGCTGTAATCCGGTTCGGCATGGAGGCGCATCCCGTTTCTGTCGCGGTAACGATCGTTACCTACAACAGCGCGCGCTTCATCCGCCGCTGCCTCGAATACGTTCTGGAGCAAGATTATTCGCGTCTGGAGATCGTCATCGTGGACAATGCCTCCGTGGACGAGACGGCTGAAATCTTGCGAGAGTTTGAAGACCGTGTCCGCGTAGTTCACAACCGGGAGAATGTGGGATTCGCGGCGGCTCAAAACCAAGCTATCGCTCTTTCGAAAGCGGATTGGGTTCTCACGCTGAATCCCGATGTGCGGCTGACGCCAGGTTTCGTTGCCATGATGGCGGCGTCCGGTGAAGCGGACCCGAGTGTTGGCAGCGTATGTGGCAAGCTGCTGGCCCTGTCACCCACGTTCGAAATTCCGGAACAGCCCGTTCTCGATTCGACCGGCATCTACTTTACCCCGGCTCTGCGGCATTTTGATCGGGGAAGCAAAGCGGTGGACGACGGCCGCTATGAGCAGTTCGAGTACGTATTTGGAGCAACGGGCGCGGCTGCTCTTTATCGACGCACGATGATCGACGACATTTCCGTTTCGGGAGAGTTCTTCGACTCCGATTTCTTTGCCTACCGCGAAGACGCCGATGTAGCCTGGCGAGCGCAGTTGTTGGGTTGGAAGTGCTTATACGCGCCGCTTGCCGTTGCCCACCACGTGCGGAGCGTCGTGCCCGCGAACCGCCGCTCGCTAGCGCCGGTAATCAATATGCATTCCGTCAAGAATCGCTGGCTCATGCGGATCAAGAACATCACGCCGCGCATTTACCTGCGCAATGTTGTGCCCATCACCTTGCGGGACTGCATTGTGGTGGCGGGATGCCTGTTGGGCGAATTCACGTCACTGCGCGCATTCCGACTCATCGTTGTTCTCTGGCCGCGCATGCTGGAAAAGCGGCGGCAGATTATGGAACGGCGGCGCGCTAGCGACGACTATATGGCTGCCTGGTTTCGCTTCCATCCGGTCAGTTATCCCGCTGCTGAAATTGCCGCGAAATGCGCATTGCCCTGTTAGGAACGCGCGGCATTCCGGCCAATTACGGCGGGTTTGAAACGTTCGCGGAAGAGCTATCGGTCAGGCTCGCGGAGCGTGGCCACAAGGTGACGGTTTACTGCCGCGAGAAATACACGGAATCCGAATATCGCGGCGTGCAGCTCCGATTCCTGCCAACCATCCGCCACAAATATCTGGATACGGTCGTACACACGGGGCTTTCCACAATCGATCTGTTGTTCCGCCGCTTCGACGTGGTGCTTTATTGCAATGCGGCGAATGCAGTGTTTACGCTATGGCCCCGATTGCTGGGCATGCCGACCGCCCTGAACGTCGATGGCTTGGAGCGGCATCGGAAGAAATGGAACCGGCTGGCGAAGACCTGGTATTTGCTATCCGAGTGGATGGCGACGTGGTGCTGCTCGGCGGTTGTGACCGACGCGGAAAAGATCCGCGAATATTACCTGCAGCGCTACGGCAAAGAATCGCGTTTCATCCCGTATGGGGCCGAAACCGGCAGACTGGACGACGACAGCTTTGTCCGCGCGCTTGGTTTGACACCGGGCAGATACGTGCTTTACGTCAGCCGCTTGGAGCCGGAGAACAATCCGCTGTTGGTTCGAGAAGCATTCGAGAAAGTAAACACCGATTTCAAACTAGCCTTAGTGGGTGACGCGCCGTATGCGGCGGACTACATACGCCAGGTGAGGGCTACACGCGATCCGCGAATCATTCTTCCAGGCGCGATTTATGGTGAACGATACCGGCAGTTGCAGTCGCATTCCGCCGTCTATGTCCAAGCGACAGAAGTAGGCGGCACGCATCCGGCGCTGCTCGAGGCCATGGGGCGCGGGGCGCTGGTTCTCTACCTGAACACGCCAGAGAGCGCCGAGGTTGCAGGAGATGCGGCAGTGCCGTTCGAAGACGATCTTGTGGAGAAGCTGCAGTGGGCTGTCGATCTATCCGGGGATGAGCGCGCGGCATGGGGCGAGCGAGCGATGCGGCGAGTGGAAAAGCTCTACAGTTGGAACATGGTTACAGATGCGTATGAGCGCCTGTTTCGAGAACTGGCCTCACGAAGATGATCGCCTGCAGATCTTGGGTGGAAGTTTCACGAGCACAGATCGCGGCGAATTTCCAGGCCATACGAAAAGTAGTCGGCGCCGGCGTGGAGGTGATGCCGGTGGTGAAAGCCGATGCATACCGCCATGGCGCGATTGAGGTCTCTCGAATTTTAGAGGAGCAGGGCGCGCGTTGGCTTGCGGTCAGCAATACGGACGAAGGCGTAACGTTGCGTGAGGCCGGAGTTGGAGCGCGCATTCTGGTAATGGCAGATTTTTTGCCGTTCACGCGCGAGGCCATGTTGGCGCACAACTTGACGCCCGTGATTCACTCGCTGAACGATGTCGCGGAGTTCGACCGGTTAGCAGCGGCACGTGGACAGAAATGCAGTTATCACTTAAAAGTGGATACGGGGATGGGGCGTCTGGGTGTACGGGCCGACGCGACAAGCATTGCGGAAGCGGTTCTTGGAGCCAAGCACATCGAAATGGAAGGTCTGATGACGCATTTCGCATCGGCGGGAAATTATCAGACCAGCCAGACGGATGAGCAAGTGGCGCTGTTCGACAAACTCGCCGCGGGATTGAACCAAGCCGGAATTTATCCAAAGCTGCTGCACCTTTCGAGCACGATTCCAGTCGCCTATGGCCGGCAGCACGCCTGGCGCGGCATGATACGGCCAGGGCATGCGGTTTACGGATACGTGTCGCCCGCGCGCGGAAATGCTCCTCCGAAAATTTTGCAAGTGAAGCCGGCACTGACCTGGCGTGCCACAGTGCTTTCCGTGAAAGATGTTCCGGCGGGCGCGTTGATCGGTTACGGCGGCATGTTTCGAGCCAATCGTCCGATGCGAGTGGCGGTGCTGGCGGCCGGTTATGCGGATGGCATTCCGCACCGGCTGTCGAACCGGGGCAGCGTAATCGTGAAAGGGAAATTGGCGCCCATCCTGGGAGCCGTTTCGATGGACCTGACGTCGGTAGATGTAACGCAGTCGCCGGAAACCATGGTCGGAGACGCGGTCACGTTGCTAGGATCTGAGGGCAACGTCAGTATCGACGCCCAGCAAATAGCCAAGCTGGCCGGGACCATCTCTTACAGCGTGCTGTGCGGCATTCACGCGCGGGTAAAGCGGGTCTACATCTAAAAGATTTCAACTCGGAGGATCAAAAATGGGCGATTGAGGGTACACTGGACGGGACCCTGGAGGGATCATGGAAAAAAAGAACAAGAGCATTCTGTGTTTCTCAGCGGCAGTCCTATCCGCGCTGATTCTGGCTGCCCCAAGCGGCCTTTGGGCAGCGCCGCAACAGAAACCAACCGAGCCTCAGGTGCTCAGCAATGCGCTGGTGAACGAACCTATTCAATTTGATGTTTCGCCGTCGCTAGCCACGCTGGCGGCGAAAGCCCCGGCTCAGCAGGGCGCCCGTTTGACGCACGCGCCTCTGCGGCCAAAGCTGATGCAATCGGCGGGTGCTCGGCAGAGCCAAAGCGCAGATGCGGCAGCCGCCCTCCAGCTGTTGATCGCCCCCGCCGTCAGTGCCACCATCGGCCTGAGCTTTGAGGGAGTCGGGAACACTTCTACTCTCAACTGCCCGAGTGTCGCGGGGTTTACCGTTGCGCCTCCCGATACCAACGCGGCGGTCGGCGATACCCAGGTAGTGCAGTGGGTAAACGTGTGCTATGCCGTGTTTAATAAGTCCACGGGAGCCCTCATCGCGGGGCCTCTCGCGGGTACCAATTTCTGGAAGGGCTTCGGCGGACCGTGCGAGACTTCCAACGACGGCGACATTATCATCCAATGGGATAAGAAGAATCACCGCTGGCTGGCGTCCCAGAACGTGTTCTCTCCGCCGTACATGAGCTGCGTAGCCGTCTCGCAAACTGCCGACGCCACGGGTGCGTACTTCCGTTATGCCTTCCCACAGCCTGGCTTTCCCGACTACCCGAAATGGGGGCTTACGCGCGGCGTCTATTACCAGACCCAGAACGACTTCGGCAACGGCAGCGGCTACCAAGGTGTGAACGTCTGCGCTTATGACGCCAAAAGTATGCTGAAAGGCAGCAGCAAGGCGACACAAGTCTGCATTCTGGATAATTCCAATGGCACGTTCTTCGACGACAGCATGCTGCCGGCCGATGACGACACGGATTCCGGGCCGACGCACTCTGAGGTTTTACTAGGAAGCATCGACAACTTTTTTCCCGGTGACACTCACGTTTACGAGTACGTGTTCTCGGTGAACTTCGGGAACCCTGCGAAGTCAACGCTCGCCGGGGTCGACGGAAGCATGCCAATCAGTGTGCCCGCGTTCAATTTGGCGCTTTGCCGTGCCGGCGGCGGCTTCACTCACCTTCAACTGTGTCCCGCAGCCCGACATAACCGACAAACTGGACACGCTCGGCGATCGGCTGATGTACCGGCTGGCGCACTTCGACGAGCGCGGCACTCAGCACTTTCTGGTGACCCACAGTGTGAACAACACCACTGCCACTGCCACGCTGTGGCAGCAAGATGGTACGAATTCCGGGCCCAGGGGGAAGGCACGACCAGCTTGTCCTTATATCAATCGGGACAGACTCCGGATGACAGCCATTACCGCTGGATGGGCTCCGTCGCTATGGACCAGGCGGGGGACATTGCCATTGGGTACAGCCGTTCCAGTGCGGCCTCAGGTGACTTCCCGTCGATCTACTACGCCGGGCAGACGGCGGGCGATCCTCTAGGCACCACGGAGACCGAGGCTCTGATCAAACAGGGCTTGGGCTCACAAACAGACACGGGCGGTCGCTGGGGCGACTACTCGAGCATGGCTCTCGATGGCGACGATTCTTGCACGTTCTGGTACACGACCGAGTACTACCCGAAGACCGGCGCGTTCGCCTGGGCCACCTGGCTCGCTTCGCTCAAGTTCCCGAACTGCGGCAGTTAAGGAGTAGGCGGGCGTCAGCGCGAACAGATCGAGGCTGTAGCATGCTACAGTCGAATTAAAAGCTCCAGTACGCCGGAACATTTCCCGGGAGATTTCCGTCTTGAAATGGTTCGGGGAGTCCCTTAAATCTTGAAGAAAAAGTGGAAAGTTTTCATCCTGCTTGGGTTACTTGTGGTAATCGCAGGCGCAGTGTTCGCGAGTATTCGAATCAGCGAGCGCGGTGTTGTCATTGTCCAGACGGGGAAAGTGGGCCGGATGGACCTGACCTCCGTAGTGACGGCATCGGGCGAGGTTAAGCCCAAGAACTACATCAATATAGGAGCGAATACCGTGGGCGCGGCCCCGATCACGGAAATTCTCGTGAAGGAGGGGGACCGCGTAAAAAAAGGCCAAGTTCTGGCGCGTCTGGCGGATGTTCAGCCCGCGGCGGATCTCAAGTCTCAGCAAGCCGCTCTCAATTCTGCTTTAGCGGATTCCGCCGCCGCGGAGGCAGCGGTAAAGTCGGCAGACGACAATATCGCCGTTGCCCAGGCTCAAGTGGACCATGACCGCGCGGATTTGGCGCAGAAGAAGTTGGACCTCAAGCGCAGCCAGGAGCTCTTCGACGCCAAACTCATCGCCGCGCAGGATTTTGAAGCGAAGAAAGTAGCCTACGATCTTGCCGCGGCTACTTTGCAGGAGTCGGAGCGAAAGGTGGCGCAGGCCAAGTCGCAACAAGTCCAATCGGCCGCTCAGCTCACGTCGGCTCAGAAGAAGATTGCGCAAGCCCAGGCGATGGTCGCGCGATCCGCGAACGTGCTCTCCCAATACGATGCGGTCGCCCCGCTCGACGGGGTAATAACGAATTTACCCGTTCATGTCGGTGAGACGGTGGTGCCCGGCATCCAGAACTCGTCTGCATCCACGATCATGACCATTGCCGACATGTCGATCATCACGGCGGAAGTCAAGGTGGATGAGACGGACATTGTGGGCATCAAGATAGATCAGCCGGCGGAGGTCACGATCGACGCGATTCCGAACCAAACTTTTAAGGGGCGGGTGATCGAAATCGGCGATACAGCTATTGTGCGGTCCACCGGGGTTGCCGCCTCGCAAAGCCAAACCTCCAGCCAGGAGGCCAAAGATTTCAGGGTTGTCATAGCGCTGGACATTCCCGAAGACCTGGTGCGGCCCGGTCTATCGTGTACCGCCAAGATCACGACTGCAACACAACCCAACACGTTATCCATCCCGATTCAAGCCTTGACAGTACGTCAAAAAGGCCAATTGGAGCAGCCCAAGCCTGGTCAGGCCATGCAGTTGAGCCCTGCCGCGCAGAGAGCCGCGAAGGAAGAATTGCAGGGTGTATTTGTGGTGAACGGAGGCAAAGCGCAGTTCCGCGAGGTGAAAACAGGCATTACCGGCGCGACCGATCTACAAGTGCTGAGCGGAGTAAAGGACGGCGATCAAATCATCACCGGCAGCTACCAGGTGATCCGCACGCTTCGCAACGGGGCTAAGGTGAAGGTGGATAACAGACCTCCGGTAGTGGCGAATCCGGTGGCGAGTTAGCCGCGGATCGTTAAATAGGCATGGCAGGTTTGGGAACAGCGGTTCAAGAACTCAGCCTCGGGCGGCGCCACGAATTAGGCGAACAGCTCAAGAACGAAGGCATCGTCATCCGGACGTATGATCTCTGGAAGACCTACATTATGGGTGACCAGGAGATTCACGCCGTTTCGGGAGTGGATATTGAGATCAGGCGCGGCGAGTATGTGGCCATTATGGGGCCTTCCGGTTCCGGCAAATCGACGCTGATGAACCTGATCGGCTGCCTGGACACGCCTACCAAGGGCCTGTATTACTTGAACGGAAAGCTGGCGAGCGACATGGAAGATGACGAGCTCGCGCGGATCCGGAACAAGGAGATCGGCTTCGTCTTTCAGACCTTCAACCTGCTGGCGCGGGCGTCCGCGTTGCACAATGTGGAACTGCCGCTTATTTATGCGGGCATCTCTTCGCAGGCCCGCCTGGCGCGGGCACGCGACACCTTGCGAGCTGTTGATTTAGAGCAGCGCATGCACCACAAACCCAACGAGTTATCGGGCGGGCAGAGGCAGCGCGTGGCGATTGCGCGAGCGCTGGTGAATCGTCCTTCGATTCTGCTGGCCGACGAGCCGACGGGCGCCTTGGATTCGACCACCGGCAATGAAATTATGGCATTGTTCGAGCGCTTGCACCAAGAAGGCAATACCATTGTGCTGGTTACGCACGAGCAGGACATCGCCATGCACGCTCACCGGATTATTCACATCCGGGACGGAAAAGTCGAGCGGGACGAATCGACGCGGCATTAAGGGACCGGCACCCCGTCGCTCGACCCTGAGGTCCCGTGGTCAGTTGCCCTAATACACGGGTCAAAGGTTGTCGATATGAGAGAAGAGAAACCTCACATCGACTCCTTTACTATGGCGATCCCAATCCAGCTCGATCGCGCCTCGGGCGATTTCACCGATACTGCGGCCTCGCTGGATCTTCCGGTTCAGTTGCGCCTGCTAACCGAGGAGCATGAGACCAGCGCTCGATTATGTCGCGTGAATCGGGGTTTTCTCAAGTTATCCTCGCCCGTGTCTCTGCCCGCAGATTCGAGGCTAGAAATGATGATCGACGGCTGCACGATCAGAGCGGAAGTGATTTCGTGCGGGGAGAGCTTGCCCGGCACTTTCAGCATCACCCTAAGACGCGTGTTCGGACCCCAAGCAGCAACCCGGGACGAGCCTCGCATCCCGGTCGATCTCATCGCTGTCCTGACATCCCCATCTTGCGATCGCATGTTTGCCAGAGTTCTCGATATGTCTCAATCGGGCCTGGGATTCCAGGTGTCGGACGCGCTTGCTGTCGGAACGAGGGTTTCAGTGCACTTTGCGTGCGGCATTGCGTTCGGCGACATCATACACTGCACCGCACAACCTGGAGCGGTGTATCGGGCCGGCATGCGAATTGAGGAGTTCGTAGTTCGACACGGAAGCGCGGATTCGGAGAAGGAAAGGGTAGCAGCCACTGCGAAACTCGCATCGTACAGAACTGCGAGCGGACCCCGTGTTATTCGACGCCTCCTCGCCCTGACCAGCAGGGTTTCCTGCTCCATGGCTGGACACGATTATGGTTGGTTTACCGACCTGTGGGAGCGGGCCGTCTTGCGGTGCAGCCGGTGCGAGAAGATCCTCGGCCCTTAATCACGCGAAGGGACAGACGTCGAGAACGTTTCCTTGCTGCTCGGGCACCTGTGCAGTCGATTGTCAACCGGGAGGGAGCTGCATGTGTAAGTTCCTGTCATTGTTCAACCGCTGTGTAGTGTCGCGGTCAATCCGGTCTGGCGTGAGTACCTCCTGCCCGCCCTCTGAATCGATGAAATACAGCTTGCCATTTTGCACCCACGTTGTCACCGGGTACCGTCTTGAGCCGTCTTTCAGCGCGATCGTAAACGTTGCTTGATCGCCGGCACCGGCCACGTCCTTTGTCTTCCACTCATATTCCTCGATGACAGCATGAGCCGTTGGCGGCGGAAAGGGCAGGGCTATGGGCGGAAGGTTAGGTTGAACAGTGAAACTGTCATTGCCCGGCGGATAGGCATTCACGGATAAGTCGTCCGCGTAGTCTCCAATAAATGGATAGTACGGAGCGAAAGCGTTAAAGCCGAACCGCTGACCAAAACGGAGGCGATGACTAGAGAACCTCACATTTTGACGTGCGAACGCCGAAGGAAGAACCTGTCCGCCGGCATGCGCGAACCGTGTGGCGCTTCCGCCTCTGGCGCCTCCCGCATGCTGGCCGAACATTGCCGTCGCGAGAAGCAAGAGCCCGATGAACCTCACATCGTTTCTCATGGGCGAATCCGCTACTATCGTATGGCATTTGAAGAGCCTTCAAATGGACCTTTAGTTTGCCCGTTTTGCATCGCTAGAGCAGTACTACTTCATCGAAGACTTCCCGCGATTCCGCCCGTGCGGCGCCCGCAGCTTCCGATTCGACGAATCCGATCGGAGACATGCAAGGTGCACAATCGTAACGCAGCGATGCTAAATATTTTTCCTCGCTCTGTCGATGATATGTTTAGTACCTGAGTTTGCGGGGAGTGCAGGCTGTTTACGCGATGCAACCAGTTTCTTCAGATCTATTGTCGCGGCCAAAGTCGCAGGCTGATTCAGCCTGCGGCGAGACGCCCCCCGAGCGGCCCAGGACCGAAGAAGCGCTCCGCATTCTGATGGCGGAGGACAACCAAATCAACCAGCGGGTGGCGATGCTCATTCTGCGGCGGGCGGGCTTTACTATGGATCTGGTCGCCGACGGAAGCGAGGCGCTGGAAGCGCATCGGGCAAATCCGTACGACTTAATACTCATGGACTGCCAAATGCCCGTCATGGACGGATTCGAGGCGTGCCGCCATATCCGTGAGCTGGCGCACCGCCAGCCGGTAATCATTGCGGTTACTGCAAATGCGTTGGTGGGGGAACGCGAACGGTGCCTGAACGCCGGAATGGACGATTATCTATCGAAGCCCTTCCAAGCCGAGCAACTGGTGGCGGTGGTTAAGAAGTGGGTCGCCATTCGCCGCGGGGGCTGAGACGACTCAATGGCCGCCGATGAACGCTGGTAAACGCAGATCATCATGACAAAGTCGGCCCTAGGGCCGCCAAGCCAGCAGTAGTACAAACAGTACGAGCCACAAGAAATCCAAGTAGTGCCAAAAAACCGCGACTCCATTGGCGATGACGCGGGTGTTCATCTGGTACTTCGGACCACTGACAGGCTCGCGCGTGCGGAATAGCAGATAGCCCAGACCTGCCAGTCCGACCACAATGTGAAGCCCGTGCAGACCGGTAAACAGGAAAATAAACCAGGAGTGGGGGTTTCGGGCGAGGATTAAGCCGGAGTGCAGGATCTGGTACCAGGCGGTGATCTGACCGGCGAGGAACAACAGCCCTAGTCCTGTGGCGTAGGCTGTGAGGTGAAAAAAAGCCGTTTGATCATTGCGCAGCAGGCGGCGGCGAGCTGCTTCGAAAGTGGCGCTGCTAAGTAAGAGGACAGTGGTGGTTGCCCAGAGTATGCCTGGGATTTTGATGTGACCCCAGAACCGCGCGACCTGCGAACGGATGACGAAGGCCGCGATCATCGCGCCAAAAGTCATGGTTACGATGGCGAGCACAACCCCGACGGTCAGAATGGCCAGAGAATTCAGGTCGCGCTCGCGCGTGACGGCGCCGGTTGCGAATTCCACTCCTTTCATTTTCTCGCGACGGCAATACTGTGCTGTAATCGAGAGACATATGCCTGCTTCTCGAATGTCGATACGGTGTCTTGTTTTCTTGGCCTTGTGTGCTGGAATCGCGGCGGCGGCTTCGCCCCATTCGCAGACTTCGGACGATCGCCTGCGCGGCGGTTTCCGCAATCCCACCAAAGATGGCTGGATTTTTGTTCACCTGGAAGGCAATCCGTCGACGGTCGGCTTTCAGCATGGTTATTTGCTGACGGCCGAGATTGAGGATTCGAAACGCGCCATCGAGCTCAGCACCACTCATGAGGTGAAGCACACGTGGACGGAGCTGCGGCACGTGGCGGAGAAGACTTTTTGGCCCAAGGTGCCGGGCGAGTATCGCGAAGAGCTGCAAGGTATCGCGGATGGGCTGAAGGCGCACGGATCGAAGCTCGATCTGATGGACCTCGTGGCGATGAACGGGTTTATGGAGTTTTCGTATTACTACGACACGGCGCGCCATAACCAGGCAAAGGGCGTGCCCAGCAGCGTGGGCGAGCATTGCAGCGCCTTTGTCGCGACAGGCCGGTACACGAAGGACGGACGCATTGTGATTGCCCATAACAATTGGACGGATTACCTGACGGCCACGCGCTGGGACATCATTTTCGACATCGTTCCCAACACGGGGCACCGGCTGATTATGGATGGCATGCCGGGACTTATCCATAGCGGCGACGACTTCGGAATCAACGACGCGGGCATCATGATTACGGAGACAACCATCGCAAATTTTCACGGTTTCGATGAACACGCCGTACCCGAATTTGTGCGGGCGCGTAAAGCCATGCAGTATTCGGAATCAATCGACGATTTCACCCGAATCATGAAGCAGGGCAACAACGGCGGGTACGCGAACACCTGGCTGGTCGGAGATCGCAAGACGAATGAGATTGCGCGCCTGGAACTCGGTTTGAAACATGTGACGCTGGACCGCACCAAGAACGGTTACTTCGTGGGTTCGAACTTCCCGATCAATCCCAAGCTGATCAAAGAGGAAACAGATTTTCCGGCCAATGATCCGAATACGCCCGACCAGGTTCGGCATCGGCGTTGGGATGAATTGATGGCGGAAAACAAGGGGCGCATCGATGTGGAAGCGGGCAAGAAGTTTGAGACCGACCACTATGACGCGCTGACAAAACAATTGGACCCGAATGAGCGAACTATTTGCGGACACATCGACAAATCGAGCCGAGGCTTAAAGGGTTGGCAGGATCCCTACGGGCCTGCTGGCGTAGCCGAAGCAAAGGTAGCGGATAGCGCAATGGCGGAAAAGATGTCGTTCGTGGCGGGCATGGGGCATCCCTGCGGTGTCGAATTCCATGCAGCGGAGTTTCTGAAGGCGCACAAAGAATATGCATGGCAAAGCGGCGTTTTACAGGACTTGAAAGCTAATCCGTGGACGGTGGTTTCGGCGGCGCGTCTGACGCAAACCGCGATGAAGACGCACTAAGCAGGACTGCGGTTGCAGCGATGGCGAGTAGCGCCAACGACAGAGTTGCATAGCGCACGACACCCTCCGCAGCGGCTCGGTTTAGCGAGATTCTTTCCGTCAGTTAGCGTGCGCCGTAAGCTTGCGCCGAACCCTGCGAATGTGATCTAGCACGGCGGGGGCTTGCGTCGTGCCCTCCAGCCTGTCTAGAAGATCCAGCGTTGCCTTGGGCGTCCGATCCGCGACGCGCTGCACCGTGTTCGGATTGGCGAAGGCCATGAGGAGGGCATGTAGCAGCCGGTCCTCCTGGCTTGCGCTCAGATTCTTCTCATCGCCGACTACCTTGCTGACGGCGATCACCACTGCATCGCCCAATCTGGCGATCCGCTTGGTGGTAATTGAATCGAGCGGCGCGTCGGGGGCATTCATGAAATTTGCAACCGCCTCTTGGCCCGCCTCCAAAACGGACATTTGGGAGAGCGCAGGCCCACAGCACGAGACGAGCAGAACTGTCACACCAAGCAGTTTCATCGAAGTCCTACTGTTTCTATATTTACTTGTCGCGATTGAAGACGGGCGCGGAAGGACGGGCGGTTCCAAATAATTCCGATATTTTGGGCGAGGTTGTCAAAAACGGAAATGGGGGAAAGCTAATCCGTGGACGGTGGTTTCCGCGGCGCGTCTGACGCAAACCGTGATGAAGACGCATTAAGCAGGACTGCGATTCCAGCGATGGCGAGTAGCGCCAACGACAGAGTTGCATAGCGCACGACGCCCTCCGGTGGGAGCTGGTTAGGCAATGGCTGCCGGATGCACAGCACGTAAACCACGAAATTCAGCGCGATCTGAAGCGAGCCGATCAGCCATGCAAGCCACGACGAAACTGTCCACAGCGCCAATATCGATCCTGCATATCCCAGCAGAACCATTACGTACGTGCCTTGGTGGATCACGGTAGTCGCAGGGCCGAACATTAGAAGACACCAGGAGATGATCGTCAGGCCTACGAACAACCACAGGATGGCTGCTGTTTTCCACTCCGCGGAGCGCCATTGTTTTTTTAGGCCGATGAGCAGAGCGAAAGGTCCAAGGACGAGAAACCCGAGGTTCGGAACGAAGTAGAAGAACATCAGTCTTCTCATGTCAGCCGCTGTCGCAGGCAGCTGCATCGCGTCGGACCAATATTCGCGCAAATAACCCACGTCAGTCGTCAGGTTTTCCACTTTGTTGTTGAGGATTTGGCGAGCGCTCAACTTCGCGTATGAACTGGCAAGCACTTCGGTGAAAGGGCGCGGATCCAGATGCTCGCCAGCACCACCAAGGTGATACTTCAATAAGCGGTCGCCGGGCGGATCGTAAATCTTCTGATACAAGATCCACGGCAAGTAAATGAGGAACGCTGTGAGCGTGGCGATTGCCAAGGCGCGAAGCGGGAGACGCCTGAGGTTCGGGAGAATTGTTAACGCGAAACCGGCCAGAGCGAAAGCACTGCTTCCGTGCGAAAGCATTCCGAACGCAAGCAATACTCCACCGGTCACGGGCAGAAGAAGGTTCGAGCGAAGCGCGACGGCGAACCGGCGAGTGAGAAAAACAGCAAAAAAGCCCATCATATAGGCCGCAGCGAGAAGTTTCGGCCACACGTAAAAGCTGTTCAGAAAGACAAATCCGGAAAAAAGGCAGACCAAGAGCGTGAGCGTAGCTGCGCGCGCCGTGACACCGAAGGCGGCGAGAAGCAACCAGAGCGCGAGAATCCAAAGGCTTTGCAGAATCACACAGAGCACCGCGTAACCGAGCTCTCTCGGATTTGGGTTGTAGCGAATTTGAGAAAGTACTATGCCGGTCTGCAACGGCGGCCGATCGCTGGAATGCCAGTCACCGAGCAGAGGTTTGGGTATGTTCGCGACGCGAGTGTGTTCGGCGAATAAATAAGGTATGGCGTTGTCGGGTGGAAGCCTGTGGGAAAAGCGTAGGGAAGCAGTAGTCAAAGGCCTGCGAATTCCGCCGTAAAGGAATCCGATCGAGATAACCAGCAGAGCAGACGCTCCAGTCAGAAGCCACGGAATGAGAAGCGCGCTCAAGATGCCATGACCCACGGCATCGAGCTTGCGCCAACTCCAGATCAAGCAAACGATGCCGGCGATGGGGAGCAAGAATGCGAACACGTGACCGGCGCGCGGCCAAACGAACCAGATCCAAAAAGCGAGATATCCAAAAGCTCCCGTTGCGGCGAGTGTCAGAAGACCGGCAAGGACGACATCGCGCACGCCTCTGTAGATTGCGACGGCGCAAAGCGCAAAAGCAGGAAGCATGGTCAGGACGAAATGCGAAAGCGTCCGGAGCAGCAGAGGCAGGGCTTCGTTGAAGCCGCCGATTGCGGCGCTACCTTGCAACGGTTCGCTGAAGGCCAGCCAACCTCCCGGGCCGGTGTTATGGTCTTCAGCGATTAACCGAACGGGCTTGCCTCTCCAGGCTCGGGGTAGTGGAAAATCGTACATCAGCCATATTTCACGGGGCTGATCGATGAGAGTGATGGGAAGCTTCGCGCCGTTGGAAAGGTTCTCGATCTTGAGAGTGACCCCGGCGGAGGATGGGTAGCCAGCTAAATAAATCCGCAGATAAGCGGGGGCGGGAAACGTGGAGGTGATCGCCGCGCCTGTTGTTCGATCACCATCCTTGCAAAAGGATCCCCACGCTCTTATGCCGTTTGGCTTGCCGTCCAGCCATCTGGTCTGCGGGAAGGCGCCGTTCGGACAGAAGCCTTGATTTGTGGCGAGGGGAGCGTTTGCAGGAAGAAGTGGAGGTTGAGCGCTGGCTATCGCAACATACGCCAGAAGGCACATGAGCAGTCGAGCGCGACGCACGGGAAAGCGGCTCTGACTACTGTGTCCTGCCGGAGGCCTTCTCAGCCGCATCCAGATAGGCCTGCGCTTTTTTCATCGCGCGCAACGCCGCGTCCGACTCGGCTGCATCGTGTACCGATTTCAGCGCTTCGGCGGCTTGATCCAGTTCCTGACGTGCACGATCGGTCTGAATGTCTCGTGCGAATTCGGCGTGATCGGCCAGAACGCGAACGTGGTCTTCGAAAATTTCCAAGAAGCCGCCGTCGATAGCGAGAACGTTTTCACCGCCGCCGCTCTTGTAGGTCAAGACGCCAGCGCCTAGCGCGCTGAGCAAAGGCGCGTGCCCGGGGAGAACGCCTATGTACCCGTCTTTGCCCGGCAGTTCGGCTTCGGTGGCCTGCTCATTGACGAACTGGCGCTCCGGGGTGGCGATCTCGAGTTGAAACGTATCGGCCATACTGGATCGATCGCGGCTAGCCCTTCATCTTTTCGGCGGCCTCGAGGACATCGTCAATGGTGCCCTGCATGTAGAAAGCCTGCTCAGGGAGTTGATCGTGTTTGCCCTCGACAATCTCCTTGAAGCTGCGGATGGTATCCTCCAGCTTCACGTATTTGCCAGGGCGGCCGGTGAACTGCTCGGCGACATGGAACGGCTGGGATAAGAAGCGCTGAATGCGGCGGGCTCGCGCGACCGCCTGTTTATCTTCATCGCTCAATTCGTCAATGCCGAGAATGGCAATGATGTCTTGCAAATCTTTGTAGCGCTGCAGCGTTTGCTTTACGCGCTGGGCGATGTCGTAGTGCTCTTGACCCACAACGTTCGGATCGAGAATGCGCGAAGTGGACGCGAGCGGATCGACTGCCGGATAAATGCCAAGCTCCGAGATGGCGCGCGAAAGCTGCGTGGTCGCATCGAGATGAGCAAATGTCGTGGCCGGCGCTGGATCGGTATAGTCGTCGGCTGGTACGTAGATAGCCTGGACGGAGGTGATGGAGCCGCGCTTTGTCGAGGTGATGCGCTCCTGCAGATCGCCCATTTCGGTGGCCAGGTTGGGTTGATATCCGACTGCGGACGGCATGCGGCCGAGCAACGCGGACACTTCGGAGCCCGCTTGTGTAAAGCGGAAAATATTATCGATGAAGAGCAATACGTCCTGACCTTCTTCATCGCGGAAATATTCGGCGACAGTCAGGCCCGTCAAGCCGACTCGCAGACGCGCTCCGGGCGGCTCGGTCATCTGCCCATAGACCAGCGCGACTTTGGACTTGCGCCAATCGTGCGGATCGACAATGCCGGATTCCTGCATTTCGAGCCAAAGATCGTTTCCTTCACGGGTGCGCTCGCCAACTCCGGCAAACACCGAGACGCCGCCGTGCTTCATGGCGATGTTATTGATCAGCTCCTGGATGATGACGGTTTTGCCGACACCGGCGCCGCCGAACAGGCCGATTTTGCCTCCGCGAAGATAGGGTTCAAGTAGGTCGACGACCTTGATACCGGTCTCGAACATTTCGAGTTCAGTCGATTGCTCTTCGAAAAGCGGGGCGGGCCGGTGAATGGGAAACTTCTTCTCGGTATTGACAGGTCCCATATTGTCGACGGGCTGCCCGAGCACGTTCAGTACGCGGCCTAGCGTTTCCTTCCCCACGGGAATGGTGATGGGCTCGCCCAGATCGAAAGCTTTCATTCCGCGCACGAGTCCGTCGGTCGGCTCCATGGCAATGGTGCGAACGCGCCCTTCACCGATGTGCTGCGCTACCTCGGCTGTGATGTCGATCTTCAAGGGCACGTCGAAACCTTCGCTCGTGACTTGAATGGCGTTGAAGATCTTAGGCACGTGACCTTCGGGAAATTGAATTTCAATGGTGGGGCCTGCCACCTGAACGACGTGGCCTTCCGCTATACCTGCTGTTACTGTTGGCATAAAAAAATTCCTATAAAGGCTCGAATGGGTCGCTTACGCTTCCGGCTCAGATGCCGAGCTTGCGGTCATGTCAGGGCGGCAGCGCCACTCACAATTTCGATAATTTCGCGCGTGATGTTGGCTTGGCGCACGCGATTCAAATTCAGGATCAGATCGTGGATTACATCGCCGGCGTTGGAACTGGCCGCATCCATTGCGGTCATGCGCGCCGCATGATAAGCAGAAATGGACTCGAGCATCGCGCGATAGATCGACATTTCTACATAACGAGGCAACAGAGCGCTCAAGAGTTCCTGGGGCGGCTGCTCATAGATGTAGTCGATCTGCTCTCCGCCTTCCGGCACTTCCACGGGAAGAATCTTTTTCGAAACGAGGTTCGGCGCCATCACATTCTTGAACTCGTTTACAACGATATAAACGGCATCGACCTCTGCTTTGCTGTATAGATCGATCATGCGATCGGCGATTCCGGCTGCCTGCTCATAGGCGGGCTTCTCTACAATTCCGACGTGCTCGCCGGTGATGGAAAAATTGCGCTTGCGAAAATAATCGCGGGATTTCCGGCCGATGCTCTCGATGCGGATATCGGCGTCGCGATGCTCATCCACGAATCGCTGCGCCATGCGAAGGAGATTCGCGTTGAACGCGCCAGCTAGGCCCGTGTCGCTGCTGACGACGATCATCTGAATGCGCTTTTCTTCGCGCGCTTGCAGTAGAGGCAGTTGAGCGGCCTCTTCATTCCCGGCAGCCGCCGCCGCGACGTTCGACAATATGCGGCCCATCATCTGAGCGTAGGGACGCGATGCAATCGCCCGCTCCTGAGCACGCCGCAGCTTCGCCGCCGAGACCATCTTCATGGCCTTGGTGATCTGCTGCATGTTCTTGACGCTGCGGATGCGGCGCCGGATGTCGATTAAACTCGCCATCTCGCTAGGCTATGGCTTCTACACGAGACTCAGAGCCCTGGGCGCGCGGCTTGTTTCCGTCAGCGCTGGGTCTGCCACTCTTCTGCTCAGTCTCTTTTTTCGCTTCGGGCTTTGGTTCCTTGGCGCTTTGGAACCGCTCTTTGAATTCCTTCAACGCGCTATTGAGCTGGCCCTTGATGTCGTCATCCAGTTGGCGCTTCTCGCGAATGGTCTGGAGAATTTCGGGCTTCGCGCTGTCGAGAAAATTGTAGAGGTCGGCCTCGAAACGGCGGACATCCTCAACGGCTATATCGTCGAGATAACCGTTACCGGCGGCGAAGATGATAGCCACCTGCTTTTCGACCGGTATGGGAGAGAACTGGCCTTGCTTCAGAACCTCCACCCATCGCTTCCCGCGATTGAGCTGGTCTTGCGAGGCTTTATCAAGATCTGAACCGAACTGCGCGAAAGCAGCCAATTCGCGGTATTGCGCCATCTCGAGACGCAAGCTGCCGGCAACCGCGCGCATGGCTTTGATTTGTGCGCTCCCGCCGACACGGCTGACCGAAATACCGACATCGATAGCTGGCCGGATGTTCGAATTGAACAGATCGGCTAACAAATAGATCTGCCCGTCGGTGATAGAGATGACGTTGGTCGGAATGTATGCCGAGACGTCGCCGGCCTGCGTTTCGATAAACGGGAGAGCGGTCAGAGATCCACCACCTTTTTCATCGGACAATTTGGCGGCGCGCTCGAGCAGCCGGCTGTGCAGGTAGAAAACGTCTCCCGGATATGCCTCGCGTCCTGGAGGACGGCGCAACAGCAATGAAATTTCGCGGTACGCAGCGGCATGCTTGGATAGGTCGTCGTAAATGCAAAGCGCGTGGCGTTTCGAATCACGGAAGTACTCGCCAAGACAGCAGCCAGCGTAGGGGGCAATGTACTGCATGGGAGCCGGATCCGAAGCAGTGGCGGCAACCACGATGGTGTATTCCATTGCGCCATGCTCTTCAAGGATTTTGACTACCTGCGCGACTGTCGATCGCTTCTGGCCGATCGCCACGTAGATGCAGACGATGTCCTGACCTTTCTGATTAATGATGGTGTCTAGCGCGACGGTGGTCTTGCCGGTCTGACGATCGCCGATAATCAGCTCGCGTTGGCCGCGGCCGATCGGCACCATGGCATCAATCGCCTTGATGCCGGTTTGCAGCGGCTGCTTGACGGGCTGGCGGTCCACGACCCCTGGCGCAAGGCGCTCGAGCGGATTGAATTCCGTTGTATCGATGGGACCCTTGGCATCGATCGGTTGTCCAAGAGCATTGACGACGCGCCCGATCATGGCATCGCCGACCGGAATCGACATGATGCGTCCGGTGCGGCGCACCTGATCGCCCTCTTTGACGTTGCTGAAATCGCCGAGCAGCACTACGCCGACCTGATCTTCTTCTAAATTGAGTGCGATGCCGACCGTCTCGGGGCCGAATTCGACCAGCTCACCGGCCATGACATTTTCGAGACCATAGATTCGCGCGATGCCATCGCCCACGCTAATGACCGAACCTGTTTCCGACACGTTCGCTACGGCGTCGAAGTTTTCGATCTCGGATTGAAGTACACGCGAGATTTCATCCGCTCTGATTTGAGCCATACTTTCCTTTAGCAATTCCTTCTAGAGATGCGTGACCAGGCGCTGGCGCATGCTTTCCAGCTTGCCCCGGAGCGTAGCGTCGTACTCCTTCGAGGCAACGCTTGCCCGCACACCCGCGAGCAGCGCGGGTTCCACTTTATAATGCGCCCGGATGAACTTGCCCAGCTTAGTACCCAGGACGCCCTCGATTTCCTTCCGCTGCTGCGCGTTTAATTCTCTGGCGGACGAGATCTCAGCGGGGATCCAACCCAGCCGTTCGTCCACAACGATCTCAAATTTCTGCCGCATGCCGGGCAGCTCGTAAGTTCGGCGATGGGATATGAGCACCAGGAGAAAATTTCGAATGATGCGATGCAGCCCGAGCTCATCGGCGAGCTTCGAAATAACGGCTCTCTTCCGAGCCTTGCTTACCGCTGGTGAGAGCACTGCGCGCTCAAGATCTTTTGACGCTGCGAACAACGCTTCAGCGGCACGGAGCTGCGCCACAGCATCTTGCGGAGACAACCCCGAGTTGGGAGCGAAAACCGCTTCCGCGAGCGCATTGGCGTAATGGGAGGCCAGCGCGGTCATTAATTCTTCCCCCGCTCGACCAGGTGCACAAAATCCTGAAACAGATCCTCCGGCTCGCCCGATGTAAAGCGATCCCGCAGCCGCTGCTCCGCGAGTTTCAGAGCGAGCTCGGCGGTGTGCCGGCGGATCTGCTGTATGCCTTCATTGCGGAAAGCCTCGATTTCAGCCTGGATGTTGTGGCGGATGTGCTCGATCTCGGCTTCGGTGTCTTGCTGGACCAAACGATGTTCTCGCTCGAGCTCGGTCGCCGATTGCTCACGAAGTTTTCTTACTTCGCCGGCGAGAGTTGCCATTTTCCGGTCGATTTCGGAATACCGGAACTCGGCCTCAATCTTCAGACCGGTGGCGTCTTTGATGGCCTTCTGAATCTCCGCCGAACGCGCGTTGAAAAATGGAGGCGCGTACTTGACCATTAGATATCCAAGCCCGATGGCGAAGATTAGCGTGTTTGCAATCTTCCAGCGGGTGACGACGTCGAGGGCAGCAATCCGCTGCTGACGTGTTTCCTGTGCGTGCGCGTTAATAACGCCAACCGAAAGAAATAGGGCCGCCCACAAAAAGAGAGAACGCAATCCGCGATGCAGGGCAGGCACTATGCAGCTCTCCGTTTAAGAACCGAGCTGATGATGTGTTCGCTCAATGAATCGACACTTGCGTTGAGCTTCGCCTGCGCGCTCTCCGCCTCGGCTGCGATCTGAACCCGCGCCTCTTCAATTTGATGGTCGGCGTCCGCGCGGGCCTTAATGACTGCTTCCACTTGCTCGGCCAGCCACTTCCGCCGCAAAGCTTCGTGCTCCTGGTAAATCTCCGCCCGCGCTAACTGGAGCGCATGTTCAAACTCGGAGGTTTTCTTATCCGCCGCTTCGAACGCGCGTTGAGCCAGCTCCCGGACGCCTTCTGTCGCCTTCTTCCGTTCCTCCAGAATTCTGGCAAGCGGTTTGAAAAAAACGCGCTTCAGATAAAGGTTCAAAAGAATAAAGAAAAAGATGGTGGGTACCGATTTCAGCAGTAACTCACCGAGGGCCTGTAAAGTCTGAACCATGAATTTATCTAGGGTGGGAAGAAGAGCATAAGTCCGGGCTCGTGGGCCGAGCACACCCCGGCTCGTGCGGACTTTCCCTATTGAATTTACGCTAACATACTCGATTGCTTATGACGGTTGAGGATTGCCGCCGTTTCTTCGCTGACGAAATCCGGTTCGCTGCCAACCTCGGCTCGCCCGCTCTAATAGAAGCTTTTGCGCGAGTGCCGCGGGAGAAGTTTCTGGGCCCTGGACCCTGGCAAATTGGATCCGCGGAGAGTCTGGGCAGCGGCAGCGGCGGAGTTGGTTATGTAACCACGGATGATCCGCGCGATATTTATCACAATGTATTGATCGCGCTCGACGCGAGTCGTCAGATAAACAACGGACAGCCGAGCGCCCTGGCGCGATGGATCAATGCGCTCGATCTGAAAACGGGCGATCGCGTGTTTCATGTCGGGTGTGGAGTGGGCTATTACACAGCCATAATGGCCGAGGTGGTTGGAACTAGCGGCAGCGTGGTGGGCGTGGAAGTGGATGCGAATTTGGCCGATCGTGCGAAGCAGAACCTGGCCTCTTATCCGAATGTGACGGTCTACGCCGGTGATGGCGCGGCGCTCGATCCAGGCATGTGCGAAGCCATGCTGATCAACGCGGGTGTGACTCATCCGCATCTGCCATGGCTCGACCGGCTGGCTGAGGGTGGTCGGATTGTCCTGCCTCTTACGGCTGCTGTACCGGGTACCAGTGTTGGCGCTGGCGTGATGGTAAAGATTGCTCGCGAGCCCAACGGATTCTCTGCCCGAATCATCTCGGCCGTTGGGATCTATTCCTGCACGAACGTGCGTGATCCCGACTTGGAAGCGCCTTTACGGAAAGCACTGGAGACGAAAGAGCTGCTGAAGTTGAAGTCGGTGCGCCGGGATGCGCACGAGCAAACGGATACGTGCCTGGTCCACAGCCCGCGAGGCTTTGTCTGAGCGCTTCAGCGCTTGCGCAAGCATCTTCTATCGATACGGTTTCTTCAACATAAGCATCTACGAGTTGCGCTCGGAATTTTGGGTCTGCTTGGCTACGCCGGGCAGCGTCGAAGTAACTTACTGGACCCGTAGGAGCCTTTAGTCAGCGCCGTAACATACACCGGGCCGACTAAGCACGGCCCCTTTCTCGTAGGAGGTAGTCATGAGAAAGGGTTACATAATCGCGACGAGCATCGTCGCGCTATCATTCATTGTTCTGATCGGCTGGGCAGATCAGGATTCTCGCAGCTCCGGCCAGTGGCCCGTAGCCGGACACGATCTGAGTAACACGCGGAATCAACCCGCCGAACACCTGATCAATTCGTCCAATGTCGGCAAGCTCAAGCTGGCCTGGACTTTCACCACCGGGGGATCTGTTTCCGCTACTCCCACGGTGGCCGGTAACGCGGTTTACTTTCCCGATTGGGCGGGTAATCTCTATGCGGTCGATAAGGACACGGGCCAGCTCATCTGGTCCCATAAGATTTCGGACTACGATGTTGGGTTCCCGACTGCCATCTCGCGCGTCAGTCCGGCCGTGCACGGGAACGAGCTGATTTTTGGGGATAACGAAAACCCAGCCGCCCTCCACGGCGGCGCCAACCTCATCGCAGTAGACCGGCAAACGGGCGCGCTTCTGTGGATCAGAAAGGTGGAAGCGCATCCGGCTGCGATCATCACGGGATCACCAGTCGTTTTTGGCGATACCGTCTATGTGGGCGTTTCCTCAAACGAGGAGTCAACCTTGGCGAGAAACCCTTCTTATCCGTGTTGCACGTTCCGTGGCAGCGTCGTTGCCCTGGATGCGAACACGGGCGGCATGCTGTGGCAAATGTACGACATGCCGGATAACGGGGGCGCCACGAATCAATATAGCGGCGGCGCCATCTGGCAACCGCCCGCCATCGATCCGCAGCGCGGCGTGTTGTACATCGGAACAGGCAACAACTACACTGTTCCAGCGAGCGTGGCGATGTGCCAGCAGAAAGCCGAGGCCGCGAACAATACGAGCGTCGTCTGCACCCCGCCGGATGACTACATGGACACCGCCCTGGCGCTGGATTTGCAAACGGGCAGGGTGAAGTGGGCGCATAATGCAGACGCCGGCTATGTGGAGTGGGCTCACAAGGTCGAGCCGTATGACGCCTGGACGACCGGGTGCATTACACCCCCGAACTCGAACTGTCCGTCTCCCAAGGGACCGGATTACGATCTTGGGGGCTCCGGACCAAATCTGCTGGATCACCTGGTAGGCTTCGGGCAAAAGAGCGGCGTCTATTGGGCTTTTAATCCCGATGACGGCAGGGTCCGGTGGAGCACGTTCGTAGGCCCGGCGGGAACCGGCACGCTGGGCGGCATCGAATGGGGGACCGCAACGGACGGCAAGCGTATCTACGCGGAGGTCGCCGATAGCGGTAACGTCAATTACACCCTGATCCCATCCGGAACCCAGATCAACTAGGGTTCCTGGAGCGCGCTGGACGCGAACACGGGAAAAATCCTGTGGCAGACGGCCGATCCCACTCCCGGCTCGGAAGACTTCGGAGCCGTAAGCGTTGCCAATGGAGTCGTGTACGCAGGCTCCCAAGGCGCGGCGCGGATATATGTATGCCCTGGATGCTGCAACCGGAAAGATCTTGTGGAGCTTCCCAAGTGGGGGATCGGTGATTGACGGCCCGGCGATCGCCGACGGATATGTTTATTGGGGATCGGGTTATCGCATTGGAACAAACAACAACAAGCTATACGCCTTCACGATCCCGGGCCGAAAAGATCACGACCGCGGAGAGCGATGAGTTCTGCTACGCAGATAGCTGGGCAGCCGCGAGGTTGTCTAGGCGTTTCAGTGCTTGCGGAAGCGTAGAGATAGCAGACCTAACATGCCGATCGCGCCTAAACTCCATGCAGAGGGTTCGGGCGTGGGTACGATAGCGCCAAAGAGTCCATCGTTGCCCATGTTAGGTCCAGCTGTGAAGTACAAGGCGTTCGGAATAGCGCCCGCTACCCCTGAGTCAAAGTCTAACGCCCACAAGCCGTCATTCACAATGGGATTACCGTGGGAATCCGTTAAGACTCCCAAAAAAGTGCCGCCGAGACTAAACGCGTCGATCGTGCCACTAGCGAAATTTCCGATTAGAAGATCGCCACCAAAAGAGCCGAATGATGCCGGCGCTTGTGTGATTCCCCATGGCCCATCGAGCGGTCCGTTTGAAACAAGACGCTGCAGCAGATTCCCGCTTGTGTCGAACACGTCAACGTAGCCGCCTCCCCCGGGAAGCGCAACCGGCACGCCGGGAGTAAGCTTCGCATACTCGACGTAGAGATTCCCATTCACGGTCTGGACGTTGAACGGTGCGTACCCGGCGGGAAGGCTCGGATCGACAAACTTCCCTGCCAGGGTCGGCGCGTAAGTGGAGTCGAATGCGTTGACCGTGCCGCCGGCTATGAAATTCGCTGCATACAGAGTGTTGTTCGCCAGAGCGAGGCCTGTATAGTTTGCACCCGGAGTCGCGACCTTCACCACAGCGGCCGCGCCGCCGCTCCAAGCATCGATAGTGCCGCCCAGTGGAGTGGCGCCCAGCGTATCGAAAATGAAACTTGCGCCAAATGAAGGTGTTCCGCCAGCGAAAACTTCACCTGTCGGTCCGTTCGGCGCGCCGGGGGGAACCGCAACCACCAAGGAGGCCGGTTGGCCAACGCCGTTGTAAAGGGTGGCAACGCCGGTGTCTCGATCAGACACCCAAATCGGACTTGTGGGACTGAATGCCACGCCCCACGCATCCTTCAGATTCGGATCGGTAAACGAGGCGAGTCCGGGAATATCGGAAGTGAGATTTATCTGACCGAATGAACTGGCGCAAATTGATCCCGCTGGCAGTACCAGCAGAAGCGTTAACGTGCCGACTGTATTCAGCTTCATGAGCGCAGAACCTCCTCAGGAAAAGTGCCGAATATAGAGACTCGTTTTCTTGCGTGGGCGTGCCAAATTAAATATGCCTGGAAAATCGAAAAGGTACTAGCGACGGCGCCCAAGTACTACTACAACGGGAATTGCTTTACGACAACGTTGTCGTCTTCGTCGAAGACACGAACTGCGATCAACTGTCCATCCTTCGTTTCGAGCTGGTAGCTGAGCGTTTGCGAGTCGGTGACTTTATTGATGGGTTGGAGCAATGTCCAATCGCCTCCGTTCACTGAGTACTCAGCTTTATCGATCCAACTCAACGCGTCCTTGGCCGTGAAGCTGATGCGATGATGACCTTCGCTTTGGTCCATCTTCACGTCGATGATTTCGGGCGGAGTATTGTCGATCGTGAATGGATCGCTGACGAGCGAGGAGGTGAGCGTGTCGGCTGGAGTATTTCCCGGCGCGTCGCTCGCCGTTACGCGCGCCACATATTCGCCGTCCGGGAAAGCAGATGTATCAAAAGCGTAATAGCGGTCCTGCAGCTTCTCTTTCAGCACGCGCCAAAGAGAGTCGCTCTTTCGCTTGATCTCGACTTTGTAAATCAGAGGATCGCCATTCGGATCGCTGGCGCTCCAGCGAACGGTGAGATAGCCTTTGCTGTATTGCAAAGTGGCGTTGGCAGCCGCCTCGAGCGCGGGCACCGCACCCGTAGTTTGCTTTTGCCCAACGGGTGGCAAGCTCAACGTTGCAGGCGAACCCGATGGCGTAACCGATCGTTCCAGCGAAGAGGCGCTCGGCGCTTGCCGATAGTTGAAAGGCGCAAAGTCGATCCGCTGCACAGTAGGCGCGATATTCTTCGGGAGATACGCTATGTCGATGGCGCTCAATTCAGGAGATTCGCCATCGGCCGACCGGTTGAAAGTGAGCTGGTACTGGAGGAATCGAGCGGGCGGCGATTCTATAGGGCCTCCAAGCTCCGTAACAGCAACTTTCCTCCAGGGACTCCAACTATTTTCAGGATGATTCAAATTGCCGCTTCGCGTCTCGAGAGAAATCGAGCCGCCGTGCAGCGCTGAGGTGAGATGGACCTTGCCCCAATACGAAAAATCGTTAGCATCGAAAACCTCGCTGTCGAGCGTGCCACTGGTTTGAATGCCAGGCCCGATGGAATAGAGATTGCCCACGTTGCCCGTTGCGGCGTATACGATTCCATTCTTCCCTTGCAGAAAAGTCGTGACCTGCGTGGGTGGGGCGTTTAGGAGCTGAGTAGAAAGCTGATCGGAATCAACCCGGTAGATGATGCCTTTGTTCCCTGTTCCCAGCAAAGGTTTGCCGGAGGAATCGAAGGTGACAGCGTAGACCAGGTCTGTGGACGAGTTCCAGATTCGCTCGGCGAAGCCGTCTTTTTGAATGCGGTAAAAATCCGAGCCTCCGCTGACGGCGGCGCTAAGAGATCCGATGGCCGGGGGTAGCGTGGGTGGGTTTGTGCCAGTATGGGGCGCGCCAGTGGGCGTCACCGGAGCGGGGTTTGACGGAAGAACGGGCGGTGGACCTGTCGCCGAAGTACTCGCGGTCTTATTGCCGATTGCAGCGGCGTAGATCAGGCCCTCGTGTTCCGCGACGGCAGTGACTTCTCGCTTGTGCGTTTGATAGAGGACGAAGCTCTCACCTTTAGGGCTGATCCGGAGGACCAAACCGCTTGGTTCCGTACCCACGATCAGGTCTCCCGCCTCATCGATAATCATCGAGCGCGCATGCGTCTCTTCAGTGTCAAAGAACTTCGAGCCCTTTCCGTCGGGAGTGACGCGGTAGATGAGACCGGAATCGCCGGTGGCGACGAACAGGTTGCCCGAGCGATCGAACACCATGGCCCAGATGTATTTGCATTTGGGATCGAAGAAGAGCTGAGGCTTGCCGGTCTTGTCGATGCGATAAACCTTGGCGTCGGGAAGCACGGCAGCGTAGACGCGGTCTTCTGAATCCACTGCCAGCGCGTGAACTTCGAGACCGGCGATTTCTGCAAAGACCTTGGGTTTGCCATTCGGCGGAAGAGCGAAGACCTTGGCGGTAGCAGCCGTCGGCGCGCCACCCGCGTAGTAGAGAGTGCCCTTCGAATCCTGGCCGATAGCCCACAAGTAAGGAATATCAGTGCTGTCGAGCTCTTTGGATTGCGGAGCAAGAGATACGTGGCCATCGCTGCGGATCGAGAGGTGTTTCGGAGTGCCTCGCGCAAATTCAGCCTGATCCGATTGTTCCCAGACGTGAGTGTCGACAGCGACACACAGAAGAGGCGCCCCCGCGAGCAAGAGTAAAGCCGCGACCGGGCGCAAGCCCGAGTAATTGCACATGGAAATGTTGTGAAAGCCCTTCAGTTTACGTAAATCTTAAGCGAGTAATTACCCGTAACGACCACGTCGAAGGGTACGGAGGTCTGCTCGTGCGCGCTTTCCGGCGAGCTGACGAACTGGTGATTCGTGGCCCGGCCGCTTTGCATAACATTGAGCACGGAGGCCGGTAGGCTGGGCAAAACTTTTTCATCGGAATACACAGTCGGCTCCGATTCGATGAGTGAAACGTAGAGGCGATTGTTGCTGCGCTCTTCGTTTAACATGGCAACCGTCTGCGGAATGTCTTCAATGCGATTGAGAGAGCTGGCGATATTCTGAAACCGGCTCAGGGTTTCGGCGTCGCTGAACAGGATCTGGTGCTCGCCACGCGGCAGACCGGCGGGTATCTTGACGTTCACGGTTCGCTCCATGCGGTCGCCGTGATACGGCTTGAGAAAAACCTTCACAGGGACTTCGGTGCCGGGCGTAACCTTGTTGTCGGAAATCCAGGCCGATTCAATCTGAGCAATGCGGCGTTCGGGAAGCAGGTCGACACTGACATCCACGGCGTTCAGCTTGGGCATTTTGTCGGAATTCACGAACAGCCGGTTGAACTTGTCTCCCCACCAACCGGCCAGCAGCATGGGCGTCGGGATGGGCGTTTCGGCGGGAGCCTGCATGGTGGTGAGCTCGATGCGATGCTGCCCTTCCACTTGCAACTCGCCATGCAGCCGGTAGGTGGCTTCTTCAGAGAAGTCGTTCAAGTTCGAAAGCGAGTTGAAGAGCGTGGCCATCATCAGATAAGGCGTCCACTTCTGGTCGACGAAAACGTTGAAGTGGAAATCTTGCGCCTTACGGACGCTGTTGTCGAGATTACGGGAGCAGACGTGCATGGTCACGGGAATCATTTGTGCAGTGGCGCCTAGCTCGCCTTCGATTCCGCTGTGACGATCCTGACGCAGCGCGCCCACCACTTCGGTTGCATTGCCCATTTTGGTTGGCTGATAAGAAGAAGCGAGCGTGGTGACAATCTCGTCTTTCGCGATGGGCATGTCGACCGCGCCGAGATTGAACATCGGATGTCCAAACGCGAGGATGCGCTTGCCATCGTTGTAGGTGACGGTGCCCCCGCCGGTCATAGTCATATCGCCCGACACCAGGACGGCCGCTATGCTCTCGCCGGGCTGCATGGAAGTGCGCCAATCCTTAGCGGGCGTCGCGGAATTCAGCGCTCCGCCTGCGCCTCCTTGAGAAACCGTGAGTCCTAGCTGCTCGAAAATCGGGGCAAACTCTTTAATGGCCTGGCCGGTAAATCCGGACATCGAGATGGGGGTGGCGATTGGGACGATGGTAGGTGTTTCCGGCAGGCTGCCCGAGGACCCCGCTGCCATCACGCGCTCCGCGAGGTCTTTCGGTAACGGCACCGAGGCGTTGGCTTGAATCTTGTCGGGCGTGCGCCGATCGGATGGGCGCGTCTTATCGAATTCGTTTACCTCGAGCATCAGTTGGATGGGCGTAATGCCGCAGATTGCATCCGGCGAAAAAACGCTAATGCGAAGAGAAATGGCGCCGACTAGCTTTCCGTCGATATATACCGGGCTGCCGCTCATGCCGCCGGCCACATTCGTGCGCTCCGCTTTGCCGGTCAATTTGGCAATGATGATGTCTTGTTTGGGACCCCACATGTTCTGCCAGACGCCGATGATCTCGACCGGCATCGGTTCGGGCTTACTGCCTTGAAAGACAGTCCAGGCTACACCCTTCATTCCAGGCTTCAATGCGCTTTCCGGGAAGAGCTCCACCTTGCCGGCTTTTGGCGGCACGGTCATATTCGGAATACCGCCGGTAGGAACTGCGGCAGGCATCGCGAAAGCGAGAGAGCACAAGAGAACAAGAGAGCATGGAACAGAGTGGCCGCCTAGGCGCGGTCTTTGAAGCATGGAAATACCTTCTTCGGAGACCAGAATCGATCTCGGGCTACACATCAAGCGGGATCAGTCACCGGTACTCAATATTATCCCCCAGTGAAGGCCAGGGGTTTGGACAGGTGAGAAGCGGCCGCGTTATGCCCATTTAGACGCTACCAAGGGGACGTGAAGTTTCCGCAGCGTTAATCTCTTTTCATTGTGATGCGTTTTGCGGCTGTGAGCTATCAAATGGAAGAAGTCCTAGGGTTGTTACACTAAAATTCCAAGGCCCCGTAGCGGGCGGGAGAATCATGCCGATGCTTCGCCATGCACTGACCTTTTCAAGTTGCATTTTTTTATGCGCTGCGCTCGCGGTAGGAGTGGCTGCGAGTCAAAAGTCCGGAAAAAGCGGCGATGCCGCCAAGGGCAAAGAAGTGTTTGAACAATGCGCCATGTGCCACAACGTGGATACTGACGAGAAGAAGATGGGGCCATCGCTGAAGGGCTTGTTCAAGAAGAAGGCGTTGACGAACGGGAAGCCGGTGAACGATGCAAATGTTATCGCGCAGATCAACGCTGGAGGCAATGGCATGCCGGCTTACAACGACATTCTCTCGGCCGAGGATAAGGCGAATATCCTCGCTTATTTGCACACGCTGTAGGCGCGAGTGGCCGCGAGCGATGACCGAGGATCGCGCCCGCGTTTGTTAGAGTGTTAGTGGCTTCCAGCCAATCCAATCGCGTCCCCATCGTCTAGCCCGGCCTAGGACACCGCCCTTTCACGGCGATAACAGGGGTTCGAATCCCCTTGGGGACGCCAATCATATCAGATTCTTTAGGCGATTGAGGCGCTCGCCTCCGATGTCCCTGCTCGCCGCGCCATGCGCCCCGCGCTACGAGCAATTCTTCGCAAACCGAATCCCGGGACGCACGTCACTGACTGAATGGGCACTTACCGGCAGGATCTGAAGTATGCCGATTCGAACGCTGGCGCACAGTCCAGGATTCACTGCCGCGGCCCTCCTTTCGCTCAGCTTAGGCATCGGAGCAAACACTGCGATTTTCACGCTTACCAACGCTGTTTTTCTTCATTCTCTGCCGGTGAAGGACCCCTCGCGTGTTCTGGAACTGTTCACCGTCGATCACGCGACGCGCACTGCTGCTCCGAATCTCACGCGGACGCCGATGTCTTACCCGAACGTTGTCGATTTTCGGGACACAGAACAACGTGTTCACGGGAATGGCGGCGTTATACCCAAGCGGGCGCCACACTCAACGGTTTCGGCAAGCCAGTGCAACAAGCCGTGTTTCTGGTTTCAGCTAATTACTTCGAGTCTCCTGGGTGTGCAAGCAGCCGCGGGGCGGGTTTTTCGTTCTGACGAAGATAGGAATCTAGGTGGCGATACCGTCACCGTTTTGAGCTATACGCTCGCGCAACGTCTGTTTGGTTCAGCGGTCTGCCGCCGATTGGACGCAGGGTTGATCTCAACGCTATCTCGTATGAGGTGGTCGGGGTGGCGCCGGCAAATTTCAAGGGCACGCTTACCATTGGGCCTTCAGATGTTCTCTGGCTGCCGCTCAGTATGCATCAGCCAGATCTTCACCGGAATTGTAGAGCAGCTCTTCAACGATCGGCGGTTCCGGTTTATCAGCGCGTTTGGACGTTTAAAGCCGGGCGTAACGCGAAGGTCAAGCGCTTGGCCGCAATGCGCACCATCGCTTCGAACCTGGAAGCAGCGTACCCGCGGGACAATCGCGGGCGCACGGTAGAAGCAGCGCTGCTCAACGAAGCCGCTTTAGGTTTTCTTCCTCGGGGACAGACCACTGCCGCTGCTCTGGCTTTGACTGCGGCCGTCGGTTTCGTATTGCTGATCGCTTGCGCAAATATTGCAAATCTTTCTCTGGTCCGCGCCAGTAAGCGCTCTAAAGAAATGGGTATTCGGATGGCTCTCGGGGCGGGGCGCGGCCGCTTGGTGCGGCAACTTCTCACGGAAGCGGAACTGCTCGCCGTCGGGGGCGGTTTACTCGGAATTGGCATTGGATGGCTCGGGGCGACAGCCCTGTGGGCATTCCGGCCGGCATTTCTTTTACAAAGCGACATTGATATGCGTGTCGATCTGCGCGTGTTTCTGTTCACTGCAGGCGTGAGCTTGTTGACCGGCTTGCTATTCGGCATCGCGCCTGTTTTGCGTGCCTCGGCCCCCGATCTGACCCGGGTGCTCAACAGCACCGGCCGCGGCGATGTACAAGGCGGAAGCCGGAACTGGTTGCGAAGCGCACTGCGTGGTCTGCGAAATCTCGTTGGCCTTGATTGCGCTCGCGGGCGCTGGATTGTTCATTCGCAGCATGCAACGCGCGCAGCGAATCGATCTGGGATTCGAGAGCCGGAAGCTATGCATCTTCGCCTTCGACCTTGCGTCAGAACGCATGACTCCGGACCAGGGAAGGCAGTTTGTACGTGCCGTGACGGAAAAGATCGCCAGCGTTCCCGGCGTCGCGTCCGTGGCAGTTGCGGGCAACGGACCGTTGGGTGGCGGATTCCTGCAGACGATGTTTCGCGAAGGAGATCCGGTCGACTCACGGCTCGGAATCCTCACGCTTACGGTCGCTGTTTCGCCCCATTATTTCGACACCATGCGGATCCCGCTAGTCGAAGGTCGCGCCATTGACAGTTTCGATCGCGTCGGGTCGAAGCGAGTCGCCGTCGTTTCCGAGGCCCTGGCGCGAGACATGTGGCCCGGCCAACAAGCAGTAGGAAAGCGATTCCATTCGGCGGCGGGCAGCTCAGATACGTGGGAAGTAGTCGGCGTGACGAAGAATACGACTGTTTTCCAGGTAGGCGAAAAGCCACAGCCGGTCGCGTATCTGGCATTCGACCAGAACTACCAGGCCGCCGCGGTGCTGCACATCAGAACATCCGTGAATCCGGAGCGAGTCTTACCGGCGGCGATGGCGACCGTACAATCGCTTGATCGTCAGCTTGCACTATTGAACCCCAGAACCATGCGCACTGTAGTCGAGCAAGCACTGTGGGCGCCTCACATAGCGGCTGCGCTGTTTGGATTATTCGGTCTGCTTAGTTTGATGTTGGCGGTCGTCGGCGTATACGGCGTAATGGCGTACATCGTCTTACAACGCACTACCGAAATTGGAGTCCGTATGGCATTGGGCGCACGTTCAATGGACGTTCTTCGGATGGTGCTCGGACAAAGCATCCAACTTGCAGTCGCGGGGGTCATCATAGGGATTTGCACCGCACTGGCGCTCACCCGGGTTGTTTCCAATCTCTTGTTCGATGTGTCTCCGCACGATCCGGCAACCTATCTGACCGCAGCAGTCATACTTGCTGGGACAGCTCTCGCCGCTGCGGCGATCCCGGCGTGGCGCGCCGCAAAAACCGATCCGGTTGTGGCATTGCGGCAGCAGTAGCATCTGCAAACGCTTTTTATAGAGAAAGGCATCTCGCACGGTCAGCCAATTCGCAGGCTTCGCCGATGTCTGCGCGTTCTGATCTCGTGCTACAAAGGGAGGCTATATGCGCCAAATCCCGTCATCCCTCCTCTTCATCGCCCTCGCCGTCTCGGCTTCCTTATCAGCGCAAGACACCGCTCTCGACACAGTTCACAGGATCAAAACCGAGGCGTTCGACAATTCGAAAGTTATGCAGCAGTTGGCTTACATCTCGGATCGCTACGGACCGCGACTTACCGGCTCGCCCGAGTTTAACGAGGCTGCAGAGTGGGCCATGGGGCGCTTGCGAGAGTACGGCGTTGCCAACGTACATGAGGAGAAGTGGGGGCCTTTCGGCAAAAGCTGGTCCATTGAAAGCTATTCAGTCGAGATGACCGCGCCTCGCTACTCGCATCTGGTTGCGGCACCACTCGCCTGGAGCGAGCCGACGAAAGGACCGGAAACTGGAGATGTCTTATTCGCACCATACCTGTCCGGAAACATCTTCGACATAAAAAAGAACAAGGATGCGTTTGACCGTTACCGGCAGCAATGGCACGGCAAGCTGAAGGGCAAAATCGTTCTCGTATCGGAAATAAGCCAGCCGAAACCCGTCACTCGCACTATCTTCCGGCGCTACACAGATGCTGAACTCGCTGACATCGCCAAAGCTCCTGAACCGGCAGTGCGCCGCAATATTCCAATCGACGAAGTGAAAGTGCCCGATGATCCGGAAGAGGCGGGAAAGTATTTTCAGAGCCTCTCAAGCGCCACCGTGGATCAGCTCATCGACGAATACTTCAAATTGATCGAGCAGCAAGGAAAGTTCTTCCGCGAAGAGGGCGTCATGGCCGTGATCCGCGCTGACAATCGCGCCCACGAAGGATTGATCTTCGTTGAACAAGCTGGTTCGCACAAGAGCAGCGAGGGTATGGCCCCACCCAGTTTTATAGTCACCGAAGAGCAATACTCGCGCATGACGAGATTACTCGAGGAAAAACAGCCAGTAGCTTTGCGCGTGAATCTTGCGGCCAAGGTTTCGCAGAACGACGTGGATGGCCTGAACATCATCGGCGAAATTCCCGGGCAGAAGAAACCGGATGAAGTGGTTATGATCGGAGCGCACTTCGATTCGTGGCACTCGGGCACAGGCGCCAACGATAACGGCGCGGGATCTGCCGTGATGATCGAGGTGATGCGAATCCTGAAGGCGCTGGATCTCAAGATGGATCGCACTGTTCGGATTGGTTTGTGGAGTGGAGAAGAAGAGGGCCTGTATGGCTCCAAGGCATACGTTCAAGCTCACTTCGCGGACCCGAAAACAATGCAGTTGAAACCGGAGCACGCAAAATTCGATGCGTATCTGAATCTCGATAACGGAAGCGGGAGAATTCGAGGAATCTATCTCGAGGGAAACGACGCAGCCCGCCCGGCGTTCGAGCAATTTATGCAACCGTTCCGGGACTTGGGAGTGACCACCACAACTCTGAAGAGCACCGGCGGGACAGATCATCTCTCCTTCAATGGCGTTGGTTTGCCGGGATTCCAGTTCATTCAGGACCCGCTCGATTACGGTACCGTCGTCCACCACTCCGATATCGACACGTACTCGCACGCCGTTCCGGAAGACCTGATGCAAGCGTCTGCCGTTATAGCGACTCTCGCGTACGACATCGCAAATCGCGAGGCAAGCATTCCGCGCAAGCCCTTGCCGCCGCCCGCGGGTCTGGCGCGAAAAAGCAGCCTTGATTCGCATGAGCGCCGTAGGTTGACGCAACTTGTGAAAAGCGTTGCGAGCTGGCCAGCGCGTCCAGCAGTAACTCAAAGATGCAAGGAGCAGGCTAGCGCCGCATGAAAGCCGCCGTTTATCGCCGATACGGACCGCCGGAAGTCGTGCAAATCAAGGACGTCGAAAAGCCAATTCCCAACGAGAATCAGGTCCTTGTCCGCATCCATGCGACGACGGTTTCCGCAGCGGACTGGCGGATGAGAAGGGCCGTTCCATTCATCGTCAGGTTCATAACCGGCTTTTGGAGGCCAAAGAAGATCCAGGTGCTGGGGATGGAGTTCGCCGGAAAAATCGAGTCGGTAGGCAAGGCCGTGACCCGGTTCGGCGAGGGCGACCAGGTATTTGGATCGACCGGGTTCAAGTTCGGCACGCACGCCGAATATGTATGCCTGCAGGAAGATGCCCTACTGGCGATAAAGCCGGTCAACATGACGTTTGAGGAAGCCGCGGCGGTCTTGTTCGGCGGTGTGTCGGCCTTGCATTTCCTCAGAAAAGCAAGCATCCAAGAGGGACAGAAAGTCCTCATCTACGGAGCGTCCGGGAGTGTCGGGGTTTTCGCGGTTCAACTGGCGAAGCACTTCGGGGCGCACGTCACGGGAGTGTGCAGCACCGCCAATCTGGACTTGGTGAAGTCTCTCGGCGCTGACGAAGTGGTGGACTACACCAGGGAGGATTTCTCGACAGCCGGCCGGGTCTATGACATGGTCTTCGACACGGTCGGCAAGAGCGGTTTCTCGCGCAGCCTGAAATCTCTTAGGCGGGGTGGTTTCTATGTTCGTGTTGGAGGTTCTGGACGACTATCATCGATTCTTAGGGGGATTCTCGAGAGAAGTGGGTTTCAGTCACGGGCACCGCGAAAGTCATTGGCGGAGTGGCACGCGGCGCGGCTGGGGATCTGTCTTTTCTCAAGGAACTTATCGAGGCCGGAGAGCTAAGGACAGTGATAGACAGACGGTATTCGCTGGACCAGATCGCCGAAGCTCACCGTTACGTGGAGGCCGGACACAAGAAAGGACATGTGGTCATAGTCCTCGAACAGATGAGCCGGTAAGTTGACCTTGGTTGTCGAGCGATGTTTTTCGAGAAGGCAACCCCCCCTCCCCCTCCGTGCCCCTCACCTCCCCAACACTACGGTGCAGGACAGAGCGCCTGTAGGTATTTCAACATGCGCGTGATTCTTCACCTCTCCGTGCTGTGGCACAGGCACAGTTCGCTGCTTCCCGCATTCACGACTCGTCCCACACGCCCACCGCGTCTCTCAGCACCTGCCACAGCGCGCTGACCTCGCACTGCTGACCCGCCTCGCACCCCTCCACGCGCCCCCGCGCCGCCGCACTCAGTGGTGCCGGCGCGCGGCGTCGCCGTCCGCGTCTCTTCCGCGGCCTCGCTGACACTGCCGGATCGTTCGGGAGCCGCCCTGGATGTAAGCGCGCTTGCCGCCCATCGGCTCCCTATCGTTGCGGTCCGGCGCGTCAGCGCGGCGCCTCCGGATCGCCTTCACTCTGCACTACCGCCACTTCACATCAGCGCAAGATCCCTGTCCGATTCGCGAGCACGTGGAGAGTCATCTGGCGGGCCGCTCCGTCTTTCAGCCAGCCGCATTCCGCGATACGGCGCGCGAGTCCGCGACCGTCACCTCGCACACTCCCGGGTTCGCCCCATCGCCTGTATCACGTCGTACCAAATGTATCGGCTGTCGTGCGACCAGGTCGGATTATCGATGTGCTCTGCTCGCGCTCTGCCATACCGCCGTCTTGAATCATAAAGCTCGAGACGCTGCTTGGCATCGTAAGTCAGCGCAGCCATGTAGCGGCCATCAGGCGACCAGCGGGCCGTCCAGATGCCTCTCTTACCGGGCAATATCGAAACCTGGCGAGAGCTATCTCGCAAATGCGGATGACTTCGTTACCGCTGCCCTGATAAGCGGTCGGCGCGTCGACCTCGCCGTAGGCAATGCGTCTGCTATCGGAGACCAACTCGGGATCCCTTGATTTCCCTATCATCTGGCAGCAACTCCTGAATTTTGGCGGCGCAGTGCGCTCCGTTCATCTTCGGTCGGCGCCGTAAGCAGATATATCTTAAACGCGCGCCAGGCTTTGCCTGCGCTCGAGAGCAATACACTTGCCATCTGGCGACCAGCATCCCATCGGTATACATCGGCGCAAACGTGAGCTGGCGCTTTCCGCTCGCGTCGGCGCGCATGGCCCATAAGTCCATCGGAATATTTTGGTGGCCACCCAGCGCCGATCAGGAGAAAACGTTACCCAGCGCCCTTCCAGCCCGTCGAGATAGGGCACAAACTCACCATCCTGCCTGTCATAGCGGACGAGTTCCCCGTTTCTCTCTTCGCCGATTACGAAGAGCTTCTTGCCATCGCGGCTGGCATCGGAGCATGGTAGCCGCGATCGTCACTGCCCAGCCTCAAAGGTGGTGAACTGGCGCGCTGGAAAATGCCAACAGGAACCTGTTTCTCTGGCATCGCCCACAGAGTTCCGACGTCTCCAGCGCCAACTTTTCTGAATATGCTAAATACGTAGTGCTGGCCATTCGGCGTCTGTTCCCCCAAAAACTCACCTCCAAGCTCGCGCCAGTCCTGCAGAATGCGGCGAAGACCGGAGCCATTCGCGCCAATTTGCCAGGCAGTACGCGTGAAGGATTACCGGAAACCGTGTTGAATCGCAACCACTGGCCATCCGGGACCACCGTATGGATTGCGACTCTTCCGTCAGGCTCGGTTAACTTGCGCTACCTCAGCGCCATCAGCCAACGCTGTGTAGAGGCTCGTGCCGCTGATGTAGCGATCCTGCTCCCATCTGGTGACCAGCCGCGCTGTGAGCGATTACATCGCCGACCCGTTGCGGTGAACCCCCGCGAAGAGACATGATCCATAAATCTGTATCCGCCAGCCCGCGTTCAGGGCTTCCTATCAGAAGCTTCGATCCGTCAGGCGAAAGATCGTATGGCTCGAGCTCGTGAACGGACTCGGCACCGAGACCGTATCTCCTCCTTCAACCGGAACGTAGGCTAAGTTCGCAGTCCTGCGCGGCAGCTTCGCAGAAGTAGACGCGAGAGCCATCGGTGAGCAGTCGTGTCTCGCCCTTTTCCTGCCGATCATGGCTTAACTGCCTTGAGGCAGTAATCTCGGCACCGCGGTCGGCGGCTGGACATTATGGCGGGAGTTATCACGCCGACAATCGTCAGCGCTCCAGCGCAGATCAGAATATAAGACCAGAGCTCGCGTAGAGGCGCACGACGTTTGCGCCTTGCCGAGTAGCGATACAGCCGTTGTCGCTTGCCGGCTGTACTTTGTTCTAGCGCATTGGCTCCTTCGGGTAGCGGTCCTTTCGCCTCAGCGGGCGAACGCTCTCGCTCCCGCAGTTCGGTCACCGGCGCTACAAAGCGGTAACCGCGGCGGGGACCGTCTCAATGTATCGGGTCCGTCCTTCCCACTCGCCTAGAGCTCGCCGAATTAAATGAATATTGAACGTCAGGTTGCCCTCTTCGACCACAGCGTCGGACCAGACCTTTTCCATGAGGTCACCCTTCTCAACGATGTGACCGTGGTTCTCCACCAGAACGCGAGCGTCACAAAGCCTTTGGAGTAAGCGGAACTACTCGTGCCGTCGCGGGAAAGAAGACTTCGTTTCGGGATCTAGGCTAAAAGACCCGAAAGCGTAACTGCTATCGCGAACACCCGTTCTTTCTCGCGTCATGCGTTCCTCGCGTCGCGACTCTTGGATAATTCTAAGAAGATTTACCGGCCAGCACCATAGATATTAGAACGCACCTAGCGCCAGACTGTATTGCGAAAGTCTGATCAAAATCGGAGGAAATGTAATGAGATGCTTAATCGTTCCATAGCTCGGGGTTGCCTCTAGCCCTGACATTTCTAATCATAGCTTCCGGGCGGTCGCTAGCCCGACTCCTTACTTGTCAGCAGCTTCTTATCTACAGTATTTTGCATACACTCCGCCATCGGCGCTTTGTCGTGTATTCATCCCGTCTCTTAGCGGTAGTCCGCGATCCGTATGCATTGTCTTTCTAGAGCATGTCTATCTCTACGTGTCTCAGCGGCTTGGGTCAGCAGTAGTCTGCGTTACAACTCTCAGACCATCTCGTTTTTATCCCGTTCGTTTCTCCCTTTACCGGCCAAGCTTCACGATTCGCTTTGTCCCGAACTGAACCTGTTGTTACGTTTTACCGCTCAAACGCGAGCTACAGCGGTCAACTTCTTTCATCTGTGTTTTCATCTCACCTCTTCTCCACCTCTTGGACCAGTCGGAATCTTTCCGTTCTACTCACTAGTCTTTCTGGACCGCGTTCATCAGAACTTCGCCCGCCTCTCTAACCAATATTACTTCACCTATGAAATCTTACGTCGTCTGAACATCCTTCATACACACGACCGCGTAATGACACCCATTCTAACGTTCCCTACCACTCACCAACTCTCCAATTACAACACATTCCGGCGTGTCCCCCTTCTCAACACCACTCTCACGCACTCAACAGCATCACGTTTGGTTCCTGCGGAGTGCTCTTGATTCGGATGGCGCTACTTCTGCACCGCAAGCGGACACCGCAAGACCGTGTAGGAAGGTAACTGCCACAGCGGGGCCGCTCCTTTCCCTCTGGCCAGCCCCGCATTCGCGGCAACTGTTTCAACAACTTACAAGGACCCTCATCTGCACTCGGCGCTGCATCCCCTCACAATGACGCGTGTGTCTCTCAACGCGTGGGGAAGCCGACGGTTAAAAATGGGTTCGTATTTTCAAATTGCGCTCCGGCCCGGATTGGCTTCGTTTTTCTCTATCATTCATGGGGTGCAGTCCCAGGCGCTGGCTTCGTTCCGTAATTCGCCGCTTCGCCCGGACAGTTCGTTTGGTAAAAGCTGTCTCGGGAGGGCCATTCTGGGTTCGTTCCGCAAAATGGTCGCTAACGGCGGCTTCGACAGCATATCTCTCAGCCAGTTCGTTCGGCAAAACGCACCGGCTCGCCCGGACAGTTCGTTCGGCAAAAGCTGCCTCCGCAGCGCCAACCTGGGTTCGTTCGGTAATTCAGGCCCCTGCCCCGCCGCCCCTGTTTTGGTCATTTCCTTGACTTTGCGTTACAAGTCCTGCTAAAAGTTAGGGAATACACCGAATGCACAACGGACCAGAAATCGTGCGAGTTCCGCGGGTGAGCCTGTCAGGAATGGCTGTTCGCGCAAGCCGCATTCTGTCCAGTTCGAGTGTGTCTTCTGTTGTAGTCGCTGTCGTCATCGTACTTATTGTTGTCCTTCGGGGCAGCGGGTGACGGCCGCCGATTAAAAGAATCGGAAAAAGAAAAGGCCGCCACCCAAAAGGGTTGGCGGTTTTCGTGTTTTTGAGGAGCGAAATGCCGCAAACCATATCGAGTGCACCCGTTGAGACCCAGGCTCAAGACCGGCCGCTGACGCTGCACAGCAGCCAGATTGCGCCCCAAATGATGAGTGGCGCCCGTATCTTGTGCGAGGCGCTCCTGCGCGAGGGCGTCGACACATTGTTCGGCTATCCCGGCGGAGCTGTTCTCCCCATATACGACGAACTGGCCAGAATGCGCGACCGATTAAGCCACATCCTTGTTCGCCATGAGCAAGGAGCAGTGCATATGGCCGAGGGATACAGCAAAGCGACCGGTAAGGTCGGAGTAGTGCTCGTCACATCCGGGCCGGGCGCCACCAATGCGGTGACCGGCATTGCCAACGCATATCTGGATTCAACGCCTCTGGTCGTCATGACCGGCCAGGTTCCACGAAAGTTGATCGGTACGGACGCTTTTCAGGAGGTGGATACCGTCGGGATTACGCGCCCCTGCACTAAATACAACTACGTGGTACGCGACGTACGCGAACTCGGCCCGATCGTTCACGAAGCTTTTCATCTCGCCCGCAGCGGGCGCCCTGGCCCAGTTCTCATCGATATACCGAAGGATGTCACGCAAGAGGTGATTCCGTTCGAGCCATCGGCCAAGGTATGTGTCTCCGGTTATCGCCCGGAAACATATGCGCGCACAAAAGACGTTGAACGCGCCGTTGAAAAGATACTCGCGGCAAAGCGTCCCGTGTTGTACGTCGGTGGCGGCGTGGTCCATTCAGGCGGCTCGGACGAACTTATGGCGTTCGCTGAAAGACTTCACCACCCCGTCACTCTTACACTGATGGGCCTGGGATGTTTCCCCCCGGGGCATCCCCTCTCGCTAGGAATGCTGGGCATGCATGGAACGTACACGGCAAACATGGCGGTGTCGGAGGCCGATGTCCTTGTCGCCATTGGAGCCCGCTTCGATGACCGGGTGACGGGAAAAATTGAGAAATTTGCGCCGCACGCGGAGGTCGTGCATATTGACATCGATCCTTCGTCCGTCCACAAGAACGTTCGCGCTCATTTTCCGCTGATAGGCGATGCCAAGACAGTGCTGCGGCAAATGCTTGATCTCTTGAATCGGAAGAGCGCGAAACCGAATCCGGCGCAGCTCGACGCATGGTGGGAGCAGATCCGGAAATGGCAAACGTATGCGCCTTTGGCCTTCGAGCGCTCGCAGGAGGTCATCAAGCCGCAGGAACTTTGCGTAGAGCTCGACCGCCTCACAAACGGTGAAGCAATCATCGCCACTGATGTTGGCCAGCATCAGATGTGGCTCGCGCAGTTCTACGGTTTTCGCGGCCCGCGGCAATCCATCACTTCAGGCGGTCTGGGCGCAATGGGCTTTGGATTCCCAGCCGCGGTTGGCGCGCAGATCGCATTTCCCGATCGCCAGGTCATCGCATTCGTTGGCGATGGCGGCTTCCAGATGACCGCGCAAGAGCTCTCCACCGCCGTGCAATACCGCACAAACACGAAAGTGGTGATCATGAACAACAACTATCTGGGAATGGTGCGGCAATGGCAGGAGCTCTTCTTCGACGATAACTACTCCAGTGTGGACATGGAGGGAAGTCCCGACTTTGTGAAATTAGCGGAGGCATATGGCGCGAAAGGCTTGCGCGCAACCCATCCGCGGGAGCTGCTGGACGTGCTCGAGCGCGGCCTATCGACTCCCGGGGTGGTCGTTATGGATATCTGGGTCACCAAAGAGGAAAACGTCTATCCCATCATTCCTCCGGGTGCAGGCGCGACGGAGATGATCCTACGATGAGACACACCATCTCAATCCTGGTCGAAAACCGTTACGGGGAACTGGCCCGCATCGTTGAGTTGTTCAGCGCGCGCGGCTACAACATCGAAAGCCTCACCGTGGCTGAAACCCTCGATTCTTCCGTTTCACGGCTGACTGTGGTGACCTCGGGAGATGATCCCACAATCGAGCAAATAGTCCGTCAGCTCAAGAGGCTGGTGCGAGTGCTCGAAGTCACCGATTTGAACGGCTTTGAGCATATTGAACGCGAGACCGTGTTGTTGAACGTCGGCATCAACGACCACACCGCGCTGCGGGAGTTACTCCCATTGGTGTCGGCGAACCAAATCCGAGTCCTCGAAGTAATGGAGGACGGCGTCATCGTCGAGGCCACGGCCGAATGGGTGGAAATCCGCGAGATTGTCAAGAAGCTGTCGGTCCTCGGGATTCGGGGGATGGTGCGCACCGGCGTCGTGGCTCTCGCCAAGCATATACCGCAGGCAACGGCAATTGCAGAGGCGGAAGAAGTACAAGAATTTGCGGGCACGAGTGCGCAGCACGAAATGATTGAGGAGAGAACTCTATGAAGCTGTATTACGACAAGGATGCTCGTCCTGGAATGTTCACGGGCAAGAAGATTGCAATTATCGGTTACGGCAGCCAGGGCCATGCTCACGCGAATAACTTGAGAGACTCGGGCTGTGACGTAGTTGTCGGTCTGAAGCCGGATAGTCGCTCACGCGCCAAAGCGGCGGCGGCGGGTTTTGAGGTGCTCGATACGGGCTCCGCGGCCGCTTCAGCGAATTTCATCGTCATGCTTGTACCGGACGAATTGGCGCCGGGAATTTATCACGATGAGATCGCCGCGCGTCTGCGGCCCGGCACACACCTGGGTTTCGCACACGGATTCTCGATCCACTTCCGCAAGATTGTCCCTCCGGAAAATGTGAATGTGTTCATGGTGGCGCCGAAATCGCCGGGACATCTTCTGCGATTCGAGTACTCCCAAGGACGAGGAGTGCCGTGCCTGATGGCCGTGCATCAGGATCCTTCCGCCGACACGCGAGACGTCGCGCTTGCCTATGCCACGGCGATTGGCGGGGGCCGCGCCGGAATTCTGGAGACTAGCTTCCGCGAGGAGACCGAAACGGACCTATTCGGTGAACAGGCGGTGCTTTGCGGCGGGCTAACTGCCCTCATCAAGGCAGGTTTCGAAACACTTGTGGAGGCCGGTTATGCGCCGGAAATGGCCTATTTCGAGTGTCTGCACGAAATGAAGCTGATCGTAGATTTGGTCTACGAAGGCGGGATTGGCAACATGCGGTACTCGGTTTCCAATACGGCCGAGTACGGAGACCTCACTCGTGGCTCGCGAGTGATCAATGATTGCGTTCGGCAGGAAATGAAGAAACTGCTCGCGGACATTCAATCCGGCAAGTTCGCGGACGAATGGATGGCCGAATGCCAGCAGGGCAAACCAAACTTCAACAAGCTTGAGGCCGAAGGCTTGGAGCATCCTATCGAGAAGGTCGGCGCTCGCCTACGCGAAATGATGCCCTGGCTGAAATCGCGCCGCCTGGTAGACCGGACAAAAAACTAAGGAGAACAATTATGGCTTTCGATGATTTGAAACAGAAGGCTCCGCGACCGGATGCGGTTACGGCCAAACACTCGCACGAAAAGGAGGAAGTAGTGCCCGACACGTCAGGGAATACCGCGACTTTGGTTGTTTCCACGCCACCGCAACCTGATTCTCATGTGCAACACGACGATCCCTTGAACGATGACCCAGATCAGTACTTGTGGGGTGTTTGATCTCCGAAAGGGAGAATGCAAGTCTCGTGGCTTTTGATCAATCGAAATGGGTCTGGAAGAATGGAGAGCTTGTCCCATGGGAAAGCGCGACACTGCATGTCTCGGCGCACGGACTTCACTACGGAACCGGTGTTTTCGAAGGCGTGCGCTGCTACGAGACGGACGACGGCCCCGCCATCTTCAGAATGAAAGACCACGTGGAACGACTCTACGCCTCGGCCTTGACTCACGGCATGGAAATCCCCTTGTCTCAGATGGAAATGGAAGCGGCGATCTGCGAAACGATCCGTCGAAATGGCTTCCGAAGTTGCTATGTTCGCCCAATCTGCTTTTTCGGGAGCGGAAATCTGAGCGTGCACCCGCGCGACTGTCCTGTTGAAATCGCAATCCTGGCCTGGCCTTGGGGAGCCTACCTTGGCGCTCAGGGCCTCGACCGCGGCGTGCGCATCACAGTTTCTCCTTGGCAAAAATTTCGTCCGTCTATGATGCCGACGGCGGCGAAAGCCTGCGGCCAATACATCAACTCGGCTCTTGCCATGCGCGATGCAATCAGTCGCGGCTATGACGAAGCGATACTGCTGAACACGAGTGGACACATTGCCGAGGGCGCAGGTGAAAACCTGTTTGTCATCCGTGATAAGAAATTGGCCACCAATGACGAATGTGATTCAATCCTGCCGGGAATTACGCGGAATTCCGTGATTGCGCTCGCGCGCGATTTGGGCTACGAAGTCGAAGTGAGACCCCTGCCGGTGGAAGACCTGCTCGATTGCGATGAGGCTTTCTTCACTGGAACGGCTGTCGAAGTGACACCCATCCGGGAACTCGATGGCCGAAGTGTTGGCGGAGGCAAGCGAGGACCTATCACTACACGGCTTCAGAAGAAGTTTTCGGAAGTGACTTCCGGACGCGAGCCGGGGTATAAGGATTGGCTGCACTTTGTCGACCAGTAGCAACGCTCGAAGCAGGGCGATAACCGAAGGAATCGAGCGCACGCCCAACCGCGCCATGCTGCGTGCCGTGGGTTTCCGGGATCAGGATTTTGAGAAGCCCATTCTGGGTGTCGCCAGCGCTTACAGCACGATCACTCCCTGTAATATCGGCCTCGGCGATCTAGCGGACCGTGCCATTGCGTCGCTGCGCCAACTAGGCGCGATGCCGCAAGTATTCGGAACCATCACGGTCAGCGATGGCATCTCGATGGGAACCGCGGGCATGCATTACAGCCTCGTCTCGCGCGAGGTAATCGCGGATTCGATCGAAACGGTTTGCCAGGCGCAATGCATGGATGGCTTGTTGGCCATCGGCGGCTGCGACAAGAATATGCCGGGCGCGATGATCGCCATTGCGCGGTTGAATATTCCGGCAATCTTCGTTTACGGCGGCACCATCAAGGCGGGACATTACCAGGACCGGGACTTGACGATTGTGAGCGCGTTCGAGGCGGTAGGCGAATACTACGCCAAGAAAATCGGCGCGGAGGAGCTTTTGGATATCGAGCGCCGAGCCTGCCCCGGCGCCGGATCATGCGGAGGAATGTACACGGCCAATACCATGTCGGCTGCGATCGAGGCCCTAGGGATGAGTCTCCCTTACTCCTCCACCATGGCTGCGGAAGATGAAGAAAAGGCGGAAAGCGCGGTGAAGTCTGCCGAAGCGCTGCTCTCCGCCGTCCGAATGCAGCGATTGCCCCGGCAACTGTTGACGCGTGAAGCTTTTGAAAACGCGATTGCCGTCGTGATGGCCATCGGCGGCTCAACCAATGCGGTTTTGCACTTACTCGCTATCGCACACGCCGCCGAGGTTCCACTATCTCTCGACGATTTCGACAGTATCGGTTCTCGCGTACCGGTCTTGTGTGATTTGAAACCCTCCGGCCAATACGTCGCCACTGATTTGCACCGCGCCGGCGGCATTCCTCAGGTGATGAAAATCCTCTTGACGAACGGGCTCCTTCACGGAGACGCACAGACAATTAGCGGCCAAACGGTAGCCGAGACGCTGGCCAGTGTACCGGAAACGCCGCCCGCCACGCCAGGATGTGATCCTCCCATTTCAGAATCCGGTTGCCCCGCATGGACATCTCGTCATCCTGCGCGGAAATCTCGCCAGCGAAGGCGCTGTGGCGAAAACAAGCGGAATCCACTCCAGTCGATTCACCGGACCAGCCTCCGTGTTCGATTCCGAGGAGGACTGCCTGCGAGCGATTCTTTCAGGCCGGATCAAGCCTGGTTGTGTGGTTGTGATTCGTTACGAAGGCCCCAAAGGCGGCCCTGGGATGCGAGAGATGCTTGCTCCGACTTCCGCCATTATCGGCGCCGGTCTAGGTGATTCGGTGGCCCTGATCACTGACGGACGATTCTCAGGCGGAACACACGGACTGGTCGTCGGACATGTGGCCCCAGAAGCGGCTGTCGGCGGCGCCATCGCGTTCGTTGAAGATGGCGATCCGATTACGGTGGATGCGGAAAAACGGATGCTGCAATTGGACATCACAGACCACGAATTGCTGAGGCGAAAAAACAAGTGGCAGCCTCCTTCAGCCCGTGTCACCCGCGGCGTGTTGGCGAAATACGTCAGACTCGTCTCGAGCAGTAGTCTAGGAGCAGTCACGGACTGACCCAAGCGCCTACTTCTTATGCTGATCGAACCAATCGGCGATGTAGGACACCTTTGCGATTTGATGACTTGGCCGTCTTTGAATCCCGTGTCCTTCGCCCGGTACGCGCACCAGCACAGCCTCTACCTTCAGCATCTTGAGCGCGCGGTAATACTGCTCGGCTTCTGAAATGGGCGTACGATAATCTTCTTCGCCGGTCATCACCAGCGTGGGCGTCTGAACGTTTTTCACGACTGAGAGCAGCGAGCGCTTCTCGTAGTTCTCGAGAACTTCGGAGCTCTCCCAGGGCGGACCAGCGAACCAGTAATTCGACACGCGGGGCCCAATGTCCGACGTGAAGATCCAGCTGTACCAATCGATCACGGGATAGAGCGAGGCCGCCGCGCGGAAGCGCTTGCTGTTGCCGATCATCCAGCACGTCAGCACACCGCCGCCGCTTCCTCCGGTCACGAAGACGTTTTGCGGATCGACGTAGCCCTTCGCGATTACTGCATCCACTCCCGAGTTCAGATCGTAGAAATCGTCGCCAGGGTAGGCATGATTGATCAAATTGCCAAATTCGCCGCCGTAACTCGTGCTGCCGCGTGGGTTGGCATAAAACACGACGTAATTCTTTGCCGCGTACGTTTGCTTTTCAAAGTCGAACCGATCGCCATAGTTTGCGAAGGGCCCTCCATGGATCTCCAAAATCATCGGGTACTTGCGCGAGGAGTCGAAGTCTGGCGGCTTGATAATCCAGCCCTGAATCTTACGCCCGTCTTTAGAGGATGCGTACCAGATCTCTTCCACTTGACCAACCTTACGCTGTGCCAGCAAGTCACGATTCACGTGCGTAATCGTGGTCAGCCCCTTGCCCTCCAGTTCGCCCACCGCTACATCTCCAGGGTCTTCAGGGTTGTCGACAGTGGTCACGAACCGGCCGTCTGGAGAAATAGAAAGCGTATTGCCCCCGCCCCCAGCGTTCAAGCCCGAACCTAGATGCGAGGCAACTTCCTTAAACTTTCCATCCAGCGGAGCGTAGCCGATCTTTGTGTCTCCCCGATCCGCATAGATGAAGTACACTCCACGGCCATCCGGCGCCCACTCCGGATCCTGCACGTCGCGGTCGAGATCCTGAGTCACTGCTCGCGAGTTGCTGCCGTCGCGGAACATCACGTACAACTGGCTCACTTGATAGCCCTGATGCCGATCATCGAAACCGACGTAGGCGATCCTGCGGCCATCGCGCGAGATTGCCGGCGCATTATCCGGGCCCTTGCGGCTGGTCAGAGCCTTAACTGAACCATCTGCTACCGAAAACTCATACACATCGCTGTTGAGCGGATCTTCCTCCGCATTTGGATTGCGATTCGCCGAAAGCACGATGCTCTTGCCATCGGGACTCCACAGAGGATGAGCAGCGGGACTGCCCGCGCCCGCGAGATTGAAATTGCCGCTTGAAATCTGGCGGGGCGCACTGCCGTCCGCCGAAACGACGAACAATTGCGTATAACCAGGCTTCAAATACCCGACTTGGTCGAAACGATAGATCAGCTTATCGATAATGCGGGCGGGATCGGCCCACTTCGCGCCCTGCGGCGGCGCGGGCAAATTCCCGAGTTTGCGCGGCTGTTCCGTCACTAAGGAGACGAATGCGATTTGCTGCCCGTCCGGCGACCAACTGATTCCACTGGGTGCTTCCGCCAGATTCGTCAGGCGCTGCACTTCGCCCGTGTCGGTCCAGCGTTCGAAAATCTGCGGTGAGCCATCCCGATCCGAGACGAAGGCAATCCGCCGGCCATCCGGTGACCAGCGCGGCGAGCTGTCATGAAAGTCGCCAGAGGTGATGGGGCGGTTCTCGCTTCCATCGAAGTTGATGGTCCAGAGGTTCGAGTAGCGAGTGTCCGTCCGGATGTCGGCGAAATTCACCATGTAGACGATGCGCTTTCCGTCAGGCGATATCTGCGGATCGGCTACCGTACGTATCTGGAAAACGTCGAGCGGTGCAATGCGCTGTGGAGGGGTGTTGGCGCGAACGGTCGCGGCAGCCAACACCGTGAGCGACAGCACAAAGCGGGTCTTTCTCGTCGATACTTTGCGCATTTTTCGCCCCTTCCCTGGGGGCGCTTGAAATACTATCAAAGTTCCAACGGAAGTTGTACCAATACTGAGTTACACCTCGTCCCTATGGCCGCAGCCGAGATCTTTGCGCTCGGCCGCCAGTTCGAGGAAGCGCTCGCGCTCTGCTCTTGTTGCTCTGTCGAGGATTTTCTCGAGGTCGGCCGGGCTCAAGCCCTTCGGCATCTTGCCGGGATATTGAGGCTGCTTCGCCGATCTGTGTTCTTGAGGATTCGTGGCTATCTCCCACCGGACGGGGTGGTAAAGAAAGCATCGCCTGCATTGATAGCGGCCTCCAATCGGCCACATCGGGCTGTCGTGTGCCAGGGTACACCAGAATCTCCCGACACTGGAACGGACCTTTAGTGCGCGACTCCTCAAGGAAGAAGTAAACGAAGAAGTAAAGGGCTGGTTCATCGTTGCGATTTGTGAGTTGAGTTTCATAGGGATCGGTTCTCCAGAGTGATTTGGTCGCTCCGCCCTTCTGGCGCGGAGCGACTGCAGGGCATCTTGATAACTAACTGTTTTGCTTGGCAAACCTGCGTCTGATCAGGCAACCGCTGGCTGCGAGCAGCCCGAATCCGACGAGTGCTGCATTGGCCGGCTCGGGAGTGGGGTCCGGAGTTGTAGCGGCAATATTGCCGATGAGGATGTTCGCATCTTCGGGACCCGACGCGTGAACCTCGATGTAACCGCCGGCGGCTGTCAGCGCGGCTACGTTTAACGCGTGTGCGTTCTCGTTCGAGATCGTTAACTCACCGGTCGTTGTATTACCGTATTCGACGATTCCGGCTTCCCCATCCGTATTGCTTTCCAGCGTGATCGAGACAGAAGTTGGGTTCAGAGCGAGGAGATTGCTGAGGTCCACCTTGACAATAGAGTTTGTGCCAATTTCGTTGTCAAGCAGACGGGCGATACCAAGGCCGGATTCATCGCCTCCGTTATTTTTCTCGAAGAGCTGGTACGAAGTCAGCGCTGGCGTGACGATCGACGCGGTAATGGTCGTCGGATCGCCTTGAATATCCGTAAATGAAGCGGGGGAATTGATGGCGCCACCCACGCTGCTGTTATTCAAGAACGTCCAGGTGAGATTGGCCGCGGAGCCTGTAGTCGGCAGGGCGATGGCAGCGGCTAATCCGAAAAGAGCGAGAGAGAATTTCACGTTTGCGTTCCTCCAATGAAGCCGCTGGTCGTCACATCGAAGCCTTCATTCCCGAATCATTTCCGGAACTAACCTTCGAACATCGCCGTGAGGCTTTGATTAAGTCTGGAATTGACGAGGCAGGCGAAACAACGGCTTAGGTGGTCCTAACCGTTGTGAGATGTGCACGGTCTAAGGTGGGGTAGGAGCGGAATAAATCGGAAGAATTCGTTGCTAAAGTATTGAAAATATCGTGGACATCAAGCGAAATTATCGGCTCGTATGGGAAACGGATGGTACTAAACCGGGAATTCAGAACGGCTATTTAGCCTCGCAAATATTGATCGGTCTTATTGATCCAATCGGCGCGGGGTGGGGTGAAGATATCGATATCGACAGTGTCCTCGAGCGCGATCGCGGTGTGCGGCACGTGGGGCGGAATGCAGAGGAACTCGCCGGTTCGAACCGTGATCTCCTGGCCATTAATCGTGAAGTGAAGCGCTCCGGACTGCACGTGAGTGACCTGCTCGTTCATGTGGCTGTGCAACGGAACCACGCAACCCTTCTTGAGCAGAACGCGCGCGACCATCATCTGATCGCCTACGACAAGCTGGCGATCGAGCAGCGGGTTCAGCGACTCCGCCGGAATTTCATTCCACTTAATGTGTTTGACCTCGCTCGAATTCGACATTAGAGTCCTTTATACATTCCTCCATCCACCAGTATCGTTTGGCCAGTAACGAACGATGCGCGGTCCGACGCAAGCCAGACAATCGCGTCGGCAATTTCCTCCGGCTTCCCGAGACGGCCGAGTGGAATCTGATCGATCCACGCCTGCTGGATCTTATCTTCGGTCTGGCCGGAAGTGGACGCGCGACGGGCCGAGAGTTCCTTCAGGCGATCGGTCGCGGTATAGCCCGGACCGACATTGTTCACCGTGATGCCGTCTTTTCCGAACTCGTTGGCCAAACTTCGGACCAAACCCATAACTCCCGCGCGAACTGCATTGGAAAGGATGAGTTGCGGCTGAGGCTGGCGCACGGTGACCGAGCTGATGGTGATGATCCGCCCCCGGCGTTGCCGCTGCATAACTGGAATAACTGCGCGCGCGAAGGCAACAGCGCTGCGAAGGTTTAGGGCGAAGGCATCGTCCCACTCCCGGTCCGTTGTTTCGAGAAACTCTCGAGCGGGCGGCCCACCTGCATTTGTGACGCACACATCAACGCTGCCGAACCTCCGGGCGACAATCGCGACAAACTGTTCTATGGCAGAACTATCGCGCACGTCGAAGGCCTCCGTATGTACCTGGACGCCGAAGCGGTCGCGGATTGCAGCAGCAACCTGTTCGAGGGTTTGACTATTCCGCGCGCAAAGCGCCACGTGAGCCCCTTCAGCCGCCAGTGCGAAGACGGCAGCGCGACCGAGCCCCTGGCTGGAGCCGGCGACGATAGCAACGCGATTCTTTAAACCTGTTTCCATGGCTGGCTCCTAGCACGAATCAGGGACTTGCAAAAGCCTGTCACCGTGCCGGATTATAGTAACACCGTATGAAATCCAGCTTGTTTTACGCAATTGCTCTCAGTGTGTCCGCGGCCTGCCTTCCGAGTATCGCCGCGGCCGATCAGACACCTATCAAACTGCCCGACATTCTTGCATGGAAGCGCATCCAAACGCCCGTCGTATCGAATGATGGCGTGTGGTTCGCCTATAAGGTGGTCCCGAACGACGGGAACGCCGAAGTAGTACTGAAGAATCTGCAGGACGGAAAGGAGCAGCGATTCCCGATCGGAGAAATGGCGCGTCCGAATCCATTCGAGCCAGGGGCCGCTCCGATGCTGATGGTAAACACGCACGATGTTGCGTTTTCGGATGACTCGAAGTGGCTTGCTTTCGATGCGCACCCGACAGTCAAAGAAGGGAAGCTTCTGAAGAAGCAGCACAAGCCTCTTCAGGACAAGGTGCTTCTCGTCGAGCTCGCGACCGGCAAGAAGACTGAGTTCGACGGCATCAAACGGTTTACCTTCTCGGGCGAACGTTCGTCGGCAATTGCTTTGCATCGATATCCGCCCACGCCTGCTGGTCCTGGGGCGGCTACGGCTGCTCCCGCTCCTGGCGCAGCGCCTCCGAAGGCGGATGACAAGCCGCAAGGGTCCGACCTGATCGTTGTTGAGCTCGCGACAGGCAACGATCTGAGTCTGGGGAACGTGTCCGATTTTGCGTTCGATAAGAAAGGCGATTGGCTGGCCTGGATCGTCGATGCGCAGGACAAGCTCGGAAACGGAATTGAGCTGCGCAACATGGAGAGCGGAGCTGTGACTCCGCTCGACACCGCCAAGGCCTGGTACAAAGGCTTGAGCTGGACGGAGAAGGGTGACGGTCTTGCCGCGCTGCGTGGTGTTGAGGACAAGCGCTTTGAAGACAAGCTTTATTCGCTGGTGGCCTTCAACGGGTTCGGCGCTTCTTCAACTCCGCAGAAATTTGTTTACGATCCCACCAAGGACAAATCGTTCCCATCGGGAATGTCGATCAGTCCGGATCGCAAGCCGGTTTGGATGGCAGATCTTTCGCTGGTCACCTTCGGTATTCATGAGATAAAACCCAAAGAACAAAAAGGCAAAGACGAGAAGGCGAAAGACGAGAAAGGTCCCGCCGCAAAATCAGACGCTTCCGATTCTGATAAAGACAAAGAGGCGACCCCAGGCTCTAAACCGGACGACGCAGAAACGCGGCCCGATCTGGTGATCTGGCATTGGAAAGACAGCCGCCTGCAGCCAATGCAGCAGGTTCAGGAAAATCGGGATAAAACGTTCAGCTTCCTTTGCGCGTGGCAGCCGTCGGAGCAAAAATTCTTCCGGCTGGCCGATCCGCAGGTGAAAGATGTCACGGTCCAGCCGGAACAAAAGTATGCTATTGGCACGGATATCAGGGCCTACGAGCTCGAGAGCAATCTTGATGGCAAGCGATATCAAGACATTTACAAGGTCGATCTCAAGACTGGCGAACGCCAGATAGCTCTGCGGAAGGCCCGCTGGTACATGGGCCCATCGCCCGATGGCACCCACTTTCTGTACTACGATGACGGCGCATTCTTCAGCTACGACTTGACGAACGGCCAATCGCACAATCTCACGAAACAGATTCCTGCCGTTTTCTACAACACCGAAGACGATCACAACGTGGTGAAGCCGCCGGCGCGAAGCTTGGGGTGGTCGAAAGATAGCGAGTACATGTTGCTTACCGATGACTGGGACATCTGGAAGGTTCCGGCGAACGGCGGCGCGGCAGTCAACGTGACTAAGAACGGAAAAGCGGAGAAGATCCGTTATGAATCCATATGGCGCCTGAATCCCGATGACAAAGGGTTCGATCTTTCGAAACCGCTGTATGTGAGGGTTTATGGCGAGTGGACTAAGAAGGGCGGCATCGGTGTTATCGAGCCGGGTCAAGCGGGCGTTCGCATGTTGCATTGGGACGATGCTTCGTACATGACGCTTGTAAAGGCCAAGAACACCGACACCTATCTCTACTCGCGCGAGACAAACCAGGAGTACCCGGATTTCTACGCCGCCGATAGCAATCTCGAAAATGGCAAGAAAGTGAGCGACGCGAATCCGCAGCAGAAGAACTTCCTGTGGACCAAGGGCGTGAAGCTTGTCGAGTATACCGGCGCGCGCGGAAACAAGCTGCAGGGCGCCCTCTATCTTCCAGCCAATTATGAGGCCGGGAAGAAGTACCCGACCATCATCTATCTCTACGAAAAGCTTTCGCAAGCCGCGAACGCGTATCCACAGCCCGGCTTCAACGGATTCAGCGTCGGCGTTTACACCAGCAACGGTTATGCGGTGTTGACGCCCGATATCGAGTACAAGGTGAACGACCCCGGAACTTCATCAATCTTTTGTGTATTGGCGGCGCTGAAGGCTGCCGAGGCGACGGGCATTGTGGATCCAACTCGCGTCGCGATGCATGGCCACTCCTGGGGCGGGTATCAAACGGCTTTCGCTGTCACGCAAACGAACGTGTTTCGAGCGGCGATTGCGGGCGCGCCGCTCACCGACATGATCGGCATGTATAGCGACATCTACTGGAACACGGGTTCGGCGAACCAGCCGATCTTTGAAGCCAGCCAGGGGCGCTTTACCGGTGGACCGTGGGATAACACGGAAGCTTACATCCGCAATTCGCCCGTGTACCACGCGAAGAATGTCCAGACGCCGCTGATTATCCTTTGCAATGACAAAGACGGTGCGGTGGACCACACGCAGGGAATCGAGTACTTCAACACGCTGCGCCGAATGGGAAAGCCTGTCGTGATGCTCGAGTACAAAGGCGAGAATCATGGCTTGGTGAAGCCGGAAGACATGAAGGACTATACCGTTCGTATGAAAGAGTTCTTCGATTACTATCTGATGGATAAGCCAGCGCCGAAGTGGTGGGTCGATGGCGTTCCTCGCCTCAAGATGAAGGACGAGCTGGACGCGCGCGAGAAAGAGATGAACAAGCCGGCAATCTCGGCGGACATGTCGCCGAACAACTGATTAGCGCCGGCGCGTGTCAACGGTTCTGCGCCGCTTGCAAAATCTCGTTTGCATCTTTCTGAAGCGCGGCGGCACGTTCGTCGGGTTGGGGCGAGCAACTTAAATCACGCGTCCGGACGCCATTGAATTCGATGAACATAGAGGAGCCGAACGAAGCGCTCTTCATGCAATGCCGCGTTGGAAGAGCGCTCAAAGGCTCCGCCGCCTTCAAATCATGCATGAATTGATTGCAGAGACGCTCCGGCAAATTCATGTGCCGGACCTCCTCTCTGCGCGTCACGGTGGCATGCCCCTCATCGTCGAACGTTACGCGTAAGCCCGGGCGATTGGTCGATCCTGTGTCGATGATGGTCGCTTCCGGTCCGCTCGCCCATAGAACGAGCGGCATGAAAAACAATAGAAGACAGGTCGCGAACTCCATACCTCGATTATCGTGCTGAATGAGCAGGACGATTCACGCGCTCAACGCATAATGTTGGCCATGGCCGTAATGATGAGCGAGTTGGTGAAATCGATGAGGAATGCGCCGACTATAGGCACGACGAGAAAGGCTTGCGGAGCGGGGCCGAATTTTTCGACCAGCTCCTCCATGCAGGCGATTGCATTGGCGGTAATGCCCAGCATGAATCCACAAAACCCGGAGCTCATGACAGCCGATTCGTAGTCGCGCCCCATACTCCAGAACAAAATGGTGATGCACATCGCGCAACAGAGGACCACCTGAAGGGCAAGGATCACGAGCATGGGCAGTGCCAGATGCTCCAGCTCCCAAAGACGCAGAGTGATCAACGCCATGACGATGAACAGCTGTAACGAAATTCGTCCGATTAATTCGACTTCGCGCCGCGAAATATGCGCAAACGCGAACCGGTCGTCGAGATTTCGAATCAGGGCCGCGATAACCATTGCACCGATATAGCTGGGCAGAATCAGCCCGCGACGCTCGATTTCGGCACTGAGCAAGCTGCCGAGCCCCATCGCAATACCGGTCACAAGAACCATGTTGAGTATGGAACCGGAAGCCGCTTCCGCACTCTTCACTGCTGGCGCTTGAATCGAGACCGGCGTCGCAACTAATTTGTGACGGCGCACCAGCCACCCTCCGATGTACCCTCCGATCAATCCCGCGACCGCGATGCCGAACGTCGCCGAGGCAAAGGCGATAGTGGTCGCGCCTTGAACGCCCATCTTTTCGAAAGTTCCCCCGAATGCCAATGAGGTAGCGGGGCCGCCGGTCAGCGCCACGGACCCCGCCAGAATGCCGAGGCGCGGATCGATGCCGAGTAGTCTCGCAACTCCGATCCCGAGTAGATTTTGAAGAATGGCGCCCAAACTCGCCAGCGCCAGCATCACGATCACCTTCACGCCACCGCGGCGAATAAGTTGCACGCTGGCGTTCAATCCGATGGTGGTCATGAACGCAACCATCAGCAGATCGCGCAAGGTAACATCGGCCTCGATATTTACGTAGCGGTCGCGCAGCAGCAGCGAGACCAGGGCGAAGAGCATGCCGCCGATGATCGGGCCTGGAATATCCAACCGGTCCAGCAGCCGCAACTTGCGCTTGAACCATTCGCCGAGCAGCACGCCGAGACAGGCCATCGCCAGCACCTGCGCGGCATTCAGCTTCCATGTCGTGATCATTCGGCTCTGGCGTTGCGAGAAGCGGCGCGGCGATTCAGTCGATGATTTTCAGATGACGCAATGTCTCATCGATCTCGGGTCGAACGAGTACGCCCTCGTGGATCTCACGGAGGCGGGCTTCTTCCCGCTCTATCAGAGCCACGGCAAGTTTGGCCACCTCGGCCGCATCGATCCAGTGGAACGACAGTAATTCCGTCGCGATCCGCAATGACGATGTCGCCTGGCCGAACCGCCACTCCGCCGCACGCGATGATGCTTCCAATCTCTCCCGCGCCATCCTTGTTGCAGGAGTTCGGAGAGAGGCCACGCGCATAGACCGGCAGCTCGAGGCGCTCCAACGCATCGGCATCGCGAACGACGCCATCGATGATCAGGCCTTGCACGCCGATCTTCGACCGCGCTTGTCCCCATCAACTCGCCAAAGACGGCATTACCCGTGTTCCCTTGCGTATTCATCACCACGATGTCGCCCGGCGAGGCGAGCGCCAGCGCTTTATGAAGCATCAGGTTGTCCGCGGAATGGCACCAGACCGTGATAGCAGGTCCCAAGATGCGCGGGGCACGCCAAACCGGCTTGATACTTGAGTCCATAGCGCCAAGCCGCGACATGGAATCGGCGACCTGCGCGCTCGATGCATTGCCAAACGAGGCGAGCAGCGCCGCATCGGGCCGGGGCCAGTGCGCCTCTAATACGAAACCCAACTTTACCGGGGACTGTCATGCCGCGCTCAGATTTGGAAATCGCCATGTTGACGGAAGTAGGGCACGAGCCCGCCGGCCTCCAAGATGTCCAGCATGATCTTCGGAAAACCCTCCGCGGCGATTGCGCCAGACATCGTGAGATTGTGAACCTTGAGACCGCTCTCATCGGTGACAAGAAGCCGGTCTCCTTCTCGAATGCCGCTGGTGTCGAGAATTACCGGAAGCAGCCCGTTATTTACTGCGTTTCGATAATAAGTCCGCGAGAAGCTGCGGGCGAGCACGGCGCGGATTCCAGCACCGAGGATTGCGGTAACGGCTACTTCCATGGCGGAGCCGCAGCCGAAGTTCTTGCCGGCAACCAGTAGATCTCCCGGCTGCACCGAAACAGCGAAATCGGGATTAATCTCTTCAAAAATGTGTTGACGCAGAACCTGTGGATCGAGGCTCTCGCGTTTGCGCCGGGAGGTGATGATGTAGTCGGTATTGATGTCATCGCCGAACACGCGGGCACGCCCTTCGAAGCGAAGTGTGGTCATGATTTCATCTCTCGCGGATCAGCCATTGCGCCCCGCACGGCCGCCGCCGCACAACTTGCCGGCGAAGCAAGATAAATCGAGGCATTGCTGTTCCCCATGCGCCCTTTGAAATTGCGGTTGGCTGTCGAAATTACGCGCACGCCGTCGCCTGGAATGGCGCCGCACGTGCCGCAACAGGAGCCGCATCCCGGAGTCACTACCATGGCGCCGAATGAGATGAAATCCGCCAGCGTCCCGTCGCGCGCCAACGTGTCGAGCACTTCGCGCGAAGCCGGCGTGACCACTACTTGAACTCCCGGAGCGACGCCCCCACCCGCTTTAATCACATCGCGCGCCTGATGAAAATCTTTTACGCGGCCGCCGGTACAGGTGCCCAAATACACCATCTGCACTCGGGTACCGATCGCATCATTCATCGGCCTGACGTGGTCGACATTGTGCGGAAGCGCAACCTGGGGAGCCAACGTCGCGAGATCAATAGAAATCTCCCGAATGTAGTGCGCATCGGGATCGGGCTCAACCGGCTGGAACGATTCATGCGTCCGGCCGTTTAGATAAGCGGACGTCTGGCGATCGGCGGAAAAAATTCCGTTCTTCGCCCCCATCTCAACAGCTCATGTTGCTGAGCACCAGCCGGTCTTCAAGATCCAGAGTTCTCAGAGCCGGTCCGCAGAACTCGAGTGCCTGATAGGTTGCGCCGTCAGATCCTAGCTCACTGGCAAGCGCAAGCGCAATGTCCTTCGGATAAACACCAGCGGGCAGCTCGCCGCTTAGCGTGACTTTGATCGACTCCGGAACGCGCAGCCAGATGCGACCGCAAATCATGATCGCAGCCAGATCCGACGATCCGATTCCAGTAGCGAAGGCGTTGAGCGCGCCATACGTGACCGAATGGCTATCCGCGCCCACAACCAGACTGCCCGGAACAGCGCGACCGGATTCAACTATGATTTGATGTCCGATGCCCTCGCCTGGGCCATAAACGCGAATGCCATGCGCTGCAGCGAAATCGTACATGCGCTGGTGAAGGCGGGCTGTCTCGCGGCTCGGGGCCGGCGCATAATGATCGAGCGCGAAGACGATGCGCGCTGGATCGAGAACGCGTGTCCCTCCCATCGCATTGAAGTAATCGATCGCCATGGGCGTAGAAGCATCGGTGCCGAGCGCGCAATCCACCTGGCAGATGACCAAGTCGCCGGCTCGCGCATCTTGCCCCGCTTTGGCGGAAAGAATCTTCTCGCTGATAGTCTTGCCACTTCTGTCCGTCACTGTCTGACTCCGCGTATCAACGTGCTTTTAGAATAGCCGCGTGCGCGCCTGGAAGGTAGAATCGAAGGCGGCGAACAGAATTCGGCAGCATGCACAGGAACTACAATCTTGCGGTATTCGTAGCTCTTGGCCTTTTAGCCAGGGCGCAGTCGCCGCTGAGCTCTGGCGAGACTCGAAGCGCCGATCGAGCCCTCGACAACGAATCCAAACGCACAGGGCTGTCATGCTACGTCGACCCCATGAAGCCGTTCCTCGATTTTGCGTTCCGGTTCGAAGTGGGATACGTGGTTCACTGCCCATTGCGGGAATTCGAGGGAAAGGCAGGCACTTTGGTTTCATATCTGCGCGTCAGGCCGGCAGGCGACATACCGGTGATTTTAGGCGAGGGCTATCGACTCCCGCCAATGCCCCCCGAGATGCGCCTGCGAATAGATATGAGACGTTTCAACACGGAAATAGAATTTAGCGGCGTGTTCGCGGTCGGCGAAGGCGAGTATCCGGTCGAGCTGGTCTTGGCGGACGATCATAATCGTTATTGCGAGCGGCGCTGGAGCGTTAAGGCGTTTCGACGAGGCGGAGATCAAGCGATTCCAATATCCATGAAGCCCAACACTGCGGCACCGGTCGCCGTGCCGCGATTCGAGCGGGAGATCTCCGGGAATCGAAGAAGCGCGCGAGTAACGGTACTCCTGGATGCGGCACCGATCAAACCATCTGCTTTCAATTTGCGAGCATGGGATCGAGCCTTCTTACTGGATTCTCTTTCCTCACTGCTTCGAAAGCTGCCGTGCGATTCCGTGCGGCTCATTGCCTTCAATCTTGAGCAACAGCGGGAGGTCTTTCGACGGGATCGATTCAACGGCGATGCCTTCCCGGAGCTTGCACAAGCATTGGAAGATCTGGAGTTGGGAACAGTCCCTTATCGTGTGCTCGAGCGGCAACAAGGTTGGTCGCAGTTGCTGGCCAGCCTGTCCAATGATCAAGTGAGCGCCGAAGAGCCTCCGGACGCAGTCATCTTTCTGGGACCCCGGACACGTGTGGCGCGACGAGTTCCGGAAGACATGTTGAAGCCGGCGAAAGGAAACGGTCCCCAATTTTTCTATATCGAATACTTCTCGACGTGGGGCGATGAGTTTCCGGACACCATCGATTACTTGACCAGCGCTCGTAACGGAACGATTTTCAAAATACATTCGCCCGGTGACCTGGCGCAGGCCATTCGTAAAATTCAACAACAACTAAGGGACGGTCGTCGCGCCATCGCCGTCGAATAGGCTATGGAAGATTCAAATCAAATTTTGACGAGCCCAACTCTCGGGGCTCGATTAACGGAGCGTTGGAACAAAATCCGTGCTGCGTGGATCCCCGGATGGCGCAAGATACGACCCGGTCCGGAGGCGCGAAAAGGCGCTATTTGGGCTGTGGTCATCACGGTAATCTGGGCAGCGATTATCGGCGCCGTCAATCTGAAGTCGGGATTTGGGCTCTGGGCAGACCTGCTCTTCGCCTTTCTGATTGCGGGAGTGGGCATCGCGCTGATCGCGCTGATTTTCGCTCTCTTACTTACGATTGTTCGCAAGCTCCCGCGAATGCTCACCGGGTTCTTCGTAGGAGCATTCGCATTCATTTCTCTGCTGTGGATTAGCGGTCTCGGGTATATGATGGCGCTGCTTCTGCTCATTATCGAGAGCGCGTTAGGCGTCACCATCGCTACTTTTCTGGTTGGCGATTTCAGAAATGCCGCGCTGAGCAAACGCATCATCACGGTCGCTATTTGTGTGCTCGCGATCGCGGCGAATGCCGCACTCTTCATCTTCTTACGGAGCACCGGCGTCGCTAATGAAGAGCTGATTCGCATTCAACAGGCCTCTATGCCGGCGCCCGCGAAATTGAATGCTTCGAATCCATCGCAACGCGGCGCATACGAAGTGAAGCAGCTCTTTTACGGCAGCGGCAACGATCTTCGCAGGCCTGAGTACGGCAAAGCGGTGACCATCCGGACGAGCCCGGTAGATGCCTCGCCTTTTTTCAAGGATTTCAAAGGATGGAAAGTGAATCTCAGGAAGCGCTATTGGGGATTCGGCATGGACAAGCTGCCGTTGAACGCTCGCGTTTGGTATCCGGCCGGCGCGGGACCTTTTCCACTGGTGTTGATTGCGCATGGTAACCACGACATGAGTGAGTTTTCCGACCCGGGATACGCGTATCTCGGCGAGCTGCTTGCGAGCCGTGGATTTATTTTCGGCTCAATCGACGAAAACTTTCTCAATAGCGGACTGTTTCACGATCCGCCAAAGCAGCAGGCCGTGCGCGGATGGATGCTGTTAGAGCATCTGAAGCTTTGGCGCACTTGGAATGATACGCAGGGGAATCCCTTCTACAGAAAGATAGACGTGGACAACGTCGCGCTGATGGGGCACTCCAGAGGAGGCGAAGCGGCGGCCACAGCGGCGCTATTCAACAGGCTTGCTTACTATCCCGACGACGCAACAATTCGATTTCATTATGGATTTCCGATCAAGTCGATCATCGCCATTGCACCGGCTGATGGCCAATACAAACCGGCGGGCGAGTGGCGTGTGATCCAAGACGTCAATTACTTCACCATCCAAGGTGCGAACGACGCGGACGTATCAAGTTTCGATGGGAGCCGGCAATGGGATCGCGTGCGGTTTACGAATGGTGGGCCGTTCTTCAAGGCGGAGTTGTATATCTATCGCGCCAATCACGGGCAATTCAATACCGTATGGGGCAGAACGGATATCGGGGCGCCGAACAACTGGTTCTTGAACCTGCGTCCGCTTCTCACCGGTGAAGACCAGCGCCGGATAGCGAAGACGTACATCTCGGCATTTCTCGAGGCGACGCTTCACAACAGGCGCGAATACCTTCCCTTGTTCCAGGACTACCGACGTATTGCCGAGTGGCTTCCTGACACCCTGTACATCAACCGCTACCTGGATTCGCAGAATAAGGTCGTGTGCAACTTCAGCGAAGATGTGGACGTGACCACGACCACTGTTCCCGGCGGCCATCTTCATGGGGAGAACCTCACGGTCTGGCGCGAGGGAAGAATTCCTGCTCGCCAGGGGACCAGGGATTATAACGGTGTCTTCCTGGGCTGGAATCGAGAGCATGCGAAAGGCAAAAGTGCGCCGCCGGTAGCCAGCTACTCGATCGATTTGCCCGAAAATTTCGCGCGCGACTCTAAGCTGGATGCGCAGTCGGCGTTGATGCTCTCAATCGCGGTGACTGAAGACACAGCGCCGCCTCCAGGCAAGAAGCCCAATGATAAACCGGAAGAGCCGGACGAGCAGGCGAAGGCGAAACCGGAAGTGACGGATTTCACTGTGGAACTGCAGACTGCGGATGGAGTGATTGTGAAACTGCCCTTAAGCAGATTTCGCGCGCTTCTCCCTCCTATCAAAGTGCAGTTCACGAAGCTTCATTTTCTGGATGGCTTGGCGTATAAGAATGCCTCCGAGCCGATCTTCCAAACCATTGAGATGCCGCTCAGCGCGTTCGCCGCGCAGAACCCGCGTTATGATTCCGCGAAGCTCAAAACCATTCGGTTGCGATTCGACCGCACACCGTCCAGGGTTCTCATTGTCAGCCAGATCGGATTTGAGCGGAACGATTCAGCGAATCTGAACGGGGACTATAGCTCCTCGCTACTTCATGACGTTCCGGCCAAACTGAAAAGCCGGACCAATTGACAAGCGGACCGAATTGCGGCCGTCCTTCAGGAGATCGCTGAACAAATGATCGTGTACGAGATCCGCCTGAACCCTCACCGCAAAATGCGTTGAGACGTTGACGTCGAAGCCCCCGCCGAATCCGTAAAATCCTACCCAGTCCTGCTTCTTTCCGGAAGGCGCCAGTTGTGCCGCAAGGGCAGTAGCAATAGGATCGGCAGGATGCACGGTTGCATCCTCATGTATGGCGCCGATCGAGGGTCGAAGATAAAGCGTGACGAGCGACCAGTGATGATATGCCAGCTGCGGACCGGCGGCGAAAGTCTGCGTTTTCGAGCCGATAGGTAACGACAATGCGTAGCCGGCGGGAATTAGCCCTAGATGCGCTAGTTGGGTCAGCTGCGTTCCGAGCTGTTGCTGCAATGCTGTTGTGAACAGATCAGGCGTAAGCGAAGTATGGCCGGTTCCAACGCTGTAGTCGAAGCCCAAGGAGTACCAGCTTCTTACCCGAACGCCGGCCTGCATGTGGAAGCCCCGTTCCGCAAGATTAATATGTGGACTGTCCAGGTACATGAACCCCGCATAAGCGTCGTAACGGCCAACATAGGTTTGTTGAGCAAAAGCATGCGAGGTGAACAGAAGCAACGAAGTGGCGAGTACTACGCGAATGATGCGCATCCTGCCAGTTTATACACAGGACCGCGCGCGATTCAATGCTGATTAATACGCGTAAAAGCCCGTCTTGCAGTCTGATGGCGTAGCGGCTGTACCTTTACACGTGACTCGCGCCCGACCGATTCGAAGATTCGCGGATTAATGTGCAACTGCCGCGAAAACCAGGTCCCGCAAACGATCGAGATCTCCCGCCAAGTCTTTGCCAAGATGAACGCGAAGCGCGCGCCGATGCCGGTCGGCAAGAACTTGAAAATCGCCACGCGCCTGCGCGGCTTTCACCACGCCAAAAGAATACTTCTGCTGCGGAACAGGAAGGTCTTCGGCGTCGTCGCAAGTAATTTGCAGGAAAACGCCTGAGTTCGGCCCGCCCTTGTACGCCTGCCCGGTGCTGTGCAGGAATCTAGGCCCGAAACCTAATACGGTTGCGACCTGCTTCGATTCCACAATCTCCTTGCGAATCTCTTCGAGTGTAGTTTCGTATTGCGGAAACATGGGGATGTATGCCAGCAATCCGAAGTAATCGCCCGCCTTCAACCGGTCCACGTGCCCGCGAATTACCGCGCCCAATGTGCCACCACCGTTCAACAGAGCTTCCGCATTCGCTTTATCGGTGAATAGCTTGATCCCGTCTTGCTCGAGGACTGGCTTCTCGGGCGGCAGCGAGCCGGTTTTTTCAAATTCCGAAGTTAGATCACGTGTCGCGATCTTGCTCGCCTCCACATCCGGCTGATTAAAGGCGTTGATGCCGATGAGTGATCCTGCAACTGCTGTGGCAATTTCCCATTGGAAAAAGGCTTGGCCTATATCGTACAGATCGTTCAGGACGATTCGGATTACTGGCTGGCCGGCCTTCTCGAGCGCCGCAATGGAAGTTTCCAACTCCGCATCGTGATCCCTGGCAAATTTGATGTAGGCGAAGACGCGATCTTTGCCATATTTGTCCGGCTCGAATAAGGGCTCGCGGTCCACTGGAATGAGGCCGTGCCCCTCCTTCCCCGTCGATTCGGCTAGAAGCTGCTCAAGCCATGCGCCAAGATCGTGTATCGATTTGGAGCAGACGAGCGTTACCTTGTCTCGCGCGAACTTCGTGGCAGCCGTCCCCAATACGAGCCCGAGCAACACGCCCGGATTCTTCGCCGCATTCGAGTTCTTACAGGCATCGACCATTACCGCCGCGCGCCTGAGCAACTTCTCGGTATCGAGACCCATCGCGGCATGCGGCACCAGGCCGAAATCTGAAAGCGCGGAATAGCGGCCTCCGATGCTCGCGACGCCATGATACAGGCGCCGGAAGCCCAGTTTCTCCGCTATTCCTTCGAGCTTCGATCCGGGATCGGTGATGGCGATGAAATGGTGCCCGGCGCGATCGCCGACCGCCTTCTTCGTTTCATCGAAGAAATACTGCATGTAAATGTTGGGCTCGAGCGTTGTGCCCGATTTGCTCGATACGCAGAACAAAGTGCGCGCCGGATCGATCTTCGCCCGCATGCTCCTGATGTAAACCGGGTCGGTCGAATCCAGCACCAGCAGCTCCGGCGAGCCACCCTGTTTTCCAAAAGTGAGGCTGAACACCTCGGGACACAAACTGGAACCGCCCATGCCGAGCAGCAGTATGTGCGTGAAGCCGTCTTCGCGAACTTCGGCCGAGAGGGCCTTGAACTTCGCAACGTTCGATAGTTGCTGATCCACGATATCGAGCCAGCCGAGCCACTTGCCTTCATCTGTGTTCGTCCAGAGCGAAGCGTCTTTTTTCCAAAGCCGCTCCGTGCTTCCGGCAGCGTCCCACTTCTTCTGCGATTCCTTTACAGCTTTTTCTAAATCCCTGGGGAGCGAATACGAAAAGCCCTCGGTGTCCATAGCGGTTTTGGGGTTAGCGGAACTCATTGTCTTCAATTCCTTTTACTTTGTTCAGGCGGCGGACGTGGCGTTCTTCGTTGGTGAAACTTGCCTTCAAGAAAGCTTCCGCGCAATCCTGTGCCAGCATTGGGCCGATGATGCGCGAGCCGAGGACGAGAACGTTCATATTGTCGTGCTCTACGCCCTGATGCGCGGAATAATGGTCGTGGCAGAGACCCGCCCGAATGCCTTTAAACTTATTGGCCGCCACCGACACGCCGACTCCACTGCCACATACGAGTATCCCGCGCTCCGCTTGTCCGGACCGAATATCTTCCGCGACAAGCGTGGCGTAATCCGGATAATCATCCGGCTTGTCCGGCTCGAAGGTGCCTACGTCGTGGACGGCATGGCCTAGCTTCTCGATGAAGTCGACCAGCTCCCGTTTCATTTCATAACCCGCGTGATCTGCCCCAATCGAAATCTTCATCGGTACCAAATAGATTACGAAATCACGCCCTCGACCATGCAGAATTTCAAGCGCGCTTCATCACCAGGCTGGCGTTCAACCCACCGAACGCAAAGGTGTTCGAAATAGCGACTTCCAGATCCGCCCGGCGCGCTTGATTGGGCACGACGTCCAAGTTGCAGGCCGGATCGGGACTGATGAAGTTCGCCGTTGGGGGAGCCAAACCGTGCTTCAGGGCGAGAAGGGTAGCGATAGCCTCTATGGCGCCTGCCGCGCCTAGCGTATGCCCGTGCATTGATTTGGTGGAGCTGACGAGCAGAGAATCGGCTTTGCCGCAGAAGACGGACCGGATCGCCTGCGTCTCCGTAGCGTCATTCGCTGTTGTGCCCGTGCCATGAGCGTTGACATAGTCAACCTGCTCGGGTTTAATCCTTGCGTCGCACAGCCCCCAGTCCATGGCCTTGGCAGGACCTTCGACGCAAGGTTGAGTAATGTGATGCGCGTCCGAACTCATTCCGAAACCGATAACTTCACCGAGAATTTTGATGCCTCTAGCTTCGGCGTGGTCCCAATTTTCAAGCACTACCATCCCTGCGCCCTCGCCTAGCGACAGACCCTTTCGATCCGCGGAAAACGGGCGGCACACATCCGGCGAGACCACTCGCATTGCTTCCCATGCCCGCAGTAATCCTTCGGCGAATACTGCTTCGCTGCCCCCCGCGATGGCTGCCGTCACTTGCCCGCTCCGCACCATCCAGAAGGCCTGACCCAGCGCATGGTTCGAGGATGAGCAAGCGGTCGCGATGGTGTAAGCCGGACCGTGAATTCCGAATTCTAACGAAATCCGGCTTGCGCCTGCATTGGTCATGGTGCGCGGAATGGTCAGCGGAGCCACGCGAGGATTCTTTTCCCGATACAGCCGCTGATATCCTTCTTCTTCCGAAAACTGCCCCCCAACGCTGCTTCCCGTGACAACTGCGGAACGGTCACCCAACGGTCCCTCAAAAGAAAGGCCACTTTGGGCGACCGCTTCGCGAGCAGCCACGGCGGCGAATTGGGCAAAGCGCTCCAGCATGAGCAAATCTTTTTCAGAGAAGTGATCCAGCGGCCTGAAATCTCTGGCTTCGGCGCCGGTTCGAAATTTGTAAGGCGGGGATCCCGGATCGCTCAGTGGCGCGATGCAGCACTCACCCGCAGCCAGGCGTTGCCAGCACTCGGCCACGTTGCTCCCAAGTGCGCATACCATTCCCATGCCGGTGACCGCGACACGGTTCACGCCGCACCTGGAGGCACAGTTTCGTTCTTTTCTTCCAGTAGCTTCCGCACGCCCTCGACGGTTTCGCGGACAGAATGCAGATTTTGCACGCCTTCGTCAGGAATATTTATGGCGAATTCGTTTTCCAGGGCAAAGACTATATTGATGCCGTCGAGCGAATCGATTTTCAATTCTTCGAACGTGCTGTCCAGCGAAATAGATTCGGGGGGAATGCGCTGCGTCTGGGCGATGACGCGGATCACCTGGGAGCCCAGACGATCTGTTTCTGGGAGTTCGGGCATGGGTCGAAACTCATGATAACTCCCAGCGCGTTCGCAGCGGGATTTCGCCTATGGCGGTGTTATTGGCTTCTACTTAATTCAGAAGCCCGCCGTGTCCAAGACAGGCGATCTCCCATCCGGAAATCCGATAATTAGCGAGCATCGGCGGCAAGATTAAATCCAGCACGTTCGGCTTGGCCGATCGAAAGCAGCAGGGCGCGGACACAATCGGAGTGTCACCTTTATAGCTCAACATCATCAGGGCTCCTGGCTCCACTGGAGCAAGGAATCTCTCGACATGCGCCCCGAGCCGCACAGATGCTCTGCCTATCACGTCCTCAGGTCCGGCTGGCGCCGTGGTCGAAGCAACCAGAACCGCTGTAGGCTTGGTTCGCAGCAGGTGCTGAAGCGATCGCGTCACCGGCTCCTCTTCCTCTACTGCCGATAGCGCGTACCTCAGATTGGCTCCAAAACGCTCGATGCGCGTGTGGACCACGTTCTCAAATGTCGCGCGAGCCCGATCGCCATGCACGGGATCAGTATAGAGAACCGCAACGCCGGGCTGCCGTATTGGCCGGGCCTGTATGATTGCGCCGCGTTCGTTGAGAATCGATAAGACAATCTCGAGCTGTGATTGGGCTATCGCAAAAGGGGCACTCTTGACAGTCGCCACTCTTTCGCCGGCCCGGACGTAGCGGTAGCTGGAAACTGTCGCGATGACCACGCTGCTGGTGCAATTGATCTGCTTCAGAAGCTCGTCGTCCACTAAGGCGCAGCAATCCTCCGTGGCAATCAAATTGGCCCGTCCACCCGCCGCAAGTCTGATCTCGACGGATCCGCAGCACATCGCCTCGGCGACGGCCATAACCGCCTCGTCTTCTCCAATTTCGCCCTGCTCGAGTTCGGTGACCCAGACCTGCCGAAGACCCTCGGTCTGCAACAGCCGGATGTCTTCATCGCTCAGAATGTGGCCTTTGGCCAGCAACTTCCTTCCGCCGGGCTTAAAAATCGTACAACATAGAATACGTCCCGTTGATTTCTGAATATCCATTGTTAAAGCCCGCACAGTTTCCCTCCCAGTACTAGTCGCGGTACTGAGTATACTAGTACTATTTTAAAAATACCAGGGAAAAGCCTAGCAATTAAATTTTTATTTTACATTCCGAGAGGAATTTATGGATAAACGGTCCGCTATTAGCGCAATTTATTCGCGGAATGTACGTTACTGACTTGCGGTAGCTGGATCAACTCGGCAGGAACGCCATTTTGCACTTTCTGACCCTGGGTTGCAGCTGGTGCTCTGAGCCGCTTCAGAACGGCAATCTCGTCGCAATTCTGGAATTTCGGGCAGCGCAGGCAATCTTTCCAGGTTTTCAAGGGAAGCTCACCGCGTTCCACTTCACAAAAACCCAGCTTGGCGAAGAACTCGGGAACGTAAGTGAAGGCGAATATTGCTTCAAGATCGTTGTCTCGCGCCTCAGCTTCGAGCGCCTCCACGACTGCCCGGCCCACACCACGTTGCTTAATTTGCGGTAATACCGCCAGGGATCGGACTTCTGCGCTGGTAGGCGTATAAAAGTGAAGCGCGCCGCAACCCACCAGCGTAGGGCCGTCGTAGGCCACCGAAAAATCGCGGATGTTTTCAGACATCTCAAACTCGGTCCGAGGCAGCATGATTCCGTCAGCCGCGTAGGAATTGATGAGCGAAAGAATATTTGGAATGTCTCGCATGGCGGCCTTCTGCACGGCGATTGCAGTCTCGATCATAGTTGCGCCTCTGGTGCGGGTGAGCGGCGCCATGACAAACGCGTGCCAACTTCTTCGCCGGCAAGTAATCGGGTACAGATGTTTCGCTCCCGGCCGGGAGCAATAATCACTTCGTCCAGTCCGGCATTCAAAGCCGCAACGGCAGCTTCAAGTTTCGCCTGCATACCCCCACGCGCGACACCCGACGCAATAAGATGGACGATTTCCTCGAGAATCAGATGCGGCATCAAGCGGCCCTTGTCATCCTTAACTCCTGGAACATCGGTTAGAAACAGTAGCTTGTCAGCCTGCCAACCGATGGCGCACGATACCGCCATTTGATCCGCATTCACGTTATAGACATTTCCTTGCTGGTCGCCGGCTATACACGCAATTACAGGTAAATACCCTGCATTCACAAGCAAATTAAGCAAACGGCCATCCGTCTTGCAGGGTTTTCCGACAGAACCCAAATCGGGGTGCAACTGAACTGCACTGGTCAGGGGGCCATCCACGCCCGAAATGCCCACCGCCGATTCACCGGCCGCGACAATCGCCGAAACTAACTGCGTATTTACGCTGCCCGCAATGACGCTTGTGACTGCTTCGATTACCGGACCATCCGACACTCTTTGACCGCCAACGAAGCGGCTCGCCACGCCGCGCTCTTCAAGAAACCGGGTGACCTGTTTGCCGCCACCGTGTACAACCACCAGTTCATATTGGCGGGCCGTCTCAGCAAGCTGCCGGGCGATAGCGCTCCGGCCAGCGGCATCTTCCAGGAGCGTTCCCCCTACTTTAATGAGGACCTTCACAGAAGCGCCTCCGTTTCCGGGAAGCCCAGCAGCAGGTTCATATTCTGCACCGCCTGCCCAGCAGCGCCTTTCACCAAGTTGTCTTCGGTCGCAACAATGACAAGGCGTTGGCTGTCTGGATCGAACGCGAATCCGATATCGCAAAAATTCGTGTGCTGTACGGCCCGAACATCTGGCACCTTTCCAGGTGCGTATAGACGGACAAATGGCTCGTCCGCATAACATTCCTCATAGATCGAGAGCAGATCGACGGCCTTCTCCACCCGCTGCGTTCGCAGATAAATGGTCTCGAGAATTCCGCGCTCGACCGGCAGTAGGTGAGCGGTAAACGTGAGCTCGCGCTCGCCCAATCCCGAGTTTTGCAATATTTCCGGAATGTGCCGATGCTCCGCCAGGCTATATGCGCTGAAGTTCTCCGTCACTTCGCAAAAGCTTGTTTTGAAGGACGCGCTGCGACCTGCGCCACTGACGCCCGATTTCGCGTCGCAGATAATGCCGCGGGTGCGATCTATAACTTGCGCATCGATCAAGGGGCGGATGGCCAGGTTCGCGGCGGTTGGGTAGCAGCCGGGATTCGCAATCAGCCGGGCACTTGCAATCCGATCGCGATAAAACTCCGGCAATCCATAGGCGGCCTCGCTTAACAGATCGGCCGCAGTGTGACGCTCCTTGTACCAACGTGAGTAGGTTTCTCCATCGCCCAACCGGAATGCTCCGCTAAGATCGATAACCTTAGCTCCGGCAGCGAGAAACTCCTGGGCCAGGCGAATGGAAACCTGGGGCGGCGTTGCCAGAAACACCAGGTCTATGCCTTCGTCTCGGACTGCTTCCACAGTCGCCTGAACGATCTTAGGAGGTGTCAAGCCTAAAGGGGCAACCAGTGGCCCAATACGCTCATCGGAATCCGACCGGTGCTCAAGAAGAATTGCTTCTACACCGGGATGCCGCGCCAGGATACGAACGAGTTCGGCTCCGCTATACCCCCGGAACCCGACGACGCCTACGAGGCGCCGTTCTGAGTAACTATTCACAACAATGAATAATTATACTACAGTTGCTCAGTTGTTGAGCGCGCGGCTAAATCCCCGATGATCGGGAGCCGTACCTGTTCTTCGTTGGCAGCTTTGATAAGCAGGTAAATCCAGCAGATGAATAGAATCAGTTTTAATAGTGCGAACAGCGCATGCTCTATTCCCCACCCAGGAAATCCGAGAAAGAGGGTCGGAAAAGCGGAGGACACGATGAGCCAGGTGATAAATAGATATAGACCCTGAAAAGCGTTGAAGCGCACGCGTGAGTTGGCGCGGTAATGCTGAGACGCCAGGAAAACAATCGCCGGAATAACGCCGAAAACGGGAATGTAGCACAGGATCGAAGCGGTTCGATCGCTCATCCCGCTCATAAAATCCGTGAACTCCGGCGCCGTCCGGGGCTGCGCAGTGCCACAGTAATGGCAGAAGGCCGCGTTTGGGTCGACGCTAGTCCCGCAATTGGTGCAAAACGGCAATTGGACGCTCTCCTGCTCTCATCTTCTAGCTAACAGTACGCGAAACCTCAAACGATTGTTCCTTTTGATACGATCAGGGCAAATGCGAGCCCTATGCCTTTCATTTTGCGCCTTATTCCTGGCCTCCGTCGCGCAAGCAGCCCAGAAACCGCTCGAGATCTTCGTTGTCGATGTGGAGGGCGGGCAATCCACGCTGTTTGTCACGCCGGCCGGCCAATCGCTGTTGATCGACACCGGTTGGGGCTATCTGGCATATCGCGATGCCAACCGGATCGCCGCTGTCGCACGACTAGCCAAGATCAAGCGAATCGATTGTGTTCTGATCACCCATTACCATGCGGATCACGTCGGCGGTGTACCGCAATTAGTGGCGAAGATTCCAGTCGGCACCTTCATCGATCACGGACCGAACCGCGAAAACACGAATTCGGTGAATCACCTTTATGCCGAATATCAGGCCGCTATAGGCGGGTCGAACCATATCATCGCGAAGCCCGGCGATCGGGTCCCCGTTAAGGGAATTGACGCGGTGGTTGTCAGCGCCGATGGCAACTTGCTCGATCAGCCACTTCCCGGGGCCGGCCAGCCCAACAAGTTCTGCTCAGGCGTGGAGCAGAAAGCGACAGATCCAACCGAAAACGCACGGTCCGTTGGCACGATGATCACCTTCGGAAATTTGCGAATTGCGGACCTCGGCGATCTTACCTGGAACAAGGAACTGGAGCTGGTTTGTCCAACCAACAAGATCGGGAAAGCCGATATTTTTATCGTGTCGCATCATGGAATCGACCAAAGCAACAGTCCTGCGTTGGTCCACGCGCTCCAGCCGCGTGTGGCGATCTTCGACAACAGCTCGACCAAAGGCGCTTCGCCATCGGCTTGGGACATCGTCAAGTCGTCACCCGGCCTGCAAGATATTTGGCAATTACATTTCGCCGACGCTGGCGGCAAGGAGCACAACGCGTCCGATCCCTTTATTGCGAACGTTACCGAAGCGGATACCGGCTATTACTTAAAAATCACCGCGCACGAGGATGGCAGCTTCGAAGTGTACAATCCCCGCAACAAGTTTTCGAAAGACTACCCGGCAAAATAAATTATCCGAAGAAGTCACGCACTTTTTCGAAAACGCTCTTTTCATGCGGCAAGTTGTCGGCGGGCAGCAATTCCCGTAACTCTTCAAACAGCCGGCGCTGTTCGCGGGTCAGCTTCTTCGGCACCTGGACGTCCAGGTGGACATACAAGTCGCCGCGAACGCGGCTGTTCAGGTGCGGCACGCCAATATTCCGAAGCCTGAACTGAGCACCGGATTGCGTGCCTTCGGGAATGCGAATTTTCTGGGGACCATCGAAGGTCTCGATCTCGATCTCTGCTCCTAGCGCGGCCTGCGCGAGGTTAATGGGAAGAGTACAGTGCAGGTCGTTATCGCGGCGCTCGAAAATCGGATGCTCGGTAACCTTGATCACCACGTACAGATCGCCGGGTTGACTTCCAGGGGCGCCCGGGTTTCCTTCGCCGGCCAACCTGAGACGAGTGCCGCTATCCACGCCAGCGGGGATGTTGACCTTCAGCTTCTTTTCCACGCGGCTGAAACCTTCTCCCTTGCACTGGGAGCAGGCTTGACGGATGACCTTGCCTCGCCCGCCGCAGGTAGGACAAGTTTTGCGAATGGACAAGAAACTTTGCTGATATAAAACCTCGCCACGGCCGTGGCACACCGAGCAGGTGATCAATCCGCCGTTGGGCTCAGCGCCAGTTCCCTGGCACTTCGAGCAAGCCTCCATGCGTGGGATCTGCAAATCGGCGGACAAGCCACGCATCGAATCTTCGAAGGTGATCTCAAGATCGTAGCGGATGTCCTCGCCACGCTGCGGGCGAGACCGGCGGCCGCGGGCACCGCCAAACATATCCGCAAAAAGATCGCCAAAAATATCTGAGAAGTCGGAGAAAGCTGTTTCGTCGAACCCCGGAGATCCCGCGCCGTTTACAGCCTGGTGACCGAAGCGGTCATAGGCGGCGCGCTTCTGGGAATCGCTGAGCACAGCGTATGCTTCGGCTGCCTCTTTGAACTTCTCTTCGGCCTCCCGATTACCGGGATTGCGGTCAGGATGGTGCTGGAGCGCTAGTTTGCGGTATGCGCTCTTGAGCGTCTGTTCATCGCAATCGCGCGAGACGCTCAGAACCTCGTAATAATCTCGTTTCGCGACACTCATCGTATCTTGCAATTGTTCCGCAAAGCAATCACTGGTTGACAGCCACTTTCAGCATCGCGGGGCGGAGAAGCCGTCCTTTGAACTTATAACCGCGCTGGTACTCTTCCAAAATGCTTTGATCCGGATGCTCCTTCGTGTCCACCATGTCGACCGCGTGATGAATGTGCGGATTGAATAATGTGCCTTCTGTCGAAAGAGGCTCCAAGCCGAGCTTTTTCAGCGCCTCGAATAGCCGCTGATAGATCAATTCCATGCCGCGGGTGTATTCGGTGTCGGCGCTTTCCACTTTGAGCGCGCGCTCGAAATCGTCCAGGATCGGCAATAACGCTTTCACAGTATCCATCGAAGCGAACTCGAAGAGCTCGCTGCGCTCCCGTTCCGCACGGCGGCGGTAGTTTTCAAACTCGGCTTGCCGCCGCTGCAGGAGGTCCTGCAACTCGCTCCTTTCTTTGGCTAAGCGATCCCGTTCGGCAGCCAGTTCTTCTATGGAGATAGTAGGTTCGCGTGGCTCAGATGTCTCAGACGGCCGCTCCGCCTGCGGCTGAACCTCTTCGGTTGCAACGCCGTTGTTATCGTTTACTGATTCCATTGAAATATACCGCAGGGACTGAAGAGTAGACAGTCCCTCGAAATTTCAGCGTAACAGACGAGATAAATTTCGAAAAGTCGTGTTACTGGCCAAAAGGAGCGGTTAGCGGCCGCGGGCGGCGGCGGTCTGTTTTGCCGTGTCAATCGGGGTGGGAGCGCCGGTGGGTTCGGATTCCACGCTCTTCGTCAGGCCGAGCGACTTGCGCAGCTCGGCGTCAATTTTGTCACGGATGTCGGGATTGTCTTTCAGAAATTGCCGGACATTTTCGCGGCCCTGGCCAATGCGTTCGCCTTTATAGCTAAACCAGGAGCCGCTCTTCTCAACGATGCTGTTGGTTACGCCCAGGTCCAGCAGATCGCCTTCGCGCGAGATGCCTTCGCCGTAAATGATGTCGAACTCGGCTTCGCGGAACGGGGCGGCTACTTTGTTCTTGACTATTTTGACCTTGGTGCGATTGCCCGTGACCGTCTCGCCGTCTTTAATAGCCGCTATGCGGCGAATGTCGACGCGGATGGACGAATAGAACTTCAGCGCACGGCCGCCCGTGGTGGTTTCAGGATTGCCAAACATCACGCCGATCTTTTCCCGGATCTGGTTGATAAAGATCAGGCAGGTATTCGACTTCGAGACGATGCCGGTTAACTTCCGCATGGCCTGAGACATTAAGCGCGCCTGCACGCCCATGTGGGAGTCGCCCATTTCGCCGTCCAATTCCGCCTTAGGGACCAGAGCAGCGACGGAATCGACCACCAACACGTCGATGGATCCCGAAGTGATGAGCGCGCTGGTAATCTCGAGCGCCTGCTCTGCAAAGTCGGGCTGGGAGACAAGCAGATTATCTGTGTCTACCCCGAGCTGCTTTGCATAAGTCGGATCGAGCGCGTGTTCAACGTCGATAAAGGCAGCCATCCCGCCCACCTTCTGAGCCTGCGCGATGACCTGCAGCGCGATTGTGGTCTTTCCCGAGGATTCAGGGCCGAAGATCTCGCAGATGCGCCCACGCGGAAATCCGCCTACGCCCAGGGCGTGATCGATCGAAATAGATCCGCTTGAAATTGCGGAGACTGGGACGATTGCTTCCTTGGCGCCCAGACGCAGGATGGAACCTTTACCGAATTGCTTCTCGATCTGGCTCAAGGTGATGGTTAAAGTACGGCTGCGCTCTTTTTCATCCATAAAAGGTCCTCCTCAGTCGGCAATTGGGGGGAGTGCTTACAGTATAGCGTCAAACAAGAAGTAGGAAAGTTGTTTTATTGGCCAGGAGCCTATGGGGAGAGTAAATGGGCTGAGAAAATGGGGACAGGCAACGGATTTCCGCCTCGTTGCGGCGTTCGTTTTCAGCAAGCTTCTGGCGCGGAAATTCGAAGCCTGTCCCCATTTTCTCAAACAAGAACCAGCAAAGTTGTTTTATTGCTCGTGGCCGGCTCACGCCGTTGCTCTCGTGGCGTAATAGCCTTTGCGAGCTCGCACGATGAGATCTTTGCGGCCCTTTACCTTGATCTCGACGGGATGATATTGCCCATCGGTCTTCAAGGGTTCGGGTCGGTAGAAAAGGTTGTATTGATGCCGCAACTCGTTCGCGATGTTTTCAAAAGATTGATTCAGATCCTTGGCTTGAAACGGGAAAAAGGCAGCCCCGCCGGTCTGATCGGCGAAATACCGCATCACCTTGTCGCCATCGGTCTCGATGTGGCTAATGTTAGTTGATATGGTGTAGATCACGGTGTCGGCGCGTTGCGCCATTTCGAGCGCCTGGCCACGGCTCATACGGCTTTCGTTGTCCTCGCCGTCACTCAAAATAACCATGGCGCGCCTGAACTTATACAGGGGCTGGTCGTGCATCAGCTTCTCTTTACAAGCGAAGTAGATGGCATCGTAAAGCGAGGTCCCACCGCCGGGGCGCAAGCTGCGAACCGCGTTCTCGAGTTTGTTGGTGTCGCTGGTAAGGTCGGCGACAAGCTCGGCCGCGGTATCGAAGCTTACGACCACCGCCTTGTCCTGATCGCGCATTACGCTGTTGATGAAATTCGTGGCTGCTTCCTGCTGGAACCGGAACCGGTCGCGAACGCTATTGCTGGTGTCAATCAAAATTGCGAGGCGGAGCGGCAAGTCCGTTTCCGACGTGAATTCGAGAATGCTCTGCGGCTTCTTACTTTCGAAGACCTCAAAATCGTTCTTGCCCAGGTCGGTCACGAAATGGCCCCGCTTGTCCGTGACGGTAAACAGCATGTTCACACGCGTGACTTCGGCGCGGATGGTGGAGCCGCCGGTGGCAGGCGCTTGTGCGGGTAGAGAGATGGAGCCTATGGCGGCCAAAGCGGCCAATGCGAGTACGGCAAATTTCATTCGGATTATCTTTATTTTACTCGCGTTTCGGTGAGCGCGTGAAGAAAGGCAGAGAGCTCAGGAGGCAACGGGCTTTCAATGGTGATGAGGTCGCCCGTGGAAGGAGAGGTGAAGCGAAGCCGATGCGCATGGAGGAAAAAGCGCCCGAGGACTGGGAGGCCGGCGATGGTGGCAGGAGCTCCGTAGAGCCGGTCGCCGACGATGGGGCGCCCAATATGCGAGAGGTGAACTCTTATCTGGTGTGTACGGCCGGTTCCGATTCGCACCTCGAGAAAGCTGAATTTTTCCAATTGTTCGATCACACGGTAATCCGTCACGGCGGTACGGCCTGAGCCGAGCTTGGCGGTCATACGAGTGCGGCGGACGGGGTCGCGTGAAATGGGTGCGGTGATGCGCCCCTGCGGATGTTTCATTTGACCATGTACGAGAGCCAGGTAGGTCTTTTCGACGGTCCGGTCGTGGAACTGCGCGGCCAGCGCTTGATGAGCGCGATCGGTGCGAGCAACCACGAGGACGCCGCTGGTATCGCGGTCGAGGCGATGAACAATGCCGGGACGCAAGTCGCCGTTGATCGAAGACAACCGCTCCCTGACGGTCACGGCTCTGTCCGGCAGCGATTCTAGGTGATGGAGGAGGGCGTTGACCAGTGTGCCGCGGGCGTGTCCGGCGCCAGCGTGGACAACCATTCCAGCGGGTTTGTCCACGACGATGACGTCCGGGTCTTCATACAAGATTTTCAGGGGCAGATCTTCGGGTTCGGCTTTGAGCGGCGGGCGGTCGACTGGAGTTAACGAAACAGCTTCGCCGCCGCGCAATGTATATGAGGCGCGGACGGCTTCGCCGTCAACTAATACGCGATCTTCTTTGATCCAGGATTGCAGGCGAGAACGGCTGAATTCCGGCAGACGCTCGTGCAGGAAGGCGTCGAGCCGTTTGCCGGCATCTTGCGGATCGGCGCTTACGATCACGAAGAGATGTGGCCGTTGCCGTAGCGCATCTCACCGGCCTGGACTGGAAAAGGCAAAGCATTCTCTTTCGGCGGCAGCGGACACGTGGCGTAGGGAGTGAACGTACAGGGCGGGTTATAGGATCTGTTGAAATCCAAATCCACTTTGCCGTTCGCAGGCAGCGGAGTATTCAGCATGCGACCAGCTTGATAGGTTTGAGTCCGGTTGGTTGTGTCTTTGAATAAGAAGAACAAAGTCTTGCCTTCATAGATGGGGCGCAGATGAAACTGCTGGCCCTTGTAAGTGAATTCCACAATTCCAGGACTCTCTTCCATTTCGGTCTGACCGAGGACATTCAGGATTGGAATCTTCTTCGATTCGGGAATGAAGGTGGCTTGGAAGTGAAGCTCGGGGTTGATTGGGAAGTATTTGAGACCTCGAAAGTTTTTCAACACGGGGCTGGCGCTATCTTTCGCACGAATGAGGAGCCTATCGCCGCGCTTTATTACGGCAAACGAGATGGTGCCGGCGTGAACCACATCTGGTTTCTCTTCTCTCTTGTAGGCCAATGTACGAGAAGTTCCATCTGCCGCCGTGAAGATGACTTCATCGCCTTGAAGCCGCAGACGACCGATGTGTGCGGGCGCGGAGCCTTTGGGAAGGACAAAATCGTTGTCGTCCGCCGAGCCAATTGTGTGATCCCCAGGCTTGAGCCAGAACAGACCGGCTAGCGTCAACCAGCTATCTTCGGCGCGAAGACCGGCGTCGCGGTGCTTCTGCCAATCGCGGATCGAATCGTTATAAGAGGAGCTCTCGGCCATTAGCATCCCTAAGACTACAATCCCTATCGACAAACGGTACATAGCTAAATTCTACTCCCGTAACTCTACAATTGTCGCTCCGGTGCCGCCTTCGGATTGCGGAGCGGGGTAAAAGCGGCTGACATGCGGATTCGTGCCGAGAAATTCGCCAACCGCTTTTTTCAAAATTCCCATTCCGTGGCCGTGAATGATTCGCACGCGATTCACGGAGGCGAGCGCCGCGGAATCCAGAAATTTGTCTACTTGTTCCAGAGCTTCTTCCGCGCGCTGTCCTATTATGTTTAGCTCACGGTAAGACACGTCGAGCCGAGGGCCGGTCTCAAGATGCACATTCTTCGGCAACTTAGGAGTTTCAGCATTCTGTGATACGACTTCCGCGATGTCCTCGCGAGGGACTTGCATTCGCAGATGCCCGGCTTCCACTTCGAGCATTCCGTTCTTCAGCAGGCGACGAACGGTAGCAATTTCGCGGACGTCTTTTAAGCGGACTTTGGAGCCTTCTTCAACTGTTACGGGTTCGAGTCGCATCGGGGGAGGTAGAGCTTCAGCGACTGTCTCGCGGAATTCGCGTTTGGTTTTTGCCAGCAGCCGCGGGCTTGTAGGTTCAGTGAGGCGCTCGAGGACGGTCTGAGCGCGAGCTTCGAAATCGGCGATGATCGATTCCGACTTCTTCTGCCAATCGCGCTGACGCTGCTGCTCACGGCGGGTGGCTTCCTTTTCAAGGTCCGCTTGACGCGTGGCGAGTTGCTCCTTCGCTTGCTCCATTTCTGTTGCGCGGCGCGCGTTGTCTTCGACCTGCCGGTGCAGCTCACTTAACAGCTCTTGAAAATCGGCTTGCATACGGGGCATGACGGCGCGCGCATGCGATAAGATGGCGTCCGGCAATTCGAGGCGCTTAGCGATATCCAAACCTGCGGACTTGCCAGGCACTCCGAGACGCAGTTCATAGGTGGGCGCCAAGGTCGTGTCGTCGAAACCCATCGAGGCGTTCAGAACACCGGGCGTTGTCGCGCCGTATAGCTTCAAGGGAAGCAGATGGGTCGAGGCCAGGCAGAACGCTCCGGACTGGCGAAACTGATCGAGAATCGCGACGCCGAGGGCGCCGCCTTCTTCCGGATCGGTTGCGCGGCCGAGCTCATCGAGCAGAACCAGGGAGTCGCGCGTCACGCGCTCGAGCATTTCCTTGACGTGGAGAAGATGTCCGGAAAAGCTGCTGAGGCTTTCGGCGATCGATTGGATATCGCCGATATCGGCCAAGACATCGTCGAAGAGCGGGAATTCGGCTTCGGCGCACGGAACGGGGATGGCGGCGTGAGCCATGAGCGCGAGCAGGCCAGTCGTTTTCAGGCTGACGGTCTTGCCGCCGGTATTGGGGCCACTGATGAGCAGGCAGCGGCGCGCGGTTTGCTCATCGTCATTGAGCTCGAAGGAAATCGGGATAATCGGCTTGTTTTGCTTTCGTAACACGGCTTCGAGCAGTGGGTGGCGTGCTTCGCGGAGGATCAGCTTCCGTTCGTCACCGCTGAAGCGTGGAATCGTAGCGTCGTAATCGCGAGCGAAGGCAGCCTTGGCGAAAATGCAATCGAACTCCGCAAGGGCTTGCGCACTGGCTGCGATTTCGGTGCTGTGCTCGCGGAGAGCGTTGGTGATTTCGGCGAGGATGCGCTCAATTTCGCGGAGCTCGTCCTCACGAAGGCGCACAAGCTGGTTGTTCAGGTTGATCGTTTCGAGTGGCTCGACAAAGAGCGTACGGCCGGTGCCGCTAGAGCCATGGATCACGCCGTCGACTCGGCCTTTCTGACCGGCAACGATGGGGACAACGTAGCGATCTTCCCGGATGGTGACGAAATCTTCCTGCAGAGTGCCGTCGCTGCGATGCGCGCGGATGAAGCGCTCGAGCGACTCTTGAATATTCCTCTGCTGGCGGTCGATATCACGGCGAATGTGTCGAAGCGCGACGCTGGCTTCATCCGCAAGATTTCCGTCGGGCAGGAAGGCGCGCTGGTAACGGCGAGCGATATCGCGGAGATCGGCCAAAGCGTGGGCCCGGTGTGCGAGACGTGGATACCGCGAGGCAACCGACACCAGGATTCCACGGTATTCAGCGGCCACGGCGAGAGTCTGGAACAAGGCTAGGATTTCGCGGCCGTCTAGCGAAGCTCCTTCCACACGCAAGATGCGGAGCGGCGCTTCGATATCGGGAAGGCGGTCGAAGCGGAGCCGGATAGCGGCGCCACGAGCAGTTTCCTGTGCTCCGGAAAGTTCGCGGAGATAGCCGATCGCTTCGCCGGCGTCCGCCAAATTCGATTCGAGAGCGAAGCGGTCGTGGTGCGGCTCGATGGCGTAGAGGAGCGCGCGACCAGCAAGGCTGCCGGCATATCCGGCGAGCAGATCCTTGAGCTCGTCGAATTGGAGGAGTGCCGTACTGCTGAAAGGCATCGAATTAGGGACGGGTCACGTAGGGTTGAGTTGCAGGATGGGTGCAGCAGGCCTGAATGACTTCACGGGTTCCGGCCGTCATTGGAAGATCGTTCAAAGCATCGAGAGGGAACCATTCGACGCGGCGCGAATCGTCACCAGCGCGAAGATCGCCGCTTTGAATTGTGCAATAGAAATCGATCAGCACGTAATGATATTCGCAGTTGCCGGAGGGATCGGGCATGATGCGCTCGAAGACGGTGGCGATGGAATCGGTGGTGACGCGGAGGCCGGTCTCTTCGAAGACTTCCCGAATGAGGGCGTGTTCGAGGCGTTCGCCGGTTTCGACAGCGCCTCCTGGCAGCGACCAATAGCCGGCTAGCGGCTCCTTTCCTCGTTCGACTAGTAGAATGCGGGAGCTGTCGAGGATTAGGGCTCCGACGCCGAGGATCGGGCGGGGGGGATAGCGGCGGGGGTCGGCCTGTATGGGTCGCTTACGCTTCCGGCTCGGATTCGGCATTGCGGATTGTGTGAGCGCTGCGGGGTGTCAAGCGACGGCGGCTAAGACTTCTTCGGCGTGCCCGTCTACCTTCACTTTCGGAAAGATCTTCTTGATCTTGCCCGCTGGATCGATGACGAAAGTGGTGCGCTCTATGCCCATGTACTTCTTGCCGTACATGCTCTTTTCGGTCCAGACGCCATAAGCATCCGCGGCTTTATGATCCACATCGGCGAGAAGCGTGAAGGGCAGGTCGAACTTGTTCTTGAATCGGGCTTGGGCCTTCGAGGCGTCGGGCGAGACGCCTACGATCACGGTATTGGCTTTGGTGAACTTCTCGGATGTATCGCGGAACGCGCAGGCTTCTTTGGTGCAGCCGGGGGTGTCTGCTTTGGGATAGAAGTACAGAATTACGTTTTTGCCTCGGAGGGAGGAGAGGTCAAAATGCTCGCCGGAGTCGGTGTCGAGGGAGATATCGGGAGCGGGGTCGCCTTCACGGAGATTCGGCATACAGCTTAAGAGTATCTCGCGTGGCGTGATGATTTAGGCGGCTTTTTCCGCCGCGGCAGCGCGACGGTGGTCATATTCAAGGCGGATGTTTTGGATGGTTTGGTTGTCGACCTTGGCTTCGGCGAGTAAAACGTCCATTCTATGCACGTCGAGCTTGCGATTTTCGATGGATTGCTTGCGGGCTTCTTCGGCTTGTTTGAGCTTCTGCCATTCGAAGCCAATCTGCTCTTTGCGCTTTTCGGCTCTTAGGCTTAGGAGCTGGTTCAGGGATTTGTAGAAGGCGCGGTCGTTGGTAGTTTGATAGCGCAGATAGAGAGAAAGCTGCTTTTCGAGGTCGCGCGCGGACAGATCCATGGTGAAGCACCTGTTTTGGAGTGCGATAGCGCGCTGCTTCAGCCAATAGTGTTCGGCCATGCCGTCGACCAGCAGGCGCTCGGTTTGGGTAGTGGGCTGATGCTCGGCGAGCAGGCCGGTGCGGAGGGATTCGAATTCGAGCTCGTCTTCCGCAAGGAAGAACAGTGAATGCGCCGGTGAATCCGAAACGGAAATTGTTTTTGCAGGAAGCGGCTTTACCGGCTTCACTAGTCGGACCGGTTGAAAGTTGAGAATTCGCCTGATTGGCGGTGATTTGTGCTTGTGTAGACATGATGAATTACCCCTGAAAATGAAAAACGCCGGAGAGGGCGCGGCGGCCGTCCGGCATTTTTCGAGAAATGGAGAAGCTTAAACGAGCTTCTAAAACCACTATAACATGCGGTTCCAAGCGATTCCTTGTAAGTTGATGAAAGGAAAGGTACTATGGGTTGTGACCGCTCTAGGGGGCAAACGTCGAGTGAGCCGAACATCGTAGACACTGCGCCGGAACCGAGAAGCGGCGCGCGTGCTGACTCCCTGGTTCGCTGAGCTGTTCGATCCGCCGGATGCGGTAACGGCATATCTCAAGCACAAAGAGGGAATAGCTGTCGCGGAAATTAGGCGTTAGAATCAATTCACACGTGAAATCAGCAGTCGTTGTGATGAAACGCAGAACAGCGTTGCGGTCAATGCGGCTACTCGTCAGCGTCGCGGTCCTCGCGGGTCTTTGGGGCGCGAGAGGAGCGGGTGAGCAGGTGCAGCTTGATGATCCTCTTGCACCACTCGCGCGAGGCTCACTTGAGGTGTGGGTGCCGGACACGTTCTTCAGAGGCGCTTCGGCAAATTTTGTGCACCAGTATGAATGGTCACCTCTGCTGAGCGAATTCAAGCGCGATTTCCCTGAGTTCGACCTCCGCTTCAAAATAATGGATCGAGCGGCCTTCGTGGAGGCGATCCATTTGGCAAGCCCGAATCCACCACCCGACATTGTATTTGCGGATAACCAGAGCGAACGGGGTCCATTGATGGCTAGCAGCGCGGCGATCGAGATGTTGGGCTTATCGCGGTTTAATCAGGATGGATGGTGGTTGATTTTTCGGCAGTCCAAGAATTTTGAAGCTGCCGAGGCTTTCTTGCTCTGGCTCTCGCAGTCCCCACATTGGCAGCCCCGGCAAGTGGCTACAGCTCCCATGCAACCGTCGGATACTACCGCCGTTCAGGCCGTTTCCACAGAGGCCGTGAAGGAGTATTGGCGGGCAGATGCTCGATCACTCTCATCGGTTATGGACCCACAGGCCAGCCGTTTCTATCGCTTGACCGCCATCGAGAGTGTGGAGCGAGTTGAACCTCTGTTGACATTCGGCAATTCAAGATTGGCCTTTGTCTTGACGTCTGCTGTCTGCCGGCAACAAAAAGCCTTCGGAATGTCTCACTCGGCGTTAGTCCTCAGAAAAGTCGATGATCAGTGGAAGATTCTGCTTTTCCTTGAAGGAGCTCTTCCACGTCTCGAAGGCGTGCTTAGATCGTTTGATCGCCTACGCCTGCAAGACGGGGCACAGGAAGCCGTACCGGTCGTCCAGCTTCAGGAGCCACCCGATCATGCGAGCATTTCGCTATGGGTTGTGACCGAAAAGAGGGTGAGTGGCCCCGTGTTCCTTTGGTTACTTTGGCGCGGTGCTCAACAGAGTGATCGTTTTCAGTCCATTACAAAGCTTACGATCCGGATCATCCTCGAGAGCGAGAGTGTTCGAAGCGGCGTTCCAGTTTTCGACTAGATCCGGCCGGCCACGCATACCTGCGTAGATTAACAGGGTGGACGCGGAATTATCAGCTGCGTTCACGTCCGAACCCATTTCGATCAGGGCGGAAAGCATTTCAGGCGAGCCTTCATGATGCGCCACGCCGCAAAGCAGTGTTGTGTGGCCTCGTGGGCGGTGGTGCTTCTCAAAAATTGTATTTGAGTATCCTGTCCGGAGTTCCCCCTCATGCATTCGGCATCAGAAGGGTTACTCTTAACCGAGGAGAACACAATGGGACGCAAAGTAATTTACTGGGTGAGCACTGGTTTGTTGGCCGCGATGTCACTCTTGGCTGCATTCACTTACCTGTCGGGCAGTTCGCAGGCAGTCCAAGGATTTGCGCACGTGGGATATCCTCAGCAACTGCGCATCATTCTTGGGATCGCAAACCGCTGGGTGGTATCGCCCTCGTCGCTCCCCGCCTTCCGAAGCTGAAGGAGTGGGCCTATGCCGGATTCACATTCGCATGGATCTCGGCGTTTGTTGCCCATTACCTGGCGAAAGATGGCCCGACAGCCTTCATGCCGGTCATATTGCTGGTGATCCTTTTCATCTCGTATGTGACCCGGCCTGAAAGTCGCCGATGGCAGGCTAAAGTTACGACGGTCTGAATCAATTCTTCTGGAGTTTGCTCAGCGCCAATTTCTCGGCAGTGTCCAGGGCTTCGGAAGCTTTCGTGGGGACGTCAGGTTCCACGCCGGTACCCTCCCAGTTCGTTTTGGACACCGGGTTTATGGCCCGGGCGAATGGCACGCCTATCATGAAATGATCATCGATGCGATGGCCGCCAACCGGGTGGGCACCACCGCCAGTGGTCTCTCCGACAATAGTGGCGCGTTTGAGGTTCTTGAGATTGTAGCTGAACTCCTCCGCGCCGGAGAAGGTGGACTTCGAGGTCAGTACGAAAACGGGTTTGTTAGCCAACCTGTTTCCAGGAACGAAGGGCAAGGTCCAGTATTGGGTGGTTGAGTCCTCTTTGCGGTTATACAAGTCATTCAGATGAGTAGGGCCATCGAACAGGTAGGTGGAGATGAGGGCAATCATCTTGGGATCGCCTCCGCCATTGTTCCGCAGATCGAAGATGATGGCATCCACATGGCCTAGAAAGTTCATGGCTGCGATGGCTGTTGAACCGCAGAACGCAGGGTCCGCAAACATATTGAATTTCAGATAGCCGATGTTGCGCGGCAGGATCTCGATTTTTTCAAAGCCGCAGTTGGTGCGCTCCAACTGCTTGCGGAACTGCGCTTCGTCTTCGGGACTGGGGCCATGCTGCTCCGGCGGCAACTTCACGGGGCTGTAGTTGACACGAAGATGCTTATCGTGGCTAACCTCTTGCAATTGATTTGTCAGCAGGGCGGCAAAAGCTTCACCATCGGTGACCGCGTCATAGTCGCCCCGATTCTGATGCGTGCGGAGAGCTTGCTCCATTTTTTGTGCAGTCTCGGGATAGACGTAGAACTCTTTCAGATTCGCCGCAATGCCATCGATCACCTGCCGCCGGATGGTGGAATCGAGCTTGATATTCTCAACCACCGCTCCGGGAGGAATAGCGCGCAGGCTGAAGTTTTCGACAGTTGCCGATTGAGCATCTTTTAGCTGAATGCTCCCCAGCGCGACGGTCGAACTCGCCTTCTCTTTGACTCGAAATTTGATCAGCGAAGGCTCGCTGCTTTCGATCGAGAGCAACTCGAAGCCGCCAGTCTGGTTGCGGAACGCGGTCATGGAATCGACGGACTGTTTGGGATTGAATGTATGGACATATGCATCGATCTTTGCCGGATCCCCGCTATTGAAGGCCTCGAGCCAGGCCCGCAAAGTGCGGCCGGCCGGCGTATCGGGAATGGTGGTTTGTCCCAATCCGAATGCGATGCCTAGAAGAAAGAGCGCTAGCGATCTACAGAACATGGCAGTTTGGACGCAGCATCCAATCTTTTGTTCCTTTGACCATAATGCCGGAGACTAAACTCTCTACAGTGCGCCATCCTGTTCTCAGCTACTTTGTGCTGACTTTTGCGATCTCTTGGGCGGGTGCGCTTTTGGTGGCCGCACCCTATCTTGTGCGCCACGAATCTCTGCCTAAAATGGCTGGCGTTTTGATGTTTCCGGCCATGCTGTTGGGGCCGAGTCTTAGCGGCATCATTCTGACGGGGGTCGTGGATGGAAGAAGCGGTTTACGGGACCTCGTCTCAGGAGTGTTTCTGAGGCGGGTTCCCGTTCAGTGGTTTGCAACGCTTCTCATTCCTCCCGCTCTGGTGCTGGCTGTTCTCTTGTGTTTGGAAACACTCGTGTCCCCGGTGTATGCCCCAAATCGCTTTCTGATGGGTATCTTTTTTGGGGTTCCGGCCGGCTTGCTGGAAGAAATTGGCTGGACAGGCTACGCGTTTCCCAAAATGCGCTCGCAGAACAATGCACTTGCGTCGAGCATCTTGCTGGGCTTACTTTGGGCTCTTTGGCATTTGCCCGTTATCAATTACCTGGGAACGGCCACTCCGCACGGTTCTTCCTGGCTCTCCTTTTTCCTCGCGTTTACGCTGGCTATGACGGGCATGCGAGTACTGATCTGCTGGATCTATACCAACACGAAGAGCCTATTGATGGCGCAGCTGATGCATGTGAGTTCTACAGGGTCTCTGGTAATTTTCAGCAGTCCTGGTGTGACAGCTGCCCAAGAAGCGATGTGGTATGGACTCTATGGAATTGAGTTATGGCTGGTAGTGGGGATCGTGGCGGCGGTTTATGGCAAGCGCTTAACGCGAACTGACTTCGATGAGGAATGATAGTGCAGGAAGAAAAAGTCTATCGAACGCATCTGACACCGGTGAGCTTTCTACGCCGTAGCGCCTCTATCTATCCGGACAAAACGGCGGTGGTGCATGGAGAGAGGCGCTACACGTACCGGCAGTTCGAGGAGCGCATCAACCGCCTGGCTAGCCGGTTGCGCTCCGATGGACTCCAGAAGCATGACCGGGTGGCCTTCTTATGTCCGAACATTCCGGCGATGCTCGAAGCGCACTTTGCCGTACCGGCCGCGGGCGGCATTTTGGTGGCGATTAACACTCGGCTGAATGGCGCGGAAATCGGATACATCCTCGAGCACTGCGGGGCGCGCTGGCTATTTGCGGGAACCGAGTGTGCTCCGCTGCTCGTCTCGCTCGACGCGCCGGGAATCACGCGTGTCAGCATTGCCGATACGGGAGCGCCGGGCGATCCGTACGAGGAATTTCTCGCGGGCGGCGAGCCTGAGCCGGTAGAGAGCTGGCTGGAGGACGAAGAAGAGACGATCAGCATCAACTACAGCTCCGGCACGACGGGCCGGCCCAAAGGGGTCATGTATACCTATCGCGGCGCATACCTGAATGCACTGAGCCAGGTGATTGAGGCGGGCATGAACAACGATACGGTTTACCTGTGGTCGGTGCCGATGTTCCACTGCAACGGGTGGTGCTTTCCTTGGGCGGTGACGGCGGTGTCTGGCACACACGTCTGCTTGCGCCGCGCCGATCCCGCGCAGATGTGGCAACTTTTTGAGGACGAGGGCGTGACACACTACTGTGGCGCCCCGACCGTGCAAATCACGCTGATGAATCATCCGTCGGCACGGAGGCTCGAGCGGCCGGTTACCGTCTTTGTTGCCGGAGCTCCGCCATCGCCCACACTGCTGGGGCAGCTGAAAGCGCGGAATTTCCGCCCGATCCATGTGTATGGTCTGACCGAGACCTATGCGCCGATAACGAGCTGCGCATGGCATCGCGAGTGGGACGAGAAATCCGCGGAGGAGCAAGCGTGTTTGCTTGCACGCCAGGGGCAAGGCCAGGTCACCGCTGACCCGGTGCGCGTGGTGGACGAGGCGATGATCGATGTGCCGCGGGATGGCCAGACAATGGGCGAGGTGGTGATGCGGGGCAACATTGTGATGAAGGGTTATTACGATGACCCGCAGGGGACCGCGACGGCCTTTCTTGGCGGCTGGTTTCATTCCGGAGACCTGGGAGTGTGGCATCCCGACGGGTATATCGAGCTGCGCGACCGGAAGAAAGACATCATTATCTCCGGTGGCGAGAACATCTCGACAATCGAGGTGGAGCAAACGATCGCAAAGCACCCGGCGGTACTGGAGTGCGCGGTCATCGCTATCCCTGACCAGCACTGGGGGGAACGGCCAAAGGCTTTCGTAGCGCTAAAGCCAAGCCAAACAGCGACAGAGGAGGAACTTATCGCGTTCTGCCGTGAACACATCGCGCATTATAAATGCCCAGCGGCGGTGGAATTCGGGGAGCTGCCGAAGACCTCAACCGGAAAGGTCCAAAAGTTCGTGCTGCGCGAGAAGGAGTGGAGCGGGCGGGAGAAGCGAATCAATTGAGGAGGCCTCAGGGCAGGTTCTTACGATTATCGCCATCAGAATACTTGACAAGATCACACGCATATTGTATTATGGGGTCGTATCCAATGGAGGAACAACAAAGATGCCAATGATTCGATATAACCCTTTCAATACTGATACCGAGGATTTTCCGACTGGTCTGCGCGTATTTCAGGATTCGCTGTCGCGGCTGCTGAGTGAACCGGCCTCGCGGCCCTGGTCCCCTGCCGTGGACATCTATGAGACAGAGAACGAGCTGGTTTTAAAGGCGGACTTGCCGGAGGTAGATCCGAAGAACGTCGCCATTCAGCTGGAGAACGGAACGCTGACCATGAAGGGTGAGCGCCGGTTCGAAGAGCAGAAGAATGGAAAAGGCTTCCACAGGATTGAGCGTGGTTACGGTTCGTTCGTTCGAGCTTTCAGCTTGCCTGATACCGTGGATCCGGAGCACGTGAAGGCTGACTACAAACAGGGCGTTCTGACGGTGATGCTGCCGAAGAAGGAAGTGGCGAAGCCGAAGACCGTTAACGTCCAAATCAGCGACTAATACCACTCCCTAGTGCCACTCCCTTACGGTCGTGGTTCTGAATTTGAGGCGCGGTGAGCGAATCATCGCGCCTTTTCTGTTACAAACACCTGCGGACAGCAACTATAAATTAGATGGGTTTGCATGTCTGCCGGGTTATTTGTGTAGTATTCATTACGCTCCAGTCTTCGCGCGCTTGTTCGATGCTCTCGCATGAGGCGGTGGTGGACGCGTTATGGGATGTAAAGCTGAAGCCTGCCCTGCTGGTACGCTATCCGAATTCCACCTGGAAAGAGCTGATGGAAGCGCACGGATATGCGTATGGCGGCGCGATCATCCAGGATCTGGGGTATTATCCTCACGGAAGCAAGCAGTTCAGCGATCTTACGCACTATGTGCGGACGGGCGCTTTCATTGAAGCGCTGATTTCGGAATCGGAGACGTTGGACGAGTTCGCTTTCGCGCTTGGGGCGCTCTCGCATTACATATCGGATGTCGAGGTACATCGATTCGCGACCAACCCCGGAGAACCGCTACTGTACCCGAGACTAAAGCGGAAATACGGCAACGTAATCACCTACGAAGACAATCCGATTGCACATCTAAGCACCGAATTTGGATTCGACGTTCTGGAAGTTGCGAAGGGCCGTTTTGCGCCTGAGGCTTATCACGATTTCATCGGGTTCAACGTAGCGAGCGGAGTGCTCGAACGAGCTTTCCACGATACTTACGGGCTACACCTACAGGATCTGTTTCCAAATTTCCATCGAACTATCGGGTCATATCGCCGGGCGGTGAGTAAGACCATTCCGATGGCCACGCGGGTGGCCTGGGCGGCGCGCAAGGACGAGATTCAAAAGTCCACGCCGGGCATAACCAAGAGCAGATTTGTGTACGTGATGAAGCGCTCGAGTTATGAGCGGAATTGGGGTAAGCAGTACGATCGTCCGACGGCGGGCGACCGAGCTTTGGCCGTCATCATAAGATTGCTGCCGCCGATCGGACCGCTGCGGGCGCTGAAGTTCAAGACCCCAACGCCGGCTGTCGAGACTCTTTTCATGCGGAGCTTCGATCGCTGCACGGGCCAATATAGTGAGGCTCTCGAAGCGGCAAGTTACGGGAGGTTGCGGCTGGAAGATAAGAATTACGATGTTGGTGTGATCACGGCGGCGGGAGCTTATAAGCTCGACGACAAAGTGCAAGCGTACTGGCTTGACGCGCTGGCGAAGAAAGGCTTTGGTACCACCACGCCGGCGATCTCAGGGGAATTACTGGATTACTACAAGGATCCGAATGCTCCTATCGAGACCCGAAAGCATCCAAAAGAATGGCAGCGAGTCGTCGCAGAGCTGCAAGAATTGAGAACTGCGCGGCAAGGTGTAACGGCTACGGGTCAGTGAGTGTGGGTCGCGGATTCCGAAGGCTAGTTGCGATCTTTCTTGCCTTTGGGATGGCGGGACCATCTTTCGGATATTCTGTTCTTTCCCACGAGGCAATGATCGATGCGCTGTGGAAAGACGGTCTAAGGCCTGCGCTGATAGCGCAGTTCCCCCATGCAACTCCGGAGGAACTAAAGGAAGCGCACGCGTACGCGTATGGCGGGGCGATCATCCAGGACATGGGGTACTATCCGCACGGGAACGGGTACTTCAGCGACTTGACACATTACATACGCGGGGGCGACTTCATTCAGGCGTTGATTTCGGATTCGGAGACTTTGGATGAGTACGCATTCGCGCTTGGCGCCCTGTCGCATTACGCTTCCGACAATGACGGTCACAGATTGGCCACCAACGTCGGGGAACCGCTGCTGTACCCGAAGCTGCGGCGCAAATTCGGCAATGTGGTTACCTACGAAGATAAGCCTTCCGCGCACTTACAAACGGAGTACGGGTTCGATGTAGAGGAAGTGGCAAAGGGCGGCTTCGCATCGCAGGCGTATCACGATTTTATTGGGTTCAATGTAGCGAAGCCCCTGCTCGAACGAGCTTTTCGGGAGACGTACGGGTTCGAAGTGAGCGACATGTTCGACGATTTCGATGGCGCGATCGGATCGTACCGGCATACGCTGAGCACGCTGATTCCCTTTTTTACGCGAGTTGCCTGGGCGGACCACGAGAAGGATATTCGGAAGGCGCAGCCGGGCATCACGCGGCGGCAGTTTGTTTACGTAATGAGTCGTTCGAGTTATGAGCGGGAGTGGGGGCGCCAGTATGACCGTCCCTCGCTGGTGGACCGGTTGCTGGCATTTCTGGTTAAATTGTTGCCTCCGATCGGCCGGCTGAGGATCTTGAAGTTCAAAGTATTGACGCCGCCGGTGGAACAGCTGTTTGTTCACAGCTTCGATGTGGCAAAGAAGCAGTATGGTGACGAAATTCGCGCCGCGAGCAATCGCACTTTGCGGCTGGAGAACACAAACTTCGATGTCGGGGTGGTTACGCGGCCAGGCGACTACGAACTAGAGGACGAATCATACGTGTACTGGCTGGATCAGTTGGCGAGGCACAATTTCGCCGGCATTCAGCCGGCAGTTGCCGACAATCTGTTGAGGTATTACAGCGATCCGAACGCTCCTATAGCGACGAAGAAGCATCCGAAAGATTGGCAGCGGGTGCTTTCGGAGTTGGACCAGTTGAAGGCGGCGAGAGCGCAACACTAGAATCCAGACACGGCCGGCTTATAGATTCGAGTAGTGCCTTTTATTCTGGATCCCGACCGAAACTGCGTGGAATTGGCGGGACCATAGTAGAAGGCGTTAAAAAGTAGCTTAAACGTGCCGTGTGGCTGTCCGCGATTCTGCACACGGAATCCGAAGAGAATGACGTGACCTTTCCCGAGGGACACATCAACCGCAGCGGCACGGTCGTGGAGATGATCTTCCCCTAAAATCCAGCCACTTTGCAGGACGTGTTCGTCTGCATACTTGACAATTGTCCTGACCTGGCCGGCGGGTGCGAAATACGAGGGCTCGACCTGAAACGCTGAACTGCGGGCGAAGAATGCGGAGATGTCGTCCGGCATTCCATATCCGATCGGATGAGAGTTATCGGCTCGGGCGGCGAGAATGGAGCCGGGGCAGAAAAACTCGGTGGTTTTGAGGCCTTGGAGCACATCCACCAGCGGCAACCCCCAGGATTTGATGAACAACTCGGTTGCGGCCCCGAGTGCGATGACCGTGCCGCCGTTCTGAACGAATGCTTTGAGGCGTTGTACGCCCTCCGGCCCGATGCCGCCGGCGTACTCGGGCTGAATTCTCGAGGCGGGAATGCCGTCCACGATGCTTGCCGGCTGTTGGTCGGCAAAAAAGATCACGTCATATTGTTGAGCTAAGCTCCCGGATCGAATATCGGCATTACGGATCTCCGCGTAGGGAAATTCGAATCGCTCCAACATCAATTTTGTCCAGCCTTCGTCCATGTTGCCGCCCCACGGGTTGTAAAGCGCTAAGCGAAGCGGTTTCAGCTCATAAGCCTGGACGGCGATGGGCGAATCCGCAGCAGCGAGTGGCAACGACAAGGATTGCGCAATTCTCTTTACCTCCATCTGCCTTTTACCCTCGGCGGGGATGATCATCGTGCCGGATGGGTAGGATGTCCCGCCGTTTGCGAGGGGCGCTTGGGTCCAATACACTTCATTGCCATCTTTTAACAGGCGGTTGACGGCAATGAGGCTGTCGTTCCGTTCATGACCCAACAAAAAGGCGCTGACCTTGGGACCACCCACGGCCATACTAGCGGCGGGCGGCTCCGCTCGTGTAACCGGCGTCAAACTCACTTCAAAACGGCTGTTTACGGTAACGCTTTTGACTCCCATTTGAAGCGGAAGCGTCCAGCCGGCGACGTCGTAAGGGGGAATAGGAGGGCCACCCGGGAAAGCACGCAGATCCGGATATTTTTGTTCCTCCATTATGTCCTTCACAAAGGGACGGAAAGGTTGAGAGAGCAGCAGGATATAAGAGCCCTTGGGATAAGTTACGCCGTCGGCCACGAAATCGGCGTTTGCGGTTTGCACTTCCGCGCCCTGATCGATCAATATGTTGATCATCTTGGCGGCTGTATTGGGATCGCGCTGGTCGGCAGGAACAATGAAGGCGTAAGGAGGCTCCGTCTCGCCCTTTCGAATCTCGTCTGTACCCATGGTGTAGAAATCGTGCATGAACTTTTCGCGATAACGCGCTGCGGTGTCGAGTACCGCGATGGCGGCCGTGTACTCGTCCTCAACAACATCGCGCAAGTGCCAGGCGCCACCAGGCCAGGGGTTTGAAAAATTCGCGCGAAGAGCATATTCCGGCAGACCGGGATTATTTCCTGTCAATTCACTGAGCTTCTGGGTGACGGGAGACGCCATGTTCGGCGAGGCTGCTTCGGTCAGGACGCTAAGCATGTTGTGGAACCACGGCTGCTGCAGCGAATTCCCCTCCCACCATGATGTGTAAGCGATGCTCTGCGCAATTCCCGTGTGTCCCGCCTCCTCTTCGGCGTCGGCCATGTGCGTTCCCAAGAGATTGATGCCGCGCCAGATCAAGGGATGGATGTTCGGGTTGAGTGGATCGAGAAAGGGAGGAACGAACAGCCGCGCACCTGAGCGTCCCTGCTGATGGATGTCATAGAGTATTTGCGGGAACCACTCCTTGAAATAAGACCTGGTGACGACTTTGGTTTCATCGAGGTTCAACATGAACCAATCGCGATTATTGTCGTGACCTACGTATTTGTGATAGAGCCAGGGGAGTGGAGCGTTCTCGTATTTCGTGCCGAGGTTTTTGTTGTACCAATCGATGACAGTGATGTTGCCATCGGGATTGTGAGATGGCCAGAGGAGCACAATATCCTGGTCTAGAATGCGACGGATTTCCGGTGTGTCCTGAGTGGCGAGATTGTAGCCGAGCTCCATCGACATCTGCGTGGCGCCGACTTCGCTCGCATGGATTGAACAACTGACCGCTACGATCAGCTTGCCGTCAGCGATTAGGCGGGAGGCCTCATCGGGGCTCAAGCCACGGGGATTTGCGAGCCGCTGCGAGACCTGCTTGTAGTGATCGAGTTTCGCCAGGTTTTCCGGCGAGGAAATTATGGCGATGATCATCGGATTGCCCTCCGATGACTTCCCCGCCTCGACGATCTTCACCTTGTTTGATGTGGCGGCCAAGGCCTTAAAATATTCAACGATCTGAGGCCACTTCACGAGTTTGAAATCGGCTCCCATCTCGAACCCGAAGTATTGCTTCGGCGACTTGGGAGATTGGGCAAAGATGGATGCGCCCGAGGCGCACACAAGAAGCGCGGCGAGAAGCGGTTTGATCAAAGTTCGTTTCATTAAATCCCCTGGCTCAGAACGTGAACTTCACCGCAAACTGGAGCTGCCGCGACGAGGGCAATCCCCCAGCCGCCGAAATAGTGCTTGTGATTTTACCTGCGTTCGGGTTTGGAGATCCCGGGCCGTTGAACAGGCTCGTATTAGGGTTCGAGAAATTGGGGTGGTTAAAGAGATTGAAAGCTTCCGCCCGCAATTGAATGTTCATTGACTCGCGAATGCGGGTGTTCTTCACAATTGCGAGATCGTCGTTAACTAGCGACGGACCAAAGAAGGCGTCCCGGCCCTCGTTCCCAATTGTGCCTGGAATAGCCAAACTGAAATCCGCAGCGTTGTAGTAGTGGTTGATGTTGCCGGGCTGAACGACATTATGAAAATCGACGCCGGGATTGACATTCGGGAGGCTGGGGCTGTTCTGTTCGTTCAAGCCCACGCAATCGAAGCCGCAGAGCACTGTAAACGGCAAGCCAGTGTGGACGCCTGTGATGTTTGAAATTTGCCAGCCTTCTGTCAGGCGATGGCCGTGGAACGGCAAGTCGTAGACCACGTTGATTGAAGTGTTTTGGCGGCGGTCGAAGCTGCAGTTTCCGCGATTCCGAGACATCGGGTACGGAGGAAGGGGAGCGATGTAACCACCATTGTCGACAGAATAAGTAGCCGAGGTGTTGTCCAGGCACTTAGAGAACGTGTAGTTCGCCTGGAACAGCAACCCGTGACTGAGCGCCTTATTGGCTTGAGCCTGAAAGGCGTTATAGCTGGCGTGCCCCCATGGCATAATCTCACCCATATCGCCGAAGCTTGGATCAATTCGCGGGTTGGTGACGAGCGTGGTGCCGTTACCGACACGCTGCTGTGTGGCAAAAACCGGGTTCTGAGTGGTGCCTGAATTTATTGGCGGATTTAGTTCTACCTGCCCCAGGAGGTGAGAGCTTTCCGAACCGAGGTAGCCAAGGCTGACGACTATGCCGGCGGGAATTTCCCGCTGCACGTTGAAGCTGTACTGGATGACATAGGGAGTGGTGTCAATGTTATATCCAAGCGCATCGTGAATAGAGGGTAGGGGCGGCGTGCATTGCGAAGGGCTGGCTGTGCATTGGAAAACGATAGGGACGGTGAAAGCAGGAAAGGGCACCGTGACCTGGTTGAAGGGCGGCGAGAAATTGTATCCAACGCCGTAGCTCCGGGGCTGAAATACGTCGTGGACAATGCCGAAGCCGGCACGCACGACGGTCTTATGATCCGCGAAAGGGGCCCAGGCCACGCCGAGGCGAGGATCAAAATTTTTCAGCGAAGGATTTCTGACAAACGGGTGCGGCACATTTGTGTAACCCGTATCAATGCTCTGCAAGGGGTGGACAAAGGCATACAAATTATTGTGTATCTCGATGGGGTTCGACTCGAAATCATAGCGAAGACCAATGTTCACGGTGAGGTTCTTGGTCGCTTTCCAGTCATCCTGGATGTATCCGGTGACGTCAATCTCGCGGAAATCCCGGTCGCTGTTCGCTTGGTTGGGCAGCGCGCCAATAAACGAGAACGGCTGCCCCGTTAAGAATGAGTTCGGCGCCGGCGTCCCACTGGCGGTGTATCCCCAAGCTGAAAAATAATAGTTTCCGGCTGGGTTCACAGGCGTATTGGTAGCGGTTTGATTTCGCAGGAACCAAACCCCAGCCGAAATGGAATGGCCGCCTTTAACCCAGAAGATCTGCTCGCGAGGCTCGAATTTGTTCTGGATGTAATCGAAGATGGGTGCAGTGGGGGTATTGAGACCGAAATCCGATGAAAGGCCTGGGGTGCTGAAAAAGCAGTCGTATCCGTTGTTGGGGTTGCAGTTGAAACCGGCGATACGTGTCGGCGTGTTCCCAATCTGAACTGTGCGTGTGAAGTTGAACTGCGCCTGATTGACAAGAGTGCTGGAGATGTTTCTGGTCCAGCCGACGGAATGGAATTGATTGTGGTCCAAGGCGGTTTGCGGGTAGAGCCCGATGCTATTGGCCGCGAATGGCTCGGCGAGCGTGGCGTGATCATAAATCGAACGGACCCATATGGAATCTTTGGTGGAGGCGGTGTAATCCCACCTGCCCACGAAATAATTCTCGATTCCACTTTGGTTACCACTTATTACTGCTTGTGAAGTTCCGTTGCCGAGATCAATTGCACGGGCAGGAGGCAAGGGAACTGCGAGCAGGGCGTTAACGACGGTCTGTTCGCTGCCGCGAGCCGCGCTACCGGCCGGCAATGTAGCAAGATAATTCGTCGCTTCGGTACGAGCGGCCTGATTGGGCATGAGCACCACAGGAGTTTCACCAAGAGTCTGACGCAAGCCTTCATAGTTCGCGAAGAAGAATGATTTATTTTTCTTGACCGGACCGCCTACGGTTCCACCGAACTGGTGGCGTTGAAACGCGGGCTTGCCGGTGGAAGGAACAAAGTACGGGCTGGCATCGAAAACGGCGTCGCGAGCAAAATAATAGGCCGAGCCATGAAAGCTGTTGGTTCCAGATCTGGTGACGGCGTTGACGCCGCCATTCGCGCCGCCAAACTGTGCGCTAGCGGTGCTGGTGTAGGTTTGGAACTCCGCGATAGAGTCCACTCCGAGGGACGTTCCGAGGACGGCCGCACCCGTGCCGCGGTCCCAGAAGTCTTGGATGCTTTGTCCATCAAGCTGCTCCTCCTGACCGACCGGACGCGCGCCGGCAAAAGAGTACACCTGGGAGCGACCGATATAAGCCGAGGCAGCCGCGTTCGTTACGGGCACCACTCCAGGAGTCAGGACGATGAGCTGTTCGAAGTTGCGGCCATTCAGCGGAAGATCACGCATCTGGGTGGGATTGATGAGACCGGATACAGTAGAGCTCGCTGTGTCGACCTGCGCTGCTTGCTCCTGAACTACGACTTCCTGCCGCATTTGACCAACCGCAAGAGAGATATTCACTTCTCTCGACTCGCCTACCGCGAGAACGATGTTTTGGCGCAGCGCGGTCTCAAATCCGCGCGCCTGAACTTGCACTTGATACTGCCCGATGGGCAGGCTGGGGGCGACATATCGGCCATTCGCGTCGGTTGCTAAATCAGTCGCGATTCCCGTCTGCATATTGGTCACGATGACGTGGGCATTGGGCACGGCGGCGCCCGAGGAATCAGTGACCGAGCCTCGGATGGAACCTGTACCGACCTGTGCCAAGGCGAGCGCCGCAGAGAGAAACGCAAACAGGATCAATTTCCAGAGGGCGAATGACTTCATGATTGTTAGCGGCGTCGAATGCATAGTTGATAACTCCGTATGTACCTGCTTCGCGCTGCGATGTCTTGAACAGGATTAGCGTTGCACGGAATTAGCACGCGGGCACAGGAACTGTGGCGAGGGCCCGCAGTGCAGATGACGGAACTGACCGGGAGACATACCGATATACTGCTTCAGAACACGCGAGAGGTGACTTTGATCGGAGAATCCGTTTCGCGCAGCTATTTCGGCGATGGGCGTTTCAGAATTCGAAAGCTCAAGGCAGGCAGCGGTCAGCCGTAAGCGGCGAATGTAGTCACCAACACAACAGCGATACCTCTGGCGGAAGGCGCGCGCCAAGTGAACAGGATGAACGTTTGCCGAGGTAGCCAGCTCCCCCAGAGTCAGAGGCTCCCGATAGCGATCGTGAAGAATGTCATTGACCTGTTTGAGCCAATCGGATGCTCTGCGCCTCGGTTCGACATCTCGGGGTCTGAGGAGTTCTGCTAGAAACTCCATTGCCAAGCCTTCGACGGCGAGTTCGGAGGTGGCGTCGTGGATGGAAGTTTCCTGGTAGAGGCGGAACCCGAGTTGCAGAGAATACGGACTTCTCAAGCGGGCTCGATTATTGGTCTCGATGCCGTATTCATTTATTTGTTGAAGGAAGTGGGGAAGGATCTCGAGATTCAGCACCCGGGCGCCGTGTTCGTGAAAGCGATTGGAGTGGACTTCACCGGCGACATGAAAAATTGCTTCACCAGGAGCGCATTCCCACTTGCAAGAACCGAAGTCTTCGGTGTAAGGACCGCGAAGTGCTATGGAAAGGAAGGCCCGCTCATGCGAATGCCGCGCCAGGCCCTCCTTCGGCGCATAAGAGCTTTCCACGAAGACAAAGTTCGTGAACGTCCGGCAATTTAAAGCCGTACCCAAGAATTGTCCCCTGAGCACCATACCCCTCGGCAATCGCCGGGAACTCAAACGGCACGATCAGTCGCCGCACCGTTCTTATCCGACCGGAAATTATTCAGTAATAGTATATGGCTGTTACTGGGTCGTCAATGGGGCAAGCTGCCCCGGGCGTGCGGGGCTACTCGATGCGGACGGCTCCGGGTGTGGTCCCGTGGAAGCGCTCGAATATGGCTGGATCATGCCCGGGCACGATCAGAGTTAGCTTTCGATGCTATCTGCCGCATGCGATCCTGCGCCTTTAGATTGGATTGGGGATCGAGCGTCGCCGCAATAGGCACGTGCTTGTCGAGGTTCTCGTAAAGGTACACGTTGTCTGAAGCGAGCACTACCGTACCGACTGCCGTGTTTACACCCACGTACTGGGAAGCATAGGTGTGCTTGCCGCCCGTGTAGCAGGTTATGCCCGGAATGATTTCCTGCGCGTCGCCTTCGACAAAGGAGACGCGGCCCTGGATGTTCATCTTGACGAGCGCAAGAACGTCGTCCGGATCAATGCCGCCATGCGTGCGCGGAGCGTGCCAAGCCTCGCCGGTGTAATAGACATACTCATCTCGCTGTAACCAGATGCGTGCCTTCGGAAACAGGTCTGCACCGTCGGCATGATCCCAGTGCATATGGGTGATGATCACGTCGGTAATGTCTTCCGGCTTCAGGTTAACCATTGCCAATGCGTCGGAGGGTTTTTTGAAGTCGCGGATCTTCCACTGCTTGAAGAACTGCTCGCGGTAGAAACCGGCATCGACGAGAATATTCCGGCCGCCGCCGCGCACCAGCCACACGATCATGGCGATATCCATTTTGCGGGAAGGATCCGCGCCCGCGACCAGACCGCGAACGGGGAACCCAGCAATCGTCCCGTAACGAATGGCGTCTACTGTGTACTGTGGCTTGTCATTGGGGTATGCGGGCAGAATTGACGATGACAACGCAATCACGAACGACGTTACAGAACAAAAGCCGCGGATGGTCATGAGTAGGGCGCGTGAATTCACGGAAAAGCATACCATGTATGTCCTAAACTAGACTGCGTGCGATTGATGGCAACGCGTACGAGCGTCCTTTCGGGCGAGGGAGCGCTGAGTGTGTTCCAACGGGCGCGGGAACTGGAAGCGCAGGGGCGAAGTATCATTCACCTGGAACTTGGAGAGCCCGATTTTCATCCAGACGCTCCGGTTATAAACGCGGTGAAGGTGGCGCTGGATGCGGGGCAGGATCGCTACACGGCTCCTCCGGGTTTGCCGGTTCTGCAAAAGGCGGTCGCCGATTATCTATTGCGCACGCGGGGCGTGGCGGCGGAACCGGAGAATATTGTGATAGCTCCCGGGTGCAAGATGGTGCTATCGCTGGTCATGATGGCGCTGATCGAACCGGGCGCGGAAGTGCTGTATCCGGATCCGGGCTTTCCGATTTATCCTTCGCTGATCCGAATGCTAGGCGCGCGGGCGGTCCCATTTGCGCTGGAGGAGCGAAACGGGTTCCAGCCGGATCCGCAGGAGATCTCCGCGAAGATCTCGCCGCGAACCAGCGTTATTGTTCTGAATTCGCCTTCGAACCCTACCGGCACGGTTTTCACAAGGGAAGCGCAACGGAAAATCGCGGCCTTGGCCGAGGAACATGACCTGTGGGTGATCTCGGATGAGATTTATGCCAGGATCATATACGGCCAGCGGTATGCGTCGATTTCGACTTTGCCGGGCATGCGGGAGCGCACGGTTATCGTAGACGGTTTCTCGAAGACGTTTGGCATGACGGGATGGCGGCTGGGCTATGCGGTAGCACCAAAGCCGATGATTCCGGCGTTGCACCTGCTGATTGTGAACACCTACACGTGCGCATCGGAGTTTATTCAGCGGGCGGCTGTGGAGGCGCTGCGCGATCCGAACGGGGCGGCGGAAAAGATGGTGAAGGAATTTGAGAAGCGGAAGAATTTGTTCGTGGCGGAGCTCAATACGATTCCCGGATTCCGATGTGCTCCTCCGGATGGGGCCTTTTACGCGTGGATCAATATTCAAGACACCGGGCTGACCGCCGAGGAAGTTTGCGAGGTGCTTTTGGACCAAGCGGGCGTGGCCGGAATTTCCGGGAGAGCGTTCGGCGAAGGGGGAGAAGGATTCATCCGGTTTTCGTTTGCTTCTTCAACAGCACAGCTGCGTGAAGCGGTTGAACGGATTCGAAAGGTGTGCTCGGTTTGGAAGAAACATTCAGAGACAGTTGTCACGAGCGGTTCATCATTGCCGTAGCTGTGGATTCGAAGTAGTTTCGCAAGAGCGCTTTCGGCTCAATGGGGATGGCAGCTTGCTCAAGAGCATGGTCCATCAATTTCAGCCAGCGGTCGCGGGCGACCTGATCGACAGGAAAAGGAGCATGGCGCATGCGGAGCCTGGGATGGCCGCGCAACTCGACGTAACGCGAAGGTCCGCCGAACCGGAAGATTAGAAAATCGCGCAGGCGCTGTTCGGCTCCGGCAAGATCGTGGCGCGGGTAAATGGGCCCGAGGATGTCGTCGCCAGGGACCTGTTGATAGAAGCTGGCGACCAGGCGTTCAAATCCCTGTTCGCCGATGGCGGTATAGACCTCGTGCTCTTCCACCAAGCCGATGCTAGCATCGGTCCTGACTGATGGGTGACTCGTCCAATTATGGCCGCCGATTAACGCCGATGAACGCGGATTCTGAGCGGTTACGCGTTTCCATTCGCGCGATTTTCTTTTTTCTGCTTTTAGTTTGGCTAGTGTTCAACTGGTTCGAGGCTGTACGGCAGATCCTCGATTACTACAATCCTCTGCCCACCTGGGATTACTGGCGGGTTCCGGAGTTTCTAAATGCGTACAAGGCTTTCGATGTGCGAATCCTGTGGAAGCAGCACAACGAGCATCGGATTGTTTTTCCGGAAATCGTATTCGCGCTTGACATGCTTTTGCTGCACGGGCGTGAGATATTGCCGCTGGCAGTCAGCTTCCTGTGCTACTTCGGTGTCTGGGTAGTCCTGGCCTGGACGCTGTTTTCCGAGAGAGCTCTGGCGCCTGCTGTTCGTAACACGGCCATCCTGCTGGCCGGGATCATCATGGGCTGGAAGGGAAGCGCTTTCGTACTTGCATCTCCCTTCCTGTTGCAGTGGACGCTGATGCAACTCGCGGTCGTGCTCTCGTTTGCTTTCCTCAGCCGTTTTAAGAGCACCTCAAAAGGCGCTTACTTTGCCGCGGCGATTCTGTCGGGAATTGTGGCGACCTACTCTTCGGGCAACGCTTTGCTCTTGTGGCCGCTTCTCTTAGTGGCCGGCGCGCTTCTCTCTTTCACGAGACGTCAAATGGCCGTGCTTGCTGTGGCGGCGGTGGTCTCGGTGGGAGTTTATTTTATCGGTTATAGCTTTACAGGCAAGCTGAATTTGAGCAATTTCATCTTGCACCCTTTCTACTCGGCTAAATTTCTTGCAGCTTATTTGAGCATGCCGTTCGGAGGGATGAAAGCTCCTGAATTCGGTGTGCGGGTGGGGCTGACAAGCCTTCTGGTAACGGTCGTTCTATTGGTTATCGCGGCACGGACTCGTCTTTTGCGTTCGCAGATGGGCATCGTGCTCTTCGGATCGTATTCATTCACGGTGCTTACGGCGCTTGTCACCGCGGCCGGCAGAATGGAGCCGACAGATCCGCACTTCAATGGTGCAGAGAGTGCGCGATACGTGACGGTCCCGCTTGCGAATTGGGCTGTCTTTATTTGCCTGTGTCTCTGGATTGCTTCGAGACGCCACTGGAAGTTCGCATCTGCTCGCGCGATTGCTCTGGTAGTGATTGTTTTGTTATTAGTTTCCGTTCCGAAGCTGAGATGGTGGCTCGAAGACAAGGATAGGGGGATTGCTGGAGAGCAGCTTGCCGCTCTTAGCGTGGAGGATGGATTGCGGGACGGAAGCCTGATCCTAAAAATCTTTCCGCATCCAGCGTTCGTTGAGCTCTTTCTGCCGGAGCTGCGTAGCGAGCGCCTGTCGATTTTTTACAAAGGGCGCGACAAATGGCTGGGACAGCCGGTGGCGAAGTTTTCGAAGGTTTTGAGTATACGGGGATCGGGCGCAATAACGTATACGTACCCGGTGGAATCGGGAGTTGAAGTATGGGGTTGGGCCGATGAGTCGCGAGAGCGTTCCCGATCGGAATGGATTGTGCTGTCGAACGAACTGGGCGAAATCGTTGGTTTCGGGAGAAGACTGCCAGCAGGTTTTCCGCGATATCTGCGGGCGCCAGAAACGCCGCCGTCGCTGGCGTGGGTGGGATTCGTTAACTTGAACGTGAAGACCGCCTCATTTACGGCGTATATAGTGGATGCGCGGAGAAGAGGTCTTATCCCCATTGGCAATCCTGCCGATGTTCCGGGCATAAGGAGCATAAAAGCAAATGAAGCAGGTCCGGAAATCGCTGGGCTGACATGGCAGATCGATCCGTCGTGGAGGACGAGTGCGCTTCCGCCGGGACGATACTGGGATCCTCCAGCGGGACCAATTTACGCGAGTTGGGGCGGTCATGACGAGAATACAGGCCGGATCGCTTCGTCCATTTTTCCGGTTCCAGCGAATAGCTGCATCGTCTTGCCGGTACTGCACGGGCCATCGGTTGACGGGTTATTTGTGGATATAGTCGACGCGGATACCGGCAAAGGGATTGCGAGTACACCGATGCAGGATGGCGAATGCCAGTGGCAGTTCTGGCGGGTGCCAATCACGACAACGGTCAAGCATGCGCGTGTGATTGCGCAGGACCAGGGGCGCGGTTGGGGACAGTGGCTGGCGATGGGAGGGCCCCGCCAATGCCAGTAGTTAACGGAGCGATCTTCCTTCGCGGCGGCCAAATTGAAGCCAATGCTCGGCTGCATCAACACCGGCAGCGGCGACATCGGGGTTCGCCTGCAGATAGGCTGCTGCATCGAAATCGGGAGGAAGCTCAGCCGAAGGCCTTCGAAAACGTTTGAGCGGCTGGAGCAACTGCCGAACTCCCGGCTTGGGCGGCGAATGATCAAGCGCGGACTTAACTACTTCGGAGCCGTTTAATCTGCTGGGGACACGTTCTCCAGTGGAAATGTCCTGAACTTCGCGGTAGTGGATTGTGCCCAAAAAAGGAAACGAGGCGAGAGGCGTGTAGTAGCAGCAGTCGTGAAAATAATAATGGGTCACTTGACTGTAGCGAGTTCGATTTATATCTCGTTGGGCTGCACCGCCGTGCAGGAGATTTGCCGCCCAGATCAAAGCCTGTCCCTTCTTTGCATGAAAATACATCGGCTTCAGATCCAGAGCGTCGACGATGCTCTCCCATGCTTTTTCGAAGAGAGGATAGTGAGGATACGGAGGCGATGCCTGAGCAGGATTTGCGCCCACATGCTCGTTTGTAAATACAGGCAACTTTTGTGAACCGGGGTAATAGATAAGGGGACCGTTATCGGAATCGATGTCCTCGAGAGCGACCCAAACTCCGCACATGAAACGCTCAGGGCACGAGCTGAAGTGGACACTGTCGGTATGGAAATGTTGCTGGGTACCAACCGGGAAATTAAGCGTTTGGAAAGGGAAGGCGGGCCTACCGTACAGGTCCGATAGAAGCTTGAGGATTTGTGGGTTGCAGGCGATCTGCTTCACTTCAGGAACAACTTGCCAGGCGTCCTGCACTCTCAAACTTGCGATTTTGCCGGTTCGCCAAGCGTTCCAGTCATATTTCGGGTTGAGAGTGCGGATGATCGTCTCGCCAAGACTGTCAAGATGTGGGTCTGGAAAATCGATAACGGCGAAACCGTCGTTGCGAAGCTTGCGGGCGACATCGAGAGTTTCCGCTGAGGCATTCTTCGCGCTGAAAATTTTTTCGAAAAGAGGCGATTCGACGTCCGGAACTCCGGGCAGCACGTTGACAGCTGAAGCCGCCGGTGCTCCCACTTTGGGCGTTTCCACGGAGCGATTATATCCGGAAGGCACGAATGGTGCGCCGGCGGACGGGCTGCGGTGGGTTGGATGATGCGGCTGATAGAGCAGCTTCCGATTGTCTACAACCTGGTACTTTACGCGCTGAACCTGATCTTCTTTCTGCTTCCCGGGCTCGCGATCACGCTGGCGATTGCCGTGCGGCGCGAGGTGCGGGTGGTCCATGCCGTGATAGTGACGGTGCTAGGGAGCGCGACTATCGGCTATATCTCGTTTTGGATATACCTCGCAAGTAAGCTGGCGGGCCAGATATTTTCTTTTGCGTCCATTGGAGTTTCGGTCGCGATGCTAGCGCTTCTATTGAGGCGGAGAACACGACTGAAAATTCTTGTTACGGACATGGGGGAACCTTTTCTTTACGTGCTTGCGGTCGGAATATTTTACGTGTGTTTCCTTTTTCTTTTCGGCAACGGGCATTGGCAGTTCGGCGCAGGTCTTGCGGAACTGCGGTTCTTCAGCGATCTGCGTCCGATCGACGACCAGTTACCGCTAGCTTTTGCCCAGAGGATTTACGATCGCGGGCCCATCACTCCACTGTGGAGCGATTGGCTGAGCAGCGACCGCCCTCCGCTACAGGCCGGCATTTTCCTTCTGCAAAAGCCATTGGGATTTCTCGGCAACATGGAAATGCACTACGAGCTGCTTGGGACGGTCCTCCAGTGCATGTGGATTTGCGGAGTGTGGGCGCTGATGGCGACCTTAGGGGCTTCGAGGCGGCGGACGAAGCAGGTACTTGGTTTTCTGGTTTTTTCGGGATTTATTTTTTACAACAGCGTTTACGCGTGGCCGAAGTTATTGGCAGCAGCGTTCCTGCTTTTTTTTGCCAGCATTGTGTTCGATGTTCTGCGCGGACAACGGGCCGCTACTTTCTTTGAAACTGCGCTTGGCGCCGGAAGCTTATCGCTGGCAATGCTGGCCCATCCCGGAAGTATTTTCAGTTTGCCTGCTTTTCTGGTGATACTGATTAGAAACCGAAGATTATTGCCTGTGCGGCAATGCGTTTCGGGCGCGATTCTGGTGGCGCTCTTCGCGGCTCCGTGGATGGCGTACCAGAAGTTCTATGATCCGCCAGGGAACCGGCTGCTCAAGCTGCATTTGGCCGGCGTAGGCGGAATCGATTCGCGATCGACCTGGCAAGCGCTGAAGGATGCTTACAGCGACCGCGATGCAGGAACGTACTTGCGTTATAAATGGGAAAACATTTCGACGCTGATTGGGCCGAAGCCGCTTGACGGGTTTCGGCGTTTCCGAAGCAGCGCGGATTGTCCAGCGCGAGTACATCTGGAACGCAATAGGAATTGTGAACGTGGGATGGATTGCGGCGCTGGTTGTGTTCATCAGAAGAAAACGGCCGGCGGTAGAGCACTCGGGCGTTCTGGTGCTTATAGCGGTGACGAACATGATCGTTTGGTGTGTCGCGATGTTCGGACCGGCTCAAACAGTCACGACGCATGGATCTTACGCGGACATCCTGCTGCTGTCCATCGGGCTTTTGGGTTTTTTGCTGGTGCTTCCGCCGATTGTTCTCGGTTTGCTCTTTGCCATTCAGGTGCTTAACTTAGGCCTCGTGTGGATATGGTCGCCGCCGATGCATCTTCAAGACGCAACGCTTCAACTGCCGCTGCTGATTGTGGGCATTTGCTGCGGACTTGGACTGGTGTGGCACTTTGGCAGAAGCTATTTCGAGAGCGCGGAAAAAAATCCGGGACAGACAGCCGCGCCTCGAGAGGTGAGTGCCTGTCAGTTACTCTCCACGGCGCTTAAATCAGTCCCGGTTTTTTTTAGGTTTTTGCAGCCAGCGGACGCTTTGCGGTTCAGATTGTTCGCAGCGAATGGTATCGGTAACTCCCGAGACAATCTCGGCACAGGCGTTTGAAGCGCCGGAACGGAGGGCGGCCTGTTCGCTTTTGGCGGAGACTGTCCTGCAATTGGAGTGGCCTTGATAGGCCATACAAACTTCGACGCGATATCTGGGGCCGTGCAGAGTGGAGTATAAGACGAGCGCTAGGAACGCGACGATAAAGATGGTTATTATCAGGCCGATTCTAGTCAGAGCGGGGCCTCGCTGAAGAAGTTTCCCATCTGCCGAAACTTCTCGTAGCGTTCTTCGATGACTTGCTCGGGCGCAAGTTTCGAAAGATCGTCGAGAGCTCGCTTCAAAGTCTGGCGCAAAGACTCGACAGCCGCGTCGGAATCGAGATGAGCGCCACCGGGGGGCTCGGGGACGATTGCATCGATCAATTTCATTTCGAGAAGGTCGGCAGCGGTCAAGCGCAGGGCGGCAGCAGCAAGGGGCGCTTTGCCGGAATCGCGCCATATGATTGCGGCGCAACTTTCCGGCGCGATGACGCTGTAATAGGCGTTCTCCAACATGAAGACGCGGTTGCCGACCGCCAGCGCAAGAGCACCGCCGCTTCCGCCTTCGCCGATGATTACCGCGATGATGGGACTTGCCAGGCGTGACATTTCGCGCAAATTGTAGGCGATTGCCTCGGCTTGGCCACGCTCTTCGGCGTCGATGCCCGGGTACGCACCGGGCGTATCGATCAGAGTGATGACGGGGCGATGGAATTTGGCGGCGAGTTGCATAAGGCGCAAGGCTTTGCGGTATCCCTCGGGTTTAGGCATCCCGAAGTTACGCAAGAGCTTCTCTTTCGTGTCGCGGCCTTTTTGCTGGCCGATGATCATGACGGGCCTGCCGTCGAAGAGGCCGGTGCCCGCAATAATCGATTTATCGTCGCCGAAAAATCGATCGCCGTGAAGCTCTTCGAAACCGGTAATCATGCCTTGAATGTAATCGCGGGAGTGCGGGCGCTTGGGGTGGCGAGCAAGCTGGACACGCTGCCAACTGGGATTGGTAACCGGCAGTTCGGGAATTTCGGGGGCCTCCGCGGGAGGAGGCGGAGAGGTCATGTCCGGCGATTCGTCTTCAGGCATAGATCAGCTCGCCAAAATCTCGATACATTCGGGACCGCAGATCTTCTCGAGCTCGGTGCGGAATTCGCGATCGGGCCGGACTTTTGTCCTCACGTCCATGATGACTGAAAAATCGCGAGGCTTTTCCAGACGAAGGCGGACTTCGGTGCTACCGCTTTTCCGCACAAAAAGTTCGTTCAAAGCGGTCGCCTTCTCCGAGGAGCTTTCATCTTTCAGCCAGATGCGGATGGAGATCAGGGAGGGGAGGTCCAGCCTGGCATCTTCCAACTTGACCATTTCCTGGATAGAAAGTTTCGGAGGACCACCCTCTTCGGGCAGGGCCGTCGCACGAACGAAAACGGCGGCATCTTCCTTGAGGGCGGCGAGGAGCTCTTCGTATCGATTTGCGAAGACCATAGCATCCGCTGTTCCACGACGGTCATCGATCTTCAATGAAGCCCAATACTTTCCTTCGCGGTTTGTCTTTCGGACGATGTTGGTGAGAATACCGCAAAGCGCAACAGGCGTATTTCTTTTCCAGATCTTCGAGGCGGTCTGTGAAGTGGGTCGAGAGATCGGCCACTTTGTCTTTGAAGCGATCGAGAGGATGGCCGGAGACATAGATTCCGAGCACGTCCTTTTCGCCAGCCAGCTTCTGCTCCATGGTCCAGTCGGGGAGATTTGCGAGCGGATATTCAGTTTTGCGCTCCTCGGCGAAGGACCCGAAAAGACCGTGCTGGCCCATAGCGCGATCGCGGGAAGCCCGCGTTCCGGATTCAAGCGCCCGGTCCAGAGCTTCCATTAACTGTGCCCGGTTGGCGCCTGTGGAATCGAGTGCGCCAGACTTGATCAGGCTCTCCAGAACACGCTTATTCACGTTTCCGAGATTCACGCGCTCGCAGAAATTGTAGATGGAAGAAAAGCGGCCGGCGGCTTCTCTGGCGGCGACGATGGCTTCGATTGCTCCTTGCCCAACGTTCTTTACAGCGCCGAGGCCAAAGCGAATAGCGTCGCCCGCGGGAGTGAAATGTAGATCGCTCTGATTCACATCTGGAGGAAGCACTCGGATGCCCATTTCGCGGCATTCGTTGATGTACTTCACGATCTTGTCCATGTTTCCCGCTTCCGAGGTAAGCAGGGCGGACATGAATTCGACCGAATAGTGGGTCTTCAGGTAGGCCGTCACAAAAGCCAGATAAGCGTAAGCGGTGGAGTGCGCTTTGGGAAATCCGTAGGCGGCGAACTGCTCCATCAGGTCGAAAATTTTGGCGACCTTCTTGGGTGGGAAGCCGCGCTCCGTGGCGCCGCTGATGAAGCGGGCGCGCTGCTTGGCCATTTCTTCGGCTTTCTTCTTGCCCATGGCGCTGCGGAGGATGTCAGCATCACCCATGGAGTAGCCGGCTAGCTTATTGGAGATCTGCATCACCTGCTCCTGATAGACGATGACGCCGTAAGTCTCCTCCAAAATTTCCTTTAATTCGGGCAGGTCGTAAACGATGGGCTTGCGGCCGTGCTTGCGATCGATGAAATCGGGAATCATACCGCCTTGAATGGGGCCGGGGCGATAGAGCGCATTCAGAGCGCACAGATCTCCGATTCGATTAGGCTGATAGCGGCGCAGGATGTCCTGCATGCCGGGAGATTCAAACTGGAAAACTCCGCTGGTGAAACCTGTGCTGAAAATCTTTTGGTACGTTTCGGCATCGTCCAAGGGGAGGTCTTCGATGACGATCTTTTCGTCGCAATATTTCTCGATCAGCTTGATGGCTTCATCGATAATTGTGAGCGTGGTGAGACCGAGGAAATCCATTTTCAGCAGACCTAGTTTCTCGAGGCCCACCATGTCGTACTGCGTCACGATTTCGTTCTTGTTGGTGATGAAGAGGGGCACCAGTTCCCGCAGCGGAACCGAAGAGATAACCACTCCGGCGGCGTGCATTCCCGCGTTCCGGCACACACCTTCGAGTCTCAAGCTGATATCGAGGACTTCTCTGACGCGCGGGTCTCTGGATGCGGCTTCCTTGAGCTCGGGATCTTCTATGGCTCGCTCGAGCTTGATATTCAACTGCCTGGGAACAAGCTTCGAGATGCGGTCTACGTCGGCGTAGCTCATGTCGAGCACACGGCCGACATCTTTGATAGCGGCTTTGGCGGCGAGTGTTCCGAAGGTGATGATTTGGGCAACCTGCTCGCGACCGTATTTTTCGGTGACGTATTGAATGACTTCGCCGCGGCCTTTGGTACAGAAATCGATATCGATATCGGGCAAGCTGATACGTTCGGGGTTCAGGAAACGCTCAAAGAGCAGGCCGTATTCGAGAGGATCGATATCGGTGATTCCCATGGAATAGCCGACGAGGCTGCCCGCGGCCGAGCCCCGACCCGGCCCGACCGGAATGCTTTTCAGTTTGGCGAAGCGGATGAAATCCCAGACGATGAGGAAGTAGCCGGAAAACTTCATCTGCTGGATCATGCGGATCTCGAGTTCGAGCCGCTCGATATATTCGGGTAAATCGTGCTTCAACCGCCCTTGTTGGCGCAGCGCTTCGAGGCGGGGGCGGCGCTTCTCGAATCCTTCACGTGCGATGTAGGCGAAAAAAGAATCCGCGGTGTGGCCTTCCGGCACATCGAAGCGGGGAAAAGGATCCTTTACTTTCTCGAGTTTGACGTGGCAGCGCTGGGCGATATCCCAAGTACGGTCGAGCGCGTCTTCCACTTCGCCAAAACGTGTCATCATTTCGGCGCGCGATTTCACATAAAAGTCGGGCGTGGTGAAGCGCATTCGATTCGGGTCAGACATGGTTTTCCCGGTTTGGATGCACAGGAGAATTTCGTGCGCGCGGACGTCATCGTGAGTCAGGTAATGCGCATCGTTGGTTACGACGAGCGGAATACCGGTTTCCGCAGCCAGACGCCGGACCTGCGGCATCGCGATCTTATCCGAATCGAGGCTGTGATCCTGCATCTCGAGGAAAAAGTTGTTTTTCCCGAACAGGTCGGTGTATTCGTTCGCAAGGCGCCGGGCTTCGGCGTACTTGTCCGCCAAGATGGTTTCATTTATGTCGCCGCGGAGGCAGGCGGACATTGCGATCAGACCCTTGGAGTGATGCGCAAGCAGATCCTTATCGATGCGTGGCTTGTAATAGAAGCCATCCAGATAGCCGGTCGTAACCAGGTTGATCAGGTTTTTGTAGCCTTCCTGCGTCTCGCACAAAAGGACCAGGTGGTTGTAACGATCCGATTCGATGCGAGTCTTATGGCCTTGGCGGGAAACGTAGACCTCGCAGCCGATGACGGGGTGAATGCCGTTATTCGCCGCCTCATTGTAAAACTCGACTGCGCCAAAAAGGTTGCCATGATCGGTCATGGCAATCGCGGGCATTTTCTGGCGGCTGACCACGTCCATGAGCTTTTTGATGTCACACGCGCCATCCAGCAGCGAGTAGTCGGTGTGGCAGTGAAGGTGAACGAAGGGGCGTTCGGGCATGCAGGGTTCTTTCCTAGTTTACCGGCGTTGAGTCTTACAAGAGTCATGGAATGTTAATGGATGTTTAACACTGCTTCGATATTTTGAGGCGTTGCAAAGGAGATTATGAGAACACGGCTGATTCTGAGTGTGGCGGTCTGTCTGTTAGCGACGGCAGTTCAGATTTGGGCTTCGGACGATAAGAATGCCGCGGCGCCGTTGAGCGCTGAAGATTTGAAGCAGCTGCGGGAGCGGATTGCGCAGGATGAAGAGCAGATCAAGCGGCTGCAGCAATCGCTTGAAGAACAACGGACGTTGCTGGACAGGGCGACGGCTTCGATGGAGGGGGATGGCGGAAGTCCGGAGACACCGCTGGGCACCCCCGTGCGCGGTTCCGATAGTGCCCGCTGTAAATGTCGCACATCCGAGAGGCTTGGTGATGCAGCACCCTGAAACGAAGCCATCGCCGCTATCGATCACTATTGGCAACGCCACATTCACGCTGCTGGGCTTTGTCGATGCCACATTCTATGGGCGTTCTACCAATGTGGGCAGTGGCATTGGGACGAACTTCGGAAGCATTCCGTACAATAACGTCGCGACGGACCATATTTCTGAAACCAACTTCAGCACGCAGAACTCGCGGATCGGATTCCGGGTGGATTCGACGTTCATGGGCGCAAAGGTGCTTGGGTATTTCGAGGCTGATTTCCTAGGCACCCAGCCGAGTAACGTCTTCGTCTCGAGCAATTCCGATACATTCCGGATGCGCAACGTGTTCGTAGACACGCAGAAGAACGGGTTCGAAATCCTGGCGGGGCAGGACTGGAGCTTAGCGACTCCGAACCGCACCGGTTTGTCGCCACTGCCGAGCGACATCTTTTATACGCAGGTGATGGATACGAATTATCAGGCGGGCCTGGTCTGGTCGCGTCAAACGCAATTTCGCTTCATAGCGCATCCGAGCGAGAACCTGGCGTTCGGCGTGTCGCTCGAGAATCCGCAGCAGTATATCGGTGGATCCGCGGGAGGATCCTCGGTGGTGCTTCCGGCAATTGCCGCTCCGGCCGCGGTGTCGAGCGAGTTCAACAGTGGGAGCAGCAACTACACGGCCGCGAATCAGTATCCCGATGTCATCTTCAAGGCGGCCTATGACGGAAACGCGGGTGACCGGCAGATCCTGCACGTGGAAGGGGTTGCTATGATTCGCGGCTTCAAGGATTCAATCGGATTGGGGACGCCAACTGTTTTCCATTCCTCCACGGCGACGGCCGCCGCGGGTGAGGTGAATGCGAATCTCGAGGTGGCGAAGGGTTTTCGTTTGATTGCGAATACGTTCTTCGGATCTGGGAACGGCCGGTACGTGTTCGGGCAAGCGCCGGACGTGATTGTCCGGGCCGATGGAAGCATCTCGCCCATTCACACCTACTCGACGGTCGATGGTTTTGAGGCGACGGTCAAGAAGAATACCTTGATCTATGGGTATTACGGTGGCATCTACATAGGTAGGGAGGTTGCTGTAGACGCGAACGGGAAAACGCTGATCGGCTACGGCTTCGCGGGGTCATCGAATAGCCAGAATCGAGCCATCCAGGAAGGCACGTTCGGGGTGGTCCAGACTTTCTGGAAGAACCCGAGCTATGGCGGGCTGTCGCTGATCACGCAATATTCGTACCTCACTCGCGACCCATGGTTCGTTCTGTTGGGAACACCGAAGGCTACTCACACCAGCATGTATTGGGTGAACCTTCGATATACGCTCCCATAGCGTGGCGTTTCCGAAATCCAACGACCGCTCCCTGTGGTCGCGGGTCGGAAAACCAGCCGGTGCGGGAAACGCGACGCACTGGATCGCTCCCGTAAATGAAAAACGCCCCCGGAGATCCCGGGGGCGAGGGTTAATATTGAACCCGCTATCGCGGGCCGTGGTTATTTCTTCCCAGACTTTTTCGAGCTGGTTTTCTTAGAAGATGAACTCTTCTTTGAACCACCTTTTTTAGTTGCGTTCTTCATCGAACGATTCTCCCTAACGTAAATTTGCAATCTTATACAGATCGCAGTGTGATTTATATATAAGGTTGTTCTCAAGAGAAGTCAAGAAAAAAATTACGATGCGGAGGTTTGGCGGGGAGAGGTTGAGGAGCGCGCGGAGGGTAAAACGTTACTTTGAAATTTGTTTTACCCTTGGATCGGCGGTTCACGTCGTTCAATTGGTTGCGATGACAAAGTACAAGATGATGCGGTTCGCGGTGGTTGTAATCGCTTCCTGTTTCATTTTTTTTCCCGGATGCGGAAGGAAACACAATCGAACTGCAGCGATACCTCCAGCGCCGCAACCATCGGGGGCTACATCGCCACCGGGGGCTGCATCGCCACCGAGAGCTGCATCGCCAGCGGCATCAGCAGCGCCGTCTCGAAATCTTCCCGCAGCGAAGGCACGCGCGTTGCCGCTGCCTCTGGGCTATGCGGAAGAAGGCGTTGCCAGTTGGTATGGCATTCCGTTCCACGGGCGAGCGGCGGCGGACGGCGAGATCTACGATATGGAGACGCTGGTCGCAGCCCACCGGTTGATGCCGTTCAACACCTGGCTGAAGGTAACGAACGTGAGCAACGGCAAGACGGTGAACGTGCGAATTATCGATCGCGGCCCATTCGTGGAGGGCCGGATCATCGATCTCTCGAAAGCGGCGGCGCGGCAGATCGATCTGCTAGGGCCCGGGACTGGCCAAGTCCGCTTGGAAGTGATTTCCGCGCCCGTGGATATTCCTTCGAACGATTTTTATGCCGTTCAGGTTGGAGCTTTTTCGGTTTACGCAAATGCGGAGCGTGTACGGATCGAGTACGCGCAGCGCTTCGGCACTGCCCAACTGGCGGTGAAGCAGGGGAAGATTCCACTCTGGCGCGTTCTGGTGGGTAAGGAGCCTTCGATCGAAGGCGCGCAGCAGTTGCAGAACCAGTTGAGCGCCGAAGACAAGAACGTGTTTGTAGTTCGCCTCGATGAGACGGTACCGGGCGCGGCGAATGCGCCCACGAATCCGGCTCTATCGGCCGGACCGCCGCCGGGTCAATCACCCGCACCGCAAATTCCGAGAGATTGATAGGGCGTACAGCACTACCTTCATGAGGAAGCTCGACTTCTTCACGCTACCCGTGACTCCGCAGATCGCTCTGGACGTTTCACCGCTCTCGAGATTGGTCGGCAACTCGCCGGCGATGAAACAGGTGCATCGCCTCGTGTCGCGGATGGGGAAGTCGCGATTTCCGGTATTGATCCTGGGCGAAACGGGGACGGGCAAGGAAGTTGTCGCGCGCGCCATCCACAACATCGAAGGGCGGGGGCCCTTTGTCATAGTAGATTGCTCCTCGCTGGTCAGCCAACTGATGGAAAGTGAGCTGTTCGGATATGCCAAGGGGGCATTCACGGGGGCGCACAATCAGAAATTAGGATTACTGGACGCGGCGAATGGCGGCACCGCGTTTTTCGATGAGATTGGCGAACTGCCGCCGGAGATGCAGATGAAGCTGCTGCGCGTGCTTCAGGAGAAGGAGTTCCGGGCCATCGGGGGTCTCGCCCAGCGCAGTTCGGACTTCCGTGTTATCGCGGCGACGAATCGCGATCTTGCGGCGGATGTGGAAACCAAGCGCTTCCGGCAGGATCTTTACTACCGTCTGAATGTGATGCGCCTGCGGCTTGCCCCTTTACGCGAGCGCAAGCAGGATATTCCGACGCTCATTGCACATTTTTTACAGCGATTCGGCAACGGGCATGATGTGCCCGGCGACGTGATGCACGAATTGATGGAATATGATTGGCCCGGGAATATTCGCGAGTTGGAGCATGCGATGCAACAGATGGTGGCGATGAACTCAGGGCCATGGGTCTCTAAAGCGGATCTTCCGTCGTGCGTCGTGAACCGTTCCATCGAGCGGCGGTCTGATGAGCGGGCGTTTGTAACCTCCTCCTCCAGCCTTGGGGCGGAACAGAGTGTGCTGCCGCTGGCTGAAGTGGAAAAACGAGCGATTCTACTGGCGCTCGACTGCGCCAAGGGGGACCGTACGCTGGCCTCGGCGATGCTGTGTATAGGAAGAACTACGCTGTACCGCAAGCTGAAGGAATACGGGCTGTAACATTGGGATCGTGCGGATCGCGCTCGATGCAACCTACAGCGTAGATCGGCAACCATCCGGGATAGCGATCTACTCGCGCGAACTGCTTTCCGGGTTGGCGGAGACTTACCCGGATGACGAATTTGTACACTGCTACCGGCCGAAGCGGTTCAGGCGGGCGGAACCTATTGTGCTGCCCAATGTGCGGCGGCGGTTATTGATTCCGCCGGTGCCGGCATTTGGGGCCGATCTGTTTCACGCACTGAATCAGAGGGTGGACAGCCGGGCGGCGAAGCGGGTCATCTCCACCTTTCACGACCTGTTCGTGATAACGGCGGAATATTCGTCACCTGAGTTTAGAGCACGCTTCACCGAGCAGGCCCGTCGCGCCGCAAAGAATTCGGATTTGATCATCGCCGTATCGGAATTCACGGCAAACCAGGTCAGCAGCTTGCTGGAGTTCGACCGTTCGCGGATTCGGGTGGTGTATCACGGGGTCCGCCAACCATCGAGCGAGGAACGCGTCGAGCGAGAGAACGTGATCCTGTTTGCCGGCGTGTTGCAGGCACGCAAGAATATCGAGCGTCTGATCGAGGCGTTTGAGCAGGTGCCGAGCGATTGGCGGCTCGTGTTGGCCGGAGCAGCGGCCGGTTATCGGGCGGATCGAATCATGGAGCGTATCGAGCGAAGCGCCTGCCGGAACCGCATCGAAATAAAAGGCCATCTCACGCGGACGGAGTTGGAGCGGCTTTATTCGTGCGCCTCGATCTTCGCTTTTCCGTCCCTCGACGAAGGATTCGGAATACCCGTGTTGGAGGCGATGGCGCACGGAGCGCCGGTGATAACGTCGAACCGGTCCGCTTTGGTGGAAGTTGCCGGAGATGCCGCCCTGCTAGTGAATCCAGATGATACGGATGAACTGGCGAATGCGCTTCTCCGGCTGATCGGTGATTCCGATTTGCGAACAGAGTTGGCAACCAGGGGCCGCGCGCGGGCAAAATTCCTTACGTGGGATCGGGCCGTGCGTGCAACCTATTCTATTTACCGGGAGCTTGTAGAGTAGGGACGGTACTACTTGTGCTCTTCGTCAATCGAAATCTTCAGAGCGCGGAGGAACTTGTGGTCTTGGTTGGTTAGGCGGATCTTGCCGGTTGATTCGTAGTGGACCGGACGATTCGAATGCTCCTCATCGTCGCCTTCGGAATCGTCATCGCCATCTTCACGTTTGTTGAATCCAATGGTCGCTTCGAGGACCAAGAAAACGTCGTAACCAGCGCGCTTGATTTCGCCGATTGCGCCCGCAATACGATCCGAATCAGAGAGCGATTCGTTGATTGCGTTGCCCAGTTCCTGCATCAACTCCTTCAATTTCTCGTCCAAAATATCCCCTTTCCCGGGCACCTTCAGGTTATCATCGAATCCGGGTTTTCCTAGCTGCGACAAACATGGCATCCAGTAACAGATCAGCACCCTATAAGTACTAGTGGACACAGGCCGGCAAGCCGTTCCTTTTATTTGATGCTAGAAGTTCTAGGATTTACTCTTTGCATCGGAAGGACGATGGGGTAAGTCTGTATCATAGATCGCTGACGCTTCCGGCTCGGAATGAGCGGAGGCGATGGGGTAAGTAGCCAGGGAACACCCTACGTATCTGAGTTCTTTTGCTCGTAAGGCTTGGTTGAATAGCGCGCAGCCTCTTCCTGGGCTCCAGCGGTGTTGTCGTGAGTACGAATGGCTTGCTTGTACTCGTTTACCGCGCGGTCGCGCTGGCCCGTGACGTCGAATATTTTTCCGAGGTTCACGTGAGACCACACCTCGGTCCACTTCGGATCGAGGTCGCCATTAATCGCGCGGCGGAATTCGTCGGCTGCCGATTGAAAATTGTTCTGTTTAAAGAAAAGCTCGCCAATGCGATAGTGCGCGAGCGAACTGTTTCGGTTCACTTCAAGGGCCTTCTGATATTCCTTCTGAGCATTGAGGAAATCGTTAATCTCGACGAACTGCTCTCCGCGGCGGATGGCGACAGCAACTTCCGCGCTCTGATCCAGCCGCAGTAAGACGTGGTTGGGATCGAGGATCAGCTTGCGAGGCTTGCCGAAGGTGTCGACACTGAACTCGGAGGAGGTGCCGGTGACTTCGATTTTCTTGTCTTCCGGATTGCCTTCGGTCTCGATTCTCAGATCGACCGGCATGCGGAAGGTATCGAGGTCCTGATTGATCTTACCGACCACCCGGAAGCCCTGGGGGGTTCGCAGGACGGTGTATTCGAGCTTGAATTCGGGCGAGCCGCTGGATTCGAGCCATTGAATAAAGAAGTAGCGAAGGTCCTGATTTGACACCTGCTCGAATACTTTACGGAAATCTTCACTGCTGGCCGATTGCCAACTGTACTTATCCATAAAAGTGTGCAAGCCCTTCTTGAAATCCGCGTCGCCCACGACATTGCGGAGCATGTTGAGCACCGCGGCACCCTTGGCGGCGGTGAGGGCCCAATATTCGGGCGAATAATCCTCCAGGCGCGCGGCTTGCAAAACCGGCGGATCTTTGACGGTCAGCGCTTCGATATAGGTCGATTTCAGGTCGGTATCCATCGCGCCCGGGCCGGCAGTGTGCTCGAGATAGAGCAGCTCGGAAAAGCGCGCCGGTCCATTCATGAGCCACAGATGATTGCGGTTGGTAGGCGAAACCAAAACGCCCCACCATTGACGGGAGAGCTGGTTGGCCAGGACGCGAGTGCTCACTTGCTTGGTGATGGACCCGGGAGCGAGGAAAATTATACCCGGAGCCGAATATCCGTTTACGGCGCCGGCTTCGGTCTCAACCAAGGCGAGATTCGCTTGAGGAGCGAGTCCATATTCGGAGGTGAAGAAGGTCATTATTTTGCCGACCTCATCTCCATAGGCCTGGGCATCGGCGGCCTCTTGATCGCGGAAAAAGACTTGCGTGCTGATGCCCTGGGAGGAAACGCGGATGGGGTCGCCTTTCACGATGGCAATGCTGCCGGGGAAGCTAGTTTTGTCGTAGTGGAAAGAATAGACCGTCCGATTATTGCTGGCGCGATCGGTTTTCAAATCTCCACTCGCGATCACTTGATATTCGGAGGGCGTAGTGATGTGGAGGTCGGCCGAAAAGCGGTTTACGGTGTATCCATTTACCGGAAACCAGCGAGCAGGATAGAGCAAATAGCCGAAATCCGGATGCAAGGCGGCGAATTTGATTCCGGAGATTGGCGAATCCTCGTTACCGGTTAGTTTGCCGTCATAGGTCAATGAGATTTCGCACGACTGACTTTTCTGCAGAGCAGAGGGGAACGAGACTTTGACAGTAAAATCCTGCTGGTTCCGGGAAGTTTCCAGCGATTTGCCTTGGGCATCGACCGCTTTCGAAACAGATAAAGCATTATTCAATTCGAAGACTGCGTCGTTGGCGGTATCGAGGGACGTAAAGCTGATTTTGGCGGTGGCGACAATCGACTGAGTACGGGGGTTGATATCCGCATCGATGGTGTACTTCTGCACTTCGATGCGTGGACGCTTCTCCTGACCCCACAGGCTAATCGCGAGGGCAAAAACAACTGTCCATCTAAAACCGCGCATCATCAACTTATTGTCTCCTGAACCGCCTGAGACTGCCGCTGGTGAAGTCCGGCTTTGCCATAGCAAACATCGAGGATGAGTTCCGCAGCACGGCCGAAAGGATCGCCTTCTTGTGTAAGCGCCTCGCGGACACCGGCCAACTCGGCTCGCATACGGTCGGCGCGGTCCAGTTTCAGCCAGCAATTGTTCCGCTGCCGCCGCTATCTTGTCAGGGGTCATGTCGTGTTGAATGAGTTCGGGGACGATCTGGCGACCGGCGACTAAATTGACCATTGAAAGGAACGGAACTTTCACGAGGCGCCGTCCTGCCCACCAACTCAGAGGGTTGACCTTATAGAAGGTAACCATGGGCGTGCCCAGAACCGCAGCCTCAATGGTCACGGTTCCGCTGGCCGCTAGGGCCAAGTCGGCGTAGCCAATACAATCCCACGTCTCGTTTTCTATTACTTGGATGGACAGCGCCTGAAGGCGTTCCCGAAAATTTTCAAAAGCCGGGCGGATGGGGAAGCCTTTTGGCGTGGCGAGCACGACGGAAAGAGCGAACCTGGCGCGAAGCCGCGCAACTGCTTCCAATAAAACGGGAAGATGTCTGCGGGATTCGCCTTGACGGCTGCCGGGAAGCAACACCAGCATCCGATCACCTCGCGGGAGCCGGTGGCGTGCGAAGAACTCATCCCGCGCCGTAGTTGTCCGGACCAGCTTGGCGAGCGGATGACCTATATATGTAGCGTCCACGCCGCGCTCCCGAAACCAGGGCTCTTCAAAGGGAAACAGGCAGAAGAGCTTGTCGACCAGACGCCGGATGGTTTTCACGCGGCCTTGGCGCCATGCCCAGACCTGGGGCGCCACGAGATAAAAGATGGGTACGCCTAAACGCTTGAGGTGACGGGCGAGACGCAGATGGAAGTCCGGGCTGTCGGTAAGAATCGCGGCGTCGGGCGGATGGCGCTTGGCAAAACGGATCAGCTTGCGATATTCGCCGTAAATCCTGGGAAGATGGCCGATGACTTCGGCGAGTCCGACGACGGACAAAGCGCCGGAGTCGACGATGGGCTCGACACCGGCCTGTTGTAACTTCGGTCCGGCGCAGCCATAGAATTTGGCGGTGGGACAGGCTTGCAGCAGGCGAGAAACAACCCCAGCGGCGTACATGTCACCCGACGCTTCGCCCGCGGAAACCAAGAACTGCACTGCGTTTGCCTCAAGTGTAACAGTGGGAAGTGCCGGGGGTGCGGCGGCCTCTTTGCTAGAATCGGGATCGAAAAGTAGATGCCCAGCCCACGAGAGCCAAGTCTTGCGATTCCGGCTCAATCCAGCCTTTCCAAAGTCAGTGTCGGTCAGTTTGCGGAGCGATTCCGCGGCGATGTCATTCCTTTGAGCAATACCTTCGGGTACTTCTGCGCCTCGGTCCCGATGAGTGAAGAGCTGGTGAAGGAATATCTCGAAGAGCCAGTGGCGGCCCTTCCTCCAGCAATCGCGGCCATGCTGCCGCGCATTTCGATTTTGCTGGTTCCCTATTTGGAGCGCTCCGGGGAACGGGGCTCGCTCAAGAGAAAGACCCGCGCGGCGCTGGAGAAAGTTGCTGATTTCGTGGTGGCGGAGCGCCCTGCGGATGGACGGCAATCATGGGCATCTCAGGTCAGCTTTGAAAATGAGACCGTGCTGGTATTCGCTCTGAAGGAACAGGACGTCGCCGAGTATCACTATTGCCTGTACCGCCGGCTGGCCGCGCTGGTTGCCGACAAGTGGTCGCCCGCAGCGGCGGCAGAATACAAGGCCGTCATCCGAGACGAGCTCATTAATTGCGTACACGGTGAAGTGGACGATGAGAGTTGGCAGGCGAAGCAGACGCTGCTGCGGCGCCAGACCAACGTAAAGCGTGAAAGCCCGTTATCTTCCGATTACGTTCGGCAGTCTTTCATAGACACGCTAACGCTGTACTTGCACGGCATTTGCTGCGACATCGATGTCGAGACGGGGCCAAGACAGCTGCCGAGCCGGTATTTGCGCAAACGGCTGCAGGTCTTGAGAACGCTTTATGCTCCGCCGTCAGGATACTCTGTGTTTCCAGAGGACAACGATCCAGGCAAGTCCCCCGATAGCATCACTGCCGTAGCCAAGGTCTTTCGCAGCATTTTGATTGCGCCTTCCTTGCCGCGCGAACCAATCTCATTGTGCGGACCCACGCAACTCGGACATCCCGAATCACAGGGGCAGGCAGACGCCAATTCCAAGGCCGCACCGATGAGTTCCTTACTGCGGCGAAACAGCGGATCGCTTTGGCCGATTCCGCCCGGGTAGTTGTCATAAAGAAGCACGTGCGGTTGGAAAGTGCCGGGCTGTTGGCTCGAATCGTCGAGAACGGCGACGGCGAGATCGCGCGGATCGCTGAGCAGCAGCACGGTTGCTACGGTCTTGAGTACATTGCCCAAGCCGCGCAGCGAATCCTGCAAGTCAGCGGTCGAGAAACCATCGAAGTCAGCGAAAAAACCGGCTGAGAAGTGCAGGCAAAATGCGGTGGTATGCATTTCCTGTTCTGGTAGCGATAAATTTCCAGCGCCGACGTTTTCCTGCGTGTAGAACTTGATCTTTTTAAATCCGACTACTTGGCGCTTGACGCGAACTTCGCCGTGGGCGGATCGCGCCTGTGGATGAGCGGCGGCGATCCCGTTTTCGAATTCGGCTAATTCGCCTACCTGCGTGTAAACGATGGCGTCGGTGAAATAGTCCGAATCGACCTGGCGAACAAACGCTTTTCTTCCGTCGAAATCCAGTTTCTCAACTTGATATTGCCGCGCATCGTGCAAGTAAATGGCTTTCTCATGCAGCGTTGTCAATGCGGAAGGAAAATCCACTTCACCGATGATTTGGTGATCGCGTGCAATGTCAACGACCAGAAAGTTATCGCTGGTCACGGCGCGCAGGCTTACGGCGTCGGCCGGGTAGCTGTCGCTTACCCAATGCCATGAATCGCCGGAATGATGCAGCAAACGCAAATCCTCGGCCAGAAATTTGCAAAGCTTGGCTGTATCGTGCGTGCCAAGCTGTTCGCCATCGCGAATCGGCAGCTCGAAGGCGGCACATTTCAAGTGGCTCAAAAGGATCTCCAGATTGTCGGCATTGATATGCGCTTCTTCCGGAGAAGAGCCAAAGAAGTAATCGGGATGCTCGACGATGTACTGATCCAGCGGCGCGCTGGATGCGACCAGGACCGCGATGGATGACGATTGGCGACGGCCGGCGCGTCCAGCTCTCTGCCAGGTGGAGGCGATGTTTCCCGGATAGCCGGCAAGCACAACAGTGTCGAGAGATCCGATGTCGACGCCCAATTCAAGAGCATTGGTGGCGATGACGGCGCGGATGGTTGCGTTTTTTAGACCCTGCTCGATGAGCCGCCGTTCTTTGGGAAGATATCCTCCGCGGTAGCCGCGAACGGCTTCGTGCGAGAACGGAAGCTGCGAACAGGCATTCTTCAAATAAGTGGTCAGGACTTCGGTGGCAAGGCGATTGTTGGTAAAGATCAATGTCTGCTGATTCTGGCGAATAAATTCGAGCGCAATGCGGCGAGCTTCGTGAAGATAGCTGCGGCGAATTCCGAGCTGGCGATTCACAACCGGCGGATTGTAAAAAATGAAGTAACTGTCGCCCGAAGGAGCGCCATTGTCGGCGACCAGCTCGAAGGGTTTATGGGTGATGGCTTCGGCGAGATGTTTCGGATTGGCGATGGTGGCAGAACAGCAAATGAACTGCGGATTCGAACCGTGGAATTCGCAGATGCGTTTCAGCCGGCGCAGAATGTTGGCTAGATGGCTGCCATATACGCCGCGATAGTAGTGCAGCTCGTCTATGACGATGTACTGCAAATTCTGGAACAGCTTCACCCATTTGGTGTGATGGGGAAGGATTCCCGTGTGCAGCATGTCCGGGTTTGTGAGGATGATATTGGCCTTGTCACGGATTGAGCGACGCGCGTCCTGCGGAGTGTCCCCGTCGTACGTGTGGCAGGAAAGCGGCCCTCCTACGGCATCATTCAGGCGCTGCAACTCGAGCCGTTGATCCTCGGCGAGCGCTTTGGTGGGGAACAGAAAAATGGCTCTGCGCACTAGGATTCGCCAGAATTGCGTGTACGACGGGCAGGTTGTAGCAAAGAGTTTTTCCGCTGGCAGTGGGCGTGACGACAACAGTGTTCTTGCCGGCGAGCGCGTGTTCGACTGCCGAGGCCTGATGTGTGTATAAGCGATCGATGCCTCGGCCGGCCAGAGCGGAGCGGAGAAGCGGGTTGAGGGCGGCGGGAAAGGGAGCGAATTTGGCGGGTTTCGCCGGTTGGTGACGCACCGCGCGTATAGGCGAACCGTCCTGCTGCATCGATTGTTCGAATCGCTCGGCCAAAGCTTGAACGGGTGAGAGGGTTGTAATGCTGAGGTTTCGGAGTCGGCTGCTTTCACTTCGAGATCGAGAGCTAAATTCATCGATTCGCCTTTTGTTCCACCCTAACCGAAAATCTCCACTTGAACAAGAGCGATCATGGCGCCAGGCCGGCAAGTTTTTGGACGGTTTCGAAAGTATCGGCTTCGTTGGCAGACTTGTCCGGCCGATAGCGCTTCACGCGGGCGAACCGTAACGCGAGCCCGCTTTCGTATCGCGGACTGATCTGAATTTCATTGAAGGCTATTTCGGCGACCAGCTTTGGTTCCAGGTAGACAGTGTAGTTATCGCGAGCGATCTCGATCTTGAGAAATTCTTGCGTCTGCCAAGCGAGCATTTCATCGGTGAGTCCCTTGAAGGTCTTGCCGAGCATAGCGAAACCGCCCTTTTGGGTATCACGGGCGCCCAGATGGAGATTACTCAACCATCCGCGGCGCCGACCATTGCCCCACTCCGCCGCCAAGATTACGAGATCCAAGGTTCGCGCCTGTTTGACTTTGAGCCAGCTTTGGCCACGGGCTCCAGCAGCATAACCCGCTGTCCTCGCTTTAGCCATAATTCCTTCATGACCCTGGTGGAGAGCGCCGTGCAGGAAATCCTCGGCTTGGCTGGTATTCGCCGTGACCAAGTGGGGCACGAGCGTCTCCCATGGAGCGAGCTCAGAAAGTGCGGCGAACCGCCGAGCCTGGGGTTCATCGACTAGCGAACTGCCGTTCAGATAAATCAAATCGAACCAGAAAGGCGTCATCGGCAATTCAGCGAGAATCCGGTCGACATCCAACTTGCGTCCGAACCTTCGCATCGAAACCTGGAAGGGCTGAGGGCGTCCTTGTGAGTCCAGGCTGAGAACTTCGCCATCGAGGATGAGATCTCTCGCGGGCAGCGCGCGGACCGCTTGAACAACCTCCGGCACTGCAGCGCTGACATCATTTAATCTGCGAGAAAACACCATGACGTCATCGCCGGACTTATGCACCTGCACACGAGCTCCATCGAACTTGTACTCGAGCGCAGCTTCTCCCAATTGCTGGAGCGCATCGGAGACATCTTCGGCGGTTTGAGCCAACATCGACTGGACCGGACGGAACAACTGAATATCGAACTGCGAAAGCCCAGCTTCCCCTTTTTCGAGGATGGCGCGCGCGATAGTTGAGGCGCCTCCGGCCATCATCGCGGCCCGGCGGATCCGTTCGGCTGAAATGCCTGAGGCCTTCGCCAGGCCGTCAATCATCAATCCTTCGAGCGAGCCTTGCCGAAGCTCGCCCAGCAGCAGCTTGGTTAAGAACTGCTGCTCATCGTGTGTTGCGCGACTGAATAGCCGGCTGACAATTTCGCGCCGACGCTGCTCGGAGCCAGCGCCTTCGACCGCAGCAATCTCGTCGAACGCGCGGTCGACTTCGAGAATTTCCAGGTTGGGAGTTTCGGCCGCGGAGGTGGCTGCGTCGCGAAGCCCCGCATAGCCAAGGCCGATACGCCCCTGGCGAATTCCGCCAGAGAGAAATGCTACGGCAATTTCGACCTCCTCGGGATTGAGCCGCTTCAGGAGATCCGCAAGAAAATCTGCTTTCGCGAGACGCTTGGTCGTGCCGGCAATGCGATTGGACGTATCGACCACATTGGCCAGAAGCATATTGGAGTTTCAGATGCTGGATTGAAACTGCTCGTCGATTTCCACTCGATAGCCGCTCGAAAGAGCATTGGTCTGATTGGCCATACCGACAACGGCCATGAGCTCGCCAAAAATTTCGTCGGTCATGCCTTTTTTCCGCGCCGATGCCGAATGGGATGCCATGCAGTACGCGCATTGATTGGTCGCGCTAACCGCGAGGTAAATCAGTTCTTTGGTTAACGCGTCGAGGACGCCCGGCGCCATGACTTCTTTGATGGCTTCCCATGTTCTGCGAAGCGTCTCCGGATTCGTTGGCGAGCGCTTTCCAGAAATTGTTGACGGAGTCCGTCTTGCGCGTAGCCATGATGTCGTCATAAACCTCGCGCACCTCCGGACTTGCTTCCGAATATTCGATCATTCCGAGCGTAGCCATACGTTTCCCTTTCCCGAAGACTATGTCCCTGCGTTGCCGATCAAGATTCCCGCAATGAATACCAACACGCCGCCAAGCACAACTTGCAGCGCGGCTCGAACCAGCGGCGTTTCCATATAGTGCTGGCGAATCCAACTGATCAGGCCCAACTCAACGGCTACGACGATTACTGCGACTGTCATCGCTACCCGGAAGTCGGCAATCAGAAAGGGCAGCGTGTGCCCGATTCCACCCGCGGTTGTCATTACTCCGGTGATGATGCCACGTACGGCTGGCCGCCCTCGGCCGGTTAAGGAGCCATCGTCCGAAAGAGCTTCCGCGAAGGCCATGGAGATGCCAGCGCCAACGGATGCAGCCAGCCCGACGAGAAACGCATCCCAACTCTTGTGAGTGGCGAAGGCGGCGGCAAAAACCGGCGCCAGTGTCGAGACAGAACCGTCCATCAGGCCGACTAATCCCGGCTGAACAAATTGCAGCACGAACATCCGCCGGTACGCCTCGTCCTCACCCTGACGGACCTCGGGCGTCAACTGCCTCTTTTCAATCAACTCCGCCGCAGCGGTGTGCTTTGCCTCCGCCTCCGCAAGGTCGCCGAGCAACTTGCGGGTAGAGGCGTCGGTGGTCTTTTCCAAAGCAAGCGTGTAGAAGCGGCGGGTCTCCGATTCCATACCCTCGATCGATTTGCGAATTGCTTTGGGGCCGACGGGTTGGACAAGCCAAACGGGAGGACGCGACACAAATCCCTTCACATCCTGACGGCGAATCAGCGCGATATGCTCTCCGAAACGCGATCGATACAATTCGATCAACCGGGAGCGGTGCTCCGATTCTTCCGCCTGCATTTCGTCCAGGAGCTTAGCGGTCGCCGGATAACTTTCGCGTACCGCCTCTGCAAATTCTCCGTAAATCCGGCCGTCCTCTTCTTCGAGAGACACAGCGAGGGCCAGGATCTCGCGTTCGGTGAGGTCTTTAAAATTCTTTGCCATATTTCACTAGTGAAAAGAGAGCGGCGGCAGCGCAGTAATTGCGGCCGTGCAGCTATCTTATCGAGGTCGGCGAGCTGGTGACGGACAATAGGAGTAGCCTCTCCGAATGTTAGATCGTATCTCCGTGCATGGCGCGCGCCAGCACAATCTGAAGAACATTAGTGTCGAAATTCCGAGAAACACCTTCACCGTGATTACGGGGCTGAGTGGTTCCGGAAAGAGCTCGCTTGCGTTCGACACGATTTATGCCGAAGGACAGCGCCGGTACGTCGAGACGCTATCGCCTTACGCCCGGCAGTTTCTGGATCAGATGGAGCGGCCAGAAGTCGATTCGATTGACGGCTTGAGTCCAGCGATCTCGATCGAACAGAAGACCACTTCCCGGAGCCCGCGGTCGACGGTGGGTACGGTGACGGAAATTTACGATTATCTCCGCTTGCTGTATTCATCAGTGGGCATTCCACACTGTCCGTTATGCGGTGCAGAGATCGCGCGGCAATCGCCCGGTCAAATTTTGGAACAGGTTTTCACGCAGCATCAAAACGCGCGGATCATGATTCTTGCGCCTATTGCCCGCGGACGCAAAGGCGAGTACAAGAAGGAACTCGAGGCGATTGCGAAAGCCGGCTTCCGCTCGCGCATCGATGGCGAACTCCGGCAGCCGGATGAGCCAATCAAGCTCGACAAGCGTAAGAACCACACGATTGAAGTGGTGATCGATCGCCTGGTTGTAAAGGCGGGGATCGAACAGCGGCTCGAAAATTCGATTCAGACGGCGCTGAAGTGGGCGGACGGGCTGGTCATCGTGGCAGTGATCGATGGGCCCGAAACACTGTATTCGGAAAAGCTGGCTTGCCCGAACGACGGAACGAGCATTCCACAACTCGAGCCGCGCTCGTTCTCGTTCAACAGTCCGTATGGAGCGTGTGAAACCTGCAATGGGGTTGGGAGCACGTGGGCCTTCGATCCGGTGAAGGTGATTTGCGATCCTTCGAAACCGCTTCTGGATGGCGCTCTCGGGCCAGGGTCCAGCTCCTCTTATATGAATTCCGAACTGACCGAAGCTGCGGAGGCACACGGCATCGATCTTTCTATTCCCTTCGAAGATCTGCCCAAGAAGGCGCGCAACCTGCTGGTGTATGGGAACGCGCAGTTTCCCGGCATTCTGAAGATCTTGGATGAGAGTTATAGCCGGGCGAGCGAAGGATATCGGGACTGGCTAATGGATTACATGTCGCCGACGCAGTGTCCGGCGTGCAATGGACAAAGGCTGAAGCCAGCCAGTCTTGCGGTTCAGGTGAAAGGCAGCTCGATTGCCGAATTCACTAGGATGCCGATCGCCCGCGCACTGCCAATGATTCGAACCTGGCGGTTCAACGATCGGGAACTGAAGGTTGTGGGGCGGGTAGTTGAAGAGATCCAGAACCGGCTCGAGTTTCTGTGTGCGGTCGGCCTCGATTATCTGAGCCTGGAGCGATCGTCGGCTACGCTTTCCGGCGGCGAGGCGCAACGTATCCGTCTGGCCACTCAGATCGGCTCGAAACTGCGCGGCGTGCTTTATGTGCTGGATGAGCCGTCCATCGGTTTGCATCCGCGCGACAACGGACGTCTGCTCGACACGCTTCATCACCTCCGGAACCTTGGGAATACCGTGCTGGTGGTGGAGCATGATGCGGAGACGATCGAGCGCGCCGATTATGTAATCGATCTGGGCCCGCGCGCCGGCCGGTTGGGCGGAAATTTGATCGCGCAGGGTACTCCCGCGCAAATCATGCAGGCGCCGCAATCGCTGACCGGGGAATATCTTTCCGGACACGTTGCGATTAAGCCTCCGCTGGTTCGCCGGTCCGGCAATGGACTCAGGCTGACCGTGAAGAACGCGCGGGAACACAATCTCAAGAACATCGATGTCGATTTTCCGTTGGGCACTTTCATTGTGGTGACGGGGGTGTCCGGAAGCGGCAAATCGACACTGGTCCACGACATTCTGTATCGGGCATTGGCGAAGGAAGTCTACGGATCGAGCCAGGAACCGGGCGCGCACGACTCGATTCTTGGATTGGAATATATCGATAAAGTTATCGAGATCGATCAATCGCCGATCGGCCGGACGCCGCGTTCGAATCCTGCGACGTATACGGGTCTGTTTACGCCGATCCGGGAGCTGTATGCAATGTTGCCGGAATCCCGCGAGCGCGGCTATAAGGCCGGGCGATTCAGTTTCAACGTGAAGGGCGGCCGCTGCGAAGCTTGCCAGGGCGACGGCCTCAAGCGGATCGCGATGAATTTCCTTCCGGATGTGTATGTCACTTGCGACGTGTGCCGGGGGCGCCGTTACAACCTGGAAACATTGCAAGTTAAATACAAGGGAAAGAGCATTGCCGATGTACTCGAATCCAATGTGGATGAAGCGGTGGAAATACTCAGCAACATTCCGCAAATTCAGGCAAAACTCAAGACCTTGGCGGAAGTCGGTCTCGGGTACATCCATCTTGGACAATCATCGACGACCCTTTCCGGCGGCGAGGCGCAACGTATCAAATTGGCGAAAGAGCTCAGCAAGCGGCAAACCGGGCGAACGTTTTATTTACTGGACGAGCCAACTACGGGGCTACATTTCGACGATGTGCGCCACTTACTAGACGTGCTACAACGGCTGGTAGATCTTGGCAACACGGTTCTGGTAATCGAGCATCATCTGGACGTCATCAAGAGTGCGGACTATCTGATCGACTTGGGACCCGAGGGCGGCGAGCAGGGCGGATACATAGTGGCCGCGGGCACGCCAGAAGAGTTGATGCAGAATCGCCAAAGTCACACGGCGGCGGCGTTGCGCAAGAAGAGAAAGGCGAAAAATGCTGCCTGATTCGACCGACGCCTCGGCCGCCGAACCGCTTATCGAACCGCCGCCACTGCCGCCGCTACCTCCTCGCGAGCCCTTCTGGGATTACGTAGATCTGGCTCTAGTTATCGGCTATCTGTTCCTCTCACTTCTGCTGATCGGGGGCGGAGTGCTGGTGAGTTTCGCGTTCTATCCAAAGCTGAGAACAGATCCGACTCCTTTGCTGTGGCCAACCCAGCTTGCGCTGTATGTTTTCGTGTACTTGACGTTTCGAGTGGTGCTAACCATGCGCCATAAGAAGCCGGTGCTTGCCTCGCTGGGCTGGCGGAGCGCGAATTTCAACCCTGTCATCGCAGCTATCGGGGGTGGATTGCTCGCGTTTGCTGTTTCGGCGGTTGCTTCCGTGCTACATACGCCGAAGGTCCCCTCGCCGATCGATAAGCTTACGGATTCGCCTCTTTCGTTGGCGCTGTTCGGCGTCCTGGCGGTCACGATCGCGCCGTTCTTCGAGGAACTCTTCTTCAGGGGTTTCCTTCAGCCGCTGCTCTCGCGCAGCTTTGGCGTGGTAGCGGGCGTCTTATTAACAGCATTCCTATTCGGCGCGCTGCATGCCCCTGAATACGCGTGGGCCTGGCAGTATGTCGTGGCTGTATCGCTCGCGGGCGCAGTTTTCGGATGGATTCGCGCCCGGACCAACTCAATTATTCCTTCGACGATCATGCACGGCTGTTACAACGCTGTTTTCATAATTGCGCTTGCGATTTCCAAATACAAGACCTAATGAGCTCCGCCGTTATCCTGACCCAAAACACTATCGAGACGATTGAGTGGACAGCAGACGGCGTCGTCATGATAGATCAAACGCGTCTGCCGCGCGAAACAGCTTACGTCACGTGCCGGAGTTACATGGAAGTGGCGGACGCTATCCGCAACATGATCATCCGCGGAGCACCGGCGATTGGTGTTGCAGCGGCCATGGGTATCGCGCTCGGGGCTAGTAGGTCGGAAAACCTCGAAAAAGACATGCCTGTTATTTGCGAGATTCTTGCGCAGACGCGGCCCACCGCAGTCAATCTATTCTGGGCCATCGAGCGCATGAAGCAGCTATATGCTTCGGTGCGGCATCTCGAGCCACAGGAAATCCGCGCCCGGCTGATTGCGGAGGCGAAAAAAATCCGCGAGGAAGATATCGCGATCAACGAATCGATTGGGCGTCATGGCGCTCCACTGGTTCCGGATGGAAAAACCGTATTGACGCATTGCAACGCGGGCGCTTTAGCAACGGCTGGATTCGGGACTGCGCTCGGGGTGATTCGCGCGGCGGTGCAAATGGGGAAAAAGATCGATGTTTTTGCCGGCGAGACGCGCCCGTTTCTGCAAGGAGCGCGGCTGACGGCCTGGGAGCTGCAGCGCGACGGAATTGAGACGACGCTCATCACCGACAACATGGCCGGTCATTTCCTGAAGAGCGGCCGTATCGGCTGTGTAGTGGTTGGCGCGGACCGCATTGCGGCGAATGGCGACGTGGCGAATAAAATCGGGACCTATTCCGTTGCCGTCTTGGCGAAAGAAAATGGAGTGCCGTTCTATGTCGCAGCGCCCATTTCGACGCTCGATCTAACGCTCGCCTCGGGCAATGAGATTCCGATTGAAGAGCGCGCCGCCAAGGAGGTAACGCACGTGCAGGGCGTGGCGGTGGCGCCGGAGGGAATTAAGGTTGCGAACCCGGCGTTCGACGTTACACCGAGCCGCTACGTGGCGGCCATAATCACTGAACGCGGGATCGCCCGCGCTCCCTATTTGGAAAGTTTGCGGCGGCTGTGCGCTTAAACGGTTGTTATCCTTGAAGTTGCTCCCCAAACCTGCCGCAGCATGGGTTGCGTCTGCTTCTCTGGTACTGGCGATCACAGCGTTAGCCGCCTCGGACAAGCTCTTCGCAGCACCCTCGATCTCGCTCGTTGATCTTCTCAATGGTGAGTTGACGCGTGAATTCACCACGCTCAAAGCCAAGGGCGATCCAGCTCCTTACTACATGGCCTACGAGGTCACAGAAGAGCAAACAGACTCGGCCTCCGCCTCTTTGGGCGCGCTTGTAGACAACGTTCATAGCCACGGGCGCGGTGTCGACACGACGATTCGCGTGGGTTCTCCGAAATTCGATAACTATCATCCTTATAAGGGCTCCCGGATTCGATTCACCTCGTTTACGTCACTTAGCCTCGATGATGACGCGAACCAGATTCGCCGCGCCTTGTGGTCGGAATCCGATCGCGTTTACCGGTCGGCGTCGCAGCGCTTATTGCAATTGAAAACCGATGAGCAGCTATTGGCCGATCAGAAGGATCAGGATGGCGATTTCTCGTCCGAGCCAAGGCAAACTTATTCGCGTCTGCCCGAGACTTACAGCTATGACCTGCACACCTGGACCCAGAAATTACGCACTTGGTCAGCCGAATTTAAGAAGCATCCAAAAATCCTCGGCTCAGGCGTGAGTTTTCGGGCCGAACGTGAGATCACGACGTTCGTAAACACCGAAGGTACGACAATTCAACGCGGCAGCAATCTGTTCAGAGTGGAAATAGACGGTGTTGCTTTTGCGCCAGACGGGATGGATGTACGAACGTTCGCGACCATCGAAGTGTCTGATCCCGCGCATCTCCCAACCGATGCCGCCGTCCAGGAGAGAGTGCGAGATGTCGCCACAAAAGTGGATGCTCTAGTAAATGCGCCGCCAGCCGAGCCAATTGTTTGTCCGGCTATTCTCTCCGGCCGCGCGTCGGCGGTTTTCTTCCACGAAATCTTCGGCCATCGGATAGAGGGCCACCGGCAGAAAGACGTGACGGAAGGCCAAACTTTTACCAAGATGCTGGGGCAGAAAGTGCTCCCCGATTTTCTTAGCGTCGAGTTCGATCCCACTCGACAGACTTACAACGGCAAAGATTTGATCGGCTATTACGAATATGATGACGAAGGCGTCAAGGCGCGGCCCGTAAAAGTAGTCGAAGGCGGCGTTTTGAAGACGTTTCTGCTATCACGCTCGCCGGTCGGAGAGTTCCTGACCTCCAATGGACACGGAAGGCGTCAACCAGGCTTTGAAGTCGTATCGCGCCAATCGAATTTGATCGTAGAGTCGTCCAAACAAGTGTCCGAGGCGGAGTTACGGGCTCAGCTTATTCAAGAAATCAAGCGGCAAGGAAAGCCCTACGGTCTTTACTTCGAGGAAGTCTCAAGCGGATACACCACGACTGGCCGCCGGGGACTGCAGGCATTTACGGTAGTGCCGCTGGTGGTATACCGCGTATATCCAGACGGGCGTCCCGATGAGTTGATTCGCGGCGTTGATATTGTGGGCACACCGCTCGCGAGTTTCCAAAAAATACTGGCGACATCGAACCGATCTGAAGTTTTCAATGGTTATTGCGGGGCTGAGTCCGGCAGCATACCGGTGTCGGCGGTTTCCCCGGCGATACTAGTTTCTGAAATCGAAACGCAGAAAAAGCAAAACGCTCAACAGAAGCCGCCGCTCCTGCCGCGGCCGGAGGGCGAGTGACCATGCGCAGGTTGCTTGCTGTTGGTGCTGCAGGGATCGTGTTATGCGCCGCTGTTTTTGCTGTCTCTGCGGCGGATGCTCCCCTAGATATTCGCAAAGACGCACAACTGCGGGCCATGCTCGACGAACTCGCCCGCTCGAAAACCCTGCAGTTGAATAATCTCGACAAGCCCTATTTTGTCGCGTACGCAACCAGTGATGCGGACGAAGTCTTTATCACCGCCAGTCTGGGGGGTCTCACGTCTTCAACTCGTCTGCATTATCGACAGCCGCGAGTGGAGGTGCGCGTCGGCGATTACAACTTCGATAACACCGATTCGATATATACCGGAAACACGCGCTTGGGCTTATTCCCACTGGACGACGACTACCAGGCGATGCGAACGGATCTTTGGCTTTCTACCGATGGTCTATACAAAGCTGCGGCCGATCAGATTGCGCGCAAGCGCACCGCTCTGCGCGAAATCGCCGATCCCGAAAAAACTCCCGACCTGGCTCCCGCAAAGGCAGTTCAGGTTATTCAGCCAGTTCCATCGCTGGAAATGGACCAAAAGAAGTGGGAGCAAGCGTTGCGGCGTTTATCCGGCCGTTTTGCAGCATACCCAAGCGTCACGGTTTCAAACGTTCGAATGCGCGCCATTTCGTCCGCGTATCGTCTGGTGAACAGTGAAGGTACCGTCATCCGTACACCTCAGGAGCTGAGCGAGATCGAGATTCGCGCCAATGGAGTTGCGCCCGACGGCAGCCGCGTTTGGAACCATCGATTCGTTACTGTGTTGCGGGCGTCCGAGCTCCCAAGCGAGGAACAGCTCGCGAAGAGCGTGGAAGCGGTTGCCGCGGAGACGGACCGGCAGACCAAGGCGCCGGTCAGCGAAGAGTATAGCGGGCCCGTACTTTTTGAGCAGGAAGCGGCGGCGCAGATGATGGCCGAAGTATTGGCCGATGCTGTAAAGCTGGAGCGCAGGCCGCTTGCTCCGCCAGGCGCAAACACCGCTCGCATCCAGATAGTCGAGAGCGTATGGTCTTCGCGCTTAGGGGCGAAGGTGACGCCGGATTGGCTTACGATCTTCGATAATCCGCGGGAAGAGCGATTTCAAGGAACGGTTCTCGCCGGGCACTACGATGTCGATGATCAAGGTGTTCCGGCTGAACGTGTAGCGCTGGTCGAAAAAGGAACTCTCAAAGGATTTCTATTCAGCCGTCAACCTGTTCGCACGTTCGATGCTTCGAACGGCCACGGTCGATTGCCGGGTAGGTTCGGCGCGGAAGAGCCGGTGATCGGCAACATCTTCGTTCAAGCGGATCAATCCATTTCAGAAGCGGCGCTAAGAGCGAGACTGCTCGAAAAAGTAAAGGCGGGCGGCTTGAAATACGGTCTGGTCATTCGACGCCTCGATTTCCCTTCGACGGCAAGTTTCGAAGAATTGCAGAGCATGGCGCGTCAGCTGCAGAAGAACGGGTATTCAAGAACATTGACAGCTCCGCTGCTTCTCTATCGCGTTTATCCCGATGGGCACGAGGAGCTTGTGCGTGGCTTGCGTTTTAAAGAATTCAGCGCGAAGGATCTGCGGGATCTGGATGCGGCCTCCGATCACTCTTACGTGTTGAACTACATGAACAACGGGTCGAGCTTCGATTTCGTGGACGCCAGCTCCGAGGCGACGACTTCATCAGTGGTCTGCCCATCGCTGTTATTCTCGAGTATCGATCTCGCTCAGGCAGAAGGCGAAGCAGGCAAGCTTCCCATCGTTCCTCCGCCGGCGCTAACCGTCCAGCAGTAGTTCATGCGGATTCTTAGTCGCGCGATTTTCCGTGAAGTACTCACAAGCGCAAGCCTTGGCACGTTTCTATTCATATTTGTCCTGTTCCTGAGGACCATTGAGCGGCTTTCTGCCCTGCTCGTGAAAACGGCTGCGCCACCGCCGGTGATTGCGAAGCTGTTACTCTATGCGCTGCCCTCGACCATTCCGTTCGCACTGCCGCTGGGAGTCTTGGTAGGTATCCTGATCGGACTCAGCCGCATGTCGGCGGATAGCGAGATCACCGCGATGCGCGCCTCCGGAATCTCGAGCCTCAGCGTGGCGCGTCCGGTCTTGCTGTTTTCTTTTCTTGCCCTGACCGTCGCGGCGCTGACTTCACTGTGGCTTACACCGCTCTCGCTTCACCTGGAATCGAAAATAGGCCGGAACTTCGCCGCAGCGCAACTCACCGGCGCCATTGAATCGCGCATTTTCGACGAGCAATTTCCAAATACGGTTCTCTACGTTGATGATGTGTCTGGCACTGGAAAGGAGGTCATTTGGCGCCAGGTATTTATAGCCGATGTTACACCGCCTAACGAACTGGAGCAGCAGGGCAAGGATCGAGGCGAGGGTCCTCGCATCATTGTTGCCGAGGAGGCCATTCCGCACGCGGATGCAGCCAATAACCGCATCATCCTGGACATGAGGAATTTTCGTTCCAGCGAACGCGACAAAGAAGGCAAGGTCATCACTACCGCCGCGCCTTTCCAGGTGGAAACGCTGCAGGCCCAGAAGCAGGAAGATCTTCAGGTGAAGAGGACGGTTCAGGAGATGGACACCGGTCCGCTCTATAAGCGTGTTTACCACCAGCACGACTTGTCGCACGAGGATTACATCGATGCCGCAATCGAACTGCACCAACGGTTTGCTCTGCCATTAGCCTGTGTGCTGCTGGCGCTTGTGGGCATTCCTCTCGGTGTATCTTCGCGCAAAGGCGGAAAATCCGCTGCTTTCGTCCTCACGGTCCTTGTCGCGTTTTTCTACTACTTGATATTCATCACTCTGATTGGATTGGCAAAAAAAGGCAACCTACCGGTTCCGATTGCGGTGTGGACTCCGGACGCGGTGTTTTCGATTGCCGGGCTGATTTTGCTGTCGCGGCTGGAAAAACCGGGCGAGCAAGATCTCAGCGCCTGGTTCCAGAGCTTGGCTCAGCGGATCTTGAACAGTGTGAAGTCGCTCAAGAACGCTCCGGGTCAGCGGGCGCGCGACAGTTCAAGAGGCTCATTCCGGCTTCGCCCCATGCTCATCGACGGCTACGTCCTGAATGGGTTCGTTTTCTACCTCGGGCTGCTGCTGCTGGCGTTTGTGGCACTGATCGAGATCTTTACCTTTTTCGAACTCTTGGGCGACATGATCAAAAACGATATCAGCATGTCGACGATGCTCGATTATCTGTGGCACCTCGCCCCGAGTCTCATCTACCAAATCACTCCCATCGGAATACTGGTGGCTTCATTAATCTGTTTCGGCATTCTGACGAAGTACAACGAGGTGACTGCCTTCAAGGCAGGCGGCATAAGTGTTCATCGCCTGGCTGCTCCAGTCCTGTTTGTAAGTCTGGTGCTCAGTGCGTTTCTCTTCGCCTTCGATCAGTACTACATTCCGGAAGCCAACCGCCGGCAGGAGATGCTGCGCGCCGAAATCAAGAAAAAGCCGATCGCCACTTATCTGCGAGCTGACCGCCAGTGGGTTTTCGGCCAGAGCACGCGTATTTATAACTACCGCTTTCTGGATCCGCATGAGGCGATGATGACGAAGGTGAACGTTTACGAGCTCGATCCGAAAACGTTCCATGTGGTGCGTCAGATTTCAGCCGAGCGCGCCCGTTGGGAACCGGCGTTGAAGACATGGGTGTTCCAGAACGGCATCTGCGAAGCTGTGGGCAGCCAGCGGGACTCTTATCAGCCGTTTTACGGCGCATCCGCGTCGTTTCCTGAACTGACGGAACCGCCATCCTGGTTCGTAAAGGAAGAAAAGGAATACAAGGAGATGAATTTCGAAGAACTAAAGAGCTACATCGGCGAGCTGAGTGCCGTGGGATTGGACACAACACCTCTTCGGGTGCAGTATTACAAGAAATTCTCGGTTCCCATGTTTGCTTTGATCATGGCGATTCTTAGTATTCCGTTCGCCTTCATTGCGGGAAATCGCGGAGCAATGACGGGGGTGGGAATTAGCTTCGGGATCGCGATTGCTTATTGGACCGTCAGCAGACTATTCGAGCAGATTGGCGACTTGAATCAATTGCCGGCAGCCATGGCGGCCTGGTCGCCAGATATTATATTTTCGCTGTTTGGACTGTACTTTATGGTTCGGATGAAAACGTGAGACTGCGACAGCAGGCGATCGTGCGCCGGACGGATTCGAACGGTTGACTTAAGTTTCGCGCGTGTGATAGAAAAAGGGCCTACTGGATTCGTCCTATGGCACCCACTGTCCTTGAGCAGGATTTTCACGGAAGGATCATCAAGCAGCGCATAAGTCCAGGGTTCCGAGTGACGGAGAATGTATACACACGACATTCCTGGACCCCGAAGCACTATCACACAAACGGAATGCTTGGCTGGGTGCTGGACGGTTCCTACACAAATGCTTATAGCCACGCGACGCTGGACGTCAGAAATTCGGTATTCATGTTTTGTCCCGCCGGCGAGGTTCACACGACTTCATCCGAGGCGGGAGCCCACTGCTTCACGGTGGAAGTGGAGACACTTTGGCTGAAGCGATTGGAGGAAGCTTCGCTGCCCAATGTGCCGACGACCTTCGAAAAGGGATCAGTGGATATGTTGGCAAGGCGGCTCTACAACGAATTTAACCAAGTTGACAGAGCTTCTTCCGTGGCAGTCGAAGGCTTAATCCTCGAAGTGATCGCGCTGGCCATGCGCCTGAAGCTGGCGAGCAGAACCAAACCGCCCCGGTGGCTTACTCAAGCAACAGAGATTTTACACGAGACCTATCGCGATCCAATCACTATCGCTGAAATCGCGGAGCAGGTGCTTGTCCATCCGGTCTACCTTGCGAGCACGTTTCGTAGTAACTACGGGTGCAGTATAGGCGACTACGTACGTCAACTCCGCGCGAGTTACGCCGCGAGACGCCTGTCGGATTCAGAGGAGCCTATCGCTGCGATCGCTCAGAATTCAGGTTTCTCCGATCAAAGCCATTTTTCAAGAACATTCAAACAGCTTACCGGGATGACGCCCGCGATGTTTCGGTCGGTTTCCCGAAGAGCTTGAGTTATCAGACTCTAAACGCTTTCCGACTCTGAGCCCTGGCTCAGGAGTGCCTTCTCTTTTCAAAATCTTTCCATACGGCCAATGACCTTGTGTTTGTTCAATACCCAATTCCTCAGTGCGATCTAAGCTACAAGCCACAACTCTATGGGAGGCGCAAATGCTACGTCGATTGGCTCAAAGTTGTTGCACGCCAGGTCCGCTGGCAGTATTTTTCTTAGCAGCCGTCCTTTTGCCCCCGTTAAAGGCGCAGATGACGGCAAGTATCCGCGGCACCGTGAAGGACGAGCAGGGAGCTGTACTTCCGAATGTCATGTTGAGCGCGCGTGAGGTGGAAACCAATAGCATCCGATCAACGGTCACGGGAGATGTCGGCCAGTATTATCTGCCCAACCTGCCCCCGGGTACTTATAAAGTTCGCGCCGAACTCACAGGATTCGCTCCCGTGGAAAGCGATGTCGAGCTGACTATCGGACGGGAGTTCGAGCTGAACCTCAGCCTGCACGTTGCGAGCCTGCATTCAGAAGTTACCGTGAATGAAACAGTCGCGCTGGTGGATACCCAGCAAACCGTCGGCGAGGATATCGGCATCAAGCAGATCGAGGATTTGCCGACAATCACGCGCGACATCTCCGGTCTTGCGAAGTTGGCGCCGGGCGTTACCGTCTCGAATTATAGCGGGACCAATGCGGGTACTGGATACAGTTTCGGCGGACAGCGTCAGTACGAGAACAACATCGTGGTCGATGGCGCCACCAATGTCATGCAATTTTACGGGCGCCAGGCGAATTTCTTTCCGCAAGACTGGATCCAGGAGTTCCAGGTTCTGACGAACTCCTACCCGCCGGAATACGGGCAGTCTGCCGGCGGCGTGTTGAATGTTGTTACACGCAGCGGAACTAATGATTTCCACGGAAGAATTTACGGTTACTTTCGAGATGCCGCGTTGGACGCGCCACCGTATGCAGGCCACTTTGTCAACGGCCAACCACAATTTCTTAACTCCACGCCTCCGTACTCTCAGCAGCGAATGGGCGCATACTTAGGAGGCCCAATCATCAAAGACAAGCTCTTCTTTTTTGGAGGATACGAGTATCAGAATCTGGGGTCCACGACAGTGCTGGGCATCTCGCCATTCTGGATCAGTCAAGGCGTTCAGACGGTCATTCCCGTTGGGCAAACGCAACATGCCGCAATGGGCAAGGTTGACTGGAACATCAATTCAAGCAACCGGTTCAGTTTCCGTTACACCGACACTGTTCTGAATCAAACGAATCAGAGTTTGAACGGTTCTTCGCTGGACACGTTGCCGACTCGATATTCTTGGGGTGGTCCGCTCTGGAACATGGTAGCGGAGGCGACCAGCACGCTCAGTGCAGATGCCTTCAACGAGTTCAGGGCGTATTACGGCATCAACAAGCCATTCATCACTTGCAACCTGGCCGATGCGGGCGGCGCGGCATTGCTGGCAAAGGCGCCGCTCGGCACCTACGCTCCGATCTCCTATCCCGGAGCTAATTTTGGGTGCACGGGATTCACCGGCCTCGAAGGAGAGGGCAATCTCACCCTCACGGACAACTTCTCTTGGATCAAGGGACATCACCGGCTGAAGTTCGGCGTGCAGTTACAGCGGCTCGCTATGTATATGAATGTGGAAGCCAGCCAAGGGGGTACCTGGTCGTTCCTGACGGATTCCGTTTTCAACACAAGTAACCCTTCGAGTTACCCGAGTTCGTACACTCTTAACCTAGGAACCGGCATCGACAACGCATCGCACTGGAATCCTGGAGTCTTCTTCCAAGACAGCTGGCAGGTTCTTCCGAATCTCGTCCTCAATATCGGAGCGCGTTATGATATTGACTTTACAATCGTCACCGGCAACAATTTTGTCAATTCTTATAACGCCCGCATTGTAGCTTGCTGCGGCGGGACTCCTCCTTTGCAGGAGACCAAGCCGGATTACAGGGACCTTGCGCCGCGAGCGGGTTTTGTATGGACCCCGACTGCCGATAAGCGGACCTCGATTCACGGTGGTTTCGGCATGTTCTTCGACCAGAACCACTTCAATTACAACGATATTTATTTGAACGAGACACTGCTTTCAAACCGGAAGTTGTCCGCCAACTGCTTCAGCCCAACAGCGAATCCGTTCTGGACCCAGGCAACCCCAGCCATAGGAGAGGCACAGTGCCAAGCATTCTTAGCCTCGAATTTTCCTTTCCCTCCGAATCTCAATCTGCTCCCGACCGTCCAGAACTTGCTGCTCGGGCTCGATCGGCAATACAGGGATCCTTATACGACTCAGATGTCAATAGGCGTCGAACACGATTTCGCAGCAGGTATTCATGTTCAGGCGAATTATGTGCATACTCAGGGGCACGGCATCTTGGTGGAAGAGGATACGAATCTCGCTCAGAGTGCGAGCGGCCAATACTTCGAAAAGGACCCACGGTTTTCCGCGATCGATCTGTTCGAGCCCGTAGGATGGATCAAATATAACGGACTGCAGACAGGCATGACTTGGCGCAAGAGCAGGCTCACGCTGGGCGCATCCTATACGCTTTCAAAAGCTACGTCGAACACCGTCACGAACATAACCGGAGGGGCGGCCACGAACCCGCTGAATTTGAACATCGATGTTGGACCGGACAACTCCGATCGTCGTCACAATTTTGTGGGGAACGTCGCGTACGCTCTGCCCTGGGGATTCGAAATCGCCTCAATCGGAACCTATCGCAGCCCTTTACCGTACAGCATCACCAACGCGAAAGTCGTTTACGCTCGTGTGGCGCCCAGGAACAACCAACGCGGAGATAGCGAGAAGGATATGGACCTTCGTTTCAGCAAAGTGTTCAGAATACGCGAGCGGATGTCGGCCAAGCTTTATTGGGAGATCTACAACGTTCTGAACAACAATAACTGGATCAGCTACACCGGCAACCAGCTATCGAGCACGTTCGGTTTTCCCACTGCGGAATTGCCTAAGCGGCAGCAACAGGCCGGATTCGAGTTCAACTTTTAGCTGACATTTGACAGACGCCATTTATTGACCAACCGATCCATTCCTAAGGAGAATTCAAGACAATGCGATTTTTGTGTTTTGCATGGGCAGCATTAGCTGCATCGTCCCTCGTGAGTGCCCAAGTGACCGCGCTGCGCGTCGGGCATTTAGTCGATCCCGAAACCGGGACCGTCGCGGCCAATCAAACCATCCTCGTCGAAGCGGGAAGATTCACCGCTATTGGGCCGAATCAATCAATTCCGGCCGGCGCGGAAGTGATCGATTTATCGCAGTACTACGTATCCCCCGGCTTGGTGGACGCGCACGATCACCTGGCCCTCACTTACAAAATGGAGCCGGAACACAATTCCTATTACCTGACAAGTGTAATGGATTCAACGGCGATCCGTGCCGTCCAGGCGGTCTCGAATGGCATCACGTTGCTTTCAGCAGGCTTCACGGTGGAGCGAGATCTCGGGAACAACGGAAATTATGCTGATACTGCGCTCCGCGTGGCCATAGAACAGGGGTATGTCCCGGGACCGACGATCATTAACTCGGGGATTATTATTGGCGGCTTTGGTGGGCAGTTGTGGCCCGTGCCGGAGCGCGAAATGCTAATTTATCCCGAATATCTGAACGCCGACACCAACGACGAAATTGTCAAGGCGGTCCGCCGCAACATTCTTTTCGGGGCGAAGGTGATCAAGATTTGCGTGGACTGCAAACCCTATGGCTACACGGCGGACGAGATGAAGCTTTTCGTTTCGGAAGCGGCTAAGGCGGGGCTCAAGGTTGCCGGGCACGTACAGACAAAGGCGGGCGCAATGAAAGCAATCGAGGCTGGAATTTGGTCGATCGAGCACTCGAACGCCTTGGATGACGAGACGCATAAGCTAATGGCGCAGAAGGGAATCTGGCGCGTCGGAACTGAAACTCCCCTGACGGACTATCACACGGGAGATACGCCCAGAGCTCAAGCGAATTTTAAACGTCAGGAGGACGGCCTTAAGAACGCGTACGAGAATCACGTGAAGATGGCCTTCTCGACCGATGCCGACTATTACATCCCAGGCATGACGCGAGGCCAGGTGGTGATCGACTTCTTAAAGAGTTGGAAGGGTGCGGAGATTCCCGCGCCTGAGATTCTCAAGATCATGACCATCAATGGCTACAAGGTTTGCGACATCTATGACAAGCGGGGCCCGATTAAAGTCGGGCTGCCGGCGGATCTGATCGCCGTCCGGGGCAATCCGCTACAAGACATCGATGCCCTCCGGGACGTCCGCTTCGTGATGAAGAATGGAATGGTGTTTAAGCGCGATGGCGTAATGACCCCTGAAAAATTCTTTAATAGCGGGCCCGTGCCGCCGACCGCCTGGAGGATTCATTGAATTTATCTCAAGCTGCGGCCGACGAAGTTGCGCAAACTGCGTCGGTCGAGCCTTGGGGGATATTGATCGGCGGCCACTGGACACTGCGTCTTCCTGCAGTTGAGGTGCGCAACCCGCTGGACAACTATCTGGCCGGGTCAATTTCGTCAGGAACGGTTGGCGACATGCGAGAGGCGGTTGCGCAAGCCGTAGCGGCGCAGAATGTCGATTTCCCGGCCCATGCGCGGTATGAGGTGCTGATGCGAGCCGCAGCGCAAGTCGAAGCGCACCAGGAAGAATACGCCTTGGATATCGCTGCCGAGGGAAGCAAAACGATTCGCGAGGCCCGGCGCGAACCGCGGCGAGCGGCAAACCTTCTCCGCCTTTCAGCGGAGGAAAGCCGGCGACTGGAGGGGCGGACACTCCCGTTTGACAGCATGCGTGGTTCGGAGAACCGTGTCGGATATTACTACAGGGTTCCAGCTGGTGTGGTGGCCGCCATTACGCCCTTCAATGATCCCCTGGCGATGGCTGCACATAAGGTAGGGCCTGCATTGGCAGGCGGCAATTCGGTGATCCTCAAGCCGTCTTCCGCGACGCCACTTTCGGCGCTGCGGTTAGGGCGAGACTTGAGCGGCACCGGTCTGCCCGCGGGCCGTCTGAGCGTGATCACCGGGGCACACGAGGTGACCGCTGCCCTCATCGCGGATCGGCGCGTGCGGGTGATTAGCTTTACGGGCGGCGTGACCATGGGAGAAGTAATCGCCCGCACTGCGGGGATCAAGAAGCTATCGATGGAACTTGGATCCAACTCGCCGGTAATTGTGCTGGCAGATGCCGATCTCGATCGAGCCGTTGCTTCTATCTGTGCCGGGGCGTTCGCGCAAGCAGGCCAGAATTGCCTGGGCGTTCAACGCATCTTCATCCAACGCAATCTTTATCAAAGATTTCTGAAGCAGTTTGTGGAAAGGGTTAGCTCGCTGAGCTTCGGATCGTCGCGGGATGAAGCCACCGATGTGTGCGCGATGATTAACGAGACGCAAGCGGCGCGGGTGGAATCTTGGGTTGCTGAGGCCATCGCGGCTGGTGCTCACGTGCTCGCCGGAGGGCACCGTCATGGCGCATTATTCGAGCCCACAGTTCTCGAGATGGTGCCGCCTGGCGTGCGGCTCGATTGCGATGAGGTCTACGGGCCGGTCGCATCTCTCTATGTGATCGACTCGCTGGATGAAGCGATCAGACGATCGAACGACGTTCCCTATGGACTCCATGCGGCCATTTTCACTGCGAATCTGCGAGATGCCTTCATCGCAGTCCGTTCGCTACAGTTTGGCGGAGTTATTGTGAACGATTCGACTGATTATCGGCTGGATGTGATGCCATTTGGTGGATTCAAAATGAGCGGCATCGGTCGCGAGGGGATCCGGTTTGCAATGGAGGAAATGACGGAAACGCGGGTGGTCTGCTTGAACCTGTAGCAGTGCGGTGCAGTTCTTTAGAATGGTGCGCCCGGACAGATTCGAACTGCCGACCTTCTGGTTCGTAGCCAGACGCTCTATCCAGCTGAGCTACGGGCGCAACACATGACAGTATATCAGCGGACGAGCGCGAGTCGAATGCCGACAAGGTCAGACTGGGCGGCAGGCGGAGTGCTCTAAAGCGAGGCTCCGTACACAATTTCGCCCCGCGTCTTTTGCACGGTAGAGCGCCTCATCGGCAACACGAACGAAAGAATCGGGATTCAGCTCGGAACCATCCGAGACCGTCACGCCGAAGCTGGCGGACACTCGCATCTCGGTTCCGTCCACGACCATGGCGCTGGATTCCAGCTTCACGCGCATGCGCTCAGCCTGCATTGCCGCTTGTTCCAGATCGCAATTCGGCAACACGACTAGAAACTCCTCGCCCCCGTACCGGCCGACCTGATCGTAGGGGCGCATATTGCCGCGCAAGCGCGTAGCTGTTTCGCGCAGAACCGCATCGCCCGCAAAATGACCATAGGTGTCGTTGATTTTTTTGAAGTGATCGATGTCCAGAAGAATGACGCCGACGGTGCGGCGGTCGCGATGGCATCGGGAGAGTTCCTGTTCCAACGCAGCAGCAATCGCAGCGCGATTCGGCAGCATGGTGAGCAGATCCTTGCTGGCCCGCTCTCTCAATTCCTCATGAGCTCTCAAAAGATCCATTTGCAGGTCGATGATGCGCTTACCGGCACGCAGACGAACTTGCAGTTCATGCTGATCGAAGGGTTTGACGATGTAATCGTCGGCGCCTGCTTCCATCCCTTCCACTGTTTCATCTTTGGTGTTCTTCGAGGTCAGCAGCAGGATGTATGTATAGGTGTATGGCTTCTGCTGCTGTTCGCGGACGCGCCGACAGACTTCGGGACCGGTCATGTGCGGCATAACCCAGTCGAGAATCGCCATGGGCGGAGGATCGGCGTCGGCCAACATCTCCCACGCGTCGGCGCCGTTCTCTGCCAGGACAACTTCATAGCCCCAGCGGAGGAGCGAAGTCCGCAGCATTGCACGGGATGTCGCGCTATCGTCGGCTATCAATACTTTCATCGGGCGCTAGTTCCGTGTTGCTACCAACCTATCGTCTGCCCACGCTTAAATAATTAGCAGCAGCGTCACAAAGATGGATGTTTTTGGTCGAGAATTTACACAATCGTTTTTTCCTTCCCCAAACCCAAGAAAACAACGCCTTTCCTCTACTATGAGCGAGCAGGATAGCGACGTCAAGACCCCTACGCGCGAGAGGACAAGGCACTGTGCGCGCAAACCAGATCCTATATTATGGGTGTGCTGACCGGAATTTCGGAAAAACACGCGAAGGCTTTGCAGTAAAGGAGCTTAGGATGAACAATTCAGTGCTCGTTCCGATGGTTGTGGAACAGACATCGCGAGGAGAGCGCGCCTACGATATCTATTCGCGGCTGCTGAAGGAAAATATTATCTTTCTCGGTACGCCGATCGATGACAACGTTGCCAATCTTGTCATCGCCCAGATGCTGTTTCTGGCCGCGGAAGATCCGGAGCGTGACATCTCCTTGTACCTGAATTCCCCGGGCGGTTCCATTACGGCGGGCTTGGCTATTCTAGACACGATGCGGCTGGTTGAGCCGGACCTGGTGACCTATTGCGTCGGACAAGCGGCCTCAATGGCGGCTGTTTTGCTTGCCTGCGGTACCAAGGGAAAACGATTCAGTCTTCCTCATTCCCGCATCCTGATCCATCAGCCCTCGATGAGCGGGTTGGGCGGACAGGCTGCCGACATAGACATCTACGCACGAGAGATCTTGCGCATGCGTCAGTCGCTGAACGAAATCCTGGCCGATGCCACCGGCCAACCGGTTGACAAGATCTCGCGCGACGTCGATCGCGACTATATTCTCGAACCGGAAGCCGCCCTGGAATACGGAATGATCGACAGAATCATCTCGAGCCGGGGTCTTCAGCCGGTTCCAGCGCGTTAGATTAACCGAATTTAATCGTAGTTCCTGTAGGGAGCGGGGATAATAGCCCGATACAGCGTTTGGGAAGCAAATATTGAATTTGGAAAACTTGAGCCCGGACGGGTTGACCCACGGCTAGCTGGACGTTTATAGTAAGAGTGCTGCCGCAGTTGATTCTAATATAAAGTTCGCTTATCGAATGATATTACGACAACACGCTGTCCTAGGCGGATTGGTCCTGTTTGCGGCCCTGTCAGCGGGTGTGAGCAAAGCAGGTACAAACCAGATTGCAACGGACGGTGTTGCTTCTGCCGATCATGGCATCCCGGACAGCAACTCGGATGGGACAACCAATTCTTCCCGCGATTTGACAAACTCGGGGGGCGCGAAAGCCGATCTCGGCTCAAATGAGGACATGTCTGCTGTCCACTCACCCGAAGCCGACGATCGCCTTGCTCGTGCCGAGAATCACTTGGATGCGGGCCGGCAGTTCTACTTTGAGGGCAACACAGTTGCGGCACGACGCGAGTTCGACGCGGCGATCGATGCTCTGATGAACGCTCCGGAGTCGTTGCCGGACCACCGCCGCATTGAACGCCGCCTGGATGAAATTTGCGATCTGATTTACCGTTTTGACGTCGAGAAGCTCGGCTCGGGACAGGGGACAGAGGATGCCGTGGTCTTCGACAAGGCGCCGATCGACGAGATTAGCCATATGACCTTCGGAGTGGATCAGAATCTCGCTCCAAAACTGAAAACCGAGTTGAACCGGACCAGTTCGGGAATTCCTCTCGAGCTGTCGGATCCTGTCCTAGGCTTTGTACACTACTTTTCAACCGATCACGGCCGCAACACTTTGCTTGCCGGTTTCCGCCGCTCCGGGCGTTACAAAGATCTGATCCAGCGCATTTTTGCCGAAGAGGGCGTACCAGAGGAATTGATGTATTTGGCGCAGGCCGAATCGGGCTTCTTGCCTAGGGCGCTCTCAAACAAGAAGGCGGTAGGCATGTGGCAATTTATCGCGGGTACTGGCGCCGAGTACGATCTGGTACACACCGCCGCCTTTGACGACCGCTTCGACCCGGAGAAGGCCACGCGGGCTGCGGCGAAGCTGCTGAAAGATCTCCATACACGGTACGGCGATTGGTATTTGGCGATGGCAGCCTACAACTGCGGAGCTGGCGCCGTCGATCGGGCGGTTGAGCGAACCGGCTACGCGGATTACTGGGAGTTGCTAAAGCGGCACGCGCTGCCGAGAGAAACGGCCAGCTACGTACCTATCATCGTTGCTATGACGATCATCGCGAAGAATCCGAAGGACTACGGTTTAGAAAACATAGACATCGATCCGCCGGTTGAGTACGAATCCATCCAGTTGGCGGCGTCGACGAACCTGAACCTTATAGCGGATGCAGCGATGCAACCGGTTTCAGTGATTCGGGATCTCAACCCATCGCTGTTGAGGAGCATCGCTCCAGCCGGTTTTCAGGTACACGTTCCGAAAGGCTCCGCTCAGAACACGCAAGCTGCTCTTGAGGCCGTGCCTGCCGAGAACCGGCAAGCTTGGCGATTGCACCATGTAGAGGCGGGAGACACGCTGGCCACTATTGCCAAGTCATACCATCTTGCCCCGGAGCGAGTTGTTGCGGTGAACCGCGGCGCAGACTCACTCGAAGTCGGCGATATGCTGCTGATTCCGGCGGTTTATCACGAAGAGAGTTCCCGGAGAATCTCTCGCGGTAAGAGTGGGCTCACAACAGCATTCCGGTCCAATAAATCGCCCGTTGGCCAGCGCGGCACGCACATTGCAGCATCCCGCCACGTGCCTCCGCCACTTTTGCACCGTAAGGCGGCAGTTCGTACGGCCAGCCTGGAACGATAGCCAACAACGGTTCTCAGAGGTCCTGCCAGCTAACGATTCTAACTCTTCCGTTACCGCTTCGACGTGCTCAACAATTTGAAAGCCTCGGACACATTTTGTTCGAGGTTTTTGTATTTAGCTCTTGCCATTGCTCACAGCTTGTGAAATGATTTTGCTTCTTGCATCATCTCGATGCGTAGTGAGTAGATCCAAAGGAGGAGCGCGTGAGCTTAACGTATTGGCTGAAACCGGAAGATGAGGACGAAGACTTCGACTACGAAGACGAACATGTCGAGATTGAGTCGGACAAGACCGAGTACGACGACGATGAGGACGAGTTAGAAGAGGCGGACGAGGGAACTTCGGCGGCGGCTCCTAAGAAAACGGGCTCGAAACAGGGAGGTGGCTCCGCGAGCTCTACAGCGGGGCCTGGGCATGGCGACCAGAAGCGCTCGTCCACTATCGGTGAACCGGCTGGATCCGAAGGCGGCGAGCCGGGCGAAGGCGGCGCTGGGGCGGAAGCCGGTCAACGTGGCGGAAGAGCCGCAAAAAGGGGTGGCGGTACAAAGAAAGCGGCCGTAAAAAAGGCCATAGTGAAGAGAACGCCAGCGGCTGAAAAGAAGAGCGCGCCGATAAAGAGGGCTGCATCGGGCAAGAAAGCCGCGCCCCACAAGAAAGCCGCATCGAAGAAAGCAGTATCGAAGAAAGCCTCGAAAAAGAGTAGTCGCAGACCCATCAAGAAGGCCTCTTCGAAAAGAGCTGCAAAGAAGGCTTCGCCGAAGAAAGCGGCTGGAAAGAAGTCCAGCGCCAGGAAATCTTCAAAGCGGCGGAGATAGATTCCCGGCAGGCGCAGCGTGTGCCGGCCTGTTTCCGGCTTAGGGACAACTGCCCTAGCAAGCGCCCGATTGCTTTGAAAGGCGCGTTCGCTACTTAGTTTGTTTGCGGACCACAGAGCGGCAGCGTTCGAACAGGTCAAGTAGCGACTCGGCGTACTCCTCGCTTGTGCGCGGTCCCTTCCCGCCAAAGCCCGTAGTCGGTGTGCCTCTGCCGAAACCTGTTGTTACTGCAATGAATTTCATCAACTCGAGGGCGACCTCGTCGGGAGTCGCGGGGCCTCTTCCAAAAGTGTCTTCCGCCATGCCTGGCTTGTGCTCCTTCTCTGCAGAAAAGATCTAGCCCGATTCTCGCATCTAAGCCGCTTCATGCCCGTCCGTGCTCGCAAGTTGATCCGTAAAATGCGGGGAGGAGCGCAGGCTCATCTGGTGGAGGCGGAAGACGGTGGTATGTATGTTGTTAAGTTCACGAATAATCCGCAGCATCGCCGGATTCTCGTCAACGAGTGGCTGGCTTGCGCATTTCTACGGTACCTGCAGATCCATGTCCCGGATACAGCGGTCGTTGAGCTGACCTCGGAGTTTATCGCCGATAATCCTGAGTTATATCTTTCCATCGGTTCGCGGCGCGAGCCCATCCCAGCGGGACTGCATTTCGGTTCGCGAATGGCGGTGCATCCGGATCGCGTAGCAGTGTTCGATTTCCTTCCCGATAAGCTGTTATCGAAAGTGGAGAACCGCGTTGATTTTGTCGGAACGCTGGTTTTCGATAAATGGGCGGGTAACGCGGATTCCCGGCAAGCAGTGTTCTTCCGTGCCCGCGCCAAGGGCTGGACACCACTGAAGGGCGAAACTCCCGCACGGATAGGATTCTTTGCGCAAATGATCGACCACGGCTTTGCCTTCAATGGTCCGCATTGGCAATTTCAAGATTCTCCGCTGCAGGGACTGTATTTCCGGACCGCAGTGTACGATCAGGTGCAATCCCTCGACTCCTTTCAACCGTGGCTCGAGATGGTCGAGAATTTCCCAATAGAGGTCATTGATTCGGCATGGAAGGAAATCCCACGGGTTTGGCTGCAGGCCGACGAAGTTCCGCTCGAGGCGCTTTTGGAGACTCTTCTAAAAAGGAGATCGCGTGTCGGCGATCTTCTGCAGGACGTGCAGCGAAAACGCTCTAGCGCGTTCCCAAACTGGCAGTGATCTCCGAACAGAGATGTCTTGCAGTCGAAGGGGCGAGAAGAATTCCGTTCCGGTAATGCCCGTACGCCAAGTAAAGGCGGAGTGAGTTCCAAGAACCGACGTGCAGCGCGTCACTTGATGGGCGAAAACCAGCCCAGGCTTCGGAGGGAGTTGTGTCCCTCAAATGAGGCAAGATGAATCCCGCTTCCGCGGCAAGCGAGGCAATAACATCGGGCCGTGTTTCGCGATCGAAGCCGGCGTGCTCCACCGAGGCGCCCACAATCAACAATCCATTTGCGCGCTGAAGGAGATACGTATGGCCAGACCGCAGAATGGTATTGCATGTCTGCTGCGGCTGTTGATAGCCAATCAGCTGACCCTTCACAGGTTCAGCCGAGGGTAAAGGAGGTACGCCACCTACACGGATGGAACTGCTCCAAGCGCCCGCAGCAATGACCGCGGCGCCATATGTTCCAAAACCCTGAGCGGTCTCGATCGCAACTGCTTCGGCAGAGACCTCGACCCAAGACACCGCGCAGTCTTGGGTGATTGAAACGCCCAAGTACTTGCAAGCGGCCGCGAGAGCCAACATAACTTCGCGTGGATTGACGATGCCATCGTCGGGGTAGAAGCGAGCTCCGAGCAACCCTTGGCTTCGAACCCTTGGCCAGAAAATAGAAACATCACCAACGGCAACAGCTTTGGAATGAATGCCGATTCTCGCCTGCGCCGCGGCCCGTTCCTCGAGACCGCGTAGCTGATCCGGCGAATAGGCGAGATCCAATCCGCCGCATTCCTGATAATCGATGGCGAGGCCCGAGGCTGTTTCAAGCTCGTGGACAAATCCTCGATAGAGCCGTCGCGATTCAATAGCGAGAGACGACAGCGTGGAAGGTCTTTCAACTTCTCCGCCGGGCGATAACATGCCCGCGCCGGCCCAACTCGCCTCGCCTCCAATGGAACTCTTGTCGAAAACAGCGACTCTCCAGTTCTGTTGCGCCAGACGCCAGGCGATCGACATCCCTATGATGCCGCCGCCGATGATGACTATGGAGGCGCCATCTTCGGCAGCGCGTCCTTGGCTCACGCCGATTCCTGGAGAGGCTCCGTTCCCGAGTTTGCTCTCTTCACAATTTCGAGGAAAGCCTTTGCCGCATGGCTTAATGCGCGGCGCGCGGGATAAACCAGGCGAATCTTCCGCTCCACATTCAGCTCGGTGACGCGGATCTCCTTCAGCAGCCCTTGCTTTATCTCTTGATCGACACACATCCGAGGAACAAACGCGACGCCTTCGTTGTGTTGTACCAGGCGGCGAATCGTCTCCACGGTTGGCATTTCGACATCCATGTTCAATGGAACTTTGTGCCGCTGGAACTCACGGAGCACGGCTTCTCGATAGGGCGAGATCACGTTATGGGCGATGAATGTCTCCATATCGAGTTCTGTGATCGAGATTTCATCGCGGCTCGCGAACCGGTGCTGGGGCGACACGATCAAGGTCAGCCGGTCGGTGTAGATGAATTGCGAAAGCAGACGCTCATCAGCGGGATCATAGCTAATGACGCCGAGTTCCAGCTCGCCGTCGAGGATCTGGGAGGGGATCTTACTAGATTCGGATCGCCTCACTTGCACCTTCACCTTCGGAAACAACCGCCGATACTGTTGAATGTGATGAATCAGATAGAGAGATGTCGATTCATTCGCACCAATCGACAATCGCCCGGCGTAATTGTCCTTCAGCTCACGAAGAGCGTTCTCCAAGTCCGACTCGAGGTTCTGAAAACGCTTGGCGAACTCCAGAACGACCCGCCCGGCATCCGTAAGCAGCAGTTCGCGCCCCGACCGATCAATGAGCTTCTCTTTCAAATCGCTTTCCAAACGCTGGATGGCTATGGAAATGGCGGGCTGCGTACGAAGAAGCCTCTCCCCGGCGCGCGAAAAGCTACGCTCAGTGGCGACGGTTAGAAAAACTTTGAGGGGATACAGTTCCATAGCGCAGACCGGTTCAGTTGCTTATTCCATTAGTATAGTTTATAGCAGATTTGAATACTATAAATTTGCATAATGCAGCTGTCCACCCTACCATGGGAGGTAAATCCCGTTCCCGAGGAGCACGAGTTTGAGCCGCGTCTACATCTTCGATACCACTCTACGCGATGGCGAACAGTCGCCCGGCTGTAGCATGACAACAACGGAAAAATTAAGGATGGCTGGGCAGTTGGTAGACCTCGGCGTAGACATTCTCGAGGCAGGTTTTCCGATTGCATCTGAAGGCGATTTCGAAGCAGTCGATATCGTCAGCCGTCAGTTTCCATGGATGCAAGTGGCTGCGTTGGCGCGCGCGTGTACGCTCGATGTAGAACGAGCGGCTAAGGCGTTGCACCACGCGAAGCGGCCGCGTATTCACACGTTCATAGCGACCAGCGACATTCACCTGAAGCACAAACTGCGGAAGAGCCGACAGCAAGTGCTGGACGATGCGATCGCGGCGGTGATGCTGGCGCGCAACTACACAGACGATGTGGAATTTTCAGCGGAAGACGCAACGCGAACCGATTTTGCGTACCTGGAAGAAGTCAGTAAGGCTGTCGTCGAAGCGGGCGCCCGCACTGTGAACCTGCCGGATACAGTCGGCTATTCGGTGCCCGAAGAATACGGTGAATTGATTGGCCGCATGGTGAATGTGTTGGGTGACCGGGCGATTGTCAGCGTCCATTGTCACGACGACCTTGGGCTCGCAGTAGCGAATTCGCTCGCTGCGGTAACGGCGGGAGCGAGACAGGTTGAGTGCACCATTAACGGTATCGGCGAGCGTGCCGGCAATGCGGCTCTCGAGGAAGTAGTTATGGCGATCAAGACCCGCCAGGACCGGCTGCCGTTCCAGACAAAAATCCACACCGAAAAGCTGTATGGCGCGAGCCAAACGTTAACGGAGATGATTACGTTTGGGCCTCAGCCCAATAAAGCCATCGTGGGCGAGAACGCTTTTGCACACGAGGCGGGCATTCATCAGGATGGTTATCTTAAAGAAAAATCGACATACGAGATTATGGATCCGACCAGCGTAGGCGTGCCGGAAAGCCGGATCGTTCTTGGAAAGCACAGTGGGCGTCACGCGCTGAACAAGCGTTCGCAAGATCTAGGTTTTCAGCTTACCCGTGAGGAGCTTGAAGAGGTGTATCACAGGTTTACATTGATTGCGGATAACAAGAAAGGTCTCCGCAATGATGAAATCAGAGCACTGCTTCAGCAGGTAGTTTGCCGCGAAGTGCTTACGGAAACAGTTTCTGCCGCATCTTCCCGTAGATGAGGTTGAATGTTCTGCTGCTTCCTGGCGACGGCATTGGGGTGGAGGTCACGCGCGAGGCAGTAAAGGTCCTGACCCGCATAGCCGGTGTGTATGACCACGAATTGGCTCTGAGGGAAGGTTTGCTCGGAGGTGCCGCGATCCATAAGACCGGTGTCGCGTTCCCGGAAAAAACACGCGATCTCGCGCAGCAAGCGGATGCTACTCTCCTGGGGGCGGTTGGTTTGCCCGAGTTCGACAATGCTCCGCCGGAAAAGCGTCCGGAACGAGGCTTGTTGGGGATTCGCCAGACCCTCGAAGTCTACGCGAATCTGCGGCCCGTCAGATCCTATACTTCGCTGATCTCTTCTTCCCCACTTAAAAACGAGCTGGTGGATGGCACTGACATGATCATCGTGCGCGAGTTGACGGGTGGTTTGTATTACGGGACACCACGGGGCATTTCGGGGAGCGGGCTGGAAGAGCGCGCAGTCAATACGATGAGCTATACGCGACGGGAGATCGAGCGGGTTTCGCGCGTCGCTTTTGAGCTTGCCCGGAAACGGCGGAAAAAAGTGACGAGCGTCGACAAATCCAACGTGCTCGAGAATTCTCAGCTCTGGCGTCGCGTGGTCACGGAAGTAGCGGCCGATTATCCGGACGTCATGCTGGAGCATGTGCTGGTTGATAACTGCGCCATGCAGTTAGTCTTGAATCCAAAGCGCTTCGACGTGGTTCTGACGGAAAATTTGTTCGGCGACATCTTGAGCGATGAGGCCGCTGTACTGGCGGGATCGATCGGGATGTTGCCTTCTGCATCGCTTGGAAAGAAGAGAGCCTCCGGCGTGCGGGTCGGCTTATATGAGCCTGTTCATGGCTCGGCGCCCGATATCGCGGGTCAAAACAAAGCTAATCCGTTGGGCGCGATCGGGTCCGTCGCGGCGATGCTCGAATACAGTTTTGATTTAGTGGAAGAGGCGCACGCCGTGAATCGCGCGATTGACGATGTACTGATGTCGGGCCGGGTTACTGCGGATTTGAAACCGATCGGTACGGCTGCGAGCACCAGTGAAGTTGGAGATGCAGTCTGTGCCGCACTGCAGTGATATGTCAAACAAAACTGAGACGAAAGCGAAGCCGCGAACCATTATCGAAAAGGTATGGGACCAACACGTGGTCGCGGAGCGTGAAGGTACTCCCACGCTCTTGTATATCGATTTGCATTTGGTACATGAAGTGACCTCTCCGCAAGCTTTTTCGGGATTGCGCGAACGTGGCCTGAAAGTGAGGCGGCCCGATTTAACGATCGGAACCACCGATCACAGCATCCCCACTCACGACCGGTTACTGCCCATCGTCGATGAGGTTGCGGGCGCGCAAATCGCGCAATTTGAAAAGAACTGCCGCGACTTCGGGATCCCCTTTTATGGTCCTCATAGCGATCGACAGGGGATTGTACACATTATTGGACCCGAGCTGGGGCTAACGCAGCCTGGCATGACGGTAGTTTGCGGGGACAGTCACACAGCTACCCACGGAGCTTTTGGCGCATTGGCGTTCGGCATAGGCACCAGCCAAGTGGAGCATGTTCTGGCCACGCAATGTCTTTTGCAGAGGAGTCCCAAGACCTATGAGGTGCACGTCGAAGGCGCTTTGAAGAAAGGCGTGGGCGCGAAAGACATCATCCTAAATTTAATCTCGAGAATTGGAATCGCGGGCGGTACCGGCTGTGTGTTCGAATATTCCGGAGGGGCGATCCGTTCGCTTTCCATGGAAGAACGAATGACCGTCTGCAACATGTCGATCGAAGGTGGCGCGCGCGCCGGGCTTGTTGCACCCGATGACACGACCTATCAATATCTTGCTGGGCGTCCCTTTGCTCCGAAAGGCGCTGACTGGGACCGGGCCCTCGGTTTGTGGAGACAACTGCCGACGGAAGAAGGAGCGAAGTTCGACAAACGCATCGATATAGGTGCAGCCGAGCTCGAGCCAATGATTACCTTTGGGACCAATCCAGGTATGGGCATTCCCATCACGGCAGCGGTTCCGGACCCATCCAGCATTAGCGATCCGGTTGAGCGCGATTCCCTCGGCAAGGCCTTGCGGTATATGGACCTGGCATCAGGCAGACCTTTGCTTGGGCATCCCATTAATGTCGTATTCATCGGGAGCTGCACGAATTCGCGCATTTCCGACCTTCGTGCCGCAGCGGAAATCTTGAAGGGCCGCAAAGTCAGTTCGGGTGTACGCGTCATGGTCGTGCCGGGTTCACAGCAGGTCAAGAAGCAGGCGCAGGCGGAAGGGCTTGACCGCGTGTTCAAAGAAGCCGGAGCGGACTGGCGTGAAGCAGGCTGCTCCATGTGCATTGCCATGAATGGGGACCAATTGGAGCCGGGCGAGTATAGCGTTTCGACCAGCAACCGCAACTTCGAAGGACGTCAGGGCAAAGGCGGACGGACATTCCTGGCAAGTCCGCTCACGGCAGCAGCCAGCGCGATCACCGGTGTCGTGACTGACGTGAGGACGCTGCTGTAGGAGATCGAACATGGAGAAGTTCACAACCTTCACGAGCCGTCTTGCGCCGCTGCCGATCGACAACATCGATACTGACCAGATCATCCCCGCGCGCTTCTTGAAAACTACTTCGAAAGCCGGTTTGGGAGAGCAGCTCTTTTTCGATTGGAGATACGACGCGGAGGGCGAGCCGAAATCCGATTTCATTCTCAATCAACCGCAAGGGCGTGCAGCGCAGGTGCTATTAGCGGGAGATAACTTTGGGTGCGGAAGCTCGCGAGAGCATGCGCCGTGGGCGTTGAGTCAATACGGCTTCCGCGCAGTGATCAGCACTTCCTTTGCCGATATTTTTCGAGGGAACGCGTTAAAGAACTCTCTGTTGCCGATCGTGGTTCCGCGCGATGCGCACAGAGCACTGTTCGCGGCAGTTGCGAACGATCCCGCAGTAACGGTCACGGTAGATTTAGCGCAACAGAAAGTGATCCTTCCCGACGGTTCGGCAGTGACCTTCCCCATTGACGAATTCGCAAGATACTGCATGTTGGAAGGCATCGACGAGCTGGGCTATATTTTGCAGCAGCAAGGTGCGATTGAGGCTTACGAAGCAAAGCGCCCGCCGATGATCGATACGTTAGCGACCGCATAAAATTTCGAGCGGCAACGGGGCTGGGCTTGTTTGCGGCGCGGACGCGGATATTGATATAGTCCGTCATACGATGGTGGGACGGTCAGTTTGAGCCGCCGATCGAGGGAGGAAAATCGCTATGAATAGGACTTACGGCAAGAATCGTGCGCGCCAGTCGTGGGCGAAACCGGCGGCATTGGCGCTGTTGATGGTCTGCGTTGTGGCGCCGCGTGCGCGCGCAATCGACATCGACAGGAACTGTTTCCGGGCAAGTGGCGGATCAGCAGGGGGCGGCCGTTGCAGGCGCTGAAGTGAGGCTGATTGACGTCTCGACAAACACGCCACGAACGACAACAACAAACGACACGGGCCGCTACAGTTTCATTAATGTGACCCCGGGGCAGTACAACATCGAAGTCAGTAAGGCCGGCTTCGCACTGTCGAGAGTAGAAAAGCAGCAAGTGGACGTCGGGCTCGTGCTGACGATCAATCTCACATTGCAGCTTGGCGCTACTACGACCACTGTGGAAGTGCAGGCGCAAGCCGGAGCCGAGTTGCAAACCGCGAGCGCAACGGTAGGGACAACGATCAACGGCCCCTCGATTATGGAGTTACCGAATCTGGGGCGGGATGCGAACGCTTTCGTGGTCTTGCAGCCGGGAGTGTCGCCTTCGGGCAATGTAGCCGGAGCGGTATCGGACCAGAACACGTTCCAGCTCGACGGCGGCAACAACACGAACGACATGGATGGATCTTCAAACGCTTATACACAGGCGAGCGGCTACGTGGGCTCAGGTTCAACGGGCGGCAATCCCTCGGGAACGATACCGACTCCGGCGGAGAGCATCGAAGAATTCAAAGTGGCCACGAATAATCAAACCGCGGATTTCAACGGCTCCGCGGGCGGGCAGGTCCAGATGGTGACGAAGCGAGGTACGAATCAATTTCACGGCGCGGTTTACGAGTACTATTTGGGGAGCAACTTCGGAGCGAACTTCTGGAAGAACAATCACACGCCATCGGGCGGCCAAGCTTTCACGCCGCTGCCGTCGAGCCACCAGAACCGCTTCGGCGGCGCGCTGGGCGGGCCGCTAACGCCAACATTCTGGGGAGGGAAAACCTACTTCTTTGTGAATTATGAAGGGCGGCGCTTTCCGCAGAGCACGACATTCGAGAAGGATGTGCCCTCAGCTTTGTTGCGAGACGGAATCATTCAGCTCCCGAACAGCGCCGGAGTCGAAACCGCGTATAACCTGAACCCTGTTCCGGTGACCGTGAATGGGACAACCTACCTGCCCGTACAGTGCGGGACGAGCGCCTGCGATCCCCGAGGTATCGGCCTCAACAAGATCGTAAATCAAATCTGGTCGAAGTACGAGCCGCTGCCAAATGACCCGCAGTTTGGCGATCAATACAACTATCAGGGCTATCTCTCGGCGATCCACCTGCCGCAAAGCGCCGATTTCGGGGTGATCCGCGTTGACCACGATTTTGGACAGAAATGGCATCTGATGACCAGCTACCGGTACTACAGCTTCGACCAGTTAACAAGCAGTCAAGTGGACATTGGCGGGACGCTGCCTGGCGACACGCTGGGACAAGCAACGCCATTGAGTCCACGGTCGCAGAAACCTTCTTTTTATGTAGCGGGACTCACGACGACGATTACGCCGAATCTGACCAATGATTTTCATTGGAGCTATCTGCGCAACTTCTGGCAATGGTTCTCGGCACTCGCTCCTCCGCAGCTTCCCGGTCTGGGCGGAGCATTGGAAATCGGGGGCGAAACCGGCAGCGGCGCCACGGGCGCGAACGCGTTGATTCCGTACAACGTGAACTCGGCGAGCGTGCGGCAGCGGTTTTGGGATGGGCAAGACCACACATTCCGGGACGATATCAGCCAACTGCATGGCAATCACTTGTTCCAGTTCGGCGGGAGTTATGAGCGCAACTACGATTTTCATGGACGTGACGATAATGGGACAAACGTACTAACGCAGATTGTGTACCAGGTGGGCTCGGGATCGGGCGTAAATTTCAGCGGCTATTATCCTTCCGGGCTCCCAACCAATCAGCAGGGCAACTGGAGCGCGCTGTATTCCGATGTGCTGGGCATCGTTTCAGTGCCTCAAGTGCTTTACTCGCGAGCAGGCTCGAATTTGACGCTGCAGCCGGTGGGAACGGCCTTGTTCGATCAGAGCATTATTCCGAGCTATGACGCGTATTTCAGTGATACGTGGCACATGCGGAAAAATTTCACTTTGACGTATGGGCTTAGCTATACGCTCGAGATGCCGCCGTATGAGATCAATGGAAAGCAAGTGGAGCTGGTGGATTCCGCGGGGAAGCTAATCAGCACCAACGATTACCTCGCGGCGACGCAAAGGGCCGCTCTGGCCGGACAAGTTTATAACCCAATCGTCGGGTTCGAGACGGTGAGAAATGTGGGTAACGGGCAGAAGTATCCATACAATCCTTTCTATGCGGGGTTCAGCCCGCGAATCGCAGCCGCGTGGAATCCGAGTTTCGACAGCGGCATACTGGGCGACATTTTCGGTCAAGGCAAGACGGTGGTCCGCGGAGGCTACAGCCGGATCTTCGGACGGCTAAACGGCGTAGATTTGGTTCTGATTCCGCTTCTGGGCACTGGATTGGGACAAGCGGTGCAATGTATAGGCGCGACTTCAAGCGGCCAGTGCCTGGGACCGAGCGGGGCAACTCCCGCGACCGCTTTTCGCATTGGGACAGACGGGCTATCTGCGCCGCTGCCGGCGGTGGGACAGACTTTACCCCAGCCGTACCTTTCCGGTGTCGGCGGTAATGCCGCGGCAGGCGATGGATATGCTTTAGATCCCAACTACCGGCCTGACCGGTCCGATCAATTCGATTTCACTGTGCAGCGCGCGCTCTCATCGAAGACGTCCATTGAGGCGGGCTACATCGGACGGATTATTCGCAACGAGTACCAGACCATCAATCTGGACGCTGTGCCATATATGACAACACTGAACGGGCAGAGCTTCGCCAACGCTTACGCGAATCTTTATACGGAACTCAGCTCGAGCCAGGCAGTTCAGACGCAGCCGTTTTTTGAAGCGGCGCTGGGTGGACCGAGCTCGTCCTATTGCGCCAAGTTTGCCAGTTGCACGGCTGCCGTGGCTTCCAATTTTAAGAGCAATATTCTGGCTACCCAGGTTTTCAATTTGTGGAGCAGCCTTAATAACGCCTCCTCGTGGACGTTGGGGCGTACGATACTCAGCTCGACGCCTTCGCAGCTTTCGTCGATTCTGATGGCGACAAGCGACGGCTTCGGCAACTACAATGCGGCGTTCCTTTCGTTCACCGCGCGGGGCTGGAATGGCTTGACCGCAACATCGAATTTCACCTGGAGCCGTTCGATGGGCACCGGCGCTGTGTCGCAGACCACCAGCGGCTACACGGTCCTAGACGATTGGAATCTGCACGCCATGTATGGGCCTCAAAACTTTGACATACGCTTCGTTTACAATCTGAGCCTGCTGTACCAGCCGAAATGGTTCGCGAATCAAAAAGGAATTGTGGGACGGCTGCTGGGTGGATGGTCGATTGCTCCGCTGTTCACGGCGCAGAGTGGATCTCCGCTTGAAGTAAGCGTCGGAAGCGGCGCCAATGCGAATTGCCAATCATTTGGGGAAGCGAACTGCGGATCCGCCACGACGAACGAGAACGCGGTGATGATTGCGCCCTACACGGGCGGCAACTCGGCGCACGATAACGTTGTTGCCACGGGGTCTGTGGGCAGTACGGGCAACGCATCGACGGGAGGCTCGGGCATTAACATGTTTACGAATCCGGCTTCTACGTATGCGGATTTCCGGCGATTGATTTTGGGCGTTGATACGACGGGTGGCGGCGCTGGCGTGCTGCGCGGATTCCCGACTTGGAACCTGGATATGACGGCGCAAAAGGATTTCCTGGTCACCGAGCGGGTGGGTGTGACATTCATTGCGCAGTTTGCCAACCTGCTGAACCACTTCCAACCCTCGAATCCAACTTTGAATATTGACAGCCCGCAGACGTGGGGTGTGGTCACCGGGCAGGCCAACACTCCGCGTCAGATTGAATTTGGATTGAGGATACACTTCTAGACTTAGGTTTTCCGGAAGGAAGTACTTCGTATGAAAAGAATTTCCCTGCTTCGATTGGCGACGTGCGCGCTGGCACTAGCGTGGCTTGCGCCTGCTCAACAGATGGACGACGACTTCGCGAAGTCCGTTAAAGAATGGACCACGCGGCCGGAGTTTCTGAGCCCACTGGTAGATCATTTGCCAAAATCCGCAACCGTGCCCTCGCCGAAGGACGTGCTCGGATATTACATTGGGACGCCGAAAAAGCTGACCTATTACGAAGATATTCTTCGCTATTACCGGACGCTGGCTGCGAAATCGCCTCGGGTGAAGGTGATCGATATCGGCAAGACAGATGAGGGGCGCGAGTGCGTGGTGGTGTTTGTCGGGTCGGATGAAAGTATTCGCAATCTGGAAACTTATCGAAAATATCTTGGCCAGTTGGCCGACCCGCGCAAGCTGAGCGATGCAGAGGCGCATGAAATCATCGCGAAAGCCAAACCGATGTATCACGTCATGGGCGGGCTGCACAGCGGGGAGACGGGGCCGCCGGAGATGCTGATGGAATTGGTATACCGGCTGGCGACGGAAGATACTCCCCTTATCCGGAGCATTCGGGATCACGTGATTGTGTCGATCACGCCTGCCGCGGACCCGGATGGACGCGACCGCTACGCGGATTGGTATTACCGCTACAAGATCAACGAGACGGGCGAGCAGGACAACATGGGCGGGCCTCCATACTGGGGCAAGTACATCTTTCACGACGATAATCGCGACATCAATTATTCGCAATTGCCTATGCGAAGATTGCTGGCCTGGTATTTGCAATGGCATCCGCCAATCATGCACGAGCTGCATGAATCGGAGCCGTTCATGTATACGTTCAGCGGGCAGGCGCCGCAGAATCCGACGCTCGATCCAATTCTTTACGGCGAATTGCCGTGGTTTTCGAATTTCGAGATGTCGCAGATGATCAGGTACGGGATGCCAGGGGTGTGGACGCACGCGTTCGTGGATATGTGGTCGCCGGGATATTTGGGATTTATGTCATCGAACCACAATGGCATGTTGCGCATGTACGAGACGTTCGGAAACGGAGGCGCGAACACCATGCACCGTCACATCGTCGGCGGACCAGGTGGTCCGGGCGGAGGTGGTGGTCAGGCTGGCGGTCCGGCTGGGGCACCGGGAGCGGAACGTGGCGGCGGTCCGACGGAGCGCGAATGGTATCGGCCGGTTCCACCGTACCGGGAAGTCGACTGGTCGATGCGCAACAACACGAATTATATGGAGACGGGTGTGCTGACGGCGCTTGAGATGACCGCGGCGTTCCCGCAGGTGATACTCGATGACTTCTACAAGAAGAGCCGGAACTCCATAGAAGCCGGGAAGAAAGACGCGCCTTTCGGTTACGTGATTCCGATTAATCAGCCGGACTTGACGCGCGTGGCATTCGTGGTGAATGTTTTGCGGCTGCAGGGGATTGAAATCGGTCGCGCGACCGGTGAAGTGAAGTTGAAAGAAGGGACGTTCCCCGCGGGATCGTTGATCGTGAAGCGCGATCAGCCGTATGGACGCTTGGCGAAGATTCTGCTCGAGAAGCAGGTTTATCCGGATCCGAATTTACGAACGTACGATGACGCCGCGTGGACCATGGGGCTGATGACGCACACGAAAATTCAGGAGAGCGCGGATCACGCAATCCTGGATGTGGCGGTGCAGCCGGTGGACAAGTTCGAACCGGAAGGAAAGATTTCGGGCGGCGAGGCGGCGAGCAGCTACGCGGTTATTGATAACGGATCGGTCAGCATGATCACGCTGCGGTACCGGCTGAAGGACGTTCCGGTGCGCGTGGCCGAGCAGCAATTCAAGTCGGGCGATCAGACGATTCCCGCCGGTTCGTTCATTATCGGCGGCGACGCGTATGAAAAGTTGAAGTCCGGAGTGGAGCCGCTGGGACTCACTGCCGTGGCGCTTGCGAGCGCGCCCAGCGTGCCGATGCACGATGCCGATCTTCCACGCCTGGCCGTTTACAGCACTTGGGGCAGCACGCAGGATGTGGGCTGGGTTCGATATGCATTCGATCATTTCGAAGTGCCTTACGATCTCATCTTCAAAGAACGCGCGAAGCAGGGCGATCTGCGCAGCGCCTATGACGTGATCGTCATACCGAACCAGGGACGTACCGCGAAGAGTTTGGTTTTCGATATCGAGCCCAAGAAACAGCCCCTCGCCTATACCAAGACCGATCAATTCAAATATCTGGGCGATTACGGATCGTCACCGGACATCACGGGAGGGATGGGTTTAGAGGGCGTCGTAGAGTTTCAGAAGTTCGTGGAGCAAGGTGGGCTTCTGATCACCTTAGGCGTCGCGAGCAATTTTCCGGCGGAGTTCGGCATTACGCGACGTGTCGAGGCGGCACGTACTTCGGCACAGTTCTATGCGCCGGGACCGATTATCCAGGCGGAGGTTCTACGGCCAACGCATCCCGTCTTCTACGGTTATACGGAAAAAACCATCCCTGTACGCTGGGCTAACGGCCCGCTGCTGACGGTTCCGCAAGCGGATCGCGAGCAGGAGACCCTTATGCGATTTCCGGGTGGCGACGATTCAGTGCTCAGCGGGTTAATGAAAGGCGCGAACGAGATTCGCAATCGCCCGGCGATTCTCGATGTGCCGGTTGGGCAGGGGCAAGTGCTGCTGTTCGCCACGAATCCGTGTTACCGGTGGCAGAATCTGGGTGAGTTCCGCATGCTATTCAATGCCGTACTGAACTATAACGATTTCAAGCCAAAGGCGGGCGCCAGCTCAGCGGACCATTAGAGCCACAAAAAGGTAAGGATAAGAGCGCCGCTGTTACGCTTGCATGTTAGGCATGTCTAAATGTGCCGCTCGAATGCTGTTCTTCTGATCATTCTGTTCGCCGCGTGCTTCCTGCATGCCACGCCATCCAGAGCGCAGGGTGAAACAACGAGCGCAATCGCCGGGCAGGTGACCGATCAGAGCGGCGCCGCTATCGGCCATGCGCAAATCAGCATCGTCAATAACGAAACCGGCCTTAAGCGCAACGGGTGGACCGGCGATACAGGCCGCTTCCAATTTCCGCAGTTGACACCGGGCACGTACACTGTTCGGGTCTTTGCGCCAGGCTTTCAGGAGCAGCAGAACAAGGCCGTTACAGCACCACTCGGCCGAACGCAAAGCGTGGATTTCGTCCTGAAGATCGAGGCGGCCAAGCAGGATGTGACAGTCACCGAAGAAGCCCCGCTAATGAACACCGAAAACCCAAACACTTCTGCCACACTGAACGCACCAGCGTTGGAGAACCTTCCGAATCCCGGTGGGGACTTGACCTACGCTCTCCAGTTTGCCGCAGGCGCGCTCATCAACACGGCCGGGAGCGGGAACGATTTTGTGGGTGGGACCAATGGATACGGAAATGTGGAGTTCAATGGTCTGCCCGCACTTTCCAACGGTTATATCGTGGACGGGCTGGAGACCAACGATCCTCTCACGAACTTGAATAGCGGGTTGTCCACGAATCTCGTTCTGGGGTTGAACTCGATCGCTGAAGTCACGGTAAACACGCTTTCCTATGCCGTGGATCTGGGCCGGTACGGAGCCTCGCAAGTCAACTACGTCACGAAATCTGGCGGAAACCGCTTTCACGGAAATCTTTACGAGCTGTGGAACGGCTCCCGCTTCAATGCGGCAGATTTTTTCACGAACGCCACGCCGGGCAATCACAAGCCGCGCTCCGTCGTGAACCATTTCGGCGGAAGTTTGGGAGGCCCAATCGTGCACGACAAGCTTTTTTTCTTTTTCGATTCCGAGTGGGTGCGGATCGCGCTGCCAATTGTCACTGCAACAACAGTGCCCACGCCAGCGATGGAGAGCTACATCCTGCAACAACTTCCGATAGGCGGCCGCGATGTGGTGACAGGAGCCGTGTACCCCGCCCAGCCCGAGCTTGCGCCTTTTTATCGAAAGCTTTTTTCGCTTTACAAGAGTACGGCGGGGACGCCTCTTGCGGTCCTTGGGTGCCCGCTTAACAGCAACGGCAGCAGCACCGAAGGTAATCCGCCAAACGGAGATGGTTGCGCGAACCGCCAAAGCGTTTCGCATTCCAGCGCCGATCATGAGCAGGTGCAAACCGCACGCGTTGACTACAACCTCAACGAGAGGAATATGACTTGGTACCGGTTCCAATACGACGGCGGGTTGCAGGCCGCCTACACGGACTCGATCAATCCACTCTTCAACGCCGTCTCGCCGCAACCACTCTACTCGTTTGCTTCCGGCTACACCCACGTGTTCTCTCAGAATCTGGTCAATTATTTCAATCCGGCGTTCTCCTGGTATGAGAGTTTGTTCGGACCGCCCAATTTTCAGCAGACGCTTTCGGCGTTTCCCATCGTCCTCGAAGGCAGCGGAGCCAGCGCGCCCTTTACAACCATTGGCGGCCTCGACAATACATGGATTCAGGGTAGGCGCGCCAGCCGCTTCTTCGTCAACGACAGCCTCACTTGGAGCCTGGGCACGCACGAGTTTCGTTTCGGAACCAATACACGCATCTTTCGACTGAACGATTTCGATTTTGGCGAGGGGACTGTGCCGACGGTTACCTACACGGATCTGCCCCAGTTCATTTATGGCATCGCGTCCACCGCGACCAGGACCTATCCGCTAAGTGATTCGCAGCCCTTCACTTTCTTGAATGCAGATTTCTATGCGCAGGACACGTGGAAGGTCGCTCCTCGCTTGACGTGGACAGTCGGCATGCGGGTTACGCACAACTCAAATCCGCTGAATCCGCACGACGCTGTGGCGCGTCTGCCGGCTTCCTTTGCTGCCATCTCGCATGACGTCAACCAGCCCCTGAATGCGCTGATACAGACCGATGTCGGAAATCTATTTCACTCCACGCCGCTGGCGATCTTACAGCCAAGGACGGCAATCGCATGGCGGGTTAGACCGAAAACAGTACTGCGAACAGGATTTGGCCTCTTCAGCGATCTGTTGCCTGGGAGCATTGCCGATGTTGCCGGCGCGAATCCACCTTACGTGAATACGTTTCAGGGCGGCTTATTGGGCACAGTTGGCGGCGTTGCAATCGCGCCGGGCGTTCCGAACAGCGCTGTCGATGCCACAAGCGCGGCAAACCAAAATTTCCTCGCGGGATTCCAGCACGGCCAGCTATCATGTGCTTCGGCGCTTGCCAATCCGAACGCCTGTCTGCCGCCAGTCTCAATCACCGCAGTGCCGGATGGGAAACTGCATGCGCCTTACTTCATGCAGTGGAGCTTTGGGCTCGAGCATCAATTGGTTAACAGCGTAAATCTGCGAGCTCAATATGTTGGAACGCGCGCAGTCAACCAGCCCTACGCGACACAGGTGAATGGATTCCAGACTGTGTGTCGCGGCTGTTTCTCGCCGTTTCCCTACGGCCATCCGGTCGACCCGCGATTCGGAGCGGTCACGCAACTCAACACCGGCGCAAACAGCCATTACAACGGATTACAGTTAAGTGCTGAAAAAAGGCTCGGGCATGGTCTCCAGGCACAACTCAACTACACCTGGAGCCACTGCATCGATACCGTATCGAACGGCGGATTTCTACAATTCTCAGCAGGCGGAATTCTGTCGCCTATCCCGGGCAATCTTGCTCGGGACCGCGGTCCCTGCGACTACGATATCCGCCAGAATCTCACCGGTAACTACCTCTATCAAGTGCCATTGAAGGCACGCAATCGTCTGCTCGGTTATGCGCTGAACGGATGGCAGATTTCCGGTTCAGTGTTTTGGCACACTGGCGTTCCATTCTCCGTTTTGAGTGCTCCGTATTCCGCAGGCGGAAGCGGGATTGTCAATGGAAGTGGGCCGCAATTTGCCAGTGTAATCGCGGGCGTGCCGATCTATGAGCACAACGCGATTTCAGGAGTAACGCAACCAGGGACGATCCAGTGGCTGAATCCAAACGCTTTCGTTTCAGCCGTCGATCCCGGTACCGGCGCCTGCATGGGGGAGACGAGTCCGCAGAACTGCCAATTCGGAAACCTGGGACGGAATGCTTTAAGAGGTCCCGATTTCATTTGGAGCGACTTCTATTTGACCAAATGGTTCCTGTTGAGCGAACGATTGAAGCTGCGGGTTGAAGCGCAGTTTTTCAACATCTTCAATCACCCGAATTTCGGCCTGCCGTCAGTATTGATAGCCGGAATTCCCGGCCGAACCTCCACCCAGACCGGATTTGGTGCTCTCACGTACACAACATCCCCTCCAACCGGCCTTCTCGGTGTCGGACTGGGGGGCGACAGTTCTCCTCGAATGATTGCTTTTCAAGCGCGTCTAGAGTTTTGAAAAAGCCACCATCAGAACCGTAGCCGTTCAGGAGAGCGCGGATCACTGCATTCTGAATGGAGCCGTGCTCAGCGGACCATTAGAGCCGAGCAGGCTATGGCAACGTGCCGCTATAATAGTGGCAGACTGCTCAAGAGGTGATTCATGCCCGCCATTCTAAACGTCCAGGAGTCTTCGTCCGCAGGCATTCGCTTCTATCGTAGAGTGCAGGAGAAGTTAGGAACATCCCATATTCGTTCCGACAAAGATCTGGTCGAATTGGTCAAGAAACGATTGCCGGCCAGCGCGGTGAAAGCTCTAGTGCGTGGAGGATTATCCGATAAGGAGATCTATCGATTGGTCATACCGCGACGGACGCTCGCTCATCGTATTTCAAAACGCGAGGCATTGTCTCAGGAGGAATCCGACCGTGCCGTGCGACTCGCGCGCATTGCAGCTCTTGCCGAGCAAGTCTTTGGCGAATCGGAACGTTCTTGGCATTGGATGCGGCAAAGTAAGCGCCGCTTTGGAGGTCGATCTCCTATCGAACTGTTAGAGACGGAAGCTGGCGCTCGGGTTATTGAGGAGCTCCTTTATCAGATCGACGATGGCATGGTTGCTTGAAAATTTGGCGAATCAGCAACCATGACGCTCTTGATGGAGGCGGAGGTCTTCGCGCATCCGCGCGGTGGCACACGCGAGGCCATCGCATTGTTTACTGCGCGCCGAATCCGGCAACAGCGCTTCTCGAAGTACTGGTCCACGCGGAGATTGACTTTGGAGACCTGCCTCTGTCTTTCCGTTTCCTCGAAATAGAAGCTCTTGATGCAATCGTCTCGCAGACGGTCGATATGCAACTACTTCCGGAGAGCTGGGAGTCGAATATGGAGACCACTCAAAGTGTAGGGGACGAGTGGATCGAGTCTTCGCGAAGTGCCATTTTGTTTGTGCCATGCGCGATCGTGCCGAAGACGTTCAATATCCTAATCAATCCAATCCACCGAGACAGCGCAAACATAGCGGTGACTGGAGTTCACTGGCACGCAATAGACCGGCGGCTGATTCCCTGAGTTTTGGGCCTAAGCACCACTTTCCGGTGGTGGTCAAAATACGATAGAATTGGGCGAGGATATCGCGATGAAAACAGAGGCGCCGAATCAGAATACGATCGTGTGGTTTCAGAACCGTTTTGTGCGGTTGGGAGATGCGAACGTCAATATTTTGACGCACGGGTTGAATTATGGAACTGGAGTATTCGAGGGCATTCGGGGCTACTACCATGAACAGGATCAGGAACTCTTTCTATTTCGCGTGCTGGAACATTATGAGAGGTGGAAGCGGAATTGCGGCGTGATTCGCATCGATGTTCCGAAGAGCGCGAGGGAGTTATGCGACATTACGGCCGAACTGTGCCATCGCAATTCGTTCCGGTCGAATGTGTACGTGCGGCCTATTGCGTATAAGGCGTCGGCGCGGATCGGGGTTGCGGCGGACGATAATGACGCCTACGCAATTGTGGCGATTCCTTTCGGCGATTACTTCGACAGCAGAAAAGGATTGCGAGCCGGCGTCGTGTCGTGGCGGCGTGTGGAGGACAACGCGATACCTGGGCGCGCGAAGATCTGTGGGGCATATGTGAACAGCGTGTTGGCGGGCGACGAGGCGCGGCGCAATGGGCATGACGAAGCCATTTTTCTTACCCAGGATGGTCACGTGGCGGAGGGTTCCACCTGCAATCTGTTTATGATGCGAGAGCGAAAGCTGATAACGCCGCCGGTGACGGACAACATCCTGGAAGGTATTACGCGCGCGACCGTGATGGAACTGGCGCGGAATGAACTGTGCCTGGAAGTGGTCGAGCGTTCGATTGACCGGAGCGAACTGTATATGTGCGACGAGATATTCTTTACGGGCACTGCAGTGGAGGTCGCCCCAATCATTGGGGTGGATCATCGCCCGGTGGGAAATGGCGAGATCGGGCCAGTGACCCAGAAGCTTCGCTCCTTGTACGTGGACGTGACGCGCGGCCGAATGCCCGCCTACCGAAGCTGGCTATGGCCGGTGTACCGTGACGTTCCGGTCGAAGTGACTGCGTGAGAAATGGCCGGTGTTCTTCAAGCAGCGGTCAGCCAGAGCATTGACTCGCGATTCGACTGGGGCCACGTTGCCCGCCTGTTTCTTACGTCGAGAAAGCTCGACGATTTAGAAGAAACGAAGTTACTGCGGGAAAAGAAAATCCTTTACCAGTTTTCCGCGCGCGGGCATGAGCTGGGACAGATCCTGCTGGGATGTTTGCTGACGCGCCCGCACGATGCGGCAAATGGGTATTACCGTTCGCGGCCGCTGCTGCTGACGCTTGGGTTGAGCGTAGAGGATGCGCTGGCAAGCGGGATGGCGAAAAGTGGCGGAGTAAGCGATGGTCGCGATATTGGGGTGGTTTTTAACCTCCCGCGCGGGCAGGGTCCTGTTGTTTTGCCGATGGCGGGTGGAGTCGGCACTCAATACACGACGACGGCTGGGTGGGCGCGAGCGATTGTCTATTATCGCGATTCGCTGGGCGATGAATCGTATCGGGATTCGATCGCGGTGGCTCTGGGCGGCGATGGATCGGTAGCGACGAACGGATTTTGGTCGGCGCTGAATACTGCGACGACGCTCAATTTGCCGATGCTGTTCTACATTGAAGACAACGGCTACGGCCTTTCTGTGCCGGCGACAAAGCAGACGCCCGGGGGAAACATCGCGGCAAATCTGGCTTCGTTTGGCAATTTGCGGATATTCGCGGGTGATGCTTGCGAGCCGGCTGAGACATCGCGATGTGTATGCGACGCGGTTGATTGGGTTCGAGCAGGAAAAGGACCGGCATTGCTGCGGATGACCATGCCGCGTTTGTGCGGGCATTCGGGACAGGACACGCAAGCATATAAAAGTCGCGAGTTAATTGCGCAGGAGCGGAGCAAGGATCCTTTGACGGCCTTGCAAAGATACCTAGTTCCGGGATTGTTCTCTGAAGAGGAATGGATGGAACTGGAGCGCACGGCGGAGGCGGAGGTCCAGGGAGCGCTGGAGGGCGCTCTTGCGCGGCCCGATCCAGACGCTTCATCTATTCATCGTTATGTGTTCGCGGAGACGGAGCGCGGCGCGAAACATCCTGCGAGTGCCGCGGAACCGGCGCGAATTAATATGCTGACGGCCATTCGCCGGACTCTCGAACACGAATTGAAAGTGAATCCGAAAGTACTGGTATTCGGCGAGGATGTCGGGCCCAAGGGTGGAGTACACGCGGCAACGATGGGGCTGCAGGAGATGTTTGGAGAGGACCGCGTATTCGATACGAGCCTTTCGGAAGAAGGGATCATCGGTAATGCTGTGGGCATGGCGCTGGCCGGATTGAGGCCAGTAGCGGAAATTCAATTTCGAAAATACGCCGACCCCGCGACGGAGCAGTTGAACGATTGCGGGACGATGCGCTGGCGCACGGCGAACCGTTTTGCAGCGCCTATCGTGGTCCGAATGCCCGGTGGATTCGGGAAATGCGGTGACCCTTGGCATAGCGTCTGCAGCGAGGTGACGTGGGCTCACGCGACAGGTTGGCAGGTTGTGATTCCATCGAATGCGGAAGATGCCACCGGCCTGCTGCGAACAGCTTTGCGCAGCCCGAACCCGACCATTTTCTTCGAGCACCGGGCGATGCTGGATGCCCCTTGGGCGCGGAGGCCTTATCCAGGCGACGACTTCACGCTGCCTTTGGGCGTTGCGAATGTGGTCGAGCAAGGCGCCGATCTGACGGTTGTGACTTGGGGAGCAATGGTCGAACGCTGTGTGGTGGCGAGCAGGAAGACTGGTCGCTCGATAGAAGTGATCGATCTCAGGACCATCGTTCCGTGGGATCGCGCGGCCGTGCTCAAGTCAGTTAGAAAAACGCGCCGGTGCTTGATTGTGCATGAGGACGCGCTGACGGCTGGATTTGGTGCGGAGATTAGCGCAGTAGTGGCGCAAGAAGCGTTTCTAAGTCTCGATGCACCGATTGGACGAATCGCAGTACCGGATGTTCCTTTGCCCTATAGCGTGCATTTGCTGAATGCGGTGCTGCCCGGAGTGGAGACGATCGCGGCCAAGATGGAAGAGCTTCTCGCGTTTTGAGTGGACAAACGAAATGGCGCTTGTCGATATCCAGATGTTTTCCGAGCAGAAGGAAGGGACCGAATCGTTTGTCGGCATCTGGCTGAAACATGCAGGCGAGCAGGTTAGCGCTAACGAACCGATTGTCGAGATCAGCACCGATAAGGTATCGATGGAGATTCCGGCGCCCGCTTCCGGCGTTCTGAAGGAAATTCTGAAGAGGGAAAACGAACCGGTCTCGCCGGGAGAGGTGCTGGGGCGGATTGAAGCGCGCGATGGGCAAAGCGCGACGCGCGGCACTGCTGAAGGCTTGTCACCTGCAGTTCGGCGTTTGATTCAGGAACATAATCTGAATGCCGAATCGATTCCGGCGACGGGACGCAGCGGACGGCTCAGTTATCAGGATGTAATCGATTTTATTTCGAAGCAGAAGCCGGAATCGAAGCTCCCAAGCAGGATGGTTCCGCACTCTGCGATGCGCCGCAGTATCGCAACCCACATGATGCGCAGTGTGCAAGCGGCACCGCACGTGACGGCGGTGTTCGAAGCGGATCTGTCGCGGGTAGTTGCGGACCGGGAGGCTCGACGAACATCATCAGGCGCACCCAGCGTAACAGCGTATCTAATCGCGGCAGCGGTGAAAGCGCTGGCCGCCGTGCCTGAGGTGAATAGCAGATGGCACGAAGATGCATTGGAAATTTTCACGGATTTCAATATCGGGATCGGGACGGCCATCGATGGTGGGGGCTTGGTTGTTCCCGTGATTCAGCGCGCGCAGGATTTGACGCTGGTCGAGATTGCCGCGCGTCTGCAAGAACTGACCGAAAAAGCCAGAAGCGGAAAGCTTGCGCCCGAAGAAATGCAGAATGGAACATTCACGATTTCGAATCACGGCGTGAGCGGTACGTTACTGGCTGCGCCGATCATCATTCCTAATTCGCAATCGGCGATTCTAGGCGCGGGACGATTGCAAAAGCGCGCGGCGGTGGTTGAAGAGAACGGGAGCGACGTGATCCGGGTGAAGCCGATGATGTATGTGACGCTCACCGTGGATCATCGCGCTCTGGATGCGCAACAGACGAACGCATTTATGACAACCTTCGTTCAAGCGTTGGAGAATGGGGTATGAGCGTCGAGGAAAGCGCCTTTCAGGAAAAGATTGACGCTGGCATCAAGATCGAGCCGAAAGATGCGATGCCGGATGCGTATCGCAAAACCCTGATTCGCCAAATCTCGCAGCACGCGCACTCGGAGATTGTGGGGCAGCTTCCGGAAGGAAATTGGATTACTCGCGCGCCGACGTTGAAGCGCAAGGCGATTCTGCTTGCCAAGGTGCAGGACGAAGCGGGGCATGGGCTGTATTTATATGGCGCGGTCGAGACGCTCGGGGTGACGCGTGATCAGACCATTGCGGATCTGCTGGCGGGAAAGGCAAAATATTCGAGCATTTTCAACTATCCGACGTTGACTTGGGCGGATATTGGGGCGATCGGCTGGCTGGTAGACGGGGCGGCGATTATTAATCAAATTCCGATATGCCGTTGTTCGTATGGGCCGTACGCTCGCGGGATGGTCCGGATTTGCAAGGAGGAAACCTTCCATCAACGGCAGGGCTTTGACATTTTGCTCACGCTTTCGCGCGGAACGCCAGAGCAGCGCGCTATGGCGCAGGATGCGTTGAATCGCTGGTGGTGGCCCTCGCTGATGATGCACGGGCCATCGGATCAGGAATCGAAGCACAGTGCTCAATCGATGCAGTGGAAGATCAAACTATTTTCGAATGATGAGCTGCGGCAGAAGTTTGTGGACCAAACCGTGCCTCAGGCGGAATATTTGGGGCTGAAGATTCCAGATCCCGATCTGAAGTGGAATGCGGAACGGGGGCACTACGATTTCGGCAAGATCGATTGGGACGAGTTTTACAACGTGATTCAAGGCAACGGGCCTTGCAATCACGAGCGGCTGCAAGCGCGGATTCAAGCGCACGAAGAAGGGGCATGGGTGCGTGACGCGGCGGCGGCATACGCAGAGAAACACTCGAAGCGGAAGGCGGCGGCATAGGACGCGGCTAAGGAACCGGACGATGAGCGAATGGCCTTTGTGGGAGATTTTTATTCGGAGCCAGCACGGACTCGCTCACAAGCATGTGGGCAGCTTGCACGCTCCCGATGCAGAGATGGCGATGAAGAACGCGCGCGACGTTTATACGCGGCGCAATGAGGGCGTCAGCATCTGGGTGGTGAGATCTTCGGACATTACGGCGAGCAGTCCCGGCGAAAAGGAGCCGCTATTCGAGCCAGCGAACAGCAAGGTTTATCGTCATCCAACGTTCTATGACGTCCCGGAGGAAGTGAAGAACCTGTAGCGCATGGCCGGCGATAACGCGCTGTTTGAATACGTGCTTCGTTTTGGAGATAACTGCCTGATTCTCAGCCAGCGGTTGGGCGAGTGGTGCGGTCACGGCCCGGTGCTGGAGGAAGATATTGCGGTAACGAACGTGGCACTGGATCTGCTTGGGCAAGCGCGTTTCTGGCTTTCCTATGCGGGTGAGGTCGAAGGCAGCCGGACGCGATGAGGACAAGCTGGCGTTCCTGCGCGATGGGAATGAATTCCGGAATGCACTGCTGGTGGAACAGCCGAATGGCGATTATGCGCAGACGATGGCGCGGCAGTTTTACTTCGATGCGTGGCATTCCCTGGTGTTGAAAGATCTGCAGCATTCGAAAGATGTGCGGGTTTCGGAGATCGCGGAAAAGGCACTGAAGGAAGTTACCTATCATCTGGAACGCAGCACGGATTGGGTGATCCGGCTCGGCGATGGAACGGAAGAGAGCCACAGGCGAATGCAGGGCGCAGTGAACGAACTGTGGATGTACACCGGCGAATTGTTCGAGATGGATACGGTGGATGCCGAGATGCGCGAGCGCGGCATTGGCGTGGATCTCGATGCGCTGCGGCATCCATGGCTGGAACACGTCGAGAAAACGTTTGGTAAGGCAACTTTGAAAATGCCGAGCGGCAAATGGATGCAGCGCGGGGGCAAGCAAGGCGTTCATAGCGAGAAGCTTGGTTTCATCCTGACGGAAATGCAGTTTTTACAGCGGGCGTATCCGGGGGCTCAATGGTAGCGGTGCGGCCGTCCACAAACGAAGTTTGGAGTTGGCTGAAAGAGATCGCCGATCCGGAGATCCCTGTTCTTTCGATCGTGGATCTCGGAATCGTGCGGAATGTTGAATGGCCGGATGATGGCGATGAACTGGTGGTTAGCATCACGCCGACGTATTCCGGCTGCCCGGCGATTGACATGATCGCAAGCGAAATTCGCTCATCAATGAAGCAGCACGGAATCGAGCGATTGCGCCTCGAGACGAAACTTTCACCAGCTTGGACAACGGACTGGATGACGGAGGAAGCTAAAGATCGGCTGCGGGCGTATGGAATTGCTCCGCCTTCCGGACTAGTTGCAATTAGCAACATCGGCTTAACGGCAAAACCTGGGGTGAGTTGTCCGCATTGTGGATCTAATGACACGGAATTGATAAGCCGGTTTGGATCGACCGCCTGCAAAGCTTTATATAAATGCCGGTCCTGCTTGGAGCCTTTCGATGCTTTCAAGCGCCATTGATCAGACCGCTGCGGTCCCGGCCGGCTTCAGCAATTTCTATCCGCTCAAGGTTCGCGCCATCAAGCACGAGACTCGGGATGCGGTGACGATCACGTTCGATGTGCCGCGGGAGTTAGAAGATAAATTCCGCTTTATTCAGGGCCAATACCTGACGCTTCGCGCGTGGATCGGCGGCGAAGACGTGCGTAGGTCATATTCAATCTGTTCCGCGGTGCAGGATGGTTTGCTGCGCGTTGCGGTGAAGAGGACGCCGGGCGGCATGTTTTCGAATTGGATCATTGAAAACCTGAAGCCTGGCGCCACGATGGAAGTGATGCCGCCGGAGGGCCGCTTTCACGTACAGCTTTCACCCGAGAATAAAAAGGATTATGTGGCGTTCGCGGCGGGCAGCGGCATCACGCCGATTTTTTCGATCATCAAGACGACGCTTCTCATGGAACCGGACAGCAGCTTCACGCTGTTTTACGGGAACCGCGCATCCGGCACGGTGATATTTCGGGAAGAGCTGGCTGAATTGAAAGATCTGTTTATGGATCGCTTCAGCCTGATCCATATCATGAGCCGCGAGCATCAGGATTTGGATCTGCTGAACGGGCGCATCACGGGTGAGAAGGCCGAAATGCTGCTGACGCAGTTTTGCCGGTTCGAGAGCGTGGATACTGTCTTCCTGTGCGGTCCGCAAGATATGGTGGACGATGTTTCCGCGGCGCTGAAGACTTTGGGATTTCCCGAATCGCGAATAAAGATAGAGCTGTTTACGGTTAAGGAATCCGAACGTAAGAGCAGAGTCAATGCTGCGGCAAGCAGCACCGCCGCGGCGGAGTGTCAGGTCACGCTTGTCCTGGATGGCGGGCAGCAAATCTTCTCAATGCAGAGGGGCAATGAGACGATTTTGGATGCGGCGCTGCGGCGTGGAATCGATTTACGGCATTCGTGCAAAAGCGGCGTGTGTGCAACCTGCCGTGCCAAGCTTGTGCAGGGGCAAGTGGATATGGACGCGAATTATGCGCTCGAAGATTACGAGATTGCGCGCGGGTTCATTTTGACCTGCCAGAGTTATCCAGTCACCGATCAGGTGACCGTGGATTTCGATCAGGACAACTAACAACAAATCGTGTCAGAAAATCTATTTAGTCGACATCAGGAACTGCTCGAGAAGGCAGTAGACGCAATTAATAAGCGTGGTTATTGGAGCGCGTTCGCGGAGATGCCCAGCCCGAAGGTCTACGGCGAAACGGCGAACGATGAAGGCAAGAAGGCATTCGAAGCGCGGCTGCACAAGCTGTTCGCTCTAGAGCAGCCCGGGACCGTCGGACAGGTTGGCAAGGAAGAATCGCCGTTCGGCATCGATCTTGGCATCACGTATCCGAAGGCGGATCTGGATGTGCTGTTTCCGGCAATTGAGAACGCGGCTGCGGGTTGGCGGAGTGCGGGGCCGGAAGTATGGGTGGGCGTAGCTTTAGAAACGCTGGTCAGGCTGAACAAGAGAAGTTTTGAACTGGCGTATGCGGTGATGCACACCACGGGCCAGGCGTTCATGATGGCGTTCCAGGCAGGTGGTCCGCACGCGCAAGATCGTGGGATCGAGGCGGTCGCATACGCGTGGTCGGAGATGAGCCGCATTCCGAAGGCAGCTACTTGGGAGAAGCCGCAAGGCAAGAATGAGCCGCTAAAAATGGAGAAGCGGTATCGCATCGTTCCGCGCGGCGTCGGACTGGTGATCGGGTGCTGCACGTTTCCCACTTGGAATAGCTACCCCGGATTGTTTGCGAGTCTGGCGACTGGAAACGCGGTTATCGTGAAGCCGCATCCGGGGGCCGTTTTGCCGCTGGCAATTACGGTAGAAGTCGCCCGGCAGGTGTTGGCGGAAGCAGGTTTTGATCCGAATGTGATTACGTTGGTGGCGCATGAACCTGGCGATCAGGTTGCGCAGACGCTTGCGCTGCGGCCGGAGGTGAAGGTGATTGACTTCACCGGCAGCCCGGAGAACGGCGTTTGGCTGGAAGAGAACGCACGACAAGCGCAGGTTTTCACGGAAAAGGCGGGAGTGAATCAGATCATTGTGGATTCGACGAGCGATTTCAAAGGGATGGTTCGGAACATTGCGTTCTCACTTTCGCTCTATTCGGGACAGATGTGTACGGCGCCGCAAAATATCTATGTTCCGAAGAAGGGGATCGATACTTCCGAGGGACATCTAAGTTTCGATCAAGTAGCCGGCGCGATTGGCGAGGGCATTGGCAAGCTGCTCGGCGACCCGGCGCGAGCGGTCGAGGTGCTGGGCGCGATTCAGAATGAGACGATTTTGCAGCGTATCGATGAGGCGCGCTCGCTCGGCGAAGTTATTATTGATAGCCGGCGGCTAGCGCATCCCACATTTGAAAATGCGCGGGTTCATACGCCGCTGCTCCTGAAGGCGGACGCGAGCGACGAATCGAAGTTCATGCATGAGCTGTTCGGACCGATTGCGTTTGTCATCGCTACGGAGGACACGGCGCATAGCATCGCGCTTTCGAAGCGCGGCGCGATCGAGCACGGCGCGTTGACCATGTCGGTGTATTCGAACGACGGGCAGGTTCTGGAGCACGCACGCGATGCCGCGGCCGAAGCTGGCGTAGCGCTTTCCTGCAATTTAACCGGCGGAGTTTACGTCAACCAATCCGCGGCGTACAGCGATTTTCATGGAACTGGCGCTAATCCGGCAGCAAATGCCTCGTTAACGGATACGGCCTTCGTTGCCAATCGATTCCGCGTGGCACAATCTCGAGCTCACGTTTGATGGGCCGGATTTTTTCAATTGACGGTATCGTTCCGGTGGTCGATGCGACAGCATACGTTCACCCGACTGCTGTATTGATTGGAGACGTGATCGTCGGGGCGCGCTGCTACATAGGCCCGAACGCATCGCTGCGCGGCGATTTTGGCCGTTTGATTCTGGAAGAAGGCAGCAACCTGCAAGATACTTGCGTGATGCATGGTTTTCCAGGTATGGATACGGTCGTTGGAGCGGATGGGCACATTGGGCATGGCGCGGTGCTGCACGGCTGCCGCATCGGGAGAAATGCGATGGTTGGGATGAACGCCGTGATTATGGATGGCGCGGAGATTGGCGAATCGAGTATTGTTGCGGCACTTGCATTTGTGAAGGCCAATGAAATTATTCCAGCACGCAGTCTGGTGGTGGGAATACCGGCGAAAGTCGTACGAGAGTTGACCGAGCAAGAAATCGCCTGGAAGGCGGAGGGCACTGCAGTTTATCAGGAACTCGCGGAGCGTAGCGCGACGAACGATGCAGGAAGTGGAACCGCTTCGGGAGATTGAGCCTGACCGGAAGCGCGTGGCGAAGATCGGTTTCGAGCCGCTCTACAAATTGAGACAGAGATGAGTTATCAGACCATCTTGTTCGACGTCCAAAGCGGAGCGGCTCGCCTGACTCTGAATCGTCCGGACAAGCTGAACAGTTTCAATGTTCAGATGCACACTGAAGTTCGCCAGGCGCTCAAGGCGATCGAGCGGGATGAGAGTGTGCGGGTCCTGGTGATTACGGGCGCTGGCCGTGGATTTTGCGCAGGGCAGGATCTCTCAGACCGCGCTGTCGCTCCGGGCGAGGCGGTGGATCTTGGCGCGTCGATTGAGAACTACTATGCGCCTCTAGTGCGGCGTCTACGTTCTCTGCCGCTGCCTGTGGTTTGCGGCGTGAATGGAGTGGCGGCGGGGGCGGGAGCAAATCTTGCGTTTACTTGCGATATTGTGATTGCCGCAAAATCGGCGAGTTTTATCGAATCGTTCAGCAAACTGGGACTGGTTCCGGACACAGGCGGCACGTATTTTCTTCCACGCTTGATTGGAACCGCGCGCGCGATGGGATTTGCGTTGTTAGGTGAAAAAGTTTCCGCGGAGCAGGCGTCAGAATGGGGTCTGATTTGGAAATGCGTCGAAGATAATGAATTCACGGCGGCGATCGACAAGGTGGTGTCGCACTTGGCGTCCGCTCCGACAAAGGGATTGGCGCGAATTAAGCAGGCCATCTACGGGTCTGGAGAGCATACGCTCGATCAGCAATTGGATCTGGAACGCGACTTCATGCGCGAGCTAGGCTATTCGCGAGATTACCGGGAAGGCGTTGCGGCGTTTCTCGAGAAGCGAACGCCACAGTTCACGGGAACATAGTGGCGGCAATCAGGCAGGAGAGCCCAATTGCCGTGATCGGCAGCGGTGCGATGGGCACGGGTATTGCGCAAGTTGCAGCGGCTGCAGGACACCCGGTCAAGCTATATGACATCAACGCTGAAGCAGTGGCAAAAGCGATCAACGGGATCAGCAGAGATTTTGAAAAGCTGGTCGCGAAGCAACGGATGACTGCCGAAGCAGCGCAGGCCGCTGCATCCCGGATTGAACGCGCGAACAGTATTCGAGAACTGGGCGGAGTGAAGCTTGTGGTCGAGGCAGTGCTGGAGGATCTCGAAGTAAAGCGACAGCTCTTTCGAGAACTGGAAACCGTGGTTGCCGGTGATTCCATTCTTGCGACTAATACATCTTCGCTTTCGATCACGGCGATTGCCGCAGGCCTGAAGCGGCCTGGACGCGTGGCCGGAATGCATTTCTTCAATCCCGCGCCAGTTATGAAACTGGTTGAAGTGGTCAGTGGATTAGCGACAGATCGCCAAACAGCCGACATAGTTTATGCGACCGCCGCAGCGTGGGGGAAAAGTCCTGTACACGTCAAATCCACGCCTGGATTCATCGTGAATCGCGTCGCGCGGCCGTACTACGGAGAAGCATTGCGCTTACTTTCTGAAGGCGCGGCGAGCCCGGCTTCGATCGATGCGATTATGCGCGAGGCAGGTGGGTTCCGGATGGGTCCATTCGAGCTGATGGACCTTATCGGACTCGATGTGAACTTTGCGGTGACGCAGTCGGTGTTCGAGGCTTATTTCGGTGATCCGCGCTATCGACCATCGCTGATTCAGCGGGAGCTCGTCGAAGCTGGCTTTCTGGGGAGAAAATCGGGGCGAGGATTTTACTTTTACGGCGAAGATGCTCCCGCGCCTGCGATTCAGAGCGAAGCCCCTGTTCCGCAGATCGAAGATGGAGCATCGGTTCGCGAATCCCTCGCCGAAAAGGGAAGCGTGGACACGAATGGAGTGAAGATCTTCGTCACCGATGGTCGCACGGCGACTCAGCGCGCCATGGAACCGCGCATGGAAAACTTGGTTCTGGTAGACCTTGCGCTCGATTACACGAAGGCGACCCGATTGGCAGTGGCCAAGGCTCACCAGTGCAGCGAAGAGGCCTACCGCTCTGCAGTCGCCCTGCTTCAGGCGGCCGGATATTCTGTGACGCGCGTCCGCGATTTGCCGGGATTAGTGGTGATGCGAACTGTCGTGATGCTCGCGAATGAGGCTGCGGATGCTGTGAATCAGGGCGTCTGCACGGTCGCCGACCTGAATACCGCCATGAAGAAAGGCGTGAATTACCCGCTTGGCCCACTCGAATGGGCTGACCGGATCGGTATCGGCAAAGTATGGGCCGCTCTCCACAATATAAGGGCCCATTACGGCGAAGAGCGATATCGAGTCTCGCCGTTGCTCTCCGAACTTCTCTGGAACAGGAGCAAATTCGATGAATTCAAGCTCCAGTGATTCGGCGCAGAAGCTGGCCGAGGGGGTGGTCCGGAAAATGTTTGCCGCCGACGCAGCCTCTCAGAAGATGGGCATGCGAGTGGTTGCAGTTCGTCCCGGATATGCGCTGGTGGAAATGAAAGTGTTGCCCGAAATGCTCAATGGGCACGCAACCTGCCACGGCGGCTTCGTTTTCAGCTTGGCCGATAGCGCCTTTGCGTTCGCCTGCAACAGCTACAATTTCGCCACGGTGGCGGCTGGGTGCTCGATAGATTTCCTGGCCCCAGCGTATGCGGGCGACCATCTGGTGGCTGAAGCGATCGAACAGGCGGCATTGGGCCGGACGGGCGTTTACGACGTGGCTGTCAGCAATCAAAAGGGCGAACGCGTTGCTCTTTTTCGTGGCCGGTCGCACAGAATACGAGGGCAGTTTATTTCCACGGAATCTGAGCAAGCGGCCGAGTGAATAATACTATGGCCATTCGCAGCAGGAAGCCCGCCGAGCTCGAGCCGATCGAGCAATGCAGCCAGGACGAACTGCGGGCGGTGCAGTTACAGCGGCTGAAGTGGTCTTTACACCACGCCTATCAGAATGTTGCGCATTATCGGGATAGTTTCGATCGTGCGGGCGTGCATCCGGATGACGTGAAGAGCCTCGAAGACCTGGCGCAATTTCCGCTCACGTCTAAGCAGGACCTGCGCAATCATTATCCATTCGGAATGTTTGCCGTGCCCCGCGAACAGGTGATACGGGTTCACGTCTCGAGTGGCACTACGGGTAAGCCGACCGTGGTGGGATATACGCGTCGTGACATCGACACCTGGGCGAATGTGGTGGAGCGCTCTATTCGCGCGGCGGGCGGCAGGCCTGGAGACATGGTGATGGTTTCTTACGGCTATGGACTATTTACGGGCGGCTTGGGCGCGCACTACGGCGCTGAGAAATTAGGATGCACCGTCATTCCAATGTCGGGTGGTCAGACGGAAAAGCAAGTGCAGCTGATACAGGATTTCCGGCCGGACATCATCATGGTGACTCCTTCGTACATGCTGACTATATGCGAAGAATTCGAGCGTCAGGGACTCGATCCAGGTGCGACTTCGCTTCAGATTGGAATCTTCGGCGCCGAGCCCTGGACGATCGCGATGCGCAGCGAGATCGAAACACGGCTTCGGATTGACGCACTGGATATCTACGGACTTTCGGAAGTGATCGGGCCGGGAGTGGCTAGCGAGTGCGTGGACACGAAAGATGGCGCGGTGATCTGGGAAGATCATTTTTATCCGGAAATAATCGATCCTGAGACAGGCAAAGTGCTGCCCGACGGCGCGCCTGGCGAGCTTGTGTTGACGTCATTGACCAAGGAAGCTTTGCCGGTAATTCGCTATCGCACGCGCGACTTGACGTGTTTGCTGCCACCAACGGCGCGTTCCATGCGGCGGATGGGAAAGATCACCGGCCGGTCGGATGACATGCTGATCATTCGTGGAGTGAACGTGTTTCCGACACAAATCGAAGAACTGATTCTGAAACAGCCGAAGCTGGCTCCGCAATACCGGCTGGTAGTTTCACGCGCCGGTCACCTGGATGAACTTGAAGTGGATGTTGAACTCCGGCAGGCGTCGAAAGAGATGGCGGGCATATCTGCGGAATTACAGCAGCAAATCAAAGCCTTCGTGGGTGTGACAGTAACTGTGAAGGTACTTGCGCCAAAAAGCATTGAGCGTTCCGGGACCGGCAAGGCATGCCGAGTAGTCGACAAACGGACTTAGCCGATGCGAAGGAGATGGAATGAACGACGCGTTAATTTGTGATGCAGTCCGTACCGCTTTCGGGCGTTATGGCGGCGCATTGTCATCGGTGAGAGCCGACGATCTTGCGGCATTTCCGATTCAAGCGCTGATGACGCGAAACCGGAGTGTCGATTGGGAAGCGGTCGACGATGTGATCTACGGATGCGCGAATCAGGCCGGGGAAGACAACCGGAATGTTGGGCGGATGGCCGCTCTGCTGGCAGGATTACCCCAAGAAATCCCAGGCACAACGGTGAATCGCCTCTGTGGTTCCAGCATGGACGCGGTCGCGATTGCAGCCCGCGCGATTAAATGTGGCGAGACGGATTTGATGATTGCGGGCGGCGTGGAAAGCATGTCACGCGCGCCGTTCGTTATGGGCAAAGCGGAAACGCCATTCAGCAGGACGGCGGAGATTTATGACACGACCATCGGCTGGCGCTTTGTGAATCCAGCGATGGAGAGCAAATATGGCATCGATTCCATGCCGGAAACAGCCGAGAATGTTGCGGAAGATTTTGGAATCTCCCGCGAAGATCAGGACGCTTTCGCGTTGCGCAGCCAGCAGCGATGGGCCAAGGCGCAGGCGAGCGGCTTCTTTCGTTGCGAAGTCGTCCCCATGCCGCTGCCGCAGAAAAAGGGAGAGGCCAAGAAGTTCGAGGTTGACGAGCATCCACGGCCAGACACAACGCTAGCGGCGCTTGCGCGTTTGAAGCCGATTGTGAAGCCGAATGGAACAATTACCGCAGGGAATGCATCGGGAATAAACGACGGCGCATGCGCGGTCTTACTTGCTTCGGAAACAGCGGTTCGAAAATATGGACTCACGCCGCGGGCGCGCGTCATCGGATCGACCGTGGTGGGCATCGCACCTCGCATCATGGGATTCGCGCCGGCGCCCGCGACCCGAAAGGTTTTGGCGAAGACGGGACTTAAGCTCTCGGACATCGATCTGATCGAGTTGAACGAGGCGTTCGCTTCGCAATCACTCGCGGTGTTGCGCGATCTGGGTTTGCCGGACGATGCCGGGCACGTAAATCCGGCAGGCGGTGCAATTGCGATTGGACATCCACTCGGCGCAAGCGGCGCCCGCCTGATCACAAGCGCTGTTTATCAGCTGCAGAAAATGCAAGCGCGGTATGCGCTTTGCACGATGTGCATCGGTGTTGGGCAAGGAATTGCGATGATCCTGCAGCGACTTCCTCTTGCTTTTCCCCCACTACCACGCCTCCCCCCTGTCTCTGTTCCTCCCTTTCCTTTCCTCTCCCTCCTCTAGTTTCCTCCCTTCCTCCTCTCTTCTCTCCTCCCTCCCTCTTCCCTCTTTTCCCTTCTTTCTCCCCTTCTTCTTTCCCCCCCCCCCCCCGTTGTTCTCTCCCTCTCCTCCTCTCCCCCTGCTCTCCCGCCTTCCCCTTCCTTCCCCTTTCTCTTTCCTCCTCCTTTTCTCTTCCTCCCTCTTTCTTCCTCTCTCCGCCCCCTCTTCTCCCGTGCCTCTCGTTACCTGGTTTCCTATACGGTTCCTTCGTCGCGCTACTTCCGGCGGCTCGTTTTCCTGTGCGCCGCGTGTTCGTCGCCTACGGCTTTCGTCTCCGCTCCGCTTGGGTTTCGTTCCGCGGTGTACCGCGTTGGGACGCGCTTTTGCGCTCTCTTCCGCCTCTACACCGTACCCGTCCCTCCGCGCTTGCTCTCTACTGTGTCCTTCGTCGCGCTCCACGGTTGCTTTCGCCGTTAGCGTCTGCGCGTCCTGCCCGCCGCTCGCTGTTGCGTACTTCGCGGTTCTGTGCGCCCGTGGACCGGTCGTTCGTACCGGCGTACGCTCGCTAGTCCGCGCGTTTCACTTTGCTATTTTCACTCCCTGCCTCCTACTACTACTTCCTTCCCTTATCCTATCTCGTCTCCACTACCCTCCCTTCCCCTACTCTGCCGGTGCTGCAGCGCTGCTGACGCTTCTGGCTGTTACTGCTGTCCCGGTGTTTCGCCCGCGCCTCGTGGGCGTTGTCTCGGCTCGGGTTTGCCGGCATCCAAGTCGTTCCAGTTCAGAATCGCGTTGAACGCGAGGAAATATGTTCCTTGCGTCTGCCAACGCCAGAAGGGCCGCAGCGCAAACATCACGATATGACCTTTACCGAGCGGCACGTCGACGGCGAGAGCGCGATTGGATAGGTGCTGTCCGCCAGCGAGCATTCCCGATAAGAGGATGTCGTTGGGGTTCGCTGGGAATTGCATGACGACGCGCGGACGAGTTTCCTCACCAAATCCGGCGGCACGCATCTGTTGACGGAAGTTCTCCTGCTCGGCGGCTTGCGCCTGAGCCTGGGCCTGAGTCTGTTGAGGAGCGGTCGGGCCTTCGCTCGCATCCCACGGCGAAATGTGCACAGGTATGGCGTTCGGCGTCACGTTCTGACTCATGCCTTGACCACCCTGACCGCCAAATCCGCCACCACCGCCTCCGAATCCACCGCCGCCAGCAGCCGCCATCAAGACAGGATCTTGATTGAAGTAGACCGGCAAATCTTTGCCATCGTAGCCATAGGTGATGGGACTCTTGCGGTCGGCAATGACGGCTCGCATAATCGAGCCCCGGGCGAACAGCTCGGCGGGATGTTCGACGGTAACTCCCGATGCGAGGCCGTATTCCGCCATGAGAGCGGCAGTGGATCCTTCGCTGATGAGCGTGCCGCCTTGTTGCACGAATTTCGCAAGCTCGCCCAAACCTTCGATCCCCATTCCGCCCCGGATATCGTCGCTCTGGTCGTTCGCGCCGAGGTTTGGAGTAAGGTCCGACTTCTTATATGGAACTGGATCGGCGCTGGTCTTCGGGATACCATTCACCTGAGATTGGGGAGTACCGCCGACATTCGGGAAAATGATCACGTCGTATTTGTCGCGCAGATTTCCCTCCCGCAGCTTCTGATCGGCAAAATAGGTATACGGAACGCCGTAGTAATCGAGCGCAGCGCGCACCCAGCCTTCATCCTGCGTCCGCGACCAGGAATGGACATAGCCAATTCGCGGCACATCCAAGTCATGTGTTTTCACAGACGGGGCAGATGCGACAGCCCATGCCGAGAGCCCCAAGTCCTTAATGGAAGGCTCGAGCTTGGCTCGATCAGCACTGGGAATGATGAATGCGCCGGCGCGGAATTTATGGCCGTCCAGATCGAAGTCATCCTCCGCGGCAAGCATCTTCACATCGGCATTCTTAAAACGGAAGGTCATCAGCGAGTTGTCAGTCGTGTTGTCAACCACTAACACGTCGCCGGTGCCTTCAATGCCGCCGGGCGCTTTGGCATCGGCGGTGAGCATGGTCATCGGAGAGCCGAGAATGCCCTTGTCGGTTACGGGCGTCAATTTTACGTTGCGCATGAACTGCATGGTCCAACCGGTGTCGTCGTAGGGACGCGGATTCGCAACGGGATAATTCTGGACGCTAAAATACATGTCGGCGAGTTCGCGGTAAGGCTGATCGGCCCGGATAACGTAGTCACCGGCCGCCACGTCGACAGTGCCAGCTTTAAAACCAGAATCGGCCTTTTGAACTTCCAGACCTTGCCGGCGGAGGGCGTTCACCATGTCGGCAGCGTCGGCTTTGCGGCGCTGGCCTGCAGGAATCACCCACGCATATGTCGGACCCGCTTTGCCCTTATCGACGGAACGCTTGTTTTTATCCCAATAATTCTCGAGGTAAAGCTCTCTATTCTTCGAGACCTGGTTCAGAGCAAACAGAAGCGCGGATTCCTGGATGTTGGTATTGTTCCGTGGTCCCCATGCAATGGTCGGGAGCGGCGGATTGGGCCGGTACCATTCACGGCTTGTAGTTGTTGCGGGCAATCTCAGATTTTTGTTGACGTCGGGGCCATAGCTCTGCACCTCATAAAAACGGCCGAATGCGTTGTGAGTCACGGCGATCCAGAAGAGATAGTTGGGAACCCAGCCATCGTAGAATCCATAAGTCCAGACGCCTGGAACTCCGCGTTTCGCCATCTCCATGACTTCAGTCTCGGCCAGCAGCCACCATTCATTGACCTGAATTGGGTCGAGCGAATTGTTGTACGGACCGGTGCCTGTGGAGACGTAGAGATAGGACTGGGCTTCATGCAGGTCGTGCAGAATGGTTGGATGCCATTCGAGAAGGCTGCGGGTGATATTCTGCGTGAGCTTTAGATATTGGCCCATGCCATCGCGATTATTGTCGTGCTGGACATACTTGCCCCAATACATGAGCGGCGGTCGGGGCTTGCCGGTCTTCTTGCCGTAATAATAGGTATCGACCTCTTTCTCTCGACCGTCGACTTCGACAACGGGCGTGATGAACACGATGGTGTTATTGCGGATGTTCTGGATGAATGGCGTCTCCTCGACGATCAACCGGTACGCCAGCTCGATCAGCATTTCGGGACCGCCCGTTTCCGGCGAATGGATGCCGCTAGTGAGCCAATAAATGGGCTTGGCGGTGTGGATGATTCGTTGTGCATCCTGCTCGGTTGTTTTTCTGGGATCTGTCAGGGCGGCGAGCATGTCTTTGTATTTGTCGAGCTGCTTGATAGTCGCTTCGTCCGCAATGGCGAGGATCACCATGTCGCGGCCTTCCTCGGTCTGACCGATCTTCCACAAGCGAGCGCGCGGAGATGCCTTTGCTAAGGCGTCGTAATAGCGATAGATGTCCTTGGCGTAAGTGAGCTCACCGGGCGTGCCCGGAATGCGGCCGAAGAACTTAAGTGGACTCGGCACCGTGTCCGAAGCCGGCATGTGATCCACGAGTTCCGTAGTGACGCGTGGGTCCTGGAGGTACTGTTTGATGAGCTTGGTGTACTCCTCATCCACCTTTTGCGGCGAGCTCGTTTGGGTGTTCTTCTTTTTTTGCGCATTTTGCGCAACGAGAGGCGACGTGGCGGGGCCAAAGGCAATGGCAAGCGCGAGTACTGCGCTTTGAAGGCTGGTAATGCAAAGTGATTTAGACATGGGCACTGATAGTTTCAGATTGTTACTCTTTACACACTGTGTGTCAACTTAGGCGAAGCGTCCGATTATAGCCTGCATTCAGGCAGAAGGTGCTTCTGCATCTTACCGAGTGCATTTCGTGGCAGTTTGTCTATGACAATAAACTTCCGCGGGATTTTGAATGATGCCATTTTTTGGCGGCATTGCGCCTCGACGAACAGCGGATCAAAGGACGGCCCAGCGACCACGTAGGCGATCGGCACTTCGCCGCGGATTGGATCCGGCACTCCGACCACTGCCGCTTCGGCAATCTCTGGCTGTTCCTGCAAAAACTCCTCTATCTCGCGCGGATAGATGTTGAAACCGCCGGAGATAATTAAGTCGCTCTTTCGGCCGGATAGCGTGTAATAACCGTCTGGCGAACGGGTTGCCAAATCGCCGGTTCGGAAATAGCCGTTGACAAATGAAGCGCGGGTCGCTTCTTCGCGTCTCCAATAACCGGCGAACACGTTGGGACCGCGCAGATAAATCTCGCCCGTTTCACCATCGTTTACCGGATTTCCATCCTGATCCAACAGCCGGACCGAAACGCCCGGTAAGGGCAGGCCTACTGTGCCCGCCCGGCGCTCGCCGACATATGGGTTACTGAGGTTCATGAGCGTTTCGCTCATCCCGTAGCGCTCCAAGATTGTTTGGCCGAACAACTGCCGAAAGCGTTCCAAGACGTGTGCCGGCAAAGGCGCGGAGCCGGAAACAAATAAGCGCATGAACGAGCCGATCTCAAGCGCTGTTGCCGGATCTGTATCGAGCAGCCGGACATACATCGCGGGTACGCCGAAAAAGAGCGTCGGCCTAAAATCAAGAAACGTCTTCGGAGCGGATTGATGCGCAAAACGTTCGAGAAGCCTCATCCGGCAGCCGCTCATCAGCCAGCAGTGAAGGCCATTGCCGAGACCATGCACGTGGAAGAGGGGCAGAGGAAGCAAGAGACGATCGTCAGAAGTGATTTGCCAACAGGTCAGCAGATTTAGAGCGTTCGATGCAAAATTGTTGTGGCTGAGCACCGCGCCTTTCGATGTTCCCGTGGTGCCGGAAGTGTAAATGATGCCCGCTGGCGCGTCACCATCGAAGTGGGCTACCGGCCTGATATCCTCCGCTTCCGTCATTTCGTGGGCGAGATCGGAACGCAACCAGGTCTCGACCCCTGCGTCGATGGGCTCCTCGCATACGAGCGCGCGCGGTTCGGCGTCAGAGAGAATATGCGAGATTTCGCGCTCGCGATACAGAATATTGATCGGTACGAAGATGACGCCGAGCTTTACGCAAGCCAAATAGAGGTCGATGATCTCGACGCAGTTAGCGAGATAGACGCAGAGCCGGTCATTCGTCCTGAACCCTTTCCGGAGTAGGACCTGGGCTGCGCGGTTGCTGCGGGAGTCGAGTTGCCCAAATGTGTAGCTATCGCCTTGAAATTCCAACGCCATGGAATTGCGGCGGCCGAGCAGAGACAGATCGAACAGATCACACAATTTCATAAATCAGGCCGGGAGTGTTTTGCCTCGCGTTTCCTCACCAAAGGGCAAAATGAAAAGTCCGAGGACGAACGCGAGCGCGGTGAAAGCAACGGGAGTACCAAGTGTACCGAAGTGCGAGACGGCCGAGCCGACCGCAAAGGTCACGCCGGCAGCGACGAAACGACCGAAAGAGGTTGTGAACGCGAAGGCACTGGCGCGGCATTCCGTGCGGTATTGCTCGGGGAGCCAAACCGTGAAGACACAAAAGCTAGCGCCGCCAATTCCAAGAAAGAATAAGCAGACGATGAATGGAGTCAAGGGCGCACGTGCGAGATAGAACGCGTATCCGAACCCGAGGGCGATAAATGCAGCCATCAGTACATAAAAGAAGGCAAGAGCACCGCGGCGTCCCAGGTGACTTGCCAGCCATGGAACCAGCAGGCAACCGAGAATCGTGCCCGCGGATAGAAGCATGGTGGCGCTGGAGGCAATTCTAGTGCCTACAAACGTGCTGTATCCCTGATGGGCCGCGAGTTGGGTCACCGCACTCGGTACATAGACGGAACCGGCCCATAATCCCACCATTGAGATCAGCAAGAGCAAAGTATTCAGGAATGTTCGACGGCGGTATTCACGGGAAAACAGCGCGAGAAAAGCGCGACTGGCGGTGAAGGACTGGCTCACGTGCCACCTCCATCTTTCAGGCTCGCGAACACCATAGCGGATAAATGCAACGAGCAGCGCGGGTGCTCCGCCGACCGCAAACATGGCGCGCCAGCCGAAACGCGCGCCAATACCGTAGTTCACAAGAGCCGCGAGAAAAGTGCCGAAATAATATCCGGTGTGCATGTAAGCGGCTCCGGAGACGCGACGGTTTTCGGGCCATTCCTCGGCGACGAGAACTCCTCCAAGCGTCCACTCGCCACCGATGCCAATGCCAGAGAGCAGGCGGAATGCGGCAAGCTGCCAAACGTTCATCGCGAGACATCCAAGAAACGTGAAGACGGAGTAACAGAGTATGGTCAGGGTCAACGTTCGCACGCGGCCAAATCGATCGGCGATCGGACCCCAAACAAAGGCCAGCCCCCAACCGGCGAGGAAAAGCGCAAAGAGGATTCCGCCATAGAAGCCAAGGTTGTCGATGCTGGAATTGAGCCCGGAAGCCGGAAGCAGATCGCGCAAGGCCGGAATCAAGACGAGTGCGTAGATGAAGGAATCCATTCCATCCAGCGTCCATCCAGCCCAAGCCGCCCAAAAACTTCGTACTTGGTTCGCGGTGAGGCGCTCCTTTGGCTGCTTCGAATCTATGGTCATGCAGGCCGGCACGGACCCACAGGGGGGCGAAGCGGTGGAACTGATCGAGCAGACGTACCCGGCCGCGGAACGCCGCACCCCTCAAGTACTTCCATATAATGAAGTAGCACACCCATGGAGGCCCTCAAGAAGAAGCTGGAAGAGGAAATGATGGCTCTCGAGTACGAGCTACGCAACGAGCTGCCGAAGGAGATCCTTAAAGCCCGGGCACACGGCGACTTGAGCGAAAACGCCGAGTATCACGCAGCCAAAGAGCGGCAAGCTTGGGTCAATGCTCGCCTGGGCCAACTCCAAGCGAGGCTTCGTGAGTTCTCTATGATCGACCTATCGAAGATTCCGCGCGACCGCGTGGGGCTTGGCTCACAAGTTGTCGTTCTAGACCTTAATAAGAACGAGGAACATACGTACAACCTTGTGACTAGTGAAGAAGCCGACGTTGCGAGCGGCAAGATATCCACCAGTTCCCCCATCGGTAAGGGTTTGCTCGGCAAACGCGTCGGAGATACTGTGAAAATCCAAATTCCCGATGGTATGAGGGAAATGGAGGTCCTTAGTCTTACAACCATTCACGACACAGGTACTTCATAGGAACTAACTACAATGACTTACACTCGTGCAATCGGCCTCGGCGCAAACCGCATCATACGGCTGATTGTGCGAGCACTGGCTCTTTCTAAAATCAACCCCAACGTGCTAACCTTTTTGGGTCTGGTCATCAACATGGTGGCCGGCGCGTTTCTGGCATTCGGAAGCTTCAGGATCGCCGGATGCGTCATTATCTTTGCCGGTCTGTTCGACATGGTCGATGGGCGCGTGGCTCGGGAAACGAACCAAGTTACCCGCTTTGGAGGCTTCTTCGATTCCGTACTGGATCGGTATTCCGACATAGCTCTGCTAGTGGGTCTTCTTGTTTATTACGGAACTATCAACAGACCGTCATATGTTGTACTTACCGCAATCGTCATGGCCGCCTCAGTCATGATCAGTTACACAAGAAGCCGCGCTGAAAATATTATTCCCACTTGCAAGGTCGGCTTTCTCGAAAGACCGGAGCGAATCGTTCTACTCATCCTTGGCGCTCTCACAGATCGGATGGCGCCGGTGCTCTGGGTTATTGCCGTACTTGGCAATTTAACGGTTATTCACCGGATGATCTTCACCTACCAGGAATCGAAACGGCTCGAAGATGCCCAACTGCGCGCGAGATCAGTCGCGGCTTCCAGTGGTAGAACTGTTTGAAGCACTAGCTTCCATCTTCGAGAATCACGACCGCGAATGCAATATCCGCGGTGTGGGTCAGCGAGATCGAGATATGCCTAACCCCCATATCATTGGCGATCTCGAGCGCAACACCGGAAAGGCGGAGAGTCGGCCGGCCGCTCCGTTCGTTTACGATTTCGAAGTCCTTCCACGTAACACCGCGGTCCCAACCTGTACCGATGGCCTTCATTCCCGCTTCTTTTGCGGCAAACCTCGCGGCAAAGCGTTCCGCGGAATTGGCCTTTCTCGATGCATAGGCCCGCTCATTTTGTGTGTAGATGCGGCTCAGGAAGCGCTCGCCATAACGCTCGATGCTCTGACGGATGCGAGAAACCTCCGCCACATCGGTGCCAATCCCGAGAATCATTCAACGGGTTCTTCGAAACTACCGCGGCGATCGCTATTCCTGACTCTTTCGAAAAGCCGCCCAGCGCTTCTTTTGAGCCGCCGCAATCCTCTTCCGCGCTTCTGGGCTCAACACCCGCCTCTTGCGAGGCTTCCCGGCAGCGGCCTTAGATGTACTCTCAGTGCCGCCATTCCGTTTAGACGGTCTTCCCACTCGGCGCCCCATGAGGGCGTGGACTTGGGCAATCTGCTGATCTAACTTCTCTCGTTGCGCTTCCAATCCCTGAAGAGCAGCCTCGAGAATCTCTTTACTCGGTGCCTTAGCGGATGTTTTGGGCATATATCTCTACTTAGTAACACAAAAAGTAAGAACCTTCGCAAATAGCGCTTAACTTAGCGCTCTGCATAGCACATCAGTGTCACCGGGCCATCATTTACCAGGCGTACCTGCATACGTGCCTGAAAGGTCCCGGTCGATACCTTTATGCCTTTCTCACGGCATAGCTCTATGAAGTACTCATACAAGCGCTCCGCTAACTCTGGTTTCGCGGCATCGGAATACGAAGGGCGATTGCCTTTTCGGGTTTCGCCATACAGTGTAAACTGCGATACAACGAGCAACTCTCCTGACACATCCGTGACGCTATAGTTCATCTTCGATTGCTCATCCGGAAAGATTCGTAACTGGACGACTTTTTGGACTAGTTGCTCTGCGTGGCTCGGCGTATCGTCGTGTCTTACCCCGAGAAAGACCAATAGCCCCCTGCCGATCTGTCCGGTAACCGTGCCCTCGACCGTAACGCTTGCCTCAGACACTCTTTGCACCAAAGCGCGCATATCCTATCCAGTATGAAAAGGCTCCGGTAAGCGGCCAATGCGACTTACTCGTATCGCAATGCCACCATCGGATCGACCTTTGCTGCCCGTCGTGCAGGGATATAGCAGGCCAGCAAAGCCACTGCCGCGAATACGCCCACTGCGCCCAGGTAGTGAGCGGGTCCGTTGCCTTTATGCCGAACAGAAGGCTAGCGAGCAGGTGGGACAACGCCCGTGAAGCTGCCAGGCCAGCCGCTATTCCAATTGCCGCGAGAGCCATCCCTTGACCGGCAATACTTCGGAATACGTCGAAAGCCTCCGCTCCGAGCGCCACGCGTACTCCAATCTCTTGTGTTCGCTGTATCACCAAATACGACAAGACTCCATAGATTCCAATGCACGCCAGTATTAACGCCAGCGCCGCTAGCGCACCCAGCAATAGCGTCTGTATACGCCGCTGCGCTACGTGCTCATCCAGGAGATCGTTCAGTGTCATTGCATTTGAAATGGGCTGGTTGCGATCGATTGACCAAACCGTCCGCCGCACATCGCCGGTCATGCCTATAGGATCACCGCTGGTCCGAATCACCAGGTCGCGAGGCACCATCCAGTTGTCCTTCGCCTGCCAATAGGGAAAGTACATCTCCTGCCGCGGCGGTTCGCTAAGACTCATCTGTCGCACATCGCCGATGATTCCGACAATACGCAGCCACGGACCGGTGTCCAACTTGAATCGCCTGCCGACGACTTGCTGGTTCGGCCAGAACTTCCGAGCCATGGTTTCATTCACCATCGCTACAAACGGCGCGTCCTTGCCATCGTGCTCGTCAAATAGCCGCCCACTCCGCAATGGGATCCGCATTGCCTGGAAATATCCGGGCGTGACCACCCGATCATTCGAATCGTAGGTCAGTGCTGGATCCAGCGCCATTCCTTCGGGCGTGAAACTGCTGGTTCCACCCGGCCACGTTAGAGGTAGGGCGCTCGTGAACCCGGCGGCCTTCACGCCGGGAAGCGCTCTTACAGCGTCCAGCACCCGCTGAAAAAATTCTGATCGTCTTCCAAAGTCCTGATTCTTCGCCCCGCGGACAACCAGACGCATGGTCAGGACACGGTCCGCCTGGAACCCAGGATTCAGACCGCGCAGATTTGAGAAGCTTTCGAGCAGCAGTCCCGACGCTACCAGCAGCATCAAAGAAAGCGCTACTTCTCCCATGATTAGTAGGTTGCGGAAGATCTTCCGTCGCGAGCCCGTATTGCCTCGCTCGCCTTCCTTGAGCACCTCATTCAAATCGATCTTTGTCACTTGGAGCGCCGGCGCCAGTCCGAAAAGAAAACTGCTGGCGAGGGAAATCAAGATGGCGAACCCGAGCACCCGAACATCGAGCGTCAGCGACACCGTGCTCGATAGATCTTCAGGAATTAGATTCTTGAGGAAGGTAAAGCACCAGCCCGCGAAAAGGATTCCAAGCATCCCACCCGTTAAGGCAAGCAATGCACTTTCGGTTAACAGCTGGCGCACGATTCGGGCCCGTGATGCGCCGAGCGCCGTTCTCATCGCTATTTCGCGCTGCCGTCCAACTGCGCGCGAAAGTAACAGATTCGCGATGTTCGCGCATCCGATCAGCAGAATAAAGCCCACCGCCGCTAACAACACGATCAACCCGCGCCGAATTTCCCGGGTATAGCTCTCCTGCAGTGGTTCAACGAAGAATCGCGCGATTCCTGAATTCGTGTCCGGGTATTGACGCGCCAATTGTTTGTTTAGGACCAGCAGTTCCGAGTTCGCCTTCTCGACGCTTACTCCAGGTTGCAGCCTGCCCACGACCTGGAGATAATGTCTACCGCGATTCGCCAAGTCCTGCGGCGTAAACGCGACTGGAGTCCAGATCTCCACGTTATTTTCAGGAAACGAAAAGCTCCGGGGCATCACGCCGACGACTGTAAATTTTTGATCGTTTAGAAGGATGTCCGCGCCAACCAACTTGGGGTCGCCGCCGAACCGCCGCATCCATAAAGCATGGCTGATCAGTACTACGCGCGACCTTCCGGGCTGGTCTTCTTCCCGCCGGAAGCTGCGCCCCAAAGCTGGGTTCACGCCGAGGACGGAGAACAAGTTTTGCGTTATCGCCGCCGCGCCCAATTTTTCGGGTTCGCCCTCGCTCCCGGTCAGGTTGTAATCACGCTCGGTCAGGGCCGCTACATCTTGGAAGATTTGCTTTTGTCGCTTCCAATCAGCGTAATTTGCTGGAGCCGGCGTGTTGCGTGGAAACCCAACTGCGCCGGCATCTTCATAAACCGCAACCAGTCGATCCGGCTGGCGATACGGCAGCGCTCGCAGCAACACCGCATCCACCACGCTGAAGATCGCAGTTGTCGCACCGATACCGAGCGTCAGCGTAGCGAGCGCTATGACCGAAAACCCGGGACTCTTCGCCATTGTCCGGAAACTGTACCGAAGATCTTGGAGAAGCGTGGACATGCGCTCAAGCGTTAAAAATGTTGCCGCGACCAAGCAGCCATTCGGGATCCAGGCGCCGTTTCACATCCCGCATTGCTTCGATCTCATCAGCCGAATACATCAGCTTCAGCAAATCCGCTTTGCTCTTGCCGATGCCATGTTCCGCGGCCACTGTTCCGCCAATTGATACGACGTACTCAGCGAAATCGTGCAGCAGCTCTTCCCCACGGCGCGCCTCTTCCGATGTCGTGGGAAGCAGATTGACGTGGTTGTTCGCGTCACCGACATGACCGAATATCGTGTATTGCCCCGGCATCACTTCCTCGCAACGGCGCTTGTAATGGCTATATAGCTCGCGGTTGCGATCGAGTGGAACCGCCAGATCCGTCCCGAACTTCGGGAATCCGTTCCGCCGGACTGTATCAAGCACAGTCACCGGAAGCGTGTGTCGAAACTCGCGAAAGCGTTCGCGATCCACGGCGCTGAAACCAAACCACGATTCTTCTCCAAACGCCCCCTGTTCCTCGAGACGGCGGCCCCACTCCTCGATTTCCTGATCGTCCTCCGATTCCAGGTTCTGCTCGACGAGCAATGCGGCTCGAGCAGTCGCGGGAATTTCGGGATAACGCCGCCTGAGGAATTTGAGCGCGTGTTCGTCCATAAACTCCAGCAGCCGCAACTCGGAGATTGTGCGCCAAGCGTCGACTGCGCTAAGAGCACCATCGTCGGATGGGAAGAAAACGACGCCACTGAGGATTGCGGGCGGTTCCGGGAGCAATTGCAGCTCCGCTTCGGTGACAATCCCGAGCGTGCCCTCGCTGCCGGAGAAAAGATCCACCCATTCGAGATCCGGTTGAAGATAATAGCCCGCGGAGTTTTTAGTAGTCGCGGGAACACGAATGGGACGGACTGGAAAATCAACGCGATCCCCCCGTTTGAATCGAACCACGCGTCCGCTCATCAATACTATTTCCAGCGCGAGTACGTGCCGTCGAACCGACCCATAGCGAAAGCTCCGCGCGCCTCCCGCGTTGGTGCTGATGATGCCGCCGATCGAAGCCGACGATTCCGTTGGATTCGGTCCGAAGAACTGTTTCGTTTTTGAGGCTGCTTGCTGAAGATCGCTCAGGATCACACCGCTCCCGCACCGCGCTCTTCCTCTTTCAATCTCAATTGTTCGGAAGCGCTCCAGCGACACCACCCATCCGCCGTGCGGAACACGTGCACCGGTCAGGCCCGTGCCCGCACCTGCGATCGTGAGCGGAATGCGCCTCGACGAGCAGGCCTGCACAATATCGCAAACCTCGCTCATGTCGGCGGGGAGAAACACCTGATCCGCCTCTCCGCGATAACCGGATGAATCCTCGATGTAGCGGTCCACCGCAATGGAGGAGAATGCCATCTACTTCAAGATAGCGGCTTTGAGAATGTCGAGTGAGGCCGCGCCGAAATTGCTGTGGCCGGCCAGTGGACTCGGATTGCCGCCGTGTTCGCGCATTCCAGCGCAATTTGTCAACGATAACCAGAGGAGTGGGGCGCTATCGCACTTCAGCGAACTTCCGCGATCGTTGCCATTGCAGCTTCTGGCGGTACTCCTCATAAAGCGTACTGACACCCGCCCAATAATACCCGCAGACGAACAGCAAGAGGAATGGAATCGCTAAAAAGTTGGAGGTTTCAACGGCGAACTCGATCATGAACAGAAAACATGTGCCAAGTGCCAACTCGACGTACGGAAGCAAACCACTGCGGCGCCGGTAGGCTCCTGAGTCGATCTTTACTTTCTGCGTACCGATCGCATATTTAGCCGTTCGCGCGAAGCTCGTCTGTATACCCAGGAGAGCCTCGATAACTCCCTTTGTATTACTCACCGTCAGAGCGACTCCGGCGGCCATCAGCATGGGCAGAAACGCGATCGACTTCCACCATGTTCTCGGGTAAAGTTCCTTCTGCGCGTATAGATAGAACGCGGAGATAGACCAGAACGATGCCACAATCAGTGGGAAATCGATCAGCACCATCTCAAATACACCCATATAGAAACGCACGATCATGACCGGCAGCATCAGCATGGACACAATGATCATCAGCGGATAAGAGATGTTCGGCGTAAGATGCATGAACGCTTCCATCTTTATGCGCAAAGGCAGATCCGCCTTTAAAATGCGGGGCAGCAGCTTCTTGGCAACCTGTGTAAGTCCCTTCGCCCAGCGTGCCTGTTGCACTTGGAAGCTGTACGTCTCGACCGGCAGCTCCGAGGGACAATCGAGCACTGGAACATACACGAACCGCCAACCCTTCAGCTGCGCCCGATAACTGAGATCCGAATCTTCCGTAAGCGTCTCGTGTTGCCAGCCTCCGGCATCGTCGATCATCTTGCGCCGCAAGACGCCAGCCGTTCCGTTGAAATTAAAAAACAAACCCGACCCGCAGCGCGCGCCATGCTCCAGGACGAAGTGCCCATCGAGCAACATTGCTTCCACCTGCGTGAGGATGTTGAACTCTTTGTTAAGGTAGCTCCATCGTGTCTGAACCACTCCGACGTCGGGCTCGACGAAGAAGTGAACCGTCCGGGCAAGGAAATCCTTCGGAGGAAGAAAGTCGGCATCGAAGATCGCAATCAATTCGCCCGTCGCCGTTTCGAGACCTTCTTGAAGAGCGCCCGCTTTGTAACCTCGCCGGTTTTTTCGATGCCGGTACTCAATTTCCAATCCGGCGGCCCGGTATTCGTTGCACAGCCGCTCGGTAAAAGGATGCGTTTCATCGGTCGAATCATCAAGGACTTGGATCTGCAGCAGCTCCCGCGGGTACTCGATGTTGTTTACTTCTTCCAGCAGGCGCTCCACCACGTACCTTTCGTTGTACAGCGGCAGTTGAACTGTGACTTTTGGGAGTTGCTCGAATTTCTGAGGTGCTCTCTTGAGCAGGTTCTTGCGGTATTTGATGTACCTCCGCATCGTCTCGTATCGATGTAACCCATAGATCGAAAGGATGAAGAGGATGCCGAAGTAAGGGATCAGCAGCGCCCAGTCGAATGCCGAAAGGTGGTAAATGCCTGAAAAGGTGCCATCAAAGAGCGCGTTCGTCATTCGCGAGGCGAACTTCGGCTGCGCGAAGAGAAGTGCCAGTAATGGACTTGACAGGTTCATTCAGCAGGTCTCGGGCCGCGCCTGCATGGCCCCGTCCCTATTGACTCAGTTTACCGTCTTTCCCGTACTCTCCGGAAGTGTAAGGGATATTACTTATTCCTGAACCGGTACTAAGGGCCGAAACAAATCGCCCCCGTTTCGCGTATGATCGACTGGTCGGGTCAAGGAGAAATCGGCCATGCGAGAACACGTTAGAATCGTCGGGATCTTGAATATCGTCATGGGCTGCCTGGTAGCCCTTATAGGAATCGTCATTTTGGTCGTTATGGGTGGCATCGCCGGATTTCTGAGCACGTCCGCGAGCTCTGGCGAGAATAACGCAGCAGCAGCTCCGATCGTCGCCGCCATCGGCCTCGGCGTCGCCATATTTTTCCTGGTACTGGCGCTCCCTGGGATCATTGGTGGCTGGGGACTGTTGAACTTCAGACCCTGGGCTCGCATCCTGATCATCGTCGTCTCTGTTTTGCATCTTCTGCACATCCCGTTCGGAACTGCATTGGGAGTGTATGGGCTTTGGACGTTACTGAACGACGAAACCCGGCGGCTTTTTCAAACAGGCGGGCAAATCTACGTTCCGGCTCCCGCGCAGTATCCGGCGGTGGCTACCGGTCCCCAGCAACCTACTTATCCGCCCCCGCCTCCTCCCGCCGTTTAGACGTCTGATGAGGTTCCAGCTGATCGAGTAAGCCGCGCGCCTTTCGGAAGACGTCCCGCAACATTTCGGCGGTCAGGCGCTTCGTGGACGTATTCTGCTGGCTCGGGTGATACGACGCCAACACTAATGGACCGCCCTCGTGAGTCACAAAGGAGGCTCCGTGTCCAAAACGGAATCGCGCGCGCGACTTGATGTAATGGCTATCCTGCAGCACCGAAAGATATGCATCGAGAGCGATGCCGCCCAGGGGCACCACTACTCTGACGTGCTTCAAGATCGCAAGCTCCCGCACCAGAAACGGGCGGCAGTTCAAAATCTCGTCGCGGCTCGGTTTGTTGTCCGGCGGAGCGCATCGCACAGGCGCGGTAATGTAAGCATCCGTGAGCTGCAAGCCGTCATCCCGTGAAATACTCTGGGGCTGGTTTGCGAACCCGGTTTCCCACAGCGCGCGATAGAGAAAATCGCCGGAACGGTCTCCCGTAAACATCCGGCCGGTCCGATTGCCGCCGTGAGCGGCCGGAGCGAGCCCGATCACCAGCAGTCTTGCCGCGGGATCTCCAAAGCCGGGCAAAGGCCTGCTCCAGTATTCTTGACCCCGATAAGCGCGCTTTTGAACCCGCCCGATCTCCTCGCGATGCGCGACAAGCCTGGGGCAGCGGAAGCATCGAACCACTTCCTGGTTTAGAACGCGCAGTGAGGCGAGGTCTTTAGCGTCGGGCAAAAGCATCGCAGCGGGACGCGTGTTGGCAGTCTTCCGAGTCCGGCCAAAACGCCTTCCGACGCGATTATAATCCGCTGCCCAGCTCTTCCTGTGCCGGGGCCTCGACGAGGGACAATCTAGAGTGGCTGTGGCCCGGGTCTTTTCGATAGCGCTCGATAGAAGCCGCCAAAGCGTGGAGAGACAGGCGCGAGAAATCGGGTGGCACGGGCGTGCGGAACATCGGCAGGATATCGGCGAACATTTCAACCAGCTTGGGATCGCGCCAGCCCTTCGCGACCTCTTCTTTTAGAATCGCAAGTGCCTCGTCGGAGTTCAGGGCCGCCTTGTAGGGGCGTGAAGTGGTCAACGCGTCATAAATATCGGCCAATTGCAGAATTCTTGCGAGCACCGGAATTTGCTCGCCTTTCAATCCGTCGGGATAGCCGCTCCCATTCCATTTTTCGTGGTGGTGCCGGATGATCGGGAGAACCGGCGCGAGCGACCGCATACTGCTGCAGATTCTCTCGCCTCGTTCGGCATGAGTTTTCATGATTTCCCATTCTTCCGGCGTCAGGGGCCCTGGTTTGAAGAGGACATGGTCGGGAATGGCCACCTTGCCGATGTCGTGGAGGTATCCGCCGCGCTGGAGTGCCAGGATCTCCTGTCCGGGCAGTCGCAAAGTGACTCCCATGGCCGCCCCCATCAAGGCGAGCCGCTGGCAATGTTGACCTAAATCGGGATCCCGCTCTTCCACCGACTGCGCGAGCGAGAACAAGACCGTCTCGGAGTCGTCGAGCGATTCGATCATGGCCTTGTGCCGCAAACTCGTTTGTATGCGTGCATGAAAGGCTCTAGGCCGCAAGGGTGCGATCAAGAACTCGTCTGCGCCAGCCTCAATAGCGTGAACTTCACCTTCGATGTCATCCGAGCCCGCCATGACGAACACCGGCAGGAACTGCGTAGCGTTCGCCTTCTTGAGCATCCGGCAGAACTCGGTCGCGCCAAGTTCCGGCACAAGTAAATCAATCAGTACCAAGTCGACCCGATGCACGGAGATGGCGGCGATTGCCTCTGACGTTGTGCCGGCATCGATCAGTTCGTGGTCCAGGCCGACGAGTGCCGCCCGCGTCTTTTGCCGGTTCACTGCGGACGCGTCGACGATCAGGATCTTACCCCTGGGTGAAAACGACTGTGGCTCACTCAGGCTGGAGGACAAAAGCCTCCAATTCTCCATTGGGAACACCCTTTCCTGCAGGGTTGTTTGCTGTGTTGCCATCAAAGGTGCTCTGACTTTCTATCGACTTAAGTGGCGATCCACTTTAGGAAATCTGGTGCGAACACGCGATTGGCCAGTGAGTTAGTACTGGAACTCTTGAGAGTGAACGCGGATTTTTCCTACCTCATGTTTGGCGCGCGCACATCCGAATCTGAAGTAGCGGCGTGGGAATATCCGGTGCAGCGGTCGCCGGCAAACCTAAGCTGCAACTTTATTGGCCAGTAATCGTCTTAGCGGTAACGATTAAACCACCGCGCGGTTCGGGTGTGTGCATCGTTTGCTTCAGTGTTAAATGGCAGTCACTCCCTCGGGCAGGACTGTTGAAGTTCTGCTTATTGAAGACAATCCCGGCGATGTCCGCTTGCTTGAAGAAGCGTTCCGCGAGTTGCGTGCAAACGTGAACATTCAGGTCGCCAAGGACGGAGCCGAGGGTCTCGATATGGTGATTCAATCTCTCAACCCCAAAACCCGTTGGCGCCCGGATATCATTTTTCTCGACCTGAATTTGCCAAAGATAAGCGGCCATGAAGTCCTGGTGCGCATCAAGAACAATCCGCAGACATGCCGCATCCCGGTTATCGTCTTGACGTCCTCCCCCGCCGAGTCCGATGTAAGGCGAGCCTACGAATCGCACGCTAATGCCTACTTGAAGAAACCATCCAGTCTCGATGGCCTGATGTCCGCCGCGGAGCACATCAAGAGTTTCTGGCTGGAGACCGCTACGCTGCCGGCTTGATCCGCGGAAGCTGAAATTTCTTGCGTTGAAAAGCGATTTCTCATGCTCTAATTGAGATTTGGGAAACGCCGAGTTGCACTTACCTTCAAATCTCTATCCGGCCTAAGGAGTCCGCCCACTGAACACTAAAGTCGCTGTTGCTGCGCAAGTGCGTGAGCCCGCCGATCGTTGGACCACGAGTGATGCATCGGAAATGTACGACGTCGCCAGCTGGGGGAAAGGATATTTCTCTGTTGGCGAGAACGGAAATCTCCTCGTCCATCCAACCAAGGAGAATAGCCGGAGCATCGACCTGAAGCAGCTTGTCGACACTCTGGAATGGCGCGGCATTTCGCTCCCCATCCTGATACGCTTCGCCGACATTCTCAAGCACCGTCTGGGTGAGATGCACCAAGCCTTCGACAGCTCTATGCGGGAGCACGGTTATCAAGGTGGGTACTGCTGCGTTTATCCTATAAAAGTCAATCAGCAACGCCAGGTCGTCGAAGAAGTCTTCGAGTTTGGCCGCGCCTATCGTTTTGGACTCGAAGCGGGCTCTAAGCCCGAGCTGCTCGCGGTTCTCGCTATCGCCGATAACGAGACGCCCATTATCTGCAACGGCTTCAAAGACGACGAGTACATCGCCATGGTGATGCTCGCCAAAAAAATCGGCCGCCGCATTACACCCGTAGTCGAGAAATTCACCGAACTGGAACTTATCGCCAAGCATGCGGAGCAGGTGGGCGTGAAACCCAATATCGGTATTCGCGTGAAGCTTGCCAGCCGCGGGTCCGGCCGCTGGAAATCGTCCGGCGGTTATCGCTCTAAATTCGGACTCACCGTCAGCGAGGCGTTAAAGGCCGTAGATTTTCTGAAGGAACGCGGTCTGGAGAACTGTCTGCAGCTGCTCCATTTCCACCTCGGAAGTCAGATCACGAATATCCGGCAGATTAAAGCGGCAGTGATCGAGGCGGCACGCATCTACGTGGACCTGAAGAAGCTCGGCACAGGCCTCACGTATCTCGATGTGGGGGGCGGACTCGGCATCGATTACGATGGCTCGCAAACCGATTTTGAATCGAGCGTCAATTATACCCTCGAAGAATACGCCCGTGACGTCGTTTATCACATTCAAAGCATCTGTGACGAAGCGGAAGTGCCTCATCCGACAATAATCACGGAAAGCGGAAGAGCGGTTGCCGCCTACCACAGCGTGCTTGTGTTCAACGTGCTGGGCGTGAGTGGTTTTGGCGAAGAAGATCTTCCCGCGAGCGTTCCGGAAGATTCGGAACAGCCGCTGATCGACTTGTTTGAAACGCATCGCTCCATCAACAAGAAAAATCTTCTTGAGACGTATCACGATGCGCAACAGGCGCTCGATTCCGTGCTGAATCTATTTAGCCTCGGTTATTTGACGCTCGTCCAGCGCAGCCTTGCGGAAAACCTTTACTGGGCCATCTGCCGAAAAATTCTGAAGCTTGCCGGAGAACTCGAATTCTTTCCGGAAGAGCTCGAAGGCTTGGATGGCATGTTGTCCGACACCTATTTCTGCAATTTCTCACTTTTCCAAAGCATGCCCGATAGCTGGGCTGTAAAGCAGCTTTTCCCCATCATGCCGATCCATCGCCTGAATGAGCCACCCACGCGTCATGCAGTCCTTGGCGACATCTCGTGCGATTCAGACGGCAAGATCGATCAGTTTATCGACCGCCGCGATGTCAAGAAGACGCTTCCCCTGCATCCGTTCAATAACGGGCCCTATATCCTCGGCGCGTTTCTTTTGGGCGCCTATCAAGAAATTCTTGGCGACCTGCACAATCTGTTTGGCGATACAAACGCGGTGCACGTGAGCCTGGATGAGCATGGCGATGTGGTTCTCGAAACGGTGGTCCAGGGCGATACGGTTCGCGAAGTGCTGAATTACGTCCAGTACAATTCGCAAACGCTGCTCGATCAATTTCGAAAAGACGTCGAAATGGCTGTCCGCGAGCAACGCATCGGCTATGAAGAATCCGGCCGGCTACTCAAATTCTACGAAGAAGGATTGCAAGGCTACACGTACCTGGAGCAATAGTGCCCGCACCCGATCTTCTTCGGGTCGTTCTGGTTTCCCCGCGCAACCCGCTAAACATTGGCGCCGTGGCACGCGCCATGAGCAACTTCGGATTCGCTGATCTGCGGCTCGTGAATCCTTACGATCCGGCCTTCAAGGAAGCGCGATCCGCCGTTCGCTCGCGTTACATTCTAGACCAGGCTCAGGTGTTTGACAGCCTCGTGCCCGCGGTTGCCGATTGCACGCTCGTGGTTGGCACAACCGCGGTTGGCAATCGCGATCTCCACGTTCCGCTGCACCGTCTCGAGGCGGCTGGACGGCTCGTGCGTGATCACCTGCAATCTTCTTCCGTTGCCCTGCTGTTCGGCTCCGAGAAATTTGGCCTCTCCAACGAAGACATGAGCCATTGTCAGTGGCTGCTTCGCATTCCCACCCGCGAAGAGCACGGCTCTATGAATCTTGGCCAAGCCGTCGCGATTTGCTTATACGAGCTGAGGCGAAGCGAAAGCGCTGTCGAAAATCGATTCGAAGCTCCGCGTCGCGCCCCTGCCGAAGAGAATGAGCGGATCACAGCCTTGCTGCTCGATTTGCTCGCGCGCTCAGGATACGTAAACGAACGCACGTCGAAATCCACCGAGCTCAAGATGAGGCGTCTGGTGCGGCGCCTCGGCGTTCCTGCTTCGGATACGGAAACCTGGCTCGGCATCCTCCGCCAGATCCTCTGGAAAATCAAGCAGCTGGATGCAGATTAGATGCTATTCTGATGGCCGATGACGAAGGTCGACGCCACCTTCAAACTGTCGCGCGTCCTCAATGACCAGGATCTGAATAACATCTCCCGCATTCACGCCGTCTATGGCATGCTTGTGGTTCGCGTGCTGCCTTCGGGCGATGAGTTGTTCGTCGAATATGATGCGTCGCGGCTCTCGCCCAAGGATGTGCGTGGCACTCTCGAACAGCATGGAATTCCACTGACATGACTCGAATGTTTGTCGTCCTATATTTACTCCCGTTCATTGCCTTTGCTGCTCAAGAAGGCGATTGGCCAGTATACGGCCACGATCCAGGCGGCCAGCGATTTTCGCCACTCACCGCAATCAACCGCTCCAACGTAAAATCGCTGAAGATCGCGTGGACTTATCGCACCGGAGACGCCTATTCTCCAAAAGACGGCTCCAAACCTACGCAGTTTGAAGCGACTCCGCTCTATATCGATGGCACTCTCTACCTCGGCACACCTCTGGGCCGCATCATCGCGCTCGATCCCTTAACTGGCAAAGAGCGATGGTCGTATGACCCACATGTCATTAAGGATTCAGACTTTGGCGACAACGCGAATCGCGGGGTTTCCACCTGGAAGTCCCCCGCTGGTCAGCGTCGTATCTTCATCGCCACAATTGACGCCCGCCTGATTGCGGTAGACGCCTCTACCGGCAAACCCTGCCTGGATTTTGGAGATAACGGAATCGTCGACCTCCGGCAAGGTCTGCGCATGGCGCGGGGCAGTTATTCGGATTACGAAGAGACTTCTCCGCCCGCAGTGATCGGGAACACCCTCGTGGTTGGCTCTGGCGTCGCCGACAATCAATGGACTGACTCGCCGAGCGGCGAGGTTCGGGCCTTCGATGTTGTAACCGGCAAAATCAAGTGGAGGTGGAACCCCATCCCCCAAGATCCGCGCGCCGTGGGCGCCGATACCTGGAAGAACGGCAGTGCCGCGCGAACCGGGGCAGCCAATGCGTGGTCGGTAATTGCCGTCGATCCGGCTCGCAATCTGGTCTTCGTTCCGACCGGCAGCGCCAGTCCTGATTACTACGGCGGTGAACGCCTCGGCGATAATCTGTTTGCCAATTCGTTAGTAGCTTTGCGCGCCGATACCGGAGAGCGCGTCTGGCATTTCCAAACCGTGCATCACGATCTTTGGGACTACGACGTGGCAACGCCGCCGTTGCTCTTCGACATGCATCGAAATGGGCAAACAATTCCAGCGATAGCGGTAGGATCGAAAACCGCGAATCTCTTCATCTTGAATCGCGAAACGGGCCAGCCGATTTTCGGAGTGGAAGAGCGCCCCGTACCCAAAAGTGATGTGCCGGGCGAGATTGCCGCGCCAACACAACCGTTCCCCATCAAGCCTGGACCGCTCTCTTCCCAAAAAATGACCGCCGAGGACGCTTGGGGTATCGATGATGCCGACCGTGCCTGGTGTCGTGCGGAAATCAGCAAGCTGCGAGCAGGAGTCATCTTTACGCCGCCATCGCTCCAGGGAACACTGGCTATGCCCGGCAACATTGGAGGGCAGAATTGGGGTGGAATGACTTATGACTCCAACCATCACCTGCTAATTCTTCCCTCGAATAACCTTGCCGCGGAAGTCCGCCTCATTCCCAGCGCCGATGTCCAGGCAACGCAAACCTCAAAGCGCGAACGAAGGATAGATGGGGATTGGGACATCGCGCCGCAACACGGCACGCCCTACGGCATGATGCGCCGCATGTTACTCAGCCCGAAACGCTTGCCCTGCACTCCGCCACCATGGGGCACGCTGACTGCAATCGATACGGCCACGGGTGACAAAAAGTGGGAAGTCCCTCTCGGACAATTCAGCTCGAAACTACCCGCCAAATGGGGCTCTGTCTCGCTCGGCGGACCAATTAGCACCGCGGGTGGAATCGTCTTCATAGGCAGCACGCTCGATCCCGCAATCTACGCATTCGATGTTGAAACTGGAAACCAGCTATGGAAAGGTGATTTGCCGACCAGTGCGAAAGCCACGCCCATGACCTTTCAAGGACCTGACGGCAAGCAATATCTGGTCGTCTGCGCCGGAGGTTATGGTATTCCCGACTTATCGCCGCTGGGCGACTATGTAGTAGCGTTTACTTTGTGAGTCGATTGACTCTCGGCATTCATCCGGTTCGCGAGGCGCTTCGGGCGCATCGCGCCCTCGAGAAGGTTCTGATCGCAAAAGGAGCCGCCGGCATTCGTGTCCAGGAGATTGTCGATCTCTGCCGCGCCCAATCCATCCCGGTTCGATTCGAGGCACGCGAGATGCTCGATCGCACCGGCAAAGGCGTCCCTCATCAAGGCGTCATCGCTTTCGGCGCCGTTCACGGTTACGTCGAATTAGACGAAGTTGCCGAAGGTGCGACGCTGCTTGTGGTTCTGGACGGTGTCGAAGATCCACACAATCTCGGAGCCGTCATTCGTACAGCGCACGCAGCTGGCGCAAAGGCGGTCGTAGTTCCCGAGCGCCGATCAGCGCCACTCACGGAAACGGTTGGCAGAGCCGCGGCGGGAGCGCTCGAGTATCTTCCGATTGCGCGAGTCACGAACGTCAGTCAAGCGCTCGAGCAGCTGAAAAAAAGAGGATTCTGGATCTACGGTCTCGATGAACGCGGATCGGAACTTTACGATACCGTCGACTACGCGCTACCATCTGCGATTGTCCTTGGCGGCGAAGGCAGAGGATTGCATCAGGGTGTTCAGAAGCATTGCGATGTTCTCGTCCGCATACCCATGTCCGGGGCAGTTTCGTCCCTGAACGTCTCTGTTGCGGCCGGCATCGTTCTTTTCGAATTCCGCAGGAAAAGGAGGGAGAATAGTGCAATGCCAAATAACTCTGTAACAGCTCCATCAGAAGAAGTGCGCGACGAAATCGACCGAGGACTCGAAGCCTTAAAGAAGAGCGGCTACCGGGCAACTGTCGACCCGGATACGTCTGGCGGGCACTCGATCACGTTTAAATTCGGGGAAAACGGCCAGACGCTGAAATTTTCAGATGACGAGTGGCGCACAAAAGGCGCCATCGAAAAGAAAATCATCGACAAGCTGGACATCTGAAACCGTCATATCGGCTGCTCCGCAACGTGCGGACAGTGTCCCCGACGCCCTCTCATTTCGTAGTAGTCAGCGCCAGCACCAGAGACTCCATCACAATCCGGTCGTCTTTGTAACCGTCGCGAAACTTCTTATCGGTTTCGTAAATTAAAGCGACTGCCTTCGACAAGTGCTCGCGCGTGAACGCCCCTGCCGTGGCAATCACCTGTTCAGCGCGGTCGCGCCACATCCGGACACCAAGTTTCGCAAAGAAGCTCTGCGCCTGCGGAACGGAAGAGATCCGCGCCTCTTTCGCCGCGAGCGCGAGCCGGAATTGAGTACTCAGAAAGGTAAGAGCCAACGGTAAATACTCACCTTCGCGTATCAGAATGTCCAGGGATCGTAATGCTCCCGCTCTATCGCGTTTACCCAACGCATTCACCAACGCAAAAATTGTGCTCTGCGCCGCATTCGGAACGAGCGTGCGCAGATCGTCCATCGTAACCACCCGCTCCGTTCCAACAAACAGAGAAAGTTTTTCAATCTCCGTGACTAGGCGGTTCGCATCGCCCCCCACCGCATCCAGCAGCACAGCCAACTCTGCGCCTCCAAGCTTGATTCGTTGCTTTTTCGCAAGTTCCTGCGCTAGGAAACGGCTGGATTCCGGAGTGAATTGACGAAATTCGACGACCCCGGGAATAGCGGAATAAAACTTTTCGACGCGCTCGAGCCTCGCCCGGTCCTCCCCGGCAAAGTCGTAGCGGCTGCATTCAAACACCAGTACGGTTCCCGGCGTGGGCGCCTTTAAGTAGGCCGCAAGCTCCGAATCTGCGGACTTGTCAGAGTCGGGGCCATCCTCCGTCTGAGTATTGAGTCGTCGTGGAAGCGCCAGCTCCGCGCTGCAAACCCAGATCACTCTATCCGACGAAAACAGTGATAGCGATCGCGCGTCGTCCAGCACCTCGCGCAAGCTGGTGGTCTCTAGATCGCTTTGTGTCACGCCATCGGCTCGCGCAGGCCCCGGCAGAACGCGCTCGAATAGCGCCTGTTTACAGATTCGCCTCTGATATCCTTCCTGCCCTAAAAATAAATAGGCGGGAGCAGGCGGCTGCTTCGCGATTCGTGCTAGAAACTGTTCAGGCGTCATTGCCGTGGAGCGCTTAATCGATTAGAAGCCTTCAACAATAGCGCTCACAATGTCATGAGCCACATCGCGGCTTAAGCGGTCGAAAGCGGGATCGCTCTCGTCGAAAAACTGGTGAGGATCCACAGCGACTTCATAGTTCTGCCTCGCCGCGAAGTTGGCTCGCGAATAAAGCACTCGCCCGGTCGCTCGTTCGATCAGATTGATGGTCATAACCACGGCCACTTGTACGCTCGTTGCTTTTCCGGACGTTGGATCGAACACCGTCGGGTACGCCTGGACGGTGAGGATGCTTCCGTTCAATACTGCATCCGCGACGCTTGGATCGTTCACGATATGGAACCGCGTCCGAGCCATGAACTCTCGCGCAATCTGTTGCGGGAGCACGTCCACCAGCTTGTAGCGCGTCGAGAGTGTTTTGAAGGCGGGGATCGAAATCGTCTGAATGCCCTTCGGCACCAGGTCGGCCTTTCCCCCCACGTGATAGCCGCAGGAGAGCAGCGCCATCGTTCCGGGACTCAGCATCAGCAATGCAGCGCGTCTAGTCAATGGGATTCGCCCCCAGCCCGCTTACCAGATCCGCTGCCGCATCGGCGGTCAGGCGCAGATTGTCTCCCACGATCCAGAACCAAGCCGCGCGCACGTTATTTCGATCGATGCGAATGTCGCCGGCGCTCAACCCGCTCTGAGCCGCCGCGCCTACGTTATTCGGTGCTTCCAGGTCATCGCTCCTAACCTCAATCTGCGCCGATGCGAGTGCTTCACCGAGCTCGACCGCCGCGACATCGGATTCGAATTCCACCCATAGCGAGATGCTGTAGCCATGAAAAACCGGCGCCTGAATAAGCCGTATCGACGGCATCGGCGCGGTAGCCTGGCCGGACCGGCGGCTCAACAGAGTGGCCACGTGCCGCTCTATGCGCTGCTCTAACTTGGAAAGTTGGATGGCAGCGTCTTCCCCGTATCGTGCCAGCAGATTGAAACTCGCTTGAGCATCGAAAACCTCTTTATTCAGCGGCTTGAACGTCAACAGATTGGTTGTTTGCTGATGCAGCTCAGAAACTCCGCGCTTGCCGCGCTCGCTGGCTGGTTCGAATACGTTCGCAACCGCCTGGCGTATCTGCCTGTAACGTCCCAATCTTGTCAGCACAAGAGCCAATGCGCTCGCGGCCGGCTGCGCGATCACCATCAGCCAGCTCGCCTTGACATCTGCGTCCTCGATTAGCGGTGCAATGATGCGAGCTTCGGGTTGATGCTCCAAATCTCCGGTGCAATCGATCACTGCCGGATGCCCTCCAGCGGCCTTTGCGAACGTATATGCCTTCAAAGCGCCTTCGGGCGTACCGGCCACGAGAATAGCTTGCTCTTCGCGAATCGAATGAGCTTCCAACGGCTCCAGATAGATCGCCTCGCCCTCTTGCTCGCCGAAGTTACCTTCTCCCGTAGAAGCATACCCAGTAACCACAGCAACGCTTCCCCGGCTCTCCAGTACTTCTTTGAGTTCATGGCCAAGCAGGGTTTCGCCGCCCACCAGCGCTACTCTGACTGCCTTCGCCTTTGCAGGGGACTTAGCCAATTTGATGCTCCGGGAGGCGCTTTGGCGGACGCGATCTCTTCCACCGGCGAATCAGTCCGCCAATGCGAATCAGTATGCCGCTCGCAACATAAGCGCTGGCGAGTGCCAGCAGCATTGGCTGAGACCACGCCCAAATCAAAAGCGCCGCTCCACCAACTACCAGGACGATCAGCGGCGTGTGCGGTTTCGATACATTAAGTTGCTTGAAACTTGGATAGCGCCAAGTGCTCACCATCAGCAATGAAACGATGACCACAAGCGCCAACCAGAACACTGAGAACGCAAAGGAGCGCCTAGGCGAGGCATCCAGGAACACGGCAGCGGCAATAAGTGCAGCGCCGGCGGGTATGGGCATGCCAACAAAATACTTACGGTCCGGACGGCCGGGATTTTTCGGCATCGGGTTCGTCTGTACGTTGAAGCGCGCCAGCCGCACCGCGCCGCAAAGTAAATAAAAGAAGGCGACCAGATAGCCGAGACGCGTGAGATGGCTCTGGAACTGGCCAACCGGAACCACCACGAAAAGCACGCCCCAGACAAACGCGAGGACGGCGGGCGCGATGCCGAAGGTGATGACGTCCGCGAGCGAATCGAGTTCACGGCCGAAGGCGCTGGTGGTGTTGGTCATGCGCGCGATGCGGCCGTCTAGCCCATCGAAGAACACCGCGAATCCGAGCGCCTTCGCGGCGATCGCGAAGTGCGGGTTCGTGCTGTAATCTCCCTTCGAAACCTGCAGCGCTCCTTCGAGCGCTTGCAGGATCGCGACGAATCCCAGAAAAATGTTCCCGCTGGTGAATAGCGTCGGCAGGGCATAGGCAGCCCGGCGCGGCCTCTTCGGAGAAGAACGCCCCGCAAAACGCTCTGGTACGGTCAGACCGCCCCCCGCCCGCTCGCGCGATTCGCCAGAATTGTGCTTCCCGCCGCGACTTTGTCACCCACCTTCACCGCACTATTCCACTCAGAACCAAATATGACATCCACGCGAGAGCCGAACTTGATGTAGCCAATCCGTTCACCGGGCGCGAGCGAATCTCCGGCGTGTTTGTAGCAGACAATCCGCCGCGCAATCAGACCCGCAATCTGCCGGCAGACCACTCGCGATCCTCGCCCCTCGACGACCAACGTGTTCTGCTCATTTTCCACTGACGCTGCTTCGTGACTTGCAACCAGGAATTTGCCTTTTTGATAAACGACGTCGGTGATTTTTCCAGGAATGGGCGTGCGATTTACGTGTACATCGAAAATGTTAAGAAAAATGCTGACGCGCATCTCTCCGGGCGCGATTTGGCGGACAGCCACCACTTTGCCATCAGCCGGCGCGACAAGCACGTCGCCCGATGGCGGAGTGCGATCCGGATCACGGAAAAAGTAAAGGCAAAAGGCCGCTATCCCATAGAGCGGCACGCCTGCCCAGGGGTTTAGAAAATACGACAGAACGATCCCCGCCAGCGCGAGGCCGCAAGCGTAGTAAATGCCGTCACGAATAATCCGCAAAAGACTATTTTCTCATTGACGCGGTCATTCGCCCCGCAGCGCGATTGTTGGATCAAGACCCGCCGCGCGTCGCGCCGGTATCCACGATGCCATGGCCGCAATTAAAAAGAAGAGCACGGCCATCACCGCGAACGTAGTTGGATCGGTCGCCTTCACGCCCACCAGCATGCTCCTCATGACGCGCGTCACGCCGAAAGCCGCAATCAACCCACACGCAATGCCAACGGCGCTCAGCCGAAGTCCCTGCCCGATCACAAGTTTGAAAATGCTCGCCGATGCCGCGCCGATCGCCATCCGGACCCCGATCTCAGCCGTGCGCTGGCGCACTACGGTCGACAGCACGCCGTAAAGTCCCACTCCCGCCAGGAACGCAGAGATCACCGCGAACACACCAATAAGGAGAAGAGAGAAACGCGTGCCTGCTTGCGCGCGCTTCACGAGGGCATCCATCGGCTCCATCTCTACAATCACCAGCTGTCCACCGAGTTTCGCGATCTCAGCACGGACCGCCCCCGCGTACTTCACGGGATCACCCGCCGTTCGGAGAGCCCACTCGCGAGCGACGCCGTGACTTAGGAAGCCGTCCGTGAAATAGATCTGCTCACGACCCGGCACGGTCAGCGAAGTGTCGCGCTGGTGCGCTACCACCCCGATAACTTCGACCCATTCGGGCTCGGGCGTTCGAGTACGTATTAGGATGCGCTTACCAATCGCGGATTCGTTCGGGAAGGCTTTGGCGGCGAGAACCTGGTCGATAACCACCAGATTTCGCTCTGGCGCATTGTCGACGTCGGTGAAAGTGCGACCCGCTATAAGCCGCGTGCGGAGGGTTTCGAAATAACCCGGCAGCACGGTCTGGTTGTCGGCCGCCTGAAACTTGCTTGCGTCGGTCAGCGCCTGTTGCAGGCCCCATCGTATGGGGAAGAATCCTCCTGCTAGCGGAAAGGGACTGGCGGCGGTAACGTTTTGAACGCCAGGCAGCGCGCGCAACCGTTCTTCCACATGGCGCATGAATGCCGCGCGCTGCTGCGGCTGCGGGCCTACTCCTCCGAGCAACTGAAAGATCAGAAGGTTGTGCGGGTCATAGCCCGGATCGATGCGTTGCAATGCCAAGAAGCTGCGGAACATCAGGCCCGACCCTGTGAGCAAGACGTATGACAGAGCGACCTCGGCGATCACTACGGTATTGCGCAGCAGGCGGCCGCCTCCCAGCCCCGCCGTGCGCCCGCTTCCACGCAGAACACTCATTACATCCGGTCGCGAGGCGCGTAATGCCGGAGCCACGCCGAAGATTACCGCCGCTGCTAACCCGGACAGCGCCGCAAACACAAGCACGGCAACATCGATCCGAATGGATTCCATGCGCGGGAGATTCGCCGGCGCGATCACCAGAAGCTCATGAATGCCGAGCCATGCAAGACCCAGGCCCGCGACCGTGCCGATTCCCGCCAGCAGCGCGGCTTCGGCGAGCATCTGCCGCACCAGTCTCCACCTGCTGCCACCCAATGCAGTGCGTATTGCGAGTTCGCGCCCACGTAAGGAGGCGCGCACCAACAGGAGGTTCGCCACATTTGCGCACGCGATCAAGAGAAGAAAGATGACTGCGCCCATCAGTGCCAGAATGGCGGGCCGCTCCTCCGCCACCAGGTACTTGCGCATCGGTTCCAGCCGGATATGATAATCGGCGGTTCCCTCAATCAGAAATTTTTTCCGTATTTCAGCGGAAACCGCTTCGGCCCTCGCCTGCGCACGGTCAAGCGTGACGCCTTCCTTCAACCTGCCGACTGGCCGGAGAGAGACGAGGTTTCGCTGGGTGTTGTCGTATGCGAGGCGCGCCGCAATCCAGACATCCGGCGCTCGTTCCACATCCATATCCGGCGGAAAGAACAGCTCGAACTTTGGCGCGAGCACGCCGACGATGTGAGGACCACGTTGTCCGCCGCCCAGCACCGCGTGCCCCAGGATCGCGGTATTTCCCCCATATCGCCGGCGCCAATATTCGTAGCTCAGAATTGCAACCCCCAGCAGAGGTTGCGGAGCTTGCCCGGCCTGTGCGGCGCCGGCCTGCGCCTGGGCAGCTTGCGGTTGTCCATCGGCTTCAGTGAAATCGCGGCCGTAAACAATTCTTGCGCCCATTAGCCGGAGGAAATTTGGTGTGACCTCAGCAATGCGGATCTGCTCCGGAGTGCCATCCTCTCTGGGCTCTATCGCTCGGTCTGTGTTAACTGCTTCGAGGGCATCGAACACGCTGGTCGTCCCATTGCGCAAATCGAAAAAGTCGGCGTTCGAAAAAGGAAAATCCCGAACGCTGCGCTTCCTCATGTCGCCGCACGCGAATACCAACCGGTCCGGATCTTTATAGGGAAGCGGCCGCAACAACACCGCATTAGTCACGCTGAAAATCGCCGTGCTTGCCCCGATCCCCAGAGCAATCGTAACCACCGCCGTAACCGCGAATACCGGACTATTCCGCAGCGTCCGCCCGGCGTATGCAAGATCTTTCAACAGCATTGGTTCTGTCACCTACAATCCCGCTAACAGGCCTGTTAGCAGCGCCGTTCGGTCCGCGATTCGGTCGATTAAGATGCTTTCGTTCACTGCGTGAGCGCCCTCGCCTACGCCGCCGAGTCCATCCAATGTTGGCACCCCCAGTGCCGCGGTGAAGTTGCCATCCGAGCCGCCGCCGGTCGACGACTCTTCCAGCTGAAGATCCAGTTCAGCACCGATCTTTCTTGCCTTCGCGAACAGACTGGCGATTGCTGGCGAACGTTCCATCGGTGGACGATTTAACCCGCCCTCCACTTGAACCGTGCATCGCTTGTCGACGGGCCGGAGCGCGCGAAATTTCTTATCCAGCGCATCCGCATCTCTTATACGCACCGCACGAATGTCCACCTGAACCCGAGCCTCCGCAGCGACGACGTTGGTGCGTGTTCCTCCGCTGATAATGCCGGGATTTACCGTCGTCCCGCGCTGCAGATTAGTAAAGGATGCCACCTTTTCGACCTGCCTTGCCGCTTCCAACACGGCGCTCGCGCCATTGCTGAAGTCGACTCCGGCATGAGACGCTTTGCCTTCGATGGAAATTGTGTAGTTCCCGACCCCCTTTCGAGCAGTTTTCAGCTTCCCTGTCAAACCCGTGCCCGGCTCGAGCACCAGAACGCAATCACTTCGCTTCGCTTCGGCTTCCGTAAGAGCGCGCGAGCTCTTGCTTCCGACTTCCTCATCCGAAAGGATCAACAGCGCGATTTTGCGCTTGATCATTACGTCCAACTCTCGTAAGGCGCGAACGGCGAAAAGAAAAAACGTCAGCCCGGATTTCATGTCCAGCACGCCGGGGCCCCAAAGCCGTCCATTCGCTTGCCGGAATGGCATGCTCTTCAGCGTGCCGAGTGGCCAGACAGTATCCGAATGCCCCAACCCGAGAATCTGGCCCTGCTTGTTACGGCCCGGCAGCTTGAAATCGAGCCGCAAGTGGCTGCCATGACCATCCGATTTAAATGTCTTGGCCTTCGCGATGTCTTTGGTCCGCTCGATAATCAAATCGACCAGCCGGTTCACATCGGGAGGTGAATCGCTGGGCGATTCGCACTCGACCATCTCCTTCATCACCCCGATGATTTCTGCTTTCTTGTCAGTGGCATAGCGGAGAAAAGAATGCATCCGCTGTTATAATAGCGATTCTCATGACCCCGATGGACGTTCAAGAAATCTCGGAAATTTTACCCCATCGGTATCCCATGTTGATGGTCGATCGCATTATTGAGATCACAGCAGATTCCATCGTAGGCATCAAAAACGTCACGGCCAACGAGCCTCACTTCACCGGCCATTTTCCTGGTTATCCGGTGATGCCGGGCGTGCTCATCATTGAGGCTATGGCGCAAGTCGCAGGTGTTTTAGTTGCGAAGCTGGCGCCGCACACCCGCGGGAAGATTATGTTCCTGGCTTCCGTTGAAGAGGCGAAGTTCCGCAAACCGGTGGTCCCCGGCGATCAGTTGCGCGTCGAGATGAAGATGATCCGTCTGAAAGCCACGGTGGCCAAGATGCAAGGGCTGGCGACCGTGGATGGCCAAGTGGCGGCGGAAGCCACTCTCATGTGCAAGTTGACGGAACGGCTCGCTGCGGCGTAGCGTCGGCCATACGAGCGCACAGGCCGAATGGCGATTCACCCCACCGCGATTATCGACCCTCACGCCGAAATTTCTCCCGATGCTGAAATTGGCCCTTACTGCATTGTGGGCGCCGGTGTCACCATTGGCGCGCGAACCCGGATGCTCGCTCACGTTTACGTTGAAGGCAAGCTCACCATCGGCGAAGGAAACATTTTTTATCCGTATTGCTCCTGCGGCGTTGCTCCGCAGGATAAGAAGTACAAGGGCGAGCCGTCCGAAACGCGAATTGGCAACGGCAACTCCATCCGCGAATTCGTGACCATCAACCGCGGTACCGAGGGCGGCGGCATGGTTACCTCAATTGGCGACGGCAACTTATTGATGGCGTATGTTCATATTGCCCACGACGTAACTATTCGCAACAACACGATATTGGCCAATGGAGTGACCTTCGCCGGGCATGTCGTCGTCGACGATTACGCCAACATCGGCGGCCTCAGCGCTATTCATCAGTTTTGCCGCATAGGGCGTCACGCCATGATTGGCAGCTACAGCGTCATCAAGCAGAACGTTCTGCCGTATTCCATTACCGCTTCAAACCACGAAGTCGAAGTATATGGCGCGAATCGCATCGGGCTCGAGCGGAGCGGCTATACATCCGACGCAATCGAGGCGCTGCAAAACGCATTCCGCATCTTGACGCGCGCTGGACTCAACACGACTCAGGCGCTTACCCGAATCGAAGAAGAAGTTAATCAGACTACCGAAGTCAGAGACCTCCTGGATTTCATCCGCGCCTCGGACCGCGGTTTCATCAAATAAGGATTTGTGCGCTACGGAATGATTGCGGGCAACGGACGATTTCCACTTCTTGCTCTCGCGACAGCGCGTCGCCAAGGGCATGAGGTTGTTGTTGTCGCAATCGAAAATGAGGCATCGCCCGATCTTGCGAAATTCGCCTCGTCGCTGCACTGGATCAACATCGGCCAACTCGGGAAACTCATCGAAATCCTGAAGCGTGAAAATATCTCCGAGGTGATGATGACCGGTCAGGTGAAACATGTGAGTATCTTCTCCTCCCTCACCCCGGATTGGCGCCTGTTTAAGCTGTTGACATCTCTCAAGGAGAAAAACACTGCAGCTTTGATCGGTGGCGTGCAGAAGGTTTTGCAGGACGAAGGCATCGAGCTGGTGGATTCAACCCGGCTGCTGAAACCGTTGCTCGCTCCTGAAGGTGTGATCACAAAACGGAAGCCGACGAAAGAAGAGGAGGCGGATCTACGGTACGGGCGCGGCGTCGCGTCCGTTCTCGCTTCGGTTGATATCGGCCAGAGTGTTGCTATCAGCGAAAAGGCATGCGTTGCGGCAGAGGCCATGGAGGGCACGGATTCGATGCTGCGCCGTGCCTGTTCGCTTACAAATGGTAAGCCTCTGCGGTTAGTGAAGGTGTCGCGCGGGCGGGCGAACCTGCTGTTCGACGTGCCCGTCGCCGGGCTGACGACGATCGAGACAATGATCGAGACCGGAACCACCGCTCTTGCCGTCGACGCAGATTGCACCTTGCTCCTCGACAAGGACGAAATGATCAAACTGGCTGACCAAGCGAGCATCACGATCATCGGTTATCCGCCGCTGGACCAATCGAAGTCATGAGCAGAATCCGTGCTGCGCTCATCGGCGCTGGGACGTTTGGCCGCAACCACGCCCGAGTGATCAGCCAGCTTCCTAATGTGGAGCTTGCGGCTATTGTCGACGTCAATTTGGAGGCCGCTCAGCAACTGGCCCAGCAGTATGATTCCCGAGCGTTCACGAAGACCACGGACATCCTGACGTCCGTGGACGCCGCTATTGTTGCGACACCGACGATTACTCATGAGCAGGTGGCGACGGAGTTGCTGGAATCCGGGATCGACGTGCTCATTGAGAAACCAATCGCCGAATCGTCGGCCGCGGGCGAGCGCTTATCAAGGCTCGCCGCCGAGCGCGGGCGGGTACTCCAGGTGGGCCATCTCGAGCGGTTCAACCCGGCGGTTGTCGCTCTCGAAAACGCTCTGACAATACCGCTGTTTTTCGAAGTTCATCGGCTGAGTGTCTTTACGCCGCGGAGCCTGGACGTCGACGTCGTGCTCGACCTAATGATTCACGACCTGGACATCGTCCTGAGTTTCACGCGGGAGATGCCGAATGAGATCCGTGCCGCTGGAATTTCCGTTCTCTCGAAGCGGGTGGACATCGCGAATGTTCGTCTTTCATTCGCAAGCGGCTGTATCGCTAATCTGACTGCCAGCCGGGTCTCGACCGAACAGGTCCGTAAGCTGCGTCTCTTTCAGCCAGGCGAGTACATATCGCTGGATTACGGGCGGCAGGAAGCGGTGCGCCTGGCTGTTTGCGAAACGAACCCGGGCCAATCAGCCCAGGCCGGTTTTTACCAAACGAACTCCCCATTGGGTTCGTTTTTTCAAATCGGCTTCAATCCGCTTCCGGTCAAGCGTGGGGAACCGCTGGCCTTGGAACTGGCCGCATTCTTCTCGGCCGTCCGGGACCGGTCGCAGGCTCGCGTGGATGGCTTTCAGTCAACCAATGCGCTTCGCGTAGCGGAGTCAATTCTTGGTAAAATCAAGGAACACGCGGACTTAGTAGCTCAGACAATTGGAAAACGGTATGGCGAACGTTCTTGAAGCACCGTCCAGTGTCGAGCTCAATCTGCTGCTGGAGTGGCCTCGCCAGGATTCCCGCTGGCGATTCGTACTTGCCGGATCATTAGCAGCTCACCTTCTCCTTTTCTTCGCTGCAATCAGATTACCCAGCTTTGTTGGACGAACGGAGCCCGAACACCGGGTTATTGTCAGACGGACGCCCCTCTATCTGCCACCCGATGCGTTGACGCAGAAAGCTCCCAATCGGGAGAAAGTGTCGAAGCAGATCGACTTGGCGGATCTGATGGCCGCTCGCGCTTTGAAGCAGCACTGGGCAGCGCCTAAGCCAAGCGTGAAGCGATTCGAGATTCCCAAGGATGTAACACGCCAGCAAACGGCAAAGAATGCTCCGCAAATCCTTCCAGAGGCGCCTAAAATTGCGCTGAACCAAGCGCCTGCCGCGCTGCCACCCGGGTCTCCAACGGGGCTAGTGGCATCGGCACCCCCTCCTCCCGCCGCATCGCCCGGTCCGTTTCAGAATATCGGTTCGGAAGCGCTGCCCAGTGCGCATCCGAAACTCACTCCGCCCAAGGCCACGGTTCAGGGCGCGATCAACGAACTCGCTCAGAACCCAAATAGCCGAAGGCTAGTGGTTAGCGACGACAATCTCGCTGCACCGGCCCCCGGCTCTCCAGGGGCGATGGGAAGCACGGGAGGACCAAAAGCGGCTGTCGAGCTGCAGAGCGATCCGCAAGGCGCCGACTTCAAGCCTTACCTGGCGCAAATACTTTCAATCGTGCGGGCGAACTGGCGCAGGGTCATCCCGGAGAGCGCACGGATGGGAACGTTACGCGGAAGGACGGTTCTCGAGTTTGTCATCAACCGCGACGGCAGTATTCCGAAGCTCGTAACAGCGGACTCGTCTGGCTCCGCTCCGCTGGACCGCGCGGCAGTAGCCGGACTCAGCATGTCGAATCCGCTCCCGCCTTTGCCCGCGGATTACAAAGGCTTCCAAGTTCGTCTGGCATTTTCATTCGCCTACAACATGCCCGCTCAATGAATCCTGAAGAAGAACCATCTCGCACCGTTATTGGTCTCAGGACTGCAATGATTCTTTACGCGCTGCTTGTGATCGCATCGTTTGCGACGCTCAAGGGTACGGCGCTGATCGTTGCGCTCATCATTGTTTTGGGTTTGGCGGTGAAGTCTTATTTACACCACCTGCGCAGCCGGGTCGAATAGGTTGTACAGGGCATCAAAAATACTGGCTCAAATGCACCAGCCGCGGTGGATTGCGGCCGAAGCAGTCTAGAGCTAAACCCTTTAATCACAATTACTCACGAGGAACTGTAGATGGCGAAACGCGTGCATTAGATTCGCCGTCGACAATACTGAGGCAGTCATGGGAAGCAACATTCATACATTCAAAACTGCGGTTTCTTATATTTCAGTGGGTCTATTGGCCGCATCCACTCTTGCATTCGCACAGGATTCTTCGTCCGCTCCGCCGCCACCTCCTACCGCGCAGCAGCAGGCGCCGAGTCCAAATGGTGGTTGGAGACGTGTAGGCGATCCGCCCAATCCGACCAACAACCCGCCTGATCCGAACTTCACTTCGAATCAGAACGGCAGCGACATGAACCAAGCGCCGGATCCGAATCAGGGGCCTCCGCCTCCTCCTCCACCGAATCAGCAAGGCTACCCGCAGCAGCCGAATTATCCGCAGCAGCCCAGTTATCCGCAGCAGCCGAACTACACGCAACAGCCGAATTACGGACAGCAGCCGAACTACGGACAGCAGCCCAATTATCAAGCCCCGCCTCCGATTCCGGCACAACTCACGATTCCGGCGGGAACATTTCTTACAGTACGGGTAAATCAGCCATTGTCTTCCGATAAGAATCAGGTCGGCGATCCGTTCTCGGCCACATTGGTCCAGCCGCTGGTGGTGAACGGTATCGTCGTCGCGGAACCCGGACAGACGATCGCCGGGCGAGTTGCGCTGGCAGAGAAGCACGGTGTCGGAAAGCCGGCGCGGCTTGGTGTTCAGCTCACAACGTTGACTCTGGTCGATGGACAGCAGGTGCCGATTAATAGTCAGTTAATCAGCCGGAGGGGCGGGACAACGCCGGGCGGCGTGGAGGCTGGCACTGTGGTAGCGACGACCGGTCTTGGCGCTGCTATCGGAGCTGCGGCGGGCTGGGGCAGGGGCGCGGCAATCGGCGCCGGAGCAGGTGCTGTGGCAGGTCTGATCGGCGCGGTAGTTACGCACAATCATGCGAGCATCATCTATCCCGAGCAGGTGCTGACGTTCCGCCTAGAAGCGCCGGTGACAATATCAACCATGAATTCAGCGCAGGCGTTTCGTTACGTAGAGCCGAATGAATACGACCGTCCCTCTTACTCAATGGGAATGGGACCTGGACCGGAACAGTACGCGAGCGCGCCGCCTCCGGCTTATCCATATCCATACGCTTATGGATATCCGTATCCCTACTATTACGCTGGATATCCGTATTGGGGACCTGGCTTTGGCTTTTACTTTGGGCCTGGCTTTTATGGGGGTCGCGGATACTTCGGGGGTTATCGCGGAGGGTTCTACGGCGGCCGGGGATTTGTGGGCGGCGGAGTCGCTCGTGGGGGCTTTAGTGGCGGCCATGTCGGTGGCGGCGCGGTTGGCCACGGCGGTGGTGGTCGCCGGTAGACCTAAGACACCAACCATAAGAACGTAATCATTTGGTGGGAGCCTTCGGGAGGGCGCGGCCATACTGAACGGGAACTGAAATCTCAGCGCCTAAGCGTTGCGCGGCCTTGATGGGCCAGTAAGGCTCGCGCAGAAATTCGCGAGCGAGCACTACAAAATCGGCGGATCCGTCGCGAATAATGGAATCGGCTTGCAACGGTTCGGTGATGAGCCCGACAGCTGCGGTGAGAATGCCGGTATCGCGGCGAATGCGTCGCGCAAATGGCACCTGATATCCGGGCTCGAGTGGAATTATCGCTTGGGGCGCTGTTCCGCCCGAAGAGCAGTCAATCGCGTCGACTCCCAGCGGGCGCACAGCGCGCGCGAGCTCGACGGAATCATCCAAAGTCCAGCCGCCTTCCATCCAGTCGGTTGCAGAGATGCGGAAGAAAAGCGGCAACCGCTCAGGCCAGACGCTTCGGACGGCTTCGACCACTTCGATTGGAAATCGCATGCGGTTTTGAAGCGAGCCTCCATAGCGATCCGTACGCTCGTTCGAGAGCGGAGATACAAACTCGTGGATGAGATAGCCATGCGCGCCATGCAGCTCGATAACTTCGAATCCCGCTTCGAGAGAGCGTTTCGCGGCTGCTCGAAAAGCTTCGACGACGGCGCGAATATCGGAGACGCTGAGCTCCGCCGGTAACGGGTAGCCGGCGTTAAACGGGATCGGGCTAGGCGCAACAGGCTGCCATGCTCCTTCCGCCAACGAGAGAGGACGACTTCCACGCCAGGGCACGTCAGTGCTCGCTTTCCGGCCAGCGTGCGCGAGTTGAATGCCAGGAACGGCTCCGTGCTGTTTCAAGAACCGCGCGATTCGGGCGAGCGGCTCAATGTGCTCGTCCTTCCAGATGCCCAGGTCCCAGGGTGAGATGCGCCCACGCGCCTCAACGGCAGTTGCTTCGGTAAAGACGAGGCTAGCTCCTCCGATCGCGCGGCTTCCCAGGTGGACCAGATGCCAATCATTCGCGAATCCATCCTCACAGGAGTACTGGCACATCGGGGAAACCACGATGCGATGCTTGAACACGACGTCACGAATCTGAAGCGGCGAAAACAGATGAGCGGTTTCAGTGTTGGGGCGCGGCGTGGCGGTTGAAGGCGCCTCGAGGGTACTCATGGTTTCAGTATCAGCGAAGCTTGATGCCATGCTTGTTGAGAGGCTTTTCGGATTGTCTTCGTGGAAAGAACGAGCGCATCTGTTCCGCACCATGCCGCGCCGTTCGCTTGTGACGTTTCTGGCGGCGGTTTGGTGTCTATTTGCCGCGATTGGAGGAGTGAACGATTCCTTGCGCATCGAGAACTCCCAGCCGTCGAGCTTTCTCTGGTTGGTTTTGATGACCGGGACAACGGCCGTGCTGTGGGCGCTGTTTGGCACCATGCGCATGATCAAATCACTCATCGCGATGGCTGTATTCCAACTCACCATCTTCCTGTTTGCAATGCCATTGTGGCTTTCCGAAGCACAAGCGCTTACTCCAGATCAGTTGAAGCAAAAATTAGCTTTGCACGATGCCGCCGTGCTGGTCTTTGTGCTCTCCGGCTACGTCTTGTTTGTTGCATTTTTTCGGATGGAGGGCAAACGCTTCTTTGCAGCACACACCGAAATAGCGTTAGCTTCATCGATTCAAAGAGACTTGGTACCAACAATTTCTATGAAGGCAGGCGCGTTCGAGTTCTACGGCCTTTCGGTGCCCAGCGGAACGGTGGGCGGCGATTTGCTCGACGTCGTAACAGCAGGCGGATCGTTTTGCGCTTACGTGGCGGACGTTGCCGGACACGGCGTGCCGGCGGGCGTGTTGATGAGCATGGTCAAGAGTGCCGTCCGAATGCGCGTAGCTTCAATAGGGCCTCGCGATGATGAGCTTCTGCCGATTCTAAACTCGACACTTCAGCCTCTGACGGCTCCGAACGCTTATGTCACCTTCGCCTACGTTTCCGGCGAGGGTGGACCACTTCTGAGTTTCTCGCTGGCCGGGCATCTGCCCCTTTTTCATTTCCAGCATGGGACTCAGCAGGTGGAGCGCTGTTCGGTGGAAAATCTGCCGCTTGGTATCTTTGCCGGAGTAGAATACGGAACCGGCACTCTCGAGTGCAAACCGGGAGACCTCGTGGCAATCGTAACTGACGGTCTGACCGAGATCTTCAATAGCGATGATCGCGAGCTCGGCTCGGATTATATAGAGCGACTTTTGGCACAATCGGCGGCTGAGCCCCTTCCTAAAATTGCGATGCAGATTACGCGAAGCTCGGAGGCTTTCGGCAAGGTTACGGATGATCGAACGATGTTGCTGATGCGCTGTATTTCCTGAACTGACGTGGACCTTGAGGCGGGAAATCTCGTGTATGGAAATCCGCGCAGGCATTACTGGGCTACATCATTGGACTACATCGAGGGCGGACGCCATACTCTTGATGATTTCCTGGAGGACGAGGAATACCACGAACATCACCACTTCAAAAACCAGAAATTTTAATTTGGCGAGGCAATGGCTAAAGCGCGTCACCAGTCATTCGGATCGTGCACACAATCTCATATGCCGACTGGAAGAAGATTTGTTCACTCGTTCGCGATTCGCGAAATATATGAAATTATATGGTTTGAAGCGTCTACCCCAGCCTGAGAGCAATTTGGTGCTCATCTAAATATAGCGGATCGTCAAACCCGCAATCGCACGCGAGTTTCGTTTCCTGTCGTAGCTCTTTAGAATGTCCCTCGTTTCGCCTCAATAGAAATGTCCCTTTTTCATTGTGAGTTTAGCCGGGGATGGGGTGCAGGGCAAGGGGCGGCGATTTGAGCGCCCTTGTCCGGCGTTCATTGCCGGGCAGCACAGCTCGGCGGGACCTTCCATACCGCTGGCCTTGGGACCAGAGGCCCCTTGGGCCCAAGAAAAGTGTTAAAACATTTCTATATGGTTGTGTTTAGGACCGTCTGACTATGTCCGCCGAGCAAGACATTGTCGGCCCGTGGTCAGAGGTCAAACTTGACATTCTCCGGGAGTACGCCGTTCCGTACTCGACTATCCTTTCGGCGAGAAACTTTTATCACCATTACATCGACGCGTTTGCCGCGGGAGGATCTCATATCTCGCGCAAGACTGGCGCGGTCGTTCAGGGCAGTGCAAAAATTGCACTTACGACGCAGCCTCCGTTCAACGAGTATCACTTCATCGACACAAACCCCGACCGCGTAAGCAGGTTACGTGAGCTGGGCGCTGGTCGAGCGGACGTCCATGTGCACCTCGGAGACTGTAACGAGATCCTTTTGAAGGACGTGTTTCCCAGGGCCCGATATGAGGATCATCGAAGAGCACTGTGTTTGCTCGATCCTTACAATATCGACCTCTCCTGGGAAGTAGTAGCCACAGCGGGACACATGAGATCTATCGAGATCTTTCTTAACTTCATGGTCATGGATATGAACATGAACGTACTGTTGCGACAGCCTGCCAAAGCTGAACCTTCACAAATTGCACGGATGGATCGATTCTGGGGCGATCGTTCCTGGCGCGAGATCGCCTACGAGGTCAGTCGGCAAGTGGGACTCTTTGAGCAATCTGAGGAGGTAAAGGTTGAGGACGCAAATGAAAGAATCGCCAACGCGTACCGTGACCGCCTTGTCAAGGTCGCCGGGTTCGCCTTTGTCCCGCCGCCGCTTCGATTCGTGAACAGTCTAAAAACGACGATCTATTACCTCTTCTTTGGTTCACCAAATCAGACCGGCAAGAAGATAGTCGAGCAGATATTTCAAAAACACCGCTCAAAACAAGGACTTTAATGATGGCTGAGAGTTCACACATCGAGTGGACTGATGCGACATGGAATCCGGTCACTGGCTGCTCAAAAATCAGCCCGGGATGCAAGCACTGCTATGCGGAGCGGCTCGCGCATCGGCTTCAGGCGATGGGGCAGAAGAACTATCGCAAAGGCTTTGAGCTGAATCTGCATCCTCACATGTTGCAGCATCCGGCGAGATGGCGCGAACCACGTCGAGTGTTCGTAAACAGCATGAGTGATCTTTTTCACGAAGAGGTACCTCAGTCGTACATTCAGGATGTCTTTGATGTGATGCGACATGTGCACTGGCATCAATATCAAGTACTCACAAAGCGCTCCGAAAGACTCTTGAAGCTAGATCCGTTACTGGGATGGGAACCACATATTTGGATGGGGGTCAGTGTCGAAAATCAGAGATACCTTTATCGTGTAGATGATCTACGTCGGACGAGAGCAGAAATCAAGTTCCTCAGTATTGAGCCTCTGCTTGGTCCGCTGCGCGATCTTGATCTGCGCGGGATTAATTGGGTGATTGTGGGCGGCGAATCCGGTCCAGGGGCACGTCGTTTGGATCCGGATTGGGTTCGAGACATCCGTAATCTGTGCTTGCGATCGCGGGTCCCATTCTTCTTCAAACAATGGGGTGGGATCTCAAAATCGAGGACTGGACGTCTTCTGGATGGCCGCACCTGGGACGACATGCCGGCTTCTGGAAAGCCCACCCGCTCTTCCGATGCACGCGAGTCCCACTTCGTTGTGCTCCCGTAAGCTCATCATGAACGACTCATCCTGACGCCCACACGGTGGGACCCTCTGAAGCAATAACGATCAGCGAGCAGATTACTGCTCGTAAGTTGCTTCGCGCTGGTTAATTACGCTGCATCCTCCGTGAGTAATAGTCACCTTAATGATGTGGCGGGGTTTCTGACTCAGGCAAGACGCTGTAAGCATTGAGCAGCGCAAAGCTAAAGCGCAGTCCTTTGAGATTTCGGCAGGAATTGTTAGTTAGTTGCGATTGCCTGCTGTATGTACCGCTCGTCAGTCACCGGAAGATTGCTTCCAAGTCCGACAGCTCGGTCCACTGCTGCGGCTTTTGGGTTGCCGTTGGTTCATAGCTGAAAAACCGCGCGGACGATCCATTTGTCCACGTTGCAAGTAGGATGTGTTGGGCGTGTAATCGCCTCCCAACGGCCCACAACCTTTTACCGTCCTCGGTCGTCGCGCTGCCGCCGCCCTTCACCTGTATCAGAATGATTTCAAGGTTGTCGCCGCGCTTAGCCCCTTCGACTGATCTCCCGTGATCCTTGCAGACAGCCAGTCATTGTGACAGCCCACCGTGCAGTTTTGGCCGAGTTTTGCCGGGCGGCTTTCCAGTCCACGGGCGCGAACGCGATTTTACAAGAGCCCACGAATGCATTATCGGACAAGGGGCGACCGTTCTGAGATATTCCCCATAGCAGCTCGCCCGCTTCGGTCTTCACCAGCTCCTCGTAGTAGTGAAGCGTCGCACCCGGCCGCCATCAATCCCAGATTTCGCATGGCCTCAATTCTCGCAGCGGCTCGATTAGCTCGGTGGAAGATTGCCTGGTCGCCTGCCGCAAACCATTGGTGATATGATGACCAGCCACTATGAACATTGTTTTGGTTCATGGGATTCTCGGATCTACGGCGAAGTTTGGCATCGACTATTTTCAGGGCGTCGCAGAGCACTTCCGGGAAAAAGGCTTGCGAGTTCTTGTACCTCAGCTAGACCCGACCGGCGGTGTCGAGCTCCGAGGCAACCAACTCCGAGATAGAATCGCCGGCGCCTACGGCGATGGCGCCCTGGATCAAAAGGAAAAAACGCACATCATCGCCCACAGTTTGGGTGGGCTGGATAGCCGCTATATTCTGTCGCCTAACAATCCGAATGGCCTGAAGGCGCCGATCCGGTCGCTAACGACCATTTCGACTCCGCATCAAGGAGCGCCAATTGCCGATCTGCTAGACAGCCCTGCGGCTCTGTCGGCGCTTCCTCTCGTCGGCGCAATCGGCGACCGCATAAAATCTGCTTTCAACAGCATTGGCATCTCGCTCGGCGCGTTGAGCGATCTTACATCCGACTCCTGCCGCAAGTTTGAGAAGTACGTCAACAATCCAAATGTGGCTTATTTTTCAGTCGCTGGGAGCGGCAGATCAAACGTTCCTGAGACGTCTGCCTTTTTCGTTCTGTCTCATCTGTACATCGTGACTAAGACAGGTGAGGCCAATGACGGCATGGTCCCCGTATCTTCGGCGCGCTGGGGTTCATTCGATCCTCAAACGTGGCCTGCCGATCATGCCGATGAAATCGGTCACAATCTGGATGCGCCGCTCAGTCCTCCGCCGTTCCCTTATCTCGCCAAATACGACCTCATCCTGAATAAGCTCGCGAGTCTGTGAGAAGCATGCCGGGGCTGTTAGTCGGCTCGGCCGTTAACTCCCGAGGTGCAGAATATCAGCTTTGTCGCCGTCTCGGCGCTGAGCGCTTCCTGGCGTGATTGAGCCGCGCGTACGACAGTAGTTGCCGAGGCTTTCCAGCTTTGCCTCGGGGTCGCTCCGCCTCGGCGATGGCGCCTCTTACCAACCCCCGAACACCGGGAGCGTCCAAATTCGTCGTCTGAGCAGCTCCGCGACGTGCCGAATCAATTTGCCCTCGCCACGCAGCAGGCCGTCTGGATCGGGCAGCAGCGAGCCGAAATGGTAAAAGCCGAGGTTGACCCAATTGGCATGCGTGGTGGTGAAGATGAACGCGTCGCTCGGCCGATCCGTGAACGTGAAGTGGTCGGCGATGGTATACACCTCGTAGAAAATCTCGCTGGCTTGCTGAGCCTCTCCGAGGATTAGTTTCCGCGCGGCCAGAGCGAGTACTGTTTGAACCGTTTCGCTGTAACGCAGGAGGAGTTTGAGGTGCTCCGGATCGGCTGAGCGCCAGGCGCACGAGTGAGTTATGCTACAGGCGATTCAGCAGGAGCAATCCATTTGGGCGCGTGGTCGCCGACTCCTAGAAGTGCTCGGCCGAACCGACGCTAAGCACAGATAACTTGCAGTCCTGTACTTAGTAACTGCTTCGCTAGCGAGTTACTCCAGGACGTTAAAGAATGCGCCCTCACGGGTTGTAAGGCGATGGGCTCGCTGACTTGATTCCGGAAGTTCGAGAGTGGGCATGGGCTTCGCCTGAAAGAGCCGGCGGCATGGTTTCGCCAACAAACGCGCCCAGAAACGGGCCCGGCTTTGACGCGCGCTGTCGGTCGCGATTCCAGTGCTGGCATACATCTGCCTATAGAGCTTGGAGACGAACAGGAAGGCCAAACGCGCACGTATGGACGTCACGCAGCGAGATCGCTTCCAGATGGAATCCAAGCTGTAGAAGCTATTCCAAACGCCTTGTGTGCGCTCACGAATCTCTTCCGAACTCATGGAGGGATGCGGCGTGAACATCTTAGGCCGGAGCGCGGCGGGAATCAGCCAATATCGCGTCAGCGGAATACCGTTCACCGAGGCTTTTTGGTTCTCGGGCGCTTTTTCCCATCGCTCGAAATCCACCGTTCCCGGAAACGGCGTAAGCATGACAAACTGCGCAAACGTGATACCGGCCTCTTGCGCGAGCGTGGCCGTGGCCTCGAATGTGTTCGGGCGGTCTGTGGGCAATCCGAAAATGAATGAGCCGAGGACATGAACGCCGTGTTCCCGAAAAGTTTGAAGCCGCCGAACCAGATTTTCGCCGGAACAATTGAAATCCTTGTACACAGCTTTGAGACCTTCCGCGGTGACGGCCTCCACGCCCACCAATGCGCCTTTGATTCGAGCCTTGCGCATCGCTTCCAGAAATTCCGGATCTTCGGCTGCTTCCATGGTGATTTGCGTGTAGAAAACCATGTCGGCCGGAAGCTCAGCTAAGCGCGCCATCAGCTCGAACCGTTCGTCTCGAATGGAATGCAATTCGTTGAGCCGTGGCTGGTTCCTTTGCCGCTCGGCCAATTTCAGGTCGGTCAAAGTTACGGGGTAGAAGTTATCGTCGGCCAGAGCGATAAAGCGAAAGCCTTTGCGGCGCAGTTCTACAACTTCCTGCACGACACGCTCAGAAGCGCGCTGCCTGGGGCGTTGACCGTCCGTTCGCCACACCGAACAAAACGAGCAGTGCTTGGCGCATCCGCGAACGGTCTGGACCGAAGCCCACATATAGCTGTCCTTTGGCAACAGGTCCCAACGGGCAGGCAGGAATTGGTCGGGTTCGATTCTTCCGCCTTCGTACATGGGGAGAGGCGCGCCCGCGATGCAATCGCTCAATGCTTGCGCCCAGATCACATCGCCGTCGCCTTTCACGACCGAGTGGGCACTGCCCAGGCTGAGAGCTTCGTCCGGATATAGCGTGGCGTGTATTCCACCGAAGATGACCCAGGCGCCGCGCTCTCGCACCATTCTGCCGATCTGGTAACCGCGCAACGCATTACCCGTGTGAATACCGATGCCCACTACGTCGCCGGCCTGAACACTCAGCGGATCGAGTTGTTCCAGGGTCTCATCGCAGATTTGAGGAGTGCCGAAAGAACTAGGCGTGGCCGCTGCTAGAACATACAGCCAGCGGGGTGTGATCACCGCGGTACCAAACGAGATGTCACTCGGATTAACGAGGTGAACGCTCATCCTCCGACCCGCTCACAGGAGCCGAGGATCGAAGAAATTGCGGACGCGACGCGTATCGGCAGGAGGCCGTTAGGAGTGAACAAGTATTATCACTTTCCCTCTAAACCAATACAGCAGGTAAGGAGGATTACAGTCTATCATTCGGGTGACCTGAGAACCGGGGGTTGTCGCTAGTGTTGCGGGCGGTCTCTCTGGTTCGGAGGCCGGGACGGGCAGGTTTGTCCACGCGCCAAAAGACGGCTTGGGACAAACGCGCCCATCCCTAGTGTTGCGGATCGGCGAACTCGATTCCTTTTTTCTCGTGTCCTAATCCGGCAATGATGGCGGTGAGGGCGAAAACCGTTGCGGCAGTCACGGCCATGGCAGTCGCGTAGCTCATGTGTTCCGCAAATGTCGCTTCGAGCGCGCCCACCGAACCGGCCAGCAGGACACCGCATTGATAGGCAAATCCCGGCATAAATCCTCGTATATTATTGGGCGAAAGCTCGCTCAGATGAGCGGGAATAACACCCCAGGCGCCTTGCACGCAGAATTGCATTAGAAATGCGCCCGTCACAAGCAGGCCGACTCTTGGGGCATATGCCCATAGCGGGGTCAGTAAAATTCCTGCTAACAACGAGAGCACGATCGCCCGCCTTCTTCCGATGCGATCGGAAAGCAAGCCGACCGCAACGCCGCCAGTAAGCGCGCCGACCATTGAGATGGCGGATATAACGGAGCGCTCGACTGTGCCGAATTTCCAGAAGCGCTGCAGAAATGTCGGATACATATCTTGAGTGCCGTGCGAGGCAAAGTTCATGCCGGTCATAAGCAGGACGAGATACAGAAATAATCTCCAATGTTTTACGATGCTGCCGCCAAGCTGGCTCCAGCTTTCTTGTTTCGATTTCTCCCAAACCTCCGATTCTTTCACGCGAAAACGGACGAATAAGGCGAGTAACGCAGGCAATCCGCCGAGAAAGAACAATGGACGCCATCCCCACTTATCGAACAGGAACAGATAGCAAAGAGCGGCTAACAGATTGCCGAGAGCGTATCCCTGTTGCAGGAAGCCGGACAAGAGGCCGCGCCATTTCGCTGGAACTTTTTCCATGGCGAGGGAAGCGCCGACGCCCCACTCGCCTCCCATACCGATTCCGAATAGAGCGCGCAAAATCAGGAAGGTTGTGAAATTCGGCGAAAAGCCTGTTGCGACTTCGATGACGGAGTAGAAGATGAGATCGATCATCAGCGGCAATCGGCGTCCGTAGCGATCTGCGATCAAGCCGAAGATGAAGGCGCCTACGGGCCGAAATGCGAGCGTGAGCGTGATGGATAGCGCGACCGCCGTGTCCGACTGATGAAAGTCCTTACCTATGGCGGTAAGGCAAAAGGCAACCAGGAAGAAATCGAAAGCGTCCAGCGTCCAGCCGAGAAAGCTGGCCGTGAGGGCCGCCCAATGATCGCCCGATCCGGCAATACCCTTTTGTTGTGAATCCATCGGAAGCGGCGCTTCAGCGATCTTCGCTCCCGCTTGCGGCCGCGTTGGGCTCCCACAGCGTCTCCGGAGCGCCGGTCACGTGATTCACCCAGCGGCTCCAAACGAAGAAGGCATCGCTAAGACGATTCAAATATTGCAAAGCCTCATCGGGCACAGTCTGGTCTCTGGCCAAAGCGACCAGCAAGCGCTCTGCTCTTCGACAAACTGTTCGGCAGATGTGCAGCTCTGCATCGAGCCGCGTTCCGCCGGGCAGCACGAAGGAGCGAAGAGGCTGCAATTCTCCGTTGCTCCGATCGATGTCGCGTTCCAATTGCTCGACATCGGCAATAGTGACGCGAGCCTGTTTCGGATGAACATCTTGCGGCAACGTTGCCAGAATGGAGCCGAGATTAAACAGCTCATGCTGGACGCGCTTCAAAGTAGCGGCGAGCTCGCGAAGGCGGTCTACAGTGCGGGAGAGATCTTCCGCGGTCGCGCGCGCCGCTCCCACGAAGGCGTTCAACTCGTCTACGGTGCCGTAGGAATCGATGCGCAGATCGTCTTTTGAGACGCGCTGGCCGCCCGCCAAATGAGTCTGCCCAGCGTCGCCGGTGCGGGTGTAGATGCGATTGAGAGCTATTCGCGGCTCGTTAAATGTTTGCTCGCTCATGTCGTTGCTCCTATTGAGTGTAGACGTAAGTTCGGCGATGAGAAGCTGAATTTGCGGATACGTTCTATAATCTGGACAGTGTAGGTATGAGTATTCCAATACGTGTACTCGTGGCCAAGCCTGGCCTCGATGGACACGACCGCGGCGCGAAGGTGATAGCACGCGCTTTGCGCGACGGCGGTATGGAAGTGATCTACACGGGTCTCCGGCAAACCCCGGAAATGATCGTAAACGCAGCTCTGCAGGAGGATGTCCAAGTGATTGGTTTATCCATTCTGTCGGGCGCGCACAATGCTATTGTGCCGCGCATTATGGAGTTGCTGCGCGAAAAGGAAATGACCGATGTTTTGGTCGTGGTTGGTGGAATTATTCCCGACGAAGATGCGGTGGAACTTAAGAAGCTCGGCGTCGCTGAAGTGTTTCAGCCAGGCGCCTCGCTGGAAAAGATCATTCATTTCATTCGCGATTCAGTGAAACAGGTAGCTTGAGCATAGTCTCGGCAAGGACATGATCCGTGTCGCCTTCGATTCGTTTCAGAACGGAGCACCGGACAGAAAAAGGAAATTAATGCAAGACAGACTGAACATCGCCGTGTTCGTCGATTACGACAATATCGAAATTGGCGTGAAATCGACTCTTCGGCGTGAATTCGACGTAGCGGTGGCGCTGAGCGCGTTAAAGGAGCGCGGCGACATCGTCGCAAAGTTCGCGTACGCGAATTGGGGCCGCCAAGAAGGAGCGACTCGACAAATGGCTGAAAATGCGGTGCAGATGGTGCAGCGCATTCCTTCGCCGCGTGGCGACAAGAACGGGGCCGACATCAATTTGGCGCTGGATGCGCTGGAAATGGCATTCACGCACGCGCACGTGAACGCGTTCGCTATCGTCAGCGGCGACAGCGATTTTATTCCGCTGGTCAACAAACTAAAGGAGTACGGGAAGACGGTGTTCGTGGTTGGCGGGAAAGCGTTCACCAGCACGATTCTTCAACAGAACTGCCACGAATTTGTGAGTTACGAGTCGCTGCTCGAAGATGGCGATCGTATTATTCCGCTCCCAATGCCCGACCGGCGGGAGCGCGGTGAGCGTGGCGACCGAGGCGAGCGCCCCGAACGCAAGGACAAGCGGGAGCGTGGTCAGCGGCCTGCTCCGTTAGAGCTTTCGCAAGCAATGCCGCTTGTCGAGCGCGCATTGCAAGTGCTGGAGCGCCGGGCCGTGCAACCGCAGCTGGGGCTGCTGAAGAGCACCATGCTACAACTCGATCCCGCCTTCAGTGAGCGAGCGTATGGCGCGGGCAGCTTCTCTGATTTCGTCGAAAAGCTGAAGAAGGCGGAGTTCATAAACGTTAGCGGGTCAGGTGGGCGTTACGTCATCGAGCGCAGAGGAGGTCATACGCCAGAAAAGGCGGCTCCGAGGCCCGAGGAGGCGTTGCCACCTTTGCGCGACGTGCTGGAAACGCATCGCATGGAACTCGAGGAGAGCGGCGCGAGCACGGAAGAGTTGGAACAGTGGATGCAGAGCGAGCACCCCGATTTCAACCTTGCGCGATTCGGGTTTCAACGGTTCTCCGAGTTCTTGAATTACGCGCAAGACAAAACTGTCGTTCGCACCGAGCCGGATGAAGAGCGGGGACTCATCGTACACTTAGGCGCCGAGTTCTATCCTCCTGCGTTGCCGGAACCCACACCAGAGGCAGCGATGGAAGAGGAAGACGAGCCACAACCGATTGTCGAAGGCCAACCAACTATCTTCGAGCCGAATCCGCCGCCGGCCAAGCCGAAGAAGGCTGCACCGCGCAAGCGTCCCGCCGGGACGAGCCAATCACGCCGCCCGCGCAAGCGAAAGCCGGAATAGGCGTGATGGAACTTCAGCTCGATGCGTATGCGGTTCAGAATGCGGATCGCATCATCACTCCCGCATTGCTGATATACCCGGATCTGGTAGATGCCAACATCGAGACCACGCTGGCGATGGTGGGAAACGATCCGGAGCGCTGGCGTCCTCACATCAAGACCGCGAAACTTGGCGCCATTCTGCGGCGACTAATCGATCATGGCGTTCGGCACTTCAAATGTTCCACAACGCTCGAGCTGCTTACGGCATGCGAGGCGGGCGCTGCGGACGTATTGCTTGCGTATTCGGTGATGGGCGCGAACGCCCGGCGCACCCGCGAGATCGCCGAACATTTTTCGCGGACGCGCGTCTCGGTCTTAATCGAAACTGGTGAGCAAGCTGCCGTTTGGCGCGGAACGGATATCGGAATTTTCATCGATATTAATCCAGGCATGAACCGTACGGGAATCAGCCAGGATCGGAGTGGCGATATCGTGAAGCTCGCGCGCGAAGTTGGCAGCCAGTTCCGCGGTGTTCACTATTACGACGGTCATATGTCCGGAGTTCCGCCGTCTGAGCGCGAGGCTCGCGCGCACGAAGGCTACGATCGGCTGCTGCAGATTGTGCAGGCACTCGAGGCTGCAAACGTGAAGGTGGGTGAAGTGATTACTTCGGGAACGCCCGCGGCACCTTTCGCCGTATCTTATCCCGGTTTTCGCAATGCCTCTTTCGTGCAGCGCATCTCGCCCGGGACTGTGGTTTATAACGATACGACCAGCCTCGAGCAACTTTCCGAATACAGGTACGTGCCAGCCGCTGCGGTTCTTTCAACGGTGGTGAGTCACCCGACGGCCGAGTACGTCACTTGCGATGCGGGTCATAAGAGCGTTTCAGCAGATGCCGGTGTGCCGACATGTTCGGTCATTGGGCATCCCGGTTTGCGGCCGTTGAAACCGAGCGAGGAACATCTGCCTATCGAGGGTGCGGCAAGTCACGACCTGCCTGCGATTGGCGATCAACTTTATTTGATTCCGAGACACGTCTGCCCGACTGTGAACAATTTCGACGAAGCTTTGCTGGTAGTGGATGGGCGAATCGTCGCGGTTGAGCGGGTGACGGCGCGCGGACATGAGAGCCCGCTGCGCATGGCGGATCAGAAAATCGCGGTGTAGCGGCAGTCAAGTAGCCCGTTGCGTGCGCAGTCGTATAAGCGTAAACTTACGCCCTTTAGAGAAATCGACTGCAGCGGTCGCCCGGCAAGTTTCTGGTGATCGTGTTTTACGTTCCAGATGACCTTAGGGACAGGCCGGGGGTTCTTATGCTGGGCATCTTTAGGGAACAAAGCGTTCGTGTTCCTTGTCAAATTGTGTTTGGAACGATACTTCTGGCCAAGCGTGATGACGGGGATGTGTCTCCTGAGCTTGGTGTGCGTACTAACGCTCACTCACCGTTCCAAACCGGATCGAGCTATCACCTACGTAGCCATTAGTCACAGCGGGCGATGGCTCGCTGCGGGAACTTGTTGTGGCGTGATCATGATTTGTGATCGCGACAAGTTTGGCTCATGTAGAACCGTGAGTGGCGATCGTGGCGTCCTTAATGATCTGCGATTTTCTCCCGATGACCGGTTCCTCGCAATTGCGAACGAGAGCATCCAATTCTTAGCGACTGACCGATCAAAACACTCCTTTAGTCTGCGCTCTGATCGCCGGAACTACGGCACAGTGCGTTTTAACAGCGCTGGGACCGAACTTCTCACGATTACAGGGCAAAGCAAGATCCAAGTGTTAAATCTCCGGTCACGAGCGACCGTTAGCACGATTTGCTGTTCGAGTGTCTATGGTGAGGTTGCGTTCAGTCCCGATGACGCGTTGATCTTCAATGCTGGACACTGGCCGAGAGTTTGGGACCAGTACGGTCACCTGTTGGGATGCCTGACTGCAGACCGGCAATACCCAACGTTCGGGCCAATAGCGATCGACGGAGAAAGACGGTCAGTATTTATGGGTTCCCAGGACGGACGCGTGTACGCATGGGACCTGCAGCATTACAATCTCTTGACGTGATCAGATCCTCACAACGAGTACGTGCACACGATCGCAATAATGCCAAAGGCCAGTCATGAAATCGCGTACGCAGGATTTGGAACAGCCCTGAGGTTGTGGAACCCCGAGAACGGCGAAGAATCGGAGCTGCCCGATCTGAAGCCGACTAGCAATATCATCGTACTGACCGATGGACACTCGCTACTATTCGGAACGAGCAAAGGAACTGTCGAGATTTGGGAGTTACACGGTACGCCGCGTCGCATCGCCACCGATGCAACCATCCGAACCGAAAGTAGTAGGACTGTATCGGACAAATGAAAAGAGGCGAACCTTGTTAAGTTCAGCGCTTGTGGGCGGACGCCATCGCGTTTGTGACATCATGTTCTGATCTTGGCGAGTGCGGCCAAAGTTTCGACGCGATCTGACCCGGCAGCTAGTCACGGATTGCTCAGAACGCTGGGGCTGCGCGATCTTGTGCTTGCTCAGATACTTTGCGTCGTGGGCTCCGCTTGGGTGGGAGTTGCGGCGAAATTGGGCAAAGCGCACGTTGCGTTTTGGCTCGCGGCCATGCTGCTCTACTATCTGCCGTTAGCCGCGGTCGTTATCTATCTCAATCGCGAGATGCCGCTCGAAGGCGGTCTCTATCAGTGGGCGAAAATCGGCTTCGGTGAATTCTTCGGTTTCCTGATCGCCTGGAATTTGTGGGCTTATGCGATTGTCTGTGTCGCATCGATTCTATTTGTGATTCCGACAGACCTCTCGTATATCGTGGGCGCCCGTGCCGAGTGGCTGCCGGCGAGCAGAATAGCAACTTCAGCGCTGATCGCGCTGGTTGTCGCCGCAATCTCGCTTGTGGCCATCCGAGGCCTGGGCGTCGGCAAATGGCTGCACAACGCGGGGAGCGCGATGATCCTGCTGGCGTACGCGATCCTTTTGCTTCTTCCTTTATGGCCCGTGATCAGAGGCGAACATTTGGCTTACACCGCGATTCCATGGAAGATGCCCGAGGCCAGTTGGTTCAGTCTGGCGGTGTTTGGCCAGATGACGATAGGAGCGTTAAGTGGATTCGAATACGTCGCGATCATGGCGGGAGAGTGCCGGAGCGCGGCTCGCACAATCGGTCAATCGGTCGTGATTTCGGCGCCCATTATCGCGCTCATGTTCATCTTCGGAACCAGCTCGGTGCTGGCGTTCGTTGGGGACCGTCCTATCAACCTTATCGGACCCATTCCCCAGACCTTTCGCATGGCTTTCGGGAGTACGGGATTCGGCGCATTGATCGCGCCCTTTGCAATTTTCCTGCTGCTGGGCCGTGCGATAGCCGCCGCCAGTCTGATTTTCACGGGGTTGACGCGGCTTCCCATGACCGCTGGATGGGATCACCTTTTGCCGAGCTGGTTCACGGCTCTTCACCCGCGCTGGAAGACTCCGGTGAACTCCATTCTGTTTGTGAGCTCGCTGGCCATGGTCCTGGTGGTACTGAGCATGCTTGGCGTACACGAACAGGAAGCCATGCAACTGTTGCAGAATGCGTCGACAGCTCACTACGGAATTGCTTATGTGGCATTGTTTGCTCTTCCGCTGCTCGGGGCCAGAAAGTTTCGGCAAGACTTGCCCGCTTGGCTGAAATTCGTATCTGCCGCGGGCTTTTTTTCAAGTCTCATTGCGGTGCTTATCGCTGTGTATCCCATCATCGACGTATCCAGCCGTGTAAGCTACGCGGCCAAAATCGGCGGTACCGTTTTAATCAGCAATGCCGCCGCGGTACTCATCTTCCGAAGCCGTCCGCGGACATAACCCGAAACTGTCTAAACATTTCACCTGTATCCTGTTTCCATGAGCAGGCAGCGCGCGATGCCGGGCGGTCGAGCGGAACGTGACACGCTCGCCAAAGGGCCCAATGGCCGCTGTCTCTGCCGATGGTGCAATCTGGAAGTGCCGCCCGGGCGGCTTACTTTTTGTTCGGAGTGGTGCGTCGAAGAATGGAAGCTGCGGAGCGACCCAGGTCATCTTCGCGACAGAGTTTTCGAGCGGGATCGCGGTAAATGCGCGCTCTGCGGCGTGGATTGCGTTGCTCAAATGAACCATATCAAGCGGCTGCGCGGTTCCGCTCGAATGCGCGCTGCGGCAGAGTGGGGACTTAGAGGGCGCAAAAGCCTCTGGGATGCCGATCATATTGTGCCGGTGATCGAGGGCGGCGGAGAATGCGACGTCTCCAACATGCGCACGCTTTGCCTCAAATGCCATCGCATGCACACGGCGCAATTGCGTGAGCGCCTAAGAAAATCGCCTATGTAGAATGCTACCCTAATGGCAGAATGAATTCCATCGGTTTTCGTAGTTGGATCGAAACAGTTCTGCAGGACATCCATTTCGCGCTCCGAGGTTTTCGGCAATTTCCACTGTTCACGGCGATTGCTGTACTGACGCTGGCGATCGGCATTGGCGCAACTACGGCGGTGTTCAGCGTCGTCGACCGGCTATTGTTCCGCAGTCTTCCCTATCCCAAAGCGGATCGCCTGGTCTCCTTTGGCATCACGGGGCCGATAGACGACAACGAGTTCATGCTCGGCAGCGGCTACGTGGATTGGCGCCACCGGCTACCGCCGTTCCAAGCTGTCACTTCGCTCTCGCCCTGGCTTGACTCGGACTTGGGTGATCGTCAGCCTGTCCGGGTCAGATGTACTCCGGTTGAGGCTAATTTTCTATCGACGCTTGGCGTGGCGCCCATGCTCGGCCGCGATTTCACACGCCGTGACGATGTCCCGAATGCGCCGCGTGTTGCGCTGATCTCCTGTGGCTTATGGAAATCCCGCTTTGGCGCGAATCCAGCGATGCTCGAGAAAACTGTAATCCTGGACGATCAACCAACAAGAATCATCGGCGTGCTCCCGAAGACCTTCGAGCTGCCTACGCTAGGCGCGGCGGACGTCCTTCTGCCGCAACAACTGGATGAAACGCAGCAGCGGCGTGGAGGCACGGGCCGATTCTTGCGTACCTTTGCAAGGTTGAGAGATGGCGTGTCGCTTCAACAAGCGCGCGAGGAACTGCAGCCCTTCTTCCGAGCCACGCAGGCAACGGTACCTACGTCTTTACGCAAAGAGGTTCATCTCATGGTGCGCTCCTTGCGGGACCGACAGTTCTATGACGTGCGCCTGGCTTCATGGATGTTATTCGGAGCAGTAGTTGCGCTTCTGCTGATTGCGTGC